>CAZDOJ010000001.1:0-1254026 GCA_964507055.1 uncultured Gammaproteobacteria bacterium
ACACCTACGGGTGGCAGCAACCAGGAATATTGCGCAATGGACGAAAGTCTGACGCAGCGACGCCGCGTGGAGGATGAAGGCATTCGTGTTGTAAACTCCTTTTGCCAAGCCGTTCACAGCTTGGAGAATAAGCACCTACTAACTACGTGCCAGAAGTCTCGGTAATACGTAGGGTGCAAGCGTTATCCGGATTTACTGGGCGTAAAGTGTGCGTAGGCGCCCCATTAAGTCGTGCTTTAAATACTAAGGCTTACCCTTAGAGCTGAGTACGATACTGTTGGGGTTGAGGATTGACAGGGCAGCTGGAACAGATAGTGTAGCAGTGAAATGCGTTGATATTATCTGGAACACCAAGGGCGAAGGCAGGCTGCTGGGTTTTTCCTGACGCTGAGGCACGAAAGCTAGGGTAGCGAAACAGATTAGATACCTGTGTAGTCCTAGCCGTAAACGATGTCCGCTAACTTTTTCAATTTCGGTTGAAGAGGTTCAAGCTAACGCGTTAAGCGGACCGCCTGGGGAGTACGACCGCAAGGTTAAAACTCAAAGGAATTGACGGGGACCCGCACAACTGGTGGAGCGTGTGGTTTAATTCGAGACAAAGCGAAAAACCTTACCAGGGCTTGACATGATACCGTTTTATGCTTTTGGAAACATTAGCAGATCCGCAAGGATGGTATTACAGGTGCTGCATGGCTGTCGTCAGCTCGTGTCGTGAGATGTTCCCTTAAGTGGGGAAACGAGCGCAACCCCCGTGAAATGTTAAATATTCATTTCAGACGGTCCCGATCATATCGGGAAGGAAGGAGGGGAAGACGTCAAGTCAGCACGGCCCTTATGCCCTGGGTTACACACACCCTACAATGGCGAAGAACAAAGAGCAGCAAGCCGGTGACGGCAAGCAAATCTCAGAAATTTCGCCTCAGTTCAGATTGGAGTCTGCAACCCGACTCCATGAAGGAGGAATCAGTAGTAATCGCGGATCAGCAGGCCGCGGTGAATACGTTCTCGGGTCTTGTACACACCGCCCGTCAAGGCAGCAAAGTCGGGAGTGGATGAAGGCTACCGTAAGGTGGACGAGTCCAAGCTTGGCGATGAAGCTTAAGTCGTAACAAGGTATCCCTAGCCGAAGCTGGGGATGGATCACCTCCTTTCTAAATTTTTTTCAATGCGTCGCATTTGTGACGTAAATCAAAATAGGAAAGGGGAAGACACATAACTGTGATAAATAATGAAGCAATTCATTATGTTATCCGGGAGAGAGTGTAAAAGACAACAGATGAAGTGATTAGCGTCTGGCAAAGTTTCGCAAACCTGTGCAAGCAGGCTTCCAGACAAGTTTGTTTACAAATTTGTTTGGAACACTTAGAGACAAGCAAATTTCTAATCTCGCCTTCCTACCACGTCTTGGTTAGTTCCTTAAATGGAACATGAATTTGAGTTGTTTAAGCAATAAAAGCCTCGCTTTCAGCGGGGTTTTTTTGTGCCTTCAAAATCTAATTATAATTTTAGTTAACGTCCATAACAATTAAGAGCATTAAGTAAATTCTTACAATTGTCGAACCTGACGTTAACTTGACAAAGTAATTTAAAAAGTTTTATAGTATATGTAGATGAGACAAAAATTTATTACTGCCCTGAGTCTTGTAGTTGTATTCGCAATTGTATTTAGCTCACAATTATCCACCACAGCATCTGCACATGCAAAACCTTCTAAGCCTGTAACATCACCAGTCACTATCCCTGTAACCTTCTTTAAAGTAACAGGTAATATAACCTATAAATTTTTCAACTTCTTCAAACATAGTGCTCAAAGATTTGCTCCAGCATCTGGTGTAACAGTAACTGCTGAAAATGTATTTACTCGAGAAAAGGTTTCAACAACAACAGACGGCAATGGAAATTACACTTTGGGACTTAAAGAGAAGGGTGTTTATCTTGTTACTCCAACAGGCGGACAAACCAGTACTTATGTAAAACCACTAGAAGTTATAAAGGCACAAAAATCAGGCTCAAAGACAAATGTTAACTTCACTGGATTGATGCTTCCTTAACTATCTTTTTAGATCTACGCTATAATAGCTCTACATGATTTCACTTTCAGGTTATTTAGTTTTCTTTCTTTTGTTTCTTCTTCAATTTGTTGTACTTCCAATGGGTTACAGCAACTTTGAATCTCCTAAAGTATATGTTGCTGAAATTGGTATATTTCTCTTATTGTTAGTATTTATTTTTAGATCAGGAGACAAAAATAGCCACAAATTATTATCTAAAGTGGGTATAAAGAAATTCTTAAGCAAAGATTTTGGGGTAAGAATAAGTCTACTCTTCATTGTTTTATTCAGTCTCATCCATTTATTTTTCTTCCAAACTTCAACCACATTATTTGGGAATGAATTCCGTATGCAGGGGATGTTCTTGTTATGGTTGCTGCTTGCTTTTAGTATTATTTCATCAAAAATAATTTTAGACAAGTTATTACTTCCATATATTATCTTTGGATTATTATTTTTCCAACTAATTTTTTCTTTACTCATCGGTGGAGAAGGATATACAAGAGCGATTGGTACACTTGGCGAGCCTAATGCATTGGCCGCATGTGTTCTTTTTCTTTGGCCGTTTATTTATTTTTCAAAAAAAGAATTTCCTTTATGGCTGAAATTGTTATCTTTGGGTTTTGTATTTATTCTTATCTTTATTTCAGGTTCACGCTCTGGGATGATTGCTTTTGTTGCACAAATGATCTTCATACTTTTCTTAAGAACAAAACTCTCAATAAGCAAGGGTTTGATTCTTAGTTTGATTGCATTATTGGGTACATACATTCTTCCATTCGTTCAATCAACTGGGCTCTATGAGCAACGGAGTGAAATCTGGCAAGTTGCATGGCATGCCGGTTTACAAAGTCCGATCATTGGCAATGGCTTTGGGAATATGGATGCAGCACTGAAACAGAGTATCATTGAAACATCAAATCATTTGAAGGGCTATTATGTAGATAGTAGTCACAATATATTCTTGGATTGGTGGGTACAGGGTGGAATAGTTGGATTAGGCTTATTTCTATTTTTGTTAATGAATACTTTTAAACAGTTTGTCGTTCAGAAAAATGTTTTCTATATTACTTTGCTTTTAGGATTAGTGGCGAGCTTGTCATTTAATCCTGCAAGTGTAGTTTCTTTAGTCGCTCTTTGGTGGGTGATAGGGCAGAGTTTTGTATAAATTGCTTGCCCTCAGATTGAGGCTGTGGTAAGATTGACTCTATGGCGCGGTGGCGAAGCGGTAACGCAGGGGTCTGCAAAACCTCCATGCACGGGTTCGATCCCCGTTCGCGCCTCAATTTTCTTCAGATAACTCATCTTTAGCCTCAAGTTGTAAGTATTTTATAAAGTTCCTTTTGACACCTGGGTATATAATGTTGCTATATGGCAGGTAAAGAAGGTGCTTCATATGCACCAAAGCCAAAAGACGAACAAAGTTTTCAGGAAAAAGCTTGGGGACTGGGTAAAGGGTTAAATAAAATTACTATTCCGGTAGGACTGGCAGTTACTGTGGGTGCAACTGCTTTGGGTGCTCCAATGATAGCAGCGGGAGCATTAGCGGGAGTAGGAACTGATTATATGATTGGTGAATATACAGAAGAACATCGAAAGAAGCTTGAGCAAAAGAGATTACAAAAAGGAGTAAAAGAGAAAGTAGTTTTTGATGCACGTAATAGAAATGATTACGATTTAGTAGCATAGTATGGCACAAGCAGAACAAGATAGAAGAGGATTTGCAGAAAGAACAGGTGAGACTGTGCGTAATGCTGGATTAGTCGTAGCCTTAGTTGGAACAGTGGCTTGGTTAGCTTCACTACAAATTGGAGCAAATTTATTTGTGGCTGGAGCAGCAGGGGCTGGCGTAGGAGAAATGGGAAGAAGAGCAGCTGGAGCGAGTAACAAAAGGAAATAATGGCTGAAAGAGAAAAAGGTATTGAAAATGCGAAAGGTGTAGCGGAGATGGCTGCTGTAACAGTTGTTGCTGCAGTAGCATTATTTGCACTGATCGCAATTTTAATTCCAAGGAGGTAAATATGTTTAATAAAGAAAGTAGTCCATATACAAAAGAAATAGCCAGTACAATCGGCGTCGCAACACGGATTGTCGCTAAGCCTGCTGAGGTGTTCTGGGGACAGCTAACCAGAAACGATGGAGAAAATAGAGGGGCAATAACTGTTGTAAAAGAGCGATTAATGAGTGCCTTACGGACAAAGAAAAGGGAAGCAACGTATCGTTTTCGCACACGATTTAGATAACAGGTTTAAAATTTCCCCAATATACGCTATAATATACTCCTGAAGCCGATTCCGGGTGCTTAGTTCAGTGGCTAGAACGCTTTCCTGATAAGAAAGAGGTCAATAGTTCGATTCTATTAGCACCCACCACCTTTCCTCATCTCTCGCATCTTGATACACTAATTCTATGAGTGAAAATACAGGAATAGAGTTTCGTGATATTATGCCTTCGGATGCAAAAACTGATCTTATTGAGCAACCTCCTCGCGAACAAAAAAGTAAACCTCTTTTGAGGAGATGGTTTCATGGTTCCGATCCTGATGATCCTACAATTCCTAATAATATTAATGGATATCCAGTTGGAGAAGTGATCGGTAGTGGAGGTGAGGGAAAAGTACATAAGACAAAATATGGTATTACACGGCGAGAGGCTGCAGTGAAGGTTCGTACAAATGAAAAGACTCCAGATACTACCGGAATTACATTGGAAAGAAGTTTTGGACAAGATGGTGAGCCAACAGTTCGAGTTATACCTCCAACCCCAGCAATGAGTGAAGGAGAAATTCTCCAACAAGCAGGTGATTGGGGACGTAATCGAAATATAATTGGAGTGAGAGCCACTGGAAGAAATCCAAAACATCGTTTAGGTGAACGAGGTGGAGAATATGTGGTTACTGAACTTGTGAAAGAAGGTTCGTTGGCTGATCTATTGGTAGATAAGGGTGCTTTTTCTATGCGAGAAGCCATTGGAATAACTGAGCAAGTTGCTGATGCTATAGAATCGACACAAGAAAGTGGATTTGTTCATGCAGATGTCAAACCTGGTAATGTTTTGGTAAAGAGTACCAAGGGTCGTATCCCTGATGTTGCTCTTGCTGACTTTGGTATGGCTGGACCACCAAGAAGTTTGAAAGAGGAAAAATTTACCGAAGCTTATGCCGCTCCTGAACAATTTGAGAGACGTATTTCCTATGCTACTGATGTTTATAGCTTGGGTCTTTTGCTCTATGAACTACAAACAGGAGAAAAATTTTATAATTTTCATAAAGATGAGAATGGATTATTTGCTCGAATTGGCTTTAATACCAATCAAGAAAAATATGATTCATATGTACACTCGAGGCTTCATAAACTTACCTCAGTATCACCTGAAAGTGTTTCACTTCTTGAAAACATGCTCCAATTAAATGAATTTGATCGACCGGATATAAAATCTGTAAAACAGAGTTTGAAAGCTTTAGGCAAGCAATATTCGAAATCGGATATAACTCTTGAGAGTGCTGTCCCTACAACTTCTTTTACTAATGTCTCTCGGCGAGTTCTGGCAAAAGTATAATTCTTACACCCATTTTACTCAGCTTCTTTATACTCGAAAAATATGGAAAATCATTTACGCGTTGCAAGTTTAATTGCTAATCTTCTCGATAACTCCTTTAGCTTTTTTGGAAAGAGATTTGGATTGAATGGAATCCTTGGTCTCGTGCCTGGTGCAGGGGATATTGTCACAACTGGATTATCTTTATATATTGTCTGGATCGGCGTACAAATGGGTTTGCCACTAATAAAAATTGCTGAAATGATCAAAAATGTAGCAATTAACTTTTTTATAGGATTGCTTCCAGTACTTGGTGATGCAGTAGATTTCTTTCATAAAGCAAATTTAAAGAATCTCCAAATTCTTAAAGATCATGCGAAGAACCATACAATTGAAGGAGAAATTATTGATTCTTCTCGTAATTTAGCTACTCGATAATTGGTATAGCAAAAATACTATATTTGATTTTGTACAAGACTTATGGTATTATCTGCGGATTATGGAAAGAAAAACGGGAATAATTCTTGGGGTCGGAGCAGTAGTTGCAGTAGGTTCATATGCTCTTGGAGCAGGTGCTTTCAGTGAATCTCCTCGTCCAGGAATGTCTCCAAGAAAAGACGAAAGCGGTGTAGTTTTAGGCTTAACGCAGCCTTCAAGAGATGGGAAGAAGGATGGTTTTTCAATTGAATTTAGAGGCGAAAGAGGAATAAATGTGAGAACTCTTGCCCCCGATCTCAGTAATGAGGATCAGAAGGAAGTTCTAACTGATGCAGCAGAGGTCATTTTTAGAAGTGGTTGTGATTTGGATTCAACGAAAGTTATTCCCTATAGAGAAACCACTATTGATGGAGAAAAGATAGCAGATTTTGAAATTAACACGACTACAGATCCAGACTGCAGAGAGAAACTAACTCCTCAAGGATAATATCATTTCTAGAAAGTCTGCAACATGCTATACTAAATAGAGATGAAGCAGCATTATTGGTTTAAAGCTAATAAATCCGGATATGGTTGGCATCCTCATACATGGCAGGGTTGGCTTGTTTTCTTCACATATATTGGTTTTTTGATCCATTCATTTCTTCAGGTCGATTCATTTTTGAGTTTTCTTCCTCGTTTTATACTCTTTACTGCAATTTTAACAGTAATCACATACCTCAAAGGAGAATCGATTACGTGGGGTGCCAAAGGACGAGACCAACACGATATCCCATAAACGGATCTGCTTGAACTCCAACTTCGTTATGTTATAATCATGTAAGAAATGAATAAATCGGTTTGTATTATGTTCGTGAAGATTGTCAGTTAAGCTGATTATTCATTGATAGGCTACCACGTAGCCTATTTTTTTTGTTCGTAATACGATGTCAGGGAAATGTCTAATTAAGGAGAGATTATGCCAACAATACGTCAGATAAAAGAGGAGCTCCCACTTATTAATAAAATTCATATTAAGCAACCACGATTGCGTAAAATTTTGCGAGTCGAAGATAAAATTGTTCCAACAGATGTAGAAAGTACGAAAGACTATGTTATGAAGAACACTGTACTTGCTCAAGAAGGACGAAAATGTGTTGATGGTCGATATCCACCCGATACCGCAGCGGGGATGCTTGCTCGTCCAGGAGGGGATTGCGGATATGTTATGGCACTTTTAGCTATTAATAATAAGAAGAATCTTGGCATGACACCGGAACAATGCCTCAATGCAGTATATAAAGTGATACGTCAAAAGTTCCATGGAGCGTTTTGTATGCATACGGATCATCATGTCGATCCTGATCTTGAAGATCTCAATGACAAAATGCATCAAACATTGATCGGATGCGGGCATTTGGCAAAAGCTACCAAACAATTACTTCGTGAACCATATGATGTGGATAATGATGATGTAAAAAAGATTATTGCATACGCAAAGAATCTTGCAGAGGTTAGCGATCATATAGAAATGGTTAATCTGAATGGTGATCATAAAGAACAAGGGGTATTGCTTGTTGAAGGTGATAAATATACAGTGAACGCAACAGATGATGCGAAGCAGTTCTTTATCTACGATAAAACTCGAGATGATATCTTTATGAAGAAGCTTGTCGATGAAATGGCAATCGAAGGTGTTACCTTTAAAGATATGCAAGCTGAATCGGATGTCCAGTTACAAGCGACGCTGCATAATTTAGCAAAAGGATTGCCTCTTTATACTGTCTCATTCAAAGGTAAAACTCCAAAAATTAACTACGTAAGCCACATCGAATAATTTATTGAGGAAGAATCATCGCGGACGGTGATGCCTGCTGTACTTGTATCCCTCGAATACCGATTTTCATACTTGTTGTTTTTATACTAATATTTGGAGTTTGATCACTTGCGACCAATGTCTTTGGCAAAATATTAATTGCCGTTTCTTTTTTCATTGCCAATGGATTAACGGTAAATAAAATTTTGGCAATACTTTGTGTCTGATCGCTTCCGCATGGTGAAGGTTTATTGGTGCATGTTATTGCAAGTGTAATCCGGGAGTTACGTGGATTGATGGTATTGAACAAAACGGTTTGCTCATTGAAATATTTACCCGGAGTTACTGTAACGGGTGTAATTGTATATGGGTCATAGCCAATTTCGAGTTGAATTGTGTCAGGTGAAACATTGTCGTTACTTATAAAAACATCCACAGAAGAAGTTTGTCCAGGAGTAAGCGTTTGGGTAATAGGGGATAATGAAACTGTACTTTGTGCAACTGTTTTTTGTACTGTTTTTTTATCGGAAGTGAGGGTTGGGATACTCGTTGTATGTGGATACAAAAATGCAGCGGCAAGAAAACAAACAATAATAATAAGCAAAATACCAACTAAAAAATACGAGGTTTTCGACATGATCTTCAAAAAGGACAGTGCCTTATTATACTAGTACGTTAAGCAAATTGCCAAGCGAATTAATTACCAGATTGGACGGTAATTTCTCGAAGGAAAAGGTTATAGTCGAATTGATTTACTTCATTGTTATCATTTAAATCTGTTTTCACTTTATTTTCATCAGTACATGAAACTGCTGGTAATAAGTCACTATAACATCCGACGAGTAAATTATAATCCAAGATATTCAGTGTATTGTCATTGTTTACATCTCCAGCAACAAGTGCTATTTCAGGCATTATATTATTCGCTTGCTGGTTAAGACGTTGGATTCCAGGAAGCAATCTTCGTAAATGCGTTCCTTCTTTTATTCTAATCGTGTAGTCGCCAGTTGCGACAGCAGTCCCCAGATCCACAGTACCTTTGTATGTTCCAGATAGAGCATCATACGTGATGGATCCTGGTTTTGTCACTGCTAGCTGGTTCTGATCGTCATAGACATAGACTGTGACATCTCGGCTCGGATGTTGTGGTTGTTTATTACTAAACTCTGCAGAGAATGGATTTGCATTGTCTCCACTTGATCCGATACCATGCATGAAGACGTTAAAAGATAGTACCATTGCTTGTGCGGAGAAAGTTGGAGATGGCATAGATGTTACTGTCGGACTATTTGTGATAGACGGGAATGCAGAAGGTAATATTGTCGCTGATGGCGATGCTATAGTTGGAGAAGCTCCCGCAGCTACCGAAATGTATGATGGAGTCGTTGTTGATAAAACATTCTCATTTGATTCATCGCTTTGTGCCAAAGAAAGTACTTGTGTTCGGGAGCCAAAAGAAACTTCACTTGGAGTGCCGTTTGTTACAGCTTTTGTTACTAAGTAAAGCGTTCCTACTTTTGTTGGCTTTTGAATTACTTTTGTCGAATCAGGTCCAATTGAAACAGAAATTAATACCTTTCCATTTGTCGTAACGGGTCCTTCAATTGTAGTTGGGAAGGCTGCATTGTTCACAATAAAAGCATTTGTGGCGGGTATGAATATCTCTGGATCGTATTGCATTTCGAGTTTTACAAGGGAAGGTAAATTACTTCCAGGATTGACGATGACATCAAATGCAACTTGATCTCCAACATTTTTTTCCAATGGACTTGCAGGTGTAGCATTTGGACTATACTCCAATGTCGTTGATGCACTCGCTCGAGATCGAGTTTCCTGTGGTTCTTGCATGAGAAACATCGTCGTAGGAATTGCGGCAAGTAACACAAGCAGTGTCGCAATGATAAGTTGCGGTCGGTGTATCATAAACTATTCTCCAGGTTGGGTTGAGATCTCACGTAGGAATAAGTTGTAATCAATCTGGTTAACTGCTGCGTCATCATTAAAGTCTGTTGTGAGTTTGGTTTGATCATCGCATGAAACTGGTGCAATAAGATCACTATAGCATCCAAGCAATAAGTTGTAGTCACGGATATCAAGTCGATTGTCATCATTTGCATCTCCTGTTACAAGTTCAACTGTTGGAATTGTTGTAGTCGTATTTGCGACGATGGTTTGGATACCTCCTACAAGTCTAGTGAGATGTTGTTGTGTACGTACTTTAATTGAGTATTTACCAGGTGTGACAGGCTTATCTGTGGTTAGCGTTGCTGCGAAACTACCACTTTCACTACTATAAAGCACTTGTCCTTCAGCGGTTGCTACAAGTACGTTATTGACGTCAAAGAGATTTACTGTTGCAAGTCTAGAAGGATGCTTTGGATCTTTATTACTCAGTGAACTTGCTGTTGGATTTGCGTTGTCACCGCTTGATCCGATGCCATGGAGCAAAATATTTAATTTCAGATCAGCACCAGTTGTCGCAACTTCTGTAGGAGTTGGTGTAAATGTTGGAGTTGGAGCACATTGGATAGGCATTGTTGGTTGTGGAAGTGTCTGTGATGATTGATTATTTGATTCGTCGATCTCATCAATTTGATTTGCTGAATCAACGAGTGCGACTACAGGCTGTGTTAATGGAGCTGCTATGAATAACGAAGCACTTGCACCAACTGCAATATTTGCACTCATTGTCGCTGTAACTGTATTTGCTTTGACGCTAAACGGTTGGGTAACGGCACTCTTTCCTTGGTTCTTCACCGTAACTTTAATTCCAAGTCCTGTTGAACAAACTGGTGCATTTGCTGGACCGTCATAGGTAATTTGTGTACTACTAATGACGAGGTCTGCTTTATCAGAGCCTTCAGGAAGATCTGGATCATATGGCTTTGTTGGGTCACCATCTACATGGCAGATTGGATCTGCTCCGTCTATCTTTCCATTACCATTATTATCCTTTGAGTCAGAACATGTATTACTGCCACGTTCACCATCTTTATTTGGATCATATGATGATGGATTGTCTGGATTGCCATCTGTATGACATGTAGAGTCTTTAGCATCAGTATATCCATTGCCATCATTATCAATGCCATCTGAACATCGGGCACCTTTGTAATTACCAAAATTCTTATCTGTTGCTGCATTTCCACTACCGATAGTTACTGGATAATCCTTTGGTGAAACAGGATATGTTTGCTTCCAACCTGATTGCATTACTTGTCTTACGGTAAATGTACCGTCGCAAAGGTTTGCAAATGAGTAACTTCCAGTACTGTCAGTGGTTATCGTTTGTGGAACTGGAGCAGATGAATAGAGTTGAACAAGTGAACCAGGAATGCCTTGTTCGTTTGCGTCCAATTGTCCATTACTGTTTGCATCATTAAATACAGATCCTGTAATTGATCCTTTTGCGAGGATTTCTGAGATCTGCTTGTAAATACTGTTTAACTGATCTGTTGTAGGACTGAAGTAATACTGTCCACCAGTATTTTCAGCAAGTTGGGTAAGGAATCCTGAATCAACATCCGTACCAAGTCCGATTGTGAAGAAGATTGTTCCGTTTGTGTTATGTCCACTTGTTGCAGCTGCCAACGCTTTTTGCTCTGCTACTGATTCAGAAACAGCTGAATTATTTCCGACAACATGTGTTGCTCGTCCATCGGTTAGAAGAATGACTACGTTTTTGATTCCAGTACGCTTTTTTGTTGCGATATCCTGATTTGCTTTAGCGATACCACATTCGATACATGTATTACCGCCAGATGAAATGGTATTAATTTGTGATTTGACGCTACTAAAATTGTTGGTAAGAGAGCTATTTAAGACTGCTGACGTTTCAAATGTTACAAGACCAACAGTATTTGTCGTATTGGGAGTGAGAATATCTACAAAACTACTTGCAGAAGTCTTTGCTCCAGCAAGTTTTGTCGTTGATCCAGCTCGGTCATTCATACTTCCGGATCTATCAATCACAAGCATTGCATCTGTCGCAGCGATAGAACAGACCTGTGATGGTGGCTGATTAAACTTAATTGTTGCAGGCAATGTATTCGCGATCACGTTTTCGTTAAATGAAGAATTGCTACTAACTGCAAGTGCTTCTGTTTCAGAACCAAATGTTACATTGGCTGTCCCATTTGCTGGGACATTGCTTAATGCTCGAAGTGCGAGTGTTCCTACTTTTGTTTTTGTTTTTACTGCCTTTGATAGGTCAGATCCAATTGAAAGTGTTGTAATTACTTTTCCTGCAGTTGGTGTGGGTGACTCAACAACTTGAGAAAAGACTTCTTGGTTTGGGATAAAGCCACCAGCCAATTCAAATTTGGTTGAGTCATAGAGCATTTCGGTCTTGATGTATGATACGGCACTTGCACCTGGATCAACAAAAACATCTAAGGTAAAGGTACTGCCAGCTGGAATTTGGAGTGGGGTAGATGTATTTGAAGTAGGTTCGTACGAAAGAACTACTGTTCTATCTGCTTGAGATCTCGTTTCTTGTCTTTGTTGGAAAATAAAGACAGTAACAGGAAGTACGACCAAGCCTAGGATAAATAATCCAGCCACAACCACTGATCTTTTCGTTAAAAAACGCATCTTTTCTTAAGCATAATTAATCTAGGCTATGCCTGTCAAGAAGAGGTTTAGGGAGCGACTTCTTCATAGAGCGTACTTTGTATTCTGACGAAATCCGGTAGGTTTAAAACAAAGTCCAAACGCTGTGTAATTCTCATTGTAGGTGTTGTCGAATTATTATTGCATAAATCTCGATTATTTTGCAGTGCACCTCCTGTGCCACCTGCATTGACTATCAGCGTTCCTTCGAGATTTAATCGAAGATCTGTGCAATCATTATTTGTCTGCAAAATAAAGGATCTATCAGTACTGAAAATACCTGAAAGATTTGGTAAAGTTACCGCTGTTGTATTACCGACAGTTCTTGGGATTATGATATTCCCTGATGTACTAAAAAGACTTGAACTTCCAACAGGTGTGAGGACATTTCCTCGAATGGTCAAATTCCCATCGATAAGAAATACATAATTACGGTTTGCTGGGAAATTATATGCGTTTAATGTAACATCGGCATCAGCATAATAAATACCAGTAGCTAAATTAGTTGGCAATGTACAATTTGTAACGATACAGACAGTATTTACATTAATGGGTGGGGTATCCAGTGTTTGAGATTTTTCAGAAAGATAATCATAGGAAGTAAAGATTCTGCCACTATTTACCGGTGCAAAAACCTCTGCGAAGTTTGTTCCTCCTACGACCCAATTTGTTGTAGAAGGTTGTCCTTGACCAAAGGAACTATTGGTATCTCCCGAAAAAACAATTCCAGGATTTATACATGAAGGATTCGTTTCAATAGCCGATTGGCCCGCAGGCTGTAGATTGGTAAAGCCATTATCATTGCGGATATCACCGCAGACAGATTGGATCCATGGGTGTAAATTATTAATTCCGAAATTAATATTGATGATGTTCCCACTTGCTGGAGGTGTTGGAGTTACTGCTGAAACAATTCCAAAGTTAAAGCTATTTGATGTTGTATTTCCACTTCCTGTAACGGTCATACAGCGAGTAGGTCCTTGTGTTGTTGTCATGGTATATCCACTTGGAACTGTCGGCATGGCAATACAAAATGTTCCACTGCCATTCATTTGTACATTGTAATTTCCTGAAGCATTTGTTGTCCCTGCTATTGTCGCTCCAGTGTTTTGATTATTCATTCGTACAGTAGCTCCTGCATATCCAGATTCTCCAGTATCTTTTGTGCCGTTGCTGTTTGTATCTATAAAAACGGAACCAGTATAAATATTTATATTTGTGGCTTGTGCATTTGCCCAATGCACGACCGAAAATCCAACAGAGAAAAGAATAAGAAGACTTACTGAAAATGAAGCAAAGCGGACCATAATGTATTCGTATTATCAGTATAGATTATGTGAAGAAACAATACAAAATATTTATTGACAGCTTGCTCCTCGTGCTCCGTTTGTGTCACATCCTGGTCCGACCGTAACTTGGAAAGAGGCAGGGGGACCATTCAATGGATACGTAATTGCGTATCCTGGGGGGAGGGAAGTATATGAAATTGTCACTGTTCCAGCAGCAAGGTTGGAAATTGTAAATGTTCCATCGGTATTATTTGTTACAGTTCCTCGGGATGCAGTAATTGATGGTGTTCCATTATAGTTTGCTTCACCATTATCCTTATATCCGTTTTTATTCGTATCACTATAAACTGATCCAGCAATTGTATAGACTACTTGTGATGGTGTAGGCGTTGCTGTTGGTGCTGCTGGTGGAGGGAATCCTACATTCATAATAAGATTGCCACAGTTATTCGGGGTGTTACTACATCCTCCATTTGCTTGAAAACTTTTTGATTGCGACGTTGTTCTGCCATCAGGTAACCGGACCGTAGCTGTGCATGTCGTAAGAGGCATTTGTCCGAGATTAAAACTTCCTGTGGCATCAACTGTGGTTGTTCTATTTGCATATCCTGAACAGACAGCAGTTATTGTTGTTCCTATTGCTGGAGTATCTATACCACTGTCATAACTGATGATACTTCCTCCACGCTCATACCATATACGGCCATAGATTTCATTTGTTGCAGCAAAGGCATATTCAGATGAAAAAATTGCGATGGATAAGGGAAAGAACAATAAAAAGATGAAGGTGAGTTTCCTTAAATGAAACTTATGCATATAAATATACTAGCATACGTATTGGTATTTACATTTTGTTTCAAAAGGTTTTCTATTGTCCTGGTTGTGTGGATATTTCTCGGATGAAAAGATTGTAATCAATTTGGTTAACATCATTATCATCGTTTAAGTCAGACTTTACACTCTTTTCCGCCAATGCACAGTTTGCAGCGGCGGTAAGATCACTGTAGCAATCAAGGATTGAATTGTAGTCAAGGATATCAAGTCTGTTGTCATTATTTACATCTCCTGCGACAAGCGGGATTGATGTGATCTTATTCTTTTGTCCCGAATTAATTTTCTGAACACCATTCACTTGTCGTCTCAAATATGTGTCTGCCTTCACCTTCATTGTGTATTGACCACTTGGGAAACCACTTTGGATAGGGATATCTCCGAGGTAATTTCCAGTGCTTGGATTATAGGTAATTGTTCCTGTTCCACTTGCGATGAGTTGATTATTTAGTGTAAACACCTGGACGTCAGCTCCGATTGTTGGATGCTTCGGATCTTTGTTACTCAAGGAGTAGTCATTTGGATTTGTGTTGTCTCCACGATTACCAATCCCATCAAGGAAGACCGTTACATCAATTGTCGTTGTGTTCTCAGGAAGGTTTGGATCGTATGTATTTGGATTTCTTGGATCACTATCGATATGGCAAACTGGATCTCCGCCGTCAATTAATCCATCACCATTATTATCTTTAGAATCACCGCATGTATTTCCACCGCCTCGTTCACCATCTTTCTTCGGATCATATGAATTAGGATTCTTTGGATTGCCATCCGTGTGACATGTTGAATCAGCCGCATCTTTGAATCCATTATTGTCATTATCAATCCCGTCTGAGCATCGTGCCTTATCTGTATTTCCGAAGTGCTTATCATTTGATTGACTTGCGTTGGTTACATTAATTGCATATCCTGAAGGATCTGTTGGCAATGTTTGTGTCCAACCTGATTTCATTTGTTGTGACAACTTGTATGAACCGTCACAAAGTCCTGTAAATGTGTAATTTCCATTTGTGTCAGTTGTTGCAGTTTTTGTTCCTGCACTTGAAGTTGCTTGAATAGTCCAACCTGAAAGTTTCGGCTCATTTGTATCAAATGCACCATTCATATTTGCATCGCTGAAGACAAACCCACCAAGCAATCCTTTACCGATTAACTTAGAGATTTCCTGATACACACCATCCAATTCACTTGGAGCAGGGAAGTAGAATTTACCACCTGTGAGCTCTGCAACTTGTCTCATGTAATCAGCAGAGAAGAATTTGCTATCACCTTGTGCTGCCTCATCACCCAAACCGATTGTAAAGAAAACTGTCTTATTTGCAGCAAAGCCACTCTTTACGGCAGCCAATGCCTTTGCTTCACCTTCAGCAGCGGGTACTTGTTGGTTATTACCAATAATGTAATTTGCTTGACCATCTGTAAGCATGACTACAACTTTTTTGACCCCTGGTCGGCCTTTGGATGTAATTTCTTTATTTGCTTCAGCGATACCACATTCCTGACATGTATTTCCGCTTGCTGTCAGTGCATCGACTTTCGTTTTAATAGAATTGTAATCAGTGGTAAGTGTGCTACTTAATGTACTATTTGTTGAGAAAGAAACCATACCTATTCTGGTTGTTTCTTCTTGGCCCGCTACAACATCAATAAAATTCTTTGCAGCATTCTTTGCTTGAACTAATTTATTTGCTTGTCCCATCGAACCTGATCTATCAATAACGAGGATGACGTCTGTCGTGACATTACCACACGTTGCCGGAACATCTGTTGAAACCTGTGCTGGCTGAGCAAGAGCATTTTGGCATGTTCGTGCTTCATAGGTTGCGGTTCGTTGTTCTGTTTGTGTAGGAGCGTCGGTATAATCAACTGTAAATGTCACTGTTCCAGCTGCGACAGAAGTTTTTCCTGAGGGGATAGTACTAGTTTTCGTTTCTTCCGGAGCAATTGTCCCTAGTGAAACTGTTTTTCCAGTGACTTCATCTTTGGCAGTAACTTCGATAGAACGTGATTTGTCGACATTAGTGTATGAAACGCCAACTTCAACTTCACCAGCAGCTGTACACTGTGATTGGCTTGATTGGAGAACAACTTGTCCTGAAAGTTCTTGATTTGCTGAAGGTTGTACAACTTGTGCTCGTCCACGAAGTTCTTGTTGCTCACGGAGATTATTTACAATGAGTGGGAGAACAATCATCGCGTATGCGATTCCCACAACCGTCAATGAAATAACTTTCCTTCTGTCTTTGAATCTTCTCATATGCTAGTCACCGTTCTGAACGGAGAGTTCTCGTAAGAATAAATTGTAGTCAAAACTATTCACGACACCATTATCATCGATATCAACATTTTCAACTGGTGTATGTGCTTTACATTCTTCCGTATTAAATTTAGAATTTGCATCTGCGATAGGGAGGGGATTTAATTCTCCATATCCACAATCAAGCATTGCATTGTAATCGATGACATTTAAGAAATTATCTCCATTAGAATCACCCGCGACGAGTTGTGTGTCTGGTAATGGATTCTCTTGATCTTTCTGAATCTGCTGAATGCCTGGAACAAGTCTTCGAAGGTATCGATCGGTTTTGACCTTAATATTGTAGTTGCCAGATTCGATATCTCCCAATCCCATCTTGCCGACAAATGTTCCGGATTCACTATCATAGGTAACTGGAGCTGAAGCACTCGCGACAATTTGATTGTCTGTATTAAAAACTTCCACAAGAAGGTTTCTTTGTGGATGGACAGGATTCTTATTACTCAAACTATTTCCTGTAGGATTTGGATTATCTCCAGCTGCTCCAACTCCATGCATAAAGAGTGTAAATGTCACAGATGTTCCTGTTATTGTTGGCTGTGGTACGAGTGTTGCACTTGGTGTGCCAGTTGCTTCACCATTAATGACAATTGTTGCAGGAGTTGTTGAAGAAAGAACATTTTGACTTGCTTGATCGTTTGCTCCAGAGGAAAGTGCTTGTGACATACTGCCGAACGTAACTGTTGTAGGAGTTCCATTGGTTGGACCAACGGCTGTGAAGTTCACTGTCGCAACTTTTGTCTTTGTTTGCACTGCTTTTGTAGGATCAGATCCTATACTTACGGATTGGGCAATAGCTTCTGCCGTTGTTACTGGACCTTCAACACTTGAAAAGACTGTTGAATTTAATGTAATTGGATTTGCAGTGTTGAGTTGGACTTTGGTTGGATCATAGGTGATTTGGTATTTAACGAAGGTAATGAGGTTTGTTCCCGGATCAACAGTAATATCGAGGGCGATAGGATCTCCAACATTTTTCGTCAATGGAGCTGCTGTCGTTGATGAAGGCTCAAAAGAAAGCGTTGTAGAGCCTGCTGCTTTTTGTCGTATGTCTTGTCTTTGAGAAAGTATGGAGATCGTTAATGGGATAGTAAGAAGTACTGCAACAGCAGCGACAATTAGAAAAATTTTCTTCTTATTTGAAGTGTTCATATATTACTTTATTTTACGACCGCTAGACACCATAATGCGGCGTAATTTAATCGTATAGAAGAACTAGGTTGGTGTCAAGAAGTTTTTGCTGTTGGTTTTGTCTCTTTTCAAAGTGCAAGTGACGTGTTACACTTTTCGTGATGATTTTATCTGACGGAGATATCAAAAAAGCCCTCGCCAGCAAGCGAATTGTTATCAAGCCAGCTCCCAATTTGGATGAGCAATTAGGTTCGTGTTCTATTGATTTACGCCTTGGAAAAGAATTCCGAGTCTTTGATCACAGCAAACATCCATTCATCGATCCTTCCAAAAAAGACTACAGTAATGAGATAACCAAAGTTGTAAAAGTAAATAAAGATGGAGACTTTATCATGCAGCCTGGCGAATTTGTTCTTGCTGTAACTTTGGAAAATGTGAAGATTCCATCGGATATGATGGGACGACTTGAGGGACGATCTTCACTTGGTCGTTTGGGATTGGTAGTTCATTCAACAGCATCTACTTTTGATGCAGGTTGGGACGGAAAACCAGTACTCGAATTAGGTAATCTTGGGCGAATGGCAATTAAATTAACCCCTGGGATGAGAATTTGTGCAATGGTTTTTGAAGAACTGACATCACCAGCTGAAACTCCATATACCAGTAAGAAATTTGCTAAGTACAAATTTCAGCAAGCACCGGAAGAGAGTAGAATCCACGAGGATAAATAAAGCTTTGTCATTCCGAGTTTATTTCGGAATCTTCGTAAAGTAGATCCTGAAGCAAGTTCAGGATGACATTTTTACTATATGTCATACAATATCTCACTTGATTTAGACTTCAAAAGAAATCCACATAAAGGGAGATATTTTGCCTTAGAAGGAATTGATGGAAGTGGCAAAACTTACCAGACAGATGCACTGACTCAGTATTTTCAGAAGAAAGGTAAAGAAGTAATCGTTGCCCGAGAGCCTCGAAAAGAACACGGCGTCCTGCATGAAGTTATTGCAAACGTGTTACTCGGAAAAATCAAAATGTCTCCATTGGCTTTGCAATACTTATTTACTGCAGATCGTATCCTCAACCAAGAAGAAACAATCATTCCCGCACTTAAGGATGGAAAGATCGTCATTGCGGATAGATCATTTTGGTCAATTATCCCGTACGCTTTATCGGATTTGAAATTGGATTTTACGACAGACGCAACCAATTTTATGTTGATGGGTCAGGGGATTTTATCGTCGTATCACCAGACAGTCATTCCGGATAAGATTTTATTTTTGGACATTTCAGTTGATACTGCAATGGAACGATTGTCCGGCAAATCCGAAGCAAAGGAAATTTATGAGAAGCGAAGTAAAATCGAAAAACATCACAAAGGATATCATTGGCTTCTCGAACATTATGCTGATCAATTCTCAATAATCGATGGAGAATGTTCACAAAAAGAAGTAACTGAAAAGATTGTTAAGGAATTACGCAACCAATGAAGGGAAAATTAATTGTCATCGAAGGGATCGATAGTTCAGGAAAAACAACACAGCTCAAACTACTTCAGCAGCATCTCGAAATAAATAAGATTGCATTTCAAACCGTCGACTTCCCGCAATACCAAACATCATTTTATGGCAAAATGATTGCGCGTTTTTTACGTGGAGAATTCGGTCCGTTGCATTATGTGAGTCCATACATTATTTCAGTGATCTATGCACAAGATCGGGGAAGGGCAAAAGAAGAAATGTATCGGTGGTTGGATGAGGGCCAATTCGTTTTATCAAATCGCTATGCTACATCGAGTATGGCTCACCAGACTGGACGTTTCCCGATTCGTCAACGGAACGCTTTCGTCAAATGGCTTGAGGAATTGGAATATAAAGAAGTAGGGATTCCTCGCGAAGATATTGTTTTGTTCCTTGATGTTCCAATTAAAACTGCACAAAAATTAATGCGTAATGATAATCGCATTCAAGAGTATAGAAAAGGTGCAAAAAAAGATATGGTAGAAAAGAATAAAGAGTACTTACAGCATTCTGCAGATACATACGAGTGGCTCACCAAAAAATTTCCTCACTGGATCCGGATCAAATGTACAAATAAAAAAGGTGAGATGAAAAGTCGCGAAGAGATCCATGAACTTATCAAAAAAACACTTGCAAAGAAGGGCATTATCAAGTAGAGTAGAGAAATAAATTTATGATCCTCAGTCCCAAAACATTACTCGAATTGGTTGAAAAAGAAAAGCTTGTTGAAAACCTTTCAGAGCGAGAATTAAGCAATCCTGAAGGAACAGGGTTTGATTTGCGTCTTGGTGAAGTCTTCAAGATTTCAGGAAGTGCATTTCTCGGCGAGACTCACAGAAAAACTCCAGATATCGAATCAGTCATGGTCTACGATGAAAAAAAACCACAGGCAATTAAGATTGCACCAGGCGATTTCTTTCTCGTCAAAACAATTGAAAAGATAAATCTTCCAATAGATCTCTCAGCAGTTATTTTGCCAAGAACAACGACATTTCGATCAGGACTTTTCATCCGTACGGGTCCAATTCAACCAGGATATTCTGGTGAATTAACATTTGGTTTGAAAAACGAAGGACCTGTGACAGTTGAAATTGAGATGGGTGCACGTTTTGTCCACCTCATCTTCCACGAAATTAAAGGCGAAGGTAGCCAATACCGCGGCCAATGGCAAGGCGGACGTGTGTCTGCAACAAAGGTTGAGAAACAGGTGTAATTGATTCTTCTAATAAGCGATGCAGTAACTATCGTGCTAGCTTCAATGTTATAATGTATGAGATGGCGGAGCGATTAACACAAGGTAATCGAATTCAAGATTGGGCAATTGCTTTTAAACATCTTGGATTTAAGGCTCAAGCTGAGAAATTGTCTACAGATAGATTGAAAGGGTTTCGAGAGTTAGAAAGACTTAATCTTCCTCGTTATCGTAGTACAACACTTCCCTTAACAACTTTCTTAGATGAACCGGAAATGCATTTTAATAAATTAGATGCTAATAAGTATTGGATAAACCTTCCTCCAATTAATCCATCTCTCCAACGTTTTCGTCAAATTGATCTTTCTCGAAAGGATGTAACAACTTTTATAGAAGAAAATATTCCTACTCACCAAATATCAAATTATAATTTACATCTTTCAGAATATGTTAAAAATTTATATGGTGGTAACATTGTCGTATCAAAAGATGGTCTAAATGTTTCTATTGAAATGGGAGATGGAGTGCAAAGTCCGATTGCTACTGGGGAAAAGACACCTACATATATTACTAATAGAGATCCTTTTACTGGCATTTTTAAATATTCCTTTGAAGATAATGATTTGAGGAGAGCTGTATGGAGAACAATTTCTGCTATTCCACATGATGGAGAAGCTCGAGACATGAAATTTCTGCCTGGATATTATGAATTTATTTTAGCTCACAGAGATTCTACAAAAGCACTTGAACCAATATTTCTTGATTATAGTTCGAGCTCAATCTATCAAATGTCTGAATGAATATTTTCCCACTTGAAACATCGCTTCAAAAAAGGTTATAAATAACACTATGAAAGCCCCTATAAAACACCCTGAATACCAATACCTCGATTTGCTCCAAGAAGTTCTTGATGATGGGATCAAAAATGTCGATCGTGGAACTGGTGCGGTTTCATATAGTGTTTTCGGACGACAGACTCGCTACGATTTGTCCAAAGGATTTCCACTTTTAACGACAAAGAAAGTGTATTGGAAAGGCGTTTTGCATGAACTGTATTGGTTCATGGCAGGTATGTCCAATATCAAATACCTCGTCGATAACAATGTCCACATATGGGATGATTATCCATTCAAGATGTATAGCCAAAAGAATAAAAAACAATTAACCAAAGAAGAATTTGTCGCGAAGATTGCAGAAGATGATAAGTTCGCGACAAAATGGGGGAATCTTCCAAAGATTTATGGCGAATCGTGGAGACGCTGGCCGACTCGAACAAATAGGACTATTGATCAACTCGGTTGGGTTATTCAGGAATTAAAAGATGATCCTGATGCACGTAATTTAATTGTGAATTCTTGGAATCCAGAATACCTTTATACGATGGCAACAATCGAAGATGCTTCACGATTCCCGATCTGTCACAATATGTATCAAGTCAGTCAAAAGGGTGGCAAATTATCGTTACAATTGTATCAACGAAGTGCAGACCTCTTTCTCGGAGTTCCATTTAATATCGCAAGTTATGCATTGCTCACAATTATTCTTGCAAAGATTACTGGTTATGAACCAGGCGAGTTCGTTCATACTTTTGGCGATGCTCATATCTATGAGAATCACATCCCACAAGTGAAAGAAGAATTGTCACGTAAACCAAAAGATTTCCCAACAATTACGATTGATCCGTCTGTGAAGAAACTTGATGATTTCCGTCCAGAACATGTGACACTCAATAATTATGATCCGCATCCGGTTCTTCGTGGAGAATTGACTGTCGCTGGCGGTTTGTTTGAAGGAAAGAAAAAGAAATAATGAAGATATTTATCAGTCATTCCACCAAAGGCAATTTTGAAGAAGAGTTATATATCCCGCTCCAAAATTCTGAACTCAATGATAAGCACGAATTGATTTTTCCTCATGAGACAGGCAATGAAATAGAAATAAAAGATGTGATCCGTGATTGTGATTTGGTACTTGCTGAGGTAAGTGATCCGACTTTTGAGCAAGGTTTGGAACTCGGATGGGCGAGTGGAGCGTATGTTACAACGATTTGCTTTTATAAAAATGGTATAGAGCCATCTCCTTTGTTAGCAAAGGTTTCTGAAAATATCAATGCGTATGGAACGCTGGAAGATATGGTGAAGAAAGTTCAAGAAGCAGCTGACGCATTATGATTTCAATTATTGCCGCAATCGATGATAAAAGAGGACTAGGGAAAAATGGAGATTTACTTTTCCGCATCAAAGATGATTTACAAAGACTTCGTGTAATCACCAAAGGACATCCTCTTGTCATGGGACGAAAAACATTTGATTCATTTCCCGGATTACTTCCAAATCGAACACACATTGTCGTAACTCGGAATCCAAATGCTTATGATAATACTGATATAAAACCACATGTTATTGTCTCTTCACTTGAAGAGGGAATTGCTGCAGCGAAGGAAGCTGAAGGATCTGATGAGATCTTTGTATTTGGTGGAGGACAAATCTTTACAGAGGCAGTCGAGAAAAGTTTAGTGGACCGTTTATATTTAACGATTGTCAAAGGAGATTTCGGAGCCGATACATTCTTCCCAGACTATTCTATGTACACAAAAGAAATCGAAAAAGAAGAGAAAGAAGGGGAAGGATTCAAGTATACATTTTTAACTTTGGAAAAGTAAGATATTGTTTTTGTGACAGGCTTTCTGCTATATTTGTCACATGATTAACCTCAAGAAAACAGATCCCCAAATTTATGAACTCATAAAGGCTGAAGAAAGACGTCAGAAAGACGTTCTCGAAATGATCCCTTCGGAGAATTACACATCACAAGCAGTGATGGAAGCTCTTGGTACAGTTCTAACAAATAAATATTCAGAAGGTTATCCAAAGAAACGATACTATCAGGGAAATGCTGTTGTCGATGAAGTAGAAATCCTTGCACAAGAACGTGTAAAGAAATTGTTTGGTGTGCCGTATGCAAATGTCCAACCATATTCTGGATCTCCTGCAAATGCTGCAATTCACTTTGCATTGATGGAGCAAGGCGATACGTTAATGGGATTGAAGTTGGCTTTTGGTGGACATTTGACCCATGGAGCGGCAATGAGTTACTCAAGCCGATTCTTCAAATCTGTGCAATATGAGCTTGGTCCTGACGGCTCACTCGATTACGATGCGATTGAGAAGTTAGCGATGAAGGAAAAGCCAAAAGTTATTGTTTGTGGTTTTACAGCATATCCAAGAGCAGTTGATTTTAAACGGTTTGCACAAATCGCAGATAAAGTTGGAGCTTATTTACATGCAGATATCTCTCATATAACTGGTTTAATTGTCGCTGGTGTTCATCAAAGTCCAGTTGATTATGCACACGTCATCATGACTACAACCCATAAAAGTCTTCGCGGTCCACGAGGTGCAATTATTATGGTTACAGAGAAGGGATTAAAAAAGAATCCTGATCTGCCAAAGAAGATTGATAGTGCAATTATTCCCGGATTGCAAGGCGGACCGCATGACAATCAGACGGCGGCAATTGCTGTTTCATTAAAAGAGGCAAGTACAGCATCATTCAAAAAATATGGAGCACAAATTGTAAAGAATAGTAAGGCGTTGGCTGAAGGTTTGAATACATTTGGTTTTGATTTAATAAGCGGCGGATCTGATAATCATCTCATTCTTATCGATTTACGCAATAAAAAAGTAAATGGTGCAGTAGTTGCTTTGGCACTTGATGTCGCGGGAATAGTTACCAATAAAAATGGTGTACCTTTTGATCCAATGCCTCCATTTTATCCTTCAGGATTACGCTTGGGAACTCCAGCTTTAACCACTCGTGGAATGAAAGAAAAAGAAATGAAGCAGGTTGCAATATGGATAAACCAAGTTGTTGAAGAAGTTGGCGATTTGATATTACCTGAGGATAAAGAGGAACGGAAGCTTGTTTGGAAAAAGTATAAAGCTGATATTGTAAAGAATAAAGCTCTATTAAAAATTGCAAAAGAGATTAAATCATTTTGTACAAAATTCCCCGTACCATAAATCTCAAAAATCATCGTACAGTTGGTAAATAAGAGTACTACCTTGCCGAGACAAGCAGCATAAAATTATTATGAAGTGCAGATATTGGCTACGATATTTTCAAGAATCTTATCTAAATTGCCTCCGTTGATACTATTAAAGTAATGTGTCTCAGTTGGTGCTGAAGCAACTTCTTTCATTAATGTTTCAAGATATGGGAAAAGCACTGCATCACTTGGATAACTTGGACTGTAAATATTTACTGAATAGATCCCAACTCCCATTTGCTTGATATCACTTGCTATATTTGTCGGAACTCTTGGATCCTGTTCTCTTGCAAAACATCGCTGCTGTGGTGCAGTATTCGGATCAGGTGTTTCAACATAACAGTTTCTTGGTGGAGGAACTTCTGGTACACCGTCTGTCATAAGAATTAAATTCCACTTATATCCAGGATAAGCTTTTTCATCAAGTTGTTCTGCAATTTTATCCTTGACCATAGCCATACCATCTCTTGTTCTCGTGTAACCATCAGGTTTAAGGCCATTAATCGCTTTATCTAATTCAGGTTTTGCGTCTTTGTAATAATTGATTGGCACTTCTTCT
Organism: uncultured Gammaproteobacteria bacterium; assembly: GCA_964507055.1. GTDB lineage: Bacteria > Patescibacteriota > Microgenomatia > Levybacterales > UBA12049 > JACDET01. The sequence goes on from CAZDOJ010000001.1 coordinate 25,320, forward strand.
TCCACATCTTTACTAAAAGTATACAAACCTACAACTGATTTCCCTCCAAGGTTTTCGAGAAAATATTTAACGGCTTTTTTCGTATTATCCATTTTCCCAGCAAACTTCATTGAACCAGAGGTATCGACTAAAAAGATCATCGCGGAATTCTGTCCACAATTACTTACATTAAATGTTTTTAGCTGAAGATTATTATCTGCTGAAGTCTGTGCGTCAGTTGGCATAACTATTCTTTGCTTTGGATAATCTTCTGGATTGAAGTGAGGTTCAAGTGTTGGTGGTCCACCTGGACCGTTTGGGTCAACTGGCGTTCCGCCGCCTGAGGCTACAAAAGCTCCCGCGATGACCAGTCCCATGATAAAAAGAATGGAAATAGCATTTGTGCGTGCTTCTCTATATGGTAGGGGAGGTCTACTTCCTTTGATTTTGCTCATAAGAATAACAGCTAGAGCTGGCTTCCACCGCTGCTTCCACTTCCGCCGCCACCGCCGCCTTTATTGTGGGCGAGAACGCCATCTGCGTAGAAGTTATTATGTCCACTTACTTTCTTGAGATTATATGCCTGTACTGGACCAGGGAAATAATCCATCCTAGTAATCGCGACATATTTTCCTGAATCTTTCAATACTTTGTCTCCGACTTTAAGAGGTTTTACTTTCAATACAGCATTCTCTTGAGCTGTTTTCTCTGGAGAAATAGATTTCCAACCTTCTGATGTGTACAGTGGATGTTCATTCGTTACACCAAGAACAGTTCCATCAGCGAGTTTGACATTATAATGATGATCGCGAAGTGGGGCATCCATTTCTTGTACTTTTACTGCAACTTGCTTCTTGCCATCATACCCGATGACACTATCTCCAACTTTTACATCTTCGATATTCTTTTCAGAATAATCAGCCATTAAGATCTTTGTTCCAGCTACGAAGCATGTGCTTCCACCGCCGCCACCGCCGCCACCACCTGTTGCAGGAGGCTGAGGAGTCGGAGTTGGAGTTGGGGTTGGTGAAGGAGTCGGTGTTGGTGTAAGTGTGATGCCAGGAAAATCTTCAAGCTGGAGATTTGATTTTCCGTCAGTATCGTCACCACGTTGGATAATAACTGGTTGACTATCATCTGGGGAAGCAAACTTAGGAGCAGAATTGCCGAGCATCATAACGCCGCCGCCAATGACAATTCCTAGGAAAATGATTGCATAGATGGTACCAGCACCTACAGCGCCACGAGATTTTTTAACCTTTAATAAAAGTGCGTTTTTAGGTTTTCGAGCAGTAGTAGTTTTCTTTTTAGCGGGCATAGAAAAGCTCCTACATCCAGATTACTCTGAAAATTATTGCTCTGTCAAGCGACATTTTTCATGATTAAGGGTTGCATCAAGCTCAACTCTCTAGTATAATGACAGTTATCTTACACATTCAGCAGATATATCCTGAACCCACATATAGCTGAATGGAAGTTGAAGGATATTATTATGAAAGCAGTTAGTTTAGAAGAATTATTAGAAGCAGGTTGCCACTTTGGCCACCAAGTTTCCCGCCAGAACTCCAAAGCAAAAGAGTATATCTTTGAAGCACGCGATAAAATCCACATTATTGATCTTGAAAAAACAAAGGAAGGCCTTGAAGATGCTGGTAAGTTTATTAAAGATGTTGCACGAAAGAACGGTACTATATTAGTACTTGGTACAAAGCGACAAGCACAGAGTGTTCTCGAAGAAGAAAAAAGTAGATTCTCTAATGACGATCTCGCAGGAATGTATTTCGTTAACAAGCGATGGATCGGTGGAACTTTGACTAACTACTCAGAAGTTGCAAAGAATTTCAAAAAGTTAAAAGATCTTACATCAAAGTTAAAGGATGCAAAAGAGCGAGCGAAATACACAAAAAAAGAATTAAGTGATTGGGATAAAGAACGAGCAAAGCTTGAAGCATTCTATGGTGGAATTGCTGATATGCCGACTGTACCTACAGCATTATTCATTATAGATACACATCTCGAACACGTCGCAGCAGGTGAATCACTTAGAGCTGGTATCCCAACTGTGGGTATCACTGATACAAATGCTGATCCAACAATCATTACGTATCCAATCCCTGCAAATGACGACGCAGTTGGTTCGTTGAAGCTTATCATTGGCTATATCTTTGATGCATGGGCTGAAGGAAAGAAATTGATTGGTTCTGAAGAACCAAAGGAAGAAAAGAAAGCAAAAGAAGAAAAACCAGCTGAGAAAAAAGCTGAAGCTAAAGAAACAAAAACTGAAAAAGCAGAAGCAAAGAAACCAGCAGCTCCAAAAGCTGACAAAAGTGGCGAATCAAAAGCAGGTCCCGTAAAGAAGCCTGCAGCAAAGAAGTCAGAGAAGAAATAGTTCTTGATTCTTACTTCATAATTCTTTATTCTATAACCTATGGCACAACTAGATTTAAAAGCAATCAAAAAATTACGTGATGAAACATCTGCATCAATTGCAGATTGTCGTCGAGCTCTCGAAGAAGCAAACGGAGATGAGAAAAAAGCTCTTGAATGGCTAAAGAAGAGAGCCGGTGAAATTGCTGCTAAGAAAGCAGATCGCGAAACTTCACAAGGAATTATCGAGGCATATATTCATGGTGGTGGTAAAGTTGGAGTTTTAGTTGACCTTGCATGTGAGACTGATTTCGTTGCAAAAACAGATGAATTCAAAGCTCTCGCAAAAGAAGTTGCTATGCAGGTTGCAGCTATGGATCCAAAAGATGTGGATGATCTTTTGAAGCAAGCATACATTCGTGATGGTTCACAAACAATCGAATCCCTCGTTAAAGATGCTATTGGTAAAATCGGAGAAAATATCGCAATTAAAAAATTCGTCCGGTTTGAGATCTAAACCTATTTTATGGATCCAGTCTTAACTACAACAAAGCAAAAACTCCAAAAGGTTCTCGATGTGCTTCGAGATGATATCGCAACAATTCGTACTGGTCGTGCAGTCCCTTCATTGGTTGAAAACATTACTGTTATGGCATATGGTGGTTCAGCCAAACTCAAAGTTATGGAGCTTGCAACAATCGGAACTCCTGACAATCAAACTATTGTTATCACACCATTTGACGCATCAACGATTCACGAAATTCAAAAGGGGATTGAGCAGGCAAATGTGGGCTACAACCCAATCATTGATGGCATGTTACTTCGTATTTCTATCCCACCACTTTCTTTGGAACGTCGACAAGAACTCATTAAAGCAATGAAAGGAAAACTCGAAAACGGTAAAATTATGGTTCGACAAGTTCGTCACGAAATGATTGAAGATATGAAGAAGGATTATGAAGGCCGCGAGGACGATATCAAACGATTAGAAAAAGAAGTACAAAAAGCTGTTGATGAAACTATCGAAACTATTGAAGATTGGGGCAAACAAAAAGAACAAGAACTTCTCCAAATTTAATCTTCTGTAGGTTCTTTTGCAAACATATCTAAATAAGCAATTGCAGGATCCATGCCTTCTGTTACTGGTAAAGCTTCAGGTTTCGTTACCCCGAATAGGTTGTTTAGTATATCTTCTATTTTTCCAATAGTAGCTAAGTCTTTAGGTCTTTCCCTCGAAGCATCTATACTAACATTGAGCAGCTGACTCAAAGCAAATTGTGCTTTCAGAGCTTCTTCATCAGAACGGCTACTACTTTCTTTAAATTGCTCAAGGTCCTTCATCGCATCTTGTACAGTAGCTATTTCCTCACGCCAGGTCTCAAAATAACGTGCTTCCATTAAATGAGTTCCAAAATAGTTTGCTTCATTCTTATTACCTGGAGTGTCATCTAAACTAAACGTATAATATTTGGTGCCACCTTTTTGAGGCAACTTCTCCCAACTTGCTGATGCACCTCTTGCGTCATTATAACTTGCATAGATGAACTCATTTTTAATCTGAATCATTGCGTCATCGTATGAAGTGCCATCTGCCATTACTTCTTCTATCCTTGTACGGAACTTTATATTTGCAGCTCCAACTGCTTCTTTCTTTTCTTTCCATCCTGGATTGGCATCTGCATATGCGTGCTCTTGTGTTCGCACATCTTCTCCAAAGCGTTCAAATATTTTGGGTAGGTCTTCAATGGTTACTTCCTCAGATGTAAATCCATCAAGAATCTTATCAATATTTGGAGCATAGGTATATTCAGGATATGTTTCAAGTGCCTCAAGTTGATCTTCAGCTTCAGTCTTTTTTACATCTTTAAGAGTTTCATCTCCATCCAACTCTTGTGCCGCTTTCGTTGCTGCTTCAGGATTAAGGAGAGTATCTTTTAAAACAAGTAATGCTGCTTTATTTGTCTCAGCTATTGCACGTGCCTCTTCATCCTTGGTCTGCATTTGTTGATCAAATCTCGCGATTCGTTGATCCAAGTATGTTTCTATTTTGTCTTTGTGAGGTGGGGAAATTTCATGGCCAGCATAGGCATCTAACAAGATTTCTCGTATATCTACCAATCTGCTTTCTTGACGAAGAAACTCCTTTCTACCAATGACAACATCTTTCTTTTGCTCATCAAGATCTCCAATTTCCGCTTTCACAAGATCGAAAGCATCAATTGCAGTTACTTTATAGCTATCAGTGAGCTTGGCACTAAAAAGGCCCGCTTGATTATCAAACTTATCCGATCGGAATGATAATCCAGAGTGGTCATATTCCGGGCTTGGTTTTACTTTAGCTTCTTTTTCGAGAACAATGCGTTCTCCACCAGCTTCACTCATACAGTCTTATCGTATCGTACTTCAACCATATGAAGCAAGTGAAGAAAGCTAAATAAACCTATTGTGTGCAGAGTTTAAAAACCTGCTATAATTATTTCTATGATCATCACTGCTTTGGTTTTCCTCCTCATTCTCTCTGTTCTCGTACTTATTCATGAAGCCGGTCATTACTTTGTTGCTAAAAAATTAGGGATCAAAGTTGAAGAGTTTGGTTTTGGTTTTCCACTTACTCCAGCTATTTGGCAGAAAAAAATAGGCGAGACAGTCTATTCATTTTACCCTGTTTTAATTGGAGGATTCGTCAAGCTTTACGGAGAAGATGATGCTGGAGGTGGACGAATTGCCGCACCAAAGGATGCAAAAAAAGGAAAAGATCCTGATGCAAAACGTGCGTTTTTCTCCCGTCCATTGTGGCAGAGAACTGCTGTAGTTGTTGCTGGTGTCTTCATGAATGCCGTGCTTGCAGCGGTTATTTATTATGTCTTTCTTGGTATGTCAGGTTTTAAGACAGAGCTTCCGCTTATTGGTCAGCATACATTCTTCGGAGCAAATCAAACTGTCCAGACACAAGTTGTTGTCAGTGAAATTTCTAAGGGTTCACCTGCAGAACAAGCTGGTATAAAACCATTCTCACGAGTTGAAAGCATCAACGGCGTACCGATGAAAGATTTAAAGACATTTTCATCAACTATAAAAGAGAATACCGGAAAACCACTACAAATTACGTGGATCGAAGACCAAACAGGGAAGTCGTCAACTGCAACTGTTACTCCACGTGTAAATCCTCCAAAGGGTGAAGGTGCATTGGGTGTAGCATTTTTCCCAGTTCAGACTGTGACACTTGCATATGAAACACCAACGCAAAAAGCATTCTCAGGTATTGTCCATCCAGCAAATCTGATGGCATACAACTTCAATGTCCTTGGTCAATTGATTGGAGTTTCTGTTCGCGAGAAGACTGCTGAGCCAATTAGCCAAGGTGTCTCTGGTCCTGTTGGTATTTATAATGTTGTAGGAACAATTGTGGATTTGCCTGATGCAAAAGAACGATTTTTACAACTACTTAATTTAGCAGGTTTGCTCTCGATTTCATTGGCATTCTTTAATGTGCTCCCAATTCCGGGGCTTGATGGAGGAAGATTATTCTTTATCATTCTTGAAGGTATCATCGGGAAGAAAGTAAATCCAAAAGTCGAAGGATATTTCCATGCTGTCGGTATGGTTCTTTTGATCGGATTGTTGCTTCTGGTTACGATTAAAGATATTACGCAATTGTTTAAATAAATCTCCTGGGATCCCCATCAATATTGACTTTGTTTTTCCTATCTGTAAGACTAGATATGAGGGAATTTATGGTTAATGAAGAGTTAGTTGCTAATATACGCAATCGATTTCAACAAGGTGAGAGACGAAATGAAATTCGCATGTCTTTGATGGAAGAGGGATGGGAAGAAGCTGATGTAGATAATGCAATTTCTTTTATTCAAAATGAGGCTTTAAAGCAGCTGCCAGGGATTTCTCATATATATAAATTTATTGATCATCTCGATAGTAAAACTTCACATTCGTCACCGAAAGTTATAGCTGCAGTTTTAGCAGGATGTTTCGGAGTTTTGCTCATCATCTTTGGAGGACTTTATTATTTCTTGGATCCTCTAGGTTTTGGTGGTGTTGAACGAGATAAACAAAGGGAAGCAGATATTGTGAAGATCCGTTCTGCGATTGATAAGTATCAAGTGGATAAGAGTGTTTATCCATCTACGCTGCAAGAATTACTGCCAAAATATTTACAAGCAATTCCACAGGATCCAGAGACAGGCGGACAATATAGTTACCAAACAATGGACAATAATTATAACTATGAACTTTGTGTGAATTTCGAATCAAAAGCACCTCAATGCGTTTCATCATCGATTGATACCTCAGATATTCCTATGGTGATTGCGACGCCAACTCCAGCAGCGACAGATACCGTAACTTTGCCCGTAGAACCAGATGCATCTGCACCTGCTGAATTAGAAGAAGCACCAATTGTCACAATTGTCCCTGAAGTAACTGGAGAGGGAAGTTTGGCATTATGATTTCGGCCTCGAATATAGCAAAAAAGCATACCCATTTTCATCACATCAATCAGGGAATTACGGTCGCTCAAGTTACAGATAACGTCCAAGGAATTGAACTTGCGAAGAAAATTCTTTACGACATAACGGATGCAAAAACAACAGTATATCTTTCTGGTGGGAAAACACCGAAAGCACTATATGAACAGCTCGCTCAAGAAGAACAAATAAAACCGGGTGCGGTTGGAATTGTCGATGAACGGTTTGGAAAAAAGTTTCATGGTCACAGCAATGAGAAAATGATCAGAGAAACAGGCTTGATGCGTTATTTGGAAATACTAGATATTCCTTTCTATCCCATTCTCCAAAATGAAACCAGTCGCGAAGAAACAGCAAACCTATACGACGAAAAAGTTCGTCATCTGAACGCAACATTTCATCAAAGTATTGCAATTTTAGGAATAGGTGTAGATGGTCATACATCAAGTCTTGCACCAAATAGAAAAGATTTTAAGAATCCTATGTTTGATCCGATGCAAAGTCATTTACTTGTTTCAGAGTTTAATGATCCAAAAAGTTTTTATGGTGAGCGAGTTGGAATGACATTTCTCGGATTGTCGATGATTGATCTCAATCTTGTTTTAGTCTTTGGTGAAGACAAAAAGGAAGCACTTGATGCGTTGTTTGATGAAGGTCCGGAAGAAGAAATCCCATCGCGTTTTTTTAAACGTCCCGATATAGCAAATAAAACTCTTTTCATTACCGATCAAAAAGTTTAGAATAGATAATGATGTCTCCCTTTGTTTTTGTTATTTTTGGTGCAACAGGCGACCTGGCACAACATAAATTATTACCAGCATTATTCTCTTTATATAAACATGGTCAATTAGGAGAGAAATTTTACATCGTTGGTTTTGCACGTCGAGAATTTACTGATGAAGCATATGCACACATGCTTGGTGATGAATTGGAATTTCACAAAGACGAACAGTGGAAAGACTTTGCAAAGAATATTTATTACCAACAAGGATATTTCGATCAGCCAGAAGGTTATGAGCAATTAATTGAAAAGCTCAATGCGTTTGACACAGAAATTGGTGCCTGCATTACTCGTGTCTTCTATCTTGCAACGCCACCCGACAATTACGAAAACATCTTATATCATCTTGAATCTACAAAACTTTCAGAAGGTTGTGGTCAAGGATCTGAAAAATGGACTCGCTTGGCTATAGAGAAACCCTTTGGCAAAGATCTTGATACGGCACGTGCTTTGGATAAGAAGCTTTCAAATATTTTTGAAGAAAAACAAATTTATCGTGTTGATCATTATCTTGGTAAAGAAACAGTACAAAATATGTTGGCCTTTCGTTTCGCCAACAGTATCTTTGAGCCAGTTTGGAATAAACAACATATAGATAATGTGCAAATAACATTTGCTGAAAAGAAAGGAATTGGAACGCGGGGGAAATTCTTTGATGGGGTAGGGATGCTTCGTGACGTTGCTCAAAATCATTTGCTGCAATTACTTGCGACAGTTGGGATGGAACAGCCAAAAAGTTTCACCAAAGAAAGTGTTCGTGATGAACGTGCAAAAGCTATCAAGGCAATCCGTCCACTATCAAAAGATGATGTAAAGCAAAATGTCGTTCGTGGACAGTATGAAGGATATAAAAAAGAGAAGGATGTCTCGCCAGCATCACGAACAGAAACTTTTGCAGCAATGAAATTGTTCGTTGATACAGAGCGTTTTGCAGACGTTCCATTTTATCTTCGTGCAGGGAAAGAGATTGAACAAAACCTTGTCGAGATAAAAGTCGTTTTCAAACAAACATGTCATATCTTATTTAAAGAATATGGTTGTCCTGAAACCGGTAATGTCCTCACGATTCGGATCCAACCAGATGAAGGAATTAATCTTCAGGTGATGGCAAAAAATCCTGGAACTGAGTTATCGTTGAGTACTGTTGATATGCATTTTTCTTATCATCAAACTTTTGGCCATCATGGTGCAGATGCATACGAAAAGATTATGCTCGATATTTTGAAGGGAGACCAAATACTCTTTAATCGATCCGATGAGCTGGATTATTCGTGGTCACTTATTTCTCAAATATTAAAAGGTTGGGAAAGTGATGATGATGAGATCTCTCAATACGAAAAAGGGAAATGGGGGCCTCAAGAAGTTTTTGATCTCATTGAAAAAGACGGGCGAAAATGGTTGTAAGCAATTGGTATTTATTCTCAAGTGTGGTATAACTAATAAGTAATTATGCAAGTAGCGATTTTAGGATTAGGGAAAATGGGTCGTAATATTACGGAAAAACTCATGAAAGATGGACATCATGTTGTAGTCTGGAATCGTTCAAGAGCTGTTCTTGATGAGATGCGTCAGTCAGAAACAGACTACGTAGTGAGTGGCCAATTGATGCTTGCACATACTCTCGAAGAACTTCGTGATATGCTGCAAAAACCCCGAATTATATGGAGTATGCTTCCTGCAGGTGAACCTACTGAAAGTGTTATGGCACAACTTCTTGAAAGTGTCGTGGAACAAGGTGATGTTGTCATTGATGGGGGAAATGCTTTCTACAAAGATACTGAAAGAAGAGCACAGCAGTTTCAGCAGAAATCAGTCAAGTATCTTGGCATTGGTGTTTCAGGTGGCGTTATCGGTTTGAATAATGGGTATCCACTTATGGTTGGCGGTGATCAAACAGGATATGAATATATAACTCCAGTACTCGACAGTCTCGCAAAACCAAATGGTGGACATACCTACTTTGGTCCAGGTGGTGCAGGACATTTCGTGAAGATGGTTCACAATGGTATTGAGTACGGCATGATGCAAGCGATCGCTGAAGGATTTGGAGTTCTTGCCAAAAGTGAGTACAAGCCCGACTTGGTAAAAGTTGGAAATACTTGGCAAAAGGGAAGTATCGTTTCTAGTTTTCTTGTCTGGATGGCTGAAAATGCAATTAGTAAAGATCCAAATCTTAGCCAATTCGATGGCTATATTGAAGCAACAGGCGAAGGGAAATGGACAAGCGAGATTGCTAAAGAAATGAAAGTCCCAACACCAGTTCTGGATGCGGCAATTGATTTTCGTAATCGTTCACAGTTTGACAAAGGCGTGCAAGAGACATATGTTGCAAAACTCGTTGCTGCACTTCGACATGAATTTGGTGGACATGATGTCCACAAAGATGATCCCCTCGCAGATGGATCAGGAACACCTCCTACACAAACTTCATAAATTAGCCTCAAAAATTGACTTACCCAGCTATTTTAGCTACAATAATGACATAAAGCGTCGGAGTTTGGCTTCCTACCAAACAAATTTCATTTTTTGAAACGCTGACTGTGGGTTTACAAGAACGAAGCAGTACGGAAAGCTTGACCGTAAAAATAAAGAAACTGTAATCGTTTTCAAAGAGAAAACAGAGCCAGTTAGTAAGATTTCTTTAGCAATAAGGAAATAAACCAAGGTGGTACCACGAGATTACCTCGTCCTTGAGCAGTAACAAGGAGGGGGTTTTTTTGTGTCTGAAAAATATAGAGGAATAACAATTGAAATTAAATTAACTGGTCCAAATGCTGAAGCATTCCTAGCAAAGAATGGAAAGTTCGGAAAAACATTTAGGGATGAAAACGGGCACTATCTTGTCGGAAAATTTTCTGGAAGAAAAAGAAGATCCGTTCTTGGAACCACTGATATAGTATTTGGTTTGGTTAAAGAAACAGAAAATCGTGAAGTTATTCTTATCGGTGGAATCTTGGGAAATAAAGGTAAGGGGAGGCGGGTTTCTGTCTCCAATGAAGAGGGAATTGGCACACAGCAATTGAGAAAAGGTATTGATTTAATAGTCCAAACCGATGCACCGGTTGCATTATTTGAAAATAATATACGCTAATGATTATGCTATACTAACTACATGAAATATTCGAAATTATATATTAAAACCAGTAAAAATGTTCCTGCAGATGAGACAGCAAAAAATGCACAGCTCCTTATTCAAGCTGGATTTGTCTACAAAATAATGGCAGGGGTTTATGCATATTCACCGCTTGGACTACGAGTTCTTGAGAATATCAAAAAGATTGTTCGCGAAGAGATGAATGCTGTTGATGGTCAAGAGTTGATCATGTCGAGTCTCCAAAATCCGGAGACATGGAAAATTACCACTCGATGGGAAGATGATGTCGTCGATGTTTGGTTCAAATCCAAACTCAAGGATGACAGCGAAATTGGTCTTGCTTGGTCTCATGAAGAAGCAATTATGGAGATGATGCAGCACTCTATAACTAGTTATCGTGATTTGCCAACGAGCGTGTACCAATTTCAGACCAAACTACGAAACGAATTGCGAGCAAAGAGTGGCATCATGCGTGGGCGAGAATTTGTCATGAAAGATATGTATTCATTGCATGCTTCGGCTAAAGATTTGGATATCTATTATAACAATGTTATTGAGGCTTACAAAAAAGTCTATGATCGATTAGGTTTTGGTGATGATACCTATGTGACCTTTGCAAGTGGAGGTGCTTTTACTAAATTCAGTCATGAATTCCAAACCATTTGCGATGCTGGTGAAGACATCTTATATATTCATCGAGGCAAAAATATCGCGGTTAATGAAGAAGTGCTTGATGAGGCTGTCAAAGAATTAGGAATTGATAAAAAAGATCTTGAAAAAGTTAAGAGTGCTGAGGTCGGAAATATTTTCAACTTCGGAACAGAAAAAGCAGAGCAAATGGGAATTACTTTTACTGACAAAGAAGGAAAACAGCAACCAATTTATCTTGCATCATATGGCATTGGCATCACTCGGGTTATGGGAGTTATTGTCGAGAAGTTTGCTGATGAACGAGGTATCGTGTGGCCAGAGAATGTTGCCCCATATAAAGTCGATTTAATTTCTATCAAAGCAAACGAAAAAGCTGATGCATTATATAAAAAGCTACAAGATGCTGGAGTAGAAGTGCTTTACGATGATCGAGAAGATATCGGTCCAGGAGCAAAGTTTGCCGATGCTGATTTGATTGGTATTCCAGTCCGATTGGTTGTCTCATCAAAAACTGAAGACAAAGTCGAATGGAAGAAGCGAACTGAAAAAGAGTCTGAATTAATAACTGTTGAAGAAGTCCTCAAACGTCTGAAGAAATAACCCTTCGCCTCCGTTCAGGAAATACTCCTAAAATAGGAACGGCAAATTAAATACCTTAATCCAAAAGACTGTATAGATCGCAAAGAAAACGACAGCTCCCACAATATAAAGAACCCGCAGCAATGCTGAGGTCTCATGTGGAGCGTTAGCCTGCGAAACTTCTGCTGGCGAAGGTAATGGCTGCGTAAAAACCTGTGCTTGGGGATCTCCGGGGGAAGGATTATAAGGAGTGACTGGAGCCATTGGGTCTGTATCTGGTGGATTTGCTTGGCTTGAATCAAGTGACGAAAATGCTTGTGGAGATGCTAAATCCGGTTGCGATTCTGTTGGTGCGGGAGCTGGATTATTGAAGAAAGCTGAAGGAGATCCTGAAGCAGATCCAAAGCTTGAAGATGAAGTAGGTTCAGATACCGGAGCAGGAGCATCTGACGCGAAAAGTGTTGCCGAAGGATCAGCTGGTTCAGGTGTTGTCGCAGGTGAAGCTGAGACTTGATCAAATGTATCCATAATTGGCGGAGCTGCTGGTTCAGGTGCAGGCATAGTATTTGAAAGTGTTGGATCTGTAATTGGACTCGCATTTGGTGATGTAGACAAAACGCTATTTGGATCAGAAGCGTTTACAAGTGGATCTGATGCAGGAGAAGAAAGATCTGTTGTAGGTGGCACGTCTCCAACTGCTGGATTCGGTGGCATCACAGAATCTGCAGGAGTTGGTGTATTTACTGGTGTATCACCAGGTGTTGTACCTGCAACATCATGTGCCGTTCCCATAATACGGTCATACGTCTCTCGTGCTTTTGGGTCGAGGTGGTTAAGGGCTTTTGGATCCATAAGGTCTCTTTTAATCATCCCATTTTTCGAACTTTGGTGTCAAGTGTTTCGCTCTATATTTGACGCTTCACAAAACTTCTTCTATAATCGCAAGATTATGGAAAAGGATAGATTGTTTTCAAACAGAGATAAGGCTTCTCGAGAAATGTACAAGCAAACACGTAAAGCGATAGGTGGACCTACGCGTATTGATAGTTTATTCGTTGCGACTACTTTGACTGGAGAGCCCGTCAATTATAGAGAAGATTTTACTCAACCATTGCTTGAAAGTGAGTATCGTAAGGCAGGATTAATCATGCATACGGTGGAGCATGCAAGAAGTAATCCTCTTACATTGGTCCCTGAGTTAGTGAAGACGAAAGCGTTTGCCATTGATGCAGTAATAATTAATGGTGAAATGCATAAAGATAATGGCACACATATGGTTGCTGTTGTTCCAACGGATACTGAAGAAGATGGTACAAAGCTTACTGAATATCATGTTATTGATTCTCTCACCGAGGGTGGTGTTACTTCATATAAGTCAGAAATAGAAGCCTATGAACATATCCAATCACTCTTTGTACCGGAATCTGTCCTCATATCTCTTCACCCGAGTGAAAAAGAAGTTGAACGAAGAACACATCATGGAGATGAAATTATTACGGAAATGCTTCAGGTTGGGGATAATGCCTTCATAGAGGTTCAGGTTGCAAATGATGATCCTAGATTTTTTGGAAAGAAAGAATCGGAAGTAACTACTGCTGAAACGCTCGAGCAAGACAAAAAAGCATTGCAAGAAGTGATGCATGCACTTATTGACGATTTCCATAGCGAAGATCCAAGTCGTAAGCAGTATCTGTATACAGAATTCGCAACCATAGCAGCTCGACACGATATGCGTTACCCTTTGCTCTCTGAAATAGCGATGGATCATCTCGAGCCAGGTGCTACTCCTAGTTCCGAAGATCTTCAAAATGTACATAAGACTATCGAAACACAGCCAACAGATAATAGTATCGTGGATACACAAATTCCAGCATCAGTACTTCGTTCTGCCAAGCGATTGGTCGCTCATTATGCACAAGAACAAGCAAGTGACCCCTCGTTACGCGTTGTAGATATTGATGCTCAAGTATCCTTTATTGATGAACAGGTTGCTCTTTATAACAAATCGCTTTACGATTTAGGTGATCTTTCAGAATATAACCCACGAGAATTTACTGGAGATGAATTACTAAAAGGAACCAGAGCTGCGTATGAAGAGGCACGAAGAAAGGGCTTGGATGTAATGACACCTGATTCTGAGAATGTCCGAAGTGATGGTAAGGTCGCGGTAACCTATGGATTCACTACATTTGAAAAAACAGGGAAATGGCGTAAAAAGCAGCAAACCTCGTGGAGATCTGCAATGGTGTTGGTTCTGGATACAGAACAAAGAAAGCCTATTATATATGGTGCTCAGGATGGATCTTCTCATGAAATTATGATTGATGGTGTAGGTACGTCTGTTGAAAATTTGACTGTTGATAGAGCGGTTGCAGTTCATACCAATAATTTAAATATAAAAGAGGTTGAGGTCGAGGGTGGTGCTTCTTTACATTTTGATAGTGGACATCTAGCATATGCGACTGTTCGTCCAGAAGCGACAGTTACTTTTGAAAACTCAGTTGTGAATATGGTAAGTTCAGACAAGAATACTCGAACGTATGCACATTATAGTCAGATCGGAAGAGTGCAGGTAATAAATGGACTTTTTGATGTAGGTGGTACAGATATTGGCCATTTATATGCGAGCGATGCTAGAGTAAGCGTGTATGGTGACATAGTAAAGCTTACTGCTGATAATAAAAATACAGCATTTACACAACAACAAGGAGTGTGCGGAGAATATTATGGACTGAATCAAGCACACATAGTGCACTTTGCTTCATATCCAGAGAAAGTGACTGCATCTCCTAATACAAGATATTTCGTTGATGACGAAACTGTCCAAATAGATCGTGATGGAAATAGATGTGTATATTCTAAGGCTTATGATCAATTTCAATATGACAGGGAACACACCATTGATGCGATGCATACGCTAGTAGACTGGTCAGGGCAAAATGATGATGTTGAAGGTCCCCGAAGATCACTGTGATCTTTTATTCTTGATAAGTGCTATAATACTACTTTTATGACAGAGCAAAAACGAAATATTGGTCCAGCTGCCGCATTATTAAAGACCAATCCTGAACTAATAGCACAATCACCAGAGATTGCAAGACAGCTTATAGCGGATAAAGGATTTGCAGGTGAGGCTATAGCACGTCTTGGAGGAAGGAGGATGCGTCTTCTTCTTGAAGGTAGTGCAGCCGTTCATAGAAGGGCAATGATGCCTATCTCAGGACTGAGTCGTGTCGATACAGTTGTTCCTCAATATACCGGAACGCACGAGGAAAACACGCGTATTGATGAGGGTATAAAGACGGGACGGAAAGCCGTCATTAATGGCGGAAAAGATAGAGAGAAAGCTGAGGTTGGAGCGATTGATACGTTGCGTCTTCCTGAGTTTAAAGTCCCCGCACAAATAGCAGATACTCCCATTATTATTATTGGTGGCGGTGCAGCAGGTATTATCAGTGGGCGAAGTCTTCATGAAATGGGATTCACAAATGTGAAAATCTTTGAAAAAGGTAAACCAAACGGTATTTGGAATGCAGATAATGCTGACATTACTGATGGGTCACGAAATAATCCCTCAAAGATTGTATTTCATCATCGTCACCGAACGAGCTCCTCTATCCCTCCCGTTCCAGGTTCAGGGAGAGAAATTACGAGTTTTCTTGATGACATGACCAAGGGGCCTTTATTGTCCCAAGAATTGAATATACGCACTGCAGAAGTAACACATATCCAACCTGGAGATCTGCATCATATTGTTCATTATCAAACGCCAGAAGGTGAAGCTCGTGCTGCAAGTGCTCCAATTGTGATTAATGCTACTGGAGTGGGAGAGCCTCTCCCTGCAAACCTACCCGGGACAATGGAAACTTCAACAAAAGATGCTGGAGTTCGTTGGCAAGAAAAGATTACCCCTCAAATGGCTGAAGAGTATCGAAATAAGTCTATGGTATTAATTGGTTTGGGAAATAGCACTGCCGAAATGCTCATGCAAATTCAAGCTTATAACGCCCAAGGTTATAATATTGGCTACAAAATACTTACGCATTATCCGCAGGAAGCTGTGGTCGATCCTACTTCAACCTATAATTTGGAAGGTAGGCACTTTAAAGTTTTTCGTGACTCAAGAAATCTTGGTAGATACGACGGAGATTTGCAGGAGCCGAGAGACGCATACGTGCAAGCAGTTCAAGGAGGTAAGGTTATGGCTGATGTAACTCGATGGGATAGAATCGGTGATAACGTAATGGTCGAGATGCGGGACGGATCTTCACAAATAATTCCATGTGATCGCCTCTACACATTGATAGGTTATGGTCAGCCAGTCGAAGTTCTTGAAAAAATGGGTATGACTGTTACAGATGCGGATAAAAGGACTGTCGCTGTGGATTATGATGGAGAAGTGCAAAGAGTGCCTGGAGTAGCAGGCCGTGATCGAGTATTTCCTGGTTATTTTGCAAGTGGATCCGTATTAAAATCATCAACAATGCCAAATGCATCGGTTATTCCTGGAATTTTTTTCCGTACGCCTGACTTACTCCTCGCTGTTACCACCAGAGCAATGGAATATCAGATTGCTATTGAAAAATATAAAAAAACAGAGATAGCGGCGAAATTATATGGTCAACAGCCTAAGCCTGAAAATCGAGCAGGTGCACATCGAGCAACTGATTCAGAAACTATGTTGGACGGCGTTGTTGCTCAATGGATTACTAGTGAACAGTCTATTCAGGAATCTTTACACGATTCTGAGCCTGAACCAGTGGTCCCAGAAGAAGAGATTTCAGAGCAATCGAAAGAAGAGATCGTTTTTACGAGTGGCATACAAATTAGTGATGGGAAACTCGTATTTGGGCCTCTTCCAGGATTGGATGATAGAGTAAGTTGGGATATTGAAGCCGGTCCCGAAGATCAAGATCCGCCAAAAAAAACTCTCTAGAATGTCAGGTAGTATCTCTCTTTTTCATGTTATAATTCCGCCATGCCAAATATCGTGGGAAGAGATTGGAGGGGCATATGAGATGAGGGACCGAGTGGTAATCATAGGACTTTGTAGAACTTGCAAAAACCATAAAAATATCCTATAATATTAAGCTATGAATAGAAAAGAGGCGCGGGCTTATTTCCGAGATCTTGGAAAAGAGACTCGTATCGATGATGCAAATGCACGCAGTACCCGGCGTGAATATCTAGCTGGTGAACGTGAGAGTGAAGCTTTTCTAGAAGCACAATCTGTAGTTCGTAAACATGCTACTCGTATTGGATCAGCTAGAAAATACTTTAGAGATCTAGGTCGAGAATTGCGTGGAATCGATGGCACTTTTCGTAAAGAATATTTAGCTGAAGAAAAAACTACAGAAGCATATCGAGATGCTCGTAGTATACTTCGCACAGATGCTCAGGAAAAGCATGCTTCCAGATCTGAAGGTGAAGGTCGACCAATCCCTGAAAGAATAGTTAGAGCTGCAGAACAAACTCCACAAGCTACAGTTACCTCAGATGAAATTGCCGTTCCTATGGATCATAGAGAAGCAATTGATCAGAATCCATCAACAGAAACAGCCAATCAAGAAACTATTCGGTGGGCATACTCCGTTATTGACGGTTATCGGGCAGCAATTCCTGAAAAAGGTACGAGAAAAGTTAAAACTGAAGCTGCAAATGCGTATGTTCGAGAGCAACTGGTTGAGGTTATCCACGATCCTAATAAATTAGAAACAGCATTTGGTATCTGGAAAGCAAACTCAGATGAATCATCATTCTATCGAAGTGCCAAAGAAAAACTTCCAAGTGTTGTTGGGCGACATTGGGATGAGATCTCACCAAAGATTCTTGGTGAAACCGTAACGAAATATGCCCGTAACGGATATGTTGCCCAAGAATTTGAAGAATACCTCAAAGGATATTTTGAAGGGCCAAAAACAACGGAAGACAGGGTTGAAGCGTATTATCGATACTGCGATGCAGCTCTTGATCTAGCGAATGATCCAGAATCTGTGCGAAAAGCTGTTGAAATTGGAAATTTTGAAACAGATATCATGTCCAGAAGGGGAGAAATGTTTCAAGATGTCATGTTGATTAATTTTATGGGTGTATATGATCCTCCACTTCGTCAAAAAGCAAGTACAGCTGTAAAATTAGTTATGACGAGTCTAACTCGACTTGTAGGATTTGATCGCGATGAAGTGATGCGAAAACATCTAACAGCAATTGAAGCTATGCAGGGTGATCCAAAGTTTAACCATAAAAGACGACATATACAAAGACTTTCAGTAAAGGGAAATATGGTAGGTTTTAAAGAGCTTTATGGAGAAGAGATCCCGACGATGGGTAAAGTATTTGGTAATTCAACTGGTTTACCAACAGATATTTATAGACAAATTATGCATGGCAATACAGATCTTGAAGCAGTCGAAGACCTTGCAGGTGGGCAAGAAGAATGGCTACGAGATCCGCTGGGGAAAAAGGTTTATGATAAGGTCCTGGGAAGATCTTCTATGGCTGCACATAAGATATATATTGCTGGTGAAATAAACGCAAGTGGTGAAGATGTCGTCTTCTTAACAAGACAAGTGGACGGAGTCATGTTGGAAGTGGGAATTCCAGCGTCACTCGCAGGTAGTCGAGATGCTATTTTAGAAGCATGCTCAGCTAGTACAGAAAATATTGCGATGGTAAAAGATGAAGGACTTCCTTTTGTTCCTGTAGAAGGTTTTCATTATGATAATAAACTTATCTATGCTACATATCGAAAAATAGATGAAGCAGAAAATACCAACAGACATCCATTGGAAATGCTCAATAATATTGGCTTTCCAGATGTCGCATCTGAAGATTTGGAAGCTGATAATGCTGCACTTGCGACGCAAATTGTAAATGAACAACGACGATTCTTGAATACAAGAGGATTTAGTATACCTCTTACCCATCCGGCTTTAGCAGATAGAGGATACCAGAATTTTACTTTCAAGAAAAATCCTGATGACAATCGTGTGACTGATCTTACGATTAAGGTAAGAAATACTGAGATTAAAGTTCGTCTTGATCAGGATTTCCGTTTTGATTTAGAAGGGATGGAATGCGATGTTCCACAAAGAGAATCGATCCATAATATTATCTTAACAGTCCTTTATCCTGCTCTTTGTGGATTAAGTGCCAAAGATCATGATGGCAACGAAACTGATCTTTCGAGAATTTTCCAAACTCGAGTTGGGTATATTGGTTATCTTGGTTCAGGACGAAACTTCACTGATAAAAAGGCAGAAGAGTTTTTCTCTGTAGAAGGTCGAGACTTATCCACGGTATCAGAACAAAGAAAAAGTATTGATCCGACGGGACAATCGAGAAACTCTAGTTATTGGGCACCAGTTGAATCTGATGATCCAAATCTTCCACCGGTGCGTTTAAATATTGGCTTGCCTGCAGATAAATTTAAAACCATTGCTCCTGAGGCTGAACAGGCTGCTTTGGAAGCTGCTACGACAGCGGCATTAGCAAATATTGTTTTTGAGGGGGAAGTTAATGAAAGTACTCCGAGAAGAGAATATGTAAGTCCTTTTGGTGCAAATGTTATTCCTGATGTGGAAAGACGAGAAATAGAAACAACATTTAAAAGTAATGTGGAAGTTTCTATTAGGAGAGGTGCACGATTAGAAGCAAACTTGCATCAGCTAGAATTACAGCAAGCAGAAGATGTAAGTATGATTGACAACTATCCAGAGTTCCATAAAAAGAGAGGTGAACTTGAGAAGGCAATAGAAAAAAGACATACAAAGATTTTAGAAATGACTACTTCATTAAAAGAGAATAGGGATCTACTAGAGGGTGTGGCAGAGTTATGGACAGACTATCCAGAATTAGCATATCTAGAAGGACGCGAGGAAATAAGTGTCACTGAGAAAGCCTTGCTAGTTGCAGCTGCAGATGAATCCAGAACTGCAGCAAATTGGCAGCAAGAAACTACTGTTTTTGATGGTACAACTGCTCCAACTTTAGAATCTGATACAACAGAAACTTTTGAAGAAACGAATGGACATATTGATTGGACAGGTGAAGGTGACGATCATTCTGGTCCAAATCAAACTCTATAAAACTTATAGCAAGGAAAGCATGAGTTTGATATACTTTCACTATGTCAAATCCTGAAAATAGACGGTCAGTAGAAGTAACAGAACGAACAGCACTTCATTCAGCATTTGCCGCAGCTGCACGAATTCATACCATGGGAGAATCTACTATAGAGAACGCCGGCTTATATCCTTCTTCGCGGATAGGAAAAAATCGACTTCGCCTCAGACCTGCTCTCGAAATAAGTGCTTCTGAAAAACCAGGAGATCCTCTTTCTCAAACAATTCTCATAACACGTAACGCACGAAAAGGTGAACAAACCATAGGTATTTCTATGAGTCCAGATGGAATAAGAAAATCATTTTTCAAATTGTATGATGAACCCGATTTTGATGCGTACAAAGCACGTGCAGACCTCGATAGAGAAGACGCACTTTTTCAAAGAAGTGCAGGTTTGGACCTAATGAGTGATGCAGAAGTCCTTGCAAACATTCGTGAATTGCGAGGCATTATGGGAAGGGAATGGCCTGCCGATGTGGAGCTTCCAGACAATGAAGGTTCAAAATCTCTTCCAACCCCGGAAACTATTTCGCTCTTTCAGACTGTCACTTCTGAATTAGCATCACAGCGTCAGACGACACAAACCACTTGGTATGACGGAGGCAAACAATATTTGCTTACAACAATCGAAGAGAAGGGGAAGGGACCTGTTGAAGTTGTGCTTACACAGCTTGAAAGAGATCTTGATTCGACTTCAGATGAAAAAGTTGTACATACCTGGGAATTTCTCGGAAAGAAGAATAGATTTTCCTCTATATCTGGGGAATGGGAAGACGATTTAGCTTCGACTAGTAGCATAGAAGGTGATGAATATCATATTCAAGAAGAGATGAGAGAAAAACAGGGACTTTTTCGTGGTGTTTTTGGAGTAGACAAATTTAAAGCAAGTGAAGCTGAGGTTCAACTTGGATTAACGATATTAGAGCGAAGAGCTCAAGAGGCTGATCAAGCATTGCAGCAAGCCTTTGATGCGATGAGTGAACCGATACCAGAAAGAGAAGAAGGAGATCCAAATCCAGGCGGAACTCCAACGATCGTTTTTGAAGCATCAGATGAAACATTAGAGGGCAAAAATGGAGATATCGATTGGAATGGTGAAGATGACCCTGAGGGTCCGCAAAAGTCGTTGTAGATGATTTAGCCCATTGCGATAATCCAATCATGTCTTTATAATGCCCCTATGGTTGAGTCAAGAAGAAGGAGTGAACCGCCTCAAAGAAGAGGTCCATGGCAAGAGCGTGCTGGCAATATATTGCGATCGGCACGAAATAAATTTTCTGGGGATGTTGGACGCCTAGAGCAGTGCCTCGTTCCTATAAATGATCCCATAACGCCTGAACCAAAGAATGTCTCCGGTCCAAGTGGATGTCTCATCGATAATTCAGGTAAAACTTCCGAAAGAACTCCACCTCCAGATCTGGGGATATCGATTTGGGAACAACCACTATCACAGGTTTTTAATATCTTTGATGGTAGCAATGATGGCCAGAGCGGTCCCAGAAGATCTTTATAATAGGACATACAGTTTGGTATTTATAAGTATTTGAGGCAATAGCATATTTTATATTGACATGATATACTCCCAGCTATGTTTAAAGAGAGAGAAAATCGCTTAACCTCAACAAACAAAAAAACTCCAATCCGAGATCGAATCGCTTCTCGCGTAGAACAAGCAGTTGATCAAGTAAGGGCAAAAAGAGATTCTCTTGTAGATAGTGCAGTCGTATTTGCTCACACATCTCTTGTCGTGGGGGCAGTTACAAAGAATATGCTTCTTCATTCGGATGTTCCTGGTCAAGAGCCTGAACATCGTGAAAAAAAGGAAGTTTCTGATATCGAAAAAGCAATGCAGTTTGCTGAGATAATTCAGGGTCATGAAGTAACTACACGCTATGCAACTGGAACATATCCATTTATCTCTGCTCGTAAAGGAGCACCGCGTACAGAAATACAATTTGAGGAAAATTCATATGAGAATCATCCGCCGACATTTAGAATAGGGATTCAATTTGAAAAACATAATGGTCATATGCAGGCAATAGGTGGCATGCGTATCAGAGAAGATGAAGGTGGACAAGTACGAGAGAGTGGAGATTTATCATTACTCTTTGGCAGAGAAGAGGATCCTTCAAATCCACCGCCATATATATACCAAGGTTCTGGACTTGAGCGAGAATTAGAATGGATAGCAGCAGATGAATTTAGAACAAGTGCAGGGCATGATATTATGGGGGAATTCGAAGTTGTAGCAGCACTTAAAAAAACTCAGGAAGGAATGGGAGATGCCTGGCCTCAAGAATTTGTATTACCTGAAGAATCAGAAGAGTTAGGTTCAACGTCTACTAGCACATTAGATACATTTAAAGCACTTACAAGGACTTTGTCAGCTAAGAATATTGTGATTCATACTTCCTGGGACGAGGACAACATATCTTACTCACTCAGTACTCATACTTCAACAGAGAACCCCTCAAAAGTTGTAATCAGAAAAACTATTAAAACATTAACTGATGATGGAGTTATCCTCAATGAAAGTGAAGGTTTAGAAATGGAAGATGGGAATGCTCCAATACTGTCTCAACATAAAAATTATGATACAATCTCCCTTCTTCGCGTGAGAGATCAAGAAGTCAGGGCTCGCTTGGAAGCAGAGAATGAACTCTACTACGAAGACATAAAGTCACTTATTGATAATGGAGGCTCGGTTGCAGATGCGTCAGCTGTTGCTCGTTTCCTTGCTCTTCTTGAAACGAAAGTACGCGATATCCAGACAGAGCGGCAAGCGATGCGTATTCTATTTCAACCTGGTTCTTTGGAAGCTGAGAATGAAGGCATTGATTGGAATGGAGATACTGATCCCGACCAAGACGGTCCACCTAGGACCCTGTAACTTCTAAATATTTCTCCTCACCTTGAAGCTGCGTACGCATAGTGTTATACTTGTCGTTTATGCGACAAGAGAGAGAACCCTATAACCAACAAGACCCAAAAGCTCGAGCTGGAGGCATCCTTGAAGGTCTACCGCGAAGACGTGATGGGCAATCTATTGGCGATTATGTCGTGAATCGTTTGCAAAGGATAGATGATGATGGCACAAGATCTAAGACAATTACTGCACTACATCGTATGGCTGCAGGTGCTCCAATAAGTTCTCCAAATCAACAAGTCGTAGTTGAAAATGTACTTGGTGTTACGATGGCAATTACTGACTATGGCGTAGATCCTGAGGTTGATAAACAGTTACCCAAAGTGATTCAAGTAATGGGGAAAAAGCATGTAGAGATTGTCTCTCGTGAAGAAATCACTGAAAAGACTCATCGCTTACAAGAGGCTGGTCATGATATTGACCAGATGTATGGACAATGGCTTGGAATTTCGGTGTTGGAACAAGCTCCAAATCCAGATGTCGTGAGTCATACAGGTTTTACATTGCATGATATTCATGAAGGACTTGATGCTGAACGTAGGGCTGAGAGTTATATTAAAGATGAAACAAGCCGACGCTTAGATGCTGACGCAATTCCAGGTCAAACATATCTTATATTTTCTCTTGATGCAAGTAATAATTTTGGTGAATCACGCAAGAAAGATATAGAAAGTGAAGTGAGTGAAGAACTCGAACCAGGGCGTGCTATTAGGCTTATTGCTCTTTATGACAATATATCCCAACTTGTTTCACAGCATCCAACAGTTATTGCAAGAGCACTTATGGAGCAGGTACTTACAGATGAGCAACGCAAAATCGTTCTTGAAAAAAGAGCAGCAATTCTTAAAGCAAAAGAAATAACAGATGACATGCATTTACATGATCAGACAATTGAAGATTTTGCACAAGAGTATACCTTGGATGAGGTTGCAAGTATAAGTGCAGCTGGAGGTTATCGTTTGGAGCTTGTTAAAGCACTTTGCGATACCAGTGGTATAACAAACACAAGGAACGATTCCTTCGATTTATTACGTGATGCAATGAATAAAGCAGCTTTGGTGATAACTTTTGATGGGAAAAGTATTGGGATTGTTGATCCAGAAGAAAGACCATCTCTTGATACGGATCAATCGCTGGGTGAGATTGATCCATTCATTGATTGGGATTCTGATGATGGAATGGATGGCCCACGAAGATCTCTCTAAACTATCCCGTAGTAGCCAATTGAATTCAGATTTGTTACAATACACCGATTATGTCAAGACCCGAGCAAGAATCACAAGGTTTAGAACGGAAAAGACCAATAAGAGACCGTCTTAAAAATACGGTTTCAGGAATTGCGGAAAAAGGAAGAGGTTTGAAAGATTATGCTGTCGTATTTTCGCGTACAGCTCTTACTGTAGGTTTGCTTACACGCCACACATTACTTCATAGTTCTGATCGTCCTGATGGCGGATCAGAAAAGCGACCAGAAGCTTTATCCTACGCAGACCAAGCCAGACTATTAGCCGAACAAATTCACGCAAATGATCCTGTAATGACAGAATCGAATTTGGCATTCTATCCAGCAGCAGCTGTTACTGACGGTGATTATCAAATTGGTGTATCATTCTATTCTGAGCCTTCTGCAGAAGAGGATTCAGGATCAATTTCTGTGACAATTGCTTTGGGAGCAGATCGTCCTTTGCCAGAGCGTGAATTACGATTTGATCCAGATGGAAGGTTAGAATTAGTTAATCATGGGGAATTACGAGATGCTTTAAATCGAAGAGATGAATCTGCAGAATTACAAACAGATTCTCTAACCGGAGAAGTGACACTTGAAGTTCCAGATGATGTCGATGATGCAGCTTTTCGTGAATACGCAGCAGCGTCTTCAGATAGGATACTCACCAATAATGAAGCACTCGTATATTTAGGATTTATAAAAGAACAAGTAGGCGATCGGTGGCCAGAAGATTTGGTATTACCTGATGTAACCGAGGATGGAGATTTTCCTGAAGCAATTGATGATACAAAAAGGCTGTTTACTCGAATTGCTGCTCGATTAGCGGCTCCACGTCCCGAATCAGCTGATGATCCACTATCGCCTAAGTTTGAACGAGTAAGAACAACCGAATGGATTATCTCTGAAGGCCATCGAGCAGTTCTTGATACACATACGAATGGGAATGGTGAGGTCGACGAAGTTCACCTAAAAACATATGAGAATGTTCCTACAGAATTTGGTTTTAGCTACGATGAAAGAAAGAAAGTGACTCTTCGGCCAGGAGACACAGAATATGAAGAATCAGTATATGTACATCCTGCTGACGTCTTTCATCTTACTGAAGCAAATCGAGAAGTGGCAATGGAATTAATGCAGTCATCAAGAAGAATTAGAAATCGAGAAGAACATGATCCTGCTACAACGACTCAAATCGGGGAAGTATTTACAGTATTACAGTCCAAAGTTACGAGTTTGCGTGAACAACCTCGTCTTGATGACAATATTGATATAGAAGAACAAAATGGACATATTGATTGGGATGGACCAGATGATGATAGTGGTCCAAGAAGATCTTTGTAATATAAATGAATACTCCAGAAAATCCACGATATAAAGGACCTGATAGATCAGGGAAAGTTGAGAGAGCTCCCCATGTTGAAACACCATTTCAAGAAGCAGTGCGTTTGGCTACAGCACTACATCGTGCAGATCCGAATCGTATCTATCAAGGATTTGGGAGGTATGACGTATTTTCAGACACGCCTGGTGTTTCAGGTGTACATGAGGTGCATGTGGATCCTTTGGATGTAGATCAGAAAGGGACGCATGGGTTCGTCTTTCCTTTCGATGAAGAAGTTGAAGGAGAACAAGTTGTCGGATCTGTACGATTTTTTATCAAAGATGGGTTGATGCATGCTGATCCTACAAAGATTTGGGAAGCAAATGCTATGCGTGCATTAGACGAGGAGTTCGGACCCGATCATGTGGATGAGTTGGGTTTTCCTGAGCAATCTGGTGCTTCAGAGAGGTTTGTTGCGGAATCTCAAGTCCTTGCATCTGTTCAAGCGGAATGGGAGAACCATTTTCAAACAGCCGCGAGTGCACTTGCCCTTGGCTCAGTTCGAGAAGTATTAAATCAGATAAAAGCCACGTATAGTGAATTGCTTCCAAAAGAATTAGGTTTTGATGATATAGATGTATCCGCTCTCGATTATGATAGCGTCATAGCTCATGTAGGTCTAGCAGCTGAACACCTTGTGATATCAACGATACATTATAGCGAATGGCACGATGGACAAAATACCTATAATCTTACAACGGAAAAAGATAAAACTGGAGCAGTGACAGATATTAGCTTCAAACACGCACACCGAATGGCGGATGATATGGCGGTCACGCATACTATTCGTGATTGGACATTTACTGCTGATGGAGAATATTGTGCTGGATCGTATCAACAATTAGCTCCTTTTGCGGAGTATCTTGAAGATCCTGCTCAACTCCAAATGGTTTCGGCTCACAACAAAACGCAGATGGACGAGCGAATCCGAGAAGCAGATCTTGGTGAAGATATTGCTGACACGCTACAAATACAAGCAGGAATTGATTTGCTGAAAGATCCAAAACATTTTAAAATTCTCCAACCAGTACTTAATAAAGGAGATGTACTTTTTCCCGAAGAAGAATCCTTAGATCAGCGGCATGAACAGATTGATTGGAGTGGAGAGGATGATCAAGATATTGGTCCACATAGATCGTTATAATATGGTAGAAGCATACAGAAATAATAAGGAGCGTAATAAAAAACCTTTCACTATGGTACTTCTTGATCACGGTGCTGCTCGTCCTTCCGAAATAGCAGTTTGGAAAAATCATATTGTGACCCTTCTCAATAGAGATCCTTCTCATCATGGGAAAATAGTAGTCTTCACAGAAAATGCTGCCGGCACAATCAGCAACGCTAATCGTGTGCAAAATAAAATTCGTAACGGGAAACTACCTACAAAAGCTTCCATTGAAGCAGGCCTTGAAGAGATTGCCGCAGCTGGAAGAATATTAAATGTTCCTGAAGCAGAAGCACACGCTATCGCACAAGAGGGACTTGAAGAAGGATTTGATGGTGCAATTTTTCCCATACTTGATGATCTTCACCGGGAGCATGGAGAAAGAGTCGTTTGGATAGATGAAGCACATCCTTTATCAACGCATGAGAAAGGTATAGCCTTCTTGGATACTGGATTTTTTATAGATCCTCCTTACGGGACGACTTCTCAATCCGAAATTGCTGATTGGTATCGTGAGAATTTTCGAAAAAACTCAGAATTTGATAGAGAGCGAGAAAATAATATAAGCCAAGCTTTGGCTGAACAGCTCGATGATCCCAATATTATTGGTGGCGTCGGGGTGATGGGATATTTCCATACCCGCGTTGTTCATAATTTGGCACGAAATGGCTATGCGGCTCGCAATGTTTTTCCAGAAAGAGAAGGAAGAAACTTTCACTTTAGTCCTAATACCTATCTGCATAGAATGATTCATTTCTTTCCAGATCGTCAAATTACCGATGCAGATGTCCAAGATGCTTTAAGTGTAGGTCAATATACTGGGACTTTACTAAGAAGTGAAGGACGTGATCCTGCGACATTGAGTATTCAAGAAAGAAACAAAGTAGGCAATGAAATTTTGCATATCAGAGGGAAAGCACGTCAACGAGAGCTTCAGATATTTGATTCATCAGAAGCACTTGGAGATCATAATGATGAAATTGATTGGGCTGGGAATGATGAGCCTGATGAGGGACCTAAAAGGTCTCTTTAATGGCCTATAATAGTTTTATTTTTAATCATTTCATGGTATAATCCCAAAAGACAAGCCATCCTTGTCCCATTTTTTTATGAATAATATTGAAGGTGCTCCCAAGAAAAGAGTAGAACATCGTGAGGTGGATCCACGAAAAAAACCTATTGATCTTTTCTTTTTACCTCATCATGAGGATATGTATCACGTGCTTGATCCATGGGAAGAAAAAATACGTAATACACTCGCAGAAAAACCTACCGGCAAACTTGTTGTTTTTACAGAACTAGCAACTGGACGAAGAGATATGAGCGATCGTGTACGTGGGCTTGTATCCAATGGTGTTTCTCCCAGTGACGCATATGCACAAGCAATAATATCACGGTTGCGTGAAGCTGGAGATGACGGTACAGATAGTGAACTTGAAAATATTGCGTTACGAAGTCTCTCTGGATTTGTAGGAGAATCATCCATGAGACTTGACGGAATTGTCCGTGATTTTCCTGGAAGGATAGACTGGATAATTGAAGGTCGTCGCGATGATCAAGAATTACCTGAAGATGACGAAGATGTAAAGGCTGCGTACACATTTCTGACGACAAGAGTTGATGGAGTTCCTAGTGACGACCATATTGATATTTATCGAGAATCACTTGCAACAATTTCCCATAGCGATCGTGTGCGGGATCGGTATATCGCGGAGCAAATTGCAGAGACACTTGAAAATCCTGATACTATTGGTGTTGCTGGGTGGGTGGGCACCAAACACACAGCAATCAGTCATAAATTAAAAGCAGACGGCTATACAATTAATCGAACATTTCCACAGTTAGAGGATGGAGTATTGGTATTTGCACCGATAACAACTCTTATACGAGAAGCCGAGTATCATCCAAGGAGAGAAATTCCCAAAGAAGATATTATCGTGACAACCGCTCTTGCCAACCCAGTTTTTGATTTCGATCCGAATGCATCCGATCAGCAATTTTTTAAGAATGCACATACATGGATGACAGAGAAAAAAGCAGAACTCACGTTACAAGAAGAGCTTGGCAGTGATCAACCATTATCAGAAATTGATCCGTCCGTTAACTGGGATGGGACAGAGGATCCTGATTCCGGTCCACGTCAGAGCCTTTAATTGCTTTTTGTGCCCAATTTGTTACAATACCGCCTATGTCACACTTTGAAAGAGAACCTATAAAAAGAACAGAACGACTTGATCCAAGGCAGAAGCCGACGACACTTTTTTTTATCAACCATAATGAGGCTGATCATACGCCACTTGTACCTTGGAAAAATCACCTTGAAAACCGTTTGCAGGACTTACCGAAAGGGAAAAAGATTGCGGTATTCACTGAAAGTGTTATCACAAGTACTGAAGTCGCTCAAGCCACGCAGGAACGAGTTGCCGATGGTATGAGTCCAACTGAAGCATATGTACATTCTGTATATGATCAATTGCTTCCAGGTATGCCACGCACTGACAAAACTCTGGAGCTTGTACATGATCATGTCCGAGCTCAGAATTCTTTTATAGCAGCATCTCGGGATATACTTGATGAATTAGCCCAACGCTATCCCGGAATCCATTGGATTGAAGAATCACATGATGCAACAGAGCGTGACCGTATCGTAGAGAGTGCAAAAGATTTTTTTACCATGCTTGATGTTCGAACTGATCCTCAAAGCCAAACATTGGATGAAAAAAAAGAGGTGATAGAGAATTTTGGAGCAAGGCAGCAGATGCGTGATCAAAGCATTGCAGGACTTATTACTGGAGCACTTGAAGAAGATGATGTTGTAGAAAGTATTGGTTGGGTTGGAGCGGATCATACAGGTATTTCTCATGCTTTAGTGCGAGATGGATATACAGCAAATAGAGTCTTCCCACATAGGCAAGGAGGGACCTTCTATTTTGAACCATTAACTACATTGTGGAAAACGGCAAACATTCGAGAACTTACCGATGAAGAAGTAGAAGTATCACTTCAAGCAGACCGAAACCTCGCAGTTCCATTGAGTGTTGGAAGACAAGCTGATATTCAAGCCGCACATCGGATGATTAAAGTAGCAACCCAGCTGAGACAGCGAAGTAATCAAAGGCAAGAACCACCATCAATAGATTCAAGTGAAACTTCTTTGCCTCAAACTGCTATTGACTGGGCTAGTGAAGAAGAAGGTCCCACAGAACCACGAAGAACTTTATAGTCAAAATGAATTTGGTATAATCCCCACATGGTAGAACATGTTGATTCCTCTCGAACCGGAAAAAAACCACGCAAACCTTTTACACAATTTCTTGTCTCTCATAGTGACGATAAACTTGATCAGCTCTCTGGATGGGCTAATGCACTTCAGCGATCGCTTGAAGAAAATCCAGATAAGAAAGTTGTAGTTTTTACAGAAAATGCTAAGGGAGTTAAAGCAGATTCAGAAAAACTAACAGAAAAGGTTCTGGAAGGTATGCTGCCATCTGATGCATATGCTGCTGTAGCAACAGAAAATATGAGTTCATACTTTGCAAAGAATAGTACTCGTGTAGGTGTTACAAGACAACGTCGGATTATTAAAAAAGAGGCAGAAAAAGCTAGAGATCAGATTGGAGGAGGATTTTTTGGTAGATCATTTCAACTTCTTGATGCTATTGCAGCTGAATATCCGGGCAGAATAGTATTCATAAGTGAATGGGAACCAGAGCTCGCAAATCAATTAGATACACAACAGAAAACTCGAGAATTAGGTATCGGTTTTCGAAGAGAATTGGGATTGCAGACTCGGGCTGAAAAAGCTGCTTCTGCACGAGAGTTCTTTCTATTCCAGGCAGATAATGCAAATGCCAGAGAAGAGTCTGCTGCACAAGTTCTGACGGATGCCTTAGACCGCGATGACGTTGCTGCAGGAGTTGGCTGGATGGGAGCCGCACATACTGGACTTGTACATCGATTGCAGGCAAATCATGATGTACGCATGATTATGCCAGGAAAGGTTGGAAGAGATTTTGTATATACGCCTGAGAATGCACTTATTCGTGAACGACTATTTCATCCGGATCGTGATATTGATTTGGATGAAGCATACGAGGCTGTACAGATAGAAAGAAGAGTAAGAAGACAGTATCCAATTTTCCATTTGGGGATTGTTTTAGAAAGTAAATGGGGTATAAATCCATTTCATAATAAGCAGAGAAAAGCTGAAATTGATCAAGAAATTAGTAGAAGAGCTCAGGTTGAATTCCAAGCTTTTCGAGCAGGCCGAAATGAGTATGCCCAAGATCAAAACACAATAGTAGCTCTTCCCAATGCATCAGCGATTGTACAAGACAATGAAGTGTCACTAAGAGATATGAACTCTGGTCTTGATTGGGATGGTTCAGACGGTCCAGATCAAGATTATCGAAAAACATTGTAATTATTATTTAAAAAGAATATAATCCCGTCAATGACTGAACGATCTGCAAAATCACCTGCTCAGGTGGAAGGGGCCGTGGCTCCAGATGGCAAGAAAAAACCTGTTTCCCTTTTCTTTGTTTCGCATCATCCTGCACAAGGATACCAGCTCGACGGATGGAGAAGAAAGATAGAAGATATCCTTGATTCTACTCCAAAAGGAAAAGTTGTAGTTTTTACAGAGAATGCTGGGCAAAGCCATAGGCATTCCAATCTTACTCGACAAAATGTTGCTAATGGTGATCTACCATCAGATGCCGTTGAAAAAAGTTTCCGAGAACTAAATGATCATTATCGAAGTCATGGGGTTGAATGGGCCTTGAGTGATGAGAGAGTAGCAGAACTTCTTGAGAAAGGAACAAAAACATTTACTGGCATATCGACAGCTATACTTGATGATATTGCTGCTCGTTATCCTGGAAGAATAGATCTCGTTGAGGAATGGGAAAGTCGCAAAGGACATCAACTTGAACATGATCTCTACAAAAAGGATACTCCTCAGCGAAATACAACCCTAAGTGCTGTTATGTCTTTATTTCCTCAAGGACGTAGAATTTTGGCTGCTGAGGGTCGAGAAAAATTGGCATCCGAAGCTGCAATATACCGTGAACGTGAGGAAACATCTGCACGAATTATTAGTGATGCATTAGAACAACCCGATACTATTGCGGCGGTTGGCTGGATGGGTGCAATACATACTGGACTGAGCCATGAGCTCACTCGAGAGGGTCATCCAGTAATGCGTGTATTTCCAGAGCGAGTAGATGGAGAGCCATATCTTTTTCCGCCAGGACATACGCTCCTTCGTGCCAAGCGTTTTGATCCGGATAAAGAATTAACTGATGATGAGATCGTAACGGCTGAGCAGGCTGATCTGAAGGGAATGCATAAACAATTTGGTGATCCACGGATCAATCCAATTGGTTTTTTTATGCGGTATAAGTCTCAAAAAGAAGAAGTACGCTCAGGAAAAGCACAGGCTTCTATTCGATATGCTCAAGAATGGTATAGACGAAAAATGGGCAAACAGGCATCAAATGAAGAGCAAGTAAGTACAAATAGACAACTTCAAGAATCAGTTACGGTTGCCCCAGATATAGCAGAGCCCCCACTTGGCGATCTGAATTCCGATATAGATTGGGGAGAGTCTGGACCCGATGCAAATGGACCAAAACGGTCACTCTAAGCCTGTAATAGTTAAATAGTATATTTTTTGTTATAATCCTTCGATGGTAGAACAATCAAGAAGAATTGCACCACAGGGAAGTCGTACTTTTCGTGGTACAGATGTGTCCGCAATGCATGCAGAAATGCAAGGTATCCTTACGGCTTCGAGAGATAATGATCCGCATGCCTCCACAATAGACTCATATAGAAAGATTGCTGATGCACTTCCTCTACGGGTTCCAGCTGCTACATACCAAGCCGTTAGTGAATCTATCAATAATCCTGATCCCGTGATTTCAAAAGCTGGGAAGGAAGTTTTTACTTGGCTAAATATAAAGACTGTAATTTCAGTTGCAGAAAGATATTCGGGAGAAGGTTTGGGAGATGTTGAAGATTTCGCTCAGGAAGGGGTTACTATCCTTTATGAAAATGTAGACACAATTCATCAGAGGGCAGATAGTTCTATGTATACTTATCGTTTGGCTGAAGAGGCTCTGACTAATAGTATTGCTCGTGAGCATGGATTTAGTGTTACTATGAGCGAAAATAGAGTTGCATTACCTATTGGTCAGACCGTGACTGAATTATTTGATAATGCTCCCTTAGGGGTTGATGAAGTAGGGCTTGAAAGGCAAGCAGTAGTATTAGCACAGAAATTTGGAATTACTGAAGATGCTGCATTTAAATATCTCTCAAGGAGGAGTGCATTGCAGCCAATTCACGAAAGTAAGATGCAGCCAGAACGTGAGGATACAGAGGTAATAGAAGATATTATGGTTTTAGATGAGCTTCTGAGGATGCTTCCTGAAAGGAATGAACAAATGCTGCGGATGAGATTTGGGAATGGTTTTACACTAGATGAAATTGCCCAACGCTACAACCTGGTTCCTGAACGTGCTCGTCAAATAATTGCTAAAACAATTAAATCATTACAGCATGAGCAAGTTATCGATTTTGTTACAGGGGGAGTTAAACCCGCATCTCGAAGTCAGCGAATAATGACATCAGATGGAGAAGAGGGGCAGGATATTGAAGATGTCATCCGCGAAAAGCGTTTGGCTGGATATGGTGAATCTGGATCAGGTTCGTGGGCTGAATCTAGAAAGGAATTGGCTAATATTGCACATGCATTCTTAGCTGAGCCGCAAATTGGGTATCCGGAAATTGCAAATAGGCTTGGAATTACAGTAGATAAAGTAATTTATAGTGTACAAACTCTTCGTTCAAAATATTTGTTACCAGATGCTAATGCAGGTAAGCATGCAAAAATAACTCCCGATGATGGCAACAGAACATTGCAGGAAAGACTACATTCACGATATGAAAGACAAGAATCCGAGATTGTAGTTCCGCCAATTCAGGGGGAAAGAGAAACAAGTACTATCCCAGCAATTGAGGACACTTCTTCTAAATCGAAACCACCATCAGAAAGAACACTTCGTGCTTTAATTTTGCAAAAACAAGCGTGGAAGTTACAGCAAGAAGACGGAAAAACGTACGATGAGATTTCTGAAATACTCAATGTTAGTCTAGGATCCATACGAAGATATCTTCAAAACGAACGGCGAGACCTTGGTCTTGCAAATCAGACGAATGTCGGACGTCCTAAAGATCCTGAGGTGCAAGCTAGAAGAGCCGTTTTGGCTGAGAGAATTAAAGCTGGTGAGCCTCTTAGAGTTCATGGATTTGCTAAAGAGTTTGGTACTACTGTAGGTACTATAAATTTTGATATACGTGAAATTTTGAGTGGATATCATACTTCTTCATCAGAGACAACAATATTTTCTCAAGAAGAACATGCTTCGCAACAGCCTAAACTTGAGGAGCCAGAGGTTACGATCGCTGATGTAGCTGTCGATTGGGATGGTACCGATGATCCTGAAGCAGGTCCTCAACGAACTTTATAATTTATCTTTCCGCCTCATCCTATGGTATAATCTTGCCCAATATGATTGAACGGAGACCTCAAATGAAATCGGCAGTCTTTACCGGAGATGTTGATGGCATTGATCCTTATGGTACATTGGCAGAATATGTAAAAGTTATTGATACTGTGGCTGCGATTCGCACTCCAGAAGATCGTATTCAGGCAAGACATGTATTACGTCGGATGATTATTGGATTTCCTCCTCACATTTCTCCCGCAGCTTTCATTAAAAATGAACATGCAGAGCTTGCTCTTACAGATGAAGAGCGAAGGATACAAGAACAAGATACAATTGATAGAAAAGCCAAACAAGAAGCAATTGATGCAGATATTGCTTCAGGTACATATCCTTGGCAAGCACATGCACGGCATAATGAAGAAAGCAGAGTCAATACACATCTCATTGGGTTTTACGGAGATGAAGCTTTACAACCACTCTATGGACCTCCTTATTTTGAATCAACTCACGGACAAAAAGAAGTCCATTTAATACATTTGGATATCAAGCCAGTTGAGGGAGAAGTGCGAAAGAGTGCACATTGGGATGCGTTACCAGAAGATCTTCGAGAACAGTTTGAGGGAGGATCAATCCCAATCACCGGAACGACTGACCTTTATGCATTAACAGATGAGGAATTAGACAACCTTGCAGTGTCCGAAGATCCATTCAAAATGCAAAAGCATATAAAAAAGAAACTTGCTCAAGCGGATGATGGATATTATGTTTTGTATTATAGTGATTTCCGCAATCCAGGAGGGAGAACTGGTGTCCTCATGCAATCAAGGGATGGAGATATGCAACCTGTGACCACGAAAATTGGTGATGATGAATTTCTCATTGAAGCCAAATCGATAGGGACAAAATATGGTGGATTTGGAGGAAAGCATCGTCGTCAAAGTGGAAATGATGTCATTACGGGTGGGGGGACTGCTAGAGAATCCGTACGTGAAATTGAG
Organism: uncultured Gammaproteobacteria bacterium; assembly: GCA_964507055.1. Taxonomy (GTDB): domain Bacteria; phylum Patescibacteriota; class Microgenomatia; order Levybacterales; family UBA12049; genus JACDET01. The sequence goes on from CAZDOJ010000001.1 coordinate 60,588, forward strand.
CGCTTGGAAGAGACTGAATTTCATGATGGTCCTCAACCAGTTGGTGCTATAACATTTCGCAACGAGGAAGGTGAAGATCAAGGTGTACTGCTTCGACTTACACCGTCAACTGTTCGTGCTGCTTTTACTATGCCAGATGCATATCCGAAAATTGATTCCCCTGATATTGCAAAGCGGGTTTTCGATATGTATACACAATTATTGGCTGATCAAACGCTTGGAGAAAATCCTTATATTATAGGTGCTCAATCTTCACATACGGAAAATATCCTCATTTGGAAAGATACGTATGGCTATACAGACTCAGCAGATAAAGCAGCTTTTCATGATGGTTCAGTGGTGAGTTATGAGAAGGACTTCAAGTTGCGTACGCCTAAAGAGTTTCTCATAGAATACATTGGGCTCGTAGGATATATTCCTGGAAGGAGCAAGGTAGAAAAACAATACTTTATTGATGGGCTTACTCGAGCTTTTGCCTCTCATGGCAAAAATATTGACCTCCATCCTGAAGATTATGATTTTGAGATTGCCGAAAAGCTTTGGGCAGAAGGGGGAATTGCATATTCTGTATTTAAGGCTAGAAGAGAACGAGGATTTGTGGCAGATGGAGTACTTAAAGATTTTACTGATTATGCTGCAAAGGTGAGAGATATATTTGGCGAAAAAGCAATGGGTTCTGAAGAATCATTTAAGCAGAGGATGGAAGATATGGTTGCAACTGTGAAGAAACAGCTTCTTGAGAAAAGAAATAAAACCAGTGACATTGACGCCCAAAGAGAAATCAATAGTATATTAGCAGAACTCGGAGGAAATAATTTTTTGAATGGAAGTAATGGATATGATCTCATTTCGAATACGTTTTCACAAAATCATGGAGAAACACAGGAAGATAATGAGCTTATTCAAAACGCTGAAGATATTAAGACGATACAACAGCTATTTTTCATACATGAATTATATTTCGATCATGAAAGTGATGTAGTATCTGGTGCGTTGAAAAGTTGCCCTGAAGAAGAACGTGAAAATGTTGAAGATGCAAAAGCGGAGGTTGGTCGAAAACTAGATGAAGCATTTATACTTCGCACGCCAGAAGGACTTTATCGAGCTCTAACAGATGCGGAATATGTGCGAGAGTTGATAACAATGGAGGTATATTCACAAGGCTCAGAATTATCTACAGATATTGAAGCTCATCCCGAACAAGTGATCTTCGATCCACGACAATATGGATCATCGACTGAGTTTTTTTTAGCTGATGCCCAGATAGACTGGGCTGGAATAGAAGATCCTGATCCTGGATCACAACGAACGCTTTAGAAATGTCAGGTTTGTTGAGCTAAATTTTGCTATAATCCCCGAATGAAAGAACTACTCAGAGCGAGAAAATCATTTTTGAGAGGAGAACCCCTCCGTCATAATCCTGGTGATGATGATCGGACCCAGGATAAATTTGCTAACGTACCACATGGTGGTCCCCAAAAAGAAGGAAGATTACCAGGAGAAAGAATTAGTGATCAACAGCGTGATGAGGTGCTATCCGGAGTTCTCAATAGTGAAGTAAAGATGCTCGTTTTGGCGGGAATGGTTCTGGACCCTGAAGTATACACTGCTGGAGATCTCGATAGTATGATACGGGATATGCAACGTGGACAAAAAGGTTGGAATTTAAGTAGCAACATAGCATTCGGGTACTGTCTCAATTCTTTCGATGGGATTGGACTAGTCGCAAAAAGTGAACCTGTAAACGATCGGACGACCTTGGGATTTAAAGCAACACAAAGAGGCAAAGACACGTTACCAGTTATTGGACATCTCTTGGATTTCTCACTGAAACATCCAGATATAGCTTTGCGGCGTGTCTTTTCAACAACTGCTTCTCCTTCAAAGGCCACGGCTGAAGGCGAACAAGCTGGAGACTATAAAGTCCGTGCTCCCAAAAGACGATTTCGTATTCTTAAAGCACTCGTCGAGAACGAGGGGCCACTACGTGAGTCAGATATGCGAAAGCTTGTAAATAATTCATCTGTTGAGTTGCATCTGGAAAGCCTTCATAACATTGGGCTTATAACTTATGAGAACACAAGAGTTGGTGCAGATCATATCACCTATACAGTTATTCCAGATGCTATCTCTGATGTTCATGCTCTGCCTTCTATTCCAACGTCAACCGATAACCAGCTGCAATTACGTGCAGCATATATTACCTCAAAACTTTCGGGTGAAATTTCTCCAAAAGATGTATATGAACGATTAGTCGCTTTATTCCCACAATATAAAGAACGGGATCCTCGTGGTACAGAAAAGGTAATAAATAGAAAGCTCCATCACATGTCAATGCATGGATTTATAGAAAAAGGGAAACGCACAATAGACCGAAAAACAGATATCTCAGTAACTGAAGAACAGCGAGAAACTATAGCTGAGATCGTGGGAATTATTGATGCATTTCAGGCAGGAGATCCGACATTCTTAGCAGAAGGAGAACAGAAAGCTCGACGAATTATCCAAAATCCTGAGGCAGCAGCTACTCTTATGCGTAAGGCTCAGGAAAGTTCGCATACAGCTCTTGCTCTTGGTCAAGCAGAATTGAAGAGAAGATTAGTGACTTTTGCTGAACAAAGCGAAGGTCCGATAACAAGTGTGCTTGCTGCTGAATATCTGGAGCATCGTGTGGGTAAAAGTTATGCTGGTGCGATATTACGAGAACTTGCAAGAGAAGGAAAGATACAGGTTGAATCACGGGGTCAAGTTATAAGATATGGTCCTGTCGCTCCGCAGGAACAAGAGATCCCTTTGCCTGAAGATAAGCGAGGTTTAGAACAAGTTGCAGTTACGGTAAATGCGGAGATTAAGCCATTTGCTGATGGTATCAAGTTGCTTCTTGCTGCATATGCTTCACATACCGATCCTCAGTCAGAATCAGCTCTTGAAGTAATGGATCAAATTCGTTCTGTACGAGCACTGCCTGAATATGCACATCTCATTTCGAAACGTGATCAGATAGAACAACGGCTTGCTGTTATTGCATCAGAAGAGGCTGGTATCGAGTTAGCGAATGAAGAACCCGTTGTAGAAACAGAAGTTGAGATGCAAGAAAATACGGAGGTTGTTCTGAAACCCCAAAATAGTCCAAAATCGAAGACAGTTGAGCTTCGTGAGCGAATTCAAGCCTTTAAGGATTTAGGAGTATCTGATTCTAGCGAAATTGCACAATGGATGGGTGTAAGTAGATCTACCATCACAAGACATATTCGGCAGATGCAAGCACAAGAAACACAAGAAGAACCCATACTTCCTGCAGTTGAAGATCAGCCATTAAGTGCATTAGATGCTGGGATTGATTGGAGTGGAGATGATGATCCTGATCCCGGTTTACAAAGAACACTTTAGAAATGTCAGGTTCACTACAATGAAGTTTGTTATAATCCCCAAATGAAAGAACGATTTCGAGAAAGACGTATACAAAGGGAGGTTTTACGACATCATCCTGATCCGGGCGAACAGGATAAATTTTCGCAAGGTGGAGCACATCCTGAAGTTCCTGGTGAACGGAGAGAAAGAGTATCGACACAGAAGATTGATGAACTCCTGGCAGGAGTGTTTAATAATGAATCCAAGATGATTGTCCTTGGTGGGATGATCCTCAATCCTCACTGGTATTCAGATCAGCAGCTTCATGATATGACAATGCGGATGCAACGAGGAGAGCGAGGATGGGGCATTGGAAATCACATTCCCTTTGGTTACTGTCAGGATTCTTTTGATGATATCGGACTTGTTGCAAAAAATGAAATCGATGGGGCTCGCGATAGTTTAAAATATCATGTGACCCAAGATGGTATTAGTGCACTTCCTGCTATTGGTCATCTACTTTCGTTTGTTGAAGAATCAGGCATCTCTTTGCATAGAACTTTCTCAACAACGAGTACTCCTTCTTCAGCAGCGAGTATTGATTCTGAGGAAGAACATAATGATGATCGTGACATACGAAAACGTGCACCAAAGACAAGGTATAGAATTTTTAAACAATTACTTGCTCATGAAGGACCAATACAAAAAGTTGATTTACAAGAAAATCTCAACGTGAATGGGAGTTCTCTCGGGCACCATTTAAGAAACCTCAGTATTGAAGGTATGCTTGACTATCAAAGCTATTATGATGGTGAACCACTCGCTGTTACATATCGCATCAATGCAGATGCTTTTCAAAAGATAAACTATGATGATCTTCCACGAGATGCAAGATCAACGATTACAACGATTACGAGACGAGTTGCTTTTATTGCTGCTCATATGGAAGGGACTGTTACTCCTGCTAAAGTGCATGAAAAATTGCTTGCTCTGTATCCTCAATATGCAGAGAGAACTGAGGGTCATGTTCGAAGCAGCGTGAATCGTGCCTTAACGCATCTTGCAAAACATGAGTATCTACAGCGAGGAGAGATCTCTGCAGATCGTCCTTCATTAATCTCTTTAACTGATGAGCAGCGAGAAAGAATGCAACAACTTGTAACGATCATCGATACATTCCAATCAGGTGATCCCGAATTCTTAGCACAAGGTGAGCAAAAAGCCCGCGAAATTTTAAATGATCCTCAAAGAGTAGCACGATTAATGAGACACGCACAAGAAAATTCTAGAATAGCATTAGCTTTGGGGCCTGCGGAGTTAAAACAGATGATCATCGAAATCATTAAAGATAGTGACACACCATTATCCGGAGCGAGAATTGTGCCGTTGATGGACCATCGGATTGGACAGCCGTATGCAACAGCTTTATTAAAGCAATTATATGATGGTGGTGAAATAGCCTTGGTAAGTGAAGGAAGATCAAAATGGTATGGAAAACTTCAAGAAACAGGAGGTGTTGACGCATTACCCGAAGATAGAGATGGGTTAAGATCATCACTGCAACAAGTTACTGCTGAATTTCAGCCATACGAAAATGGCCTGGGGCTTTTATTTGCTGCTTTAGACACGCATGATCCAGCGTCAGCAGATGCCCGAGAGGTTTTAAATCAGATTGAATATGTCCGCATGGATCCTGAATATCGAAGACTTAAAGGTAGAATCGACACTATACAAGATAGGCTGGAGAGTTTCGCTGATGAAATTGAAGATGAAGCAGTTGCGGACGAAACTCAGGTTAGAAAAAGAACACCACGCCAAAGTTCGGTCGTCATTCGCCAACGGATAGATGCTTTTAGGGATTTAGGGATTACCAATCAAAGCGAAATTGCACGTTGGATGGGCTTCTCTCCTGATAGTTTGAAATATCATTTCCAGTCGATGGACGATACGCTTAATAGAGCAATATCTCCTGAGCGAATGGCAAAAATTGATATATCCAGAGCATTGCGTGATCAGGATCAATTAACTCCCGCACAAATTGCAGAACGGATGGGTACCACTGAGAGTACAGCTCGTGCATATCTCGAACTTGCAGATGATGCTGAAAGGCTTGCAAATCAACGCGAAGTAACTTCTCCTTATCAAGATCGCCTTGTTAGAGTCCGCGAAATGGAAGAAGAGTGGGGTGACATGATGCAAGTTACACCGATGGTTCATCAAATGGCTGCGGAGTTAGGCCTATCTGTTGCATCGATCCATAATTATCGAAGAGAACTTTTTGCGACACGTGCTCGAGCAGCAAGAGTACGGGAAGGCCAAATAGAACAGGTCCGAGCGATGACTGAAGAGTTACAGCAGCTTCCTAACCAAGAACGTGTATTAGTGATTGCTGAAAGACTAGGATTAAATCGATCAACTGTATATCGCTTTCAAGATAAAGCATTTGGAGTTGCAGAGCAAAGAAAAGTAGGAATTGCTGAGCGACGTGCACGGGTTGCCCAGCGTTCAGAAGAGCTTCGTGCAATGGGAATCCCTATAAAAGAAGCTGCAAAAGTTATTGCTGAAGAAGAAGGTGTCTCTCCTGGGACGATAATGTTGGACAGAAGAGCTTTATTACAATCACAGCGAGAAGCCACACAAGCAGAAAATCTATCATCTTCTGTAGAAGAAACCATTGTTTATGAGGCAGATCATAGCTTGCCTGATCTTTCGTCAGAGCAATCATTAAATACCTTCAATGAAACAATTGACTGGTCTGGTGAAGATGATCCGGATATTGGACAACACAGGACACTTTAGTAGCAGCCTGTAGTAGAATTTTGAGCCTAAATTTGGTATAATCCGCAAATGGTAGAACAAAGAGGACCAACTTCAGAAAAAGTTGTGACTGCAAACGGCCGTCAAGAACGTCGTAAGGGCCCGAAAAAGCGTGTAACGATGATCCACCTCATCCATACTGATGCTGCTGCTGAGGAGCATCTCACCCCATTTGAACAAGGTATTCGTGATGCCGTCCAAAGAAATCCTGAGCTTACTAAAAAAATTGGTGTATTCATGGAAGATACATCTATGACAGCTGCTCAAACAGCTTTTATAAATGCTAAGATTTCAGCAGGCTCCCTTCCTTCAGAAGCAATGCTTGACTGGCATGTTAAGGAGTATCAGGAGCGTGAAAATGGGGCAGAACCATATGCGGAGGATGTTAAGAGACTTGGAGAAGTTCTTTCAACAGGATTTTATGGTAGAGCCAGAGAAATCGCAGATAGAACTTTTGCTGAATACCCAGGAAAACTTTTTCTTATTTCAGAAGGTCATGCTGAGCACACGCATGTTCATATTGATAAAGGACCACAACCGCAAACGAAACGAAGGGGGTTTTTCCCGAAACGCAAGGCTGAGGGACCCGCTCCTAAGAGCGAAGAAGAAATGTTGGAGGCAATGAAAGAGAGGATTGTGTCTTTATCATCCAGCCTTCGAGCTCGTGATACTAAGATAGTCCAAAATATCGACGAGGCACTGGCAAGAGATGACGTTGCTGAAGTGGTTGGATGGGTTGGGGCAGTACATACTCCCGTAGGGCATGAGTTAAGTAGGAAATATACAGTGAAGCGTATCTTTCCCGATAAGCAAGATGGTGTTTTTTTCTATTCTCCGGGACAACAGCTTACAAGGAAGGCAACAATGGATCCGGAATATATTCCTACTCATGCAGAAATTACTCAAACCCGTTTGTCTCACCAAGCCGCTCTTTCTGAGCTGAAAGCTGAAGGAGCAATCCCAGCAACCTATGACCGGCAGGGGCATGATGGTGCTATATCTCAACAAATAATTAGACGTGAATACGATTGGATGAAGAGGCAAAATACCCCTGAAGCTACTCCCAGGTTGGCAACTGTTGATATAGTGGCTCAAACTCTACGAGATCGGGAACAAGATTATGCGAGGATTAAGGCAGAAGAAGCCCGAGCTGCACATCCGGACTATCCGTTTACACTGCGTATACAACCCGATCAACCAGAATGGGCGATTTTGAAAGCTGCAGGGATGTCTGCTGAAAAGATTAATTCAGGTACATTTACTCGACAGGAATTACTCGATGCCGGCTTCTTATTCAAAAACACACTGAATTCAGGAGAAAAAGGAATTATAAGTGGAAAGATACCAGATCCAGAAGATCCAGAAAAAGAAATTGATTTTACAGGACGGAAGTTGTTAACGAGAGCGGAGGTAGAAATGGTATATGCGTATCAGCAACAACATCCTGAAGTTTATGGACTACAAGGTCATGATATCGATGAAGTACGAAATGATATGTTGAGTTTCATGCGTGAAGCTGTGCGTACCGATCCCTTTGAATATAATAATGATTTTCTTCGTAAAGCACTTCCTTATGATCGAGCTCAAATGGGTTGGGAAATGGACTGGGAACAAGATGAGGCAGATCTGATAGAAAAATTCTGGAGAGCTGAAGAAAAGAAATATGTGCGAAGTGATCAAGATCCAGAAAAAACGAGAGATTCGAAATGGAGAGCCGCTTGGATACGTGTGAGAGAGAATTTTGCTCGAACACAACTTGCTGATCTCTATACTTTGAAAGATGAAGGTACTAAAACTGCTTATTTTAACCGTAAAGAGGTGCGTGGTATCACAACAGAAACGAAAAATATGGTACGTGGAGGAAGTGTTTTAAACGAGCCTTCGCCTTTTCTTGATAGTGGATTTTTCTTTGGTCGTAATATTGATATAGATCTTTGGATGAAAGAACAGACTGGTGATACTGAGGGCGTACACAGAAGGCTCAACGTAGTAAATGTCCATCTTATCGGTGCTCATCCAGAATTCCCGGGTTTTAGTGAAATGGGCACTCAAGGTTGGGATCAGCGATATATGACTCCAGGAGAATATGTACGAGAGCTCTATCCAGAAGATGAGGCAGTTCGTACCGCAGTACAGACTCAAGAAGCCACACTGGCTGCACAAGTCTTACATATAGATAAAATCATTAAAGAATCACATGTGCGATTACTAGCAGCTGTTAAAAAATGGGATGCGGAACGAGGAATATTAGGTCTAAAAGAAATTTTCAAGCGACCTGCATCAGAGTATGCTCCTCAGGCTAAAAATATTGTTGAAGGTGAAGACTATGGAGAAGCGTTACGGGTAGATTCCACGGAAACAACAGTTGCGTCAGGAATGCCACAATTGAGCTCTGATAACACACCGCTTGCTGAGATTGATTTACAGATTGATTGGGGAGGAGAAGGAGATCCAGATCTTGGTGCACATAAGTCTCTATAACTTGAATATAAGGCTAAATTCAACTATAATACCCCGATACATTAGATAACTATGACTGAGACACGAAAACCAAGAGAACCCTTCAAATTGAGTAAGCCAGTGAACCCAGCATACAGAGCAGCTTCAAAAAGATGGTCAGACCATCCAACGGCTGTAGACTTCACCAATTATGCTGACTACCACTGGGTTGAGAAATTTAATGAACATTCCAGAGCTGGAAATAAAATTGCAGCATTAGGATGGTTGCTGGCAGGACAAACCCGAAAGTCATTTATGACCCGATATGATATCGTAGGTCGAAATGAAGTTGCTCCTCGGATGAGTGATGCTCAAAAGCAGACAATCAGTCGTTTTGAAACAGTCCAAAAAGTAACAAATATCATAAAACGTGCACTTGAAGATAGTGAGACAAAAAAGCGTAGACCAAAGGAGCCACTTAGACATAGAATTGCTCGGTATAAGGATGTTTTTGATTCAGCGAGAGCAAAAAGAAGAGAGAGAATCGATAATGGAGGAGGACTTTTTAATACGGCATTTTCTACATTTGTTCCAGATAAAGGAATTGAAAATGCATATAAGAGTAAAGTAGCACGGCAATATGGACCATCTGATGAGGAGTCTGCTCAACAAGGGGTGGCTGAAAAAGAACCTAAAAACACTTTTGATATAGGTCACGGATTGACCGTAGACTTTGATCAAGCTCGAGATGCTGGACTTGATGCCGTAGAAGGTAGATTGGGGCCGATAACTGGAAATGAGACTAACCAGGAACTAAATGCTCGAAAAGCAATCGCTGCAGAAGCAAGAAAAAAGGATATTCAAGGCCAATTAGATAAACAGCGTGCAGATTTTGATGCTGGACGTGAAAGTCAGGGGCTTGATCCAGTAGATCATGCAGGAGAACCAGATGCTGATGCTGCAATAGCAAAATACCTCGAAGCAAAAAAGACAACGTCGGAGACTCCGCAAGCTTCTGTACCGGATATGAAGGGTGTAAAAATAACAATGCCAGGATTTCTCAAAAGAGATCCTGATCGAAATAAAACCTTTGAGGAACGTACACTTGCAGAAGTTGCTAAACGTGTTGCAGAAGCCGAAGCTGCGAAACAGGCTTCAGTTTCCCAAAATCGAAATGGTATGCCTGAGTTATCAGATGATCAAAATGTGCCGCTATCGACTCTGGATGAAAGTGTACAATGGGATGGCTCTGACAGTCCACGTGGGGTCGATGGGCCAAAGATGCGATAACTTCTTAAAGTGTTTTCGGTAGATCTTGATCAGGTTCATCTTCTCCAGCAAAATCAACTGCATCGGTAGGTATTCCATGCTCTGACGCAAAGAATATAGGCATAGCAGCTTTCGTTATCTGAATTTGTTCTGGTTTTTCTGTAACCTTTGGTTTTGGAGTAATTTCGTCTATCATACCTAATTTTTCTGCTTCATCGCGAAGAGATGGTGCACCTAATGCTTGTGTGATCGCTGATGAAGACGTATCAATTACTTCTTCAGGCTCTCCAGAAGCTCGAATTTGCTCAACAGGAATACCTCCAATTTCAGTAATTTCATGTGCATAGCGTAATGTCCCATCAAGATTTTCAATAATTGCAGGTTGTGTCTCTACTTGAGTTTCGGGCTTTAGGCGGATTCTTTTATATTCGTATTGTTTTATCTTTTTAGGCCTTAGTCGTCCTTTGAGATATCGCTTGATGCGTCCTTCTTCGCCTGCTTCTTGATCTTCAGCTCTGGCTATCTCAGCAACTTCTTTTGTTCCATCGTTCAGTGGTCGCCCTGCTATAATTCCTTGTGTCGAAGGTGGTGTAAATCCATTTTCTGTATAGAGCTGCTTCATTCTCGCCGCGTATGTTTTGTCTACTTCTTCAGCCTGGCCGTAATCTCCTTGCAAATCAAAACCGAGCATTCTACGAAACTCATCACGTCTCCGTTCAACAATATTTGAAAGATTATCATCTAATTCGATGGATGGATTTCCGCCTTTTATCGTTTCGCCTAGTTCAGGGATTTGGGCCATCCATGCATCATGAGCTCTTGCTGCTTCAGGGTGAAAGAGACGATTATATCCATTCCATGGAGCAGCTTCGATAGCTGCAACCCATTTTTGGATTATTGCACGACGCTCCATGTATTCAGTGCGAAGTCGGTCACGATCTGCGATCTCTTCAGCACTTGAACCAAGCGGATCCCATGGAATAAATGCGACAGTACCTGTAGCTCTGGATTTTCCATTTTTTCTTGGACCAAATAACACACCTCGCTGATGATCGGGATTTGCAACCGGACATCGACAGGAATAGGTACATACTTTTACTTCACTCTTGGGAATTATTTTATCAGGGGAGATATATACTTTTGCTTCATCAGTTAGTTCATCAAGGAGCTCTGTTGCAATACTGAGGGAGTCTGTTATCCCGGCTGCCATATCTTGCTCAGTTAATAAGTCCTTGGCTTCAAGTACTGCCTGTTTGCCGAGGCGAAGTTCATGCCTTGTCGGTTCTGTTGAAGTTTCAGTGGCCGTTTTTTCTATATCCGTAGGGGAAATACCATGCAGCATTGCAGCAGTTACAAGTCCATCAGTTGCGAGTCTTCTTGCATCTGGATCATCAATCTGTTGAGCACTAACTAACGCAAAAGAAATAGGAAGCACATATCTATCTGCAAGTTCTCTCTCAGATTGAGCTGTCCGCTCTCGTGAAGCAGCTGGAATTCCATCCGGATGTGGATGTCTTGGTCGGAATCTATCAGGAGTGTTCATACTACTTACCTAACTTTGGTGGCCCATCGTCTTTGCCTTTTTCATTTTTCTTTTCCATTTCATTGTAAAGTTCAACTTCTTGCTCCATAGTAAGTGGTGCATCTAATTCAGGACGAGGTTTTGGTTCAATTGCTGTTGTTTGTCCTCCAAGTACTTGTTTATCCGTTGGTGTGATATTTTGCGTTGGCTTAACTGTCTCTCCTTCAATAACAAATGAATCAGGTCTTCTTGCTAGTTCTCCACGTGGTTTTGGTCCAAGTCTTGGCCGTAGTGCTTCTATCTGTTTTGCAGTGACCAACTCAACAAAGATTGGTCTACCATTTTTAAGTGCTACAATTCCTGTAAAGTCAGGCAATCTTGTAATATCTTCAGGTCTGACGATTGGTTCCCGTACGTCCTCATCAGTTTTTGTTGTTACAGTGATTTCTGGAATTCTTTGGCTTGGGTTCGTCGTCCTACTTATCTCTCCGCCTTTTCCTCGAGTAGTCGTTGTGCTGCGAGGCGTTCTATGTGCTGGAGTTGTTGCTTTACTTTCTTTTGTTACGGTACGAGTATGTTGTCCGAAATATGCACTAAATTCGTCAACAGTGGCTTTGTCATCAAGATTTGGGAGGAGTAATCTACCACCATGACTGTTACTTCTTACTGTAACATATCCATCTTGGGTCCAAATTCTTCGAGCCTGTCCACCATCTTGTATTGCCCCGAGATATTGCTGCCATCTCTTTCGAGAAAGTGCTAAGAATTGATCGTAGTTACGAATTGGTGCAATATGAGGCAATTCGTCCAGAGCTCCAAGCATTCGTGGTCCCATAGGTAATCCTTCGACACCGCGTCTTTCTGAATTTTCACCATGTGCTCTAAAATGTGTCATAAGATGTGCAAGGAAGAGCCCTCGGTATCGTTCTTGATCTGATTCGTGAGCCATCATATAAAGTGATGGACGATTTTCAAAGGTATCATCACTATACATAGTATTGGGATCAATTTCATGTACTTTCGTTGCATCTTGCACTTTTGGATCTGTCCAAGGTTCAAGTGCTTGGCGTGCCATTGTAATAGCTGATCGTGCGTTTTCTGCACCCGTTCGTAAACCTTCTTTTAAGTCGAGAAGTGCATTCCATGCCTGGACTGAATCTGATCGGAGTGCCAGACCTTCTCTAATTTTTTCTTGGTCACCGTAAGCTGCACCCTCAGCAATTATTCTTCGTGCTTCACCTTCCTGCCATACACAGAATCCAGCAAGTTTTGGTAGGGGACTAAGTTGTCCTTTGATTGTAAAGCGTTGAGCGGCTTCAAGAACGTGACCCATATGTCGGGGAGATTCCATATTATATCGTCCGTTGATATACAGTAATGGAGTCATCAACATACGTGCTTGACTATGCCAATAGTCCATATTGGAGTCGCTATCATTACCTTTGCTTATTCCACTGATAAGTTCGTTTGCAATTTTCATTGACTCAGACCATGTCCGTGTATGTTCAAGTGGATTCCATCGATGGGTGCCTTCTCCTGAAGTATCAAGCGGATCCCATCTGTATACATCTCCATGAGAACGAGCCCAACCTTCAGTTTTTTTCCAGATTTCACTTCCAACAGCTGTTGATATCACCAGACCTCGTCTTGCGAGAATATTTGGAACAATGATTGATTCTGATTTACCTTGTCCTGTTGGTCCAACAACAAGTCCATGTCCACCTTCTCCTCCAGCAATGAGTCTTCCGCTACTTCGTCCCCAGATGATCCTGTCTCCGAGTTTATCTATGTTTCTGCTTGCGAAATAATCTTGTCTAGACATTTCTCTTCGTGTAGGCCAACCATATTCTGGATCTCCACGTCGACTTCTGCGACGCATTGCACGTGTATCATCGATCATCTGTTGGACGACAAAATCAACCCCATCTCTCATTGCTCTCATAATTTCTGACTGGCTTCTGAATTCTGTTTGTTCAGTTATTCTTGTAGGACCATCGATATCTGGCATTCGTTCAGGGCGGGGAATAACTCGTGTTCTTAGATGTTGAGGTTCTCTTCTTGTTGGGTTTGTTGAGGCTTCAGTAACCACTGGCTTTGCGTTGTCAGGGTGAGCTGGTTCTTTACCCGTAGCGGGGACCACCAATACACCATTAACAAATTTCAGTTTTTCTGTTTGCTCCTCAACGGGAATATTTGGTGTACCGTCGAGTGGGATCGTACCTCGAATTTTGTCGGGAGTTAATGTGCTGAGGTCTTCTCCTGCAGGTACAATAATAAGATTCCCTTCATGAACAACAAGTCGTGCATTTGGGATTGAGCGTCGTTCTGTCCAGTGTACTTCGACTGTCTCAGCTTTTTCTCCACCGGACCAAAGGCGAATAGTTGTGTGCTCATTAACTTTTGTTTCAAAATACGTACCTTCCTCAGTTGACCTCTTTATTGCATTCTCACTGATTTCTCTCCATTTTTCATTGTAATCCTTCACAACTTGAGTAGCTGGTGCTTCCATCCGTGATCCTACTTTTTGCAATTCTTTTTGTACATCAGCAGCGAAAAGATCTAGATCTGGAAGTTCCTCTATATTTGGTAAACTAGGATCTTGATTTACTTTTGTTACTGTGCCTTGTAAGTCTTTCGTGGTGGAATTTTGTGTAAGCCTAATACCAAACTCAAGCGTTTCCCATTCTTTTTGTGTGAGGGGTCCTGATTTTTCTTTTAATCGTTCGGTTAAACCTGTGAGATCTGTTTCTATATGAGCAAGTATCGTAAATGCTGCATTTTGTCTTTGCACCTGGGTTCTGATTTCCTCTGGAATCGCTTCTACCGGAAGATCTGATAATCGTTCAATAAGTTGATAATCAATATATTTAATGAGGACATTTCCCAATACTTTCTTTTCTGTTTCGGTTAGAGATTTTAGATCTCGTTGCATTTCATCTTCTGGAAGTGCAATTTCATCAGCAGTAGTTTCTTCAGCACCAGAAGGGTATGAAGGTGGTATCTTTCTATCTTCGACGGGAGCACCTTCGGCTGAAACAGTTTGTTTCTGTGTTCCAGTTGTTTGTTCTTCTGAGCCGACTTTTTCAGTAACAGGAGCTTCTGTTGTCGAAATATCTTCTGTGCGGATTGTAGTTTGCAGGCCTGTATCTATCGTTGCTTGCTGATCTGTATCATCCGTAGATTCTCTACTACTGGAACCTGTTTGATGATCACTTCCTGTAGTATCCTGCTCTGTGTCTGAACGATCATTCCCATGTGCATCGTCCTGACTAGATGTATCTTGTCTATCTGTCTGTTGGCTGTCTTCATTCGCTGTTTCTTGTTGTTCGGTTCTGACCTGATTTCTTTCAGTTTCTATTTGTGGTTGCTGAGGAACTTCATCACGAATAAAGGCTTGTTGTGTAAGAATACCTGCTCGTATATTAGATATTGGGTCTCGATCTCGTCCTAAGTAATTCTCATTTAAATTGGTCTGTAATTCTCCCGGGTTAGTTTGTGCAATGTCATACAGAGCAGATCCAATTTGATCAACTGTTTCTATTTCTGGGTTTCCAGTTAGTGTCCGAGCAATGTCTACATATGCAGCTTTAAGTGGAGCTTCTGCTCGTATAATTTGTTCTGCTGAGGGCCTATCTTTTCCGATAGATTTTGTGGCTTGTCTGCGAATATCTCCCAATACGAAAGAATTAATCCGTGCAATCCCAGCAGTTCTTGGATCAACTGCTTGATCTTTATGTTCATCTCCTGGTCTGCCAATTGGCCTTTCTGCTGCCATATTTTTGGTATATGTGTAAGAAATGATGATTATAACATAGGATATGATTAATGAAAAGCTTGGTAGATTAATGTGATCAAAAAATCATACAGAAATCATACATCCTGTAGTAGTATTTTTACCAGTTTTTTGATAAAATATCCACCATGGAGCCTAGAGAACCGAGAGGTTTCCGCAGAATTGCGGACAGATTATTATCTCCTGAACTACAGCGAGGAGATCCAAGAGGAAAAGCATTTACCATGGTAAATGGTGGCCACGATGTTGAGGACATACCGCAGCTTAACCATTGGCGTGCACATGTTCGCACAGCATTGTCTATTACACCTACTGGGAAAAAAGTGATGCTTTATTTAGAGTCTGGAGCACTTACCACATTGCAATCTGAACGAATACAGCAATTAACCGATCAAGGTATGACATTGACTGATGCCGAAGCACAATTACGCTACGAAACTATAAATACTGGGGGACGTAAGTCTCGAAAAGATGCTGATAAGTGGAGGCCTGCATTGCGTCAACAGATACGAAGAGAACGTGAAGAAAACAGACAAACTTACCTTCTTGAAGTTCGAGATCAGGTAGATGCTCTGATCAGAGAATATCCAAATCGATTTGTTGTCACTTTAGAAGGACAAAGTGATGAAGTTCTTGATGCAAATAGTACATTTCAAGATGAAATTGAAGCACCTATTCCTACAAATGTGCGGTCTGGGCGTTTGATATCAGATCGGCGGGCACAGTTGGAAGACTGGGCAGCGAATCAAAAAGTTCGTGAAACTAAAATTGTTAAAGATATTACATCAGCAATGTCCAGAAAAGACGTACATGTTGGAGTAGGCTTACAAGGTGCATGGCATCACGGTGGCGTTGATGTTCAAGTTCGAGAAAATCTTCGTTTGCCTGATGATGTTTCGGGAAGAATTGTGACAAGTTCTTTTGCAGAATCTCACATGCCAGTTCAAGAGCGTGGACAGATTCTCTATCCGTTAAATCCTCAACTTGACCTCATGAGAAGAATTATTAATGGTGAAGCGATAAGTGATAACGAGATTAGATTTGCGATAGAGGCAGAAACAATTGATTTTAATCAGATGACTCCTGAAGACGCTATCTTGAGAGGCACACGTCCGGAGGCCGATTCCTATCTCTCTGACTTTACAGCCGACACAATGGTGATCGGAGGAGTATATCCAACTGGAAAAAGTCCTGAATATTATAGAGATCAACAGCGATATGTTCGATTAAAAATGGCTTTGAATCAAGAAACCACGCAATTAAGGGCAGTATCTCCAAAGCAACAAGAAACGCAAGGAGATGATACTTCTTCATTGCATATACATGATTCCTCTGTGCGTGCACGGACCTATAGCGGATCTCCTGAGGACTATTCTTTATTATCTTTGTCGACACGCCAAACCATGGTTGCTATGGCAGGAGGAAGCGAAGCACAGCTTGCGAATCTGACACCACAGCAACGTCGAGACTTATATAATCGAGCTGAAGAAGCTCGCCTCGCTGCGTTGGATCAAAAATATACATTACTCGAAAATGGGGTTCCTTATGAAGAACTTCCCGAAGGAAGTCGAATGCGTGTCATTTTTTCAAGTCTTGAAGGGAATCGACCTCCAACACTTGATGAAACTACGCAGCCACTTGATCAACAAGATGCAGGGATAGACTGGGCTGGCGAAAATGATCCGGATACTGGTCCTCGAAGGACTCTATAAGATTTTATACAATGAAACAAGAAAGAGCTCCACAGCGTTTGCCAAATAAAGTAACAGACTTCGTATTGGATAACATTCCGCAATACGAATTACTCAATGCACCCAATACTGAAATAGGTAAGCAGAGATTTAATGAAGTATCTGCTGATGTTTTGTCCTATCGACATGTTGGCAAATCCATAGGCCATGGTGGATTTTTAGAAGTTCATCCACTTCGTGGTGCAAAGGATGTGTTGGTAAAGAGGCTCCGTGCGGCAAATATGTATCTTCTTGGAAGAGGCAGTGAAGAGGTCGCATCTTTATGGAATAACCTTCAAGATGAACACGCAATGTTTGAACAATACTTTGGGCCAGAACATGTTCCGCATACAGAATTTGTTATCGTTCAAGGGACAAATTTCGGAGATTATCGTCGGTCCGCTTTTCTTTCAGATGTGGAGTACGTGATGCTGCAGGAGACAGTGAAAGGTGTACCATATTCTGAGAACCCTCAAGATCTGCGGCAACTGAAACGGGCGGCACAAGGTATCACTCCAAAAATGCAGGGGAAAGTTGATGCATTTGTAGAGAAGTATAGACGCATGGTCAAGGAAGAACGTAAAGCACCAGACGGAAGCCAGGTGACATTTGATTTCGGAGGCGAACATGTCTGGTTAACTGATACTAATTTTCCTGAGGATTTTGATCGTGCAACAAGCAATAATCAATTTATACAAAGTTTTGTAACAGAGCCTGATTTCCAAATTGAGAATCCACAAGCACTCGTAAACTTTCTTACATCGACGGTCAATGAATTTTCTACACTGCATGGTCAATCATGGGAAGATATTCGAAGTCATATTTCGTACAATTCAGCATTGCACGTTCAAGCTCGGGAGCGACTACGACGTATCGGTTTTGATGAAGCGAAGGTCCTGGATTTTGATAACCTTATGAATGCTTTAGATTTTTTCCCTCCGGAGGGAGACAATCGATTCATTCGACATCTTAATGTATTAGGTATTACAAGCACAGCGACATTATATGAAGATCAGCCAGACTTAGGTGCAGCAGAATCTTTAGAGACCTTGGATCAACAGGTTATTTGGGATCAAAATGGTGACGAGAATGGACCAAGAAGAACATTATAATATGGAGATATGCTCAGGGTATAGCTTATAGATTTTTAAAAATGCTTTTGTTATAATGCTTACTTTATAGAGAGTAATTTATTATGTCAAATCTAGAAAGAGATTTAGGAAAAGATATTCAAGCTTCACGTTCAACCCCAATTCGGGAAGGTGCTGATCACGGCACTCCTGATGGCGATAAAGGTATAACGCCTTCAGCCATAGCTCCGCAAGGTACAGGTGCAGAATTTTCTGTATCATCACATCCTGATGCACAACTCGGTCAGTCTGCAGTTGAAGATATCGCTGTTGGGTCTAGTGCTGAGGATGAATCAGGAACAAGTAGTACAGCAAGCTCAGATAGTAGCCATGAAGGTACAACAGATGGATCAGCTCCTACAGGTCAAACCGATAGTAGTGGAGATTGGGCTGGTGCGGAAGGAATGGGAAGTGGTTCAGAAAGTGGTACTACTGGAAGTGAAAGTGGTTCTGCTGATAGTGATACTTCTCATGCTGATGGAAGTGCTTCTGGAGCTGAAAGTGATAGCTCGCAATCTGATGGTGATTCATCACGTGCTGATGGAAGCTCCGATACATCTTATGAAAGTGGTTCACGAACCGATGGCGGAGATAGTACGACTGAAAACTCATCGAGTACACATAGTAGTGACGGAGGTTCATCAGATACTACGAACAGTGATACAAGCTCTAGAACAGATAATAGTGAAGGTTCTCATGAAGGCACTTCTTCGGATGATCGTAGTAATGAAAGTGGTTCAACTGACACAAACACAAATGCAACTTCTGAGAGTGATTCTAGTGGTGAGGCCCCAGTAAGTAGTGATAGCAATGCTGATTCCACTGGAACACAAGATTCAGGAGATAGTGGACAACCTTTTTCAGGGGAAACAAGTGGTAGTACTGAAGGTACACAATCAGATGGAGACACATCTGACAGTGATAGAACACCAATTTCAAACACTGATTCTTCAGGGACCGAAACAGGAACTACCGATCAACAAACTGGAGATACTACCGATACTGATTCCACTACAGATAATAACCCAACCGGAAATACAGATGGATCAGAATCAGATTCAAGTGTAGAACTTGATATAGACAAAAGTGGAGGAGGGGTCCAAGTAGGTGATCCCGAGCCAAGAAATCCTAAAGTTGACGAGCCTGTTGTTGAACCAACTCTTCCAACAGACGAGTCTGATGAGCCAACGACAGACATTCCTCCAGCGACTGGAAAACCTGTTACAGATCCCGTCCCTCCGGCTGGACCAACTGTCACTGATACAGATGACAACGAACCTCCAACGACTATTACTGATCTAGGTGAAAAAGATCCCACAGCTACATCTGATGGAGACAAAGATGGGGTCCTGGTAGGAACTGATGGAACAGAAAGTATAACAATTGTGGATATAGATCCTGATGTTACTGTGAAACCAGGTTCAGTTGAAGATCCACAAGACGGAGTTATTACTGGTGATCCTATTATGGATACAACTAGTCCAAAAACTGATACCACAGATGGTGACGGAACCGTTGAACCACAGGGGATAACAGACCCTGGTGTTACAGATGGTACGGATGGGGATAAAATTGACCCAACTGCCGATCCTGTCCAACCTAGTGTGATCACCACAGATGGTGATGGAACCTTAGAGCCACAAGGAACAGTAGATACTAGTGATCCAGCTGCTGATCCTAAAGATCCAAGTGGTCCTGATGATTCAGGAGAAGGAAAAGATACTCCCAATGAAGAGGAAAATGCGAGTGGTCCAGAAGCAGGAGCACCAGAAATGACCGAGGAAGAAAAAGAGTTTGATGAATTAGTAACACAGGTTTCTAAAGAAATGCTCGGAACACTTAATGGGAAAGAACCAACAGAGGCAGAAATAGAAACCATGAAAGAAGGAGTTGCACGAGATATAGATATCGCTCATCAGCATTGGATGTCAGAATATTCTCGGTTAACTCAGCACTACGCTCACGTCTATACAATTGAAGAGGCTCAAAGAATGGCTCGAGCAGATGTTATGGCGATGGCTAGTTACGTTTCAGGGATTGCTGTTAATGATATCAGCCAAGTCAGTGTCGCTATGTTTTTGGGTGAGGTTAATGCACCAAAAGCTATGAGAGTGAGAGCACAAAATTATTCTGAACGAAATCCATTTGCAGTGCAATTAGGTGATATTGATGGAGGGATGTTTGGATTAGGTAGATATAGAGAAGAAAGTGATCGTATGGAAGGTTCCCACCCAGATATAGCACGTGGTGCTAGTCGTATAAAGCAAGCAGAACAGCGAGAAGCAGGTATTAATAAAGCAGTAGAACATCGTTTGCGAACAGATGGTATAAGTGATTTCTCAGAAAGTCGATACACTCCAGATATCGATGGTGTTGGAGATAATGACGATATGCCAGTAATGCCCAAAGAAAGTATCCAACAAGAGCAATCGAGTGGATATGTCGAGGCTCATGGGGCAGTGGATATTGTAGAACCAGCCGAAGTTGTTATGCCAAATAATGAACAAACAGATTCTAATAGAGAAGTTGCTACGACTGAAGCTAAGACTGTCGTTGTTGATGGAATAGTCTATGAAATTCCTGCTCCTGAACCAATGCCTGCTCTTGACGATCATGAAGCAGTGCCGTTAAAAGTGCTTGATCAATTGGTTGATTGGACCGGAAAGACAGATGTAGGTGCGGATATTAATCAGGGCTCACCTAAGAAGACACTCTAAATTACAAAGGCGTGTACTATGAGTAACGAACGAAAACCAGGACCTATCCGATACAACGAACTGGATAGACAATATCCTGGAGAAGCCTATGTAGCAAAACCGCATGAACCTAACAGTGTCCACGCGATAAAAACAGTTTATCTTGGTGCTGGCGATGCCTCAGATCCAGCTCTTATCCGATACATTGAAGTTCGTGCATCAGATTACCCAAGACCTTCAGATGTATTTGGTTTACCTAGTTTATTCAAGCCAGCAGTCGAAGAACGAAGGCTGCAATATACGGTAAAGCTTGTCTCAGTTTCCTATAGTGAGGATCCAACTTTTGAAGACCCTGAAAAAAAGCTTCCGAATTATAGTGAAAGACATCAACTTCTCGTAAAGCCTTTTTTTACAGGAACTGCAAAAGGAGCTTTGGATAAAGGACATGAAATTTATACACAGCAAGTCATCAAAGAGCACAATCAACGAGAGAATATAGAAGAAGCTACTGCTAGTCCTAATCTGGGAATTGAATCCATTTCTGAAGATGAAATTAAAACAATTGTTCCTGAGGAAGTTCAAACAGCCCCTCCAATACTCAATCAAGAAATCCCTTTAGTAGATTTAGATAAAGATATAGATTGGGATGATGGTGCAGACGGACCAGAACATACACTCTAATTGTCTTGACTTCTAAAAATGTAAGATCTATACTCCCAAAATGTTAGAGGCAAGTGTACGAGCATACCTAGAAATAAGAAGACTTAAGTTGGAAGATCGCGAACGATATGGTAATAAAACACGCGAAATGCCAAGAAGAGTACCCATTAATCCGCGTTTATATCATAGGCAATATCAAGTAGATGGTGTAAATACTATTACCCAGCTCGCAGATGCTTTATATCATGACAAATATGACTTTCCACAAGCAGGCAGAAAGTTATCTCTTATCGATACAGCAGCAGCAATAGCGGATAGTACTAAAGGTACATCCAATATGTGGAAACCTTCAGAAGATGGTAAACCTCAAACCAGTCAACGAGAAGATGATAGCTTACAAGTACATTTTACGGCAAAAATGTTTCGAGATGCTCTGCGAGTTGTCAGAAAGTTTGGTGCCTCTCAGCAAAATATGGTCTCACCAATTGCTCTTAATGACTTGAATACCTTCCTTAATGAACAAATAGATATGCGTGACGAAATATTTGCAGGTATGTATGAAAGCCGTG
Organism: uncultured Gammaproteobacteria bacterium; assembly: GCA_964507055.1. Taxonomy (GTDB): domain Bacteria; phylum Patescibacteriota; class Microgenomatia; order Levybacterales; family UBA12049; genus JACDET01. Next base: position 82,564 of record CAZDOJ010000001.1, read on the forward strand.
CACCACAGATAGAACATGTTCACGGTCAAGATCAAGTAATTTCTGAGGAAGTGAGAAGAGAAGCTCATGTAAAAGGATTACATCGTATTTGGCCATTCAGAGTTAAGCGTGATGACGGAGATCTCCTTATTAGTTATAGTCTCGATGGTCTGGTTGGTTGGAAACATGATCGCACTAAAGACGAGGATCCTGACGGATCTGCTCATATTGTCACAATTCGTAAGCAAAAAGGTCAACACTGGCCTCGTGTGTATGGAAAGAATCCCTCTGCAAAAACTGAAGCACAAGGAAAAGGTCCGATTCTTATTGATGGCAGGGGAAGTGTTGTAGATCAGGTAGATGTAGATGGTTGTCAAAAAGTGGAGATCCGTAATATGGACATCCATACAGTATTTGTTGCAGCTGGAGAGGTAGATATTGAAGGTGCAAATATCGATACTATTCGTACCGGCAAAAATGGTGTAGCAACAATTGCAGACAGCTCTGTACAAAGTATGTTTGCGTTGTGGGAGGGATCTACATTAAATTGTATGAACACTCCTACAGGAAAAGTTAAATTGGCTTCAGGAGATTTACTATCAGATGAAAGTGATTTTGGAGTCATTATAGCGACGAGTGGTGCTCATATAAGCGTGAATAAGGGAGATGTTGTTAGTTTAGCTGTTGATACACAGACAAAAGTGTCAATTAATGGAGCGGTTGATTATGTTTGTGCTAGCGATGAAGGAACAGAGGTTGGCATTAGTGACGAATGTGGTTCAATAACTTTTCAAGACAAAGCTACAGGTTGGATTAAAAAAGAGGACGGTACAGATTGGATCTATGTCTCATCAGCTGAGGCACCATTTGCTAGGAGTTCGTCTCATGTAAATACATTAGCTGAAGATCCCTTGCAAATTAGTGACGAAATACCTGATCTTGAGTTTGTACGCAGTCAAAAACGTCTTGGAGCTGTGCGGAAGGTTCTCTCAAATATTCAAGGAATGGTAGTACCAGCTTCTGTTCTTGAAGCGTTAGCGTTCCTTGCTTCTAATAAAGAAGATGAACTCACTGAGTTAGCTCCTGGGGCATTACCAGAAATTCGTGCGGAAGGGGTTGATCAAATCGCTGATATAAGAGATTTCGAGTTGCGTGCAGTTCTGCGTACACTGAAAGAATATGAACAAGATCCATCATTACCATCAATTGATGGTAATGCATTAAGAAGTTTTATTTCTGAACAGCGAGTATATCAGCTAGAAAAATTAAGTCGTCTTGCTGAAGGGATGGCTCCTGAAAAGATTGAACATACAGCTGAAGCTATAAAAGAAGCCACACGTGAGGCAAAAGCAAAAGCACGACAAGGTGGATACAAAGAAAGAAGGTCGCAAAATGCTGACTATAGTTATCACAACAATACAATCGATACTATACATGGTTTTGATCCACCCGTACGTAGTGACAATTTAACTGTTTTTTATGGTGATCTTACTGTAAGCCATAGTGTGAAAGACGATCCGCCAATTATCTATTCAGTTCAGAAAGACGGAATAAGGAGATATATTATTGATGGACAAGGTCGTACATTGCCGGAAATAAGTATTTCAGGTAAAAAAGAGCATGTGATTATCGAGCTTCAATCAATTGATGTGGGTACATTAACTGTACGAAGTAAAAATCGTGTTGTCGCAACAGAGGCAAATATTGATACTGTAACGATCCACGAAGGAGGGATGCTTATCGCTAATGATGGAACTATTGGTAATATCTCAGCCAAAGGTCCAAGTGCTCGTGTCGAGATCAAAAATACTGACGTCAGTAGTGTAAGTCTTACAGATCAAGCAAGTTTTGTAGGGAGAGGTAGTGATATTGGTACACTTCATATCTCTAAAACGGCTCAGGGACAACATGAAGGGGATATTGCTCTTGCGGTGCTTCATGATGGTGGAACCTTGGAGCTTGATGGTGAGGTCGGACGAATTCTTGGAAAGCAAGATAACGATCCAATGGATCACCTATCAGGCGAGTATGGATTTATTGATCCTAAAAAGCGTATATACCAACCTACCTCTAAAGAAACTGCAGAAATGCCAGACCTTTCAGGTCCTACATTTTCGGAAGAGACGACATTAGTAGATTGGACATGGGATGATGACGGACCAGATGTAAATAAAACTTTATAACTTATATGACTGAAAGAATTCCCCAAAACGCTCGAGAAAAAGGTAAACCATTTACAATGGTATTATTACAGCATGACAATCGGTCATTGCATGAACTTGATGCTTTTAAAAATGGATTAGAACAAGCATTATATACGCACCCTCAAGGAAAAATTGTGGCATTTGTTGAATCTCCTAGTGTGCCTGTGGGTATTAGTTCAGCCGTTGAAGCAGCTCATGCTGCAAGATATACGTTTGATGAATCTTATCGAAAGGCTATTTATGATTACCATTTCCCTCCAGGCTCTATACAAAGGAGAAATCGCCAGAGGCAACATGAACCTAATGGACATAGTGATCTGACTATCCCGCATGGCTTCTACCGTAGCACATTTGAAACTTTAGATGATCTTGATGCTCGGTATAAAGATCCCGAAGGCAAAAGCAGGATTACACTTGTATTAGAAGAGCAATCACCTTATATTCGCCAGCGTGCTATTGATTTGACGCAAATTGATTTAGCTTCTCATACAGATCCGATTGGAGCACGTAAACAATGGATACAAGAATTCGCGATTTATGAAAATATGCGTACGAATCCCAATATTCAACGCATTACCGATGCGATGGAAGATGAAGATGTGGTGGCTGGTATCGGGTGGATGGGGAAGCTACACACAAAAGTCGCTCAGGGTTTAAGGAAAGCGGAAGGCGTTGATCAATCAAAGCGTCTTGATGTGACGACAGTTTTTCCAGTTAGAAATGGTGCCAAAGTTTACTTTGATCCCGTCACCAAATTAGTGCGAGATCAAATGTTTTTTCCTGATCGAGAGATTTCATCCTCAGAGGTCGCTGAAGCATATACGATGAATATGGAAATAGAAGCACAGATCAGAAGAGATAGACAAGGTAGGGTTATTCGAAATGGAAGAATTGAGCGATATACTTCTGAAGAACTAGGCCAAAAAGAACAACATTATTTGGGTAAGGCTTATGCATCACGGATATCAGCACCTCGGCATTCTGATCCACCACTATCGACTTATACGATTGATTGGGCTGGGACCAATGATCCTTCTGAAGATCCAAAGAAAACCCTCTAATTAGGCCTATAGTTGCAATTGTGCTTTAAAAAGTATATAATCAAAACCAAATAGGACAACCACTGCTAGAGAAGTTGTCCATGAGTAACATCCGTGTTACAATACACCATTATGTCAGAGCGATTTAAGCCATTACAACAAAGAGAAACAGAACCGACAGGTCCTGGCCGCAAGCCTGTGGACTTTGTTTTTGTTTCTCATAATGCAAACGTAGAAGGTGATCTCGCCCAACTTAGCCAATGGAGTAATCGAATTCGTGAAATGCTTCAAAGTAAATCGACTGGTAAGGTTGTTGTTTTTATGGAAGATGAAGGAGCTTCACCTGAGTATTCTCAAGGTGTACGAGAGTATACAGCTATGGGTTTAAATCCTGCAGAGGCAAAGCTCAATGCCCAAATGGATCTTATCCCAGATGAACAGTTAGATGATCCTGAAGTTCAGGGTCTTATTGAAGAATCAGAAAGAGATCTTACTACTGGATTTGAAGGTACGGCAAACGCTTTGCTCGCAAATATTATGCAGGAATTCCCTGGAAGAGTTGATCTCATTCCTGAAGCACAGCCCGAACATATTCGAAATGAACCAATAGATATCGCAACAATGTACAATAGCATATTAACAGCTGATCTCCCCGAACAGACAAAGGTTGAGTTGTTTAGAATCCAAAACAAAAAGTTTGCGGAATTGCAAAAGGAGAGAGAAGGAAATATCTACAATACAATTTCCTTTGCTCTTTTAGACGATGACGTTATTGGTAGTGTTGGATTTTTGGGAGCCGTACATACTGGTGTGAGTCAAGACTTTGCGACAACCAAAGATGAGAATGGAAATAAAAAGTTTACCTCAGCTCGAGCTTTCCCTGAACAACAAGGGTCAAAGTATAATTTCTCACCCTTCATGAGTCTTCTTCGAAAACAAATGCGTGACTTAGATGTTGAATTAACTGATGACGAGATTGGTAGTGCGTTCATTATTGAAAGAGATATTCGCGAAAAACAAGAAGTCTCTGATGCTTTAGGTTTTGACGAAACACGTCAGGCTCAACTTGCTGATGCATACGCTACTTTTCAAGCTATGGGAGATTTTGGAGATTTTACGATTGGTGATGCTGTGGATCAAGCAAGTACAGGCCATCCTCAATTGGATGCGACAACAGATAGGCCTCTTGAAGAAGCAAATGGTGATGTAGACTGGACAGGCAATAATGACCCAGACGAAGGACCCAATCGCACCCTCTAACTACTAGGAATACATATTCATTATGACAGAACGATCTCAATATATTGGTGGAAGAAGTGGAGGTATTACTACCTCTATTTTTACAGCTGAATCACGTAGCAAAGGTCAATATACAATTCAAGGGAAGTCTGGAAGATCATTGGATGTTTTTGTTACCAATTCTGTCGTCCATATCTCATCTGCTGAAGATAGGAAAGTCCTTTTTGCTGCTCATGCAATTAACAATACCTATAATCTCAATATCCGTAATATTGAAGCAAATGGGCAAAGGCATCCTGATTTGTACCCTGGTCAGTTAGCAAAATATAGCTATGAATTTTTAACAGAGAACGGTATTCCCATGGATGTTATGAATGGGAAATGGGTTCCGTCGTATGACGGAAAACCTAGTGTGAACTACGAAGCCTATGCTTCAAATCTCTCGGGTACGATAAATCCTACGGTTGAAGACAAAGCAAAAGCAGCCCAAAATACCTGGACCGGAAGATTAGCAGCATCACTCGGTTATACCGATATTCATCAAATCCTTGAAGGTGAAGGTCAAAGTGGAGAAATGGTTATTGTCCAATTTATCAAACCTGCACCACTTACTTTGGATGTTGAACTTCCGACATTATTAGAAGCAAATAAAGAGATCGACTGGTCAGGTAAATCCGATATAGTGGCCTCTTATACAAGATCTCTCTAATACGACTATGAAAGAATATCAACACATAGGAGGAAAGCACGGCGGTATAGATACTTCAATCTTTGATCTCCGTTTGCGTGATAGAGAATACACCGCACGAGCAAGTTCTGGGAGTCGGGTTACTTGTAAAGTAACTGAGAATCAAGTCTGTATCGAATCTGTTGAGGATAAGAAGATAGCTTTTGTCGCTACAAATATAGACGGTAATCTTATTTTATATGTGCGTAACACAGATGATCAAGGAAATCGTCACCCTGATATTTACCCAGTACAATTGATAGAACATAGTTTTGAATACTTTAATTCACAGGGTAAACCTGTGCAATCAATACAAGGTAGTTGGCTTCCACCAGTTCATGGAGAAAGTAGTGTCAATCACACAGAATACACGACACGGTTGGAAGGTCTTACTGATGTGACAGCTGAAGATAGGGCAAAGGCTGCCCAAAATACATGGACAGGAAAAGTTGCAGCAGCACTTGGGTTTACTGAAGCTAGTGTTATAGAAAGTGAAGGCCTAAATGATACTATTGGTTATGTTGAAGTACAGTTTAGAAAGCCTGAAGAAAAAGTTGTTGAACATGAAATATCTTCTGAAGATGTCTCTCTGGCTGCTTTAGATGCCACTATTGATTGGGAGGGTGAAGATGCATTACAAGCTCGGTCTAAAGTCTTATAACTTATACTAACCCATAGTTTGACACATGAGATTTACTGCTGTATAATTCCTTTTTTATGACTGAACGAAGACCATATACTGGATTCCAAATGAGGCCAGACATGATGCACGTATCACAAGATATGGGTGCAGAATATTTCATGCGTGCGGTTGCTACTCCTATGCTTTCAGCTATGCTTCGGGGTCAGGAACAACAGTTTGGTCCGCAACGAAGTGCAGAAGCTACTCTTGCTGCAGTTAATCTTTCAAAATACGTTCAAAATGAAGGTATCAAAAATGTAGTTCTCTTGGACAGAAGTGCTCGAACAGCGGCTACTGCTTTGCGTGCGGCATGGGATGATGAGCATCCAGGTGAAAAAAAGCCTTTTAACACATTCTTTATAAATCCTCGTGGATTTGCGACAGAAGAAGACCTTTCCGCGGTTGATCCAGAATTTAGAATAGATAGAAGAGAAAGAGAATACCTTGTTGCCATGAATAATCGAGATTTTGTGCAACGCCATCCTTCTGGAAGAACAAGTGAACAAATACAAACTGATTTAGCAGAGACGTTCCCATTGCTGGTAGCTGCAAAAGATGAACCTACGTTAATTTTTGACGTTTGCATACATCAAGGAACATCTGCCAAACCTGTACTTCGTGAATTTAAAGATAGTGGATTTAGTGATTTGCGATTCGGAGTAGCTGGAGATTATGCAAATCATTCAGGAATTGTACCTGATTTTATTGGTTTACCAGGATTTAGAGAGGATACTTGTATTGTTTTCGGATCGGATTATTCAATGGTAAAACCTTTTGGAGCAATGACAAGTGACCGAACCGAAAATCCTGATGACCTCAGAGATGGAGCGAGACTTCGAAATAAATTACGAGAGGTAATCAAAGAGACACGTCCTATACTTGAAGATTTGGATCGAAGAGAAAAAGTAGTAGCCAAACCATCACCAAAGACAGGAATGGCTTTAGAATTTTTAGCAGATACTACAGGAAGAAATGGATCAATGGAAGTAAGTGGTGTTTATCGAGAGTTATTGGATTTGGGATTTACTCATATTAGCGATGCGTCTCAAGCTATTAAAGATGGATCTCTATCACAAGATGTGCTGGGTCGATTAGCAAATACAGTTGATTCTCAAACAGGCGTTGTTCTCTTTCCAGCTTTACGTGATGCTGCAGTCATTGCTATTGAAGAATCACAACAGGAAATCGTTACTGATCTATCTTTAGAGCCTTCATTGGCCGAGTCAAATGCTGCAATCGATTGGGACAGTTCCGACGATCCTGATGCCGGTCCAAGAAGGTCTCTTTAACTATGAAAGAAAGGACTCAATTTATAGGCGGTAAGTCTGGAGGTATTGACGCCGCTGTCTTCAAATCAAGTAAAAACCCTGAATTTACTCCGACATGGGGAAAATCTGGTGATTTATTTAACTATCGAACTACACCTGAGAGCATTCACCTATTACATGATGGTGATAATGAAACAGGTTTCTCCGCTGAGGTTAAAAATGGTGTCCTCAATTTTTGGGTAGATACGAGAGATGAAATGGGAAATCGTCATCCCGATTTATATGCAAAAAAACTCTTTCTGCGTAGTATACAGTATTTTAAGGATCAGGGAACTGAAGTCCGTACTATTGAAGGTGTTTGGCTAAATTCTGCAATGGGGCTAAGGCGAGATAATCATGATCAGTACTATAGATTTCTTAATGGTTTAGAAAAGCCAACAGAGCAAATAACTGACGAAGACAGAAAAAAAGCTGCATTGTCTACTTGGACAGGACACATTGCGACAGAGTTGGGTTATTCAGAGGTCGCAAGTGTTGTCGAAGAAGTAGAATTTATGAGAGAAGATACCTATGTTGATATTAAAGCACGGTTTGTAAAACCTCAAGAGAAAAAGCAACAAATTGATTTAGAAGAGGGCATCGCAAGTGATCTGCTGCCTCAATTAGATGACCAATCAATAGGCGACAATAATACAATAATTGATTGGTCAGGGCAAAATGATTCCGATATCGATCCTCGCAAGACGCTATAGCTTCGCTTGATTTATCTTATAGTATTTAGTATAATTTCTGAATGGTCGAAAAGGGAGTAAGAGAAAAAATAAAATTGACGCCAGAACAACGAGAACTCAGAGATATTGCACGGTTTTCTACAATGTTTTCGCAGGGAAGACTCGATTTGCAAAAGAAATATTTTTATTGGCTTGGGGGAAATGGGTATTTAGATACACTACAATTACCTCAACGGCCACCGGCTTTTATTCAGGAGATGCCTATTCCAGTAAAACATTTTCCAATTCCAGAATCTCAACGTAAAGAATTTAATGAGGTTATGTATCATCATCTCCATAAAATAAAAACACAAACTCCTAATGAAGTCCCTGCAGCAGAACGGTATACAGACTTGCTTGGTGATATCGCAAAAGATTTAATTTTAAAAGATGATGACTATCAAATAAAGAAAAGGCATGCACGAACTGAAGATCATATGTCTGAGCCGGATGATGCAAATGATCCTCATGCAAGCTTTGTCCGCAAATATATCCTTCTTGGGAAGAAGACTGGAAGTGAGGCGTTTGACCAGCTTTTTAAAGAAGTTCGTGAAGAAATAATGCCTGATATCGTGGCGGTCCATCAAAAAGTGGACAAATTAACAATTCGGCAAAGCCAGTTATCCAGAATGATCCGTGGTTGGGAAGATACTCATCCAGGAGAAATATTTGTTCATCCAAATATATTATCACCTGAAGTTGTCGAGCATGAAGTATTTGTCGCAACTTCAGATGATGAGCAATTATTAGCATTTGTAGATACATCAATAGATTGGAGTGGTAGCAATGATCTTGATGATGGTCCTCGAAGATCCTTATAATGCCTGCTTGAAGCTCAGCTTATAGTGATATATAATGGCACACACATAATAGATAGTAACGATGACTGAAAGAGCAAAACCAGCAGGTACATCTCATGATAACGCCCGAAGATTTTTTAGAGAGATGGGCGAGCTTGCAAGAACTGAACCAGATCGTGCACAGCGAAGAGCATTTTTTCGCGACCTAAAACAAGAACCTGAATATCAGCAGGCTCAAAATATACTTACCTCATCCGTACCCACGGTAGTAGAAAACTTCCCTCAAGTTGAGAAAACTATTCAGGAAGTTGAACCGAATGAGCCACTTTCTGACGCAGTGATGGGTGGGCTTTTAGCAGCTGTTGGAAATCATGAAGGGAAAGCTTTACTATTAGCTTCAATGCAGCCTGGAATTGGATATAGTTCTACGGATATGCAAAAAATGACATATGTTGGAGGGAAGAGGTTTTGGAAAGGAAAAACAAATGCTTTTTCTTGGTCTGTAAAGTCTTTTGCACCTATCGGATTGGTCACACGAGAAATAGTTGATCCTGAGAGAGGACTTGTAGGATATGAATTAACTGAAAGAGGTAATACATTGGGTGTAAGTCTTGCTGGACATGTCCTTGCTTTTTCTGAAAGACATCCAGAAACTTCCTTAGAAAGAATGCTTAGTGTGACAACATCTTCCAAAAGTCTCGATGCTCATTCTGAGGGTAATCTAGAAGAAGATAATAAAAGGCGTGCACCGCTTGCTCGCTATAGAATTTTTTCTGAGCTATTGGCAGGTGACTTGCCAGCAAGAAAGGAAGATCTTTTGCAAGGTATAGCTCAAGCTTATCCTGGAGAGCCAAAAGATAGCATGATGAATCGTTTGACACATCATTTAGATAATCTTTCACGGCATGGAATTATCTCTTACGAAACCACAACCCCAGATACTCCATTCGCGTTATTTATCCCAGCAAAGAATCGTCCAGAAGAACCTCCACAACCTGATCAGCATAATAAAACACTTATGCAGAGAATAGATGGCATTATGCAGCAAAGCGAAACACAAGTATCGCCCAAGGATATATTTAATGCATTAGTCGAACAATATCCAAATTATGCTGAACGTAGTGTTGCTGGTTTGATGAATGAAATATCCAGGACTGTACAGCAGTTAGTTCGAAGTGGTCATGTAACACAGATCGGGGAATTTAGTAAAGGAAATCAATCGAGGATAACTTTGACTGATGATCAAAGAGCTTTGATAAAAGACTTTGTGACAGTTCTCACTGCTTTTCAATCACAAGATCCAGAAATTCTTGCTGCAGGGCACAGAGAAGCTCGATCTATTGTCTCTAATCAGGATCGCTTTGGTGCATTAATGATCAAATCAAAAGAGGCTTCCGGTCGTTCAGGTGATAGAAGTAGTCAGCAAACACAAGATGAGATCGTTGATTACTGCCGTGCACATCCAGAGTGTACAAATAGAGACCTACAAGCTCATTTTCAAGAAGGAGGACGAGTATATACGATAGGCACTATCCGCGACTTTACTCAATTATTGCGATCAAAAGGTGTACTTAGTTCAGAAGTACGGGGAAAAATATCATATTTTACTGCGAGCGAGGCTCCATTAGACGAAGAGACACCTGACGAGAGACCAGTTTCAATAACTATATTTGAAAGTAGAGTCCCCAATGATGAACCTTCACTTGAAGAAATGAATGAAGGTGTAGATTGGGATGGTACGGATGGTCCTCAGATGGGTAGAACACTCTAATCATCCTTTTGACTTTCCCACGCCTCAACAGCTATACTTAACCCAATGAAAATCATCGTTACACACACATCTCCAGATTGGGATGCCATTACTTCTGTTTGGCTTCTTAAGAAATATCTCTCAGGATGGAATGATGCAGAGGTCCGGTTTGTTCCTGCAGGAAATAGATTGCAAGGACAGCCAGATCCAGCAACCACGAAACACAAAGGTGAAGATCCGATTGAAAGAATAGGGGATGATGAGATTATTCATGTGGATACTGGACTACTTCCTTTGGATCATCATCAAGTACAGGATACAGCTGTTTCGGCAGCATCACTTGTGTGGGATTATGTTCGTGAGCAGATCGCTCATGCTGGGCATTTGACTTCAGAACATAATGAAGCTGTCTCAAGAATTGTAAAGATAGTAGTCGATACTGATCACTTTAAAGAAGTATTTTGGCCTGATGCAGCAGCAGATCGGTACGAATTCTCATTCCTGGGTTTACTTGATGGTATGAAGCTCGTCAAACCAAACCAGGATATGGAATACTTGGAATTTGGGATTACTTGTCTTAATGCGATGACTGCACAGTTTGAAAATCGTATCTGGGCTGAACGTGAGATCAGTCAAAAAGGTATCCAATTCGAAACTCGGTTTGGAAAAGGAATTGGCTTTGAAACGATTAATGATACGGTTTTAAAGTTAGCTCAGAAAATGGGATATAAAGTCGTTATCCGTAAAGATCCTCGAAAAGGTTATGTGCGTATCAAGACTCTTCCATCGACCGAAACAGAGAAAGGTGCAAATCTGACATTAGCCTATGAACAATTGCGTAAGATTGATCCTGATGCAACATGGTTTCTCCATATTTCTAAGAAAATGCTTTTGAATGGCTCACCGAAGAATCCGAAGATGCGTCCGACGAAATTAAGTTTAAAAGAGATCATTAAAGTTGTCGAGCGAGTTTAAAATATGAATGATTGTTTGTTCTGTAAAATAGTTGCAGGTGAGATCCCATCATTGAAAGTCTACGAAGATGATGCGACATTATCCTTCATGGAACTTACTCCATCAGCTCCCGGTCATGTCATGGTAATTTTGAAAAAGCATGGCAATAACGTCCTTGAATACGACCAATCTGATCTTGGCCAGGCAATGGCTTCTGTTCAAAGGATTGCAAAGAAGATTGAGGCGAGTTTGCACACAGACTCGATTACGATCGGTATCAATCACAAAGAGCGACGTGGAGTTCCACATATGCATATTCATCTCATTCCACGATGGGAAAATGATAAAGGGCATGTGATTCAAGGAGTTGTAAATAACCCTTCACAAGAGAGTAGAGAAGTCATCGCCGAGAAAATCCGTAACGCTTAGGACGCTTGAAATATTGTTTGTTCCACGACTGGTCTTTCTAGCGCTTTTTGTTCCGCAAGATGGAAAAAACGCATAGCTGTACCAATGTCTTGATCAGGTTCTTCAAAAAGGCTGCTGTGCCTTCCTTCTATGAAAGCGACTTCATCGAATTGTCTATAAGCAGGACTTTGCGGATACAGGTGTTCCTGTACTTTATCGATTGGAACCAATGGATCGTCTTTGCCAAAAATAGCGAACGTACTGATGCCCATCTCATTAATTGCTGGGATCATGGATGCAAGTGGAAAACGTGCTGCTCCACCGCTTTCATGCCACGTTTGAAACGGTTTTTGTACAGTATGTCTCAACGAATATAAATTCTCCGCTAATGTCCTATTTGCAAAAGACATTTTCACGTACTCCATACGTGATATATCTCCAATCATGCCTGCTGCAGCATATCCTGTGTAGGAGAGACATTGGTCTTTCATTACTCCTGCCACGTATGCTCCTACGGCTCCGCCCATGGAATGTCCGAATACATGTATGCCTTTGATATCATCCGTTTCCATAACATCTTTTATTGCTTGGATATTTGCAAGTGCTTTTTGTGTAATTACAGTGGGACTTACCTTATGGACAAGTAAATCTTTTTTCCGACCAATACTATAAAGGCTCAAAACAGGCCAGCCATTATCTACTAAGTCTCGCATAAATTCTTTTGCTTGGTCAGGTTCTTCATGAACCCCAGGTATAACTGCTACGAGGGGTTTCTTTGTAGGAGATTCAGGTTTGGCAAAGGCGTACGTTAGTCCTTCCGGGAACTCAATAGTAACTAATCTACGAGGAGTATCGAATTGGAGATCAAAGTGTGTTGGCTCCGTGATTTCAGCAGAAGTACTGCGAGAAGTGAGTTTTCCGAATCGTTCTTTTGTTCGACCGACGAATCCTGCAGTTTGACTCCTTACTCCCTGCACAATTTCTTTTGAAGTAATTTGCCTTGGAGTTGCAAATGCCTCGGCACTCATGCATATAGTATAAAAGAAGAGCTTGAAGTCTGCAAGACAAAAATCGGACAAATGCAATGCAGTTTTTGCTGTAGAGATTTACATATCGTTCATTTTAGAGTACAATATATAACTAGATATTTCTTTTGAAGGGGGTGTTTTTTCCTATATGGTTTACGTTAAAAAATTACCAGGACAATCAGATGATCAAATCATCCGAAACTTTTCTAAAAAAGTTATGGATGCAGGTATCGTGCAAGAGGCTAAAAGGCGCAAGTTCTACCTCAAACCTTCACTTGCAAAAAAGCTGAAGAAAAAGCTTAAGCAAGAAGAAGCTGCTCGTATCAAGCTAACATAATGACAAAACCCAAAGTTTTAATTTACGTAGAAAGCAGATATAAAGTCAATCGAAAGAGGATGAAAGCTGCTGTTTCTCACGTGCTTGAAGAACAGAATGTGCAAAGTCAGATCGAAGTCTCCATCGCTATTGTCGGTGATCGAAAGATGCGTGCTTTGAATAAAAAGTACCGAGACAAAGACAAGACTGCAAATATCCTTTCTTTCCCAATTTCTGAAGGCGGAGAATCTGTTTTGCCGCCGGATTCAGATGTCAATCGATTGGGAGATATAATCATTTCATATCCTGAATTGATCAGGGAAGCTGCATCAGAAGAAGAACTCGTTGATGATCGTGTCGACATGCTCGTCGAACACGGCATGCTGCATTTACTAGGAATTCACCATCAGTAAGTTTTTTTGCCATCCTGAACTTGTTTCAACATGCCAGTTTTCTTTCTTCCCGGAATAGGATAATCATGTATAATAATCCGACGTCCCATGGTTTTCTATCGTAAATATCGTCCACAAATAATTCATGATCTTGATAGTGCAGCAGTACGCGAAACATTAACTTCAGTCCTTAAGAAAAGTGTCCCACATGCATTTCTCTTTACCGGTCCAAAAGGTTTGGGTAAAACCTCAACAGCTCGTATCCTTGCAAAAGCTGTTAATTGTACAGGCAAAAAAGAAGGAGAGACCGAACCCTGCAATGTTTGTGAGCAATGTCTTTCTATAACCAACGGCACAAGTATCGATATTTTGGAAATCGATGCCGCGTCCAATCGAGGTATTGATGAAATCCGTGATCTGAAGGAAAAAATCCGATTGTCGCCAGTTTCTTCATTAAAAAAAGTCTATATCATTGATGAAGTTCACATGTTAACGACAGAAGCATTCAATGCACTACTTAAAACGCTTGAAGAACCGCCTGAACATGCTATGTTCGTACTTTGTACCACAGAACCGCAGAAAGTACCGTCAACGATCCTCTCACGCTGTTTCCATATATCATTTTCTCTTGCAACGCCGGAAGAATTAGTACGTTCATTCAAAAGAATCATTAAAAGCGAACAAGCAGAAGTCGATGATGATTCTCTCCTTATGATTGCAAAGCTAGCAGGAGGAGGCTTCCGAGATGGTGTAAAGATGTTGGAAGAGTTGATTACCTTGGCACAAGGAAAAAAGATTACCAAGGATTTTATTGAAGAGAAATATAAAGTTTCAAGTATTACTTTACAGGTTTCAGATTTACTTGCAAGCTTTGCTGCAAAAGATTCACAAAAAGGTTTGCAGATAATTGCGGCTTTGACGCAACAGGGGATCGATATGAAACATTTCATCCAGAAGTTGATGGAAGCGTTGCATGAAGAAATGCTTGGGCAGATTCAAGATAAAGGTAAAGCATCACAGTTTACGCTTGATGAGATTAAAGTTCTATTCGCATTATTATCCCGTGCATATGGTGAAATGAAGTTTGCAGTATTGCCGCAATTGCCTTTAGAATTGGTTATTTTAGAATGGAACATAAATAGTGGAAGCACTTCGACTTCGCTCAGGGAAGAAATTGGTGTTGGTGCACCGATGTCTATGGTTGTCGAAGATATTACAGTCAAAACCCTTCGCAAGCACGTTGGAGATATTAAGCGTAAGGAAGCATTGTACGGTGTCCCGAAGAAAGATCCAAAAGCGGATGAAGATGAAGTTGTTATCGAAACAACAACTGTTGAATTGATGAAGACAGATGGCAAAGAAGCTACAAAAGAATGGCTTGATCTTTTCTGGAAGAATTTGATCAATGAAATGAAACAATATAATCATACAGTTGCAGGACTTCTTCGGGGATGCACAATCAAAAGCTATTCCAAAAATCATTTGCTCATTGAAGCGGGATATAAGTTTCATAAAGAACGACTCGATGATTTAAAAAATAGAGAAGCATTACTCAAGATTGCGAAAGCTTTGACTGGTAATGATATGGAAATTGCGGTAGAATTGAAGAAATAAAAGCTTAGCTATTGAGCGAAGCAATGAAAGTGAGGTGATTGATTATGGCATTTAATCCATTTGGACAATTAGGCGAATTGAAGAAGATGCGTGACCAAGCTATGGCTATGCAACGAGAGCTGAAAATGCAGGAAGTTGAAGTTAATAAGCATGGTGTATACGTCCGAATCAGTGGTGACCAAGAAATTCGAGAAATCAAAAGTAACGGAAAATCAGATAACGACATCAGAGGTGCGGTTAATGAAGCTGTGAAGAAATCACAAGAAGTGGCTGCAAAGAAACTTCAAGAAATGACCGGCGGTATGGGAGGACTCGGAAGTCTTCTCGGTGGCGGTAAATAATATTCGTAATCTATGGCAAATCTTGCAATCGATGAACCCATCCTTTTGACGGGGACTTCACATGTTGGTTTGGCACGGGATATCGCAAAGCTCTCAAATATTGCATTGTTTGAGCCTATTTCTATTTTCTCCGATGGAGAAATTAGAGTGCGAATCACGCCCAACATGCGTCGTCGTCATGTTTTTATAATTCAACCAACAGCACCAAAAGTGAATGATAGTATTATGGAAGTATTATTCATGATTGATGCTGCGAAGCGTGCTTCTGCTGCGGAAATATCAGTCATCATCCCTTACTTTTCGTATTCCAGGCAAGATCGCAAAGAGATGCCACGAGTTCCGATAAGTTCATCAGTCGTTGCACAAATGATTGAAAATACCGGAGCAGCTCGAATCGTTACAGTCGATATCCATTCCGAACAACAACAAGGGTTTGTCCAGATTCCATGGGATAATTTGTATGGCAGTTATGCTTTGCTCCCAACTATTAAATCAAAGAATCTTGATGGGATAGTGGTGGCGTCACCGGATAAGGGTGGATTACTCCGTGCAACAAGTTATGCCAAAATGCTTGCAGCGTCTGGTGTGGCATTGGTGTACAAACAACGTGATGTCACTCTTAATAACCAATCAAAAGCCTTGGCGATGATTGGTGAAGTGAAGAATAAAAATGTTATCTTGGTTGATGATATGCTCGATACTGGAGGAACTATTGTTCATGCAGCGGATTTCTTGAAAAAAGAAGGTGCCAAAAGTATCAGAGTTGCTGTCACGCATGGGCTTTTTTCTGGAGATGCGATAGAGAATATTAGTAAATCAGCAATTGATGAAGTTATCATTACTGATACAATTGCACTTCGACCGGATGTCTCAAAGAATCCAAAGATAAAAGTTGCGACTGTTGCTCCATTGGTTGCTGAAGCAATCAAACGAATTCGTACAGGAGAATCTCTCAGCAATCTTATATTCTAATTATGAAAATTCCAAAAGCAATTCAACAAGTAGTCGAAAGTTTTGAACGGTTACCGGGCATTGGTCCAAAAACTGCTGAACGCTTAACATTCTATCTCCTGCATGTGCCACAAGGTGAGTTAGATCGGTTTGCACGATCAGTCCAGAATCTACGAATTGGAACCGTAAGCTGTTCAATTTGTTTCAATGTTGGAGAGAGTGATCCATGTGATGTTTGCTCTGATCCGCATCGTGATAAGTCAGTTGTTTGTGTTGTAGAGCAACCACTTGACGTGATCGCACTGGAAAAAAGTAGGAAATTCAAAGGACTTTACCATGTGCTTCATGGAAAGATTGATCCACTCAATAATATCGGTCCTGATGAACTTCGTATTGGTGAATTGGTTTCAAGGATTAGAAAAAGCACTTCGACTTCGCTCAGTGATGGAAGTGAAATAAAAGAAATTATTTTAGCAACCAATCCCACAATGGAAGGTGAAGCCACGGCAATGTATATCGCAAAGCAATTGAAATCAGTTGATGGCGATGTCAAAATCTCTCGAATTGGACGAGGACTCCCGATCGGTTCTGACATTGAATATGCTGACCCGACGACACTCGAACGAGCGATGGAAGGTCGTAGCGAGTACTAATTTGTTTCTTTAATTGTATTTGTTGTACTATAGAAGTATGGGGTTTAATCCATTTCATTCCAATTCTGAAGGCTCATCCTTTGAAGAAGGTAATCCTATCAATGCAGGTTTAAAGAAGAAAGCACAAGATGCTGGAGGACAAGCTTCCCAGCAAGCAAAAGCTGCAAATCAAACATTCGTTGACCAATTATATGGGAATGTTTCTTCGGCTTCTCCAGAAACACTTGATCCAAGTGGTGATCCCGCACAAGCTGCATCACAAATGCAAAAGGCATCTGCTGCCTCTCCAAGTGGTCCAATGCCGGCTGCAAATCCAGGTGAGCAATCCAAGCTTGATGAAACACGACAAAAGCTAATGGAGTTACAAAAACAGCATAAAGAAACTTACTTTGAAGCAACATTTGGTGCAGAAGCACAACAAAAGAGAAGAGAGAGAGAAGAAGAGGAGTTGCAATTAAAACAAGAAGAAGAGGAACAGCAGCAACAGGAGGAAGAAGAGAAGAAGGCAAGGATGGAAGAATCCATGCAATCATTCCAATCGCATGGCAAGAATGGCAAAGGTCCTGACAAACTTGGTGCACCAGTTGCAGTGACACAAGCAAAGACAAAAACCGAAATTAATCGTGGATCAAGCGGTTGATCATTTTATCCATCTTCTTTGCCATTCTGCTAGGTTCAATGTATAATGCAATATATGCTTAAGCTATATAATTCACTTTCCCGCAAAGTAGAAGACTTTAAACCAATTCATCCACTCCAAGTAGGGATGTATTCGTGTGGTCCAACTGTGTATCAATTTGCACACATTGGTAACATGCGTGCTTTTACCACTGCTGATTTATTGCTTCGAACACTCAAATACAATGGTTATGATGTTAAGTTTATCATGAACATTACAGACGTCGGACATATGACACTTGATGATGCTGGTGGTGGAGATGGTGGAGAAGATAAGCTTGAGAAGACGGCCCGACTTGAAGGTAAAACTGTTTGGGAAGTCGCTGAATTTTATACAGAAATTTTCCTTAAAGATTATGATTCACTCAACCTCACGCGGCCAAATAAATTCTGCAAAGCAACAGATCATATTCGTGAACAAATTGACCTCATCAAACGTCTTGAAGCAGCAGGGTATACGTACGAAACTTCAGATGGCATTTACTTTGACACGATAAAGTATCCAGAATATGGTAAACTTTCTTCGCTTGATCAAGTTAAAGAAGGTGCTCGTGTAGAGGCAAATGAAGAAAAACATAGTCCACGAGATTTTGCATTATGGAAGTTCAGTCCATCAGGTGAAAAACGACAAATGGAGTGGAAGAGTCCATGGGGTAAAGGATTTCCAGGTTGGCATATCGAATGTTCTGCGATGAGTATGAAATACCTTGGTGAATCATTTGATATTCATACCGGAGGTATTGATCACAAAGAAATCCATCATCCAAACGAAATAGCACAATCAGAAGCGGTGACAAATAAGCCGTTGGCAAAGTATTGGATTCACACAGCGTTTATGCAAATTTCAGGTGAGAAGATGAGTAAGAGTTTGGGCAATACCTACACGCTTTATGATTTGGAACAACAAAATTATGATCTTCTCGCATTGCGATATCTGTATCTCCAAACACACTATCGACAGGAAATGAATTTTACCTACCAATCACTTGATGCTGCACAAAATGCCTACAAGAAATTGGTTATCGAAATCAGCAAATGGGAAGATGAGAATACAGATAACGGTACAGGTTTTGCTGAAGCCTTGAAAGAATATGAGGATCGCTTTTTGGAAGCAATTAATGAAGATTTGAATATGGCAAAAGCTTTGGCTGTTGTTTGGGAGTTGGTAAAAGCAGACCTCCCAAGTGGTGCAAAAGCAAAGTTAGTTTTCAAATTTGATAGAGTACTTGGACTTAACTTGGAAGATCTAGCGAAGCAAATCAGTGTTGTTGAAGGAAAAATTCCAGGACAAATCCAACACATGGTTGAAGAGCGACAAATGCTTCGAAAACAAAACCATTTCAATGCAGCTGATAAGATTCGTGCAGATATCGAGAAGTTAGGATATATTATTGAAGATACTCCTAAGGGGATTAAAGTTCGAAAGAAATAATATTATACTCTTCTTTTTACTGCTATCAAAAAACTCACAAAAAAGTACACCAATAATACTTGCCAAAAAAGAATTGAGATAAAAGTGGTACTGAGGAATAATGCTACCGCTTCACGCTGCATCCCATACACAACGATAAGTAATGAGCCAATTTTTGCAGTAAGAAAAAGGAGCACAACAGCAATCATTGGAGAAAAAATGACAGGAATGAGCACTGGTCTTCGTACTGTTTCTTTAATAGATTTGTACGGATGGAAGGTCAATCCCAAAAGCATCTTGGTCCAAATATAACTTGCGTAAATAAGAAAAACTCTTTTCTTCATATGATTCCTCGAAACAATCGTAAAATAAAATCTGTATAGTCAGGACCAATAACACTACGAAAAAGAAGTGAAACAAGAAAGGCGAGTGGAATTAAAAATCTCCAAGGATGATGACTGAACCATTCAATGACAAATTTGAAGAATTTGGGGAAGGGAACAGCTTTCATTGCTTGTTCTTGTTCACGTGCTCGATCTTGGAGTTTTAGTAGGAATTCACGTTCGTTCATATGATTTTATAAAGCTTTGCCGAGCCCTGTAGAGAAGTGATTCTGTAGCTTTATCTGATAGGTTCATCGCTAATGCAATTGCTTTGACAGACAACTCATCTTCATAATGCATTCGCAATATTTGTTGATAATGTGTTGCAATACTTAAAAATGCAGCCTCAATCCGGTCTCTAATTTTATTCTTTTCCATTTGAAATTCAGGTTGGCTTATTTCGTTTGCAATAATCGAAAGGTATGGCATCTGAGAAAAAAGGAAAGACTTAATCTTACGTTTTCGATAAAAGTCAGCAGTTTTATTTAAAGCAATCTTATACAACCATGCTTGCACATTGGTTTCTTTTTGCAAAGTCGGCAAAGCATCTACTGCTTCAAGAAAAACATCATTTAATATCTCCTGTGCATCTTCTCCTTGCGGTAATTTATTTTTTAAAAACCGTAAGATTCTTGGGGAGTAGAAGTTATAAAAGGCGACAACTGCCTGCTCATCTCCCTGCAGCACTTTGGTAATTAAGGAGCTCATGCAGACATTATATGTAAAATCGAATGATTTGGCAAAAAATTACGACTTATTACATAGTCGTTCTATGAAGCAAAAGATTTATTGCATCAAACTTGGAGGTTCAGTCATTACTGATAAAACTGTTCCGTATAAAGCTCAGATTGAGACGATTCGTGCGGTTGCAAAATCGTTAAAGAAAGTAAAAGCACCCTTACTGATTGCACATGGCAGTGGAAGCTTTGGTCATACTTCTGCCAAAAAATATGGAGGAAAAAATGGTTACACTGATCGATGGGGTATAGCAAAAGTTTCTCGAGATGCTCAGGAAATAAATAGAATTGTCATAGATATCCTTATCGAAGAAGGTCTTCCTGCCGTTTCATTTAGCCCACGAAGCTTTATTCTTGCAAAAAAGGGTATCATTAACGAAACGTATTTTTCACCTGTCAGAGAAGCTCTCAAGCAAGGACTAATTCCTGTCATCTATGGAGATGTTATCTGGGATAGTGCTCAGAAAACCACGATTCTTTCTGGCGAAACAATACTTAATGCTATTTGTCAGGATTTACAAAAACATAATTACACTATTGCCAAAATAATCCAACTTTGTAATGTTGACGGAGTTTTGGATGATACCAAAAAAGTTATTCCTGAAATAACAAAAGAAAATTGGAAAACAACGAAAGCATATATACAAAATCTATCTGTTGCAGATGTTACGGGAGGAATGTTTCATAAAGTTGAAGATGCTTTATCAATGGCAAATTATGGAGTCGAGACCTTGCTTTTGAACGGAAATGACTCAAATAATTTGTCCTATGCAATTAAAGGTAAATCAGTAGAAGGGACGGTTATCAGATAATCATGAGTATTTCTTCTATTGAATCATTAGCGATTCCATCTCACGAACAAGATGAGGCCTTACGAACGGTTGTCGGAATAGGAGTTCTTATTGTATTAAAGGATTTATCAGAAGCTGATGACCAACAATTGCAAATACTTTCCGTTAGACAAGGTGAGTCCAAGCCTGAAACAGGTAAAATCGAAGGGAGTCTTTCTTTGGTTCAGGAAACGATTAAGGTCGATCCTGTTACACATATCCCTGAATCTCCAACTGATACCTTGCGAGGAGCAATGGAAGAGGTCATCGATGCACAAGGTGTCCGAGATGTGGGGCATCATTTCCGGCGAGTTCTTTATAAAGAAAGGCCAGAGATCCCATTGTTTACACTTCCTGGTACCGCGGGAGGACTGGAAGTCGTTATTTATGATGGCCCTGCACAGTATGCTTTTAATCCTACCGCGAAGAAAGAAATTGCTGGACCTCCACAATGGCTTACTGTGGCAAATTTTCTCAATGATCCAACCGCAAGAGATACTTCCCTTGAAATAGTGAATCATGCTGCGAGCAATCGGATGCTTACTCATGGTTTACATCGATCAACATCACCAGTTTTCCCTGAAGGATATCAATTTGATTACTCCCATCGACAACGAGAAAAGCTTCCGGACATTACAAGAGTTAGAAGGTGAGTGATCTTATGAATGAATTTGTTGTACTCGTAAATGATAATAATGAAGAGATTGGTACTATGCCCAAGCTCGAAGCACATAGTGGGAATACTCCGCTACATCGGGGTTTCTCGTCATATGTGTTTAATCTCAATGGAGAATTCTTATTAACACAGCGTGCACTTTCCAAGAAAGTCTGGCCAGGAATGTGGACCAATAGTTGTTGTGGACATCCAGCACAAGGTGAATCTGTGGAAGATGCTGTGAAGCGAAGGTTGGATTATGAATTAGGTCTTCAACCTCGGAAATTGGAGATTATACTTCCAGATTTTCGCTATAAAGTTGAGCTTAATGGTATTGTAGAAAATGAAATATGCCCTGTTTACTTTGTATTAGTTGATAGTGATCCTATTCCAAATCCTTTGGAAGTAGAATTCTATCTCTGGGTGAACTGGGAAACATATATACAAAATGTAACTAAAAATCCAACTGATTATTCTGAATGGAGTGTTTTACAAGTTGCACAACTAAAAGATGATCCAGTTGCAGCGAATTTTATAAAAAATAACATATGATTAAGCACATAGCATTTATTATGGATGGAAATAGGCGTTGGGCAAAAGAGCGTCATATTCCCACATTGATTGGACATAAAAAAGGATATGAAAATATCGAGAATATTGTCGATCATGCTCTTGAACGAAAGATAGAGTATGTAACATTTTGGGCCTTTTCTACAGAGAATTGGAATCGTGAGAAGAAAGAAGTCGATTATTTGATGAATCTTTTTCGTGATCTTTTTGCCGGTCGGATGTTACAGAAGATTTTAAAAAAGGGTGGCAAGATACAAGTACTTGGTGATATGACAGCGTTTCCTAAAGATATCCAAAAAGAAACACAGAAGGTTTTGGATCAATCTAAAGATAATAATGCAATTACTATAAACATTGCATTGAACTATGGAGGTCGAGCAGAGATACTTCATGCTGTACAGCAAATAGTATCAAAAGGTATAAATTCCACTGATATAACTGAGCAAACTATTGCACAGTATTTATATACAAATGGTCAACCTGACCCTGATCTAATTATTAGAACGGGTGGTGAGCAGCGTCTCAGTGGTTATCTCCCATGGCAAGGAATTTATAGCGAATTGTATTTTACTGATAAGTATTGGCCGGAGTTTGATGAGAAAGAATTTGATAAAGCTCTTGAAGAATTTGCTCGAAGAGAGCGTCGATTTGGAAAATAGTTCTTCCCTCATCCTTACATCCTTTTATTTTCACTCTTACTATTAAAAAATATCATTATAGGTGGAGGAGGTGATGATATGTCAAAATATGGTAAAAAAGCACAAGAAAAAGTACATGAAGTAATGAATGAATTTAAGAAAGGTGATTTGAAAAGTGGACCCAAAGGAAAAGGCGGTAAAGTCACTGATCGCAAACAGGCAGTAGCAATTGGACTTTCAGAAGCTCGGAAGAAAGGTGCAAAAGTTCCACAAAAAAAGTAACTTGAATCATCGGTAAAACCTGAGTATACTTTGCACTATGATATACAAACTTGGTATCCTTGGCGGGACATTTGATCGACTGCATGGAGGCCATAAAAAGCTATTGGATACAGCATTCGAACAAAGCGATAAAGTAATTGTTGGAGTCGCTACAAGTAAGTTATACAACCACAAACAAAATGCTTTGCTTATTGAATCTTTTCAAGTCCGTAAAGAAGCAGTTATGACATATCTCAAAGAGAAAGCTGTAATCGATAGAGCAGAGATAATTCCTATCGATGATATTTATGGTAATAGCTTAACTGAGAAAAATATTGAAGCAATCTTTGCGACTGAAGATAATCTTCCCAATGTCAAAAAGATTAATGAGGACAGACTGCAAAGAGGTTTTGCCGCATTAGCAATTGTTCATGTGCCATATAGTTTGGGAAATGATGAGGAAGTTATTACATCTGCACGAATAAGAAACGGAGAGATTGATAGAGATGGATTTAATTATATGTCCTTTCTTATGGCAAAGAGTTATGTGATGCCAGCAGTTCTTAAAGAAGAATTGCGTAAACCTTTTGGAAATATTTATAAGGAATCTTCCCAGGTACTTGAAGAGTATAAAAATAGTTTCGTTATCGCTGTTGGTGATGTTATCTCTCTTTCTCTCTATAAATCAGACAATCAAGCAGCAATTAGCATCGTTGATTTAAAGACGAGACGAAGTATGTTAGCAGAAGATGATATTGAGATCTTTTATTCGCTTGAGTCACTCACATCTGCAAGAAATGCAGCTGGAACTATTGAGCAAAATGCTGTAGAGCGAATTAAAAATGCTATACAAGAATATCGCACCTCAAAACTCAAGCAAACAATTGTAGTGGCGGGGGAGGAAGATTTATTAACAATTCCAGCAATATTATTAGCTCCGCTAGATTCAGTTGTCGTTTACGGACAGTATAATGTAGGTGTTATTGCAGTTCACGTGACTGAGGAAAAGAAGCATGAGATACAAGAGCTTCTTAAGAAGTTCTCTTAATTCGTTTTTCTCTCGATCGTTTTCCATTCTTCAAACCATTTTTTGGACCGTAGAGAGATTTCGTAAATAATGGTGTTTGATGTTGTGCAAGTAAAATTTTCATTAAATCAATGGTTCTCTCAAGTGCAATCGGCAATATGTCTGCGTCTCTCATTCCGCATGTAAGCCTGATATGAAATTTCCCCCGAGGATCTCGAACCCAATTCCATTTGGTATTTCCAGCGTAGGATGCTCTTTGTGCTCCTTTGGCAATTTTTTGCTGACATAAATATTCAAGGAGTATATGTTCGAACAAATGACCAATTTCAGTATGTCGAACTTCTATGTTGAAAGGAAGACCTTCGTCGTTATAACAATCTGTGTGAAGTACATTAGGAAGGTGCTCCTGAAGAAGATCAACGATATGAGGAATATCCTTTGTATTAACCTGATTGTATAGGAGCTGCATAACAATTCTTGTCGAGGTTTGTTTTTGGGTGATGTCGAGCGAGAATAAATTTTCAACAAGAAACTGTTGAGATGACGGCAGCAAACTTGCTGTTGGGACGTTCATAAGGGAATAGATAAGTTCTTACCCGTTTCTTACGGATATATTCTCACTTTATATGCTTTTATAAAAAGTGTCAAGGTGAGCAATAATATTTAATTTAGCTTGCCAAATTAGTCTAAAATAAAAATTCAAAAAAGCTACTTCAACTGCATTTAAGGATTTACTTGGACCGTCGGTATAAGCGTGGTAACTGGCCCAGAACCTGCTGTTGGTGTAGGCAAGACTGTTACCGTTGGTTGTACAGTAGGGGTAGGATTGTTATTCTCATCTTGATTATCATCAGGTTGATTTGTTGGCGTTGGTTGGTCAGATGGTTGTGGTGTATTGGTTGGCCTTTCTGTCGGACTATCACATGAAGGTGGTTGTGTCCCTGCTATAAAGAACTCCATTGTACTTGTTGGTCGACCATTAAGACAAATAGGCTCACTCACTACAAAGGTTGGCTTTTTAAACTCTTCAACTGGTTTACCCATAAGATAGTGTCCCATCATATTTCTCCAAATTGGTGCAGCTCCTAGCGATCCAGCCACATTATCCATAGGGGAATTATCATTGTTACCGACCCATACTCCTACCACTAGACTTGGTGTGTATCCAACAGTTAAAGCGTCTCGGTAATCTTCAGTTGTACCTGTTTTAACAGCAGCAGGACGTGAAATAGTCAATGATCCACCAAATACTTCTGATCGTGCACGGTTATCTGAAAGAATAGAGGAGATCAAAAATGAGGCTTCTTCACTCAGTACTTCTCGTGCACCTGAGCGGTTGGTTTGTTTAAACCAATTTAATGGATTTAATCTTTCCCAAAAACTTTGCGGCTGATTTACAGATTGATTGTATTTATTTGTAATCTCCATAATACCTGTAGGTTTATGGTATGTCCCTTGATTTGCAAAAACAGCGTATGCGTTGGTTAGTTCAAGAAGTTGCACTTCTCCTGTTCCCAAAACGAGAGATAATCCATAGTTTGTGTCGGAGCTTAAAGTTGTAATTCCAAAATCACTTGCTGTGCTCAAACCTTTTGATACTCCAACCATTTCCATAACTTCCACTGCAGGAATATTGAGGGAATTAGCCAATGCTCGTCTTACTGTGACATTTCCACGATATCTAAGATCATAATTTTTTGGTTTGTAACTACCAGCAAATGTTGTTTCTTTATCTTCTAAAATAGTAGCTGGAGTTATATCTTTGTCTTCTAAAGCTCGTGCATAAATAAGTGGCTTAAATGATGATCCTGGTTGTCTTGGTGTGATCGCCATATTTGTCTGACCAAAGTTCTCATCCGTCCAATCATAACTTCCGACCATCGCTAAAATCTGTCCATTCTTCGGATCAATTGCCACAGCTGCACCATTACTTGCATCGTTGTACTTTATTCGTTCAATTTGCGTTTTGACTGCCTCTTCAGAATATTCTTGGAATTCACGGTCCATTGTAGTTTTGACTCTGAAGCCTTCACTTACCACACGTTCTTCGCCAAATTCTTGGATGAGCTGATTCCTCACATAATTAGCAAAATGGAAGGCAATTGTATTGGTATCACTTTTGATAGGATTTGATTTATAGACAAGCGGCTCACTTGCAGCATCATCCGCTTGTGCTTGAGTGATATATCCTTCCTCAACCATTTCTCCTAGAACATATTGTTGTCTAATCTTTGCTTTATCGTCAGGATTTGAGAGTGGGGAATACGCTGAAGGTGCAGGTAGAACTCCAATAAGTAATGCTGATTGGGCTAGTGAAAGTTCTCTTGCATGAATTCCGAAGTATACTTGTGATGCATTCTCAATACCAAATGCACCTTCACCGAAATAAATAGAATTAAGATACATTTCCATAATATCTTCTTTACTAAATCGTCTGGTTAATTCAGCTGCCAATACAATCTCCTGGTATTTTCTGAGATAGTTTCTCGATTGGCTGAGGAATGCATTCTTTGCCAAACCTTGTGTGATTGTAGATCCTCCCTCGACAATTTGTCCTGCAAAGAGGTTTACGACGAATGCACGCAAAATACCTGTGATTGAAAATCCTTGATTCGTATAAAAGTTTTTGTCTTCTGAAGAAATAAGTGCCTCTTGAGCGGTTACCGGAATATCTGAAAAAGAAATATAATTAATTTCTTTCGGTTGGTAAAAGGTGTAGAACGCTTTGCCATCTCTGTCCTGCAATGTTAAACCGGTCATTCCACGATTAATGACACTGTCTTTATCTTTCAGGTCTCGTGCGAAATATAAATATGTAGCAGGAGGAACTAAAGCGAGAAAAGCTATGAGCAGACAAAGAGAGTAAAATATTTTTCTTTTGTGTCTTCCAACAAAATTTTTAGTAGCATCTTTAAGGCTGAAATTCTTAAAGCTCCATTTCTTTTTCGGAAATCTTGTATTTTTATGATCTAGGCGGGATCTCATACGCAGTATGCCTATTAATTGTAGCATAAATAGCTTGAGCATCTAAACTTGCCAAACGATGTATAATAGATATATGGCAAACATGAAGGATAAGACAGAGGAATACTGGAAAGAGAAATTAACTCCTGAGCAATACAGAGTTTTGCGAGAGAAAGGGACTGAAGTTCCTGGATCTGGTGCGTTACTCAATAATGATGCAAATGGTGATTATCGATGTGCTGCGTGTAATACTGTCGTTTTTAAAAGTAATTCAAAATATGAATCAACCATTCCAGGTTTAATTGGCTGGCCAAGTTTTTCTGAAGTGGCAAATAGTGATGCTGTTGAGCTAAAAGATGATTCAAGTCTCGGTATGGTTCGTACGGAAGTTATCTGCAAAAATTGTGGAAGTCATCTTGGACATCTTTTTGACGATTCTACTTCACCAACAAATAAGCACTATTGTATTAATTCTTGTGCATTAAATTTCGAAAAAGACAATAATGCTTAAAACCTCTGTTTAATCTATCTGTTATAGTTTTTTTTACCTTTTATTGATGTTTCAATACGAACAATTGAGCATTTAATCTGTGGTATTGAGAATTTATATCCAAGAATCTTTATCTGTTTATATGTTTGGATACAAATGAGTTTTGTTTTAGGAGTAATTTGTTCGCTTACAACGACCTGACCTGAAGGTATTGGGGTAGGAGTACCTGTCGGCGTAGGCATTGCTGTCGGAATCGCAGTTGGTTGATTTGTTGGAGCTATGGTAGCAGTAGGTACTGGTTGTGTTGGAGTTGGCGTTTTTGTCGCTGTTGGTACTGGAGTATTTGTAGGGGTTGGAATAGTTGTCGTAGGCATCGGTGTATGTGTTGGAATTATAGTTGGATGAGGTGTAGATGTTGGTACACTTGTAGGCGTTTGTGATGGTATAACAGTAGGTGATTGTGTTACTGTCGGCGTAATAGTCGGACTCGTTGATCCAGTTGGTTGTGCTGCTGGCGAATTTGAGTTTCGGGGTAAAGAGCTTGTAAAAAGAACGAAATCAGTACTATTATTATCGTTATCGAACTCATTTCCAGAAAATACTTCGACACCACCTGTAAATAATGATTGGGCCGTGGAATTCGATGAAGCTTTTCGTACAATACTTTCTCCACCCTCAGGATTATCTGCAAATGCAGTGGTTTCTACATCTACTGCAGTCCCGAGTCCAATTTTATCTACTACTGTTATTCCAGCGTCGCTAAATAATGAAATGGTATTGTTTGTGGTCATTGCACTGCTTGATGAAGAATAGACTATATCTGCAATAGAGTTAGTAGCCGCTGCGGGGTGAGTAATTAAGAAATAACTCTTTGGTTTAATTGTTCCTGAAAGACTTGCGACCAGATTTTGTACAGAACCTCCTGTTGATGACTTCCTTGTAAGTCTCCATTTAGATAAATCTACAATTGCACCAGTTGGATTATAGAGTTCTACGAATTCGTCATTTGCAGATGTTCCACTCAATTGAATTTGAGATATAACTACATGATTTGTATCTGCTTTTGCTTTTTCTGATTGATTACTTGCGATATATGCAAATATTGTTATCACGTAAATGAATGTAGCGAGTAAAAGTAAATCCGATTTATTTCTCATATAAATATCTTATATCCTATTTAAAGTAGATTCAATATGACAAAAGATATCGAAATGTATTAAAAGCAGAATAAGGTCTAATTGCTATTATTTTGCAGGTTCGAGCATTGTTATTGGGGTGCCCTCGTGCAATATCTCCTTTGCAATTTTTGCTTGATTAGGTTCAATCCGTCCAGCATCAGCAAGATATGCTACATAAATATCTTCACAAATTCTACGTCCATCCGTCTCTGGATCAAGTTGAACTCCATTCACATCCATTCTTCTACTATATGGATACATGCGTGCATTTTCATTCGGTCGTGTCCCGTCCTCATCTGGTTCTGAAGATTTAAATTCTACAATATATGGTGTATTGTAATTTACTCCTCGACTAAAATCTTCCCCAATTACATATCGTGTGTCAGGTTTTCCTGCAGCTCCTTGGTATACAATATTAAGACTCGCTCCATCCGGGTCAATTCTTTGGTGTAAAGACATTTTTGCTACACCTGTTTTAGGAATTATATCTGGCACTATTGCAAGCGATTCACTTTTGTCTAAATGGGCACTACCAGCTATTTCTTGTATCGCATCTGTGAAAGCAAAAACATCTGCTACCGTAAAAGGATCTTCTTTAGTCAATAATTTTGAACTTTGATCGAGTAACTCATATCTTCTTGATGGCTCTGCGGGAGAAGAGATTCCCAAATATTTTTTATTAGGAAGTTTATCTTTTTCAGGTAGTTCAAAAGTAGGTTTTGCCAAAATGCCACCAAGTATCTCCGCAGGTGTGCTAAGCGGTCGAATATCTCTATTAGTTTGTTTATTTACTGGCTCATGTTCTAATCTCATAGTTCTTATTGTAACAAACATGTAAGAACTATGCAAGAACATTAAACCTGACAGGTTTTAGACATTTTACTGATGAGTGAACTTAGAAGAAATTATGTCCCATAAGTCAGAATATTGCTTATCATAACCAAGTGTCCAAATTGCGACGCCTGCAAATCCTTGTTTTTCAGCAAAATTAAATCGGGTCTCAACTGATCTATTGTCAGCAAGCCAAACTTGCTTATCTGTGCCTAATTTTGTGTCTTTATACCAACACCATGTCTCTTGTGCAGGTTCATCCCATTTGCATTGGTTCTTCTTGAGCTCTTTACTTTCTTTAGCCCGAGCATATGAGATAACAGCCGCATAATTTCTATCGTCACTAGATGGATATGTCAAACTGTTACGAATTTTCCCGTCTTCAACCGCCCATTCCCAGCCATAAAAAGGGACTCCCATAACTAGCTTTTCTCGAGGAATATATTGTCTATAGTCTTTATAGGTTGTCTCCACATCAAAAAAATATTGGCCTTCATTGAATCCTTTCATTGGGGCAATAGGGCCGGCAATATCTGACGACGCACCATAATAGTCATATGACATACCTATGAATCTGTCATAAATAGGGACCAATTGTTGGAAGTCGAAAAGATCATCTTCACGAGCTGCAAGTGGCATTATACTTATACTTAATTCTGTTCCCGGAACTTCACTATCTAATGCGGCTTTAAGCTTTTTACTGAATGTAGTGAAGGCTGTTTTATATGCAGGATCAGGTTCGCCAAAGTATTCAAAATCTACATTTATACCTTGGAGGTTTCTTGTTTTGACTTCAGTTATGATATCGGTTATTAAATTATCTTGATATTCATCATTGTCCAAAATGGTCATAATCAAATCATTATCCAATGCTGCAATTGTTACTGTTACATCTGTCCCAATAATATTTGCTTTTGAAGTAAAGTTTTTCAATTCTTCATTTTGCCAACCTCTCCAGCCTGGATCCGTCACGCCGTCTACTACTTTTGCGATATGTCCATCTGAACCTACAGTTAAGCTAAAATAATTAAACTCGGAAAGAAGTTGTGGACGAACATATTTAATGTCATCAAGCCTCCAATAAGGCATAAAACCAAGAACGTAGCTTTGCATTTTTTTATGTGGATTGATAAATTTTTCTATATAAAATTGACCGGAAATAAATGGTGAAAGAGAAGGGTGTGTTTGTGTCAAAAAATAGTAAAAGCCAATTCCAAAAATGAGAAGAACGAGGACAAGAAATGAAAGTATCTTCATTAATCTATTATAGCCTAAAATCTCTACAGGCTTGACAAATGATTGCTATAAGCTTAGAATTCAATTCTTATGGCAGTTGAACAAGGCAATTATAGTAAATCTATTGTAGATGTTCCCCCAATTGGACTTTTTGCGGAACCAAGGGTACGATTAGCAGCAGCTACGATTGCTCGTGGAGGATTGGACGTTATGACAACTTCTCCTACAGCAGATGTTGTATCAAGAGCGTTACTTAAAGCTAGACAGCCAAAAATAGTTTTCAATTCCTCACGAAAAACCTTTTAATAGACTATTCTGTTACTTTAAATCCCACTTGCATTAGATTTCTCTTTTCACGTATGCTAGAGATAGTATGACGAGACATTATAATGTGATCACTGTAGGCGAAACCACAATTGATGCTTTTATGACCCTTGCTGATGCAAATAAATCTATGCATGCAGAAGGTGGAGAAGTGAGTTTTAAACTTGGAGCAAAGATTGATGTAAGTAAATATAACTTTGAAATTGGTGGCAATGCTACAAATGTTGCAGTTGGTTTAACGCGGTTAGGTGTGAAGGCTACATTGGTTTCCGAAACTGGTGATGATGAATTCTCGATGAAGATACGAAATTGTCTTGCAAAAGAACGCATTGAAAGAACCTTTGTTACTGAATCTTCTGGACCCTCAAATTTTTCTGTGATTATTAATTTCAAGGGAGATAGAACTATTTTTGTACAAGATGTTGAGCGGGAGCACAACTTCCATTTGGCTGATGTTACGGCTGATATGGTTTATTTGACAAGTCTTGGTCGAGATTGGAGAAATCCGTATAGAAAAGTATTAGATTTTATTGAAGAAAGCGGGGCAAGTTTGGCCTTTAATCCCGGATCAACGCAGCTTCGTGAAGGAAAGGATGTCATTCATCAGGTCTTAAAGAAGACAAAAATGGTTTTTCTTAATAAGGAAGAGGCTGAAATTATTCTTACTGATAAACAAACTATGGATAATGATAGGGAATATATTCACTCTCTTATGGAAAAGATCCAAAAACTTGGTCCGTGTACAGTAGTCGTGACTAATGGTAAAAGAGGTTCATATGCCTTGGATGATAAAGGAGAATTCCATTACCACAGTACATTGGAAGGTGCAGTCGTTGAGCGTACAGGAGCGGGGGATGCCTATACCTCTGGATTTATGGCGGCAAGTTTGTATGGTTTGAGTTTACCAAAGGCTATGGAATGGGGATCAAATAATGCTACTTCAGTTGTAGGTAAAGTTGGTGCACAGCCGGGATTACTTTCAAAAGAGGAAATGCAAGAACGAGTTGATTAGTTCTATTTAACGAAATCTCCAGCATGGCCTGCTTGACCAAATGCTTTCATACGTGCCGCAATCATATCTTTATTTGCAGTTCGTGCTTCAGCTAGATATTCTCGAGGGTCAAACTTTTCAGGATGTTCTACGAAGAACTTTCTGATAGCAGCAGTGATTGCCAGGCGAGTGTCTGTATCAACATTTACTTTACGGACTCCATGTTGGATCCCCATTTGAATTTCTGGTACAGGTACACCCCAGGTTGGTTTAATTTGTCCACCGTATTTATTGATTTCTTGTAATAACTCTTGAGGAACACTTGATGAGCCGTGCATAACAAGATGTGTATGTGGAAGTCTCTTATGTATTTCGACAATTCGATCCATGACTAATACTGAATGATCCGGTTCTTTTGTGAATTTATACACGCCGTGACTTGTTCCAATCGCTACAGCTAAAGCATCAACTCCAGTTTCTTCAACGAATTGCACTGCCTGTTCGGGATCTGTAAGGAAATCACTCTTCATTTCTCCAGCTCCTGCACCATCCTCGATTCCACCAATAACGCCAAGTTCTGCTTCAACACTTACACCTTTTGCGTGAGCATATGCTACAACTTCCTTGGTAACTGCTACATTCTCTTCATACGATGCTGGAGTCTTATGATCTGCTTGCAGTGATCCGTCAATCATAACGCTTGTATAACCCATATCGACTGCTGATAAACACGCTTCTTTACTTCCATGATCTTGATGTAGAACGGTTGGGATTTCTGGGTAGACTTCCGTAGCTGCAATCATCAAATGATAGAGGAATTTATCGTTTGCATATGCTCTTGCACCGCGGGAAGCTTGCAGAATAACGGGAGAATTTGTTTCACGTGCAGCATCCATGATGGCTTGGATTTGCTCCATATTGTTCACGTTGAATCCACCAACACCATAATTACCTTCAGCTGCTTTATCGAGGAGTTCACGAAGAGTTATTAATGCCATGTATGAATCAATAGTACTGGTTTATAGGTAAAAAATCAAGCACATATTGTAGACCTATAGAGTTGATTTATTAGCCTCAATTGACTATAATTTCAAGATGGAAAGACGAACGCATGATACTTCCCCTATACAAAAAGAGAAAGAATCAAGAAATGAAGGCCAATTGACACTTCGTGATTTGGGTTTTCAAGACCGAAAGCATAGTATTGGTTTTGCAAATGCACCAGTACGATTACATACTACTATCGATCCAGAAAATGGAAGCAATGTTTTTTTTGTCGCAATTGACTATCCATTGAAAGGGGGAGGGTTATTAGAATTTTTAAGGGAAGTAAGCCCAATAAAAGGACAAAGCCGTAATGCGGTACTGGATGACTGGGATTTGCCAGATGATGCTAAACGAAAAATGGATCTTGCACATCTCCACCATACTCATCAATCAATCCCTGGTTATAGTGAATTTGATGAACATCACAGAGAAAGCTGGATGGATGCGATTTCCGTACGTGGTTACGATGCATATTTTAAGACACTTAATGAAAGAGTTTATTTTGATACAGAAAAATTCATTCTCGGACAATGGGAAGAACGTGAGGCTGAAATATTTGGTTATCCTCCTTATGACCGCCAGCATATTCCTGCTTGGATGAATAAAGAACAAGAATTTATTGGTGCTGTCTCTACATACATCCAGAGTCCCAAGAGTCTCAAATTCATGCGTGGTTTGGACGAGCTTGAAATGATAGATCCGCAATCAGGTGTCATAGTTGAGGATGGAATAAGGGCAAAATATGAACCCGCTGTTTTTATAAAAACAACTCCTTCGGGACTGCATATCGTTGAAAGCCATAGCGGCGTAACTGCTGACATTACTTTGGGGGGAATTGATGATAGAGGATTCTATGATCAAGATGTAACAATGCAATTTGATGAAGAGTATAGAAGAGATGCATTGTTTCCTGTTATCGCTTGGAAAGAAACAAAGGGTGGAAAAAGATGGTTTCTTTCTCAAGTTGAAATGCAAAGACTAATGCCTGCTGATATGCACCAACAAGGAGCAGATGTTGTACTTGGGCGAGTTGGCTTAGCATATTTAGAACAAGATATTGCTGATGGTTTCGACAAAGCAATGGGATTTCCACAAGTGCCCAACTCTCGACAGGGGATGGGTCTAGCTCAACTCCCAGTTTTAGTGTCAATGCCATCTATTGCCAAATCTCTTTTGTATGCAGAGCAAGTTACCGCTTTACAGGAGCATATCTCACAAAGTTCACCGAAATTTGATGCTCCACTCCCATTAGAAAGTGCAAATGTACTTGTAGACTGGTCGGGAGATAGTGAACCTGATCCAAGGAAAAAGACTCTTTGATCTCATTTACCATTGCTGTTTGAAGTGGTCCTTTTGGAAAGCTGGATTTGGATTTGTCTTTTTGTGAGGATTAAAGATACCTTTTGGATCAAAAATCTTTTTAGTCTCAGCAAAGAGAGTTAAGATTTTCTTATTAAATTGTAAATGGAGATAGGGAGTTCGGACGATACCGTCATTATGCTCACCGCTTGTTGAACCTTTATATTCGGCAACAAGTTTGAAAATCTCTTCACTGATTTGCGGAATGAACTTTTGTTCTTCAGGATTTCGTAAATCGATCAATGGGAATACGTGGAAATTCCCATTTCCCACATGACCTTGCATTGCAGTAATGACAGGATATTTTTTCAAAATTGCCTTAAACTTTGGTAAAAATTCAGGGAGATATTCTGGCTTTACAGTAACATCATCGATAAAAGGAGCGGAATATCGATCCTTCAATTTTGTTGAAAGTAAACCAAAACTATCTCTTCTGATTAACCAGTATTTCAACTCTGATTTTTCATTCTTTGCCCATTTCATCTTGAGATCATATGGTTTTAATTTCTCTTCAAGTTCTTTAATCTTTTTTGCAATCTCATCATAATCGTCTCCGGTAAATTCTGCTTGGATTGTGAGATTTGGAAGTCCGCCAGCCATTTTCATTTTGAATTCAGGAAGGAATTTAAGCTTTGTTTGGACATCATTCATACCAAGCTTTTTGCCAAATCCTGTGACGTATTTCAATGCGAGATCGAGTGTATAGTCATCATATGTTTCAAGACTTTCAGGTTTGAACGGCAAAATAACATTTACAATTTCTGCCAAATGAGAAACATCTTTCACATAAAGAATCAACATTTCTGCATGCTTTTTTACTGGTACAAGTCGTAGATTTGCTTTGGTGGTGATTCCTAGTGTCCCTTGTGCACCGACAAAAAGTTTGGTCAAATCAAAGATCCCTTTTTCTTTGTCGTACACATTCCAAAGGTAATATCCAGCGGAGTTCTTTGAAACATCTGGTTTTGCTTTCTTTAGAAGATCATAATGTCGATCGATGAGATTGAATATTTTTCGATAGAGCTTTCCTTCAAAATCCTGTTGCCTCATTTTCTTTTTGAGTTCAGCAATTGTGAGTGGTTTGATCGTGTATTGTTTGCCATCAGCAAGGACAACTTCCATTGAATTGACATAATCCTCTGCTTTTCCATATGCAAGAGATTTTTCACCGCCTGCATTATTTCCGATCATTCCTCCAAGAGCACAGAGTTCACGAGATGATGGATATGCAGGGTAGAGGAGTCCATGAGCTAATGTATACTTTTCAAAATCTCGATAATACATACCAGGTTCGATAGTTGCTGAATGTCCATGGAATTCTGGCTCTCGATTAAAGTATTTCATGAAAGAAACGATAATTGAATTGTTTAAAACACCACCACTCATGTCGGTTCCAGCAGCACGAGGTGTAACATTAAGATCGGGATGCTCTTTTTTATGTTTTGCGACAAATGCTACGAGGTTTTGGACATCTTCTTCATCAAGTGGAAAAACGACAACTTGAGGTTTGACCGCATAAATACTTCGGTCCATACTATGAACACGAATCGTTTCCTCATCGGTTACGACGTCTCCTTTAATAATCTTTTTTAATTCTTCTAGTAGGGCAGCAGTCATATATCTATTGTTGCATGTTTTACAGTTCAGTTACAAGAGTTATGTTTTTTTACGCTTGATAACTTTTTTAACAGCTTTCTTAATAGCCGGAACATCCATATTATATTTCTCGAGAATTGCTTTCCAGTCACCTGATTCTGCAAAAGTATTTTGTAATCCAATAAACTCCATTGGAAGAGGATTTGTTTTAGCTAAAAATTCAGCAATTGCACTTCCAAGTCCACCATCAACTTGATGATCTTCAACCGTTACAACTGCACCAGTGTGTCCTGTAAATCTGAGGATTCCTTCTTCATCCAAGGGCTTTACCGTCGCTGCATTGACGACAAGTACAGGAAATCCTTCTTCTTCAAGTTCTTTCGCTGCTGCCAATGCATAATACATCATATATCCCATTGCAAATATAGTTGCTTGTGGATTTTCTGTGACCCAAAAATCTTGCATTTGGCCAACTTTAAAAGGTGTTTGCTCAGTTGTAATTACAGGAGTCTTATCTCTAGTATATCGGATATATACTGGAGTCGAAATGTCAGCCGATGCAATTGTCATTTTCTTTGCCTCAATACTATCGCAAGGGACGTAGACATGCATGTTTGGCCAGCAACGAGTAATTGCGACATCCTCAGTTGCTTGATGTGTCGCTCCATCCGGTCCAGTCATGATACCTGCGTGAT
Organism: uncultured Gammaproteobacteria bacterium; assembly: GCA_964507055.1. Taxonomy (GTDB): domain Bacteria; phylum Patescibacteriota; class Microgenomatia; order Levybacterales; family UBA12049; genus JACDET01. The sequence continues at coordinate 119,581 of CAZDOJ010000001.1, forward strand.
GACCTGCAATCTTAACATTTGCTTCGTTATAGACAGCGGTTGTCCTTAAAGTTTCCCAATTTTTTCCAGGAGAAAATGTAGCATATGATGATATGAAAGCAATTTTACCAGTTACGCCAAGCCCTGCTGCTATAGCTGCCATGTTTTGTTCTCCGATTCCTGTTTGGATAAATCGTTCTGGAAATTTCTCCGCAAATTTATGAGCTTGTGTTGATTCTGTCAAATCGGCTGCAAGTGCGACGACATTTGGATTCATTTCTCCAAGAGCTAGAAGCCCACTTCCGAATCCAGCACGAGTTGGTGCAACTTCTACATCTTTATCAAAAAGTTTGGTATTTAATTTTAATTTCGGATTTAACATATTATTGATGCTCGCTGGTAATTTTACCGCCAAGTGTTCTCAATTCATGCAATGCTTCCTTTGCTTCATCTTTGTTCGGTGGTTTCCCATGCCAATGGAAATCTTTCTCCATAAATTCGACACCTTTACCTGGAATTGTGTGTGCGATAATTACTGTAGGTTTCTCGTAAATTGCATGTGCTTCGTTGATACGATCAACAAATTGTTCGATATTATGTCCATCGGCTTCAAGTACATGCCAATTAAATGCTTCAAACTTTTCTCGTAATGGTTCAAGCGGCATGACGTCCTCAGTAAATCCATCAATTTGAATATTATTTCGATCGACGACCAAAATAAGATTATTCAATTGTAATTTGCCCGCTACCATCAATGCTTCCCAAATATTTCCTTCATTTAGTTCACCATCTCCTGCAATAACATATGTGTAATATTTTTTCTTATCCATTTGTGCAGCGAGTGCGATACCGATGCCTTGAGATAAACCTTCTCCAAGTGGTCCAGATGTCGTCTCAAGTCCTGGTAAAACAGTTCTATGAGGATGACCTTGGAGCCGTGAGTTGATCTTTCTCAATGTTTTTAACTCTTCGACGGGGAAGTATCCAGCCTGTGCCATTGAAACATATCGAATAGGGCAGATATGACCATTTGAAAGAATTAATCTATCACGATCTTCCCATTCTGGATTTTTTGGATCATGATTTAAAATATGGAAGTAAAATGCGGTAAAAATATCTGCCATTCCTAAAGGACCAGCAGAATGTCCCGATCCAGCTTCCAGAAGAGTTTTGATAAGGAGTTCTCGAGCCTTTTCAGCTTTTTCGTTAAGTTCTTTTAATGTATCTTCGTAGAGTTCCTGAACCATGGGTGGTTATTTCCTTAAAACAATATAGAGATCGGAAACATTTGAGTCTAAATGGCCGGTTATAATTCCATCATGTTCTGATTCAAAGAATCGTGTACTATTATCGTCATCAATAAACTCTTGGACATTAAGATGGGTTTGATTTACTTTCTTTAGCGTATCTTTGTCTGCAATTGCACCTGCGAATTCAGTAAAATCCCAACCATCTGTACCAAACGAAGCTATAACTGTATCTCCTTGGATATGCTTGAGTGCATTCAGGACAAGTGCTTGGTTCCGTCCACCAACACCTTTGCCTGTAACTTTGACAGTTGATTCACCACCTGCAAGAAGGATTTGGTCAAAAGGTGTTTCATTAATGAGTTGTTCTCCAAGTTGCTCAGCATCGCCTTGCAAACGATCAGTCATGACATGGACCTCGTAACCCAGTTCGCGTGCTTTTTTCTCCATTGCATTTAATGCAGTAAGGTTGCTAAGCATGAGAACATTGGAGACCTTTTCGAAATATTTTTTATCTGTTGGAGTTTCAACAAAATCATCCATTGAAAGATGTGCTTTTTCTGCAAGATTGTATTTCTTCATAATATTTTCAACATCTTTCATCGATGAAGTATTCTTGACCAATGGTCCAGATGCGATAACTGATAAGTCATTTCCTGGAACATCAGAATAGATAAGGTTCACAACTGTAGCCGGGAAAAGAATCTTTGCGAGACCTCCACCCTTAACTTTGGAAAGATGCTTGCGGATTGCATTCATTTCAGTGATATTTGCACCTGACTGGAGAAGTGCTTTGTTAACTTCAGTAATCCGTTCCAGAGAAAGTGTATTTGGTGCTTCAAAAAGTACTGAACCACCACCACAAGTGACGATAATTACTAAATCTTTTTCTGTTGCATGTTCGAGTTTTTCTATAGCATGTGCTGTAAATGTAAAGTTTTCTTGCGATGGAAGTGGGTGAGTGCCTTTCGTATAATGAAGCTTTTTAAAATGCTCGTCTTCAACGACATCAATAACATATCCTTCAGTGAGGTGATCTCCAAGATGTTCTTCTACCATTTTGCAATTGCCTGCACTGCCTTTCCCAAATCCCAAAAGAAAGACTCGTTCAAATTTTGAAAGATCATAGACTTTATTTTGGATAGTTAATGCATTATCTTTAAGGATAAAGTTTGTTTTGAAAACTTCCTTCGGAGCGATTGAAGCAAATGCTGTTTCAGCAAGTTCAAGTACGATTTTGCGATTGTGATTTGTTGCGAGTTGATCGTAGTTCTTAATATATCCCATGAGCAGTATTTTTAGTTTAGCAATAACATATAAGAGTAGCAAGGGGATCAACTACATCACATGCTTTATCTCTTGCGTCTGAGAATATGAAACAGTATTATTTAAATAAATGAATCGAGGCAAAATACTAAAAATAGTTACTGGAATTGTAATCGGGCTAATCATTTTGTGGTTGGGTGTCTCATATTATCTTTACACGCAAGCAGATAAAACGGTGCATAGTCCTCAAATGAGCAAAAATTATGACTATGGTGTCAATTTTACAAGAGATTTTGTACAAAACAAAGCTGGCCAAAAGATTGAAATTCTTAGCGTACCAAATCAAAATACAGATCAAATTATTGTCTATTTCCATGGGAATTGGGGGAGACTTGCTTATGTCTTACAAAGAGCGAGTGTCTTTGGGACGATTATTTCTCCAGCGTATCCAGGGTATTCACAGTCTGAAGGCACTGCAAATTCAGATAATGTCTATGAGACGGTGGATTTGACAATGCAATATCTTTTTAATAAAGGATATAAGCAAGAGCAAATTGTCGTTCTTGGACATTCCATGGGCGGTTCTCCTGCTGTTTATGCAGCAACAAAGTATCCTCATTTGAAGAAAGTGGTTGTTGTAAATACATTTTATAGTATTCAGGCAATGTGTCAAAAAGATTACAGCATTTTGTGTGTATTTACCGGAAACTACTTGAATACAAGCAAACTAGCTCCAGATACTGTAGCAAAAATACGTCACTTTCATACACCAAACGATGAGCTGATTCCATTCTCACAAGGAAAAGAATTATTTGCTCTATTTAGTAGTAAAGATAAAAAGTTCTTTGAGATTGGTGGATCGCATGGAGAGTTCCCAGTTGAAGAAGTTTTAACAAAAGAATAATTATTACGTTCTATCCTTTACCCGATAAACAAATTTTAAACCTGACCATTTCTCGTCAACAGCGATCACTTTTACATCGACTAAGCCTTCTGCCAGTCCAATTTCACGGATAACATTTTCATTTAAATCAGTTTTTATTTTAGAGCTACCTTTTGGCCAAGATATCCAAAGTGAACCATCTTGCTTTAGTTTACTTTTGAGCTTAGTAAAGTCTTTCTTAAATGTCTCTTTGCCTGACGCAAAGTATTGAATAATATCTGAAGGTTCGATTAATTCATCAAAAATACTACAATCAGGCGGAATTGGAAAAAGAAGATGGCCATAATCCTCAGGTGGATTAATTAAGCTAATTATATAACCTTGTTTTATTCCTAGTTTTTGCGATAAAGTTTTTTTAGAATATCCTGCGTTCATAAGCTTATTTTAGCAGAAAACACATCACTTCTTACCATTTTCTTATAATAGAAGAGTTTGTAAAAGAGTTATAATGGTAGTTATGAAGCAAATAGTGGTTGTTGATGATGACCCTGATATTCTAGATGCAATACAATTTGTCCTCGAGGACGCAGGGTATAATGTTCAAACCTCACAAAAAGGCGAATATGCAGAAAGTTTGCCTACACAAAAAAAATTACCAGATCTTCTTATATTGGACGTTTTACTTTCAGGTAAAGATGGACGAAAAATTTGTCAGCGATTAAAAAGCCAAAAGGCTACCAAACAACTTCCAATTCTTATGATGTCAGCCCATCCAAGTGTACAAAAGACGGTTACTGCTGTCGGTGCTGATGGCTTTTTGCCTAAGCCATTTGATATTAATTCATTATTAGAAAAAGTAGATAAATCAATGCAACATACATAAACCCCTTGACATATGCAATTAACTCGCATATACTAAACGCAATCTTATCGCGTTTATGATCTTCTATAATTCTCAATTTTTAAAGATACATATTTTTATGAGAGCAATCTTGCGGAAAGTGAGGTGATTATATGAAGTTCTATAACGTGAAAACGAGACAGGCGGTTGAAATTCCTGATGATCAAGTAACGATGGTTACTATGAAGAATGGTAAAAAAGCAGCGAAAGCTGATTTAAATGGTACCAAACTTTTTAAAATTGTCAGTAAGGAAGATGCAGCACGTCTTGCTTAATACAAAGAAGTTTGGCCCGTCTGGTTAGCATTTTGCCACTTATGTTTTTGCTAGACGGGTAGGCCAAATGCCTTTGTCGGCATTGAACACAATACATTTGAGAGTCCCGATCACCCGGGACTCTCGCATTTTATATGGTAGAAAGAATACAAACTCTTGAAAGAGTTACAAATCAAAAAATAGATCTGTCTGAGAGCAGTGAAAATACACATGCGAAAATGGCGTTTTTACATGCCATGATCGCAGCGAATGATATGCGGCCTACTCCATATCGCAGGAATACCATTTCAAAACTCGCACCAGAGATGGTTAATACGATAGCAGATACTGCTGAAAGTTTGGGCAAAGAATATACAGATAGATTATTGAAACTTTCGGATAAACAAGAATCAGTTTTTACTGATGTTTTTGTACGCCATATACACGGTAATTCAAATATAAAACTTGCGTCTATAGAACAAACTGGTACAACCCAAGCTACACAACATGAGCATAATGAAGTTCATGAACAGCATTTGCATAATGAAGAGGATGAAAGATCTACCCCAATCATTTCCAGAAAATGGCAAGCTGCAACAATTGCGGGAAACGCGTTGATTGGAGCGGCTGAGTTGGCAAGTGGTGGAGGAACAACCTTATCGGTCACTGCAGATGGAATTCATAATGCGGGTGATGCCGCTACATATTATTTACAGACAGAAAATATTCTCAATCCTTCGTTACCAGAAGAGCGTATAGCACGGAGGAGAAAAATAGCTCATACAATTATTGCTGCTCTTTCGCTAAGTGTTGCTGTAAAAGCTGGATACGATTTAAGTTTTGATGAAGATATTTCGCACAATCCTACAGCGATATATAGTGCAGGTGCATCGCTTGCTCTTAATTCATTGTTAATGGCAACACTTTATCGAGGTATCAATCGACGTAGAAAAGAGGGTATTCTCACACCACATGAAAAAGATTTAACAAAACATTTATGGGCAATTGACGTTCCGTCAGCGGCACTAGCGGTCGGAGGAGCAGTTGCTCAAAAATATGGCATAGATACTGTTGAACCTATTGCTGCGGTTGCAAGCGGTTTAGTGGGTGCGTATGCATTTCGTCCTACAGAGAAGAACTTAGAACACGAAAACTGTGTGAAACACGACCACGCTCATCATGATCACGGTCATGGTCATACTACAGAGCCTGTAGATCAGCAGATAGTTGATGATGTCCTTTTTGGAAAACATAGTAGCGGAATAATTAAAAATAGAGAGCAAGTATATAAGGGAAGACATCATCACAAAGAACATATCCCTGAGCATGAAATTTTCACTTTGCCTAAACCAATCGCAAAAAAGAAAAGATCTCAGGCGATTGCAGCCGCGGCATTAGTCGCAGCTCTAGGGGCGAGTGCATCAAGTTCTGGCAAAGTTGAAGCGGTAAATGCTTCTCTTTTGCCTTCGGATGCTGTAGTTGGTATGCATGCTCCTGAACGGACTATGAATAACGGTTTTACTTTTGAACTTCCTCAGCCTGAAACACAAAAAGAATTATTCGCTCATGCAGAAGTCAAAAAGGGTGATACGCAGTGGGGTTTTGTTGAAAATGCAATCGAATCAGCAGAAGTTACATCTTCACCCGCACTCCAAAATGTATTGGCGGATATTACAGCCTATGAAAATAAAGTCGCTGCTTCCAATCCAGATAGAATAATTCCAGGACAGGTTTTGAAAGTGCCTTCACAAACAATGATACAAGAAATACAAGAGACGCTAGCTCTTCCTGAAAGTAATCCTTCTTTAGCAACTGACCTACAAGAATTAAATGATGCACCTACTATGTCCAAATGGGAAAAGATTAAAAAGAAATTGCCTGTACTTAAGAAGATAAAAGAATACTTCCTTGGTAAGTATATGAATCGATGAAAATACTACTTGCAAGTAAATTGCATGTGTGATAGTATTGCATTATGGTATTAGCAAAAATAAATCACGATTGTAAAGATGAATTAAATGAAGTAGAGCTTCGTGCAACTCCTGCAAGAATTGCTTTGATGCAACTTCTTGAAACAACTGAAAAGCCTGTTGATGTACAAACAATGATCGATTTTCTTGAGAGAAAGGGAATTAAGACTGATCCAGCAACGGTTTTTCGTATAGTTAATATGTTTACTGAAAAAGGATTAACAAAGCAGATCCAGCTATTAGAAGGTAAAGCTCGATACGAATTAGCATCCAATGCAGATCACCATCATTTAGTTTGTACAAAATGTGGGGACATTCAGGACATTTCTGACTGTAATATTGATCTGTTAGAGAAAGATATTCAGACAAAGAAGAAATTTCGTGTGACAAGTCACTCATTAGAATTTTTTGGAATATGTGATAGTTGTCAGGAAAGAGGTATGAAATGAAAATAGTACTTAGAATTATTCTTCTTGCTGCTATTGTTGTTTTTGCAGGAGTAGGAGTGTATGCACTTACACAGAACTCATCAAAAAATAATGATGGCAAATTACAAGTCTCTGCATCATTTTATCCAATGTATTATTTTGCCTCAGAAATTGGGGGAGACCGAGCTACTGTTCATAACATCACACCATCAGGTTCAGAACCACATGACTTCGAACCGACAGCCAAAGATATCGCTTCAATTGAATCCAGTAAATTACTTGTAATAAATGGTGCCGGTGTAGAGCCTTGGTATAAAAAAATGGAAAGTGAATTACAGCAAAATAATGTACAGGTTGTAGTAGCTTCAGATGGTTTAGCGATACTAGAAGGATTCGAAGAACACGAAGAGGAAGAACATTCCACAGAACATGCTGAAGAGCATATTATTGATCCGCATGTATGGTTAGATCCAGTTCTCGCACAAAAAGAAGTTACAAAGATTCGTGATGGATATATTGCAGCAGATCCAACCGGTGAAGCGTATTATTCAGCAAATGCACAGTTATTAATAGAAAAATTACAGTCATTAGATAGTAAATATCGTCAGGGTTTATCAAAATGCCAAAGAAATGACATTGTCACTTCGCATACGGCATTTGCTTACTTAGCTAAAGAGTATGGATTGCAACAAGTTGCTATTTCAGGTATCTCTACGAGTGCTGAACCTTCAACGCAAGATTTGGCTGATGTTGCAAAATTTGCAAAGGAAAATGGAGTCACATATATCTTCTTTGAAAGTCTTATCAGTCCTCGTCTTTCAGAAACTATTGCTAATGAGATTGGTGCCAAAACTTTGGTACTTGACCCAATTGAAGGAATACCCGATGATGAAAGGGCGCAGGGAAAGAATTATTTCACTATTATGGAAAGTAATTTAGCAAACTTGCAAACAGCTTTGGCATGCAGCAACTAGACCACACGAATACAATCATCGAACTGGAAAATGTCTGTTTCGGTTATACAAACGAAGAAGTTATCAAAGACGTTTCACTTGCTATCCACAAAGGAGATTATGTAGGAATTGTCGGTCCCAATGGTGGAGGCAAAACCACACTATTGAAGCTTATGCTTGGTCTTTTAAAACCAAATGATGGAAAAATCTCTTTATTCAAAACAGAAATTCCGTATTTTAAGCAGTGGGCACGTATTGGATATGTTCCTCAAAAAACTTCATTTGCAACTAATTTTCCTGTAACTGTTGAAGAGGTTGTTGCAATGGGACGGTATGGTAAACGAGGTCTTTTCCACTTCCCAACAAAAGATGATAAAGCTAAGACTCATCATGCTCTCAAACAAGTGGATATGCTGGAATATAAAGATCGTCAGATAAGTGAACTTTCTGGTGGACAGCAACAGCGTGTTTTTATCGCCCGAGCTCTTGCTTCTGAACCGGAAGTAATTTTTCTTGATGAACCAACGGTGGGTGTAGATATCAAAACGCAGAAGCAATTTTATCAGTTGCTTCGCAAGTTAAATAAAGAACTTAATCTTACCTTAGTTCTTGTCTCACATGAGTTAGATGTCGTCGCGCATGAAGCCACAGAATTAGTGTATATCAATAGAACACTTGAATATTACGGTGATCCAAATGAATTCCTTAAAGGAGCATACTTCCATGAGCTTATCGAAAAAGGAGGACTGCACCACTAATGCTCGATCTTTTTCAATATAGTTTTATAATTCGCGGTTTTCAGGCAGGTATTATTATCGCAATCATAGCACCACTTATTGGTATGTTTCTTGTTTTGCGGCGATATTCTCTGATTGCTGATACGTTATCTCATGTATCTCTTGCAGGTGTCGCGATTGGATTACTTTTGAAAATAAATCCGCTGATAACTGCGATAATCGCTGCCGTTTTTTCTTCAGTTATTATCGAACGTCTGCGGATGAGTAAAAGAATTTATGGAGAGTCTGCACTTTCAATCTTTCTCTCTGGAAGCTTGGCGTTAGCTATTATCTTAATCAGTTTAGCAGGTGGATTTGGTGTCGATTTATTCAGTTATCTGTTTGGAAGTATTGTGACAGTGCGACAAAGTGATGTATATATTATCGCCACTTTAGGACTCATTGTTATTGGCGTAATCATTGCATTTTATAAAGAACTCGTCTATACCACTTTTGATGAAGAAGCTGCAAAAGTCAGTGGAATACCAACCAAATTTATCAATTTACTATTAATAGTATTAGCTGCTTTGACGGTTTCTTTATCAATTCCAATTGTGGGAGTTTTGCTTATCGCAGCATTAATTGTTATTCCTGTGGTTACTGCGTTGCAGTTTAAGCTGGGATTTCTACAAACGATTCTTGTCGCCGAAATAATATCCATCGTATCTGTAATTGGCGGAATTATAACTGCATTTTACCTCAATATTTCGACAGGGGGAACAATTGTGCTCTTTACAGTAATGGTTTTTGCTTTTGCCTATCTTTTTCAACGTACGAAATAGAGTCTTCTAACAAAAACGCGGGTATAACTAATTTCCACTTGGAGTACTTATATTCTCAATATCTTTTTGCACATCATCAAGTGCTGATCCACTTGCTCCAGTATCGACTGAATCAATTTCATCCTGAACACTTTGTGTTGGTGCAACCGTTGGAACTTCAGTAGGCTGGACTGTTGTAGTTGGTGTAACATTTGTTGGTTGCGTAGGATTTTGGGTCAAAAAGAACGCTGCAGATCCTGCTAGTAAAACAAGAAACACTACAACTGCAGCAATAATTCCCGCCTTACTACTCTTCTTTGGAGGAGTAGTTCCATTTGCTGGAGGCGTTGCACTTGGTGTTCCAGAAGTTGTGTCTGGCACAACAGGTGGAGGTGGAGTAGCAGGAGTTGTTGGTGGAGTAGGCGGAGGTGTTGGAGTGCTAAGTTGACCAGGTGCAGGATTTGCATTTGGTGTTTGGTTTGGATTCTGATTGTTATTTTGATTTTGGTCCATATTATTGGGCAACCGCTGTTGGCATTGGATCGTTTGTTGCAGCTTTTTCACTCTCGAGCTTCATAAGTTCAATTGCAACTTGTTTTACAGCGTCTTTAGATAATTTTACCTTTTCATGAGTCGTTTGTAAATCACTTCTTAACTGAGCAAATGTTGTTCCAAAGTTTTGCTGAAGCGTTGCTTCATCAGTGACATTAGCGGTATATGTTTTCGCGGCTTGTGCGGCTACTGCTGATTGGGCTGTTGTTATAGCAGTTTTTGCATTATTTATTGCAGTTTCGACAGCAGTAGTGTCTTTCCCAGCTGCTTTTTGTTCATTTGTTTTATCAATAAGCTTATTTAAAATTTCTTGAAGTCGAGTGAGTGCCTCACTCATTTTTGTTGTTTGTGTTTGATTTGATCCAGCAAGCTTTGTATCAATTTTATCAGCTGATATTTTTTTCCTTTCATCTTTTAAAGAAGCAATCTTTGCTTTAAAAGCGTCTTTTTCTGTTTGCTTCTGTACCTTCATTGATTCTTTCTTAGCAGCAATTTCTTTCATAAATTCTGCTTTTTGTTGTTGAATATCAACTTTTGATTGGCTACGAAGATTTTTCATATCTTGCTTCATTTCCATCCGGAATTGCATTGTCGCTGGGGCGTTTTGTCCTTGCATCATCTTTTGTCCTGTTTGTGGTGGTTGTCCTTGGTTTTCTTCAGGACGTGCTTCCATCGTGTTCATTTTTTGACCCCGTTCTGGGTGAAAATCTTGGGTATTCTCTGCATATGCAGGGGAGGCAATTATTCCAAATAAGGTTAATAATGCAATAATGAGCAGATTTTTTTGCATGTCTCTAGCGTAACTTTATAGGTATTCTTTGTCAAGTATTCAGGAGTTTTTCATCACGCAAGTAATTTATTACCCCTTCAGCCAATCCATCAGCAGATTTTTGAGGGTTATTTAACAAAATTTGTCTATCTGAGGGGCTGGATAGAAAGCCAGTCTCTAAAATCATAGAAGCAGTCATCGGATGTACTGCATGATCATATCTCCACCATGAAAAAGCATAATATCCTCGCATATTACGTGTAACATTTGGATCTTTAATCAAGCCTGTTGCATTTTCATAAGATTCCTCAACTGCAGTTAACAGTTCGTCTGCATTACCTGTTTGATCTCGTCGAGGGACAGCAGCTTTAAATCCTGACTGTTCAGGATCTAGACTTCCATCTGCATGAATCGCTACAAAAACATCTGCCCAATAGTTTTGTGGGACAGTTGCAGGTAAAAGCTCTACTGAGACACCTTGTGCTTCCAAAATTGTTTTTGTTCTCGTCGCAATATCATAATTTACTTCCCATTCGGTTTTTCCTCCACCGGTGGCTCCTGTATTGCCGCGGAGTTTATATAACTCTTCAGGAACTTCTTCATTTTTCCAATGGCCAACTTGTAATGCCACTTTTGCAGGACCTTCCGGTCTTTGCCAATCTTGAAGTAATGCACTTTCCTCAGTATCGCTGACATAATCGCTTGTTGAAGCATCATAGGGTGGAGCTCCGGTCGATTCTTCGAGATTTGTAAATCCAGCAGTGATAGTAAATATTACACCGATGAGCACAATAAAAAAGACAAGAAGTAGTTTTTTCATGGGAGAAAATTGATTATACACTATGTTTTCTTAATGCAATCTTAATTTTATGCAAGTTCCTCTGCTATAATAAAAACCGATGGTTGAAAAAAAGAGTAAGATTATAGGAACATTAGCCCCAATTTTTTCTCTACGTAGTAATAATCAAACTTCTGAAGATCAAGGAACTTTTGAGACTGGCCTTTATTTTCTTGATTGGCTCAAAAAAACGAAACAGAATGCATGGCAAATTCTTCCCTTTAATGAAACCCAGCTAGAAAAAGGTTCTGCTATAAAACATGTACCTTCACCGTATAAAGGGTATGGCATAGGACTTGCACCTAAATATCTTTCTACAACCTATGCAAAATTAAAACCGGACACGCAAACTAAAAATAAATTTATTATCCAACATAAAGACTGGCTTGAGGATTATGTAATCTTCTGTTCAATTCGGGATTTCTATGGAACTGATGATTGGAGGCTTTGGGACAGACCATTACAGTCAAGAGAGAAGGGAGCACTTAAAGAATGGACAAAAAAACATAAAGCTGAAATCAACTATTATATAGTGCAGCAATGGCAACTGCATGAATCATATAAACAACTTCGTAGCAAAGCAAAAGAATTAGAGATTTCTTTAATTGGAGATATACCATTTTATTTATCTATACAAAGTCCGCTTGTTTGGGCGAATCAAAATGCATTTCAAATGAATAAAGACGGTTCACTTTCATTTGTTTCAGGAATACCTCGAACTGCCGGAACATATTTTGGACGACAAGTTTGGGGACATCCTCTTTATAATTGGGAGCAACAAGATGATGTAATAAAACTTTGGAAATTACGTTTATGGTATCAATCACTTTTATTTGAGGATATTCGTATCGATCATGCTCGTGCATTCTTTGATTTTGGAGCCATTGATATTGAGCATCCAGAAAATGACGTTTATCTTGATGGACCTGGTGGAGATGTCCTTGAAGAGTTAATTGCTTTTGGTTTACAAAATAATATGTCTGTTTTTGTGGAAGATAGTGGAGATGGGACCGGGAAATTGCGCAAAAGTATGCATAAATTAGAGGTGTCGGGGATAAAAATTTACTATTTTGCAATAGATCCTAGTGGAAAAGCTGTAAATGATAAATATGCATTTATCAAAAATTATCCAGAAAATTGTGTAGCATATACAACAACACATGATACTATGACTATGCTTGGCTATATGCAGCTACTTGATAAGGAAAAGAAAATTAAATTGGCAGAATCAGCAGAGCTTATTTATAAATCTGATAAGCAATTGGCAGAGGACCTACGTAATAAAATAATTGATTCTCCTGCTAATACTGTGATCATTCCAATTCAGGATTGGCTCCTTACAACAGATCGCATTAATGTCCCTGGAACTGAAAAAGAGATCAATGATCCTAATTGGCAGTTTACACTTGACCAAGCGGTTCAAGATTTACCTGTCGATATCAACTCTTGATACTCATCATACTTCTGGTACACTTGATATTCATTCTATGACACAAAAAGAAGCACTTGATATGTTAAAACTTGGACACAATGTCTTTCTGACTGGTCCTGCGGGTTCGGGTAAGACTTATCTTCTCAATCAATACATACAATATCTTAAAGAAAATAGAATCCCTGTCGGAATTACTGCTTCAACAGGTATTGCCTCAACACATATGGGTGGAACAACAATTCACAGTTGGTCGGGTATCGGGATCAGAGATGTGCTCCATGAAAAAGATATTTCCGACTTAATGAAAAGGCAATATCTTCGCAACCGTTTTAAGAAAACTCGGGTCCTAATCATTGATGAGATTTCCATGCTCCATGCTCATCGACTTGACTTAGTTGATGCTATTTGTAGGGTTTTTAAGCAAAATTCAATTCCATTTGGAGGGATGCAAATTATTATGTGTGGAGACTTTTTTCAGCTACCGCCAGTTGTAAAGCGGGACAAAAGTGAAAATGCAGTGCAAGTTTCTGAAGAATCGCAATTCGTTACGAACTCCAATATATGGAATGATATGCAACTTGAGATTTGCTATCTTGAAGAACAACATCGTCAAGATGATCGTGCATTTTTACGAGTATTAAATGATATCCGAAATAGTGAAGTAAGTGAAATGACCTATGAGTATCTTGCCGAGAGACTGGATAAAGATACACAAGGATATACAAATCCGACAAGACTTTTTACACATAATGCCGATGTTGATGCGATTAATAAGAAACATTTAGAAGAGTTAGAAGGAGAAGGGCATGAATATATGATGAATTGGCGGGGGAGTTTTGGCTTAACTGAAGTTTTGAAAAAAAGTTGTTTAGCACCGGAAAACCTCATTCTTAAAAAAGGTGCCCAGGTTATGTTTGTTAAGAATAATTATGAAGAAGGATATGTAAATGGAACCCTTGGAGAAGTTATCGGTTTTGACAAGAATGATTTACCAATTGTTCGTACTTTTGATGGAGCAGAGATTACTGTGCGTCAAGCTGATTGGGAAGTTAAAGAAGATGATCGAGAAGTCGCAGCAATTTCCCAATTGCCATTGCGACTTGCTTGGGCAATTACTGTTCATAAAAGTCAGGGAATGAGTTTGGATGCTGCAGAGATTGATTTAAGTAGATCTTTCATTCCGGGGATGGGATATGTTGCATTATCTCGAGTGAGAAGTTTATCAGGACTTAAATTAATGGGACTGAATCAAATGGCCTTACAGGTAAATCAAGCAGTTGCTAAAATGGACCGAGATTTTCTCCAAAGATCAAATGAGGGGATACTGTATTTAGCTAAATTGGATAAAGAAAAGAAAGTTCAAAAACAATTAGACTTTCTCCAGTATTTAAAAGGTTAGGACTAAAATATTACGATGAAAAGTTTATCAATTGAAGCATTTGCATCACTGCTTCCACAAATATGTGCAGCTGATACAGCCTATGAAGCTGATAAATGGTCAAGTAAGAATCCACTCTTAGGTCACTGTGCTATAGTAACTGCTTTGGCTCACGAATTATATGGAGGTAAGATTTTACGTGCATCTTTAGCTGGAACTGCATTTGCAGAGATGAGATACCATTATATAAATGAATTGCCTGATAGAATCAAAAAAGATTTTACACGCGGGCAATTTGGGAATGCCTATCCTCCAGAGTTAGTTTTTATAGAAAGAGAAAGGGATGCTTTATTTGAACATCCAGAGATGGTTGCAAGATACTCTATTTTCAAAAAAAGATTTATAGAAAAGAACAAATAATCTTAATACTTATGACTTAATTCTTAAGAATTTGAGAATAGATTATGTAACTCTTACTCTAATACCAAAAGGTATATTCTACCGTATTTTAATTATTCTTTCCTCCTTCTTACTTCGTTTTAGTATATTTTTTTATTGTCGGGGTTACACTGTAGTTATATGTGGAAGGAGGTGATTTGATGACAGATGTTAAAGCAATGCGACAAAAAATTAATGGACAAGTAACGCAACTTAAAGGGGAGGTAAATCAGCAACAAGGAAAAGGTGTTAAAGGAGGGTTACAAAAGATTTCTGGAAAACTTGATGAGGTGATTGCTGATGCTAAATTAAAGATTGATGAATCAAAGCATGAAGAAAAAAATCATAAAAGTGATTGGTAAATCTTAATTTTGATTAACAAGAAAGAAGGGAGGCAGCGTCGCTGCCTCCCTTTATTATGTCTTTCTAACTACGAATTATTTATCGCAATTTTCCTGATGGTTTCTACCTTTATTTTTGTCATCGTTCCATTTTTTCATATGATCCGCATGCCAATTCTTAAAGTCATTTTTTTCCCAGTCTTCGCTTCGACTATCCCACCAATTTTTATTATTATCCTTTGACCATTTATAATAGTCATTCCAATCTTCGTCCATGTTTCGATCATGGTCCCATTGGTATCCTTTATTGTTCATCCATTCATCATATTTCCCCCAATCATTTGATTGGTTGTTATGATTGCTAGCATACCAATTCTGATTACCTTTCTGGCCATTCTTGGACCAGTCATTTCTGTCCCAGTCCTTTTTGTCATCGTTCCACTTCCAGTCTGATTTCTGACCATATGAGTGATCATTGTTTTGCCATGTATTGTGGCTGTTTCCATCATAGGTTGCCATTGCTGAACCAGTAAGTGACATTCCGAGCATTGCAACAGTTGCTCCTGCTGTAATTAAAGTTTTTGTTAACGTCATATATTCACCTCCTTTCATATATGCAAATTATTAATTGTTATGTTACTTAACAATCAATAAAATCCATTATGCGGGACGTATGTAAGTATCTAGTTAACATAGTTAATATTGTCGTAAGAGAGTTGATTTAGTGCCTATTTTTTCAGAGAATATTAAGCTATATGTGTAAAAGATATAAATTTGTTATAATCGGTAGACATTATGAGTATTAATAGTACTGTACCAAAAGAATTAGAAAAGCAAAAAGAGCAAGCACTTACGTTAATGAAAGAGGCAGGTTATGCAATCACTTCTGATGTAGGAGTATTACTTGATAAAAGTTTGCCATTTATGGGCTACACTACTCAGCAAAACGGGAGGCCAATTATTGTTGTTTCAGAGGATGCGTCAAAAGGTGGAATGGCGATTAATCTGCTTATTCATGAATTAAGTCATGTGTATAGAATACAGTCAGGGCATCCTTCACATAATTATCAATTGTTAACAAATATAATGAATTTTGTTGCACAAGGAAGAGTTGTGTATTCATATCAGGAAGAAATAGTACAAAGTATCATTAATCATTTGCAAGATCTTTACGCTGATGATATCTCTTTTAAGGTTTTTGCAACGACCGCTCAACCACAAGATCTAAATCAATTCTTCATTACATGGATTCATGAACCCAGTTCTGCCAAGGATCCAGTACAGCGATCATGGGAAAATGCCGGTAATTTCTTAAGTGCTGCATTTGCAGCAGCAAATTTAGAACGTCATAATATTCCTGATAAAAATGGCGTTGTCGCAAAAGCAATCGCTGAATATTTAAAGAAAGCAGGTAAAGCAAAGGAAGATAAATTTTATTTCTTTAAGGAATTTATGATTCGATTGCCTGAAGAAGTCACAAACAAGGAATACGAAAGATTGCTAATCCCATACCTCAATGAATTCTTTAAACTTACCAATGTTGCCTAATTTGGTATAATAATATTATGGAAAATCCTAAATATCAAATCTTACTCTACTATAAATATGTGACTGTTCAAATTCCTGAAAAAATTCGTGAAGAACAGCGAAGATTATGTAAAGAGCTTAATTTAAAGGGCCGTATTATTGTTGCAAAAGAGGGGATTAATGGAACTGTTGAAGGAACCGTTGCTGATACTGAAAAATATATTGAAGCGATGGAAAAAAGTGAGTATTTTAAAGGAATTCACTATAAAAAAAGTGTTGGGACTGGAGAGGCCTTTCCCAAACTTTCAGTTAAAGCACGTGATGAAGTGGTAACTGCACGAATGGTTGATTTAAATCCAAATCAAGTTACTGGAAAATATCTTACAGCAGATGAACTTCATCAATGGTTTGAGTCAGGGAAAGAATTTTATATCGTGGATATGCGAAATGACTATGAATATAGTTCAGGTCATTTTGAAGGATTTATCCCATCAGGTATACATAACTTTTTTGATCTTCCTGATGTTCTTCCAAAGATTGCTCATCTAAAGGATAAAACAATTGTCACAGTTTGCACTGGCGGCATCCGATGTGAAAAAGCTTCTGGATTTCTGGTTTCAAACGGCTTCAATGATGTATATCAATTGCTCGATGGTATTCAGACCTACATGGAGAAATATCCCAACAAACACTTTAAAGGAAAGCTCTATGTTTTTGATGGACGCATGACTCTTGGTTTCAATACTGATTCACCAGATCATGAAATTGTTGGTACATGTTTTCATTGCGGAAAAGCTGCAGATACATATACAAATTGCGAATATGATATGTGCCATTATCATTATATTTGTTGTGAAGACTGTCATGATAAAGAGACTGGTCTAACTTTTGATAAAGCAGAATGTAAGGTAAATTATTTTAAATATCAAAAACCAAAACTGGACGCAAAGAAACAAAATTCACCACAATCTTCAGCATAACTCCTCCCATTGACAAATTGATGGGATTCTCAGATGATAAAGCTAACCTCAATAGGTTGAAAGGGGGTGATTATTGTGGATCTTCAAATAAATTACGTTGCTGTTCTTCTCGCTGGAGTTGCTTATATGGTTGTTGGTTTCCTTTGGTATTCATATCTTTTGTTTGCAAAGCCTTGGATGAAGTTCATGGGATACACCAAAGAAAGTATGGCAAAGGAGCAAAAAAAGATGGGTCCTTGGTATGCATTAAGTTTTGTTGTTGCTTTGGTGACAGCATTTATGCTTGCTCATGTAATGGCTCTTTCTGAACATTTTTATGGTTACACACCATTAATGACAGGATTAACAACAGCATTTTTTATGTGGTTGGGTTTCGTAGGACCAGTACAGCTTACTGACGTTATCTTTGGTAGTAAAAAGTTGAAATTATTTCTTATAAATACTGGCTATCAACTTGTAGCATTGCTTGCAATGGGTGTAGTGCTCGGTATTCTATAAAGTTATTTTGCTAGAAGCACGTTTTCATCGCTCAATGAGGGGGCAATTGCGTGCTTTTTAGCCTTATCTGATTTATAATTAGAACGTGGTACAATCTGTAGATCAAATGAGTCCTATACCTGAATCCTCTCCATCTAAACCGTGGTATCGTAGCGGAAAGTTTGTTGGTGTATGCATTGTTCTTCTCACAATTGCTGTAGTTGCAGTTTTTGTAAGTTATTTTTTCATAAAGAATACAAATTCTGTGCCTGTACAACAAGTCAAAAATACTATTAAGACTATGGCATTAATACCTACTGATGTACCAAAACCGACTCCATACCCATTTTACGAATTAACAATCCCATATCTTCGCGATCAAACATATGTGAGTAATTTAAGCAAACTTGAAGAGGTATCAAGTAATGATAGTTATACGTCCTATGTTACAAGTTTTACCTCTGATGGGTTAAAAGTAAATGGTTGGTTAACTCGTCCAGTAGGGGATGTCCCAACAGGCGGTTGGCCTGCTATTGTTTTTATTCATGGATATCTTCCTCCGAGAACGTACGAAACCTTAGGACAACCTTACTCGACATACGTTGATTACTTGGCAAGAAATGAGTTCGTTGTATTTAAAATTGATTTGCGTGGACATGGTGATTCTCAAGGTGAGCCTGGTGGAGCTTATTATTCTGCTGATTATGTTATCGATGCACTTAACGCATACAATGCGTTACAAAAAGCAGATTTTGTAAATCCGCAAAAGGTTGGAGTTTGGGGACATAGCATGGCTGGAAATGTTTCGCTACGTGCTATTGCTGCAAAACCTGATATTCCTGCTGTGGTTATTTGGGGTGGAGCAGGGTATACCTATACAGATTTGATTACCTACAGAATTACAGATTCGAGTTATGATCCTTCACAGAGCAGTGCCACACGTACGAGAAAAAGAGAACAAATTAGAAAATTGTATGGTGATCCTGATCCATCCAAACCATTCTGGCAGCAAATGGCCCCGACTAGTTATCTTAATGATATAAAAGGTGCAATAGCATTACATCATGCTGAAGATGACAACGTCGTCGATGTCCATTATAGTCGGGACTTAAATGCACTTTTAGACAAGACCCCTGTTACTCATGAATTTTATGAATATCCAAGTGGAGGGCATAATATCTCTGGAGAAAGTTTTAATGTAGCAATGCAAAGAACTGTAGATTTCTTTAAGAAGTATTTATAGTACTATTATCTTATAGGTAGTTTTATGATGCGATATTACGATTTTAATGGTCCTCAAGTACGAAGGCCTTCAAGAAGAGTCAAAAGAAAGAGCACGAAAGTGATCAGCTTTATGCTACTTGCGTTTATTATTCTCCCAACAATTATTGGAATGTATGTTTTCAATCGCGATCAGTTTACACCAAAGAAGGAAACCTTAGCTATGACTATTGCTCCTACCGCAACAACAATTCCGACAGCAACTCCATCTCTTCAATCAACTGAAATTGATCGAATTGTGAAAGAAGAACTTGAAGGAACCAAAGGAAAGTATAGTGTGGTTATCAAAAATTTAGATACAGGAGAAGCATATTCATATAATGAGCATCAAAAATACCAGGCTGCAAGTCTTTACAAATTATGGGTGATGGCCGTTGCCTATAATCAAATTGAAGACGGAAAACTGAAAGAAAATGAAGTCCTTGCAAGTGATGTAGCAACTATTAATTCCAAATTTAATATAGGTACTGAATCCGCAGAATTAAAAGAAGGGTCTGTCTCATTTCCAGTGAACCAAGCACTGCAACAAATGGTAACCATATCTCATAATTACGCAGCGTTGTTACTTGCACAGAAAGTTAAATTATCCAACATTACAGCATTCTTAAAAGAACATAATTATACAGAATCAAGAATTGGTCAACCTCCCCAAACAACGGCTGCTGATATCGCAAACTTCTTAGAAGATTTATATGATGGGAAGTTGGCGAATGCGAATACTACAACCACAATGATAGATTTACTCAAGCGGCAAAAGCTCAATAATAAGTTGCCAAAGAATTTATCTGCAGGAACTATAATTGCACATAAAACTGGTGAACTGGGACCGGTTACTCACGATGCTGGAATTGTATACACAGATAAAGGTGCTTATATAATTGTGGTTATGTCTGAAAGCACACTGCCATCAGCTGCAGAAGATAGAATTGCGATTATTTCAAAAGGGGTGTATGACTATTTTAACAAATAGTTACTATTCTTCCGGTTCTGGAGGAAGGAATTCTTCTCCACCTGAATCGGGTTTCTGAGGGTATTCATTGAACTTTAGCCAATATACATAGGTACATCCAGTTGCTTTACGAGTTTTACTATCCCATCCGGCAGTACTGCATTTTTTCATTTTCTTTCCAGTATTTGTTGTAAAAAGGACGAGTTTTTTTCCACATTCAGGGCAATCTTCGTCGAGTGGTTCTGTTGAACCGTTAATCCATTCGACATAATCACATCCCACAACTTTTTTTGCAGCTGTATCCCAAGATCCTGCAGAGCATTTTTTCATTTTCTTTCCGAATCGGGTTGTAGCAAGGATAAGTTTTGAGCCACATTTTGGACATTTCTCGTTGAGTTCTTCTGGCTCTACTTCAAACCATTTTACATAGTCACATCCTACATTCTTTTTTGTCTCTGGATCCCATGAACCTTTTGTACATCTTTGGAGTTTTCTACCAGTTTTTGTAACAGTTACTTCGCCAAGAGGGGCTCCACATTTTGGGCAAACTTCGTCTTTTTGTTTATCAGCACTCATGAGTACTTATGTTACTGTTTTTATATTATATAGTCAAGAGAGACAAAATATGATCAACTATCTCATATTACTATACAATTGTATTTTTAAAGTTCGAATAGGGTGTAGTATAATCTTAAGCAAACATTAAGTAATGCGGTTTAAACTAACGCTATGAGGATTTTAGTTATTGAAGATGAAGAGAAGATTGCAAACGCAATCAAGCGAGCATTGGAATTGCAAAAATATGCGGTTGACGTCGCATACAATGGTACGGATGGTCTTGATCTCGCAGTTGGTGAAAAGTTTGATCTAATCGTTTTAGATTTAATGCTTCCTGGTATCGATGGACTGACTATTTGTAAAAGAATCAGAAATGAAGGGATTACTACTCCTGTATTAATGCTTACAGCAAAAGGGCAAGTCTCAGATAAAGTAACAGGACTCGATGTTGGAGCTGACGACTATATGCAAAAGCCTTTTTCTTTCGAAGAACTCTTCGCTAGAATAAGGGCTTTAGTTCGGCGACCGGCACATGTAAGCGAGCCAGTGTTGAAAATAGGAGATCTCTCTCTTGACCCAACTAATTTTGCAGTAAAACGAGAAGGCAAGATAGTCATACTTTCAGTTAAAGAATATTCCCTTTTGGAATACTTAATGAGAAATAAAAAAAATGTATTATCACGTGAACAAATTGTTTCACATGTTTGGGATTATGATGCAGATGTTCTTCCAACAACAGTTGAAGTTCATATGAAGCATCTTCGTGATAAAGTCGATACACCTTTCGGTCATCGTTATATAAAAACAATCCGCGGCAGAGGGTATACTATAAATGAAGATTAACTACCATGTTTGAATCGGCCCGATTAAAGTTAACTGCCTGGTATTTATTGATAATCATGCTTATAAGCGTGTTTTTTAGTGTTGCTTTCTATCAATCATCAACGAGGGAAGTCCAAATACTTATTGATCGTATAAAGATGGATGAGCAGAAATCAAAAGATAGATTGTTCATTTTTAGAGATAAACCTGCATTACCTTTTACAGTTGAAGACCTTGAAGCATCCAAACAACGCATTCTGATTAATCTTATTCTCATTGATGGAATTATTTTTGTATTTGCGGGAGCAGCAGGATATTTTCTTGCTGGGAGAACATTACGTCCAATTAAACTCATGATAGATGAACAGAATCAATTCATCTCAAGTTCTTCACATGAATTACGTACACCTATTACTTCAATGAGAGCTGAAATGGAGGGCAGTCTGATGGAAAAAAATATCTCAGACAAACAAGCTCGAGCATTAATTAGAAGCAATCTTGAAGAGTTGAGTGAATTACAAGAATTAACAAATAATTTATTACAACTTGCACAAGTTCATTCAATTCAATTAGAAAAACATAATGAAGACTTTTCTCTTAAAGATGTCCTATTATCTGTGCAAAAAAAAGTTACTCCACTTGCAAAGAAAAAAAATATTATCTGTGAATTTTTGTTAACTGATGTAACTATAACTGGGCAAGAAAAGAATATTCGTGAAGTATTTGTAATCCTTTTAGAAAATGCAATTAAGTACAGTCCCAATGGTACCCAAATAAAAGTTTCAACAAAGAAAACAAAAAATGCAGTTGAAGTTTCTGTAAAAGATAGAGGAATTGGTATAACGGCTACGGATCTACCAAGAATTTTTGAAAGATTTTATCGAGCCGACAAATCACGGCATAAAGAGGGTTATGGACTAGGCCTTTCAATTGCAAAGAAAATTGTTGATATACACAACGGCGTGATTAATGTAAAAAGTACAGAAGGAAAAGGTTCCACATTCATCGTTACACTTCCTCGAAAAGTTGCTTAAGTTAGCAAACCTCAGCTAAAGCGTTTTTTAAGATAAGAACTATACAATTAACAAGTACTATATGAGAAAGGAGGTGAAATAACTTGAAGAAAAAAGCAATGTTAACAGCAGCTGCAGTAACAGTCTTAGGAGCAGGAATTTTATCCGCATCAACTGCTTTTGCACAACAGAGTACGACTTCTGAACAAGATCCGATGTCATCACTCGTGCAGAAAATAGCGACGAAATTTAATCTCAGTCAAGACGACGTTCAAGCAGTTTTTGACGAAGAACATGAAGAACGTCATACGCAAATGGAAGCAAATTTTGAACAGCAACTTTCCCAATATGTTAGCGATGGAAAGATAACGGAGCAACAAAAGCAGCTTATTATTGAAAAGCGTAAAGAGATGGCATCTGAGCGTGAATCATCTAAAGATAATTTCAAAAATCTTTCAGAAGATGAAAGAAAGACACAAATGAACGCAAAGAAAACCGAACTCGAAGCATGGGCTAAAGAGAACGGCATAGATCTTCAATACTTAATGCCAAAAGGCGGTAGAGGAGGTCCAGGAATGGCAGGACATGGAGGTTTTGGTCAGGGCAAAGATGACCAACAATCAACAACTACTCCTACAATAACCCAATAAGAGAAGTTCTTAGGGGAAACTTCAGGCAGCTCTCGGCAACTACCGGGAGCTGTTTTCGTGGAATGTTATACTTTATAATATCAATGAAGATGAGTTTCCTAAAAAAATTTAAAAGTAATAAGGTAATTCCCAATTTGGTTGTTGTTATCTGTCTTACTTTTTTTATAGCATATTCAGTCCTCTCCGTTGTCCGCCATGCTAATTATCAATCTTTTGGATACGATTTAGGCATTAATAATCAAGTCGTGTGGCGGTATAGTACCTTTCAACCTCCAATTACCACATCTGATCCTTTCCCCGGAGAGGTAAAGCTTGTAACACATGTTGAATTTGTATATGCATTGCTTGCACCTTTTTACTGGATCTGGAGTACTGCACGGATGTTACTTATTGTAGATGCTTTGCTTATTAGTGCATCTGCGTTTGCTATTTATTTACTTGCAAAGAAACACAAATTACATCCAAGTTTGTGTGTTGCGTTACCATTTTCTTATCTCATGTTCTATGGCATACAAAATGCAATGTGGTTTGATGTGCATAGTTCAAGTTTTGCTGCAGGATTTCTCGCATGGTTTTTATATTTTATTGACAGTAAAAAATATAAATTGTCTTGGATTTTTCTTATTCTTGCAATGACCTCAAAAGAGAATATCGGGTTACTCACTTTACTTATTTGTGGAATATACATTTTCAAATATCGAGCGAAACAGATCATTTGGATGGCAGTTTTTTCACTAGTTTACTTACTGTTTATCTATCTTGTTTATTTTCCATATATAGTTCAAAAAGAGTACTTATATCAGAATCATCAAGGATTACTTTCAAATCTTAATCCAATGAGCATGGTAGACTCTACGGAAAAAAGAGAAGCACTATTCTATACCTTTGCATCTTTTGGTTTTCTTCCTATTTTGCTCCCAATCTATTTGTTGCCTGCAATTGGTGACTTTGCGACATACTTCATTCTTGCGAGCGATTTAACAGCGTCACATGGAATTTATATGCATTATAGAGTTACACTCGCTCCACTTATTGCTTGGGTACTGGTTCTTGTTCTGTCTCGATATAGAATTTTAAATAGTAAATATATTGCAGCCTATCTTATAATCTCTGCACTTGTGGTTCAGTATATGCTACATTTACCTTTAAGTTATCTCACAAAATCTTGGTTTTGGACACCTGCAAGTGGAGTTGTCCATATAGATCAAATTAAGCATATGCTTCCTAACAACGCTGCGGTGGTTGCACAGAATAATATAATTCCTCATATTAGTCAGAGGGATCAGATTTATACTTTGTACCCTGAAAAGAAAAAGTTTTTGCTTAAAGATTCTCCATGTGGTGCAGAAATTTGCGATTGGTTTCGATGGGAAGGAAAGCCTGAATTTCTTTTTGTAGATACATCGCCGGAATGGGATGCGAGACATTTATTAATAGATAGAGAATCATATATTAAAGGTCTCGAGAATATGAAGGCTAAAAATATTATTGATGAGTATCAGATTGATGGTAGTGCAGTACTTTATAAAATAAATTACTAGTTTTATTTTTTAAGTTTAACGTGCTATACTGACCTCAACATGGACTTCTCTTTCAAAACAGTTATTGGAATTATCTTTATCCTCATCGGGCTTAGTATCATTTTTAATTTTAATATCGGCAAATATCTCTTCCCAGCATTCTTGATAATTTTGGGTATTAGCATGCTCTTTGGATCAAATGGCTTACATGGAATGGGGAAGCAAAGTTCCACAAACCAAGCAGTTCTTAATGAATCAGCTGCTTTTAGTTCAGTAAATAAAAAGGTGGAAACAACGGACTTCAAAGGTGGCAAAATTGATGCAGTATTTGGTGGTGGCGAAATAGATCTCCGGAAAGCAAAGATTGCAAAAGGTGGAACTGTTGATCTCGAGGTAAATGCAGTGTTTGGCGGAGTTAAGATTATCGTCCCAGAAAATTGGACTGTGAATAGCAGTGTAGTCGGAGTATTTGGGGGATTTGAAAATGAAACAAAATTACCTTCTTCTGGAAAAGAGCAGGGGAGACTAAATCTTAAAGGGGCCGCTGTTTTCGGCGGTGGTTCTGTAGCAAATAAATAATATGGCAAAACAAACAATCACAGGATTTGGAGGATTTTTTTTCAGATCAAAAGATCCTGAAAAGCTCAGCAAATGGTATGAAGATAATTTTGGAATTAATGCTATAAATAGCACAGAGGTTTGGATGCAGCAAAGCGGTCCAACTGTTTTTGCTCCTTTTCCAGAAGACACAGATTACTTTGGTTCTATGCACCAGCAAGCGATGCTTAATTTCCGAGTGAATAATTTGGAAGCAATGCTTGATCAATTGAAAGAGAACAATGTAAAGATTGATGAAAAAAGAACAGAAGACTCTGTAGGGAAATTTGCATCTGTTTATGATCCTGAAGGGAATAAAATAGAATTATGGGAACCTGCAGCAAATTGGCAGGATGCTCACCAAAAGAACGATTCTTCCCAAAAGTAAGGCTGACTATTTACTTTTTTTCTTCTTCGGTTGAGGCATAGGTAACTCCGCAGCCGTTTCAGCAATGAGTCTAGTCAAATACTCTCTGTCATCCCAAAAGTCTTCTGAAATAAGGAAATATAATTTGGCTCCAGGGTAAGGTGGAGCTTCTTGAAGTTCTTCGATAAGAGATTTACCTCGCTCCGTGGGTTTAACAAATAGCTGGTCGTCACAAATCAATGCTACTACTTTTTCATCACAGTAAATAGCATACTCTCCAAACATCTTTCGAAAGCGCATATTGCCTGCTTGCGTCATTTGTTCTACAAGAAATTCTACGGTAGATTGTTTGGATGCCATAGATTCAGTATACTCTAGTTATAGATATTTGTAGAATAATTGACGCACTTGTGATATCTTACCTAGTATGAATATAAAATCCTCAAAGAATACCCGATTAATTCTCATAGTTATGATCCTCGCTCTTTTTGTGGGAGTTTTGCTCTATATAAATAATTCGTCCAAACCAGGAACAAATACTGCGAATACATCTGTTCCAACATTAGCACCAACACAAAAAGTTGAGGATGGTATCCCACAAGCAACATCATTAGAGGGAAAAGTACTCTGTTTGCCGCATAAAGATACTAGTGGCCCCCAAACTCTAGAATGTGCATTTGGGATGCAGACAGATGATGGGAAAAATTATGCTTTGGATGCGGGGTCGATAAACCCATTGCCTTATAACACTGGAGATCGTATTCGTGCAAATGGTACAGTTACGCCAATTGAAGCATTAAGTAGTGACCATTGGCAGAAGTATGATATTGTAGGTATCTTCTCTATAAAAGATTCTTTGGAAGTACTTTAGTCGCACTTTTTGTATTATCTTCGTTTATACTTTTTACTATGACTCGAATAATGAAAAAAATCACGACAATTTCTGCATTAACGGTTTTGATTACCGTATTTTTTACTGCACTCAGTGCAGTGCTTTTTACTGTTAATAATCCACGTTCTGTAATTGAGCTTATAGAACCTCTTGTCCCGACAGTTACACCCGCACCCATTCATATGAAAGGTATTGCGATACTTGGAGATAGTCAATCGGATGAATATAGAGCGGATGATAACAGAGGCTACAACTATCCTGCCTCGACATTAAATTGGGTTGAAATTCTGCATAATGAGCGTAAAGTAAACTTTGGTAAATGGGGAGTTTGGGGTGAGCCAAGAAGAACAGGATACGAGTATAATTGGGCAAGAACAGGAAATACCACAGCAGCGATGATTGAAAGTGATCATCCGAGTGGCGTTGCTCAGCAAATAAAAGAAGGTAAAGTAAATGTTGTCGTAATATTTATTGGAGCAAATGATTTTGCTCCTTATATTTTGCCAGATGGATATGATGCTATTTACAATGAGCAACTTTCAGAGTCTGCAAAGAAACGAAAAGTGAATCGTGTGGTTGCTGATATCAAAACAGCAGTATATACAATTAAGGATGCCGGAGATGCACGAATATTGCTTGTTAAGATCCCGGATTGGGGGCAGCATGTTGGTGTGCAAGTCGCATTTCCATTTCCTGATCAACGAGCTGAAGTAAGTGCAGTTATTAATGATGTCAATCAAGAATTGGATAAATTAGCACAAGATGAGAATTTACTAACCCTTGATCCGAATGCCTTTTATAGTGATCTTGTTTATAAAAATGAAAATAAAAAAACTACAATTGATGGCGTAACTTTAGAACGATTGTTGTTAAACAACAATCCAAAGAATTTTTATCTCGAAGATGGTGTGCATACGGGGACTGTTGTAAATGGATTGCTTGCAAATGAAATATTGAAAAAGATCAATGTAATGATTGATAATGATGTGCCACTTTTGACACAAAAAGAAATAAGGCAGACTGCGGGTTTATAATTTAAAAAAGGAGGTGATGATATGGACAAAAAGAAAAACACAACTGATCTTGAAGTGAGTATTAATTTTGATACAACACCTATTCTGTATACAGACAGTATTTCAATGACATCAAATGAAGATGGAATAGTACTTGATGTTATGCAAAGAGTAGGAAGTACAAATAAAGTACGAGTGGTTTCGCGAATTGGGATGAGTAGAACACATGCAAAGAAGTTTATAAAAGAATGTGGAAATCTACTGGCAATAACTGAAGGTCAGAAGCAAACAGCAAAAACCAATTAACTGGAGCATTGACTTAGTAGTCTTACTAAATAATAATTAGGGAAGCATATACCCTTTTTATGGAAATTCTGTTGTTATTCGCATTTATATCTGGTTTGGTCACTATTTTTGCACCATGTATTTGGCCTCTTCTTCCAATTATTTTATCTGCTAGTTCTAGTGGGGGACATAAAAAACCCCTTGGTATAACGCTTGGTATTGTTATCAGTTTTGCAGTGATAACTTTAACAATTTCATATATCGTTAAAATAATTCCTTTTGATCCCGAAGTCCTTCGTTATATTGCCGTTATAATTATTGGCGTACTGGGTTTATCATTGGTTATTCCTGCTTTATCTCAGAAACTTGAAGGTGCTGTCAGTCGATTGAGTGGGAAGCTCGGTTTAATTTCTGATCCAAAGAAAACAGGTTTCTGGTCAGGTTTTGTTACAGGTTTTGCGTTAGGTGTTGTGTGGACTCCTTGTGCTGGACCAATCCTTGCAACGATCGCGACATTAGCAGCAACACAGGCTGTGAGTTTTAACGTCATTCTTGTGACAATAGTCTATGTCATTGGGGTAGGAATTCCACTCTTTTTATTCGCAACAGCTGGGAGTGCATTATTTACGAGAAGTCGATTTCTATCTAAATATACAGGAAGAATCCAACAAGTTTTTGGAGTGATTATGATTCTTACTGCAGTTGCAATTGCTACTGGATATGATAAGACACTTCAAGTAAAACTCCTCAATGCCTTTCCATCGTATGGACAGTTTTTAACAGATCTAGAAAGTAATGATGCAGTTACAAAACAACTCAATTCGTTGAAAGGCTCAAGTCAATCAAATAATGCTGTCCAGGTTGTCAGTGATCAAGGAGAACCGGCACCAGAGTTTGTTGGAATTACGAAATGGCTTAACACGAATGAAAAGCCACTCACAATGAATGAATTGAGAGGCAAAGTAGTTTTGATAGATTTCTGGACATATACATGTATTAATTGTATTCGAACATTGCCATATGTGACTGGCTGGTATGAAAAATACAAAGATGATGGATTTGTTGTGGTAGGTGTGCATGCACCTGAATTCGAATTTGAGAAAGATACAGATAATGTTTTAGAAGCGATTAAGCGTTACAACATAAAGTATCCTGTTGCTCAAGACAATAATTTTGATACATGGAAAGCTTACAATAATCAATACTGGCCGGCAAAATTTCTTATCGACGCGGATGGAAAAATACGATACTCACACTTTGGAGAAGGGGAGTATGAAAAGACTGAACAAGCGATTCAACAGTTGCTGCAAGAAAATGGAAAAAAAGTTAATACAAAAATAGAAAAAGCAGAGAGCTCTTCATATTCAAATCAGATGTCTCCCGAAACATATTTTGGTTCAGATAGGATGCTTTATTATGTGACACAAGGTAAGGTTGCAAATGGATCACAAAATTTTACATTACAAAAAACACTTCCAAACAATAGATTCTCTTTTGGTGGTCAATGGAATATTACGGATCAGTATGCAGAAGCACAATCAATTTCAGCTTTAACATATAAGTTTACAGCAAAGAAAGTATTTATCGTTTTGAAAAAAGGTACTTCGATAAATGGAACATTTCGAGTTCTTGTTGATGGAAAAGTTGTGAGCAAAGATATTGCAGGTGCTGATGTGAAGAATGGGATAGTTTCTGTGGAAGCGGACAGGCTTTATGAGCTTGTAAATCTCAAAGACATGGGGACTCATCTTTTGGAACTTCAATTTCTCCAACCAGGAATTCAGGTCTACACATTTACTTTTGGTTAATTTTTTCTAGTGTTATAATAACCTCATGAAAAAGAAGCTTCTTATTATATTTTCTATACTTATTGTTCTTGTTGCTGCAGCTATTATCGTACTCCCACAAACTGTCTTTAAGCCCGCACCAATCCATATTCATGCAGGTTTTCAAGTCTATAATAATGAAAAACTCCAAGACTTTTCGGATTTTAAATATATGCATGAGATGCCATGTACTGTTAATGGTAAACCGATTGAAGGTGCTCACCCTGATGAACAATTGGAGCGTGCACATCTTCATGACCAAAATGGTGATGTCGTCCATGTCCATAGAAAAGGTGCAACGTGGAAAGATCTTTTTACAAATATTAAATATCCAATCGATCAAAATGCAGTTGCTTATGACAATGGAAAGAAGATTGATAACTTTCTAAACACGGAAATAAAACCATATGAAAGTCTCGTAATCTTTGAAGGAAATCATAAAGATGATCAAAAATATTTAAAAAAGGCAGTTACAAAAGATCGCATACGAGAAGTAGAAAAGGGAAGTGAAACTTGCAGTTCTTAGTTTTACTTCATTACTTTTTAACTCTCGTAATTCCTAAGAAAATTATTCCAACAATAAGCATTCCGATACTTGTATAGATCTGGACTTTTCCATATTCCTGCATAAATACTTCCATAAGCTGTACCATTATTGGTGCAAATGTTGCAAGAAAATTTTCAGAACTCACTATTGTTGAATCCAACAATGTTTGTACAGCAATATCGTTAAAAAAGATCATTCCATAACCAAAAACACTCGCGGTTATAAGTGAAGCTCCAATCCATTGTAGGCGAGAATGAAGATTATTATTCAATTTTATCTGTACAAACAAAAGCCCAAATAAAAGAAGAATAAGTACGGGAGTAACCAATTTCATTACATCATAAAACTTTTTTAATCCAGCAAAATACTCTCCAACCGGTACCGTGAAATCATTTTGTGCTAATGTAGTCAGTGCATCGACATTACTTTTTGTTTCAGTAGTACCAGCTGAAAGCTCCAATGCTGCTTCTCCTTCTATCTGATTTTGCTGTGCTTCTTTACGAATTTGGTCAAACTGTGTTGCAAAAGCAGGATTGGTTGCGAGCATGTCTGTTTTAATATCTATAAAGGAAAGGATAGGGGATGGACCATCTTTTGTTATCCAAATATATCCATCGTCGATAAGTTTATCTGTTTTTGTCTGTACATATGTAGGGGTAAAGCGATCGTAGATTTGTTGTGAGAGAAATGCAGTTTGTTCGTCTTGTTTGCCTTCAGGTTTTGCTTTAATCAAAAATTCACTAATTGTTGAATACACATTTGTCTGAACTAGGCCTGTTTTCAATTCTTGTGGAGTAGTCCCTCCATACATTAATTCAGCGACAAAAATAGTAAATGGAGAAAGAAGAGCAAAAATAAAAAGTACCGCCAGTTTCATAGCTCATACTGAGCATAGCAAGTTTTTTATTTGTAAACAATTGATATTGAGGAACTGTGTCGTGTTACCTATCTTTTCATTAACCTTGAGAAATATTCGTGCAAGAATATTGTAAATGCTAAAGCTAATCTATTTTTGCTGACGTTGAATTTATCATGTTTGAAGTTTATACTTCTCCAATATGTATGAATATGAAGGAAAGAGGAGGTTTACCTATACAACTACTGAAATTGCAGAAAAGCTTTTACCAAATGAAAATGACTTTGCAACTGTTGCACATAATAGGGTTGGAGCACACTCATTAAGGATGCGAATCCCTGAAGCAAGGACACAATCAGCATATGTTCCTGGAGATTTATTGGCGACAGTTGCGAGACAATCCGCTGGCAATTTAAGTGGTATAATCGCCGAAGCAATTTATGCCCCCCGACCTGCACTCCAACTCACTGAAGATGAAAAGCGTTCATTATTAAAGGGTGCACTTATTTTTGATATTGCTTGGCATGAAGGACGCTCAAGTCGTCCAATATATAAAAAAACTAAAGAGGTTTTTACAAATGGTTTGTCAGAATCGCAAGTAATTACTATGCGAAAAGAGCGACTGGCTGAGCTAGAAGAGACATCTGTATTTTTACCTCAGCCTACAAATCCCCCAGAGTAAATTTGATATCTTTAATGCTATTTTTACATCTAAAGATCAGTTGCAAGGTGATAGTTTACGTGTTAAACTAATCGAAGATAATGAGTAAAGAAGAAGAGATTGAATTACTTTTTAATACCATGATGCAACTTGGTAAGCTCATGTCTCTACGAACAAAAGAAACCTATGAGGAGCAAGCCGCTACATCTCTACAATTCTACGCTCTCGGTTACATCCGAGAAAATCACAATGCAACCGTTACTGAAATTGCTGATTATTTGAAGCTTTCAAAATCCTCAGCAACGCAGTTGATTGAAAGGTTGGCGACAGCATCGTCTGTTGTGAGAACATCTGATGTCAATGATAAAAGGATTACTCGTCTTTCGCTTACGGACAAAGGAGTTTCAGAGCTTAAAGTAATGAAAACGAAATTTATCTCATCATTAAAAGATGCATTTGCTGATATTCCGAAGGAGGATATACTAGAATTAATACGGATTCATAAAAGCATGATTGAATCCTTGAAGAAAAATAAGCATGAATAAAGTAAAAAACATTTTTTCAAAGATAAAGAGACCCTTTGTGTGGTTTAAACATACACGTAGACGAAACAAAGTATTCACCATCATTGGCTTGCTTATTTTATTAAGTATAGTTGGTGGACAAATTGCTGCTGCAACAGCAACACCTCCATATGTTACGCAAAAAATAACCCGTGGTGATATCAAACAATTGGTTTCAGAAACCGGTAATGTTGAGACTGCTGGGCGAGTAGATGTCGACTCTACAGCAACTGGAATCATTGAGGAGATCTACGTAAAGAATGGGGATACTGTGGCAATTGGGCAAGAGCTATTCGAGGTACGAAGTACTGCGACAGATCAAGAGAAAGCTTCTGCAAATGCCACGTATCAAAGTGCTTTAAGTAGTTTGGCTACAGCGCAACAAACAAAGGATAGTTTGGATGCAGGTATGTGGGCAAAAAGACAGGCATACCTCGATGCTCAGAATACACAGAACTACATGAATGACAACTCTAAGAATCCTACAACGAATTCGGATTATACTGCTTTAGAACGTGAGAATGTTAAAGCTTCGGTCGTAACATCGGAAAAGGATTTTAAAGCGGCAGAAAAGAAATATAAGGAAGCTGACATCTCGGTTCGTGCGGCACAAGCACAGGTAACATCAGCCCAATTATCTTATCAATCGACGCAGGATGTTGTCGTAAAATCACCCGCAGAAGGAACCATAACTAATTTATCTTTCAGAGTTGGTGACAAAGTTACATCAGGTGGTGGAAGTAGTTTTGGTACGAGTGCATTAGGTTCCGGAGCATCCGCTGCAAGTGTGACTTCTTCAAGCGGGGGAGGAAGTCCTGTTTTAACTATTGCCAATCTTGTTGATTATTCAATTAAGATTCCAGTCAATGAAGTCGATATTCCAAAAATAAAAGTTGCACAGGGAGCAGAAGTTACATTAGATGCCTTTTCCAACAGAACTTTTGACGGCATAATTACACACGTTGATACAGTCGGAACAAATACTCAAGGAGTTGTTACATACAATGTCGTTATCGATATCACTGATCCGATTGATGCCATCCGTCCTGGTATGACTGCAAATGTCGATATCACCGTGGATCATGTCGATAATGTTTTGACAGTATCTAACAGTGCGGTAAAGCCATATAAAGGTGGAAGAGCAGTTCGTATCGTTGATCCAAATAATAATAAAGAAATAAAATATATTCCAGTTGAAATAGGTTTGAAGGGTGATGATAAAACAGAAATCGTCAAAGGTGTCTCCGAAGGTCAGGAAGTTATTACTTCACTTACAAACGACCAAGTGCAGCGAACGAGCTCAGGTCCGTTTTAATCATGGCTAAAAATCCTCTTATTCATCTTGAAAATGTTGTTAAGAACTATCCATTGGCTGATGGGGAATTTTATCAAGCATTAAAAGGAATAACCCTCACGATCAATGAAGGAGAATTTGTTGCAATTATGGGTCCATCTGGAAGTGGCAAATCTACAACGATGCATATTATTGGTGCACTTGATAATCCAACAAGCGGAAAATATGAATTAAAAGGAAAAGATATCGCCAGTTTTTCACCGGATCAATTATCAGATATTCGGAATAAAGAAATAGGATTTGTTTTTCAATCATTTAATTTACTTCCTAGAACAACTGTTTTAAAGAATGTTGAACGCCCCATGGTATATGCTGGCATTCCCATTGAAGAGCGGACCGCAAAAGCAATGAAGGCCTTAGAACTCGTACATATTGAAAATAAAGCAAATAATTTATCCAATCATATCTCCGGAGGACAGATTCAACGCGTTGCAATTGCTCGAGCTATTGTCATGGATCCCTCAATTATTCTTGCCGACGAACCGACCGGAAATTTGGATACTGTGACATCAAATGAAGTTATGGAATATTTCACAAAGCTTAATGAGTCAGGGAAAACAATTATTGTCATTACTCATGAAGAAGATATAGCGAAGTATGTAAAACGAGTTATTAGAATTGTTGACGGAAAGATTCTGTCTGATACAAAGAAATAATATGGATTACAAAGAATTGCTACAAACATCATTACAATCCTTACGGCGAAATGTTTTGCGAACTTCGTTAACAATGCTGGGAATTATTATCGGCATTACATCAGTAATCCTCATTGTCTCAATTGGTCGTGGAGCTGTCGCGTTTATCACAAATGAACTTTCAAGTTTTGGTACTGACTATTTCCAGATTAATCCTGGTCAAAGTAATTTTGATTCATTCGCGGGTGCAAATACGCTGACATTGGATGATGTCCGAGCAATTAAAAATGATAAATCGTTTACGAATATTAATAAGGTAGTTCCGATTGCTTCGGCAGCAACAGTCGTATCTGCAAATGGCGAAGAAGATAATATAAATGTTACAGGAACTGGATCAGAAATTATTGAGATTCTTCGTCCAGAAATTATTTATGGAGAATTTCTTACGGAAGAAAATGACTTAACTGCAGAACGAGTTGCAGTATTGGGGTCAGATGCTGCAGAGACGTTCTTTGGCGAGGAAACTAATCCAGTCGGTGAGAGAATAAGAATTAATAATACGCCTTTTCGTGTTATTGGTGTCGCCAAATCGGAAAGTGCTTTGGCGGGAAGTGTCCTTAATAAATCAATTTATGTTCCGATCAATGTGGTTTTTAATGAAATTCAAGGAGAAGAAAAGATTCAAGAAATTGATGTCAGTGTTCATGACGAAAATCAAATTAATCAAACAATGGAGGACGTAGAGTTATTGCTGCGAGATCGTCATAATATTGCCGAAGGAGAAGAAAATGATTTTCAAATAACAAGTGCTCAAGATATTCTAACAACGGTACAAACGATTACTGGTTTGCTTACGACGATGATTGCAGCTATTTCTGGTATTTCATTGGTTGTTGGTGGAGTAGGGGTTATGAATATTATGTTGGTATCTGTGACAGAGCGTACAAGAGAAATCGGTTTGCTAAAAGCTATTGGAGCAAAAGAAAGAGATATTTTGACGCAATTTCTTATTGAAGCAGTTGTTATGACAGTAATGGGAGGAGTCATTGGTATTGTATTAGGAGTTGCAGGAGCCTATCTTATTGCAAAGGCTGTAAATATTCCTTTTGTTGTTGATTATGTGGGGATTCTTGTTGCGGTTGGAGTTTCGACTGCAGTGGGATTGATCTTTGGATACTATCCAGCAAAACGTGCTGCTAAACTTTCCCCAATTGATGCATTGCGTCACGAATAACTTTCTGCTAATTTTAGTACAGAGTTTATGGAAGAGATACATACAAAAATTATCGCCACAGTTGGACCAGCTACGTTGGATTTTACTGTTTTCCAAAAACTGGTTGATGCGGGAATCGATTACATTAGAATTAATACTGCTTATGGAGATGAAAAACAGTACCAAACAATTCTCGATAATTTAGCGAAAGCAAATAAGTCTAAAGCTATCGAACCAATTTTTGACCTAAAGGGCGAAGAGATTATCCCGTTTGCATTACAAAATAAGGTTGTGATGTATGCTCTATCATTTGCTGAAACAAAAGAACAGATCGCCAAGTATCATTCGCTTCTTCCAAATGCATTTCTTGTATCCAAAATTGAATCAAAAAAAGGTGTTGAAAACTTTGACGAGATCTTAAGTGCTTCTGATGGCATTATGATTGCAAGAGGGGATCTGGGTGTTTCCGAAACTTTGGAGAAAGTTCCTCCGATGCAAAAAGATTTTACTAATAAAGCAAAGGTAAAAGGAAAGTTTCTTATCACTGCAACAGAGATGCTTTTGAGCATGGTAAATAATCCAGAACCAACAAGAGCAGAAGTTTCAGATGTAGCCAATGCTGTATTTGATAGTTCTTCAGCGGTTATGCTTTCAGAAGAAACTGCGATTGGAAAATATCCGGTTGAGACAGTTCAAATGATGAGAAAGATTATTGTCGAAGCAGAAAAATGGCAATATAGCCATCAATATTAACTACTTAGTATTTTTGTTCTAATTCTGTAGCTATTTTATATGGATGGTTGAGTTTTATCGATAAATGTATCGATTGTTTGTGTTTTATTTTGCACTTTTATCCTTCCCAAGGAGCTGAGTGGTGTTCATGCGATATTATCCATTTCCCGTTTATTTTTTCAAAACCCATTGTAAGTCTGATAAGAGGCTTTGTTTCATTTCCAATTGTAACAAGTGCATGACAAAATGCTACAGTATCGCTTGCTACTATTCTTAATTCTGTAAGATCAAATTTCCCTTTGTGTTGATATTTAAAGAAGAGTTCCCATGTTCTTTGATATGCTGCAATTCCTCTTGCTTGGAGTGGGGCTGGGACATCAAACATCACAATATCTTTTGCGTGGTTCTCAAGTACTTTTTCCAATTCGTCATTTTTGATTGCATGTGTCCACGATTCAATTAGTTCTTTTACTTGCTGCTCACTATCTTGTTTCCCCATACTTTTAGTATATCAGTTTTATTTATTGTTAAAAGTAATTAAGGTATTATATTGCAAGAAATAAAAAGGATCTTTATACTTGAAGAAGTTATGCATGAAATAAATTATTTAGCAGTTTTAGGATGTGCAGTTATTGGCTTTATTGTTAGTACCGTTTGGTATTCAGTATTTAGCAAACAAATGGCGAAACTTAACAAAGCCTATGCTGGGGCAACTCAGCCAAAGCCTTGGCAAATCCTGATCGAATTTGGAAGAAATATACTTCTGGCGATTGTTATTGCTACACTTTTTGATTATATCGGTGTATTAGACTGGATCGCAGGAGTTGAATTTGGACTTATTCTTTGGGTAGGATTTCCACTCATTCTTCTCGCGGGTTCTGTAATGTGGGAGAAAGTTCCCGTAAAGCTTGCAATATTTCATGCTGGAGACTGGTTGATAAAACTCTTATTGTTTTCGGCAATCCTTGGAACTTGGAGCTAAGAAGCTCATCTTTTACATATCTCTTACCTCTGCCATACACGTTCGTCATAATACTCTTCTATACTGAGTGTAGTTAAGTTCGTTAAAGGCTTTGGGTAAAAGCCTAAAGAGCGGACGATCTTTATAAGAAAGGAGGTATTTATGAGTTTAATTATTACATTAGTATTAGCTGGATTAGTAGGTTGGATTGCATCAAAGATTATGCATACTGATGCCGAAATGGGATGGCTTGCAAATGTTATTGCAGGAATCGTAGGAGGTTTTATCGGTACGACTCTATTGGGTTTTATCGCTCCAGCGACACCAACAGATAACGGATTTAGTCTTCCTGGAATTATCGTAGGCATTATCGGTGCATGCGTAGCTATATTCATCTGGAAATTAATTTCCGGCAGAAAAGCTGCTTAAAAAGAAAAAAATATAATAAGCCAGGCCTTTTGTGCAAACAAAATGCTTGGCTTATTTTGTATAGTGTATTCGTAAGGTACTATTCTTAATCTTCACTATTAATTTATTTCTCCATATAGTTAAATAGATCTAGATAAACTTATGCAAAATTGGAGTACTCTTATTAAATCCAGAGTTTTTTTAATATGTATTTTGTACATGATTATTCATGTAATAAATCTTACAGTACTTCCAATTTTTAACGATGAATCAATTTATCTCGATTGGGGATGGACGCATACGCATATGCCTGGTCATCTGTATGATGCTTTGATCGATGCCAAACAACCTTTCATGATTTGGATATTTGGATTATTTGAGAATTTTTTTCAAGATCCTTTATTTGCCGGTAGGTTTGCTTCTGTTCTTATTGGTTTAATAACTTTAATTGGAATTTATAAACTCGCAAAGCAATTTTTTTTGGAACATGTTGCATTGTTTGCAGCCTTTCTTTATGCGATAACTCCAATCTTTGCCTTCTACAATAGACAGGCTTTATTTGAGAGTGGGGTAATGAGTATAGGAATTTGGTCATGCTACGCACTTGTACATGCAATTCGAAAACCTACAACGAGAAATAGTATTGTCTTAGGTGTGATACTTGGAATCGGTTTTTTTATTAAATCATCTGCTTTACTTTTTGTTATTGCTGCGACTGCTGTCATCATTTTTCAAATAGTTGTAAAGAAAGAGCACAAGCTCATAAAGTCATATTTCATCGCTTTCGGTGCATTCGTTGCCGTTGATCTGCTCCTTTTTATTAATCCATTATTCTGGCAGACCTTCTCATCAAATAGCAGATATGCGTTCACGCTGGGAGAACTATTTACATTTCCCATTGTGACATGGGTACACAATCTTTTAGGATTTTTCGAAATAGGGTTTGTGTTTATTACGCCACTTATTTTTGTCAGTAGTATCATAGGGTTTTTTATGATGAAGAAACAGAAGATACATCAGATTCATATATATATCATCTTCTTTTTCATTGCGTTACTTCTTGAAATTTTATCTGGGAAAACACAAAGCCAAAGATATATCGTTCCATTTCTTCCATTTCTCGTTATCTCTGCGGCGTATGTATTATCAGCAATATGGAAAAAGAACGTATATCAAAAGGGAGTTGTTGTAGGATCTCTTCTCATTCCCGTTTTATTCACTAGTTTGGTAGTTATTTCTCCTGAACAATATATCCTTACTTTATCTAAAGTTTCACGTTATGCAGATACAGCGTATACCTCTGGACAAACTTCAGGCCATGGCATCCACGAAGCAGTACAATACATTACTGATCATTCAAATCCCGACAAACCCGCAATGGTTTTATTTGGATTCAATATCGGCAATCCCGAGAGTGCAATAAACATTTATACACAAAACACGCACAATCAAGTGGGGCTTCATGTCGATGCACAATTGTTTGAGGGGATCGATACATATGATTGTATTACATCTGCTTATCCGACATTTC
Source organism: uncultured Gammaproteobacteria bacterium (assembly GCA_964507055.1). GTDB lineage: Bacteria > Patescibacteriota > Microgenomatia > Levybacterales > UBA12049 > JACDET01. The sequence goes on from CAZDOJ010000001.1 coordinate 158,965, forward strand.
TTGTCACAAGAAATGATCAAAGATTGGGAATGGATCGCTTCTTTGTTCTCGAAAAAGCATTTCCAAATCCTGATAAAAATTATTCTGTGAGAATTTATACGATAAAAAATGGTTGCAAAGGAAATACTTTTTCACTTTCAGATGTGTACCAACCATCTATCAATGCGGTGTTGATGATGAGAAATTAATTCTTAGTTAGGTTGTTTGTCCGGTAATACAATTCTATATTTATCAATAATTTTTTTGTTTATTTCATTATTTCGTACAATAATTGTTACCTGACCATCTCCATATACAGGCACCCAGTCTTTACTATATGGTAAGACTGTAGGGTTTGGAAGTGGGACATCATTAACTGCAAGTCAGTCAGCAGGTTTCCCTCCCACAACATACAATCTTCCGCTATAATAAATAAAAATGAAGAAAAAACTGACTCCTGTCATAATAATTTTAATTCTTGTTGCAGGATTTCTAGTTGCCTCTTTTGTTGGATCCTCGAACTATAAATTAGCTTCTTTACCTAAAGTGGCTAAAGCGTCTGATACTAAATCACTTGCACAGCAACTTATAGCAAATGATGAGTTTTTCTCTGGAGGTATAGAGATGAAGTACACAACACTTGAAAGACACACCGTCGAGGTGAAAGTACGAAATGATATGACAGGCGATGATTCTGTTATTGCAAAGGAATACGTCATAAAAGCAGTTAATAATGGTTCAGAGTGGAAAATGGTAGAGAATAAGATTCATTGGAAATGTCGAGGAGACATTTTCGGGTTCTGGACCACTAGCACTTGTTCTTAGTGTATACTCTTAGATTGAATTACAGAAAATTCTTAGTAGTTATTTTAGGCTTTACTCTAACTGGTATAACTATTTATATCTTAATTTTTTTGCATGTTGCATTAAAAGCCGAAATAGATTCAAAGACAAAATCAGATGCAATACTTGTTTTGGGTGCTCGTTCGTACATTGATGGGAAATATAATCCTTGTCTTGAAGCAAGAGTTACACACGCAGCAGAACTCTATAAAAATGGTTATGCTTCCAAGATAATCGTCACTGGCGGCGATGATAAAGAAGATCGTGTAAATGAAGCAGAGACCATGAAGAAAATTGCTGAAGAGAATGGAGTATTATCGAAAGATATTCTTATGGAAAAAGCCGCTACATCCACCTACGAAAATTTTATTTTGTCTCAAAGGATTATGGAGCAGAAAGGTTTGGGTTCGATTATCATCGTGTCTGAGCCATTTCATATCGCCCGTGCATCGTTAGTTGCTCAGAAGTTGAGGATTGCGTATACAGTCTCTCCTGCAATCGAAAGCTCATGCTGGCAACCCAATAAATATTTCAGCAAATTCTTCTTCAAAGAACCTTTTGCGATATTAGTTTATAAGCTTCAAAACAAGTTCTGACTTACAGATTTCTTTCCGTTTAGCTACCTGATATAATCCATATATGAATTTAAGTGTCGGTATCGTCGGTCTTCCAAACGTAGGTAAATCCACTTTGTTTAATGCTCTTCTCAAGAAGCAAGCGGCTTTGGCGGCTAATTATCCTTTTGCTACCATTGAGCCAAATGTCGGAGTTGTACCAGTCCCAGATCAGAGATTGATTAAACTTGGTGAAATAACCCGCGAAGAAGAGAAGATGTCTGAGCTTCCTCCATTAAAACCAGCATTGATCGAATTCGTCGATATTGCAGGACTTGTGAAAGGTGCTTCTGAAGGTGCTGGACTTGGTAACAAATTCCTTTCCCACATCCGTGAAGTAAAGATCATTTCTCATGTCGTCCGAGCTTTTGAGGATCCTGATGTTATTAAAGAGGGAGCTGTGGATCCGCAGGCTGATTATGAAGTAATTCAAGCAGAACTTATCATCGCCGATCTCCAAACAGTTGAAAAGCAGAAAGACTCGAAGGCGGTAAAAACTGATGTCAAGAAAAAGTCAGCGGTTGAGAAACTTATTAAGGGATTGAACGAAGGGAAAGCTGCACGAGATATCAATTTAACCGATGATGAGCAAGCATTTGCTCAGGAACTTTTTTTACTTTCCAACAAACCTGAAATTATCGTCCTCAATGTCTCAGAAGAGCAATATTCGCCAGAAGGAATTACTGAAGTCACCAAGAAGTTTGCAGAACTTTTAAATCAACCAGAAGACAAATTAGTCGTGATCTGTGCCAAGATCGAGTCCGAGCTTGCGACACTTTCTGATGAAGAATCAAAAGAGTATTTAGCAGATTTAGGATTGGAAGCGTCAGGGTTGGAAAGACTTATCCAAAAGGCATACAACAAATTAGGTTTGATTTCATTCCTCACAGCAGGGGAGAAGGAAGTCAAAGCATGGACTATTAAGAAAGAAACAGACGCCCCAAATGCAGCTGGTGCTATTCATACAGACTTTACGAAAAAGTTTATTAAGGCTGAGGTAATTAGTTTTGATGATTATGTCACAACAGGTGGACGCAAAAAGGTTAGGGAAGTGGGTAAAGCCCGTCTCGAAGGCCGTGACTATATCGTCCAAGATGGTGATATTATCGAATTCAAGATCGGTGCATAGTCCCTCAAATTCCTCTTGATACTCCATAAGTCATGCTGTATGCTTAGGCTGATATGGCAGTAGAACGAATAGACTCACGAAGTGCACGAAGTCATAGAGCAAATAAGCTTAGAGAAGTGGCAGTCTCTCGACGAGAAAGGGAAGGTTCTGATACAACACCTTTGCCAACTGAACAAACGGACCTCCCTGAAACAACGAATGCTGATGTATGGAAATCTCGTGCGAAAAAGGTTGCAGTGGTAGGTGGTATAACCGTAGCAGCATTGGCTCTTGGGAAATATGCTTTTACTGATAAAGAAACTGGCAAACTCGATGCAGGGAAGATTGCCAAATCCTTGGGGAAAGCAGTGGCAGTTGGAGCAGGAGAAGGAGTTTCCGGAGTTGCAGGAATTACGGTCCGACATCATCGAGAATTGACGCATCGGAGTTTGGAATTATCAAAGGGTATACAAAAAGCAATTGATTTCGAGCAACGATCACTTGGAGTTGCAGAACCATATACTTGGGCTTCAGTTCATAGAATTCATCATCAGATGGAAGACGCATCCCTTTTTCCTTTTTATCAATTACATCATGCGATGCAAGAGGCTGAGAGTCGTGGGATAGAAGTTCCCGAGACATTTGCACAGCTTGATCCTTTCGTAAAACAATTTGATAGGAAAACAGTTGATTCGATTGGAAAATCTGTAGATGAACTTATTCAGGAACGTCTTGCAGATCCTCGATTAGGGGAGAAGCAATATAAAAAACCTACGTTTGAAGACGTAACTGATGATGAGCTTACTGCCATGCTTCATCCTACTGAACCACAGTATGCCTATATCCCTCTTGAAGAGCATGTGCGAAAAACGACTGAGGAAGCGTATTCTCAAGATGATATCGCCAGATTATTGCTTACAGATCCTCATTCTCCCGCATTAGAACCTCGAAAAAATGGTGTCCAGGGAATTTTGATAGAAGGTATGCCACGATATCAAAATCCGGCTGATATGTTCAGAGCGATTCCTCTTGTAAAACCCATCGATTTGCAACAGCCAGAGGATGAACTTTCACCAGAAGAAAGACGAATTAATAAAAAGAAGTATGTTGCAGCTGGCTTTGCTTTGAACGCTGGAGCATTTTTCCTTGCGAATAGAGATTTTTCTTTCAAAGGTGCTGCGAGAGCAATCCTCGAGGGAGCAGCTGCAAATGGTGCAAGAGCCGGTTTGGAAGTTTCCGGCGGAAACGTAACAAACTCGGCAGGGCATATGGGAGATCCTGTGCAAACAGAAATTGGAAGGGCATTTCTTAATAGGGAATACGAAATTAAATTAAAGGAAGATGGAACGATATCTACCAATACAGTAGGTAAAGGTATCTCCGGAAGAATGGCAAGCTGGGCAACGCTTGATGAAGTCGGGGGACAAGAAATTCATCATAAAAAACCATGGAAAATTAAATATACCAACGAAGAAGGAATACAAGCTGTTATCGAGGCTCCTTGGGGAAGTGCACTTGAATTCTTAGCAAAGTCGGAATGGTTTACAAAAATTAAAGAAGGAGCTGGTTTTGGTGAGACATCTCGTCCTGATGTTGCCCATCCTGCAGTTAAAATGCTCCAAGCAGAGCGTGCCAAGCAATATGTCTTAGATCATATCGATGACGAAACCGTGGTATTTAACGGATAAATCATGCAATCTCTATATTCCCACTTGAGTTCAAACTTAAACCTGTGGTACAATAGCATCCATGAGAACTTACGAATTGGCATTGGTTTTACGTCCATCACTCAAAGAAGCAGATCGAAAGAAACTTCTTGAAACCATCAAAGATTGGTTGGGTAAAGTAAAAATTGCAAAAGAAAACGATTGGGGTCAAAAAGCTTTGGCATATCCAATCAAAAAAGAAGACGCAGGATATTACTTGATGTTAGAACTTGAAGTCGAAGATCCAAAGGTTTTGGCTAAAGAAAAGAATATCAAAAGTGGATTGCCAGAAGATTTTGAACAAAGAGTATTACGAACAGATAGTGTTTTAAGGCATTTGTTATTAAGAACTAAATAATGGCCAGAAGTTTAAATAGAGTACAATTAATAGGAAATCTCACACGTGATCCGGAGTTGCGATATACCCCGGCTGGAAATGCGGTTTGTACTTTTGGTTTGGCTACCAATAGATCTTGGACAACAGATGCAGGTGAGAAAAGAGAAGAAGTAGACTTTCACAGGATTGTGGCTTGGAACAAATTGGCTGAATTATGTAGTCAATTCTTAGTTAAGGGTCGCAAAGTCTATGTCGAAGGAAGACTTTCTACTCGTAACTGGACAGCTCAGGATGGAGCTCAGAAATCTACAACAGAAGTTGTAATTGATGATATGATCCTTCTTGATAACAAAGGCGGTTCAGGAGCAGGAGAAAATCAACCAGAAGAACAGTTCAATCCTGAAGAAGAAGCAAAGCCAGCGGCAAAAAAGCCAGAAGCTAAGCATGAAGAAGCTCCTTCATCAAACAGTAAAGAAGATGAAGTCGCACCGGATGATATACCTTTTTAAGGTTTAATATAAAAATATGGCAGAAAAGAAAAGATTACCAAAGAAGAAGATAGTTGTACCAAAGACATGTTATTTCTGTACAGAAAAGAAGACACCTTGGTATTCAGATACAGCAAGTTTGCAAAAATTTGTAACTGATCGCGGCAAAATCATTGTCCGAACTCGATCAGGACTTTGTGCGAAGCATCAACGCAGAGTAACTACAGCTATCAAGAATGCACGACATTTAGCATTGATGGCGTTTGTTAACCGCACATAATTTTCCTCTCAAACAGTTTTCCTAATAGAAAAACTCAGCAAAAACATGCTACAGTTATAGTATGATATCTTTGCCCATACCTCTCCCGAAGGGATATGTATGTATTGTTGATACAGGTGACCGTATCACTGCTGGGCAAATTCTTGCTCAAACCTCTGGACCCAATGAGGAATTCGTGAATGTTCCTGAACACCTCGGCGTTTCGCTCTCAAAAGCTCCCAAATATATTAAGAAAAATCCAGGAGATGCTATCGAAGAAGGGGATACTATTGCAATCCGTAAAGATTTTTTTGGGAAAACAAAGGCTGCAATCATAAGTGAAGTTGCTGGTACTGTTATTAGATACGAAAGAAATACTGGTAATTTGGTCGTAACGACAGGCGAAACCGAGAATAAAGGTGATGTTATTTCCCCGGTTGATGGCATGGTTGAATTGTGTAATAATAAAGAAATTGTGATCCATACTGGTAACGCAGTTATCGGTACACGAGTAGTTGCAGGATCAAGAGGAGAGGGCGAATTAACGATTATGAAAGCATCGTTTAATGAAACTTCGCCCCAAAATGTATTATTCTTTCTCGATAAACAAGTTGCAGGAAAGATAGTCCTAGGAGATACATTTACACGAGACGTAATTATAAAAGGATCAACAATTGGTGCCGCAGGGTTTATCGCAAAAAGTATCCCTGACAGTGATATTGATTATCTTCAAGATAAAAATATTTCCATTCCGGTAATAGAAGTCGATGAAGAATCAATCGCAAAATTAAAAAAGCTCGATGGGGAAAAAGTCGTTATTGATCCCCAAGCAAAAATCATTTTATTTTAATATGTTGAAATCAGAAAAGCTTCGAATTGTTTTACTCGTTCTTATCGCAGGTTTTATCGGATATTACCTCGGTGTTAGTAAAGTGGCATTTGCATGGGATAACTTCAAACCCCACATAGAAATTTCTAGCAAAGAACCTCCACCAAGTCTTCAGACTGGGGACGCAAGTATGCTTTGGCAGGTATTAGCAAAGATTGAAGCAACATATTATGACAAGGAAGCGATTACTGCTGACAAAATCATGAATGGTGCGATTCAGGGAATGGTGAGTAGCTTAGATGATCCGTATACCGTATATCTTCCTCCACAACAAAATGATGATTTCAAGCAAAGCATGGCTGGAAAATTTGAAGGTATTGGTGCCGAGCTAGGATTAAAAGACAAAAATATCATTGTTGTCTCTCCAATTGATGGCAGTCCAGCTAAAAAAGCTGGTATTAAAGCTGGAGATTTGATCGTCAAAGTAAATGGACAATATATAAGCGGACTGACATTAAATCAAGTTGTTGAAAAGATTCGTGGTCCAAAGGGAACAGAAGTAATTCTTAATATTCAGCAAAAGGCAGGAGAAGAACCAAAAGATATAAAGATTGTTCGTGATGAAATTACAGTGAAGAGTCTTACCACTTGGACAAAGAAAGTGAAAGATATTGAAGGTATCAAGAAAGATGCACAAGGTATTGCAGGTGGGGCAGAGAATAAAGTTATTTACGTTCGATTATCTCAATTTGGTGATAGTACCAATGAAGAATGGACAAATGTAGCAAGTTCGATTCGAAAGCAGCTTGATGCAGATAAAACAATTAAAGGAATCGTCTTTGATTTGCGAAACAATCCAGGCGGATATCTCAATGATGCCGTCTATATTGAATCAGAATTTGTTCCATCAGGTACAGCTGTACAACAGGAAGATAAGAATAAAAAGAGGACACCGTATCCAGTTTCAGGTAAAGGTGTCCTTACCGATGTTCCTGTCGTTGTCCTTATTAACAAAGGATCAGCTTCTGCGAGTGAAATTGTAGCAGGTGGTCTTAAAGATAACGGCCGAGCGACATTAGTGGGAGACAAATCATTTGGTAAAGGGACAATTCAACAGGCTGAAGACCTTGGCGGTGGTGCAGGTTTGCACGTCACAATTGCGAAATGGCTTACACCAAATGGTACGTGGGTTGGGAATGGAAAAGATGGTCAAGGTTTAACACCTGATGTTCTCGTCCAAGTTGATAAAGAAGATCCAGCACATGATATCCAACTTGAAAAAGCAGTTGCAGAATTGCTAAAATAACCCCAAAAGAGTAAGCTCTCTTTGTTTCAGTGATTCTTAAGCACTATTTAAGAATTTAGTATAACAATTAGCTATTATGCGTAGATTAATTCTTCTAATATTTGTTTTAATAGGTGTTCTTTTTCTTATCAATGCGGCACAAACTCATCTGCCAGCACTTCTTAAAATTGATCCCGCCAAATTTACTCCAGCACCACAAGTTAATAATAATGTTCGAGTTGTTACAGAAGAATCAGTAACAATTGATATTGTTAAAAAGTTTGGACCTTCAGTAGTGACAGTTGCAGAAGCTCGTAGTGCACCAAGTCAGCAATCTCCATTTAATTTCGAACCATTTTTTAATCAACCTGATGAAGAAGATCAACCAGATCAGCCGCAAAGTATCGGTTCCGGATTTATCATCGGTAATGAAGGACTTGTGGTTACTAATAAGCATGTTGTTTCGGACACAAATGGTGAGTATAAGATCATTACAAATAATGAAAAAGAGTATGACGTAAAGCGTATTTATCGAGATCCACTCAATGATATTGCACTGCTACAAATTGATCTGAATCAAAATCCAGGTAATACATTGAAGGTATTGGAACTAGGAGATTCCTCAAAATTACAGGCGGGACAATACGTTGCAGCAATTGGAACATCGCTGGGTGAATTTCGTAATAGTGTTACTACGGGCGTTATCTCTGGTTTAGGTCGTGGTATTACCGCAGGAAGTCCTTATGAAGGCTCTGTAGAACGCTTAGATAATGTTATCCAGACCGATGCTGCAATAAATCCTGGAAACAGTGGAGGACCACTCTTTAACTCTTCAGGTCAGGTAATTGGGGTAAATACAGCTGTCTCAGCGAGCGGACAAAATATCGGTTTTGCTATTCCTATTAATATCATTAAAGACTCTTTAACAAACTTCAATCAAACAGGACAATTTGATAGACCGTACCTTGGAGTATCCTACAGAATTGTTTCACAAGATCTTGCGAAACTAAATGATGTCCCTGAAGGTGCATATGTACAAGATGTTATTCAAGGATCCTCTGCAGAAGAAGCAGGAATTCAACGTGGGGACATTCTTACCAAGATTGATGGACAAGCTGTCAATGAATCAACACCATTGTCAGCACTCATTGCGAAGAAAAAAATTGGCGACATTATAAAGATTACATTGGTTCGCGATAACCAATCTCAAGATGTTGAAGCAGCATTAAAAGTGGCACCTGAAGAATAATTTGCATCATAAGAATTTATTTGGCTTGCAAACTAAGTCAAAATGCCTCTTGCAAAAACAATCCGGATCAGTTTATAATAAAACACATGGCAACACGATCAACGAAAAAGTCTACAACAAAGAAGACAACGACTGCACCAGCAGCAAAAGCAGCACCAGTAAAGTCTACAGCTAAGAGAACATCAAGACCATCTCGTTCTACAGCAAGAGCAGCATCTTCAAAAGCAACAGTGGCTACATCAGCACCAGTTGAAAAACAAGAAACAAGAACAGCATCTACTTCAACAAGTACAGCAGCTAAAAAGCCAACAACAGTGAAAAAGTCATACATCGCACTTATCGCTGTAATCCTTCTCGTTGGAGCAGCACTATATTACTTCCGAGGATTATTTGTTGCAGCAGTTGTTAATGGTCAACCAATCAGTCGACTTGAAGTTGTTCGCCAAACAGAACAACAAAGTGGAAAGCAAACATTGGACACATTGGTCAGAAATGCTTTAATTGAACAAAAAGCGAAGCAACAAAATGTAACAGTAAGTGATCAAGAAATTAATGATGAAATCAAAAAATTAAATGATAATCTTTCAAAGCAAGGCCAAAATCTTGATCAAGTTTTGCAAGCACAAGGTATGACACAAGATGATTTGAAGAAACTTATTCGATTAGACAAATTAGTTTCAAAGATGGTCGGTAAAGATGTAAAAGTTACTGACGAAGAAGTAAATGCGTATATCGAACAAAATAAAGACGCTCTTCCACAAGAAACAAATGAAGACGAATTAAAGAAGCAGGTTACAGAACAATTGAAGCAACAGAAGACAAATGAAAAAGTACGAACTTGGTTAGCTGATCTTCAAAAAGAAGCAAACGTACTTTACTTCGTTCAATATTAAATCTCAGCAGGACTACACAATCCGTTTTCACAAGTAATATTTCCCCTTGACAACCTATACTGTTGATACTGTACTATGGATATAGATACAAAGACTTTTCACAGAAAGTGGGTGATGGTATGAAGAAAACAGTTAAGAAATCAGCAAAGACATCAAAAGCAAAAACTACAAAACGAAAGGGTGCCATTCATACTGCACTTTACGCAACAGAACATGATTTTATTATCATTGCTGGTGGGGGATTAGTCGTTTTGATGTTGACAGTCTTCTTATTCCTTCAATAATCTTTCAGTCTTGTAATTGACTTAGAGACTCCATGAGAAAAGGATTTGCACTACTTGTATCGAAAGAACGATAATTTTGGATCTTCTTTTGGTTTTTTATATTCTTTAGATATTGTCGTAATATTTTGTACATATCCAAATCAAATGTCACATCTTGTATAAGATCATCTTTGACATTGCCTTCAGTGTCTACGTGCACATTGCCGATATAGCACCAGTTATCAACAATAAAATATTCTTTCTTTCCATCAATTGCATCTTCCTGGATAGTAATTGGTCCTGCATACGGCCAAGGGATAATTTTTGTTCCAATGAGTGATGTTTCAAGCCTGAGATTATATATTTCTGGTCTTTCCAGATTTACACATGCTCCTTTACATCGCTCAAGCCGGTGAGCAAAACATGCTGCACTAGTTTTTTCCAATCCCAGTAGTTTTTCGCACAGTGAATACTCCTTGGCAATAGTTGCCAAAAATGCCTTAGCTTGCTTACGCGATCTAAAGAATCCCAAAAAGTTCTCTAATCCATCGGGGGTTATTTGCGTAATTGGTTCAAGAAAACATTCTTTGTATCCTTGTTTATTCAATCGACTTTTTAGTGCTATCAATTCATGCTTTATTCGGGATCGTTTATTATAGATTGGAAGCATTTCTTTGATCATTTTTGACTCAAGAAAGAGTGCTCCCAATTCTCCAGCAGTTGTTATCGTTTCGATACTTTCTATTTGTTGGGATATCTTCATTTCAGTTGAGGAAGCAAGATCTGCTGAGAAATGACTCAGTACACGGTTGCGGATGTTGACGCTTTTCCCAACGTAGAGAGGAATAAGACTTTTTGTTTCATACTTTGGTTTATCACCAAGTTTTAGTTGATCAGCTTTTGTATCATCAGGACCATAGAAGATATAGACTCCGGGTTTATCCGGAAGTTTTTCCAATTCTTCCATCGGAAGTTTGATAGGGAGCGATGGCTTCTTCATCGTTTTTGCTAAAGCCTGCAAAACAATTTCTGGTTCCAATGTTTTTTGAATATGATTGTAGAATTCAAAGAGTACTTTCGCGTCATCAAATGCTCTATGACGGCTTTCGCATTCGATATTGCACTGTTGTATCAATGCATCCAGATTATGTCGTTGCCATTGTGGATAGAGTATTCTTGAAAGCCTGACCGTACAAAAATGTTTGGCATTATATGTGATATTCTCCCGCATGAGTTCTTGTTTCAAAAAACTGTAATCAAAGCGGACATTGTGTGCAACAAAAGTACAATCAGCAAGGATTTCAATGATGTCATCTTTCACAGCACGGAAAGTTGGTGCATTCTCCAAATCTTTTCCGCGAATACCTGTAAGCGATGTTATTTCTTGTGGGATATATGTTTGTGGGTTAATGAGCGTTTGGAACGTATCGACAAGTTCGTTATCTTCAACTCTGAGGATACCAATTTCAATAATTCTATTACGAGAGGCACTTGTACCGGTGGTTTCGATATCAACGAAGGCTAACTTTGAAGGCAGCATAGGAAAGAAATAATAACAAATTCGTATTTTCTTTGCAATCTCAGCTATTCACTTGATTTGCGGTGGATCATATGGGACAATTCTTTGGATTATGCCGCGTACTGAATCATTTCCTTGGAGAAGAAAACCAACCTCTGCAGATCGAATAAAGTCTTTTTTAGAACAGCAACCACAAACAGATGGCTCAGATGCAACTGAAATCTATAATTCAAATGCAAGAGTAACTGTAAAAGAGCGTTTGTCAAAAGCACGAAAACAATATGACTCATTTATGTATGAGCATGGACGAACGATTGCAGATACTGCTACAAGAGCAAGGAGAATTGGTGGAATAGTCGAATCAGGTTTGATTCTTTCAAACAAACCAAAAGTTGCGAGAGCCGTTAGTATTCCTGTTTTGGCAACGGATTTAGTTGATGGGCATTCTGCCCGCAAACATAAAGATGGTGCGACATTTTCTGGCGGGATGGAAGATCAGAAAGTCGATAAGGAGCGTTCGCTTATGGTTGAGGCAGCTTTGGTTGCAAAAGGAAGAATGGATTGGAAGCATCTCGCAATACGAGCTGGTTCAGATTTTGTTATGAATAAAGTAATCCGTCCATATTTTCAAGAGAAAGGAATTGATACAAAAGCAGGGTGGGCTGGTAAGGCAAGTTCTGCAAGTGTCGCTGTAGCAGAAGTTTCAGCAATGGGAGAGAGCAATCCGCAATTTATCCAGAATACTGCAACTGGTGCAAAGGTTGGGCGAGTTATTGTTTATACATTCCAATGGGGAAGAGAGTTGAAAAAAAAGAATAAAGAGCAGAAACTGGATCTACCTCATGCCGCTTAGTTATCTTGATTAAGTGCTTCTAATTCTTCTTTTGCATCGGGAATATCTCCTGCAAGAATAATAGGTAAGTTTTTCCATGATTTATTAATTCGATGATCTGTTAGTCGATCTTGTGGGAAATTATATGTTTTAATTTTCTCAGAACGGTCACCTCGTCCGACTTGTGTTGATCGGAGGGAGGAGATTTCATTTTCTCGTTTTGTAATTTCAATTTCCCAGAGTTTTGCACGAAGTAATTGCATCGCAATTTCGCGATTTTGTAACTGTGATCGCTCGACAGAAGTTGTTACCACGAGTCCTGAAGGTACATGTTTCAAACGTACAGCAGTTGATACCTTGTTTACATTCTGCCCACCGTGTCCACCTGATCTGAATGCTTCAAATTCAATGTCGTCAGGATTAATATGCAAATCGATATCATCAAGTTCTGGGAGAATAGAGATAGTTGCAGTAGAAGTATGGACGCGCCCCTTTTTTTCAGTTACCGGAATTCTTTGAACTCTATGTACACCAGCTTCATATTTGAAATCCCCAAATGCTCCTCGTCCAATTATTTTAATTGTATTTTCTTCCAATTGTTCAACTTGATAGCCTTTTTTTTGTGCTGCTCGGACATACATACGCATCAATTCTTCAGCCCAAATTTTGGCTTCGTCACCACCTGCTGCACCACTTAATTCAAGAATGATGTTTCTATGGTCGTAACTATCCTCATCCTTAGCGTTTGAAGCAGCAATACTATCTTCAATCACTTTCTTTTGCTCTTCAAGATCAGCAATTTCAAGTTCTGCCAATTCTTTCATAGCAGGGTCAGTAAGAAGTGCTTTGGTTTCCTCGATTTTTGCTTCAAGTTCTTGGATTTGTGTATAACGGTAGTCGTTCATTGTGAGGTGTGTTCGATTGGCCGAGAAGACGGTTCGAGACAGAATAGAGCGTGGCTATTTAAGGCCCATAAGCATTTCGCGGAGTGACTTTGGTCCTGACTGACTTCTCTTTTTATCTTCAACCTTTTTCGTAACAGTAGCTTTGTATTCTGTAGCTTTTTGCTGCTTGGTTTGGAATTTTTGGATACGTGAAGCACTATCTACAAATCTTTGCTCACCTGTATAGAACGGATGGCATTTGTAGCACAATTCAACATTGATTTTTTCTTGCGTAGAACCTACATGAAATTGATTTCCGCAAACACATGTTACTTGTGCTTCACTGAAATACTTTGGATGGATATTTGCTTTCATGAAATCTATTATAGCCTAAATGAACCTAATTGACAAGGCCCCTTCAAGGCTAGATTTATTTCTTAACATGGTGGAGTTTGTGGAAGGGAAATTTCCCTTCCGCGGCAAAAATTCCGATAAACACCAAAAGTGAACCCATAGCAAAAGTTGGAGTAATTTGCTCGCCAAGAAGCGGTACCGCCACAACTATTGTTGTCAATGTCGCAACATAAAGGAATATTCCTGATTCATTTGCCTTTATATATTTCAGTCCGAAGGAGAAGAGGAGATAGGCTATCAATGATGAAAAGATAATCCCATAACCTAGTCCAAAGGCTCCTTGATAATTGAGATCTGTCAAAAATCCGTATTTATAGGTTTCTGATAGGGCTAACGGTAGAACTGCGAGCGATCCAATAAGAAAACTCCAAAAAGTGAGAGTCATTGGTGAATACTTTTGAACGATATCTTTTACCAAAAGTGTATGAACTAACGCTGAAAGTGCGGCCATTAAAAAGAGGACATTTCCAAGGAGTCGATCTGGAGATCCTTGTTCTAATAATGGGCGAAGTATAATAAAGAGTACACCTGCCAAACTTATGAATGTGCCAATGGCAGTTTTTAGCTTGATCTTTTCGTGGAGGAAGAAAACTGCGAAGAGCATAAGAAAGATTGGTGACATAGCATCAATGACTGAACCGTTGATACTTGGTGCTAACTGTAATCCGAGGAACCAAAAAGTTACTGTTAATGTGACGCCTGTGATTGCGAGTACAATTATTCTTCCATAATCGGTCTTTGCTATGTGAAGCCGCTTATATACAAATGGAAGGAGCAGTAATGCAGCAATGAAAAATCTCAGAAAGAGAAATGTGAATGGTTGTATATTCTCTAATGCCCATTTATAGATAGGGAAGGATGCTCCCCAGATAATGTTACAGAGAGTGAGTGCAATGATTGCCAGGTGCATTTTGGACAGTTTCATAATAGACGGGCTCACTTTTAGTATATACCTGTTGAGTTCTATTGCGAAGGGTTATTTAAGAAGTTTGATTGCTTCACTTAAAGGAAGCTGTTTTTGCTCACGGGTTTGCATGTCTTTCAGGTTTACAACATTTTTTTCAACTTCTTCCGGTCCGATGACAATGACATACGGGATATTCTTTTGATTAGCATACTTTAACTGTTTATCCATTTTTGTATTGGCATCTAACCATAATTCTGTCTGTATACCATTTTCTCGTAATTCTGTTGCAGTACTGACCGAAACATTAATGACTGAGTCATTAAATACTGTGACGAGAACAGATGCTGTAGCATTCACTTCTTCAGGAAAGAGGCTTAACTCTGTCATAGCTTCAATAATCCTATCAAATCCAAAAGCGAAACCGACTGCAGGAAAGTCTTTATTGGTAAAAAGACCAAGAAGATTGTCATATCTACCGCCACCACCAACGGAGCCTGTAGGATATGCTGGTAATTCTACTTCAAGAATCATTCCTGTATAGTAATCGAGGCCTCGTGCTAGAGTGGGCTCAAATACCATTTTACTTTTATCAACGCCCATTTTTTCTGCCATGTCCATAATTACCTGGGTATCTTCTGTAATAGTCGCGTCTTGTACGTTCTTTAAATCATTCTTTGAAAATCCTTTTCCTTCAAGTTCCTTGATGACATTATCTTCTCCAACTTTTTTCAATTTATCGATAGTAATAATTGCATCGATCGGGAGTGTCCCAAAAACTTTTCTATCATTAATCAGTATTCGATAATCCCGAAACCCTAACTTTTCCAAAGATTGAGCAACAACTGCGACAATTTCGCTATCAACTGTCAGAGATGAAAGTCCGACACTATCAATGTCGCATTGGATAAACTCTCGATATCTTCCTTTTTGTGTATTTTCAGCTCTCCAGACATTTTGAATCTGATAGCGTTTAAATGGAGTAGAGAGATCGTTTTGATATTGTGCCACAACTCGAGCTAAAGGAACTGTTTGATCATATCGCATCGCAACACGACGCTTACCATTATCTTCGAAGCGATACATCAATTTCTCGCCTTCATCACCATATTTGCCTGCGAGAACTTCTTCATATTCTAGAGTTGGTGTTTCAAGAGGTTCGAATCCAAATTTCTCAAAAACAGTTCGTAATTTTGTAATAACGTATTGACGTTTTCTCGCTTCTTGAGGCAAAAAATCGCGAAAACCTTTTAATGTTTGAGTCTTTATCATGGCTCTATAATACCATATTGTAGAGGATTTTCGAAGGCTGTGTCATTATTGCTTGTTCATTTTTGAACCAGCGGCAACTATCCCTATAGCAGGTGCAGCTGCTACTGCAGTTGATGCAGCGGCGGCAACAGCAACCGTTGTAAGAAATGCTTTACCAAGTGCCTTTAGAAACCTTTTCATGAATCCAAGTTTCTTGGCCTCAGCAGTGTTACCGTCTTTTTCTGCCTTTGCTATCTGTTCATCTAAGCTTTCAGCTGTGGCATTTGCAGCAGCAGCGGCACCTTCAGGACCTCCAATTTCTTTATTTGCGGCTCCAGCTTTTACTCCTGCTTTAACTGCTTCTGCCTGATCAGGATTCTCAGCAATTAAATCTAGTACCGCTTGGCCTTCAGGACTATTGATATCCACTCCCAACTTTACAAGTTCTTGTACTTCTTGCATTACTTGTTTTCTTTCTTCAACAGCTTTTTGCTCTGGAGTAAGTTCTGTGTCCTTATTTGTATCGGCAACTTCATTTGCGATTTGTTCAGCTTCTGCTTTTACTGTTGCAGGTGTCGCTTCAGGTGGGGGAACAGCTTCACTTGTAGCTTCGACTTTAGCACCTTGGGCTCTTTCTGCTGCGGAAGGTTCTTTATATTGTGCTTGTCCTTCCCAGTCCTGCCAGTCTTTTTTGACTTGTTCTGCTGTTGGTTGCTCATTTGATGGGGGAGTTGGTACGGTTTGCTCTGCTCCTTGAGGTGCTGCTGGTTGACCGGCTTCGGCCTGTTGCTTAAGCATATCTTCTGCCCCTTGAGATACTTGCTTTTCCATATCACTTAATGCTTTCTTTGCTAGGTCATTTCCTTCAGCAGCAAGTTTTTGAAGATCTTCAGGTTTTAGATCCATCATCTCATTTAATCGTGCCTGTTGAGCATCAAGGCTATGTTGATCCTGGTCTACTCCAGTAGCTTGTGCTGCTGCTGGTTGTTCTGTATTTGGGACAGGTGGGTTTGGGTTTTCTACGGATAGTTTAGGATCTTCCGCAGGTGCAATTGGTGATTGTGCTTCTCCGGTAGCAGGTTGTTGTCCATCTACCGGTGCATCTCCCAATTTGCCTGCTTGCATATCTGCAAACTCTTGTTCTAATGCACCTGGTGTTAGGCTGTCACCGCGATTTGCCAAATCTTCAAAAGTTTTGGCTTCTGGATTCGAAGTTCCTTGTTCAGTAGCAGCCTTTACTTGATCTTCAATTTTTGCTGCACTATCCTGTCCTGCATTTGGTTTCTCTGGTCCTGCTGTTTGTGGCACCTCTGCAGGCTTTGGTGCTTCGGGGGCTTTGACTTCTACTGGTGGAGCTGTTGTCTCAGGCATTTGTTGGAACTCCTTTCGCTACATTGATTGCATGATCTATATTTCCGTTTTGAATATGTTGGCTCATAAGTTCAAGCTTTTTTAATCGATCCTCTTCTTCTAATGGTTTTGCATATTTCAAATAAGTTCCTTTTGCTTCAATATGAGCTTGGCTAAATTTATAGAGTTTATCGAGGAGATCTCTTTTATCCTGCATAGGGAGTAGCGTTAAGAATTCTTTGGCCATTTGTCTTCCTTGGTCTTCAGTCATACGATTTTGTTTCAGGTTGGTGATGATTGCTTGAAGTAAATCTTTTTCAATATCTACAGTAATTGTCTGCATTGATTGGTCCATAATACTACTATAAGAAATGTCAGACTTTTATGCAAGCAGAGTTATATTGTTAAGAGGGTGTTTTTTGAATGTGTTAGTTTTATGAGTTTATCTTCTTTGATTGTGAAGACATCTTCTATACGTACACCAAACTCTCCAGGAATATGGATTCCAGGCTCGAAAGTAAAAACCATACCAGATTCAAGGAAGGCTTTCGAGCGTGGATTGAGAAGGGGATACTCGTGTATTTCAATCGCAACTCCATGACCTAAAGAATAGGGGAAGGCTGGGTATCCTTTTGCGATAATGTAATCACGGGCTACTTTGTCTGTTTCAAAGGCAGATATTTTTTCTTTTGCAGCAAGTTTCTCTTCAACAAAAGCAATTGCAGCTTGTTGAGCCTCATATGCCACTTGGAACATATCTTTTTGCTTTTCGGGCGGATTGCCAATAAAAAAAGTTCGAGTAACGTCTGCACAGTATCCATCGATCTTTGCACCGAAATCGATTAATACTGCATCCTGTTCTTTTAGTTTCGTTGATCCAGATAAATGATGAGGAACAGAAGCATTTTTGCCAAAGGCTACTATTGACCGAAAACTTGTTTCTGCGTCTTGTTGGGAAAAGTATTTACTTATCGCATATGCAACTGCTTTTTCAGTTATGCCAGGCTTAATAAATGAGAGTAAATAGTCAAAAGCATCGTCAGTCAATTTGCATGCTTTTTGGATTGTTTCCAGCTCGGAAGATTCTTTTAATGCACGTAGTTGCGAGAGGTTACAGTTTTGGATATCTATCGAGAGTGGTGTTAATCTTTCATATTCTGCAACGGTTAGGTTATCAGTTTCAACACCAAGTCTTTCGATATGATGCTCTTTTACCAAACGCTTTAAGGATTGAGAAAGAGGTTCATCTCTCGTCATTTCAACAAGTGAGAGGTGGGGGATTTCTGTACCCATAGCTTCTGCGTACAATGCATGAGTAAAAATATATCCCTTAGTTTTTGTTACTAAAACATATGCGTCTCGCTCTTCTGGGACAAACCCGCCATAACCTGTGAGATAGCTAATATTTGGAGTTGATGAAATAAGTACTGCATCAAAAGATTGTTCTATAAGGATTTTACGAAGTTTCTCTATACGGGATTCCATTTTCTAGCGTGTAGTAGTTCTTGTCGCGGGAGTTGGTGTTGTTGCCGTTGCCGCAGAACTTGCTGGTGCTGCTGCTGAAATATTAATTCGAGGATCTTTTGGTATGCCGATAAAATCAACAAGTCTACTTGCAGCTATAACATTTGCATCTGTTCGACTAGCTGAGCCGGCAAATGAAACTCTATCACCAACAGCTATTTTTGAAAATCCATATTTAACCAATCCATCTTCTGGTGTGTATGAGGAAAGCTTTGTTGAAGTTTCAACATCAACTTTAATTTCTTTTTGCTCCGGTGTCATTACTGTCAATTGAAACCCTTTTACATCGATTGCAGTTACAGCTCCGCTATAGATTGTCGGAGTTGCATAGGTGCTGATATATCGAGCTAACAACCTTTTCGATTGTTTATTATAAATTCCAAGAACACTAATCTTGGTTCCTTTTGTTATATCTGAAATCCCAAAGTTCTTATTGCCTGTAGAAGAGAACTTAGTAATCTCATCAACGTCTACGAACCGATTGTTGCCTTCATTATCAGATAATGTTAATTGATTACCTTTTACTTCAGTTACTGTGCCGATTAATCCACGCTTTTCAACAAGATTCAATTCTGAAACTCGTGAAGCAATTTTTTCTTTGAGCTGATTTATCTGACTATCAAGTTTTTCTTTGACTGCGTCATCAGTTTTTGTAGGAGCGGGAGTTGCTGTTGTTGCATACGCTTGTCCAGCGGAAACTCCAAAGAAAAGGATTGTACTCAAAAATAATGCTTTTTTCATAATTATTAGAAACTTTCTGTAGTGTACGTGACTGTGCGTGAAACCTTCTTTTCCTGACCATCAGGGAAGATTGCGGAAACTTGCAATACACTTGTACCATCAGGGATCGCTTGTGTCAAGGTAAAATCACCATTATCTGCAGGCTTTACGACTTGATCGGTTTCATCCGTAGAAATTGTAATTGTCGCATCTTTTACAGCCTTACCTTTTATGGTAATAACTTGCTTATCAAAAACTTCTTCATCTTTCGGAGAATCAAGGGTCAGTAAGTTTGTATCAGGTTGTGTTGGAGATGGTGCTTGCTGTTGCTGATCATTAATTGTTACTGGAGCGGATTCTTCTGGCGGAAGTGTACGGGTAGTTTGGTAAATATAGAACGCAAACCCTGCCGCAACTAAACCGACAAAGACGGCAACAAAGGATAATATGACTTTCTCAGCTTTCATGGGGGCGGGTAACTCAGGTTATAATACGATAAATGATATTCCTTGTCAAGAAAATATCAAACAATGATTACCCTGATATGACGGGATAAGTAGCTTATATCACGAGAATTGCTCTTTGCAAAATTCAATCGAAGTGGTATAGTATGTTTTACATGGAAATTGCTCTACTAAATAAATCAGCTTTACGCCTTAAAGGTAAATCTACAACCTTTATTGTAAATCCAATCGATTCTGCAGGTGCAAATGCCGCATTTCTTCTTGATGATTCTATTGAAGAAGTTCTCAGTGATGAAACCGTCGTTCTTCAGGGACCTGGGGATTATGAAGTCGGTGGCGTGAAGATTGTTGGAAGTCGAGGCGAATCTGGATTTGTTTACAGCATGAATATGGACGGTATGGATATTATCGTTGGCAAATTAGCGACACTTTCTGCAATGCAACACAAACTTAAAGAACATAACATTGTTATTGCTTTATGCTCTGATCAGCTAGACTCAGCCTTTCTTACATCACTGACAACCAATGTCGTAATCTTTTATGGAGAAAAAGCAGCTGAAAGTGCTCAAGGATTTGCGAAAGAAAATGTGAAGCAAATGAATAAATATTCAGTTGCTATTGGGAAGTTGCCAACAGAAGTAGAAACGATCCTGCTTGCATAGAAATTTACACGTGAGTAAATAAATATTTCTCACCAGTTATGGCTATAAAAGTTTTACCCCACAATGATGAAGCGGAAGAGAGTGTCTTGGGCGCTATTCTTATCGATAAAAACGCTATTGTCCCAGTCTCTGAAGTATTGCGAACAGAAGATTTCTATAGCGATATTAATGGACTAATTTATGGTGCGATGCTTATCCTTTACGAAGCACGTCGTCCGATCGACCTCCTTACACTTACAGAACAGCTCAAAAAGAATAAAGATTTAAAGAAAATTGATTCTGCATATCTTACTGATTTAGTCGAAAAAGTTCCAACCGCTGCAAATGTAAAACACTACGCAGATATTGTAAAAGAAGAAGCTACAAAAAGATTTCTCATTACAGCAGGAACTGAGATTGCAGAAATGGGTTACGCAGAAAATAGTGAAGTAAGAGATATTCTCGATAAAGCCGAATCTTCAATCTTTTCTATTTCTCAAGGGCATATGACTCGAGGTTTTCTCCCAATTAAGGATACTTTAGCTGATAGTTTTGATCGTATCGATGAATTACAAAAAGTTGGGAGTGGACTTCGTGGTGTTAAGACCGGATTTACTGATTTGGACAATCTGCTCTCAGGTATGCAAAAGAATAATTTAATTATTCTCGCTGCTCGTCCGGGGCAAGGTAAGACTGCATTCATGTTAAACATCGCACAAAATATTGCAGTCAAAGACAAAAAGTCTGTCGGTATATTTTCTCTTGAAATGAGTAAAGAAGAATTGGTAGATCGTCTTTTGGTTGGTCAGGCGGATGTCGATGCCTGGCGTCTTAAAACAGGTAAATTATCAGAAGAAGATTTCGGAAAGATTTCTGACGCAATGGGACAATTGGCCGATGCACCGATCTTTATCGATGATACACCTGGCTTAAATCTGGTCGAAATGCGAAGTAAAGCACGTCGTCTGCAAATGGAGCATAATTTATCATTGTTAGTTGTTGATTATCTCCAGTTGATTGATCCAGGAAAGAAATACGACAATCGTGTGCAGGAAGTTGCTATCATTTCTCAAGCTTTAAAAAATCTTGCGAGAGAGTTGGGAATTCCTGTTCTTTCCGCGTCACAGCTTTCCCGTGCAGTCGAACATAGAACAGGGGATAAGCGTCCACAACTTGCCGATCTTCGTGAATCCGGTACTATTGAACAAGATGCTGACGTCGTTATGTTTATCTATCGACCTGAAGTTGAAGTTGTAACCCCAATGATCCCAGTAAAGGTTTTAGTAGCAAAACATCGAAATGGTGCAACAGGAGAGGTAGATCTCATGTTCCAAGGCAATAGAGTCCGATTCATGAATGTAGAAAAAACTCACTCAGAATCTGGATCGTAGATTTTAATTCTCCACAGCCACATGTAAACTCTGCTACAATTACATTGTTGCTATGATTGAAAACCTCAAAAAAGTATTTTATTTTCAAATCGCATCATATTTTAGATTCTTTGCGGCTATTCGTTTGCAGCGTTGGAACCCCAAGATAATTGTAGTAACCGGATCGAATGGTAAGACTACATTGCTTCACATGCTTGAATCACAACTTGGATCAAAAGCCAAAGTTTCTCATCATGCAAATAGTGCTTATGGAGTGCCATTTGATATCTTGGATCTTCATAGGAAAACGATGTCAGCAAGTGAATGGATTGCATTAATTCTCAATGCACCTCGTAATGTTTTTAAGCCACTTCCAAAAGAAAAAATTTATGTTGTTGAAGCTGATGCAGACAGACCATTTGAAGGTGTTTTTCTTGCAACATTATTAAAGCCAGATGTTGTTCTGTGGGTAAGTACCGGACGAACACACAGCATGAACTTCGATTATCTTGTTGCCGGAGAAGAATTCAAATCTGTTGAAGAGGCAATAGCATATGAATATGGTTACTTTTTAAAGTATTGCAAAGCATTAGCAGTTATTGATGGTGATTCTGAATTGGAAACAGAACAAATTGGGCGAACAAAAGTGAAAGTAAAAGCGATAAAGAAAAGTTCTTTACAACAATATTCTGTTGAAAAAGACGGTACAAAGTTCGTCATAGATAAGCAAACATATATGTTTAAAGGACTGTTGCCTGAAGAAATATTTCTTTCCATTGCCATGTGTAAAGAAGCGATGGAGTATTTAGAGCTCGATTTTAATCCAAAATTTAGTCATTTTCAGTTGCCTCCAGGAAGGGGAACAATGCTTTCAGGAATAAAGAATACAGTTCTTATCGATAGTACATACAATGGTAATCTTGGATCCATCAAAGCCATGCTTGCGATGTTTGATAAGTTCCCCGCAAGAAAGAAATGGGTTATCATTGGTGATATGAAGGAACTTGGGAAAGAGGAAAAAGAAGAGCATGAGACATTGGCTCATTTGCTTAACAAAATGGATTTAGAACGAGTTATCCTCATTGGTAAGCTTGTCCAGCAGTACACATTGCCAAAAGTAAAAAATGGCAAAGGGTTTAACAAATCTCCAGATGCAGCAGAATATATTGAAACAAACATACAAGGTGGAGAAGCAATCTTATTTAAAGGATCACAATCATTGCTTATTGAAGGCTTGATAGATCCATTATTGCGAGATAAAAAGGATTCTCACTTGCTTCCACGTCAGACTGAATTTTGGAAAAATCAGAGAAAAAAACTTGGTTTCAATTGACTCTTCTTTGGATAAAATGTATTATTGCTTAACATGAAAAAGACACGTGTTGCTATCCTCTTTGGCGGCAAATCTGCTGAGCACGAAGTATCTCTCCAGTCCGCGAAAAGCATCATTGATGCCATCGATAAAGACAAATATGAAGTCGTTAAAATCGGTATCGACAAACAAGGACGTTGGCTTCTCAATAATCAAAGTGATTACTTACTTAACTCAGATAATCCAAAATTAATTAGTCTTAACAAATCAAATAATGAGCTCGCTGTTTTGCCTGGAAATAAAGAGAAACAATTAATAAGTTCGACACAAGAATCGATCGGAACTGTTGACGTAGTCTTTCCAGTTTTGCATGGAACGCTTGGTGAAGATGGTGCGATGCAAGGTTTGTTAAAACTTATGGATGTAGCATTTGTAGGGGCTGATGTTCTTGGTTCAGCTGTTGGAATGGATAAAGATATTATGAAGCGTTTGTTACGAGATGCTGGGATATCAATTGGCAAGTTTATCTCATTACGAAAAGGGGACAACGTATCATTTGAAGAAGCAAAGCAAACAGTCGGTTTACCCATGTTTATCAAACCAGCCAATCAAGGATCATCTGTAGGAGTTCACAAAGTGCATGATGAAGAAGAGTTTGTTAAAGCATTTAATGATGCATTTTTGTATGACACTAAAATATTGATTGAAGAATTTATTGAGGGACGAGAGATTGAATGTTCGGTGCTTGGTAATGAAAATCCTGAATCATCAATTCCAGGAGAAATCATCCCGCATCATGAGTTTTATTCTTATGAAGCAAAATATATTGATGAAGATGGAGCAGGATTGAAAATACCTGCAGAGTTGCCTGATGCATTGGTGAAAGAAATTCAGCAAATTGCTGTCAAAATATTTACTACATTAAATTGTGAAGGCATGGCGAGAGTTGATTGCTTCCTAACAAAAGACAACAAAATTTATGTTAATGAGATTAATACAATTCCAGGATTTACCAAAATCAGTATGTATCCAAAATTATGGGAAGCAAGTGGCGTTTCGTATGCTGACTTAATTGATAAATTGATCCAATTAGCAATTGCTCGCCACGAAAGACAAAAAGGATTAAAAACCTCATTCTAAGATATGGATTTCTTTTCAAAGTTTAAAAAAGAGTATTTTCCTCTTAACACCATAACGATTTCAGAAAAAGCATTAGATGATAACTATAGTTACTTAAGTAACCTTACGAAAGATTTGCGGATCGCTCCAGTTTTCAAAAGTAATGCGTATGGACATGGATTTGAAATTGCAAAAGTTCTCGATAAAGTGAATGCTCCATTTTTTTGTGTTGATAGCATTTACGAAGGATATAAGTTACTTAAACAAAATGTCAAAACGCCAATTCTCATCATGGGATATGTCGATCCGAGAAATCTTCAAATTAAAAAACTGCCGTTTTCATTTGCGATTTATAATCGTGAGATGCTTGAAAATGTTTATAAATACCAACCTCATGCAGGAATACATATTTTTGTTGATACCGGTATGAAAAGGGAAGGCATTCCCATGAGTGGATTGCCGTCCCTTATTGAAACACTTCGTGCAAAAAAAGATATTCATGTAGAAGGATTGATGTCCCATTTTGGAGCATCAGATATCTTTAATGACTTGACGCAATTACAAGTAAAGAATTTTCAAATTGCACAAGCGTTGTTTAAAACTGCTGGAATATCTCCCAAATGGATTCATCATGCCAATTCATCCGCCATACTTAATTATAAAAACTACAAAGGCAAAATAGGAAACCTTGCGAGAGTTGGAATCTCTTTATATGGAATCGATCCAGAGAATAAAAATAAAAAATTAAAACCAATATTGGAATTCAGTTCAACATTGGCTCAAATAAAAGATTTAGCGAAAGGAGAATCAACTGGATATGATTTTACTTTTAAAGCGAAGAAAAATATGAAGATTGGTGTCGTTCCTGCGGGATACAATGATGGTGTTGATAGAAGATTATCCAATGTTGGTTATATGAAAATCGGTGAAACTTTTTGCAAAATTGTGGGAAGAGTGAGTATGAATCTTACTATGATTGATATTACAGAAGTTAAAAATGCTAGAGTTGGTGATAAAGTCATTGTCTATTCAAATAAGTCCGATGATAAAAATAGTTTCTTTAATTCTGCACTTGTATGTAAAACAATTCCTTACGATTTGCTTGTAAAGCTGACAACCGCAACAAAAAGAGTTATTATTGCCTAACATGAAAAAACTTATACTTGCATCAGCATCACCTCGACGAAAGCAATTACTAAAACAACTTGGATTAGAATTTGAAATTCTTGCGAGTAATATCGATGAGAAGTTGAATCCAAGACTTAAACCATTACATCAAGTTGAAGAACTATCTAGGCAAAAAGCAGAAGCAACAGCAGCTATAAAAGAATCAAAAAATGCTGTCATTTTAGCTGCCGATTCTATGGTAGCTGTAGCAGACGAAATTATGGGCAAACCAAAAGATGCAAAAGATGCCAAAAGAATGCTTCGAAAATTAAGTGGGACAACACACTCTATTGTGACAGGATTTACATTGCTTGATACTGTAACAAAGAAAAAGGTGACAAAATCTGTCGAGACAAAAGTATGGTTTAAAAAACTTTCTTCGCAGGAAATATCAGCATATATTAAAACAAAAGAACCATTTGATAAAGCAGGTGCGTATGCTATCCAGGAGATTGGTTCTATTTTCGTTGAAAAGATAGAAGGAGATTATCAAGGAGCGGTTGGTCTCCCATTGTATGCTTTGGCGAAAGAATTAAAGAAGTTTGGAATACAAGTTTTATGAAGAAACAATACAAAGCACTCATGTTAGATATGGATGGAACCACAATTCCCAATGAACGACACGGCCTCCCATCCAAAAGAGTTATCGAAGCGATTGAAAAAGCAACACAAAAAATAAAAGTCGGTGCAGTAACTGGAAGACCATTTTTTGCTGCAAAAGAAGTTGCAGATATTCTTCATTATAATTCTCCATTGATTGTCAGTGGGGGAGCACAAATTGTTTCAGGCGATGGCGAAGTTATGTGGGAGAAAAAGATTTCTCAACAAGATACCTTTGAAATTTGTAAGCTGCTTAAAAAATATAATATGAGAGCTCTTATTCAAGAAGATGAAGAAAAGGATGTACCATACAGTTCTACATATGTTGCTCGTGAAACTATTTCGATTGCAGCTGCGGATTTAACATTAGAGCAGGCAGACAAGCTAATTGAAGATTTAAAACCGTTCAAAGATTTGTCATATCATAAGATTCTTGGATGGGAAAATGGTTCAACGTGGGTGCAGATTAATCACGCTCAGGCAAGCAAACAACATGCTATTTTAACCGTTGCAGAACTTCTTGGCATTGAGACACATGAGATCATCGGCATTGGCGATGGATATAATGATTTCCCGCTTTTAATGGCATGTGGTCTAAAAGTCGCAATGGGTAATGCTGTCCCAGAACTCAAAGCAATTGCAGACTATGTTGCACCAACTGTTGCAGAAGATGGAGTAGCAGATGTGATTGAGAAATTTATTTTGTAAGCCAATCTATTGTTTTTCTTCATTTCCTTTGCTATCCTTGTAAGCGTTTTATGGCAAATGCTTTAAAGATCAAACAAACCTCGTGGAATTTAAAACCTCTGTTCAAGTCCGACAATGATCCTGCGATCGCAAAACATCGAGAAGAAGTCGAGAAAGCAAATAAAAAGTTTGTGACCAAGTGGTCAAAGAATAAAAAATATTTAACTGAGCCTAAAGTTTTAAAGACCGCTTTGGATGAATATGAACAGCTTTTAAGAAGTTTTGGAACCGATGGAAATGAAGGATATTATTTCTGGCTTCGTTCTCAACAAGATCAAAATGATCAGGCGGTTAAAGCAAAGTTTGCAAAGGTTTTAGATTTTAGTAATCGTCTCAGAAATGAGTTACAATTTTTTGAATTACGTTTGGCAAAAGTTGAGAAAGCCAAACAAAAAGTTTTCCTCAAAGATCCGCAATTGAAAGAATATAAACATTTTCTTGAAAAGATTTTCCGTCAAGCGGATTACTTATTAAGTGAAGCAGAAGAGAAGATCATGAATCTCAAGTCGGATCCGGCACATATGAAATGGGAGCAAATGCTTTCAGGTTTTCTTTCCAAAGAAGAACGTGAAGTGCTCACAGAATCAGGAAAGAAAGAAAAATTAAATTTTGAACAACTCATAAGTTTAACTGCGAGTAAAAAGAAAAAGGTTCGTGATGGAGCAGCATATGCTGTAAATGAAATTTTTGAGAAATTGGTTGAGACAGCTGAGGC
Source organism: uncultured Gammaproteobacteria bacterium (assembly GCA_964507055.1). Taxonomy (GTDB): domain Bacteria; phylum Patescibacteriota; class Microgenomatia; order Levybacterales; family UBA12049; genus JACDET01. The sequence continues at coordinate 186,351 of CAZDOJ010000001.1, forward strand.
TGAAATCAATGCAATTCTTGCCAATAAAAAGATTGACGATGAATTGCGTGGAATGAAGCGGCCAGATTTTTCAAGACATTTGGCTGATGATATGGAGAGTGAAGTTGTTGATGCTTTAGTGAAGACCGTTTCAGATCGTTACAAGATTGCACAAAAATATTATCAATTTAAAGCAAAATTAATGGGCGTCTCCAAACTTGCATATCACGAACGGAGTGTTCCTTTTGGCAAGATTGATAAGACCTATTCATTTGCTGATGGAGCTGCATTAGTTCACAAAGTTTTTACTGATTTAGATCAAGAGTTTGCAGATGCACTTTCACGATTTTTGGAAAACGGTCAAATTGATGTTTATCCAGGGAAAGGTAAAAGAGGAGGAGCTTTTTGTGTGTATTGGCAAGTCGATCAACCGACCTATGTCATGTTGAATTACACAGATAAGTTGCGTGATGTTGAGACATTGGCTCATGAAATGGGGCATGGGATCAATGATGAGTTAATGAAGAAACAAAATGCATTAAATTTTGGTACTCCAACTTCAACAGCAGAAGTGGCGAGTACATTTATGGAAGATTTCGTTTTACAGGAAATTCTCAAAACTGCTGACGAAGAAACTCGGTTTGGACTTATGATTTCTAAATTGGATACAGAAATTGCGACTATTTTCAGACAAATTGCCTGCTATCAGTTCGAGACAGAATTACATCAGCAGTTCCGAGAAAAAGGATATCTTTCTCATCAGGAAATTGGAAAGATTTTTCAGAAACACATGGAGACATACATGGGACCTGGCGTTGAACAATCAAAAGGTTCTGAAAATTGGTGGGTGTATTGGTCACATATTCGAACATTCTTTTATGTCTATTCTTATGCAAGTGGATTACTTATTTCAAAATCAATGCAAAATGGAGTGAAATCCGATCCGAAGTTTATAAACAAAGTGAAGGAATTTTTATCAGCTGGTACATCAGCATCTCCAAAAGATATTTTTGCACGGGTTGGAATTGATATTACTGATACGACATTTTGGAACAATGGACTTGATGAAGTCGAAAATTTATTAAAAGAAACAACAAAGCTTGCCAAGAAAATGGGCAAAATTTAGATTTATATTTCTTTCCACAAATAAGCATATGGAGCAAGTTCATACATGGTATCTTCATAATGCACTTTAACTCTTGAGCCACTCACATTGTGAAGTGCCAATAATCTTTTTGACTGTGATTGGCGAAGTACAGCAAAAATTCTTTTATCGAGATCAAGTATCTGTTGAGACGCATTCGGATGCAAAAGATTATTGTTAATTCTTGATGCGATTAAAGATTTCACTGCCGACAATACTCTCGATTGTTTCGAAGAGACATTTTCAAGTTGCTGAGTGAGCTTTGGATAATTTAACTTCCTTTCATTTATATCTCGATTAAAGTTCGTTTTCTTCCATGTATCGAGATCATTTTCTTCTCCAAATAGCGATCCGTAATAAATTGCAGGTACTCCAGCGATTGCAAAACTTATGGCGATAGAAGTTATAAACTTTTGCAGTGTTATTGAAAAAGATTCTTCTGGACTATGCAGGGCAGACCACCATGTGGAATTCATTTCATAGATCGATTTACTTCCATCCGGCATTGTTCGATAAGAAATTTTTCCTCCATTTTTGATGATCGATTTTGACAATGTAGCAATCTCTTTATCCGGTAAAATGCCCCGTGCACCCAAAACACCGATCCCATCATGAGAGGAGAGAAAATTAAAAAATGTCGTATCTTTTGACGGAACAGTCAATGTATTAGCCCAAGTTGTGAGATGTAATGCGTCTTGATTTTTGAATGCGTGTAGGACCAATGGAGGTAATGCAAAATTATAAACCATATGTGCACCATGTATGCCATCTCTGAAGTAAGAAATATTCTCTTTGTGAGGCACATTTGTTTCAGTTATTAATAAGGCAGAAGGATATACAAGATCAAATATCGTTCTGAAAAGTTCAAGTAATCGATATGCATTTGGACGATGAATGGAATTTGTTCCTAGTTCTTTCCAGATAAAAGTAATAGCATCCATTCGTACGACACGGACACCTTTTCTTAATAAAAAAAGTATAGTTTTTACCATTTCCAAAAAGACCTCAGGATTTTGATAATTCAAATCGATTTGGTCCTTACTAAATGTTGTCCATACATACCGTTTTCCTTTTTTTGTTTCAAAGGGAGTGAGACATTCTGTTGCTCGTGGACGAAACAACTTTTTTAGGTCTTCACGCGGGATTTCTTTTTCTTCAAAACTTATAAAGTAATTTTGATATTTTTCTTCACCTGCGAGAAATTTCTGAAACCATTCATGAGCACTTGAGACATGATTTAACACGAGATCAGCCATTAAACGATAATCCTTTGCTATAGACTCAATATCCTTCCAGTCTCCGAATTCTTTTTTTACTTTGTAAAAATCAGCGACAGCAAAACCACGATCCGCAGTAAAAGGATGGAATGGAAGAATGTGTACAGTATCGATAAGACCCTTTAGAGTATCATCAAGAAATGCGTGAAGTGTTTGCAATGGTAATTGCTTTTCTTGCTGAAACGCGTTAGCGAACGTGATAAGGACAATATCTTTTTCACTAAAATATTGTTTTCTACGAAGTTTGTGCAGTCTAAATTTTTCATTTATTGCATGTCTTTGAAGAGGGAATATGACTGGAATTTTCCATCGAGCGTGGTGAGAATGAATGAATTTGTGCTCTTCTTTAACTAGTTCTTTTAATTTTTTATATGTCTCTTTCCCTTGCTTTTCCCCGTAAATCAGTACTAACTTATCTAAGATTGTATTCATAGGCAGTTCTTATGAGTTGTGCCGGGAGGGGGAGTCGAACCCCCACGAGGTATAATCCTCAAAGGTTTTTGAGACCTTCGTGTCTGCCATTCCACCACCCCGGCAATTAATTGAACTTAATTCTACAAGAAATAAGCCTTTAAAGGCTATTGATTCTTGAATTTAACTCCCTCCTATTATATACTTGATCTCATGACTATTCAAGAAATATATGATCTTGCAATTGAAATGGCTATTGATGCAGATCCCCGCGGTGCAAGTTTTGTCAAAAAGCGATTAGAAAAAGCAAAGAAAGAATATAAAGACCTCTCAGAAAAAAAGAAAAAATACTTCGATATTGAAACATTAACTAATCCATATTCTGATACAAGAATGTATCATGGTGATCCAAAACAACAAGTAAAAAAAATCTTGGCTGGAATTGATATCTCAAGTGCCGAAGTTTTACTATTTGATCGGCTTAATGAAAAAGGAATGAAGCTTGATCTTCTTGTCGCACATCATCCAGAAGGTGCGGCATTGACTGCATTGCATGAAGTAATGGATCTTCAAACAGATATGTACGGCGTCAATGGCATGCCACTGAATGTCTCTCATGCATTAATGCAAGGACGCATGGTTGATGTTCAACGAAAGATTCACCCAACTAATTACAATCAGGCGATTGATACAGCAAAGCTTTTAGATGTACCTTTTATGTCTCTTCACACGATTTGGGATAACTTAGGAAATCATTTCATTCTTGATTACATCAAAGGGAAGGACTATGAAACTGTTGGTGAAATTATGGAAGATCTTATGGAAATTCCTGAATATATTGAAGCGACCAAAGCAAAAGCAGGTCCATTGGTTATTTCTGGAAGTGAAAAGAGTAGAGCTGGTAAAGTTGCTGTTTTCTATACTGGTGGAACAAATCCAGCAAAAGAAATCTACATGGAACTTGCCAAAACTGGAATAGGTACGATTATCGATATGCATATGCCAGAAGATGCTGTCAAAGAGATGAAGAAATTGCATGTCAATGTTATTAATGCAGGACATATGTCCAGTGATTCAATTGGAGCAAATCTTTACTTTGACGCATTAGAAAAAAAGGGTGTTGAAGTTGTCGCTTGTTCAGGGTATATTCGAGTTAAGAGAAAGGGGAATAAATAATGATAGGAGTTACAGATTTACGAGCTGGAACAGCATTTGAAGAAGATGGGCAATCGTTCATCGTGATCTCATACGAGCACATCAAAATGGGGCGTGGTTCAGCCAACATTAAAGTAAAAGTACGAAATATCAAAACTGGTTCAATTGTAGAAAAAAGTTATATTAACGGAGCAAAAGTAAAATCAGTATCTGTTTCCAAGAAAGAAATGCAATACCTGTACAAAGACGATGATAATGCATTTTTTATGGATCCAGCAACATACGAGCAAGTTACAATTCCATTGTCTGTTTTTCCTGACGAACATATCTATTTGAGGGATGGGGATAGCTATCCAATTAATATGTTGAAAGATGAACCGATTGGGATTTTATTACCTCCTAAAATGACCTTTGTGGTAGCTGAAACTGCTCCAGGTGCCAAAGGAAACTCAGCGACGAATGTTTTCAAAGAAGCAATTCTTGAAAACGGACTCAAGACTAAGGTTCCTCTTTTTATCGATACGGGTGACAAGATCCGTGTAGATACTCGTACCGGTGCATATTCAGAAAAAGCATCAGCCTAGCATGAACACATACATCCTTCGTGTTTTATCAGAAAGATCCTTTTTGTATCTTTGGATTGGGGAAATATTTACCCAGATATCAACGCACTTATTTAACTTCTTCCTCATTCTTATCGTTTACAAACTTACCGAATCAAATACTGCTGTATCGATCGCCGTTCTTTCGTTTACGGTACCCTCAATCCTATTTGGAACACTGGCTGGAGCATATGTCGATCGATGGGACAAGAAAAAGGTACTCATTATTACAACAGTACTCCGTGCCTTATTACTCATTTTGCTAGCATTCTTCCTAAATAATTTATTAATGGTCTATCTTATCTCTTTTGTCTTCAATGTCCTCGTCCAATTCTTTATCCCTGCCGAAAGTCCGATTATTCCGACAATTGTTCGCAATAAATATCTCATGGGTGCAAATGCTTTATTTGGTTTAGCGATATATGGTTCTATGCTTGTTGCATATGTTTTGTCTGGGCCATTGCTTATCGCATTGAAGCCTTTTGTCTTGGCTGTAAGTTTGGGTGTGACATTAATGTTTGGTGCCTTATTTATCAGCTTTATTAAACCATCGTACGAAAAGGCTAAATTAAAAGATGAAGAAGATAAAGAACTAAATTTGGTAAAGGATATTAAAAAGGCATTTAATCTCATGTCTAAGACTTCTGAAATTTTCCGCTCACTCTTTCTCTTGGCACTTTCACAGATCCTCATTCTTACGCTTGCTACAATTGCACCAGGATATGCCTCACAAGTATTATCAATATCAGTTGAAGAATTTCCAGTAATCTTTGTAGCTCCAGCAGCACTCGGTATGGTAATTGGTGCGGTTGTGCTTGTATCATTCTTTAGAAAGCTAAAAAAAGAAAAAGTTATTCTTACGGGAGTATTTTTGTCCGGGCTTTCGATGCTTCTTCTCCCATATGGTTCAAAGGTTGCGACTCGCGATTTTGTACAAGTTCTTAATAACTATATTCCTGATATCACAACATTTCATATTATCTTTTTCTTAGCATTTATTTTAGGTGTTGCTAACTCACTTGTCTTCGTTCCATCTAATACTATATTGCAACAGAAGACTTCTGAAGAACTTCGTGGTAAAATCTATGGGTTCTTAAGTACAATAATCGGTTTACTTTCATTGGTGCCAATTATCCTTGTCGGTGGACTTTCTGATTTAATTGGAGTAGGATCAGTGGTCATTGGTATTGGTATTTGTTTAATTTCACTTGGTTTTGTGCTTATGTTCACAACATAGTTATGGAAATAGTAGTTTTATTGCCAGCAGTTTTGGTTTTTCTTTATGCTTTCTATAAGCTTGTAAAAGATGATTATGTCTTTATTCGTAAAGGTATTTCGTTGGAACAAGCATTTGATCTTGCTTTTATATCTCTTTGGGTAAGCCTGATTGTTTCCAGGCTTGCATTTTTGCTTTTTAACTTTCAACCAGGGAAAAATATTTTTCTTCAATTCTTTTCGCTTAAAGATCCAGGACTCTCTTTAATAGGTTCCGTGATAGGTGGTACTGCAGCTCTTCTTGTTCTTGGAAGATATAAAAAAATTCCTCTGGGGAGAATAGGTGATTTCTTTAGTTTATCATTCCTCTTTGCATTACCAGTTGGCTATTTAGGAAGTGCATTGCTTGCCCCTAGAAATGAGCTATTGTATGCTCTTTTAAATGTTGTTTTATATTTTCTTCTGATGATGTTCTTCGTCCAGTTTCTCAAGCCGAAACTTATGAGTAGAGCACTCAAAGAAGGTACATTATCTATACTATTCTTAGTTTTCTTCTCGCTTATCTCCTTGGTCGTTGCACTGATTCCATCACTAAAAAATTTACAAGCATTTCTTTTCAATCCTTCAACAATTGTTACCGCAGTAGTATTAGTTATAAGTATCTTTTTCTATTTTAAAGAAGAGCGTCCATTTTCACCACATAGAAGGGTTTTGCGCTAGTCAGTATGGATATCCCAGTCGTTTACGAAGATGAAGATGTTTTAATAGTAAACAAGCCCGCTGGCGTAACAGTAAATCGTGCAAAAACTACAAAAGATGATTTTACAGTGCAAGATTGGGCCGAGACACACCTTAATATTGATAAAAATAATATTCCTGTAAATAAGAAATTTGGAGAAGAGGGATGGGATCCGAAATTAGATTTTTATAGTAGAGGAGGAGTAGTTCACCGTTTAGACAAAGAAACCTCGGGTATACTGATACTTGCGAAAAATCCTGATTCTTTTGTCGAGTTATTACGTCAATTCCGTGAACGCATTGTAAAAAAATCATATGTAGCATTTGCACATGGACAAATAGAACCTGCAACAGGAGAAATTTCTGTACCGGTTGGCCGTTTGCCATGGAACAAAACAAAGTTTGGTATTATTCCCGGTGGGAAAGAATCAAAGACATTATATAAAGTAAAGCAATATTACCTTAATCCAAAAACGAAAGAAAAATTAACATTAATTGATATGTATCCACAATCGGGAAGAACACATCAAATTCGCGTCCATCTTAAGCACATCAATCATCCAATCTTCGCTGATTTTCTCTACGCAGGACGGAAAACATCGAGAGACGATCGAAAAGTCCTCCCAAGAGTTTTCTTGCATGCAGCTCAGATTACTTTTCAGCATCCTAAAAGTAATGAGGAAATTACATTTGATGCACCTTTACCTGCAGAACTTCAGCAGTGCCTCGATAGCTTCACTACAGTGTAACCTCAACACGAACAAATACATGACATTCTTAAGTTGATGAGTCTATAATAATACTATGAAAAGAAAAACAGTACAGAAAGAGACGAGTAAAAGTTTAAAAACATTTTATCTATATGCTGTATTAGTTTTTTTGGCAATTGGCATTTCATTATTCATCAAACTCATATTTGTTATCCAATCAAGTAAATATGATGGACACCATCATTTCACAATTGCATTCACAAAGGATCAGAAAGTAAAAGAGGTTATTTCATTCAGTCCTCAAGTCCCTTCACTTGCTGTGCTTAAAATAAAGGATAATAACATTTCTATAAATTCCCTTACCAAAGACCATGGAATTGCCGCAGACGCTCAGGTTGAGGTAAATGGCACAGTTACACTTGGTCAAGATACTACAGCGACCTTGTGGGAATCTACACGGTCATATACATCAATTAAAACTGATGCAACACTCATTGATCTTATGCGGCTCACTCTTTTATCAAGAGATATTATTTCAAATAATAAAGTAGTAAGGGATATTAACTTGAATGAGAATAAGCCTGAGAATAATACGCTCATTGCTCGTGCATTGAATGATCCAACCATTTCTTCTGAAAATGTAAGTATCCAAATCATTAATGCATCAAATGTTTCTGGTTTGGGTCAACGACTAGGTAAAGTATTTACAAACATGGGAGCAAATGTTGTTGAAGTCTCAACTTCTCACACACCGCAATTAACGTCCAAAGTTCAGTATTTTGGAGAGCGTTCATATACTCTCGAGCAAATCGAAAAGTATTTGGAATATCCGGTTTCGCAACTAAATAGGCAGCCAATTGCAGATATTGTTATAATACTCGGTGAGGATATGAAGAATACCCGGAAGTTTTAATTATGATAATAAATGTAATTGCTGTTTTAATACTTATTTCGATATTGCTTGCGGTGTGGTCTTTTGAAAGACAAAAGAAGTTAAGCGAAGTGAAAGCGGTGAAGAAAGACCTGCATCAAGGAAAAGTTATTTACGACTCATCATCGTCCAAACTTTCTGATTTGGTGTGACCCTTTTTAGCACTTGAAATAGTTAGTTTCTTTTCGTTATTTGCTACAAAAGAAGGCTGATTTTTAAATTTCTTTACGCGTTTTGTTTCACGGATAAAGACACTGACTTTATTATTATCTACAGTACGAACATAAGCCTCATATTCGTTTCCTGATTCAATAAATTTAATAAGTCTTTGGCAAAGATCATCGGGAAGCATTCCTACAAATTGATCTTCCAAATCATATGTGAAAATCTTACTACGTTTGATCCGTATGTCTAACTTTTCTCCTGATCGAAGATGTGAGATTACTTTTTTCTCAGCATTATTGAGTTCTACAACTTTTGTTTTACCAGGTTCTTCAATAAAAAGATTATTAATTGTGATACTAGGACGTTTTACATTTACATCATTAAGCCGTTTTAAATTACGAATTGCGATGGGATTCTTCATGTCTAACATGAGAACTTTCTCATAAAGATTTTTTGCATTTTTTGGATCGCCTGAACTTAAAAATGCAAATGCGAGTCTGTTAAGTGTATCAATATCGTTAGGTTCTTCCTGAAGAATAAGTTGGTTAAGCGTTATTGCAGATGGCCAATCTCCAACAAGGGCGGTTTGAATTGCTTGAGACTTTATTGAAAGCATAAGTAGAGCCTGAGTTGAGTGTAATTCTACTAAGCTTTATTGCAAAAGTCAAGCAAGAAAGAGTATAATATGATCAATAAATGAGAAGAGAGAACTTATTTCTCCTACCTTCTCATTTTTCTTTTCATATGAGTGGACATTCCAAATGGGCAACAATTAAAAGAGCAAAAGGAGCAACTGATGCAAAACGCGGACAACTCTTTACCAAACTTTCCAAAGCAATAACAATTGCCGTTCGGCAAGGTGGTGGAACTGCCGATCCTGCTATGAATTTTAAGCTTCGATTAGCAATTGACGCAGCACGTACTGCAAACATGCCAAAAGATAATATTGATAGAGCAGTACAGCGGGCAAGTGGCGTACAAGCTGAACAACTTGATGAAGTTATGTATGAAGGTTTTGGACCGGGAGGGTTCAGTGTTGTTGTTGAAGGCTTAACAAACAATAAAGTACGAACAGTTGCAGAAGTAAAAAGTATTTTTAATAAAGGTGGCGGTAGTATGGGTGCTCAAGGTAGTGTCATGTATCAGTTTGAGAAAAAGGCAATTATTACCGTTGATAAAGGAGACCAAACACTTGATGATATCTTTCTTATCGCCGCAGATCATGGAGCAGACGATATAGAAGATGCTGGTACAGAAGTGATCCTTTATACACAGCCAGATGATTTGGCAAAAGTACGTGATGCAATAGCAAAAGAAGGATTGAATATAAAGGGTGCTGAGTTCACATTTAGTCCTGTAGTAATTTCAGCTATTACGAACAAAGAAGATGCTGAAAAAGCATTAAATTTTATTGAAAAGTTAGAAGAGAACGAAGATGTCCAAAAAGTCTATGCAAATTTTGATATTCCTGACGAAATAATGAGGGAGAGTTAAAGGGGAATATTGCTACATGAATATCAGACCCAGACAATCATCAGGAATTAAAAAGGGGAGACGGTTTAATTTTTCCATAGACAAGAGACAAAAATTTGTTCTTGGAATTTTGGCTCTTTCCATTGGTTTATTCATTACAGAATTTCGCTTCGATCAATCTGGAATTTATATTGCGTTTCTTTTACCATTTTTGACTTGTTTATTCTTGTGGTGGGCGATAAGTGCAGACTTACGAGAAAACAAATCGTATCAAGTATTCATATTGCCGTTTCTGTATAGTTTGGCTTTTGGTTTTTTCTACTTTTTGACACCTACAACTTTTATTTTTAGACTTTTGCTTACCGCAATTTACGCTTTCGGATTATACTCATTGTTCCTTAGTCAGAATATTTTTATTGTTTCTTCATCAAGAACTATTCAACTACTTTCCGGGGCAAGAATTGTGTCCTTTGTCATAACACTTATTTCATATTTCTTTTTGGCTAATATTATTTTTTCTTTTCATGCCATCATTTTTCCTGTTATTGCACTTATCGGTATTTTTAGTTATTTACTTATTTATCATTCATTATGGACTTATACACTCCAAAGGTATTCACAGTCATTAGCACTTTGGGTATCTGCTCTGACAGTTTGTCTCATTGAAGTGGCTACGTTAGTTTGGTTTTGGCCTAGTAATCCTACAGTTACGGCACTATTTCTAACAGGATTTTTATATGCGGTAGTAGGATTGAGCCATATATGGTTAGAAAAGAGGCTATTTAAGGGGATTTTGTGGGAATATGTATGGGTTGGGACGATTGTGTTTTTTGTATTAATGCTTTTCACATCCTGGGGGAAATAGCCTCAAATTAGCCTCGAAAATTGATAGTTTTTAGCCTCAAATGGAGAAGTGGTATAAATACAAAAGTTATATGTTCCAGTAAGCCTTAATAATAATTATATAATTATTATTTCTTTTAATACTTGCAGAGTAAGTAGTTATTTCGTGGCTAAAATAGGGAGAAGAGAGAAGTGGGAGAGCAACGTCCTATATAATTATTGATATGTTATGATATAGTTGGGGATAACTTTTCACAAAAGACTTTTCACAGCCTCAAATGATATAGTTTGATGTATATTATAAACACATTTTTATATATAGAGAGACTTTAGTGAGAATCGTTGAAGCTTTGAATTACCTACGTAGTATCTATTATTCGGGAATAATTCTCCACCTTTGGCCTCATTTAGATTAGTATGTCAGCATTATTTTCATGGCATTGCTAATGATAGATGGGCATAGAATGAAAAAAAATACGAACATATAAATATGAAAATATGAGGCTAAAATTTTAGTTTAGGCTGTTTTATCAATCTAAATTTATATTAATTTACTAGCAGGTTCTCCATCGGGTAGAGGGGCATTCGGGAAGACCCTTACAAAGCTCAAACATGCTTAAATTGCACCTAGCCGGAGGAGGACCTGCTTTAATAAATAATACGTATGTAATTATTAAGTAAAAAGTTAACAAATATTGAAGCTGGAGCTTAAGTATTTATACATCATTACTTTTATCCCTCGGTAGTAAAAAATTTTTTTAGGGAAGGATTTTTCTCTTTCATCTTGCAATGAGTATATGTCGCACAATAATACTTTTACGACGTAAAGTTTGATATTTTGAGGGGGAGGATCCAAAGTTCGTGTCGTTAAAATAAATTTACAAATGCATATTGTATATATACTCAACCGTGGTTCATCTAGTGACAGCCTTTATGCTTCCTAGATTTATATAAATATTTCATCATTCTTTAGACATCCCATAGTCACTTTTGAAAAGCATTTCTTCACCATACATCCGCACTTTCTAGCCTCAAAAATGAATTAATTACTCTCATTATAGATGAGGTTTATGGTTAAATAGCATATTTAGAGCTCCCCTCAGTCATATTTAGGCAGGGGGGTATTTTTCATAAGAAGTTTTTCCACAGGTCATGTTAGTGACTAGCAATGCGGTCTACATGCGATTAAAGTAAAAATATATACTTGAGGCTAAATATATAATGAATCACGAATAAACTAGCCTTAAACGCCGTAGAATGCGATTTAAGGGGCCTGTTTATTTAAAGATGAGTAATTAGTCAGTGAAGAATAGCTAAATCGTACGGCGGGTCTTGTAAGTCCTCTGTTTTATAGATATTTTGACCCTTTTCTAGTGCATCGAGAATTTGGATATATCTGTAGAATGCTGCATTTGTCCAACCGAATCCTTGTTGATCTCCATAGAGAGCTCCAGCACCAGTTTCACCGGTTTCACCATTAAGCTTTTCAAAGAATGTACCGAACTTACGAAAAGCAGCTGCATGGGCTTTTACTGAGTTAGACATTATACGACGAGCTTCATCAATATAACCATATCTGAGAAGGCCGATGACAGCTTGATATTCCAATGGAGACCAAATATTTGGATAATCCCATTGCTTAGGTTTAATGATTTCTTCAATGGCAGGGTGATATTGTGCCTGAATCTTAGATAAATCAACAGGTTTAGCTAGAGATTCTTTTGCTGTTATTGTTAATCCATATGGCGTCTGAAATTTATGTAGCTTTTCAACGGTACGTTTAGCCTGATACGGCGAGGCTAGTCCTGCCCAAAGAGGCGTAAAAGAGGCGAGTGATAAGAAGCTACTTTTACGTCCAAAAGCATAATTATAATCTACAAAAAGCCCTAGCTGATCATCCCACATATATTTATTGATTTCCACTGCCCTCGCTTTAGCCTTATCTCTCCATTTTTCCTCTTCAGCTCTCTCCCCTAGTATTTGTGAAGCTAATTCGAAGTCTTTTTCATACTTAAATAGATACGAATTGAGGTCAATTGGAAGGAATTGGTCACAACGATTGTAGTATCGGGAAGTCATGTCCCAGCCTGATTCAAGCTCAGATGAATGTGCGTATCCAATATCGCGATCACCATACCGTGCAAGGCCAAATTCAGCCACACTATGATTGTATGCCTTTGCTCTGTCGATCCATACAATCTCATATTCTTGCTTAGCTGTTTCAATAGCTCTCTTTAGCCATCTTCGCTTTGAAAGCTTGTAAAAACGCTGCTGTACGGCTCCCTTGGCGTATCTGTATGGGTTATTTGGATTGAGCCTTTTCAAATACGTATCAAGTATCATTGAAGTAAAAAACGGCGGTTGTGAGCGACCCATTGAGGCTGGAGCACTAAAATTAGGTACAATATGGAATGTATTAAAGAGATATATGAAGTTTTCTACAGTCTCACGCATCAACCACTCACGTTTTGTTCCCATAAGTCCTCGGAACATAAAGAAACTATCCCAATAAAAGATATAGGTAAACTTATTATCGTTTGGAACAAAATAATAGTGGGGGAGTTTGATGGATGTCGGATTAATATCCTTATTTTTCACAACATTCTTGTAGACAATAGGCATCCTATCCCCAAAAGGGATTTTATCTGCGTATGGGAGTTGATATGGTAAATTAGAAATTCGATGCTCCAATCTCATCTTAGAGGGTTTGTATGTAATGCGTTTCCAATAGTTATCTATATACTCGAGGCAATCCTTATATTCTTCATTCCACATACACCTATACTAACAAAGTTATATGAGTAATCTCAATGCACCATGTATACTACTATCTTCATTTGTGTGAAAAGTGACTGTATTTGAAGGAACTCCAAGGCTATTTAATTCATTTGTAAGCGTTTTACGGTATTTATATCCATACATAAAAAGACTGCCTTCAGCAGAAATAGTCAAATTTTTAGGTTTTCCTTTAAATTCATATAGAGCAGCAATTTGCGTGGCTGCGTAACCTGCAGATGTAGCAAATAATTCTCTTGCTAACTCCCCTGCTTTATTTTCATCAGTCGCTGCAAACTCGGCCATTTCTTCAGCTTTTCTAACACGTTCATTTATATTGTGTTTCTTTGCTAAGAGATTAAAATGTTGTGGCAAATAATATCCTGACATCATTTTTTCGAACTGATTGTTACCATAATGCTTGGATTGTTTATCTATTGCTTCTAATTCTTCACTTGGCTCAATTGCATGTGAGTTCCCTGCCTCAAGATTAAGAACATATGTCCCCTGCTCATCTTTCCCCTGTATTCCCATATTAAAGCCGGTACCGATTACGATTCCTGCATCCGTTTCTGTTAAGCAGACAATATCATTTGCAGCGGCAACGACTGCGTAGCCATTATGCTTGGGTATATACTTTTCGTGGACCAACTCCCCTATTTTGTGCCCAAGCAAACCTACGAGTGTATGGTCTTTGGTAGCTTTAATAAATGTGCCGTCAGGTTGTCCCTTTTCACCTTGAAAATACGACAGAGGAAATCCAACATTAAGTGCGATTGCGTCGACAGGAGTTGATAAATGAGTTTCAAGAAGTGCAAAAAAATCTTCTTTACTATTTATTGGAAGTAATTTCCCTTTTTCACGAAATGATATGACAGGCTTTTTACCTTCTTCAATCTCAACAACTGCGAAGTCGTAATTGGTTCCGCCTAAAACGACAACTTGGATAGTTCCAGAGGTAATAATTGGTTTTTGAGGGAGATACGTTTTTATGCCTAGAAAAGGACTTTTCTCTCCGTGTTCAAGTGCACGAAGTTCATCTACTATCTTTTTGACAATATGTTCGTAGTCAGGTTTATGAACAAAGGTATTCATTGGCAGTAACTTTAGTGTAACAGATGCACATTGCCAAACATAACTCCGTGTCGTAGAATCTTAATAGTACTTCCCTATTTCTGCCTATGGAAACGAAAATTGGACAACAAATAAATGAATTTTTTGAGTACCTAGAAGTTGAGAAAAACTCTTCAAAGCTTACTATTCGGGATTATCGTCATTATCTTGAGGTTTTCGAAAAATGGCACTCCTCTACTCTCGGTCGTGATTCCTTAGAAAAGTTATCATTGGGTGATGTCCGAAAGTATAGAGTTTACTTAGCAAATAAGGTTGATAACAAAGGCAATACTCTTAAAAAAGTAACGCAAAATTATTATGTTATAGCACTTCGATCGTTTCTCCGGTACTTAATTAAAAATGATATCCCAACACTTGAACCTTCAAAGATTGATCTGCCAAAAACTGAGAGCAGAAGTTTAAAATTCCTTGAACGTGAACAAGTCGAACGCTTGGTTACTATGCCTGATACAACAAAAGAAGATGGTGTTCGAGATCGAGCTATTTTGGAATTACTCTTTTCGACGGGACTCCGTGTCTCGGAGCTTGTTAGCCTAGATCATAAGCAGATCAATATCGAACGTCGTGAGTTTGGTGTTATTGGAAAAGGACGCAAGGCACGGATTGTCTTTATTTCTGATCGTGCTGCAGATTGGGTAGATCGCTATTTAAAGATAAGGGTTGATGTCTTTAAACCGTTATTTATACGTTATTCAGGAATGGTTGAAGAAGCTGATGAAGGAGAAAAGATGCGTTTAACTGCCCGAAGCATTGAACGAATTGTTAAAAAGTATGTTGAACAGGCTCGTTTACCAGTTGATGCAACGGTGCATACGATGCGACATAGTTTTGCAACCGATTTGTTAACAAATGGAGCAGATCTCCGATCTGTACAGGAAATGCTGGGGCATAAAAATATTGCGACTACGCAAATCTATACACACATTACAAACAAACAGCTTCGGGATGTTCACAAAGCGTTTCATAGCGGGAATAAAGGATAATCTACTTCTTTTGCTTTTTGGATTGAAATATCTCTACTAAATCCGCGAGCACTCCCATAACAACATACCCTCCGATTACTGCTGCCTTTTCTCCTTTTGAAAGTTTCTTTTCTCGCTTTGGAGGAATTGTAGAGATTGCGTTTTGTGAAGGTTCTATCTTAATATTCGCTTCTATTGCATATGCCTTTGTAAATTCTGCTCCTAAAAGTAATATTTGGACTGAATAGTAAACCCAAACAAGGAGAATCATTAAGGCTCCAGCTGCTCCGTATGTTGAAGTATATGCACTCTGACCGATATACCATCCAAGCACAAATTTGCCCAACGTAAAAAGTAATGATGTTATTATCGCTCCTGGAAGCACTGTTTTGAAAGAGATTTTTATATCAGGCAGGACTTTGAACATTAATGCGAATAGCACGCTTAAAACAATAAATGAAATAGTTTGATTTATTAATTCAAAAACAGGAAGCGGAATCGATGCAAATGAATTCAAATAATGAGTCGCAATGTTTGTAATAAAGCTCAAACCTACAGATATTGCTAAAAGAAAAGCGATTACTAAGAGCATGGAGAAAGACAAAAGTTTATCGATAAAAACCTTTTTAATACCTGCCTTTGGTTCTGCTTTTACATTCCAGATAGAATTAAATGCCTGCTGTATTTGATCAAAGATGCCAATTGCTCCAAGGATTAACGCAATAACCCCAATTACAGTTGCGATAATGTTCCCGGAAGGATTTGAAGTGCTACTAACACCTTTTTGAATCAAGCTTGCAGCCTCCGGTCCAACAATATCTTTGATCTGCCCAAAAAGTTGTCCATTTGTTGCCTGGGCTCCGAAAAAGAATCCAAGAATTGATATAAGTAATAAAAGTAAAGGTGATAAAGAAAAGATTGTCACATAAGCCAATGATGCAGCCCAAACAGATGCTTTATCTTCACTCCATCCTTTTAACGAGTTTTTTGCAATTCGCAAATAATTCATAACTCAAGCATAGTTGCTACGATTGATAATTATGTTACAGCTGGGTAAGGATTGGAAAAGACTACAGATGGTCGGTTAAATAGAATTTGCTCTTTAAATAGCATTCTACGGCCATACGACTGGCATCATAATGTGGTTCTGGAAGTTCTTTTGGATCAACCCAATTCCATGATTCACATTTATCTGGTTCCATGAGCTTGAGTTCGCCAGTATATTCAGTTGCCACGAGCATGACTGAGATTGAATGTTTCCCTTCCTCTTTAAAGGTATCGATATTGTTTGTGATTGCGTAGACTTTTGGGTTTTTTATATCGAGATTGGTTTCTTCCTTTGCTTCTCGGATAGCAGCCTCTTCAAATGTCTCTCCTATTTCAAGTGCTCCTCCAAAGATAGAATATTTTGGGGCGGGATTTGTCTTCCTTCGGCCAACGAGTATTTTGCCCTCCTTATTTATGAGGAGAACTCCGATTCCAACAACTGGTTGATTCCACGAAAGTTTCATGCAGATAGTATACTACAGTTCAAACTTCTTTTCTCCTGCTTCTATTGCAGGTTCAATACGATTCTCGACAGGTGCAAGGGGGCAAACCCATGCTTTGTTATATGCACAAGATGGATTGTAAGCATAGTTAAAATCCAAAATGATCGTTCGCTTTCCATTCTTTATGCTTTCAAGAAAGTTACTTCCTTTAATTGTGTCAAAAAGATACCTTCCTGCCCCATAACATGTGTCTGGGCTTGTTGCATCATGAAACGGCAAGAAAAGACCTCCGCCATAAAGTTCTAGCCAATATATTGAAAGCGTTGCAGCCTGTTCTTTTATCGCAAATGTAACTTGTGCCACACTAGTCATGGTCATAGATTCATAGTTGTTTTTCTGTACGGTGACTGCTCTAAGCGGAATCTCAACAATTTCTGCTTCTACTACAAAAGCTGGATCGTATGCGAAATAGGATAAGCCTTTGAATTTACTCTTTTGATCATTGTCCAAAGCTGACTGTGGATGGTTAAGGAAGAGATCGTCTTTTTCTTCACGGAATTGTTGTGTTACTGCTGCTGGATTGGTGCCTTCTTGCAGTAAACTATTTCGTTTACGGTACAACAAAAAGGTTCTTTGTCGATAATCGTAAAGATCGAAATAATCGTATGCAGCAGCCATTAGAGTGTTTCGTAAGATAATGAAACTGTTGTAGAAACTTTATTCTCTCCAGGATTGAGTTCAGTAGCCGGAACTGGATTTGCTGTACCTGCAGCATCTTTACTAAATTCTGCTCTCATGAGCGTTGGAGGTTGGACATTTAAATCTCCAGTTTCTTGAACATCAATGAGTCGTCCAAGTTTGATTCCTGAAGTTCGAGCGATACTTTCAGCTTTGGCCTTAGCTTTCTCGATTGCTTCTTTGCGAGCCTGTTCTTCAAGCTCTGCTCTCTTTGCATCATCAAGAACGAATTGTACATTGCCTACATTTGTTGCACCAGCTTTTGTTGCGGCATCAATTGCTTGGTTTGCTTTATCAACAGGTTTTAATTTTACTTGGACATCTGCGTTTACCATGTAACCATTAATCTTTTGTGTGCCACTTGTGTAATCATAATTTGGATTCACTGAATAATTTATTGTTTTGATATCCTTTGCTTCAATTCCGAGCGCTTTAACTTCTTCAGTAATTTTATTTATGACATCGTTTACTTGCTTTTGGGCTTCTTCAACTGATGGAGCTGTTTTACTAACACCCATATTTATCATCGCTGTATCAGGAATCGCTGTAACTTCACCTGTACCTTGAACTGTGAAGAGTGAATCTTTAACTGTTGAAACGCTATTTACTGTAAAAGGAATAGGACCCAAAAGTTTTGTATATGCGATCAATGCAATGAAGATGAAAAGAACTGTAAGTAATGGTGTTCGAACTTCTTTCCACATAGGACATATTTAGTGTAGATGTTAATTTATCTCTTTGTCAATAATCATCTATTGCTGCTGTATTTATTGCACAAATTAAAAGTGTGTGTTAAAATCTCGAAATGGAATATTATAGGCCTCTCTTCAAGAGCTCGGTGGATTATTCGAACGAAAGTATTGTCGAAAAAAACATTTTTAGAAATCAAGAACACAAATCATTATATTTTAAAAATAAACAAAATAGGGAAAATCTGATACCTGAATCTTCCCTCGAAAAGCCTGATGTTTTTAATTTTCAAGATGAACAACAGGTCCCTTTACCTGATGCGTATCAGCGTTTTGTAGGAAGAGAAGTCGCATTGCCGCTACAAGATTTGCGTTTTTTTGAGGGATTGCTTGAGAAGTATGGCTTCGGCGAAAAAGGAGAGGATCAAGAAAGACGAGAATTTGGCGAAGAAGAATTCTTTTCTGCAGCTCATGATATGCAGTCTTATGCGATGAAGATTCGAGAGGAGGAGGAGAATGAAAGTAATTATTCTGTTACTGAAAATATTGCTGATACAAATGACAAAGAGAGAGAAGAATTGTTAATCAAAGTGGATAAACTTCGTCCGTCGAGTGCTCGTATGCAGGTTTTATCACATCTTTTCCTTCATCAGCCATTCTTTAAAAGCCAATATATGCAAATCCATGCTCAGAAAATGGAATATGCATTGCCAGGTATGTCGATAGGTTTGGATGGAGCTACCGTTCAATCGTCTGCTTCTCGTGATGAATATTTTACTAATGTACTTTTCTCTATGAGCATGAGTATGATCGCGGCCACATCAAATTTTGAACCTGAGGATGTCGCTGCCCTTGGTTTTGTTATAGGGGCTCAAGAACATGGGTACTATCTACCGCAGAAATTTAGAGTTAATCAGTTTGCTGTAGTTGGGGTAGGTACATTTAATGAAGCTTTAAAAGAAGTTGTCGATGAAGCAGTTGACACTGGTGATAATGTCAACGCAGCCCTAAGACGTGAGTTTTTAGATAGAGATGGAGTCGGATTCCAGCTTATGCGTACGCATATTCATCACTTTGTTCATAGAGCAGAACCCGCAATGGAAGGTAAAACACTTGATGAGAAAAGAGCAATTCTCGCTGAGGAGGATTACTTGATAGGAGCTTGCCCTGCAATTTTAAAGGTAGAATCTCTTGATGGAACAGCGAGGAAACGGCCAATTGCTTACGAATTTGCTGCAGCAATCGTTGATAGGATGCCAAAACGTCTTTTGCAAAGAGATCATGCGAAATATCCACCAGCTTTAGAAGCAAATGGTGATATGATGCTGTTTACCGATGATATTGATTGGGCTGGAGAAGACCAAGAATGGAGTCTTAAAAAATCGCTTTAAATTATTCCCAGCGGAAAGTTCGAGCAGCGAGAAGATACATAATTGCACCCCAAACAATTAAGCCAAGAAGATATGGAAGGGTTTGTGTGATATCTCCACCTTCGGTTGTAATCTTTCTGATAGCCATATTGAAATACGAAAGTGGTAAATTGTTTGCGATTGGTTGTATCCAAGATGGAAAACTGTCTGTGGGGAAGAATGTCCCTGACAACAAAAATTGTGGCAAGCTTACGAGGTTGACTAATGGACCGGCTGAATTCTCATCATTCGCAAGTCCTGCGAAGAAGTATCCAAATCCCAAGAATGCAACAAGACCAATTGTCGATATCAGTAAAAGCTCGATAAAAGTTATAAAGCCATGTGGGAGGAAGAAATTAAATGCTACTACACCGAGAATTAAAATAAGTATTGTCTGGAGCATGGCCATGATAAGCCTGCTTCCACCTTGTGCCAAAAGAATTGTTAGTGCCCTTGTCGGTGTAGCAAACATACGTTTCAGAACTAAGGCTTTCTTCAGATAAATCAAACCAAATACCGTTCCAAAAAGTGCTGTAGAGAGCAATGAAAAACCGATCATCCCAGGCAATGCAAAATCAATGTAGCGTGCTTGTCTCCCTGAAATTTCAGTAGGTTTCACTGTCACAGATGGATTCTCTACTCCTGCAAGTTTGAGATTGGTTTTATCTGCTAAGCCATTGATATATGCCTGAATTCCTGCTGTTGCCTGGGGATTTGCCTGTGAAGTTGTAATATCAATTTGATATTGTGGTGGATCACTTTCTCTTGTTTGCACTTCAATAATGCCAGCCAGATTACCTTGCTTAATCTTATTTTCAAGTTGCTCTTGTGAAGCTTCTTCAAGTTTTACGTAATGCTGCTGCTTAATTGTTTGTACAATTGGATTATTTTGATCGCTTCCTGATGGGATACCTAGTGCAAGTTGGGGTGTGTTATTTCCAATAAATCCAAAGACACTGATAAAAACTATTGGGAAAAGGAAACCAAATGCAAACGTAGCAGGGTTTCTTGTCTGTGCCAAAAAGAAATACTTCATCATTGTGATGAATGCTCGAAATTGATTTTGTGGTTTATAATTTTTCATAGTAATGCGTCTGATTTAAGCTTCACGTAACTGCCTTCCGGTTAAATTCAAAAATACATCTTCAAGGTTTGCTGGTTCTGGTTTGACTTCTTTTTTGAACCCAGATTTCAATAAATCTTTAATAAATGAATTTGGGGTTCCGGTTTTCATGATCTTTCCATGATCCATTATCGCCAACCTGTCACAAAGCTGTTCTGCTTCATCCATATAGTGGGTTGTAAGAACGATAGTGACTCCTGACTTATTTACTTTACGTACCATTTCCCAAAGATGGATTCGTGCTTGGGGATCAAGTCCTGTTGTTGGTTCATCGAGGAAGATTACTTTTGGTTTGTTAATTAATGTGGATGCAATTGAGAATCGTTGCTTTTGTCCACCTGAAAGCTGTTTGACATAATTCTTTGCTTTATCTTCGAGTTCTACTTCGCGGAGCATTTCCATAGGATTGATGTGGACATCATACATGGCGGCAAACATATCGAGAAGTTCAACGAGGGTCAGTTCTGGGTAGAATGCACTTGATTGGAGCTGAACTCCAATTCTTCTTTTTACTTCCCATGGATGTTCTTTAACATCAATTCCATCGATAAGGACTTCTCCACTCGTTAAGTCTTTGAGTGTCTCCATGATTTCAAGTGTTGTGGTTTTGCCTGCTCCATTAGGTCCGAGGATTCCGAAGATTTCACCAGGCTTTACTGAAAAACTTATACCATCAACGGCTGTAAAATTTCCATATCTTTTTATGAGGTCTTTTACAATAATTATGTCTTTCATAATTTTAAATTGTAGCACCGGCTTCGGTGTAAAAGTAGTAGTAACTTTTAGGAAAGTTACATATCTTCAGGCATTGGAGTCATGAGTTGGAAGTAATTTCCATCTGGATCTGCAAATGTCGCTATTGAGCCTTCTTCTCCATTGTCAGGCTCCTTAATAATATGTGCTCCGATCTTTTTTATTCTTTCAAATTCTTCATTAATCTCTTTTGTTTCAAGATTAAACATAATTCGAGCAGAATCATTATTCTTACCATGTACTTCACTGTGAGGACCAATTGTGATGAAGCCACTACCTACTGGAAAAGTCGTATAGCCATCGCCTTCCCAAGCTGGCTTTACATCAAAAACTTGTTTGTAAAATGCCGCGAGTACTTCAGGTTTCTCAGAAAAAACTAAAATAGAATTAAAATTTAACATAATTTTGATTATATGCTTGCTATTGTATAAAGTATGTATGAATCTAAGCAAGCAAGGTCTTTTTACTCTCTTCGACAAATTTTTTCCCATGACCTACCGATGTATTCACAAGTATACCTTTTGCACATAATGGACAATCTGCTTCATCAAAAGTTTCAGTTTTCAGTTCAGCAAGCCATCTGAGTGGTGCTCCAACTAATTCACTTGTTACTTCTTGCGGGTTCTTATTTACCATGACACTCACGCCAACGACATTTCCACCGATTGCCTTAACACTTTCAACGACTTTCTTTACTGAGCCGCCGGTGGTTGTGAGATCTTCTATAACCAAAACATTTTTGCCTGTTACGAGCCTGTCGTAGCCTCTTGTGAATACTTGGTTTTTGTCTGGAGTTTTTTCCGTATAGATTCCAAGCACTTCTTTCCCTTTGAGCTTACTCAAGTGATACGCTGTCCACGTTGATAGGATGATTCCTCCAAGTGCTGGAGCTGCGACGACATCTACATCAAGATCTTTGTTTTGTTCTGCAAAAAGTTCTCCCATTTTCGAAGTTGCCTCGGTGTGGGGATACAAGGCGTCTTTGTTAATATATGTTGCCATATGTCGGCCTGATGTTCCCACAAAATGATCGTCTGTGAGGACTGCTTTGGTTTGTTTTAATAGTGCAAGTGCTTCATTCATAGTCTATATTTATTTATCTCATCTCTTAGTTTTTGCGTTTCTTCGCGTGCTTTCTCTGCAAAGTCATTGCTGTCTGATGCAAAGATAATACCTCTTGAAGAATTAATAAGAAGTCCAGCAAATTCTGCATTGAGACCAGCTGCGACAAATGACTCGATATCTCCACCTTGGGCTCCAACACCCGGAACAAGAAATGTCATATTCCCTACTATCTCACGGATTCTTGTCAATTGTCCGGGGTATGTTGCTCCCATAAACATCATTGCATTGGGATTCTTTCCGTGTTGCTTGACGAGCTCTTCGGCGACTACTTCATAAAGAGGCAAGCCATCCTCCATGATGAGTTCCTGAAATTCTTTTGCACCAGCGTTTGAGGAATGGCAACCTATAATAACGCCCTTCCCTTCACGTTCAAAAAAGGCATCAAGTGACTCAATACCCATGTATGGCATAACAGTTATTGCGTCTGCACCGAAATAATCAAAAACGAGTTTTGCATATCCTTCATTGGTGTGTCCTATATCCCCTCTTTTGGCATCAATGATAATTGGGATTTCTGGATATGTTCCATGAATGTATTCACAAGTCATTTTGAGTTCTCGTATCCCGACATCACCCCGAGCTTCATAAAAAGCAGGATTTGGCTTATATACCGCAACAAGATCATGTGTTGCATCAATTATAGCTTTATTAAATTCAAACTGAGGATTATCGAGTTTTTTAATATGCGCAGGAAGCTTATCGACATCTGAATCGAGTCCGACACACACAAGAGAATTATTTTGTTTTATCAGGTTAGTGAGTTTTGTGTGAAAATCCATAAATTGGAGCGATAACTCTTGCTTTTGCAAAAAGTTTCTTACCTACAATACCAAGGAGTTCGTTTCTGGTCAAGATAGAAGTTTATAATGTCTTATTAGGACCGTCCGTATCATTTTTTCCCGCCCAATCAATATCAAGTTTATCAAGATCTACCGGTTCAACTAAATCCGGCACACTATATAAATATCCCATTCCCCAAACTTTTTCGCTATCATTTGTTATAGTTGATGATTTACCTGCAAATTCTTCTGTTGTTTGGTTTTCCTGAATTTTTCTAACTTTCTCTGCTGCTGTATCTATCACTTCTGTACTTTGTGGTTGGTCTTTTTGAATGGCTTCCTCTAATTGGAAATATTCGTTTGTGCGAATTGGAAGTTTTCCATCATTAGCCCCATGCCGTATATCAAAGAATTTTGTACGGCGTCCTGAGAGCATTGTTCTGAATGTTGCAAAGGCAATTTCATCGATATCTATACCTCTTCCCTCGATACGTCTTTCGTTTGCGATTGCAATTTCCCTTGCTAATCGTGCGTCTTCTTCTGCAATTAATGTAAGAAGTGGATCTGCTTTCCCTTCATATTTTTCTTGTTCCCTAAAACTCACTAGAGTAACGCCATCCTCTTGGTCGCTTCTTCCCGTTTTTTCTCTTGCATCCAATTCTCTTTTTCTCTCACTCGTCAGTGCAAATTCTGCCATTCCAGCACCTGATTTGGCAAAATCAATTTGATGTGGAACTGCCTCAAATGCGTTGGGTAAAATAATCTTCCCATGAAAAGAATGTCGTTGCATTCCATCCTCATCTCTCGTGTGAAGCTCTAGCCCTCCTATTGTTCCCTCCGGGAGAATAACAAACTTACCAGGTACTTGTTGTGCTTGTACAGCTGATGCTCCATCTAATCGGCTTTTGAAACCCATAGCATCACGTCCTGATTTCACAAATTCTTCAAATTTATTCATAATAGTTGACAATTTTATCAGAAATTAAAAAGTATATCAAATTATATCTTTTATCTCTTTGGCTCAAAGTTGCTGGATTGATCATAATCTCATAGATTATAAAGAAGTACGTGGTCCACTTTCGCTTTCATTTTCTCCCGCCCAATCAACCTGTATTGCCTCTATCGGAGCATCCAGGTCTTGGAAGTTTGGCATCTTCTTATTATCATAGAGATCGAGTATTCTCTGTGGTATTTTGTCTACAATCGTTGCTGCGTATTCATAAACAATTGGTCTTTGTGTCCCATCTGCCCCCGGCATTTTATGGATAGCTGGACACGATCCTTGGGTAAATACTGTTGTTTCTAAGGTCTTTCGTTGTTCGTCAAGTGGTTTTCCTTCTAATTCGATTGGATGTTGCTCCGCAAAATCATGGAGATGCGTACGCATAAGCTGGAATCCTACTCCATCACGATCTAAGAATTCATGTCTTACAGCTGCGGGAATGTCTTCTCCTGTCTCTGCAGCCTCTGTCACTACTTCTTGGAGAAACTTTCGGAAAGTTCCTATCCCAGTTGCAGCAAAGTACGTTCGTGTAAGAGATTTATGGGCTATAAAACCATGATTATCAAATGCTGCAAGGTTGCCAATTACATTAACCTGACTTTGAGGGAATGTATATGATGTTTCTTCTAACGCACTTGCTAAGATCTCTTGTGTGTTCTCAAAATATCCATCGAGTGAATATATTTCATCATCAGGTATATCCGTGAGAGCCGTTGCTACCTGCGGGAGTGCTCTTTCCATTTTCTCAGCATGAATTTTTCTATATGTTCCTCGAAACAGAGGATGGTGTATAAATAATGCTGCAAGTGTTGTTGTCCGTATATTGCTTTGGCGATAATGTTCTTGCCTCATGTCAAATCGGTCTCCATCTGATCTATATTTTGATTCTTCTGCACGAAGTTCTAAGCCATGATCTAATAGCTCAGTTGCTGCTGCAAAAAAAAGGTCTTGTTCTGAATGCGAATCTTGTTCCTGGCTCGTAGATGGGTCTTTCCGATATTTTCCCTCGAGTCCTTTAAAGAATTGTAAGTCGTCTTTGTGTATCGTATCGAATTTGGGTGCATATCTCTTATACTCCTTGGGTAATAACACATGACCAAATCGTGGAATTGGTTCAGATTTCACTGTATTAATCTTTTTCGCTGTTGGTGTTATTGGTTGTTCACTTTCAAAAAGTCTCATACTATCTCCTTTTAAACATTTATAAAGAAGTACGTGGTCCACTTTCGCCTTCGTCCTCTCCAGACCAATCTATATCTGCTGAGAAAAGTGTGTCAGATAGTGCATCAGGTAATTGATACTGATCCGTTTCTGGCTTTTGGAATGCTTCCGAGCTGTCTCCAGGAGCACTGGCGTGTGGTGAGTTCGATCGTTCAGAACGTCGTGAACTCTTTCCCTCCACCTGTATCCCAAGTCCACCCGGGAGTATTATGCTAATACCGTTGTCTGTAACATCGATATTTGGTACATATCCAGTATTTTCCGGCATGGGTCTTGGTTGATGATTTCCCCACCGTCTTGTACGTGTTGTATGTCCTTCAGATTGTTCAATATCAAATGCAGGTTCTTCTCCTGTGGCATTTATCCTTGCAGTAGCAATACCTTTAGAAAATTCTTCTAATACCTTTGCATGATCTTCTTTTGTAGTAACATATACTTCTTCAAGATCGTCAGTGTAAACAGGTAAATCTCCACCTCGACGTAAATCAACTATTCGTTTTCGTTCTCCTTGGATACCTATTACAAGATAAACTTTTGATACTTCATCAACTCTGATTCCTCTCGCTTCAAATTTCTTCTTATGAGGAGCTAATAGTCGTTGTGCTTCATATCGTTCATTCTTTTCGACAGTATCTTTATATAGGGGCTGTTTTTCTTCTAAGTTGTCGAATGCATCTCGATTTATTACTCCACCACCTACAAAGCCTGGTGTTCCTTCAATTCTTGTAAACATTCCTAATCTTCCATAAAGTCGACTTATATTTAGCTCTGCTTCACGTAAGTGTGGATTAGATGGCACAAGCAGTGCCATTCCAGAACCCGATTTATCCATAGAACTTATTTGATGCGGACTAACTTCAATTTCTCTGGGAAGTGTAATGATATTTGTTAGAGGTTGCGTTCTCTGTCCAGGATATTCGAGTAACAATCCAACACGAGTTTGAGGTGGAAGTAACAAGTACCGACCTTGTCTCCCTGCCCGTTGGACAGATGTTGCGTCAATTAAGCTTGGATTGGTACTTTCATGAAAGCTTCTTAAAGCTCGCTCAGCAAAATTTTGTCCGTTGGTTGGTTTTGGATTTGGTGCTCGATACTTCCCATACCTTGTGTACCAAGTGTGATCAACGGCTCCAACTGCTATAAATTCCGGAGCATGCTTCTCCATGAACCCTTCATGAATATCGGGAGCTTGTCTATCTATTTCTCGTCTTGCCATAATGGGGCATTATAACAAATAAATAGAGGCAGGACAAACTTATGGGACGTTACTTTTGGGATTTAATTTCCTGTGCCATCAATGGGTTCCACATAGCACCGGTTGCAGACATGACTGCATCAGCACCAGATTTGCGGAATTGTTCATAATCATCAACCGTTGTTACTCCTCCAACTCCTATTAATGCAAAATCTAAATCATTTTCATCTCGAAGACGCTTGAGTCTTTCGATCATTTCGATTCCCGCCCATTTAATGGGAGCTCCACAAACACCACTAATTGCTCTTCCTGCTCCTGGCAGTGCTTGTTTGCCTTCTTTATCAATAATTTTTGATGGGATAGTATTTATTGCGGAAATACCTTGGATGAGCTTTCCGACTGCGTCAATAAGGTTGATAAGTTGCTCTTGTTCTTGAAAATATGCAATCTTTATTATTAATGGTGTGTCTCCAATTTCGTCCTTTATTGCTGTAACAACTTGTTGTGTTCGCTCTAAGTCAAAACAAAGAAGATGTGCAGTGCCTTCATTTGGGCAACTTAGGTTTACCTCAAGTACTTTAGCACCTGTTTCTTTCACTAATCTTGCAGCGTCTGCAAAGTCTTTAATATATGCTTTGATATTACCATCAGCATTGGTCGTCCCCTGAAAACTTCCAACGACCACTTGTCCAGTCTTTGCATATGCTACTGTTTCTTGCAAATCTTTTTGCCAAAAATCAGGATCAAATGAGGGTACGCCGAATGAATTAGTAATTGCCAATGGCTGTTCATAATTATGATCCGCAACCAATCCCATTGCTCCTTTTTCTGGTGTGAGATCGCCTTCAACTTTGACTGCTAAAACATTTGGCCATGGTGCACACGTATATTTTTGTGTGCGGACCGTTTTATACACTGGGATATCAAAACCTTTGTCTAAAGCAGCTTTCACAAATTTTCCATTCACTAATGGACCGGCTGGTATTCCAAATGGTGTAAAGACTTTCTGACCCAAAAAATCAAATTGAGGTTTACCTTTTTGCTCGTAAACTTTACCATCGGTAAAAGCTCCAAAAGGTCCTTCATTAAAATTCTCTTCGTAGGATTTTTCCGGGTCGTAGAAGGGAGTGTTCATATCTTCTGAATGTACAAGGTTTAGCTTTAGTTGTCAATTGCTACGTACCATGTTAAAATTTCCTCATGGCATCGAAAGAATTTGAGCAGTCACAAGAAATGGTTGCAGTTGTGAGAAAAGAATTAGCTGCATTAAAAGAAGCAATTAAAAAAAGCGAACTCCCTCATGAAGAAAAGACTGCAATCTTGAATTCTCATGAAGTTATAGAACTCTTTATCGAAAAGAAAGACGATGCAACGCAGCAGGCAGTTGCTTTTGAAAAGGGAAAAAAGCCGACGCAACCACTTGATGTTACTCCAGGAGATCACACTGTAGTTGAACTCTAACGATTCAGTCATTGTTTTCTATTTTTAGAAAATCTATAATAAAATAAGAAAAATGGCAAATACAGTCCCCTTTTTAGATCTCAAATCAGAAATTATCCAGAAAATTAAGAAAAATGGTGGTTGGGTCAATGCACATGCACATTTAGATAGAGCATACACAATTACCCCGGAAAAGTTCAAGCAAGCCAATGCATTACGAGAAGAAAAATGGCAGCTCAATGCCGAACTTCGTAAGACTTCAACGGTTAATCAGATTTATGATCGGATGGCCAAAGCAACCGAATTACTTTTGTCGCAAGGAGTTGTCGCCACCGCGTCATTTATCGATGTCGATCCGGATGTGAAAGACAAAGCAATTAAAGCTGCACAAAAAGTTCGAGAGAAATTCAAAGGCCAAATGGAATATAAGTTCATCAATCAGTCCAGTTATGGAATTCTTACTAAAGAAACACGTGAATGGTATGAGATTGGAACAGAGTTTGTCGATATCATCGGTGGATTACTTAAATCCGCTCATCCGAAAGAGAATGAATATTTAGATATCCTTATGGAATCAGCGAAAAGTAAAAAGAAAATGATTCATATCCATATTGATGAAAATAATATCCCTGAAGAGAAAGAAACAGAATTTGTAGCAAGAAAAACGATTGAGCATGGATTGGAAGGTAAAGTCATTGGCATTCATGGGATATCAATCAATACACATCCTAAAGAGTATCGTGAAGAAGTCTATGATTTGATGGTCAAAGCGAAAATCATTATGGTTGCTTGTCCTATTTCATGGGCAAATGCTCGACGAAATGAAACACTCGCACCAATCCATAATGCTGTCACTCCACTTGATGAGATGGCTCCTCGTGGCATTCCAGTCGCAGTTGGGATCGATAACCTTTATGACATCTTCATGCCGTTTAATGACGGAAATATATGGAATGATTTACGTTTACTTATGGAAGCAAATAGATACTATGATATTAATGCAATGGTAGAAGTTGCTACAACCAATGGACGTAGAGCTTTGGGAATAAAGTAGAGATTGCTGTACCGTTTGATTTAATTTTCCCAGCCTTCCTCTAGAACATTGGTAAGGCAATGCGGGCCCCCTCCGGATTTCATGAATTCGCCCATTTCCACTTCAACTGATGTATAGCTCAAGTCTTCAATCTTTTTCTTAAACGTAGGGTTGCCTGATTGATGGACTACATGATGATCTGTCACAACCGAGTTGGCTGCAAAGCCATTTGCTTCTTCTTGTGTGAACTCAATAAGATTTGGCACTAATTTTTTGAGCACTTCCCTACTCTTTTCTGAAAATGCAGGCGGATAGTAAAATGCGGTGTCATTATTTAACGGTAAAAATCCGACATCTAAGTGGTAGAACTTTGGATCAACTATTTCAATTGGAATAACTTCGATGTTGAGAAGTTTACTGACCGCATCACAGGTTTCTTTATTGGCTCGATATCCAAGTCCAACTAATAATTTATCTCCCCAAAAGAATGAATCTCCATTACCTTCGAGGTAAATATCATCAGGAAGATGTTTAATAGTGTATCCATTATTTCGAAACCACTGCTCGTAGTGTGGGGTCTCGCCTTTGCGTTCATCACACCAAAATCTGCTTAGTAAAACTGTTTTATCTTTTACGATTCCCTGATCTGTCGCAAAAACCATATCTGGAACACCTCTCTGTTGTTTGATGACTTCGACTTCTATGTCTTGGGATTCATATGCTTTGACAAGATCGTTCCACTCGTTCATAGCTTTTTTACCATTAATAGTGCCGGGTTTCATCCAAGGATTGATGGAATAATCGAGGGTATCAAAGTACGTAGGTTCGCACATCAGAACCTTTTTGATGAGTTTGTGTTTCATAGCCGCCAATTAATTATACTCTTGCTGCCTGAAGTTTGTTAACAAAATCCTGGGCAACGGGGACACTTGTGATGAGATGGGTGTTATGTTCTATAGCTTTTTGGCGAATTATTTTGCCATCTGTTTGAGTCTTTTCTCGTTCCATAGGGACATTAATAATTAAATCAAAGCGCTCAACATTCATAAGATCTCCAAGATTTGGCTTCAAATGAGGCTCTGAAATTTTGTGGACTGCAATTGCTTCAATAGCATTTGTCTTAAGGAACTTATGAGTTTTGTATGTTGCGTAGATCTTGTAACCCATATCCTGAAGCTTTTTCACAGTTGGAAGCAATTTTACTTTATTTGACCGTTTACCGACTGAAATAAGTACTGTTTTCTCTGATCGTTGTGCAAGTTTCATCGGAAGTGTATAGAATTCTATGAAGCCTGCTGAAGCGTTTTGGTTGAGGCCTTCGGAAACCATGAACGTGGCAAGCTTTTCATCAAAAATTGTATTGGGTGTTTCAAGTGCCATGACTTGTACAACACCTTTGTATAATTTGAGTGTCACTTTACCTGTAACCTTTTGATTGACGTTATCAATGAATGCATTTAAGTCATTCATCAATGGTTCGTACCAAAGTGCACCGTAACAAAGATATGCCCACTTGGCATCAACAGTCGCTTTAAATTCATTCTCAGTTCGTGTACAAACATAATGTTCAAGCTTTTCATGAGCTGAGATAATAATTTCAGCAGCCGGTGCTTCAAAGACATCTCGGATCTTCATACCAATGACACGATCTTCTATGTGAATATTGATACCTACTCCATGCTTTCCTCCTATGCCGTTTAGTTTCATAATCAGATCAGCAAGTTTCATTTGATCTCCATTGAGTGCAACGGGGATACCTTTTACAAATTCAAGCGTTAACATTTCTGGTTTATCGGGAGCTTTTTCAGGAAGCGTGCTTACAACAAGAATTTTCTCAAGTGGTGGAATTTTTGATGGATCTTCTATCTCTCCCCCTTCGCCTGATGATCCCCACATATTCTCATCGTATGAGTAAGGTTTATCAACTGTATGAGGGACAGGGATGCCATGTTCTTTTGCATATGCAAGCTCTTCAAGTCGTCCCATACTCCATTCTCGGATTGGTGCGATTATCTTGATATCAGGATTCAATGCAAGTGCTGAACCCTCGATACGGATTTGATCGTTACCGCGACCTGTGCATCCGTGGGCGATTGCGTCAGCACCTTCCATCGCAGCAATTTTCACTGCCCATTTCGCGAGAAGTGGGCGGCCAATTGCTGTTGCGAGTCTGTATTTATGTTGATAATTTGCATTTGCTTTGATTCCTTTGGAAATATATTCGTTGGCAAATTCTTCTTTGGCATCGATAACATATGTTTTAACTGCACCGAGTTTGATAGCTTTTTGTTTGATTGCTTCAAGATCATCGACTACCTGTCCAATGTCTATTGTGAGTGCGACAACTTCTGCTTTGTATTCTTCTTGGATCCATTTGAGAAGTACTGAGGTATCGAGTCCGCCGGAGTAAAGTAGTACCACTTTCTTCACTTCACCTTTTTTACCTTCATATGAAGCGACTTTATGGTATGTAGAGTTATTTTTATCCATTTTTAATAATTTAAAGAAAATTTACTAAAATTATGCATTTTAAAGCAGAGTTTTATTCAAATTTTTCTTTATTATGGTAATAATATAGAAAAATGAATATTGTGTCAACAGGTGAATTGTAATAATTTGTCATATTTAGTACACTTGCGCTATGAAGCAATCGGCCGACACAATTGTCATGGTTTCACCTGATCACTTTGGCTTTAATCCCCAAACTGCTGCGACTAATCCATATATGCATACACCCGAGTCTATGCATAAGAGTGCTCAAGATATTCGCAATCTTGCTTTAAAAGAATTTGATCAAATGGTTGCTGTTCTTCGTGCAAAAGGTATTGATGTACTAGTTTTGCCAAGTCGATCGGATGTTGTTACACCTGATGCAGTTTTTCCAAATAATTGGTTCTCTCACCATGAAGATGGACGTTTGGTCCTTTATCCTATGCTGACGCCAAATCGAAGACAAGAGCGACAATGTGATGCTCTTGTTGAATTGCTCCGAAGTGCACAGATAGAGCATCCAGCAATTGTTGATTTGAGTGTAAGTGAAGAACAAGGATTAATTCTTGAATCAACAGGAAGTATGGTTTTGGATCGAGTTCATAAGGTTGTCTTTGCTATGGCATCTCCGCGAACCAATGAAGAGTTATTTCAAAAATGGTGCACACAAATGGGATATGAAGGCATATATATAAAAACGCCAAAAAGTCATCGTAATGAGGTTTATCATACAAATCTGCTTATGAGTATCGGAACAGAGTTTGCAGTGGTTTGTCTTGAAGTTATTGAAAATGAAACGGAACAAAAGCATGTACGAGAAAAACTTGAAAGTTTGGACAAAGACCTGATCGAGATTTCTCTTGAGCAAGTCTATTCCTATTGTGGAAATATTCTTGAAGTTCGTTCAAAGAGTGGGCAAACATATATTGTTATGTCCAAGACTGCTGAATCTGTATTTACTGTAGATCAAAGAGAACATTTGGAAAAGTATGGCGAGATTATTCGTTTGGATATTCCAGTTATTGAAGAAGTCGGTGGCGGTGGTGTCCGTTGTATGATGGCAGAAATTTTTGTTTAATTGTTCAGGCAAAAATTACTTCTCAGAGGAGTACTTTAATGGGAAATATGAAGCATTTTCAGTTTGGGATTTTGATTTGAAATTGAGACTGATCAATAAATCTGCTAAGAACCCTGTAAAGAATGTCTGCAATCCTCCAAGCATAAGAAGAATACTAAAGAGAAGAAGTGGCCTATCCCCTATTGATTGCCCACCAAACCAAATGACTGTGAGATATCCAAAGATAATCACGCCAAGTAGGAACATCAATCCACCCACGAATCCAAAGAAATGTAATGGACGCTTACTAAATTTTAAAAGAAAGATAATCGTAAAAAGATCTGGAAGGTTTTTAAATACTTTGGAGAATCCATACTTTGAATAACCGAACTTCCGTGTATCATGCTCTACAACAACTTCTTGTACAAGATATCCTTGTTGTTGCAAAAGCAAAGGAATAAATCGGTAGAGCCCTCCGTAAATATGGATATTCTTTGCTGCGTCTTTGGTAAAGAGTTTGAAACCACAATCGATGTCATGAAGATTGAGGTTGAATAAAACATGATTCAACCAGTTAAAGAACTTTGATATCACAACCATTTTGGATTTATCTTTGCGGTGCTTTCTCCAACCGACAACAACGTCTGCACCTGTTTCTTTATGATGCTTGATAAATTTGTGTAATTCAGTCGGTTTGTCTTGGAGATCAGCATCCATTGTAAAGATGAAATCACCTTCTGCCTTTGCAAAGCCTAGCATCAAAGCATCAGCTTTTTGGCGGTTACCTTTGAAAGAATAGACTTTGACATTTTTATCCTTCTTGGCGATCGTCTTCATGACTTCCAATGTGTTGTCATTCGAACCATCATCAACAAAAACGATTTCGTAGGATTTATCAAGTTTGGGAAGATATTTTATTGTTTCCTTATAAAAAGCCTGCAAGCCTTCTTCTTCATTGTACGCAGGTACGACCACACTTATCATATTGAGGAGATTATAACATAATGACCTTATGTGCTACTTAGCCGCCAAGTAGCACAAGCTCTCGGCAAAAATTGTGCTCAAATTGCCGAAAACATTTTTTGTATATGTTTAAATGTAATGAGGTACGTTTAATTTTTGAAGTATTCTATTATTTTCTTGAGACCTTCTTCTAGAGGTACTTTGGATTCCCAATCCAATAATTTTTTTGCTTTTGTGGTATCTGCTTTTCGTTTTAGTGGATCATCGAGTGGTAAATCTTCACTAAAGACAATTTCACTTGAGGAATTTGTCAGTCTTTTAATGATCTCAGCATATTCATGTACCGTATGCTCGCCGGATGAACCGATGTTTACGATCTCCCCTTTAGTATTTGGATAAAACATCAATCGCATCATTCCTTCGACCGTATCATCGACATAACAAAGCGATCGAGTTTGTTTACCGTCACCAAATACTGTGATTGGTTCCCCAGCCAATGCTTGATTGATGAAATTTACAATCATGCGTTTATCCGCTTCTTGCATGTTTGGTCCATATGTATTGAAGATTCTGATAATTCTTGTGTCAACATCTTTATCACGTTCATAATATGCGGTAAGTGTTTCTCCAAATCGTTTTGCTTCATCGTAGACAGATCTTGGGCCGGTCGTTGATACATTACCTCGATATTCTTCTCTTTGTGGATGTTCCAAAGGATCTCCATATGCTTCAGATGTGGAAGCGAAAAGGAATTTTGCTTTGTGTGCTTCAGCTAATTTGAGCATTTCATGTGTTCCGACAGTATTTACCATCATTGTTTCCATCGGAAGTGCGTGATAACTTAACGGACTATGATGATTTGGTGAAGCTGGTGATGCGAGATGGAAGATTGCATCAAGCTTGGGAATTTCATATTTTTCAGTATTGATTGGTTGTGTGACGTCATGTTTGATGAAGTGAAAATTTGCATTGGATTCTAAATCACTTATATTTGATTCGGAGCTTGTAATCAATGTATCAACACAATAGACACTATGACCTTCATCAATAAGTCTACGCGAAAGATGCGATCCTATGAATCCTGCACCGCCAGTTACAAGTACGTTTGCCATAGAAGTATGGTATCACAATTAGTTTGCTGCAACAATATAAAAGAAGAATTTATTCGAGGTTTTGTTTCTCAGTAGCTGTCACAAGTGTATCCATAAGCATGGCGACATTTACTGGACCAACTCCTTTTGGTGTGGGAGTGTAAAAAGAAGCTACATCCTCAATCTCGGCTTCAATATAGTCTCCGTGAAGTTTCTTGCCCTCACCTTGTGACATGCCTACACCGATAAGGATGACTCCCTTTTTTAACGTGTGAGCTTTAATAATTGCAGGTTTTCCCACAGCTGATATTACGATATCTGCATCTTGCAAAATGTTTTCTGGAGATGGCGTCTTACTATCTATGATTGTTGGTTCGATGTTTTGTTTTCGTAGGTATTCAATGATTGGTTGTCCACCAGTTGTACCTTTGCCCAAAACCACAATTGATTGTAGTCGCAACCAATTAAGTATATTGTCATGCTGATGTTCTGGACGATATTTTAGGTAAATATAATCCAGTATTCGCATCACCGCTAATGGTAACGGAAGTGTATATGGTGAATCTGGATGGAATCCATCGATATCTTTTTCAGGATCTGTAAGTAATTCAAGTTTCTTTTCGTCGACGTGTTCTGGCAGTGGTCGTTGGATGAGAATCCCGTGAACATAGGGATCGTTGTTTAGAAGAGTAATCTTCTCTTCAAGTTCTTTAGTAGTTACTTCGCGAGAAAACTTCATTACAGTTACCTTTGCTCCAATTGCTTCAGCTTTTTTCTCTTTCTGTTTGATATATGCAGCAGATGAAGGATTATCTCCGACGAAAATCACCACCAGATGTGGCATAATATTTCTTTTTTGTAATTCCCCTACTCGTTCACGGAGATTTACAAAAATATGATCGACGATGGCTGTGCTGTCAACTTTCATAAAGTTATTATACCTGAGAGGCGTTGGGAAAACTATGCTTCAGCTCTTCTGAAAAGTGAAACGATGAGGCCGAGAATGATTGCCAAGACCAAAAGGCTTGGCAATCCAATCCCTGCGATACTGAGGATACCTAAAACTGCAAGAATCCAGAGAATTAAAAGAACTCCGGATATCTCTCTAAATGGACTTGGTAATAAGCTTACGGCTGTTGCAACTAAGGCAAGGATGAGTAAATCAATAATACTAATTACTTGTCCATTAATTGTAAAAAGCGATGTGTCAGGAATATTCAGTCCTTCGATGTTGATATATCCGAAGAACCAAAGAATTGCTAATATAACGATTAATGCTGCTATCATAAGTTTCTATGAGAATTTTTACCTTTAAATTCTCGTTTGTTTATATGTCTAGTATGAAGCTCAACTGTAAGGTGCGTTTAAAGTTGAGGTAAGAGTTCTGTAAACAGATTCTGGTTTTTTACTTCTTTGTGTATAATAGTAGAGATGTTTCTTTTTAAGAATTCTAAATATCTCATCATCGCAGGTTTTGCTCTCATTGTCATTTTGCTTCTCGTCTATTTTGTTTCACCAGGACAGAGTAAATATACAGTCAATTTAAGCTCCCAAACAGTCATTAAGCAGATGGAATCACTGAATCGTATCGAAACTGCTTCATATACACTGGAGAAGATTATCGATGTCCAGACTTCGGGCACTTCATTACAGAAGCTTCTTTATGGTGATAGGATTCTTCTTATTGCTCATGGACAAGTAATTGCTGGTTTTGATTTGTCCAAGATTCAAGATGATCAAGTACAGGTGGAGGGAAAGAAGTTAAAAATAACTTTGCCAAGACCAGAGATCTTAGTGACAAAATTGGATAATGAACAAACGCGAGTCTATGATCGTGATCAAGGTATTTTGACCAAAGGTGATCGTGATCTTGAATCTGAGGCAAGAAAAGAAGCTGAAATGGTAATCAAAGATGCTGCATGCAAAGGTGGAATTCTTGAAGAAGCATCTAAGAATGCGAAGAACCAAATGACGACACAGTTCAAGAGTTTAGGATTTGAAGAAGTGACGATTGAGATCCCTGAAGGTAATTGTGGAAGTGAGTCATAAAACTAGCTTTCTCTACGTTGACTGCTAAGTCGCGAGGTAAAACTTAGGCTTTGGTTTGTTCTGGGGCTTTTTCTGGTCCTGGTTGATCCTCAATGCATGTTGCACTTGCTACACCATCAGATGTGTGTGAAAATCTCATCAAGATAACACCTTGTGTGTCTC
Organism: uncultured Gammaproteobacteria bacterium; assembly: GCA_964507055.1. Classification (GTDB taxonomy): domain Bacteria; phylum Patescibacteriota; class Microgenomatia; order Levybacterales; family UBA12049; genus JACDET01. The sequence continues at coordinate 223,675 of CAZDOJ010000001.1, forward strand.
GAGAAAGCTTCGGGATCTGATTGATTGGTAACTTCACAATCTGGCCCTTCTTACTTGTGATGATCACTTCTTCACTCTTTGCTGGGATAACTTGTGCCACGACAACTGAACCGGTTCTATCAGTTACCTTTGCAACTTTCACACCTTGACCACCTCTTCCCTGTTGTGGGAATTGTGCAACTGGAGTTTTCTTTCCGAGACCATTTTCCATGATTGCCAAGACGTCTGGGTTATCTCCCTTTGAAATAACGTCCATGCCGATGACTTGATCTTTACTATCAATCTTAATTCCTCGAACACCCGTTGTTGCTCGGCCGAGTGGTCGGACTGAATCTTCGGAGAATTTGATTGATTTACCGCCACGTGTGATGATGAGGATGTCACTCTTACCATCAGTGATATTACTCCAAACCAATTCATCTCCAGTATCAAGTTTGATCGCGATCATACCGTTTCTTCGGATATTTTCAAATTCTTTGATATGCGTCTTCTTTACAGTACCGTTTCTTGTGGTAAGGAAAACGTATCCGTCTTTAACAGCTTTGTTATGAACGATGAATGATTCAACTTTTTCACCTGATTCTATATTAAGTAAGTTCACAATAGCTGATCCTTTACTTGTTCGTGAGCTTTCTGCAATTTCATATGCTCTCAATTGGTATGCTTTTCCTTTGTTGGTAAAGAAGATTATATTGTCGTGCGTTTGTGCCGAGCGGATGTGGAAAATACCATCTTCGTCTTTGACATTCATACCTGTGATACCTTTTCCTCCCCGATGTTGTGTATGGAATGCATTCATTGATTGTCTCTTGATATAACCAGTATTGGTCAATGTAATAACAGTTGGTTCATTAGGGATCAAATCTTCTTCTGAGAATTCATCAACCTTACTCTTGTAGACTTTGGTTCGTCGTGGATCTGCGTACTTTTCTCGGAGTTTCAATAATTCGTCTTTGATAACAGTCATAATTTTTTCGCCATGAGCCAAAAGATCTTCGAGGTATGCGATATTGTCTTTAACCATCTTTAATTCATCTTCAATCTTTTGTCGTTCCAATGCGGCAAGTCTTCGAAGCTGCATATCTAAGATTGCAACAGATTGGAGTTCACTCAAAGTGAACTTTGACATCAAGTTCTGCTTCGCATCTTCCTGATCTTTAGAAGCACGGATTGTTGCGATGACTGCATCGATATGGTCGACTGCGATCTTCAAACCTTCAAGGATATGAAGACGTGCCTTTGCAACCTTGAGTTCATATTCGGTTCTCTTGGTGATGACGATGTATCGGTGCTTGAGATATTCTTCAATGATAAGTTTCAAATTCAATGTCTGAGGTGTTCCATCGACAAGTGCTACCATATTGCACGGGAAAGATGTTTGGAGTGCTGTTTGCTTGTACAAATTGTTAAGTACTTTCTTTGGTGTCGCATCTCTCTTAAGTTCTACATAGATTCTGAGTCCTCGTCGGTCAGATTCGTCTCGAAGATCTGAGATACCATCAAGCTTTTTATCTTTTGCGAGATCAGCAATTCTTGCGATAAGGTTTGCTTTATTAACCTGATATGGAAGTTCGGAGATGATGATTGCTGATTTTCCATTGCCTACCTCTTCGATCTCTGTCTTTCCTCTGATGATGATCTTACCTCGTCCTGTTACATAAGCATTTCGGATTTCAGTGATGTCATAAATAGAACCTGCTGTTGGGAAGTCTGGACCTTTTACAAATTCGAGAAGTTCATCGATGGTCACGTCACATGTGAGTACTGCTGGTTCTTCAGCAAGAGATGTTGTCTCAGCAGCATTTGTTACAACTTCTGGTGCTTGGCCATTGTGTTCAAGTTCACGATTTGCGAGATCTTGTACAGCGGTTGTATTTGTTGCTGATGCGTCTAATGCAGTTCTTGTCTTACCAATTGTGTAAACGATCGCGTCAATAACTTCACCCAAATTATGTGGTGGAATCTTGGTCGCCATACCAACAGCGATACCTTCTGCTCCCATAAGTAAAAGATTTGGAAGCTTTGCAGGTAGGTAAAGCGGTTCGTGTTCTGATCCGTCAAAGTTTGGTCCGAAATCGACTGTTTCTTTATCAATATCAGTCATAAGTTCTGAGGTGATTGCCTGCATGCGAGCTTCGGTGTAACGCATATGTGCTGGTGAATCTCCATCAATTGAACCGAAGTTACCTTGACCATCAACGAGTGGATATCGCATTGAAAAGTCTTGTGCCAAACGAACAAGTGAATCATAGATAGGTGCGTCACCATGAGGGTGATATTTACCCATAACTTCTCCAACAATCTTTGCACTCTTTGTATATTTTGCAGAGTGAGTAAGATTCATATCATGCATACCGTAGAGAATTCTTCGGTGTACAGGTTTTAATCCATCGCGGACGTCAGGAAGAGCACGTTGGACGATAACAGACATCGCATAATTCAAATACGATTTCTTCATTTCCTCAGTGATGTTAATTAATTGTAGTTTTCCGATATCACTCATATAAGGTGTAAATTAGAAGCCCTCTTTGTTGAAGCGTTCGATGCATTCATTGATGATGCCCTTTGCTTCTTCAACGTCTCCCCAACCAAGTACTTTGGTTGTTCCTGGTTTTTTCAGATCTTTATAATGTGCAAAATGGAATTCGATTTGTTGCTGCCATCTTTTACCAAGGTCATCAAGTGTGTTGACACTATCACCTGTATGTCGATCATCAGCTGGAACGCAGACGATCTTGTAATCCATTTCTCCGTCATCTTCAAAATTGAAAATACCGATGACTTTGGACTTAACGAGGACGCCTGTTGGAATTGGTTCATGACATACAAGAAGGACGTCCAATTCATCACCATCTTCATCTTTGGTTGCTGGGATAAATCCGTAATTGACTGGCTTTGCAAAGATCGCTGGTTCTGCTCGATCAAGCATAAAAATGCCATGTTCTCGATCGTATTCAATTTTTAATGAGGATCCTTGTGGGATATCAACAATTGCATTAACCCATCCTTCATTTGGGCTCCCTGGTGTAAGTATTTTATTAAAATCTGGCATAGTTTTCTTAAAAATTATTATAACACTACAGATCCAATTCTGCACTAATTGCATTTGTTTGGATGAAGTGTTTTCTTGGTGGAACTTCGTCTCCCATAAGCATAGTAAACGTAGCATCTGCATCTTCGGCATCATCAATTCTGACTTGCTTGAGCAAACGATTTTCAGGGTTCATTGTCGTTTCCCAGAGTTGTTCTGGATTCATTTCTCCAAGACCTTTGTATCGTTGTACGGAAATATTTGCGTTTCCTGCGGTCATTGTCTTCATGTGAGAATCTCTCTCAGCTTCAGTAAATGCATAACGGACATCTTTTCCTTTTTGAAGTTTAAACAAAGGTGGCATCGCGACATAGAGGTATCCATTTCGGATGACATCGGGCAAATGACGATAGAAGAATGTCAGGATAAGAGTTTCAATATGCTCTCCATCAACATCAGCATCGGTCATGATAATGATTCGGTGATATCGGATCTTGTCCATATTGGTCGTGTCCCCAATACCTGTCCCCAAAGCAATAATGATATTTTTAACTTCCTCGTGTTCAATCATCTTGTCCAACCGTGAGCGTTCTGTATTCAAGATCTTACCCTTTAATGCCAGAATTGCTTGAAATTTACGATCTCTCCCCTGCTTTGCTGATCCTCCCGCGGAATCTCCCTCCACTAAGTAGAGTTCTGAGATTGCCGGATTCTTTTCTTGACAGTCAGCAAGCTTACCTGGAAGCGTTGAACCTTCCAATGCACCCTTACGAATAACTGCTTCTTTTGCAGCTTTTGCAGCGAGACGTGCTTTTGCAGCCAAGAATACCTTTTCCAGAATTCTTTTACCTTCATTTGGATTTTCTTCGAAGTATGTTGTGAGAGCTTCTTTCACGATTGTGTTTACGATCGATTGGATTTCAGAGTTACCAAGTTTTCCTTTGGTCTGTCCTTCAAATTGGATAGCATCTTGTGGCATTTTGATGAAGATAACCGCAGTTAAACCTTCTTTCGTATCATCACCTGTCATTGGTTCTGCTCCTTCTTTCAATGCACCGGATTTCTTGCCGTAATCATTGATTGCACGAGTCAACGCCATACGGAAACCAGTCAAATGGGAACCACCATTGACTGTATTAATAACATTTACATATGATTCGACGTTTTCTGTGTACGTATTATTATATTGAATTGAAACTTCGACTTGGACATCTCCTTCTGATTTGTTGATGTAAATAGGCTTGATAAGCTTTTCTTTGTTATCATTCATCTTCTCAACGAGTGAAACGATACCGCCTTCGAAATAGTAATTTACTTCTTTAACTTGAGCTTTTCTCTTGTCTACGAAGTGGAAGTAAAGTTTTGGAACGAGATATGCACGTTCACGGATAATTTTTCGGATGAAGTCATAATCCCACGCGAAATTTATTTCTGCTTCTTTACCTTCTTCTGGCTCAGTGGTTGTTTTGAATTCTTTAAAGATACTGCCGTCTGGGAAAAATGTTGTTGATGTACCCTTTTTGAGATTATATACTTTTGGATTATCAAGCATAGATTTCTTAACAGTTTCTACTTCTGTCTTTGGGATACCTCGTTCGTATGTCTGTGTAATAACTTTTCCGCCTCGACGTACTTCTACAGTGACCCAATCAGAGAGTGCGTTTACAACAGAAGCACCTACACCATGTAATCCTCCGGAAATCTTATATGCGTCTCCACCAAATTTACCTCCAGCATGAAGTTGCGTCATAACCAATTCAAGTGCAGATTTCTTATGAACTGGATGCATGTCTGTTGGGATACCACGTCCATCATCACTGACAGATGCTGAACCATCTTTGTTCAACTGGATCCAGACATTGCCTGCGTTTCCTGCTAAAGCTTCGTCTACAGAGTTATCGATAATTTCGCGGAGAGTTTCATGAAGACCGTATACATCGGTTGAACCGATATACATACCAGGTCTTTTACGTACTGGTTCGAGTCCCTCAAGGACTTGGATTTGTTGAGCACCGTAGTCAGAAGTATTCTTAGTAGCCATTAGATTAATCTATTATACATAACCAATGAATAATAGCAACACCTTTATTTTTACGATAGGATTTCTGAGTCATGAGAGCTTTTCTGAGGGCTTCTTTTTAGACATTTGACCGATTGATATACCCTTTTCTTTCTGGATGCTCTGAGGGTTTTGCAAAATAAGACTTTAGGTATATAATAGTCCATATGTATAAAGACATAATTATAAAAATTCTTGAAGCGACTGAATATAAAGGTGATCAAAACGAATTCGTTGATGACTTTATGCGTGTGATTAGTTCACAAGCTTTAGTTAATTTGGTCCAAACACTTTCTGAGGATCAGCAATTAGAAGCAGATAAGAAGATTGCTGCTGCAGGCAGTCAGGAAAAATTTGCAAAAGCTGTTAGCGAATACTTTGATGACGAGCAAGTTGCAAAAGCAGTTGACGAAGCTTCTCAGAAAGCTATCTCTGAATGGCTCCGTTCTGTAGCTCCAACACTCAATGATGATCAGCGAGGGAAACTACTAGTTTTGTCTGAAGAACTCCAAAAATTGGTAAAGTAATCAAATTAAATATTATATTATCTTCATTGTTCTTAATCAGTAGTAGCTGTCAGACTGCTTCATTAATCTCTTTTTTCATTGCTTCTACAAATTGCATCATGAATTCATATCGAGGTTGGCCTAGTTCTTTGGCCTTTGCTGTATACAACATATCGTACCATGTGGTTCCCAATATAATAGCTTCATGAGTTGTCTGAATATTATAGTAGTCCACTTGGGTCGGAAATATTTCATCACCGATGTAGTCAGGCCTATTCCAATGTGAAATGAACGTACGCTCAATTCCTACTGCTCCGAGCCCATCAAGTTTGTCAGCATCCTGTACTATATGATTGAGCTCCCCTTCTGTTGTTGGATCACTGTGGACATAAATCGATTGAACAATTCTTTCTTTCGCTTCATCAGAAAGTCTTGGATAGTCTCTCAATAGCTCTTTGGCAATTGGTGCTCCCGCGTGTGCATGGGTTTCTCCCTTGAGATCTTTGATTGTTCTTCCTACATCATGAAGTAGTCCTGCGACTTCTGCTTCGTGTATGTCATATCCTTCAGCTTGTGCAATTTGTCGTGCATATTTACTGACACGAAGTACGTGTTTGTAATCGTGTGCTGGTGCGTGATATTCGTCAAAAAGTGCTTGGACTTTTGTATAGAGGTCTTCCATTGATACTTTTGATTATAGCATGATACGCAAAGTAGAGGTACAATATGGGCATATGCATAGGATAAAACGCTTTTTCAAAAAGCACTGGCGTTTGGTCGCTTTTGATTCTGTTGGCGGAATACTTATTATTTTTCTTATAGCATTTGCTATCTCCTACTCCCTCCAATCAACATCGTTAAAGTTACAATTAGGGGCTGCGAATACTGAAAAAACTACATTAGCAAAAAACCTTGATGACACCAAACAATCTCTCAAAGATACCGAAGCAAAGTACGTCGCATTAAAAAATGAAGATCAATACAAGATCAATGAACAACTGAAAAAAGATATAGAACAGACACACAATTCATATAAAACTTCTATCGAAGTCTACGAAAAGATTCAAGATTTAAAGGTTAAAAAGCAGAAAACGGATGCAATGGAACTTTCCTATGCTGCGGCAGTAAAACAGCTTTCTGATCTTAATTTTGCATCAGGTGATGCACAACTGGCACAAGTAAACACTGAAATTAAAAAGGTAAATGATGCACTTGCAGCAGCAGCGGCGGCAGAAGCTGCAAAAGCAGCGGGTTTGAAGAATCCTCCGACAACTGTCAATAATACGCCTCCAGGAAGTGGCTTTAGTTATCAATTGGTTAAGACTGATATTGGGGACTTTGCCGTAAGTATTGTCTCTGCTGATTTGGGTTCCACAAGAGTGATTGTGGATACTGCAACCGATGGAGATTGTCGAGATAATTGTCCAGTCTTATCACTGGGTGATTATGTCGCAAGAAATGGTGCGTTTGCGGGGATTAATGGATCATACTTCTGTCCTGCATCGTACCCAAGTTGTGCAGGGAAAACGAATTCATTTGACACACTTGTCATGAATAAAAATAAGAAATATATTAATTCAGATAATAATGTGTACAGCAATGTCCCTGTTGCAGTTTTTGGTTCTGGCTATGCACGTTTCCTTGGTGCCTCATCCGGTTGGGGGCGAGATACTGGTGTGAATGGTGTAATTGCCAACCAACCACTGCTCCTTTCCGGTGGTAATATCGCTTTTGGTGGAGGCTCTGATCCAAAGCAAGGAAGTAAAGGTTCACGAAGTTTTGTCGGGAGTCGTGGAAGTACTGTTTATATCGGTGTAGTATCTAACGCTACAGTTGCCGAAGTTGCTATTGTCCTTAAAGCAATGGGACTGGAGAACGCACTTAATTTGGATAGTGGAGGCTCAACTGCTCTGTGGTCTGGTGGATATAGAGTTGGCCCAGGAAGAAATATCCCGAACGCTATTCTGTTTGTACGATAGCGTTTACTCGATGCAGAACCTTTGGTAATTTTCTTGAGGGGTTGATTTTGATTTATAGGCGAAAGTTTTATATTCGGTATCGGCACCTGGGCCTATATGTATAAGCTTGGTTATTCCAACATTGAACGTAACTTGCGATGGCATCTCATATTTTCCTGAGTAACATCCAGAAGCTGCAAAATACTTAATTCTGTGAGCACCTTTTGTAAGCAAGTGCCTCATCAGTGGACCTTCTCCATCGATCTGGACGCCACCAAATGTGCCATCAGAGTTATAATCACTTACAACTTCGTATTCTCCATCTTCAGGGACATTTACTGTAGCGTCAATTATAAACGAATTCTTATTTGCGGATTCAGTGATGTCTGTAATTGTAATTGCTTCTAACTTCTCTCTTCTATTGTTGTCGGTATTGATCATAGAAAAATATTGATACGTTAAAATTGAGACTAGGCCTAAAGAAATGCAGCCTAAAATAAGTGGAATCTTAAATTCTTCTGTTATAACTCTTTTGGTACTTTTTGCGTAGATGAAATGTGCAAATTTGAAGCATATATATATAAACGAAAAAAAGATTGCGATAGATACTATCCAGGGGTCCAAGATAAATAGTAGTTGTACAGGTACGTTTGGTATTGAACTAAGAGTAGTCCATGCAAACGATCCAAAATTAAAACCAAGATATACTCCAAGGATAATTCCAGGAAGCTCTACCCATAGTGGGTAGCCTGAACGCTTATCAATACGATATGAAATATAAAAAGATAAAGGAATTATAGTTAGACATAATATAGCAAAGGTTGCTCCAATTATTGTCAATGCTAAAAATCCGCCCAAGCCTTGGTACATCTCGAGAGGAATCTTCTGTATAACAAGAACAGTACCTACACAGATAAGAATGAATCCAACTAGGAGACTGTAAAGTAGCGTAGAGCGTTTACGAGTTACTGGTGGCTGTGCTTCATTTTCCATTTATTAAGATTAGTATCTCAATCGATAAGACTTATTGTCAATAAATGTTTATTTAAAGAACTTTTTTCCTTTGAGTTTTTCAGGCAAATGAGACAATCCTTCCTTAATTCCAACTTTTCCCTCTTCCCAAGTGTAACCTTTGGCATAATCGAGATTCTTCATCAGTTTTGTTGGTGCATTTCTCAGATGCAAAGGAATTGGTTCGTTGGGAAATTCGTAGACAGCTTGTTTGGCTCGACTCAATGCATCGACAACTGCTCTTGATTTCTTTGCACTTGCTAAGTAAATGACAACGTGGGCTAAAGTTAGTTGTGCTTCTGGCATTCCAATTTTATTAACTGCTTCAAATGCTTGGTTTGCTTGAATCAGTGCTCCGCGATCTGCCATACCGATATCTTCTGATGCAAAGATTATCATTCTTCGTGCGATGAATTTGGGATCTTCTCCATTCTCTAGCATTCGGGCCAAATAATAGAGTGCTGCATCGACATCAGATCCTCGCATCGATTTGATGAAGGCTGAGATGATGTTGTAATGCTCATCAGCTTTTTTATCGTAGATTCCTGCAGATTTCGTTTGAAATACTTCTTTAACGATTTCCGCTGTGAGCTTTTTCTCTGCATGTGTTGTAACAGCAAGTTCCAAGGCATTGAGCATAATTCTTGCATCACCGCCTGAAAGTCTTATTAAGAGTTCTTTTGCTTCTTTATTTATACTTTTTTTAAATCCCCCTACTCCCCTTTCTTTATCTTTGAGTGCTCTATCAATTAATGATCCGAGTTGTTCTGGTTCTAAGCTTTTGAGCACAAAAACTCTTGATCGTGAAAGAAGTGCAGAGATAACTTCGAATGACGGATTTTCTGTTGTTGCACCGATGAGTGTAAGCAGACCTGATTCTACTTGTGGAAGAAGAGCGTCTTGTTGTGCTTTATTCCATCGATGGATTTCATCAATAAAAAGTATCGTACCTTTTTTATCGAGTCGATTATAATTTTTCCTTGCTTCATCAATGACTTTCATAAGATCTGCCTTACCGCTTGTGACACCTGATAATTGGAAAAATTCCGAATCCGAGGCTTTGGCTATGAGATGTGCAAGAGTGGTTTTCCCTGATCCTGGAGGTCCCCAAAAGATCATTGATGAAAGATGTCCTGTCTCAATCATCTTCCGTAGGATTTTATCAGCACCAACGAGCTGCTCTTGTCCGACGTATTCTGCAAGTGATTGTGGACGCATCCGTGATGCCAGATTTGAGGGATTCATGGGGTCATTGTAGCATAGACGGGAGAAGGATTATTCTTTATTTTGAGGTTGATTTGGTATATATGTTTTTACAAGCTCTGAGGCATCTGCAATAACTTCTTTTCGATCTTCGATGATTTTTGCAAGAAATACAATCGCTCCCAATGCCACAGCAAAAAAGAATGGTGTGTATTGTAATGCAAAGTCCACTGAGAAGATTTTTACATAAGCTGCGAAGATGAGAATACTTGTAACTCGTCCAATGTTTAGTACCATTTCAAGATCAAAAACATACATATACTTATTGTCCTGGTTTACATTCTCGCGATCTACGAGATCCAGGATGACAGAGTTTGTCTCTGCAAAAAGTAGCTGCTGAGCAAGTGTCAAAAAGGCAATGAAGATGAAAATTCCGGTTGGATTAAAGTAAAAAGCCAATGAAGCAGCGGCAAGTACGAATAAAGCTATACTCAGAGCAATTACATGGAGACGATACTTTGTATTTAATGATCGTGCCACAGAATACATGATAACCCCTGAAATGATCGCCGATACTGACTGCACAATTCCTAAGGCATCTTCCTTACCCACGTAAATCAATACGATGATAATGGGAAGAAACATCGACATACCTGTTAACAACCCGAGCAATGCAGTAATGCCACGGGCACAATTCCATTGATGAGTGCCATTCTGTAAGACAATATTTGATATGACTGGTGTTTTGATATGAATCTTTTTAATAAGTGATCCTATGTAGAATGAGATGAGTATCATTCCCACTGCCACGAGATTGTATCCTTGCTGTGCTGAATACAGATTATGATTCATTCCAAAGACAAGCAATGCCCCAATAGTCAAAGGAATAATAATATTACTTATTGTTTGGGTAATAAAATCAATGCTTGAGAAATACATTCTATTTGATGAATTCGTCAGTTCTATAGTCAAAAGATTTTTATTGGAAAAAAATACTCCCGAACTCAATCCAAACCCAAGCCCAAAAAGTACGACCGAAAGTTGATCAACAATCGGAAAAAAGATGAGAAGTCCTGCAAATCCAGCTCTCAGTACCGTTCCGAGAAAGTATAGTCGTTTGACTGACAAGTGTTTGAGCAGTTGTCCATTGAAATAAAAACCAATTGGAAGTGAACTGAAATACGCTAAATTAAATAATGCGACGATCATCACATCTTGTGTTTCTCGCCAGAGAAATGCATTGATAAAGATTGCAGCAATAGGATGAATGATATTGTAGAGGAAAACAGATAAAGCAAATTTTTGTCCCTGATTACTTAATCGTTGAAACTGTTTATGTTCATTCTTGAAGAGTAATTTTAAAGGTCCCACTCATCCATGCTAATTGGTTTCAAGGTTGAAATCAAGCCTGAGGTCTTTCAATCGATTTTGCCAAAAGGACGAGGAGTAAAGGTGCGAGAGCGAAAATAATTGGAGTATATCTGAGTGCGAATGCATCACCTACGATAAGGACCAATACCATAAATGTAAAGATTGCAGTATTTCTTCCAATATTAAAAAAGACTTCAATATCACATAAATGTGCATAGTGCACGCTCGTATCTTTATTCTTATCAATAAGATCCATGCTTAATGATTGCATAGCAATCCATAAAAGTGGGTTGATGAGGATTTGTGTCACATAAAATACCATTACCCCAATGCTCGAAAAGAAAATACTAAAAAAGCTTGCACCTAATAATCCGATAATAAAAGTTGCTTTAAGAAGGAGTAATCGTTTTCCAATATCAAATGATTTACCCACATAATACACAGCAGCGGTTGTAATTATTGCTGCAACTGTTTGCACAGTTCCAAGTGTTTCTTCTTTACCAAGATATGATAGTACAAGTAAGGTAGGAATAAGTATCGTGATACCATTGAGGAATCCTCTGATAATCTGAATTAAGCGGTATTTATTCCAAGTTGGACTGCTTGTCTTTAAGGTCAACTTCGCTGGTGCGGTGATCTCTACAGTAAGAGTTCGTAATAGTAATCCTACTGCTCCTGCAACCAACAACATCACAATACCAATCAATTGGTATGCTTGGATTTCTGAATAAAGATTGATCTTACTTCCTAAGACGATATACCAACCCACAATGATTGGGATAATGATTTCAAAGATATTTTTGGTCACAAGTTCCATACCTGTGAAATAGATTCGATTATTCGACTCTGTAGTTTTTAAGGTGAGAAGGTTTCTATTGGACCAGAAAAGACCTGAACTGATTCCGTATATTAATCCAAAAATTGCTAAGGATTCGTAGTTTAATCGAGGGAGAAATGTAAGTGAAACTACAACTATACAGCTGATAGATAATCCAAGTACGAAAAGAACTTTCGATTGCAACTTTCGTAACAATAATCCATTTATATAAAATCCCAAGGGAATTCCGAAGAAAAGTGCCAGATTGAAAAAAGCTACAAGTGCAAGGTCTTGTGTCTGTCTCCAAAGAAATGCATTGACGAATATACCAAAAATTGGATTGATGACATTGTATAAATGAATAGCAAGCAACAACTGTTTACTCTGTGGATTAAGTCTTTTGAGATGCTCTGTTTCTTTCTGAATTATACTGCGGATCCAATGCATCTATTTATTTTATCAGAAGCTGAGCTGCAGGAGTGTATCCTCTATCGCAAAGCGTGGATTCGCGTTGGTTGTCTTTAACGCCGTATGAAGCTTTTGAAAAGACTTGAGTGTATAAATCTTCCAAGTCATTTGATCTTCATTTGATTGCACACTCTCGATGGTTTGCTCTCGCAAAACAATCATAAGTTTTTCGATCCATGCCAAAGCTTTGTCTTTATCTTTTGCGAGAAGTTCTGCTTTTTTCAATCTGTCTCCTACTGAAAGATCAGGAAGGTTTGCTATAAATTCTAGGAGATCGGATTTTTGTTTCTCTGTAAGTTTCTGAGCTGATGTTTCGAGTTCTATTATTTGGCATCGGGAAAGGATTGTCGGTAGCAGTGCTTCTTTGGTATCTGCTCCCAAGATAAGAATCGTATTGGACGGTGGTTCTTCAAGCACTTTGAGTAATGCATTTTGTGCTTCGGTTGTCAGTAGGTGTGCGTCTTCTATAATGACAGCTTTAAAGTCGCTCTTCATTGGTTTGAAAAAGATCTTCTTTTGCATATTTTTGACTTCTTCAATACCGATGCTTTGCGTTGTAGTTTTTGCAGAAGTGTCCTTTTCAATAAGAGTTATATCAAAGCGATCAATGTTCTGTTTGGCACAAAGTTGTTTTGCGTGTTCGATGCGTTTGTCTTTATCTTTTGCTGCAATAAGGAAGCTAACCATAGCGGTATTGCTTATTATACTCCATTCTTTTCTTGACTTGCCTGAGCTTATTTCATACTATTAGACTAATGCCTGATTTACCCAATAATCCGCCTGCTATAGATAATTCCGGTGAAGGTGGAAGTCTCATTGATGTACTCCGTGCTGATGGATCAATAACTGATGATCAATATGAATCAATAAAAGTTAAATCCGTTACTGATGGTCAATCTGATGTCGATATCCTCCGTTCGATGAATATCGTCTCTGATGCAAAAATTGCCGAGACACAAGCACAAGTTTTGGGAATTCCATATATCTCTCTTTCCACAGTTTCATTTTCTCCACAAGCATTGAGTTTGCTTCCTCGAGCTGTTGTTGAACGCTTTTCTTTGATTCCCTTTATGTATGAAGAAAAGGAAAAAACTCTTTCTATCGCAATGGCCAATCCAATTGATCTTGATGCCTTGGCATTCGTCCGTCAAAAGACAGGACTTACTATTAAATCATTTGCTGCAGATCCCCAAGAAGTAGCAGATGCTATCGATCAGCAATATTCGCAAGAGCTTGTCGGTGAAGTGGGTGAAGCGATCAAAGAGACTGAAGAATTTACCCAGCAACGCACAGTCGACAGCAAACAAATTGCACAGATTATTCAGGAAGCTCCAATTGCTAAGATCGTTTCAACCATTTTGGAATATGCAGTAAATAGTCGTTCTTCTGATGTTCACATTGAACCGCTCGAAGATAAAGTTCGCGTACGCTATAGAATAGATGGTATTTTGTATGATAAGTTAAGTTTGCCAAGAAATGTACATGATGCGTTGACTTCACGTATCAAGATCCTTTCCGCTCTCAAAATTGACGAACATAGAGTCCCGCAGGATGGACGATTTAATTTCAAAATTGATTCTCAAGAAGTTGATATCCGTGTTTCTATCCTCCCAACCGTTCGTGGAGAAAAAATTGCTATGCGTTTGCTCCATAAAAGCGGAGGCATCCCTACCCTACAGGATTTGGGACTCAATGGGATCGCATTAAAAGTGCTTGAAACAGCGGTCCTGAGGCCTCATGGGATTATCCTGGTTTGTGGTCCGACCGGTTCTGGAAAGACGACGACTTTATATGCTGTACTTTCCCGATTGAATACGACAAGAGTAAATATCGCGTCTCTCGAAGACCCTGTCGAATATGAAATTCCAGGTGTGAATCAAGTTCAGATTAATCCGGCTGTTGGTTTGACATTTGCATCAGGTCTTCGTTCTTTCCTCCGACAAGATCCAAATATCATTCTCGTGGGAGAAATTCGTGATAAAGAAACAACAGATTTAGCTATCCAGGCTGCATTAACAGGCCATTTGGTTTTCTCTACGCTGCATACATCAAAAGCATCTGGTGCTCTTCCACGTTTGGTCGACTTGGGTGCTGAGAGTTTTCTTCTCGCTTCCACTGTGAATGCAATTGTCGGCCAACGTATCGTCCGAAGAATTTGTCCACACTGTAAAGAATCATTCGATCCACCAGCACAACTCGTTGAAGAGATGAAAGCAGCATTAGGAAATCTTTTTCCCGCAGGTCAGGTCAAACTTTACAAAGGTAAAGGCTGCAGTGAATGTGGTGATCTTGGATACATCGGACGTATCGGTATCTATGAAGTGATGGCAGCTTCTGAGTCGATCTCTCGTTTGATGCTTGAGCGGACGGATGAAGCAACAATTGAAAAGCAAGCAGTCAGCGAAGGAATGATTACAATGAAACAAGATGGCTATCTCAAAGCATTACAAGGTGAAACGACGATCGAAGAAGTCTTGCGTGTCGCTCAAGAATAAACTACTATTTAACTAGACCATGGATATTCAGGAATTACTTACACTCACAATTAAGAACAAGGCATCCGATTTGCATTTGCTTGTTGGGTTGCCTCCGACGTTTCGTATCGACGGTGCGTTGCGTTATCTGACGACATATCCCGCATTAAAGCCTGATGATCTTGAAACAATGATCTTTTCTCTTTTGACACCAGAGCAAAAGGAGATATTACTCTCCAATAAAGAATTAGACTTCTCCTTCGGTTATAAGGGCAAAACTGCAACAGATGTCGGACGTTTCCGTATTAATGCATACTTCCAAAAGGGTTCATTGTCAGCAGCTTTTCGTTTCCTTGCTCCTGGTGTTCGTACGTTGGAAGATCTTGGTTTGCCAAAGGTCGTTCATGACTTTGCCAAAATGAAACAAGGTATGGTACTTGTAACCGGTCCAACAGGTCATGGAAAGTCGAGTACACTTGCTGCAATTATTAATGAAATTAACGTCAACAAATCTTGTCACATCCTGACAATTGAAGATCCTATCGAGTATGTCTATCCAAAGGGTAATAGTATTATCTCCCAGCGTGAAATGGGAATTGATACGCATTCTTGGGCACTTGCCCTTCGTTCATCGCTTCGTGAAGATCCAGACGTTGTGCTTATCGGAGAAATGCGTGATCCAGAAACAATGCAAGCCGCTATTACACTTGCTGAAACAGGCCATTTGGTTCTTTCGACATTACATACCAATTCAGCAGCACAAAGTATTGATCGTATCGTCGATGCTTTTTCGGCTGATCAACGCTCTCAAATCCGAATTCAACTTGCAGCGACACTTAAAGGAATCGTTTCTCAGCGTTTGATCCCAAAGATTGGTGGCGGTCGTGTCCCAGCAGTTGAAGTTCTTTTGGGGACGCCAGCTGTTTCAGCAAATATCCGGGATGGGAAATCTCATTTGATAGATTCAGTCATTCAGACTTCAAAAGACTTGGGTATGATTACTATTGATGAATCATTGGCCCAACTTGTAAAGAACGGTATTGTTACTATGGATGACGCGAAGGCATATGCTTTGCGTGAAACTGAATTGGCACGATTAGCCGGTTAAACAGAATATGTATGAGACTTTATTACAGAGCAGTAACGCAAGACGGTAAGACAATTCGCGGCCTTATTGAAGCACGTGATATTAAAGAAGCTGCAACGTATCTGCGCAAGCACCAACTTGTCCCAGTCAAAATTATCCCTGAAACCAAAACTGGTGTTGCAAAATATTTCCCTTTTTTGAGTAGAACCTCATCGAATGATCTGGTCTTTTTTACGAGGCAGCTTTCTTCGATGATTACTTCTGGATTGACACTTATTCAGGCTTTAACCATTTTGAAAAATCAAATGCAAAGCTCTGCAATGACTGAGATTGTCCAAGCCATTATCTCTGATGTAGAAGATGGAAAGAATTTATCACATGCTTTATCGAAGCATCCACATACATTTTCTCCAATTTATATTGCATTGATCAAAACTGCTGAATCTTCAGGTCTTTTGGATAAAGTATTGCAACGGTTGGCTGATAATTTAGAAAAAGAACAGCGTTTACAACGAACTATTCGCGGTGCCCTTCTCTATCCGGTCATTATTTTAATTATGATGTTTGTTGTGACTATTGTGATGATGATTTTCGTTGTGCCACAACTCACAACTATGTATACCAATCTTAATCTCGAACTTCCAATCACAACACTTATCGTTATCGCGATGTCTGATTTTATTACCAATTATTGGTATATTGTGCTCACGATTATTGCGGCTTCAGCTTATGGTTTGCATAACTGGTATAAAAAGCCTGCGGGTCGAAAAACGGTTGATGGATATATGCTCAAAACTCCCGTCTTTGGTAAGCTGATGAGTCAAAGCATGATGGCAGAATTCACACGGACACTTTCTCTTCTTATTACATCAGGGTCGTTAGTTGTGGAATCTCTAAATAAAAGTGCAGACGTGGTCACCAATGTTTTATATAAAGATGCAATCAATCTTGTCGCCAAACGAGTTGAAAAAGGTATTGATATCGGTGATGCTATGGAAGCGAGTCCACTTTTCCCTCCAATGGTTATCGAAATGGTCAAGATTGGCGAACAGACTGGTAAATTGGATGATTCATTGCTCAAAGCTTCAGAGTATTTTGAACGTGAAGTTGAAGAGTCTGTAAAAGTTATGACCACACTGCTTGAACCAATTATCATGATTATTCTTGCTTTGGGTGTAGGGTTCTTGATTATTGCGATCATCACTCCGATCTACAATCTTATTTCTTCAATTAGTTAGCAGGTTGCGTTTCTGAGAGGTATTTTTTAACCTGTTCAATAAGGTCTGCAGGTGTAATATCAGCCTTGATTAAAAATGCGGTAGCTCCTTTTTTCAACGCGTCTTGTACAAGCGGTTCGTGGTCGAGATTGGTAAGCATGAGAATTGGTCCATTAGGAACAGGTGGCGGGGTTGCCTTGAGTGCATCCATAACACCGAGACCATCAATCTTTGGCATCATTATATCCAGAAGGATCATGTCGTAACCGCCTTTGAGGAGTTTATCGAGAGCTTCTTGTCCGTTCACAGCAGTATCGACATCAAATCCCTCAGTCTTGAGGACTTCTTCGTAGAGCTCCCGGATATACAAATCGTCATCAATAACGATAACTTTTTTTGCCATGTCAACCTGATTATCAGGAAATCTGACATTAAAGTCAATAGGACAGTTAAAACGCACAGTTTTGAGGCTACTAATTCTAAGTCAATGTGTAGCGATGAGGTATATTGGTAATTCTTTTAACATGGTATACTTTACTGTATTTATGATTTTAGACTTTCCCAATAAATTTAAATTTGGAGTGGCGGATGCTGATTTGCAAGTTATAGGAGAAAAGAATACGCGGCAATACGAAGATTCTGAGCCAACCATGTGGAACGATTTTGCTCGAACATCAGGTAAATGCTATCAAGATGAAACACCCGATATTGGTATAGATAGATATCATAAATGGCAAGATGATATTGAGATCATGAAAAAGATTGGTATAAAACACTATAGAACATCTGTTTCTATGTCACGTCTACTTACGCGAAACGGCGATGTGAATACAAAAGCAGTGCAATGGTATAAGAAATACTTTCGTTCATTATCTCAAGCAGGAATCAAAATTTATGTCACTTTATATCATTGGGAACTCCCACAATATCTGAACGAAAAAGGTGGATGGAAAAATAGAGCGACCATTAATGCTTTGCTTAATCATTCTCAATGTGTTGCGGAAAACCTCGGAGAATTTATAGAAGAGTATTTCATTCTTAATGAACCAAGGTGCAGTTCTTTGGTAAGTTTCTATTTAGGTGCTCATCCTCCTGGTGAAACAAATTTAAAAAGTGCTTTACTCGCGGCACATAACTTACTCTTTGCTCAGGGGGTTATTGCAAATTCTCTGATTTCAAAGTACCCAAATATTAAACTTAGTACAGCTATAAATGTCGGCCCTCGTTATCCTGCTAGTCTTGATGCGAAAGATATTGATGCTGCAAAATTTGTTGATGGACAAAAGAATCTATGGTTTCTGGATCCAATTTTTCTTGGGAAATATCCAGAATATGTAGTAGATATATACGGCAAAAATATGCCTGAAGTTTCAAGAGAAGATATGGAAATAATCAAAATTGGAAATAAGCTTCATAGTCTAGGCCTAAACTATTATCGAGGAGACACAGTTAAATATAATTCTAAAAAAGATTTCAATGTGGAAATAATAACAAATAAAAAAGGAGTTTTTAATGGGTTAGGTTGGCCTGTCTATATGAAACCTCATTATCCTGAAGGATTTTACGATATTCTTTCGCAAGTATATTTCTCCTATAAAGACTACGGGCTAAAAAGAATATATATTACTGAGAATGGAATGGCTGAAGAATCCTCATGGGATGGTAAAAGTAAGATTGTTAAAGATGAGAAGCGAGTATTCTATCTGCAGGAACATCTAAGGCAGATGCATGAAGCACTACATCGCGGAATACCAATCGAAGCATATTTTGCTTGGACTTTGATGGATAATTATGAATGGGCTGAAGGATATAAACCAAATTCTGCTTTTGGTCTAATTTATATTGATCGAAAAACACAAAAGCGCATATGGAAAGAGAGTGCACATTGGTATAGCAACTTAATTAAGTCAGAAAAATTAAACTTAAAGTCTATTTAGTACCTTCTATATCTTCCCAAGTTTGACTATTGGGTTGAGATATAAATTGTTGTTTCCCATTCTCTAGGATTACTTCCCACTTCTTCATAATAAAAGGTAAAGCATTTACACGCTTTTCGTTATTTCCTGCCCAGTCATTAAGAGACTGCTCCAATATTTCTGGGCCTTGCATAAAGAATACAGCTGGAAGAATAGTTTCAGAATGTTCTTTACTTAAATCAGCGATTTGATGTACCCCCCAAACATATCGTTCTAGCTGTTTTGCTCGTGCCTCGACTGTAGCTGGACTATATCTCCATGTATATGCTTCCGTAGCAGTCTTTACTTGTTTGCCATCCACAATAGCATTTACCCCAAGTGCAAAATCATCTAATACGACATGAGGTATACCTACATCTTTAACCCATTTTGTATCCCAAGCCATTAAGGCTCCAATTACGACAAGATTTGATTTATTTGTATAACTTGGAAGTAACTCTCTTGGCGTCATACCCATAATTATCTCTTCAGTTTCTGTATGATCTTTATATCTACCTGATACAACAGCCGTCCCATCTTCTTCTTCAACAATACCTTTATACGCCTCTTTATATAGTTCTGCTATAGCTTTTGGTGTTGGAAAAGAGTTTGCATCGAGACACATACTAATTGGATGGTTATAATAATTTGCTACATCGTTTCCAATAGTTAAGGCATTTGTTTTTCCAGGCGTAGGAGTATTAATGTGAATAAAACGCATATTATCACTTTCTGTTACAGCATAGTTTTGATCAACTTGCTTGTCAGAAATATCCTCAGGTAAAATCCCTTCTCGAGATATTCTTTCCTGTACTGCTCCTTGCGTTTGCATGAAATTTCTAACAATTTGCTCACTTGCTCCACCATCAGTGCAACCATTTGTTACCAATATTATAACTACGTCAGCTTCTGATGGGATGTCTGCTAAAGCTAATGTACCTAATGTTGATTCAAGAAAATTCTTTTCATTATGAATTGGCATAATAATTGAAAAATGACTGTCCTTGGCTTTAATACCTGTCGTTCTTTCCCATTTATCATTCTGTTCCTCTTTTGCAATCACCGCAATGTCTCTTTGACACACTTTTTCACCAGAGATTAATCGATTATTTATTCGATGTGTTACAGCTTGTAAAGAATGTTGCGTCTCTGTTAAGCTTGCCTCTTTCCATCCGGGAGGATTCTTAGAAAGAAAATATACTGGTGCTGTTTCTTTATTCATATTTTATTTGATTAAAATCTTTGTGAGAAATAGTATTTATTACATCTGTAAGATACTGTTAAACAAGAACCCGCTCAATGTGTAACGGTGAGGTAATGTCTCAGAATTTTCATTTATGTTATCGGTATATATAAACCGTAATAAGAGCTTTCATTTCTTTTTGGAAGCCCAAGTCTTATTCTATGTGCTGCCAAACTATTAATAAGCTCGCGTATTCTGTTTTGTCCTTTACTAATATAGATGTCATCAATATATTCATATCCCCTACTTGGAGATGTTTTCGGGCTTAATGTAGTATCAAAAATCATATTCGTGTGAATATACATATCGAACATTAGCATTGTACTTTGGGTATTTGGGCTTTTCATTGACAGGTGAGTCAATGCTCTTTCTGAGTGCATAAATTAGAATCTAAGTTGTAAGCAGATTATCTGCTTGTTATAATGCAAAAAATGAATCACTTAGCGTCTGCGTTAAAAGATTACTATACGAAAAGAGACGGTAAGATTATTTTTATAAATAACTGTTCTCTTAATAGACTCGCGTTATTGATGTGGGAAGAGCTTCATTTTAGTCAGATCGATGCGAGTGTCCTTTCCAAAGTAATTAACGGCAAAAGACTCTTTACAAATACACAGCTTGAGGCATTTTGCAAAGTATTAGATATCCCTTCAAAAGAAAAATCTTATTTGTTTTATTGCCTAAATCAAGATTATTGTGATCGATACAATATTTCTTTGGATGATTACTTCTTATCTAAGGATTCTGTTTTGGAGCTTTTGAGGAAATGTTTGAATGAAATGGTTCAGACGAAACCTATTTTTGATACCCAATTGCCGCAAATAATTGAATCATTTACGAAGAATATTACTGACACATCTATGAATAGTGTCTATGAAAAAAATGTTTTTGAAGTTCTTGGAACATCGTTATTCTTTAAGGCGAAACGATTAATTAATTTTAAGCACGGCTCGTTATATATTGCTGATGATGGTACGCTTGCTCGTGTATATGCTTCATCGCCTGTTTTATATAAAGTCTTTCCAAGACAAACCGGAACTACGATGAGTGTATACAAGCAACAACGTACCTTTACTTTTCCAGCGGATTATATACTGAATTTCCATCCTGAATTAAATCAATTATCTATTGGCTCGGATTTGGTGATACCACTTATATACAAACAGAAGACATTTGGAGTTCTTTCGATGCTGTCGGATAAAGATACTACATTTACCAAAAAGGACATCACTACTCTACAAAATTATCTTTAGTTTATTCTATGGACTCCGTAGCCAAACCTTTTTCCACAAGTTGTCGTATATAAACTGATTTTGGAAGATTTTTTTTCTTAGAGATGATATTAAGCTTATTTACCATCTCTGTCGGAAAAAGCACATTATACTTTTTATATTTCTGGATGGGATTACATACTAAAGCTTCCTTCAAAATCTTAAAAAGCGTTTCTTCAGTATATTCGTATATATAGATGTTTTTGTGTAGGTTCAATTGATCTGAAATTAAAACATCTGGTAAAGCATCTTTTGATTTAAGCATAATAATCTCCTTTCCTTGTTGTATTGCATTGGATATCTCAAAACCAACATGTACGCTTGGAAATGTGCATTCTGCTATAACAATATCGCACTTTCCTAATTTTTTATAAAAGGTATTAAAATATTCGTTTCTCTTCTCGGCTGTCCATGTAACAAGGGTGTTAGCTGTAACAGAAAGTGCATGAGTCACAGTATGATCTGAAGATGTTAAAAAATCGATGATATGTGTTAATTCTTGTTTTCTTTGGACATCTATTTCAAGGGGTGCAAGAAAAGCAATTTTCATAAATTTGATTCCTTCATTGGGATATATAGTCCGTAGAATGAACTTTCATTTCTTTTCGGCATTCCTAGTCGGATTTCGTTTACTTCCAGAATTTGTAAAAATTCTCTTGAGCTGTGTCGTCGTTTATCAAGGTATATATCATCAACATATTCAAATCCCCTCTTTTGAGCAGTTGAAGGGCTCAATGTTGTATCAAAAATAGTATTTGTACTCAATATATTCATCCTATTGGATTGTTATATTATTTTTGTTTTGAGCAATACAAACCAAAATAATGTTTTGATGTTTTTTTCGGAGAACCTATTTTATATCCTTGAGTATTTGCGAATTCTAAAAGCTCTAGAAGTGTTTGGTATAAATTTGGAATATCTTCTATGTGCTGATAACCTTTTTTCAATGCGTTTGAAGGAGTAAGCGATGCATCAATCACATCAAGTTCATTCTTTGCAATAATCTGTTCACAGAGACACATATCCTGTGAAATTTATATCAAAAGAATTTATTTCTGTCAAGTATTTGATAACAAATAATTGATTAAGATGAAAAAAGTTTCTCAGTATTCTTATCGGCAGGATGGTACATAACTAGTTGAAATCTAGGGTCATTTATAACCTTTGCTGTAGAGACGTGAAAGCTTAGTGTTTGATATTTACCATTATAAGTATCTTGCATCGTTTTATATTCATAATCAAATAGTTTTTTCCCATAGGTTTCTTGATTTACTTCTGGCCAGAGTTTTCTGAATTCCTCAAATTGCATCAAATCTTTAACCAGATTCTTGTACCATTTTTCATTTTGATATTGCTCATTTTCTCCTTTAAATGCGGCTATTTGTGCTATCGCAAATGATTTTAAACTATTTTGATCTTCACCTTTCTTAACAATTACAGAAAATTGTTCTTTAGGAAAAAAAGGAAATGATAAAAAGCTAGGCTTATTTTCGATGATCCATGATAATTGGTTTGGATTCATTTTTGCAGTAAAAAGAGTATGTTTATTTGCATATAGCCATCGGAAGCTAAAATCCATTAAATAAGCCGGATATCTCCATGTATCAATTTTTTCTTTAGTTTCTTCTAAAATATTACTGATTTCTTGTTCTGTCGGTAAATATCCTCCAACGAGTAAAAAATGACCTTTTTCTTGATGTGTTAAATTTAAAGCATTGATAATTCTTTCGGCAGTATCTCTGTTGGGTTTTCCTACTCGTCCTTGCTCAATCTTTGAGAGACGGCTTGTGTCTTTCCAACCCAAACTTAGTGATAAATCAACTTGAGAAAGCCTTTTCCTTAGCCGATAGTCTTTAATTAATCCTCCTAATGTTGCAGTCATCATATAGCAGCATTATACCTTTTTATAGGTACAAGCACAAATTAAGTGTTTATTGATATTTTTAATGCTATTAAATTATACTTATATAGTTATGACAGATAGAGAACCACATGGAGTCGCTATTGAGGGACGGCATAGAATTAAAGAAACTCCAGGTATTGAAATAGAAATAAATACAAGTAGTAGAGATCTTTCATTAGCTATTGCGAGTTCGACAATGCTTTTAAAAGAGGTATTTGCTGATGCAGATTCTCAGCTCCCGTGGCTAAAACAGAAAGAGAGCAATGACCAATTTAGTTCAGACGCCGATATAAAACTTCGGCATGTTCATGGATTGCTCGATGCATATAGTGCTATACACAAAAGAGATGCCCCCACAAAAAATAGGTTTACAAGTAACTGGGGAATGCATTCGGATTATCTTGAAGCAAGAATCAATCAAATTGACGCAAATGTGGAAGCACAACAAGAGAAGCTTTATGAAGAATCTACTAATTGGACCACTCAAGATGAAAGAAAAGTGGTCCGCGATGCTCATAAATTTGCAGCAAATTTAACAAAGGATCAAAAAGATATTCTTTATTCTTCAACAGGTTTGTCTCCCGAAAAGGTTAAAGAAAAATTAGGTCGTTGGGGAATTACGGTTGGTGCTAATGTTGCCTCAACATATGCATTAGATGGAACTGCAGTCATCGCTGGGCTTGCTTTGACAAAAACAGGTATACAAGAACATGTTAGTACAGAAACACTTATCGGTTTCTTAGCTGCCAGTTATGGTGTTTGGTTTAAAGGATTATACGAGAACGTGAAAGAAAATTGGAAGCTATTAGAAGAGCAGGGAGTAAGTACGAGTGCTTTATCAAAAGCGTTCCATGACTATTCTAAGTCTAAAGGGTGGAGTGAACGCTCTCAAAGACTTGCAACGGCTGCCGGTTACGTAGGTTTAGAAATAGCGAAAGAACTTCCTTTTTATCTTGGAGCATTTGGATCAGCAACATTTTTTGAGGGGATTTCAGATAAGGATGCAATAACTTTCCTTGCAGGTGCGAATATTGGTGGAGGATTTTATGAGTATACACTTGCAAAAGGTACTAAAATGGCTCGCAAGTGGATGGGGCGAAGAACTCAAAAACCTGAAAGGCCTAGTCGTTAGCTTATGCGGCTTTATCTAATTCAATAAGATATTTTGAAATTATTCCTTCTTCAATGTATATCGCTTTAGTATCAGGATCTAATTGTTTAAATCCTTCAATTGTTCCTCTACACATAGGGCTTCCACATTGACATTGGAGGCCTTCTGCTACTGGATCATATTCCATAGCTGCATAATCTACTGAAACTTCATCCCCTTTAGGCATATCTTTTCTTGCAACAACTTCAATTCTGCCCGTGGTCTCTCCTTCTTCTCTTTCAACAATACGAATATATGCAGTTGGATCACAAGAATGGTTGGTAAAATGCCCAAAACTTGGTGTACCATCAGGATTTTTTGGATCAAGATGCTCAGTTGGACCATATTGGAATGTATATACTGTTGGGTGGTCAAGTATTGGACCGGTGATTGTGAAGATAACATCGCCTTTATTGATGGGTTCTTTTGCAATAGTACCAAATTGGCCTTCAACCATATTACTCTTAACAACCGTGACAATACCATTATCAGGAAGCACTCTTTCGGGTGTTCTGCGTTGTTCAGTTAGCTGTGCTGGCTTAGCACTGATTCCTCTTTCAGTCATGAGCAAATTATACTATAAGATATTAATATTTGCAATATGCAAAATAGGTTTGGGAATGGCATGATAATTAGAGTATAGAGAAAACGTATATGCACCGACATTTCTAAAAATAAGCTTATCTCCTGCCTGTAAGTCTGAAGGCAGAGAAACACGCACAGCTAAAGTATCGTCGGGGTCAAGTGTATTACCTGATATACTAAAAGTTTCTTTTTTACCTGACTTGAAATACTCTATGGGATAATTTAATTTACCTCTACTTTCAAGGATTTCAATAAGCCCATGATAAACTCCCATGTCAACAAATAACCATTTATTTTTTATTCGCTGAACTTTCCTAGTAATAGTAGTCACAAGCGTTACTGCATCTGCAACAATTATTCTTCCCGGCTCAACCCAAAAAGAAATACCTTTTGGAAATTCTTTGATCTCTGTGTTTACTACTTCAGCTATATCTTCAATTGGAGGAGATTTTAAAGATTTATATTTAACTGGGAAACCACTTCCGATATTCATAATTCGGAAAGTTGGTAACGAGTTATAATATCTCCTAAAAATAGCATTACAATATTTAAGAGTAGCTTTCCAGGGCTCAAGTGACATTGTTTGAGAGCCTACATGAAAACTCATGCCGTAAATATCAATTTTATTTTCAACTGCATAATTTAAAATAACTTCAATATCTTGACTTGATGCTCCAAACTTATCAATATACTCATAGAATGTACCTTCTGCTGGTGGAAGAATTCTTAAGAAATATTTTTTATTTTGAGCATATTTCATAAGCATTTGAAGTTCCTCTAGTGAATCAAACGTAAAATTTTCTACTCCAAACTCAATGGCTGACTTAACTGTTGATGGGGTTTTAATGGGATGTGTTAAAAGCACTTTATTTGTATTAATACTTAAGGATTTTAGTATTTTAACCTCTCCTATAGTAGCCGCATCAAAGAAGCTCCCTTGATCTGCAACTGTCTTTAATATATCGATTTGTGGATTAGTTTTAACGGAGTAGAAAGTTTTAAACTTAGGAAATAGCTTTTTAAAAGCAGAATAATTACTGTTAATCTTGTTAAGATTCAGTATATAAAAAGGAGTTTTTTTATCCCTAATAAAAGCCGCGAGCTCCTGCGACGCCATTTTTGTAGTATATCTTATATTCTTTCAAAATAAAATATAGTATATTGACATTTATTATGAAAAAGGGAACAATGAGTTTAGTCTTATTCTTTAAAGTATGCATCTTACAAAGGTTGCTAAATTTGTTTTAGGTTATTATATTTTTATCCTCATTTGGTGGACTTATTCCTATTTCTTTAATCTGCACGAAAATCCATATAGCTTTATCTATCAGTTTGCATTTGGTTTAATTCCTTTGTTAGGAGGAATTGCAGGAATAATAAGATCAGCGAAATGGGGAATGTTTAAAAGTAAAGTTGGAATGGCATTATTTTTCATTTCTATGGGTCTCATAACTTGGGGCATTGGGCAAATGTTTTGGTCACTTTATTATAATTGGCTTATGCAAATTGAAATACCATATCCCTCACTGGCAGATGTTGGCTACATACTTAGCTGGCCTCTATGGACTATTGGTACTATAAATTTGTCTTATGCAACAGGTGCGAAGTTCTCTTTAAAAAATATTAGAGGAAAAGTACTTCTTTTTACTTTACCTGTTCTACTTATATCTCTTTCATATTACCTTCTTATTATTGTTGCTCGTCAAGGTTTATTAAGCGATTTTGAAGGTGGGGCATTTAAAGTATTTTTTGATCTTGCTTACCCAATTGGAGATGTTGTTATACTTGCTCTTGCTGTACTCGTTTATGGTCTGTCTTTCAACTATATTGGGGGAAAGTTTAAATGGCCAATAATAATGATTTTAGTGGGTTTTCTTGTAAATTATATTGTTGATTTTTCGTTTTCTTATACAACTACCAATGGAACTTATTTTAATGGTCATTGGGTTGATATACTTTTCCCAACAGCAATGGCTTTAATTGCCTTTGGTGTTAATAGCTTTGATACTAAAGATAGTTAGATGAGGTTGATAATTCTCCCAAATCTGATATAAAAGAAGCGAGGCGTGGATATGGATATATATTCGGAATTAGCAAAAAAAATAATAAGAGAACAAGAATCTATAATAGGTCCTGTAGCTTTAGAACAAGCTCGTAAAGTTAGTGGACTTATTATTGATGGTGATGCTGAAAATATTACATTTAATGGCAATAAAAAAGAGATTATAGAAAATTTAGTAAAGCAGTATGAACATCTTTTTGGGCTAACTTCTGTAGAAGTTTGCCGAGAAGCAGTAAAAAGTCTTATTTCTCAGGCACCAAAAGATGATGTTCCACAAGTACTTCTGTAAAAAGAAAAATTCTGCTACATTTAATATATGAATTTTATTGATTCTTTAAGGACTTTCCTTGGTTTTTCTACGGTTACTAATAAAGATCAAGCATCTGATGAGTTGTCTCATATAAATCAAGAGATGTACAAGAAGAGTGCTGAGCTATCCGAAAAAAATAAAACCTTATCATTGTTACAAAATATTAACGGCCTTATTTTAAGTTCTATTACACATCCAGATGAAATTGCAACTCAAGTTACAAAGGTGCTTGTAACAGAGACTGACTTCAACATTGCATCTATTTATCTCTATGAGAAAAATAGTAACTCTTTAAAACGACTTGCACGAGCATACCTTGATATTAACAATACGCTTTATTCCCAATCGGCATCTAAACTTGAGTTGCGACTCGATAATACTGAAAACTTAGTTATACAATCAATCACAAAAAGAGAAGTACTTTATTCTAACTCTCTTGATCGG
This sequence comes from uncultured Gammaproteobacteria bacterium, assembly GCA_964507055.1. GTDB lineage: Bacteria > Patescibacteriota > Microgenomatia > Levybacterales > UBA12049 > JACDET01. The sequence continues at coordinate 251,800 of CAZDOJ010000001.1, forward strand.
ATAGTAATTGAAAAAATTGAAGAGAATGTAGATATAAAAACTGTATTTATATCCCCACTGATAGTAAGAAAAGATCTAATAGGTGCCATTGTTATCGGTATGAATGATCCACAAGAAACGATTTCTGAATATAGACATGCTTTATTGAGTCAACTAGCTGAGTTAGTAGGTATTGGTATTGATAATTCTTTGCTCTATAATGAGGTACAAAACGCTAATGAGAAATTGAAGGAATTGGATTTGTTAAAGAATGAATTCGTTTCTGTGGCTTCGCATGAACTTCGTACACCTATGACCGCTATCAAATCATATCTCTGGATGGCACTAGAGGATCGTGGAGGGAAGTTAAATGAGAAACAACGGTATTACATCCAACGAGGATATAATTCTGTCGATCGATTAATACGCTTGGTCAATGACATGTTGAATATCTCTCGTATTGAAGCTGGTCGTATCACAGTAAATATGCAAGCCGTGGATCTTGAAGCATTGGCTCAGGAAGTTGTTGATGAAGTCCAACCTCGTGCCAAGGAAGTTGGTGTTACTGTCACCATCTCCAAGCATGAAGCGTTGCCTCACGTGCTTGCTGATCCCGATAAGATAAAAGAAGTGTTCTTCAACTTGATTGGTAATTCCATCAAATTTACTCCGAAGGATGGGACAGTGGTTGTTAATTTCACTGAAAAAGATGGATTTATCGAAACACAAATTGTCGATACTGGAAGTGGTATTGAGGCTGAAGATATTGGAAAGCTTTTCCAAAAGTTTGGGCTTATGCCTGGATCATATACAACTAATCAACCAGCCATGGGTACTGGACTTGGTTTGTACATCTGCCGCTCAATTGTGGAACTCCATCAAGGAAAAATCTGGGCGGAATCTGATGGACGAGGAAAAGGGGCGACATTTACTTTCCAGTTAAAGAAGTTTACCAAGGCTGATCAAGAGCAATATAACCAAAGCACTGCAAATAGTAAAGAAGACGTTGGATTGATCCACAGTGAAATTTGATGCACAAGAGTTCGATATCTGCTATAGTTTGTATATAGTTAGATCCTTCGACTTCGCTCAGGATGACATATATGATAATTCCGTTCTACCTCTTTATTTTCCTTTTAGGTACAATAGTCGGAAGTTTTCTTGGAGTTGTCGCAGACAGAGTAGCCAATAACGAATCTATATGGCGAGGACGTTCTCATTGTGATCATTGTCGACATAAGTTGGCTTGGAATGATCTTATCCCACTTGTTTCTTTCCTGATGTTGAAAAGACAATGCAGATATTGCCACAAAAAACTTGATTGGAATTACTTTATCATTGAAGTCATCACAGGAGTATCTTTTGTGCTTGCGACATATGCTCTCTTTCAAGATAGTTTGGCGATTTTCTTTGGACTCCAATATATTTTGGTACTCCTCTACTACTTCGCAATTATTAGCTCTTTAATTGCAATTGCATTCACTGATCTAAAATATGGCATTATTCCTTTTAAAGTTGTAGCCGTTGCAGTGGCTATCGCTGTCTTTTGGTTTTTCCTTTTTCCTGGATTGTATATTACACCACTCGAAGCGACAGCACTTGGTTTGCAAACTGATATTTTGAATTTAATCGCTTCAGGATTTGGGGCTGCACTGTTCTTTTTTGCATTGTTTTATATTACTAAAGGGAGAGGGTTGGGTTTTGGGGATGTAGTATATGCCTTCTTGATGGGACTTATTTTAGGTTTTCCAAAAGTAATTCTCGCACTGTACTTAGCTTTTGTAACTGGTGCGATTGTTTCACTTGTACTCATCCTTGCCAAAAAGAAAAAATTTAAAGGTGGAACAATTCCTTTTGGCCCCTTTCTTGTTACAGGGACGATTATTAGTTTGCTTTGGGGAAATATGATTATCGATTATGCGAGGCGATTTGTGGGATTGTAAGTTACGAGTTGAAATTTCATACGTCAGGTGCACATAATGAAGTATATGCAAAAAGGATTTACATTGGTCGAAATGCTTATCGTTCTTGGGATCGTAGGAATTGTGGCGACGATGCTCATTGTTGGTATCAATCCGCTCGATCAGATCCGTAAATCAAGTGATACAGATCGTAAGTCAGATATCGCACAATTACAAAAAGCATTGGAGTTATATTATCAGGACAACGGTAGTTATCCTCCTTCATCAGCAGATTACAAATTATATATCGGGACAACAACATTGGCGTGGGGTACCGCTTCATGGCTTCCGTATATGAGTAAATTGCCAAAAGATCCTAGCCCACAGCGTTCGTATGTATATTATGTCCCAGCGTCATCAAATGGACAAACCTATTATATTTATAGTAGTTTAGAGAGAGGGGCAAAGGATCCACAAGTATGTAACGCTGGCAACGCTTGTGTTAGCATCACAGCTGGTGTGGCTGGATTCCCCACTGCAGCAGCATGTGGATCAACATGTAATTACGGAGTTTCGAGTCCAAATGTTTCACCATGAGAAATATATTTAAACAATCAAAAGGCTTTACACTCATTGAACTCTTAATTGTGTTGGCAATTATCGGTACGCTGACATCAATTATTATGGTGAACTTTTTGAGTGCTCGAGAACGTGGGCGTGATGGAGAGCGAAAGACTGAACTTCGACAACTTCAGACAGCATTTGAGTTATATCGCGCAGATGTTGGGACATATCCACCAGCACCATTGCCTACATGTGATACTGCTCTTGCAAGTGGTGGGACTACATACATTCAGAAAATTCCATGTGATCCCACAAATTCCGGGCAACATGTTTATACATATACAACGACTGGAACAACATATACACTCTTTTCATGTCTTGAGAATGAAAAAGATTCACAAAAAGATAAAATAAATAATGCAAGCTATTGTACTGGTACCACTAATTGGTCTTTTACGCTGACAAATCCATAGAGTTGAAACTTGTGAGCAGAACGATGATAATGGACATAGATGAGAAAACTGTCCATACATACATACACTTCTTCACTGCAAAAAGGTTTTACTCTCATTGAGCTACTTATCGTTATTGGTATCGTCGGGGCACTTACTTCAATCGGACTTGCATCATATTCAAGCTATACGACAGGGCAAGCAATCCAAACCGCAACCGCTGAAATGGTTCACATGTTAAATCGTGCCAAATCGAGTTCAATTTCTCAAGTAAAACAGCCACAATGTGGAACTTCTCCAATTACTGGCTATCAAGTCTCTTTCACGCCTCCTGGTCCTGTTTATACAATGTCTGTTCGGTGCAATAACACAACATATCCTGTGACCTCGAAAGAGTTACCTACAGGTGTTACATTGGCAGCAGGATCTACAAGCCCAATTTTCTTCCCAGTATCAAAAGGGACGAGTTCCCCTGCAACGATTACATTGAATGGTCCGTCTAAGACAAAAGTGATTACAATCACAGCGACCGGTAATATCATGACGAATTGATATGAAATTTTTACAAAGAAATAATTTACAAAAGGGTGAAACACTCATTGAAGCGTTAGCTGCTCTCGCTTTGGTAGCTATTGTTATTACTGCAATTACGACATTAATTACGACCTCGTTAAGTAATGCGACATATAATGAGAATCAGACCCTTGCAACGAAATTTGCCCAACAAGGGATTGAATCCGTCAGGCAAATCAGGAATGCGAATTATGTCGCTTTCCGTAGCTTTAATGGTTTATATTGTCTTGGCAAAGGACAATCGACGCTTGGAACGCCACAGACAGCATGTGCATCACCTAACACTGATAGTTTTATTCGGTCTGTGACAATCGAGCAGTCCCCAGGATGTGCGACAAATGTGGCTCGTGTGACCGTCAATGTCGCTTTCACCGATGGAAAATGCACAAACAATGCCTACTGCCATGTCCAAACGCATACATCGTGTCTCTCAACAGTTAATCCCAACGGTTCACTATGACAAAGTTACAATTACAAAAAGGGTATACACTTATTGAACTCTTAACCGTGATCGGTATTTTGAGTGTGATCGGAGTGATCGTTGTCACAGTGATTACAATTAGTTTGCGTGGTTCGCAAAAATCTGACAAACTTGAAATTGTACGACAAGGCGGCGACACTGCTTTGTCACAAATGGTTCGCAGTATTCGCTATGCCAAGACGCTCAATGCTCCAGCATCTTGTGTGCCTGCAACCAATGTCTCATCAATCACAATTACATCACTTCAAGATAATGGACAGACAACATATAGCTGTAGTTCTGGTACAATCGCTTCAAATAGTGCCTCACTTTTGGATACCAATGCTGTTATCGTCAATGCGTGTTCATTTACTTGTTCCCAACAACGAGTGAGTGATCCCCCAACTATTCAAATTCAGTTTTCCTTGAGTGCAAAGAATGAAAGTAGCTTTAGCGAAACAAAAGCTACAATCCCCTTTCAAACAAGCGTAACTTTGCGTAATTACGCTCGCTAGCCGATTGACACTACCTCTACAGCTTGTTACGATAAATACGGAGCATTGTATTTACGAATGGAATATCAAAGAGGTCAAGTTTTACTTATCGTTGTATTGGTTATGGTCACTGCATTAACTGTCGGTTTATCCGTCGCCGCCCGCACAATTACAAATATCCGAACTTCTCAAGAAGCTGAAAATTCTGAGAAAGCGTTTTCTGCTGCAGAAGCTGGTATCGAACAATCGTTAACAAACGGTGTGCCTGTAACAGGGAGTTTCTCCAATAAATCTTCCTACCAGACAACAGTCAGTACTATTTCTGGAATTGAATTTCCGTTAAATAATGGTGTACCTGTTCTCAAAGATGATTCCCTTGATCTTTGGTTATCAACCTACCCAGCTTATTCCAATCCATGGAGCGGGACACTGACATTGTATTGGGGAGAAACTTCAAATACTTGTACACCATCAGAAGCTACCAATAGTATGGCTGCACTTGAAGTCATCGTTATGAACGGTACGAAAAATAATCCACAAACGACTCGATATGCATTGGATCCGTGCTCGCAGCGGAGTTTGAGTAATAAGTTCGAATTCATCTCACCGGGTGGCGGAACAATTGCTGGGAAGACGTATGCTTTTCGCCGGACATTAACAATTAGCTCTGGTATGTTCGTCCGTATTATTCCGTTGTATTCGCCGACAAATATTGCGGTACGAGGTTGTGACGCTGCCAATACAACATGTAACGCACTTCCTTCCCAAGGAACGGTCGTTGAAGCTGTCGGAACAGCTGATAACACTACGAGAAAACTTGTGAGTTTCCGAAGATATCCAAAACTGCCCACAGAACTTTTCCCATATAGTTTTTTTGCACCGCAATAATATGAAAAGTAATGCTTTTGGATTAGACATAGGAACAAACTCGATTAAGGTCGCGTGGCTCAATCGTGACAATGATGTCATTTCATATGCGACGTCACATGTTGTTCCTACTCCTGCACAGGGAATGCAATCAGAGTCTCCTTTTGACCATCAAGAAATGGCACAAGTAATTAATAAAATGGTTATTGATGCCAAGATCAGTACCAACAATGTCAACATTGCACTTCCAGAGAATCATGCATACACCAAAGTAGTTGAAATGCCAAATCTTTCTGACAAAGAACTTTCGAGTGCGATTTATTGGGAAGCAGAACAATATATTCCCGTGCCATTGGATACGGTGACACTTGCCTGGAGTAAGTTGCGTCCTATCAAAAGTGCTATCGGAGAAGATCGTATGCAAGTATTGTTGGTTGCTGCTCCGAAGGATCTGATTAAACGCTATCAAAATATTCTTGATCTAGCGGGATTATCGATCGTTTCAGTTGAAACAGAAATTCTTTCAGTGATTCGTGGAGTCATCCCACAAAGCAACAATCCAACGTCGATTATCGCCAATATCGGTGCGATGGGTACGACCTTGGGAATTGTGCAGAATGGTATCATTATTTTTAATTATTCCGTTCCACTTGGCGGCGTTGCATTAACTCGAGCAATTGCGTCAGATTTCGGTTTGCCTTTGGATCAGGCAGAAGAATACAAGAGAGTCTACGGACTTTCCGATAAGAACTTTGGAGGAAAGGTTGGTCAGGCGATCTCCCCAATCCTTACCGCATTACTCAGTGAAGTCAAAAAAGCGTTAACTTTTTATACGGATAAGTATAAAAACGAAACGCCAATCAATCAAATCCTTTTAACTGGAGGTGGAGCAACACTTCCAGGTCTTGCGATCTACTTCGCACAAAACATCGGACTTGAGGCTGTTATTGCCAACCCTTGGAGCATGCTCAATATCCAAGGGGTTCCTGCAGGAATTGAAGCAAAAGGTCCTGAATATGCTGTCGCGGTTGGACTCGCAATGAAAGAATATGAGTGAGGGAATTAATCTTCTAGATCCAAATAAAAAAAATGAAAACCTGCTTCCTGCAAAACGGATGCAATTCATGAACTATTTTGCGATTGGATTGCTATTTATCGTTTCGGTTTCGTCGGTGACGCTTTTCATTCTTATTTCATTGTCTCCATTGCCTGAGTTGAAGAGACAAGAGCAAGGACTTCGAAATACGCTTGCACAATCAAGTGAAGATATGGCCAAGTTGGCATTACTTGATGAGCGGACTGGTGCGATTGCAGATCTTTTGGAGCAGCGTACATCGTATGATAAAACGATTGAATTGCTTCAGAATAAGTTGCCAAGTAACGCAGCAATCAGTTCTATCCGCGTTGATCAAAAGACATTGGTTGTTACTGTCGAGAGTAATTCATTACAATCATTAGATACCTTTCTCAATGGCATGATCGGTTATGTTCAGGGGAAGGAAGCTTTTTCTCAAGTGACTATGACAAGTCTTTCAACCGATGCTGAAACCAATGGCTATTCATTGACCGTGAGTATGGTGATGTTATAACTATGAGTAAAGAAACATGGGTAGGCAAAAAAGGCCTACGATATTGGTATTACAAATATAGAGATTCAGAATATTTTTCTCTGGGCTTTACAGCTCTCACTGTGGTGGGATGTGTTATTTTGCTATTCTATATTATTATTCCTCAAGTTACGAGTTGGTTCTCTATCCGTGATGAAATAGTCGCAACGCGTGAACGTATTAATATCCTTCAGGACAATATCAATTTCATGAACAATCTCGATAAGGGGCAGATGAATAGCCAGATGCAAACCGCAGCCGGTGCCCTTCCACCTGAAAAGGATTTTGGTGCCATGCTTGATGTGCTCTCAAATGCTGCCGTAACATCCGGTGTCTCTCTCAATGACTTTTCATTCCAAGTTGGTAATGTCGCCTCTTCGTCTGGGCTGGTTCTTGATTCACGACATAAAAATATCGCGTCTGTAAAGATAACTGTCGTTGCACTTGGAACTGTGAGTGAAGTGAAGAAGTTTATTAATGTTGTCCAAAATAGTGTCCCAATTTCGGAGGTCGTAAATATTGATGGGAGTGGCCAGACAATTTCGGTAAGTATCCAGTTCTATCAAAAGAATCTCAAGGATATTAAGATTCAAGAGGATCAGCCTCTCAAACAACTGTCTGCTGAAAAATTTGCTCTGCTTCAGCAATTGAATACATGGAAGAAGAGTCAGCCCGGAGTAAATTTGGATGGTCCAGAAGCGAGTGGCCCAGCTTTGCCTTTGTTCTAGATTTATTTCTTTAAGAGGTCGGGGCGGAATTTCTTTGTTTTCTCCAATGCTTTTTCATATCTCCAGTCGTTGATCTTTTTATGATCTCCTTGCAAAAGAACTTCGGGTACATCTTGTCCATCGTAGGAACGAGGTTTGGTGTAGTGTGGATATTCGAGGAGGATTTGTCCTGCTTGAGAAAATGATTCATCTTCAGTAGCACCTTGGGTAATAACGCCATCAATAAGCCTGGTGATACTATCAGTTATGAGCATGGCAGGGATTTCTCCACCGGTCAGTACGAAATCTCCAATCGACACTTCTCCATCAACATATTTCATGATGCGGTCATCAAATCCTTCATAGTGTCCGCAGATGATGATGAGATGATCAAGCTGAGAATATGCTTTGGCATGTGTTTGCTTATACGTCTCGCCTCCTGCTGCTGTCAAAAGGATTTTCCTCTTTACTTCACCATCTGATTTGAAGTTCGCCTTTGCCTTTTCAATTGCTTGATGAACGACATCAACTTTCAAAACCATCCCAACTCCCCCACCATATGGCGTGTCATCTACCATCTGGTGTGACCCGATCCCGAATTCACGGATGTCGATGAGTTCTATCTCTACGAGTCCTTTCTCCTGAGCCCGTTTCACAATAGATTCAGTAAATGGCCCAGTGAACATTTCAGGAAATAACGTAAGAATGCTTATTTTCATAGGTGTATTGTATCAAATTTAAGAATATTGCTAAATAGCGTTCGGCTTATATAAATAGTCAAAAACAAAAAGTTTAGAGTATAATATGTTTAGAAATAAAACACTATGATTATCAGGCCAAGACTAAATGATTACTACAACTTGCCATTAAGACAAGAGAATGTTGATTTTGCAATTCCATTTTTAGATGAAGACATACCTCTCTATTTAGATCCTTTTTTGCTATGGAAAAGTCCTTCTCAAATGGATAACGGTATTCACTCAATGATTATGAACGCCTTTAATTACATAGGGCACTTGTATTTGAAAGATAGCGAAGAAGCTATTAAAATTCTGATAGATTTATCTGAATGCAATGAGGTCGGATTGGGTGATTCAAAAAGTAAAAATGGGAAAAAAATAGGAATAGATTTTGCAAGAAAAATATTATCTCCATTCGCAGACATACCTCAAGTTAACCTTCAGGGCTTTACTCATTTTGAGATACTTCAGATTTTAGTTGAAGGTTTCTCGAAAGATCGAGTTAGCGATATATCATGCAACTTAATTAAGTCTTTTTTAATTGACTATACAATACAAGAAGCACAAAAATATAAAATTCCTATGGAAATGACGGAAGTTAGCATTTTTGATGTTAAAAAATCTAAAATTGTAGTAGAGAGAAATAATCTTCCACTAAACCCTGACACTAAGCAGCCGATACTTTTTGTCCCTAAAAGATGGTTACGTTTTGTTCCCTGGATTAATTTTGAAAACTACTATAATGAATATATTGCTGCCTCTCAAAAAATATTATCTGGGCAAGTGATACCTAGAGTTGAAATTTTAGAATTTAATAGAAGAAATTATGACCAAGTAGAAGCATATGTAAAAAGGAAACAACTTGAACAAAAAGATTGTAAAAATGATCCTCTATTTACACAGATACCAATTCTTTCTTCAAAAAGAAAAAAAAATACGATATTGAAATTACCTACTGGGAAAGAAAATAATGCAGATAAACAATATGAAGATAATTTATCTCCACTTTTAGCTTCTATATTATATCCTGAATTAGATTTTGCAAAAACTCAAAGCCGAACTGTTTCAGGTATCCTAATTCGAGATTTAATATTTTATAATAATATCTCTGATCCATTACTTAAAGAACTTCACGAGAACTATAATTCTAAGCAACTTGTTTTTGAATTAAAAAATGTTAAAGAATTAAATTCTGATCATATTGATCAATTAAATCGTTATCTAAATAATGAATTTGGTCAGTTTGGAATTATATTTACAAGAAATTCCCCGCCCAAAAGTGTTTTTAAGAATACAATCGATTTGTGGGCAGGGCAGAGAAAATGTATATTAATTCTTGATGATAAGGATCTTGAATTAATGTGCAGAGTCTACGATAATAAACAAAGAAAACCATTAGACGTAATTAATATGAAGTATAGAGAGTTTATAAGAGCATGCCCATCGTAGTATGAATAAACAAGAAGTTGATATTTTTTTGAAATTAAAACCGCAATTAAAAAGTGCTTATGAAGAGTTAAGTCTTCTATCTAAAAAAGCACCTACTGAGGAAATTAATAAATTTAAGCTTAAATTTATTAATAGTATAATTTTAAGAGCAAATAAGATTCTGGATAAACCATATATGCCGTTCCCAGAGGAATTTGAATTATTTGACGAAAATGAAATGCCTAATAATAGTGATGTAGTATTTATTCTTTCTCATTATTTAACATCTTTAGAGAAATTGAGATGTGATAATATTAGTACGGAAAATGACTATACATGGTATTGGATTATAAATGGAAGTTTAACTGATCAAGTAACAGATCCACCTACAATTAAATAGTACGATAATGGATAAGAGTCAAAAAAAATTTCACTTAAAAGCAAATATTGATAGTTATCTATTACTAAGAGACATGCTATTAGTCCAAAAAAGAGAATTTGGTAATTTTTCAAGTAAAAAAGCTGATGGACAACTTAATTTAACAAAAGTTAATATTGTGAATAGAGTACTTGAACCCCTTAAGGAAATTTTAAAAGAAGAACCTTCTTACAAATTTTTAGATATACTTAATTCGGATGAGTTGCCTACTTATAGTGACGTTGTATTAATTATAAGTCAATATGAAACAGCCATGGAAGAATTTAAAAAACATAATTACTTAAAAGATGAATATAAATCCACACATTATAGTGATGTGTATAGATGGATGACTTTAGAAAATCCGCCAGATTTTTATAAAAACCGTCGTTAACTTATTCCTTATCCAATTCAGCGAGGGAGATTTTTATTCTTAGGTTGTATTTCATTGCTTTGATCTTCATGATGTTTCGGATACTTCGGATGACTTTACCTTCTTTTCCGATAACCTTACCCATATCATCTTTATCAACAGTGATAGTGAAGATATTCATACCATCCTCTTCATGCTCGTCGATTTGCACGGCATCAGGTTGGTCTACAATAGCTGAAACAATAAAGTGGAGTGTGTCTTTCATTCTTTAGTTTAAAACCGATAAAATTATTTAGTTAACGCTTGAACAGTTGCTGAAGGTTGTGCACCTTGACCCAACCAATAATTGTATCGTTCCATGTTAACCTGTTTTTTACTATGATCTGTTGATTTTTCGTACCAACCAAGCATATCGATGAATCCGCCATCTCGCTTGCTGCGTTTTTCTTTCACAACAATGCGGAATTTGCGTTCGCCCTTTTTGCCTGTTCTTGTTAATCGAATTACTAATGCCATAGTGAGTATTGTACCATTATTTACCTATCTTCTCAAGAGCCTGTTCTGCTGCGTGTTCTTCAGCTTCCTGTTTGGATTTTCCACGGCCTTCGCCCTTCAAATCATCGCCTACATAGACACCAATGGTGAATTGCTTGGCATGTGCTGGACCTTCTTCATGAAGTACTTTGTAAACGGGAGAGTTTTGCTTCTTTGATTGGACATATTCCTGCAACAAACTCTTTGGATCTTTAAAGACTTTCTTTTCGACAAAGATAGCGATGTGCGGGATGATCACGACATGTAAGAACTTTTTCACTTCATCAATACCCTGATCCATGAAGAGAGCTCCTATGACGGCCTCAAAAGTATTTGCGAGGATTGATTCGTTTTCGCGTCCTCGTGAATCTTCCTCGCCTTTTGAAAGCATCAGATGATCTCCGAAATGGAGTTCTCGAGCTGTTTTGGCAAGACTTTTAGTATTCACGACTAAGGATCGAAGATTGGTGAGAATTCCTTCATCGAATTCAGGATAGGTTTTATATAAGTGCTCCGAAACGACGAATGACAAGATACTGTCGCCAAGAAATTCCAATCGTTCATTGGATTCGACTGGTTCTTTGGATTCATTCAAATATGATCGATGAATGAAGGCCTGTTGATATAATTTTTCGTTTTTAAATGTTGGTAAGTTATTCATAATTTATTTTTTTCCTTTAATAATATTTCCCAAGACCCCATTGATAAATGATGGACTGGTCTCATTGGCAAACTCTTTTGCTAATTCCACTGCCTCATCTATTATGACATTTTGTGGTGCCTTTTTGTCTATAAGTAATTCATAAATCGCGAGCCGTAAGATTGCTAAATCAACTTTATTGATCTTTTTAACAGGGAAATCTGGTGCCGCTTCCTGAACTTTAGCATCAAGAAATTCGATATTCTTAATGATTTCGCGGCTTTCTGGACTGACGTCTTGCGTAAGGAATTGCGTACTGAAAAGTTCTTGGACAAGATGTTGTCTACGTTTGTGTCTAGGATCGTGTGAAGTCTTCATTTGGTACGAATGCCTGTGCTCTGATTCGTACTCATTAGTATGGAGATTGCCTTGCGACAATGCTTACATGCGAATTATTACGAATTTGCTGCTGCAGTTTTTGGTTGCTTAACCTTGATTACTTGCTGTCCTTTGTAGAAACCGCATACTTCACAAACAGTGTGTGAAATCTGTGGTGCACTACAGTTTGGGCAAACAATTGATTTATTGACTGCCAGATGGATAGCATTTCGTCTTTTTCCTTGACGTGCTCGTGAATGTCTTTTCTTTGGTTCGTGTGCCATGGATGTATTTTACCTCATTTAGGCTTAGCTTGCAAGAACCCATTGTCTTTTTGATAAAAACAATTAGTATAGTGCTATGCAATCATATATTTTCATCGCTGGAGGGATTGGGATTACGCCTTTTCGAAGTATAATTCATGATTTATTGGATAAAAAGAAGAAAGTTCCGATTACATTGTTTTATCAAGTAAATAATAAAGATGAGATCTTGTTTTATGAAGTTTTTGAACAAGCGGAAAAAGAATTGGGTTTACAAATCATTTCTATTATTGGAGAAAAACTTTCAAAAGAGCACATTATAAAAAATGCCCCAAACTTTAAAGAAAAGATCTTTTATATCTCAGGTCCACAAGGAATGGTTGAAGACTATCGAACAATGATCGAAAGCATGGGTGTACCATTTGAGCAAATCAAAACTGATCTGTTCACAGGGTACGCGTAAGGTTGACAGCATTGAGAAAAAAGCGTTACACTAATGTTGTTATGGATGCTCCTCAACAAAATCCTTATATCGTTCCTCCGCCTGTACCGGAAAAAGGCCGCACCACTCGCAAACCAATCACGAATACTTTAATAATCGCCGCTGTTATTTTAGTTGGTGGATTTATGACCTTCAATTTTGTGGGCACAAGCTTGACGCAACTTGCAGGGGAATCAGTTTCAGTTTCACCTACAGAAGTTCCAACACCTACCCTTTCGCCGACACCTACTGACGTGTACTTCGACCGTTAGTCATTTACCCCTGAGCTATTTTTTTACTTCTTTATCTCCTGCCTGGGATTTTGTCCGAGTTTGTCTTCCACCTTTTGAGCCAACCATTTTTGTCGTTTCAATTGGTTTGGTACTGTAAAAATGATAAATGGTTAAAAAAGAATTCAAATACTTGTAATGTTGTCTGTGTATCACTGCAAAATTCACCTCCTTCCCGAATAAATAGCGCCTATTCTATTTATCCTATGACTTGAGCTGATGACACTTTATCGTATTAGCTTCAATTGAGCTTGACATGGAGACAGCCAGTTATCTGACAGGAACCGAACAAAAATTGGCTTCGGAACAAGGTTGATTAATCGGGTGAAATAGTTTCATCGAGGCTATTTTGTAGCTTTCCTTGAAGAGTTGCGTACTCTGACAAATGCGGAAAGACTTCATCTGCTGCATGTTTGGCTTTTTGAATTAATTCTGTATCGGAGAATGATGCGGCTTTAAGCTTTGGTACTCCATGTTGTGCTGTGCCGTAGAGATTTCCTGCACCGCGGAGTTTCAAATCGAGTTCTGAAAGTTCGGCACCGGAATAAATTGTTTCCAATGCTTTGAGTCGGATGCTTGTCTGATCATTTTTACTTTCGGTAAAGAGCAGACAATATGATTGTTTGTCTCCCCGACCGACTCGACCGCGAAGTTGATGCAATTGTGCCAAACCAAATCGTTCGGAAGCTTCAATCATAATCACCGTCGCATTGGGAATATCGATACCGACTTCAACGACTGGTGTTGCGACAAGGATGTCATACTTTTTCTCTCGGAAATCATTCAAGACAGCTTCTTTTTCTTTGGCTTTTAATTTCCCATGCAACAATGCCAAACGCAAATCTGGATAGACTTCTTTACTCAATCGTTCATATTCTTGAGCAACTGCTTTTACCGTAGTCATGGATTCAGAAGGTTCGATGAACGGACAAACGATAAAGACTTGCGAACTGGTTTCGACAACTTGTTTCTTAATCCAATCATATGCCCCATCACGTTTTTCAGGTGGGACAAGCCATGTCTTTACTCTTTTTCGTCCGTGAGGCATTTCATTGAGATAGGATAAATCCAGATCTCCATACATTGTTAAAGCAACAGTTCGTGGAATTGGAGTTGCTGTCATAGTGAGCAAATGGGGATTGTCTCCTTTTTCCCTGATCATTCCTCGTTGAGCGACACCAAAGCGTTGTTGCTCATCGATACAGACAAGTCCAAGTTTGTTAAATGTGATCTTCTCAGAAAGTACTGCATGGGTTCCGATGAGTACATCCAGATTGACGTCATCACGGATTGTCTTTTTGCTTCCAGTGGCAAGTTCGACTGTAACTCCCAACGGTTCAAGTAATTTCTTAATCCCTTCATAATGTTGTGTTGCAAGGATTTCTGTTGGTGCCATAAGCACGGATTGGTAGCCATTTAAAAATGCTGCGTACATACTGATTGCTGCGACAATTGTTTTACCACTTCCCACATCTCCTTGGAGCAATCGGTTCATTGGCTTATCTTTTTGCATATCGTCAAAGATACTATTGATCGCCATTTGTTGTGCCTTGGTCAATGTAAATGGCAGTGAGCCGATGCAGTTGGCAATTTGCTTCTCAAACTTTGTGATCTCCATTGGTAAGCCTTTTTGCTTATCTTTCCAATCCGATCGTCTTTTATTACTTTTCAATTGCATTAAGAAGAGTTCATCAAATGCCAAGCGTTCTCGTGCTTTCTCTGCTGTTTCCAAAGACTGGGGATAATGAATTTCCTGCATTGCCTCTGGAAATGGCATGAAACCATATTTCTTCACCACATCCTCTGGCATATATTCTTTGATAAGGTCCTTGTGCTCCGTAAGTAAACTATGAATTTGTCGTCTGAGCCATTTAGAGGTAACGCCTTGGGTTTCAGGATACACGGGCACAAGCCTTCCAGTATGGATTCCATTGCCGTCAAATGAGAGCACTTCATATTGTGGTGCTTGAATTGTAAGCTTGTTACTTCTGCCAAATGTATTGACTCTCCCCGAAACTGAAAGCAGAGCGTTGGGTAAGATCGATTTGGTGAGGAAAGGTTGATTGAACCACGTTAATTCAATTGTTCCTGTGCCATCTGCAATGAGTGCTTTTTGCATGTTCTTGATTCGCGAACCACGCATATAATTGGTTTTCATTTCCAGAACTTGTCCCTGGATAGTTACGGTTTCTCCTAGTCGGATGTCCGCAATTTTAGACACGACAGAATAATCTTCATAGCGGCTTGGCAAGTGAAAAAGGAAATCCATGTAAGTAAAGATTTCAAGCTTCTCAAGTCGTGATGCGTACATTTTGAGTGAGCGATTGCCTGTGGTTATGCGGGATTGAAGATCCATGAGTCATGGATATTATAGCACTGCGTTGTCATCCTGAGCGAAATGAAATGAAGTCGAAGGATCTCTCATTTGTCGGAATTTCTTTACGCTGCGGGCTGATTATCGAACTTTAGAGAAGAGCGAGGTATGGGAGGAAGGATGTTGTGATCAAAGCAACTGCTGCGACTATGACTACAACTTTCCAGAAGATTTTATGTCGATCGAACATTTCCATAACAATAAGTATAAATGATTTTAGGCTTAGGATAAAGTGCTATTTTCCTTTTACTTTAACAAATCGTCTTTTACCTGCACGCAATAACTTTTCTTTATCAAGCTTTATCACACTATTTGGATCTTTCATTGCTTCATTATCAATTGAAACTCCACCTTGGGCGATTAAACGTCGTGCTTCTGATTTACTTGAAGCAATTCCCGTTACCATGATGAGTTCAGTCAAAGTTATTTCTTTATTCTCTAAAACATGTTCTTTAATTTCTTCAGGTAATTCATTCCCTTGAACTCTTTTTTCAAATGCATCTTTGGCAGCCAGTGCGTCTTTGGCGGATGTTAATTCCTCAACAATTGTTAACGCCAATTCTTTTTTGATATGCATCGGATGCTCACCTTTCTTCAAAGCTTTTTCGGCTTCTGCAACAGTTTCAAGTGATGCATTGGTCGCAAGTGTATAGTATTGGGTTATTAATTCATCTTTGATCGCCATTACTTTGGCATACATATCTTCGGCTGTATCATCAAGCCAAATCGCATTGCCCCATGACTTACTCATTTTTCGTCCATCAGTTCCTTCAAGAAGAACGCTGGTCATAACAAAACTATCTTTCTGGCGAAGATCTTTTTGCAGAGTTCGACCGGCTTGCATATTAAATGTTTGATCTGTTCCCCCGATTTGGATATCTGTATCGAGATGATAACTGTCATATCCTTGCATGACTGGATACAAAAATTCGTGGAGCCCTACTCGTTTGTTTTGACTTAATCTTTTACGAATCAATTCACGTCCGACGAAATCTCCCACTGCAAAGTGTTGTGTGAGCTTCACAATATCTTCAAATGATAACTTCTTCAACCAATCGCTATTGTGAACGACTTTTACTTTCTTAAAATCGACAACTTTTTCTGCCTGTTTTTTATAGGTTTGGAAATTCTTTTCGATTTCCTCTTTAGTCAGGACTGGGCGTTCTGTATCCTTATCTGATGTGTCTCCGATGAGAGAGGTGAAATCTCCGATCAAGAATGTGACATTATGTCCAAGCTCTGCGAATGCATTGAGTTTGCGTAATTGTACGGCGTGTCCCAAATGGATTTTGGTGCTTGTGGGATCGATGCCAAGATAAATATTTAATTTCCTCCCTGATTCAAGGGTTTTGCGGAGTTCTGATTTATTGGAAATGATATTTGCGACACCCCGTGTCAAAAGTTCTTCAATCTTGTCCATATCATTATTTTAGCAGAATTATCTGAAGTTTTTATACTTATCGGTTTGGAGTAATGCTTCGATATCTTTTTTGATTTCTTCGAGATCACTTTCATTTAATGGCTCAAACTTGTCATAAAACCCTGTGTCCAAATGTGGAAGTGAGATCGCTTCACCATATTTTTGCATTGTTGCGTCTACGGATCGTCCAAAGACATGCGTATGCACGGTAGGACCTTCTGGTTTGAAAACGCTCCAATTCCCCATCTCTTGGTAATTCACGATTCCGATTTCGATGCCTTGACGTTTCATCGCAGAAACCAATGCTTCGCCAGCAATCATCGTAAGTTTCATGTACTCAATTGCTTGTGTCCCTGACATTTGTGTTCTGTCACGCAAAGGATATTTTGATTTTACTTGAAGATGTCCCCCTTCCTTGCGACTGATATAAACATGTGGCTTTTCTGCGGATTTAATAACGAAGTTATCTGTTTCAAAAATGATTGCCATAAGGCTGAGTATAGCAAATTTGGGGATGTGTTTTAAGAGTTTAGTTTCGCTTAGTTACCTCGTTTGCTGCCTTTGACTCTGGTGTTTCGGGCAATTCCTCGGTCTCCTCCATGAGTTCTAGAGATATGTGAATCAATTTGACTTGGGCCTTGTCCTTGTGGATGAGGTTCTTTCATTGTAATAGGCTTTTTCGCAACCCATTGCGGAGCCATGTAATCCTTTAAAGGTGTGTTCAATACTACTTTTTCGGGACCAGTTGTCGGTGCAAATGCAGGAATCATTGCTGGTTCGAAGACAGGTACAACTACTGGTACAGGCACTTCCACTCCATTGCATTCTGAAGTAACAATATCTTTGTGTCCACGAAGTGTCACATCAACTCCTCTATTATCCCCAAACATTGTGTCAAGCATTGTAACTGTATCTTCAGGGACCGGTCCATCCAAGATTCCATCGTATCGATCTTGCAATACTTGTGGTGCAATTCCATGTTTCAAACTCATTTTTGTTAACTCATCAATCTGATCAGGAGTAAGCAAAATTTCTTTATGTTCGCCATACAGTGTTGGGATTTCAGTAAGTCCTGCTTTATCAAGTGCTGGTCCTAGTGTGTCTGTACCATATGTTTCTGCACGTTTTGTGGCAAGTGCTTTATTTCTCCCTTGTGCTTGTTCAATTCCAAATCCTCCAGTTCTTTGACCATTTGCATCTCGTGTATCATCATCATCAGATGCTTTCCCTGCAACTTCGATAGTTACATCTTTGTATCCTGTCGCAATCATATTGGATGTTTCTGCTACGACGACTTTTGTATCACCTTCATTAACGACTTGAGGTACAGTAGCACTGTTTTCAAAGAGTCGAGCATATGGCTTATTGACAGGAATTTGCAGTTCTTTGTATTGTCTTGTCACCGCTGGAGGAGTACATACTTCTATCTTGGGTGCAGTTCCTGTTTCATGGAGCATTCCGTTTGCAGCAAGAGTTGCTGCAACTGAAAGTGCAGTTGTTGCGACTGGGCGTGTTTTAAAACCGATAAATCTTTCTGTGTTTGGCATAGTTTGAATCCTATAGCATTATAGCAGAGTTTTGCTCTAATGCAAGTTTAGATTGATTCTACAGAAGAATTGGAGATACAACTTTATAAAAAAATTACAGCTAACTGATAATACCTTACAAAAATTGACAACAGCCATATTGTATTTGGTATAATAGACTCCACTTCTATGGCTTTTAAAACTTCCAGAAGATTGCGAACAGGGAAAAAAGGTTTCTCCTTCGACGCTCGCAAAATGTTCACTGTCAGTAAGTTGATGAAATGGGGATTTTTCGCATTTCTCGCTTTGCTCCTTATTGTCCCGGCATTATTTCTCTGGTACAGTCGTGACCTTCCAACTCCTGGTAAATTGATTACTTCCAAATATAACGAAGCAACTCGTATCTATGATCGAAAAGGAATTTTACTTTACTCAGTTTTTGAAGATGAAAATCGTACATATGTGACATTAAATAAGATTCCAAAAGAACTGCAAGAAGCGACAATCGCTACTGAAGATGAAACCTTTTACGAAAATAATGGATTCTCCCCGATCGGTTGGCTCCGTGCAGCACGTGATTCACTTATGGAGCGACAAATATCTGGAGGTGGATCAACAATCACCCAACAGCTTGTTAAAAATGTTTTGTTAACCAATGAACAGAGTCTTCCTCGTAAGATAAAAGAACTTATCCTTGCAATCCAAGTTGATCAGCGATATTCCAAAGATGAAATTCTCGAAATGTATCTCAATAATATTCCGTATGGTGGAACAGCTGTAGGTGTCGAAGCAGCTTCTGAGCAGTACTTTGGTAAGAAAGCTAAAGATCTTTCTCTTTCTGAAGCCGCATTTTTAGCAGGATTACCGCAAAGTCCAAGTTATTACACTCCATTCAATGGCGAAAAACATTATCTCGCAAGAACAAAAGATGTACTTCGCCAGATGCGTGAAAATGGGTACATAACAAAGGAAGAAGAAAGTAAAGCGTATAAGCAAATAGAAGCGTATAAGTTTGAGCAAGAAGAAATTTCGACAATTAAAGCACCTCATTTCGTGATGTATGTCCGGGATATTCTTGCGAAACAATTTGGTGAGCAAATGGTTACGACGGGTGGACTACAGGTAACCACGTCACTTGATTATGATATCCAACAGGATGCTGAGAAAATCGTCAAAGAAGAAATTGAAAAGCTTGATAAATATAAAGTAAGTAATGGAGCAGCAGTAGTTTCAGATCCAAAGACTGGTGAGATCCTCGCAATGGTTGGAAGTAAAGATTATTTTGACAAAGAAAATGAAGGTAACTTTAATGTCTCAACTTCAGAAACACGTCAGCCAGGATCATCACTCAAACCTGTTGTATATGCAGCTGGGCTTGAAAAAGGTTATACAGCAGCAACGATGTTCATGGATGTCAAAACAGATTTCTACAACGGAGCAGGTCAAGCACCATATTCTCCAGTAAATTATGATGGAACTTATAGAGGTCCGGTGCAAATGCGTTTTGCACTTGGAAATTCACTCAACGTCCCTGCCGTAAAGATGCTTGCGATGGTAGGTATGGATCCAGTGATGCAACTTGGCTATGACATGGGTATTAAGAATTGGGAGCCGACAGCAAAGAATAAGGCCAATGCCGGACTTTCACTTGTTCTTGGAGGACGGGAAACTTCTCTTCTTGATGAGGTAACTGCATATGGAGTCTTCGCCAATAAAGGTGTTAGGCAAGATCCAGTCAGTGTGTTGAAGGTTACTGATAACAAAGGCGACACAATGTATGAGAAGAAAAAAACCGATGGAAAGAAAGTGCTTTCTGAGGAAGTTGCATTTATTATCTCGCATATGCTTTTGGACAATAACGCTCGATCAGCAGCATTTGGTGCACGATCAGCATTAAATATCGCAGGTAAAAATGTCAGTGTCAAAACAGGTACAACAGATGAAAAGCGAGATAACTGGACAATTGGATACACACCTTCATATGTTGTCGGTGTCTGGGTTGGTAACAACGATAATTCTCCGATGAATCAAGCTATCGCTTCAGGTGTGACAGGTGCGAGTCCTATCTGGAATAAGATTATGACCCGAGTCTTGAAAGATAAATCTGATGAGCAACCACAAGTTCCAAGCAATGTTGTCTCTTTGCAAGTCGATTCACTTGCAGGCGGTTTACCTCATGCTGGGCAAGCCACACGATCAGAATATTTTGTCAAAGGTACCGAGCCAACTGCCGAATCACCTGTGTATAAAGAAAAAGATGGGCAGCAATATATTGTCCTTAAGGAAGATGATCCTGTCTCTTCTGATGGCAAGAATCGATGGCAAGAAGCGATCAATGCATGGATAGAACAAAACCACAAGGATGACAAGATGTGGCATCCACCAGGAGAATTAATGGGTGGAGATCAACCAACTCCAGCTGGGGATGCGACGCCAACGCTTGAGCCAACTGCGAGTCCAATTCCTACAATATAACGGATTTGATTTTGGAATTTCGACAGAAGATGAGGTTATTTGTTTTTCTGTTCTTCGAGGAATGTTACAGCACTATCAACAAGTTCTTTTGTAAGTGGAGATGTCTTCTCGAAATCGATTTCGTCATATGTAAACCACTTTGCCTCACCTGTATTGGGATCGCGAGATACATCGATCTCACCTGAAACATATTTCGCTACAAAACCAAGCACAATGATATGGTTTGTTGCTTCTTCATTGGTGTAATTAAAGGCAAAAGGATGTTGTGAAAGCAATGCGACTTTAAGACCTGTTTCTTCCCATACTTCACGTAATACAGCGTCTCTTGGATCTTCACCAAATTCGATGCCGCCACCTGGGAATTGCCACAAGTTATTAAAAGGATTTCGAGCTTCTGCACGACGAGACATAAGGATTCTTCCCTCTTTATCAAATACGACTGCTAAAACTGGATAGTGTGTTCTAGACATATTATTTTAATTTTGCTTGGAATTTTGTGTCCAAAGCCTTCAGAATTTTCTCTCGAATCTCCCCCACTTCTTTATCAGTGAGATTCTTCTGATAGCTTTGATAAACCACATGGAAAGTTCTTGTCTCTTTATATTTATCAAGCAGACTGACTTCAGTAATTAACGCACTTTGCTTTGCAATATGATCCATCATATCTCCAGTCAAAACAGTGTCCGGTGCAATAATTGCGAGATCCTCAACAATTGGCGGGTACTTACTTGCAGGTTTATAGATACGCTTCTGCTTTACATTTTCCAAAATGATGTCCATATCAAGTTCAAAATCAATTGTCTTGTCATTAAGAATTTCTATGACGCCTGCATCTTTCTTATTGATAGATACAGAAGCTCCATATCGATCGTCGGACAAGTGTGTAAAGACAACATCAGTAATGCCAAGCTCATCAAAGAGTTGCTCCACTACCCCTTTGACTTCATAGAAAGAAACCTTTGGATGATGGATGAGTCCAGCAAGTCTGAGCATTTGCTTTGGAAGGTCTTTAGAAGTTCGTTCGAAAACATTTGCGATCTCAAAGAGTTTAATATTTTCATGATCTTGATTATCTTTGACGACTTTCATGAGCCCTGGAATAATTGTTTTACGCATGTGGACGAATTCTTCAGTCAATGGATTATGGATAGTGACAGCATCATCTTCTGATCCTGTTAATAAATCTTTGGAAACCATTGGATATGTGTAGACTTCAGTGAATCCCCAATACTTGAGTGAATCCTTGATGTGATCTTCCCAATAAAACTGGTTTTTGTCGACATGGACGTAGTCACTTTGGATTGCTGGTGGTAATTGTCCTGGGATGTTGTGATAGCCGTAGACGCGAGCGATTTCTTCAATAATGTCTTCTTCTATTTGCATATCATCACCAGTCTTCTTGGGCGGTACAGTGACTTCTAGCATAGTGTCTTTTTGTTTTACCCCAAAGCCAAGTTTTGTAAGTATCTCTATGGATTGCTTCAATGGAATTTGTACTCCAACGACCCGATTGATCTTTTCTTCACTAATTGTGATTTTCGTTTCTGTTGGTTTTTGGGGATAGATATCGATGATGTTTGAAACGATTTTCCCTCCAGCAAGTTTCTCAAAGAGTTTGATTCCTGCGGCAAATGCTTCGTCGATGTATTCTGGATTGATTCCTTTTTCGTTAAGAACTGCGGCTTCGGTGCGGATGCCGTATTCCATGGAAGCTTTGCGGATCGGAGTTGGTTCGACTGATTCAATGAAAAAAAGGATCCTTTTGGTATCGCGGGTCACGACACTATTTGCGGTTCCCATGAGTCCGAGTAAATCGACGATTTCACCTTTGCCATTGTCAGCGACGAGATCTCCGCCTGAAAGAGTATATACTTTATCGTCGAGAGTTTTTACTTTTTCACCTTTCTTGGATTCTCGGATGATGAGAGTGTGATTGGTTAGTCTATCGTAATCAAAGACATGTGTTGGATGACCGGTTTCACGCATAACGTAATTGGTGATATCGATGACATTATTCAAACTTCGGATTCCTGATGCTTCCAAACGGTCCTTCACAATCTGTGGTGAATCTTTGATGGTCACTTCCATGATAACTGCACAAATTCGGTGGACGAGTTTGGGGTCGTTTTTGATTGTCATCGGAAGGTCTTTTTTGATCTTTACCTTGGGAAGTTCGTATTTTGGTTCAACGAATGTTGCTTTGATGCCGTTTTGTGGCAAGACTGTTCCAGCCTCTCGTGCCAATCCAATGACAGACATGAGATCAGGACGATTAGTTGTGACTTCGATATCATAGACGAAATCGTTTTTACCAAATTTTTCGATGTGTTCGACGCCAACACTTGTAAGAGAAAGAAGTTCTCCGATCTTTTGCGGTGTTGCTGATGTTTTTACATGTTCTCGTAACCACGAGTCTAAGATTTTTATGTTCATATTAAAACTGCTTTAAAAAGTCTAGATCGTTTGCGTATAAGGTACGCAAATCATCAATCTGGATTCCTTCTTTCATCATGAGCACACGCTCTACTCCCCAACCTGATGCAAATCCTGTGTATTTCGCGGGATCAATTCCGCCGGCTTTTAATACATTTGGATGGACCATACCTGCTCCGCCAAGTTCAAGCCAACCTTCTTTGCACAGTCTGCATTTTTCTCGGCCAACTTTGCCTGTACCACGGCAAACGCCACATGATACATCAGTTTCGAATGATGGTTCTGTAAATCGGAAATTGTATGGACGGATGCGGGATTTTCTATTCTCCCCGAAATAGGATTTGACGAAGTAATCGAGTACACCTTTGAGGTGAGCGATCGAAATATTCTCGCCAACGACCAATGTCTCAAACTGATGGAATGCCGGTGTGTGACTGACATCAATCTGTCTTCGATAGACTTTAGCAATGTTAAGCATTTTGAATGGTGGCTTCACTTTTTCCATATGCTGGACTTGTCCTGTTGAAGTATGGACATTGAGCATCATGCGACCTTTTTGGTGATGTGGTGGCTCGGCGATATAAAAAGTTTCGAGATCATCTCGTGCTGGATGATTTTGTGGGAAATTAAGTGCAGTGAAATTGTACCAATCCCAACTGATTTCAGGATATCGTTCGCGGGTAAATCCGATGCTTTCAAAAATTGTCGTAATCTCACGGATTGCTTGAGTAACCAAATGAAGGTGTCCGAGTTCTGGCCGTTTGCCTGGTTCGGTGACATCGAGTTTGGGACGATTTGTGACTTTAATGTCTTTGAGCTCTTTTTGTTTGTTTTTAAGGGTATCTTCGATGATGGTTTTGACTTCATTGACGACTCTTCCTGCTTCCGGTTTGTCTGCGGCAGGGATTGTTTTCATTTCTTTCATCGCTTCGGTAAGAGTTCCATTACGACCAAGGAAATGAAGTCGGAGTTCTTCGAGTTCTGGGAGAGACTTTGCGTCAATGATGAGGGAAAGTGCGGTATTTTTGATTTGTAGTAATTTTTCTTTCATGTTTTAACTTGTTTATTATAATACTTTTATCTGAGCTTGTCGAAGGTTCTTATTTACTTCGTAACCAACAAAAAGGTTGTATAGACGTCCTGTTTGTCTTGTAAACCTTTTTCGATAATCTTCAATCCATATATTTGTGCAAGTACTTGGCTTCCCATTACAGCAGTCGTCTTTGGGAGTTTTTCTTCAGAAAGATATTGTGCTACTTTTGCGTGATCGATCAGTTCTCCTTCTCCGACAGTTTGTTTCAACTGAGGATACTTACTTTCAAGATTATTTTTGCACTGAGCAAAAACCTGGGGATGGGCCATTACTTTCTCAATCTCTGCAAAAGGAGTATCTTTTCGAGTCATCAATGCATGCTCAATCTTCAGTTTGTAGTCACCACGTAATGTGAAATTGTATTTCCCCATGGCACGGATACTTTCATGGACGATCCCACCGATTGAGTTATGGACTGCGAATTGCCCAAATTCGATCTCCCCAGCCTGCAGTGCATGCAACACATTTTCTGTCGTATGTAGATGTTTGATGTGATAATTTTGCAACTTATTCACACGAATGTATGTTATCGCAGCTTCTTCATTAAAACTCCCTCTGCCACCTTGAATGCCGATAATATGTTTGTTCATCATAGGTATTGATCAATTGCATCGATGTTGACGCAAATACTAATTCTCACAAATCGCTTGCCATTTTCTCCAAATGCAGTTCCGGGTGTAACAAGAATTTGTTTTTCATTCAGGAGCTTCATTGTGTAGGTTTCAGCATCTTGCTCTTCATCTGGAATTTTTGCCCAGATATAGAGACTCGCTTTGGGTAAAGTGAATGTCAGTCCAAGTTTTTCCAAATAATTTGCGATGATATCACGACGTGCTTTATAATTTTGGAGCATATCCTTTTGCCATGCTTCATCAGGGTTATTCAAAATATATGCACCCAATTGCTGCAATGGTCTGGCGATTCCTGAATCCATTTGTGACTTTATTTTGGCAAAGGTTGCGATGATATCTTTATTTCCCACGATCCACCCAAGTCTGTATCCAGCAAGTGAAAATGATTTAGAGAATGAATTAATTTCAACAGCTACATCTTTAGCACCTGGAACTTGCAAAATACTTGGTGCGATGTACCCATCAAACGTAATTTCAGAATAGGCATTATCGTACACGATGAAAATATTATGTTCTTTTGCGAATGCTACAAGCTCTGTAAGTTCTTCAATTGAAATGATCTGCCCAAGTGGATTGGATGGGAAATTTACCCACATGAATTTCGTTTTATCCGTGACTTTGGATCGTAAATCTTCAAGATCTATTCTGTAATCTTTACTTTCATCAAGTGTATACATGACTGCTTTTGCTCCAATCATTAATGCAGGCCCTGCAAACCCTTGATATCCTGGGTCAGGGATTAAGACTTCATCACCTTCATTAAGAAATGCTAATGGTAAGAGTGCAATGACTTGTTTCTCTCCGACTGATGAATAAACTTCATCTTGTTCAAGATCAATAGCAAATCGCTTTTTATGCCAATCGATCAATGCGTCGCGAAATTCAGGAAGTGGTCCATAACCGGGATACATATGTGCTGCAGAGTCATTGATGAATTCACCAAGCTTTGCCACATATTTTGCACTTGGTGGAACATCCGGCGAACCAGCACCAAAGTTGAGGACTTTTCTTCCTGTTTCTTTTTCTACACGGGCAACCTCTTTGTTTAACCTTGAAAATATATATTCTGGGAAATTATTAATTCGTTGTGCTGGTGTTATCTTCATACTTCTTTTTCTACGTTCAATGCTTCCTGATGGATCAGTTCATAGATATCTTTGACCAATTCCTGCGATAAGCCTTTCTCTTCTGCTTGGACAAGTTTTGATTGCAAAACCTGTTCCCACCGTTTTGGATCAAGCGGTGGAAGATTATTTTCCTTTTTGTACCTTCCCACACGCTTTACAACAGCCATTCGTTGGGCTAATGCGTCAAGCAAATGCTTATCAGCTGCATCAATTTCTTGTCGCATCTCTTCAAGTGAATCTGTTTTGGTCATAGTTATTTATACTAGCATGCTTAACCGATGTAAATCAGCTAAATGTATATAGAGCTCATTGCAGAAGCTTACCAACCTCTTCTTCTTCCCATAGACGCACTTGCGGTGCTCTGCGACCCGTTTCGTATTTCATTGCCTTCTGAGATGGTTGCTTGGCTTCTGAATTTCCTTGTAAGTGCTTGAGCATCAACAACTGCTTCAACTCCTGGAGTTAACTCACGTGCACCTCTACCATGCTTATCTAGGGTAAATTTTAAGGTTTCGTCTCCCAATTGAGGAGCTCGAACTTCAATACGAGAGTTTTTATCTCCTGGAATAACATTTGTTGTATCTACCATTACTTCTTGTGGGAGTAAAGGAGAGTTATCAAATCGTTTTCTCCATTGTGGGATATTAGCAATACGATCTTCCCAAACAACTTCTTGTCCGTCTCTGGATTTGTATTGTACTGTTATTCCATCGGGACTAAATTGTGCTACTGAATCTGATCTTCGTTCTGTCATATAAATCACCCCCTTTAACGCAAAAAAACCTCCCTTTTGGGGGAGGTTCGGTAAATGTTTTACCTAGTGTTTGCTAATTCTAAGCAGCAAACACTCCTCCCTGAGGGGAAGTAAAGTAAAACCAAAAATAAGCTCGTGAATTGATTGTCATATTATTTTGCAGCCTTTACTGCGTTAACAACATGTTTGAATGCTGCTGGATCTTCAACGATCAAATTACTCAAAGACTTTCGGTCAAGACCGATTTGTGCCTTTTGTAGTTTGTTGATGAATACACTGTATGAGATTCCTTCTTTTTTGACAGCTTCAGAAATACGTGTAATCCAAAGTGTTCGGAAGTCTTGCTTTCGGATCTTTCGACCATTGTATGCATATTGGCCTGCGTGGAGTGCTGCTTCTCGAGCAACTTTAACCAACTTACTTTTTGTTCCACGATATCCCTTTGTCAAAGACAAAAGTTTATTGTGTTTTCTTCGTGATACTAATCCTCTTTTAATTCTAGCCATAATTTCCTTTCTATCCCAATGCCATCATTTGCTTAATTTTCTTTGCAAATTTGCCTGTCAATTCTGCTGGTTCTTTCAATCTTCGGAGTCTTCTCTTGGATTTACCAATTTTCAAATGTCCACCAAATTGTTTACCATGCATGACTTTACCAGTTTTTGTAACTTTAAATCGCTTTGTTACAGCACTTTTTGTTTTTTTCTTTAATTTCATTGCTTTTTTCATAATTATTCTTTTGATGGTTCAGTTTCTCCATCTGTTCCTTCTTTTACTTTTTTACCTTTTTCCGGTGACATCAGTGCTACCATCTGTCTTCCTTCAAACTTTGCTTCTCGGTCTACTTTGGAAATGTCACTTAAAGAGTCAACGACTTTTTGAATAACTTCCCGTCCAAATTCTGACCTTGTTATTTGTCTTCCTCTGAACTTTACAACTAATCTAATCTTGTCCCCGTCTTCCAAGAATTCTCGTCCGCGTCTGATCATAACTTGTAGATCATTGTCAGACATAAAAGGACCAAGGCGAATTTCCTTGGTTTCAGAAGTTTTGGCTTTCTTCTTCTCTTCCTGTTTCTTCTTCGAGAGTTGGTATAAGAACTTGTTGTAGTCGATTATCTTTGCAACCGGTGGCTTTGCCATTGGTGCAACTTCAACTAAATCAAGTCCTTGTTCTTCAGCAAGTCGTAAAGCTTCTTCCTTTGTTAAAACTCCAACCTGTTTACCTTCTACATCCAGCACACGAAGCTGTGAGGCGAAGATCCGTCCGTTAATTCTGTATCGTTTCTCTTGCTGTTTAAATTTAGATCTTTTTTGCAATGTTTTTTAGTAATACCTCAAGAAATGCATCGGTCTTGATCGATCCAAGATCTTCTCCATTTCTCTTACGCACTGAAACTGCCGATTCGGCAATTTCTTTGTCCCCTATTATACCCATAAATGGTACTTTTTGTAAAGTAGCGTCTCTGATCTTTGCTTGAAGTCGCTCCGAACGTGTGTCAAGCTCTGCTCTAATTCCAGCATTTTGAAGCTGTTCTATAACTTTTTGTCCAAATTCGATGTGACGATCAGCGATTGGTAAAAGTGTCACTTGGACCGGTGCAAGCCATAATGGGAACGCTCCAGCGAAGTGTTCGATCAAAAATGCCATTACCCTTTCGAGTGCTCCGATGGATGAACGATGGATAACAATTGGTTGTTGTTCTTCTCCTTGTTCATTAATATATTTCAAATCAAATCGCTTTGGCATGACGAAATCATATTGGACTGTAAATGCGGTATCTTCTTTGCCGTTTACATTTTTCATCTGGACGTCGATCTTTGGTCCATAAAATGCTGCTTCCGCTTCTGCTTCTACAAAATGTGCTTTTCTTTCCTTTAGTGCTTTACGCAATGTATCCTCAGCTTTATCCCATGCTGCATCATCTTTAAAGTATTTTTTCTCATCTGCTCTATCTCCAAGTGAAAGTCGATAATGATAATCTTTCCCAAATTCGAGGTGAAAACTACTCGCGATATATTCGATAAGATCTAGTACTTTATGGATTTCTTCTTCTGCCTGATTGGCTCGAGCAATGATATGTGCGTCAGCAAGCGTGAATGAACGGACACGCTGCAAACCAGATAATTCGCCTGATTGTTCATAGCGATAGAGTTTTGCCAATTCTGCATATCGCATCGGAAGTTCGCGATAACTATGTGGCTTATCCAAATATAATTCAAAATGATGTGGACATGTCATCGGACGAAGCATGAATTGCTCATCATCAATTGTAATTGGTGCATACATCGAATCTTTGTAATACGGGTAGTGTCCAGACTTTTCGTAAAGTGCTATATTTGCGAGATCTGGTGTATAGACATGGAGATATCCACGCTTTAATTCTTCATCCACGATAAATCGTTCCAAAATACGTCGGACTGTCGATCCTTTCGGAGTCCAAAGAGGTAATCCTTTGCCGACTGTCTCTGAGAAAACGAATAAATCAAGTTCTTTCCCAAGCTTTTTGTGATCTCGTGCTTTTGCTTCTTCGAGCATTTGGAGATGGTCATCAAGTTCTTTTTGTGTTCGCCAAGCTGTCCCATACACACGGGTAAGCATCTTATTCTTCTCATCGCCTCTCCAATATGCTCCAGCGATCGAAAGCAATTTGAAAGCTCCAATATCTTTCCGAGGATCTTCGCTATGTCCACCTCGACAAAGATCTTCAAAATGTCCTGCTTTATAAAATGTGAGTTTCTCACCACGTTCGGCAATCCCATCAATTAACTCGAGCTTATATGGATTATCCTTATAAAATTCCCGTGCTTCTTTCTCTGTAACTTCTCTGTGTGTGAACCCTTCCCAATCTTTCAAAGTATCTGCCATTTTCTTCTCAATCTTCGGAAGATCTGCATCTGTGATAGGTTTTACGAAGTCAAAGTCATAATAAAATCCATTCTCGATTGCTGGACCGATGGTTAATTTGGTATCAGGATACATGCGAAGTACTGCCGCAGCCAAAAGATGTGCAGCCGAATGCCGAAGTTCTTCGAGGTGATTGGAATCAGAATGGCTCATGTAGGCATTATAGTAAAAAAGTTGAGGTTTATAAAGGGATAATTATAAAAAATTGAATACACTAAATTTATTTTTCTGTAGAGGTTTTGTACACGGATATATAGTCTCCGATACTTATACCTAAATCTGTTAGTCCATGTCCAGGCCGAATTCTCTTTGGATTATCGTATTGTGGCACAATACAAATGCCTAAGTTTTGAAGTTTTTCAACACTCTTTATCACTAGAAATGTTGGAGTTCCATTCGCGATTGATTGAGAAATGTCTAGAATCCATTTGTTATATATTACGAAAGGGTTTAGTTCTGGATCAGTTGAAGTATGGCCAATTTGGTCCAATATAGGTTTCTCTTCATAGATTTGAAAACAAGCTTTTAATACGAGTAAATCCATAGAGCTAAGTTCCTTACATAATTTCATATATTGATATCCTAAAATTTCAGATTGTTCCCCAGAATCTTTGGAAATACTGTAAAAGAAAATAGATTTCATTGCTTGAAAAACAGTTTCATCAGGTGTCTCCGAGTTATCAATGTAATTCATAAGTTCAACAAATGATGCCTGATTTGTTGTAATGTCCCAATAATCATCTTTGGTTTTTCCTTTTGACTGATAGTTCTTAAGTTCTTTAAAAAATTGATCTAATAATCGGAGTTTGATCCCAGATTGTACTAAATGTCCAAATGAGAGGACCAGATCTTTCTTATCTGACGCCAAAATTCCAGTAGCTATCTCTGTGATTACTGAAGCTGGTTTCTGAATATAGCGTTGCACGGTGCTAAGATCTGTTTGTACACTAATACCCGAATCCTTAATTACAATACCAATTTTTGTTTTATCCTTGTCTTTCATGCTCACATTATACCATTCATAAAAGTAATCATTGGTAATCTCGGTGTGGTTTGAGCACATTTTTGTTAGCTTGCTTGCAATAAAACTTGTTGGTCTGGTGGGGAGCTGTAGATTTTTAAGTGATATTTCTGAGCCATTCTTGTGAGCCAATGCATTCTATCTTGTACTTCGTTTGCATTAGGAAAGTTCGTAATATCTTCAGGCAAATGATGTGGTGTTTCATCTGTTCGAACGATAACCATATTGGCACTTGGAGTGATGACCACACTTGCTGCGAGAGGAATTGTCAACTTTTCACTTGAAAAAAGCATTTGTATGTCTGTAGGCGAGAACGAAATATCATGGGCTCCATGTGTGTGCATATCCGCAGCTAAATATTGATCTTGTGTAAGATCAATACTATGATGAACAGAATTCTCATCTCCTCGTACATTGTCCGTGAATGAATATTTATTCTCTTCCCAATTCAATACCAAGGATGTAGCATATTCAGCTTGCGAAGGATCGTCCTCTGATAATTGTCTTATTTGATTGATTCTTTCTGCGTGTTCTCCCAGATCTATTTTCTGGGGTAACTCATCGTACCGGACAAAGCCAGGTTCTTTTAAAGAATGAGTGAGAAAATCCTCTAATGTTGCTGTCTCGCCAAGTTTTTCTCGAGAAGGAAGAATCGCTTTTGGTTCAAATCCTTCATTTCCAATTTCACTCATATTACTTCTAGTGTAGCAAATGTCGAGTAAAAGAATCTTTACTATTCTTTAAGCAATTTTTCCAACATAGAAGTGAATATTTGAATTGTTTCCTCTCTCGAAAACTTTTTCCCCTTGATTGATGTATTGGCCATTGAACTGAGTTGAGAGATAACTTCAGCGAGATGTTTGTTTTTCAATACTCTATTCCTCGACTGCTCAGTTATTCCAATCATAGTAACAGAGCTAAAGGTTTTTTTACCTTCAATATATTCAAGCATCGCTTCCATAAGTTCTAATTTTAATTGGTTTTCTCGATCATTCATATGAGTTCATTGGCTTTCACTTTTAATTGTCTTGCAATCTTTTGGAGAAGTTCAAGTGAGGGTTGTTTTCTGCCTTGCTCTATATGCCCCATATGTGTTCTGCTTATATTTAAATATTCAGCAAACTTCTCTTGGGTCAAACCAGAGAATTTCCTCAGCCTTTGAATGTTTCTCCCCAATTGCTTGTGTGATTCTTTACTCATACTATAATTATCAATAGCGACCCACTCTCAATCTACAAGCTGTAAGCTAGCATTTAGCCTCAATCCACTCTTGCTTTAATATCTAAGTAAATTATAGACCTTTAACTCTATTTTAAATAGAGTTAATGTTATCTTCTTTAGCAAAAGACTTGGATAATGGTGATTAAGAAGATTAAATAAATAAGTTTGACAACACAATCTGATCCGTGATTTACTGGATGTATGTTCCAATTTCTTCAGCAACTGTTCAATGCCTATCTCACCTTTGCACTCAGTTTTATCCCATTTGGACAGCACCATAATCCCACTCCCACACCTACCCCAACTCCTATCATCACTTCTGCTCCGACTTTGACAGTGGCTCCGACGCTTACTTTGGTCCCAACTGCCAGTGCTACTCCAACAATAACTCCTACTGTTACACCAATAAAGACACCTATACCGACTCCAACCATGAGACCAAGTGCAACTCCTACAGCAACACCGACGGCGACTTTAACTCCTATTCCAAGCCCAACAGTCACTCCATCTCCAACAATGACAGTCTCACCAACTGCTTCTCCATCTTTAAGTTTGACATTGACACCAGCACCCTCAGCTTCTCCAAGCCCAACCGCTGGAATGACGCCTACACCAAGTGCAAGTCCTACGCCAACATTGACTCCGACTCCTACGGCATCAGCAACACCGACGCCGTCTCCAACAGTGACACCAACTCCGACACAAATTCCTACACCTACACCAACACTCACTCGAGTTGGAATTGATGTGTCGTATCCGCAATGTGGCCAGACGCTTCCAACAGATCATGGATTTGGAATTGTTGGAGTAAATGGTGGGATCGCGACGACTACCAATCCATGTATGAGTACCCAGTTGCTTTGGGCGAAGACTTCTCTTGGGACACCAAATCAATCTCCAATCCAACTCTATGTAAATACAGGGAATCCTGGTGGTTTAAATACTCCATCTTGGCCTCGCAATAATGTAGATTTGATAGGCAATGTTACAGCCAATCCATATGGTGTTTGTGATGGATCGGATTCTCTTTCCTGTGCGTGGCAATATGGCTGGAATAGAGCAATGGATGATGTACTCTTTAAATTCGCCCCAGCTGCACAGGCTGTAAATATTTCTCCTGAACCCTCACTCTATCCTTGGTGGCTTGATGTTGAGACGACGAATTCTTGGAAGTATGGTTCAGACTTCGCTTTCCAAAGTAATCGAGCAACGCTTGAGGGTATGGTGACGTATTTTAAATTTCGTCAAGTCAATATCGGTGTCTATTCGACGAATTATCAATGGACGTTGATTATGGGAACAGTTCCATCCAATAGTAATCTTGTAGGTCTTCGTAACTGGAGAGCTGGTGCTGTAGATCTGGCACAAGCACAATCCTATTGTGGACTTACTCCACTGACATCTGGTTCAAGTGTCATCATGACGCAATTTGTCTTGGATAACTTCGACCACAATTATTCTTGCATTTAAGAAAAAAGCCCACCGGTTGGTGAGCTTTTTGTTTGCATTTTTGTGAATAAAGCTTATGCAGCTTTCTTTCCTGCGATGTTTACCATCCATTCGACCCCGAATTTATCTGTTAACATACCGAAAGAATCTCCCCAGGGTGCTTGTTGAAGCGGCTGGGCGATGTTTGCTCCTTCTGAGAGTTTGTCCCAGTATCCTTTCAATTCAGTTTCATCTTCTCCGCTGAGTGAGATAGTTGCAATCTTTCCTGGTGTGGCTTCCATGTGACTTGGCTTATCAGATGCCATAAGTGTAAAACCTTTTTCAGTATCAAGCTGTGAATGCATGATTCCGTCGCCTTCGTCTGGCATTCCTGAATCTTTAAAAGTATTAAAGACTAGATTTCCGCCGAAAACTGTTTTGTAAAATTCCATTGCATCTCGAGCATTGTCTATGAAGTTAAGATATGGATTTAATTTTGTCATGTGTAATCACCTCCTTTCTTTTTCTGCAAAAAGTATAGCAAATCAATTAAATAAAGTGTAGATTTACTGGCCGACTCTTGGGTTGGTGGCGAGGATGAAGTCTATGACTTCTGAGGCAAAGGTTCCGACGATTGGGACGAGATTCACGTTTTTTGCGATGAGGCCGAGGAGATAAAAGAAGATGGCCAAACCAACTGTTGCACCGACGGCC
Organism: uncultured Gammaproteobacteria bacterium; assembly: GCA_964507055.1. GTDB lineage: Bacteria > Patescibacteriota > Microgenomatia > Levybacterales > UBA12049 > JACDET01. The sequence goes on from CAZDOJ010000001.1 coordinate 286,074, forward strand.
CATGCAACGCCGCCGATAAAGTTATTCATGATGATCTCATACCAATGAAGGCGAGTTGAAGATCGTTCATACGGTTGCATTGGTTTGGGTTTTGCCATGTATTTAGTATGCAAATATTTAGTTGAACTGTCAACTAAAGTCCGAGGTCTTTATGAATTCCCTGCATTGCTTTGAGTGCTATTGTGATAAATTCATCCAATGGGATATCGAGCTTTTCTTCACAAAGCTTAATAACTTCACGATCTGCTCCTGCAGCAAATGCTTTCTGTCCAAATTTCTTCATGACTGCTTCCTCTGTGACCGAAGCGAGCTTTTTGTCGGGACGTACTAATGCACAAGCGGTAATGAGTCCGGTCAATTGATCACATGTGGTTATCGCCCAATCCATAGGCTTATGTGGGAGTACTTTCGTTGCTTGATAATTGTGTGCCATGATCGCGTAAGCGATCTCATCAGGAAGTTCAACTTCATTATTCGCGAATAATAAAATGCCATGCTTGTCGAGCTGATTGGTTGCTTGTGCACGTTCGTAATCGATATCGTGGAGAAGCCCTGTAATACCCCATTTTTCTTCTGTCTCTGGGTTTTGCATCTCTTCGATCGTAAGATGCCTGTACAAGGCTCTCATGGTCACCTCGGCGGCAAGAGAATGCTTGATTAAGTTCTTATTTTTCATGTACTGCATAAGCAGCTCATATGCATCGTCTCTATTCATCATTTAATTATACGCCATTTGTCTTCTTTCTTTCAAAAATAACTTGTGCCAAAGCATCTGCTCCAGCTTGTGGTTCCATTCGCATTTGTGTAAATGCAATCGCTTCACGAAGCCTCTGTTGAGCATATGCTTCATTCGGTGCTTTTTCTGTAAGAATTTCAAGAAATAATCGCATTTCATCAAGTTTTCCTTCACTTAATCTTGTCCAACGGTTTTCAAATCTTTTATTGGCTAATTCTATGCTACGTAATGGACTATTTGCAACGGCGATCTGATCCATAACTTTAATTGTCGGGACTTCAAGGTTTGGATCATCCATATGTGCATCAATGATTGTTTCAAAATATGGACGTTTATCATCTGCTTCCGGGTAAAGGTCCTTTCCGTTATCTTTATGACTGAGAGCGACTATTCCTCTTGATACATCAGGTTGAGTTTTTCTTGCGATATCTTCAGGTGTATCAGGAGTATTCTCGTATAAATCATGACCCAATGCAGCTCCAAATGTTGGCAGAGAAAGTTTTCTCCAGCCAATTGCATGTGCCATAAGTATCCCCACCTGAAATGCATGATTTATCTCATCTTCATCCGTAAATTTTCGTTTGCCTTCATATTGTTCTTCAAGACTCCCTACAAATGTCCGTATTTTCTCTGCTGGAATATTTGGAGCTGCATCTGCAATGCTAAAGACTCGTTCTTTGAGGACATTTGTATTTCTTGTTTGTAATGTATCTATTACTGATGGCCAAAAGGGTACATCAAGTCTTTGTCGTTCTAGTTTTCTTTTTTGCGTTACACTTACTTCTGTGGAAATTGGTGACCTGCTTTCTGGAGATTTCAACATAAAGGGTGGGCCCAAGAGAAGTCGAATCTCTGACCTTTGCAATGTCAATGCAACGCTCTAACCAACTGAGCTATGAGCCCTTGTAAACACTCGTTTAATGTAGAAATTATAACATACAATTTAGCCTAATTGAATTTTTCTCGTACTTTGTCTTTACACTATTTAATGGAAAGAAGGAATTTTTTGAGGATTTGGTAATAATCACTTAATCCTTGTATCTCAACGTATTCACCGTCGTTATGTTGTCCATATCCTGTAGGACCGAATTCTACCGCGTCACATCCAACATTTGAGAAGAATGTTGTATCAGATCCTCCGTGTGTTTTCTCAATTGCTAATTCCTTGCCCAAAACATCTGATCCAACCTTTTTTAAAGTTTGCATATATTCACTTTTTGGATCAGAGAAATGTGCATTACGCATCTGACTTACTTCAAAATCCACACCTTCAGGCAATAGGGACTTTACATCTTTTAGGATGGTGTCACGGTCATCTTTACTGAATCTAATATCAAATGTCGCTGAACAATGATCAGGTACGCGATTCCATGTAGGATTGGTCGTATGTATTTTGGAAACTGTAACTGTTGTGCCATCTGTTTCATCTGTTGGATGTGGGAAGTGCTCTTGAATTTTAGCTAAGACTTCATACATCTTCAGGATTGCATTTTGGCCTTTCCAAGGATACGCACCGTGGGCGGCTGTCCCGCCTACTGTAATTTGTGCTGTGATGATGCCTTTGGTTTCATGGATGATTCTAAAGTTACTTCCGCATTCGCCCATGATCGCAAATTCCGTTCGAACGCCATTTTGTAATTGATAATCTGTCCCATCTCCTCCAGCGATTTCTTCCTCCGTAACTAGTTGTAATCCCAATGGATAATCAACTTTATCTGCAAGTTCATTAAAAAGTAAGATCATTACTGCTGCTGCCCCTTTCATGTCGTATGCTCCTCGGCCGAAGAGTTTTCCATCTTTGACCTCAGGAATAAATTGTTCGGATGATCCTGCAACGACATCCAAATGTGCATTCAAAATAATTTTGAAGTTATTCGTATTCTGGTTGCGATATAACAGACTTGGATATGAATTTGAAACGTATGGTGTGAATTCATGATCGGTGAGTTGCTGCTTGGCTAATTCCAGTATTTCTACTGCATTTTCAATGTCACCTGTGATCGATGGGATAACAACAAGCTGTTTGGCGAATGAAACAATATCTTCAATAGGAGTTTCTTTTGCAACAAGCGTACCATTGGTCGCCGTTTCTGCCACTGGAGTATAATCCTCGTCATCAAAAGAAGAAGTTGTATCAAGAGTTTGATTATCAGTTACTTTTTTCATAGTTTAAAAATAAAAAACCCGCTCTTGAAGCGGGTGCAATGTATCATATATGCTACCCACCACGTCAGACGCGGTTGATAAGGACAAACATGATTTGGCATTTCTTTACCATGAAATCATTATACTCCCCTCATCAAACGTGTCAAGTTACGCTGCTTTTTTTATATCTTCAAAAATTGCATGTAATTCGCCTTTTCTATGTGCTGCCTCTCCAGTCATAATAATACCTATTTTTGCAAGTTCACCTTTTTTTGGTGCTTCTAAAGGTCTAGTTCGTAAAATTACCAAACCATTTTCTCTATCATCAGCTGAATATGTTTCAAGTAGTTCTGCTGTGAGTTCATCTACATTAATTCCCATTGGAAGTGAGAATGCATCTTCTGTGCGTAAACCTTTAGTAAGGACAGCACGCATATTTGCAACATGTTGATCCATTCTTTCGACCAATAGTACTTCGTCAATTGCTTCAATTAAATTTGTTCTGCGTGGGTTACTCTCAGCAAGAAAATAATCCGCTGCTTGATCTAGTTGTCCATATCTACGAAGCTTGGCACGAAGACTTGAGTCGATTGAGCCATTTCTTAGTCCATCTATAATTCTTCTTTGTGCTTCTTGCTCTTGTTGTCCAAGAATCATTACATCCACATTCATAGGTCCACGTAATTCTTGTGCATCTATGCCTTTTTCTTTTGCCAGATTATGTACAAATCCTTTACTTGCCTCAGATACTCGGTCTTCAAATTCTGTTTGACGATTCTGAATATATGGATCTGTAGGTTCATAGCTAGTAGTTCCTACACATGCCTTTGTCTGTTCATCAAGGATTTGTCCATTAAACCCAAGAGGAAGTACTTCTCCATCCATAAAAAACATTGAAAGCCCTGGAACATCACGTAAATCCAATGATCGTGATAGAACAACATCAGCATTTGTATCTCCACCTGTACTTGCTTCCATAAATGTTTGAGCGTCGGTTAAAGCATCTTTCCAATTATCATATGGTTGATGCTCTTTTTTATCATCAGTTTCAAGAATGATCTTACTGTCCTTTTCGTGAATATTGAAACTGCCATACCCACCATCTGAGAAGCTTAATCTTCCAAAGATACCTTTTTTGTAATTAGGCATAGCAATTGCCGCATATAATTCGTCTTCAAATGCTATTAATTCTTCAGCTTTCTCCATGACATCTCCAACTTTCACCACTTCATGGTGCGGAACCGCAAAATCAGGGTCATTGGCTTCACGAACTAAATCATGGAATTTACCTTTATCTTTTAAGTCATGAACAACTTCAGAATGCAAACCGCTCACTTCGATATCATCTCTCTGCAACCCTTCTGTGCCCATAAAAGCATTAAATTTACCATTATTAAGATAAGGAGCTATAAGCGCTTTTCCTCCTGTTTGGTCAAGGTGTCTCTTTAATGTGTTCGGGGTAAAGATTGTAAATCTATCACTTTCGCCTGAGAGCTCTCCTAGATATGCGATTTGCTTTTCTGTATTTTCACGACCTCTTGCTAAAAGTCTGCTGACCACCGGATCACTTACTCCTGAACTATCTCTCAATAAAACCCCCTCGACACCTCCTACTTGTGGTATGTGTCCTGGACGCTGACTATATTTTGCTTCTATTGCTGCTGCTTTTCGTGGATCAAGCTCTAGTAAATCCTCGACATTATGACGAGCAACTCCAACAGTAAAGTGCTTGTTTGGTCTTGCATATGTAAATTGTGTTTCTAAATTTCTTGGCATAAGAACGAAAAAACCCGCTTCTTGAGCGGGTATTAGTTAAAAAAACTACGTTAGCTCCCGCCCCTAAGGGGTAATAATGAGAGCAACAATAATAAGTTCCATATGTTTAACCATAAATTTATTCTAAAGAAATGTCAGGGAAATGTCAAACTTATGCGAGCAATTCTATGAAGCTTAACCCGCAGCGTTCTGAATAGTAGTTCTTTCTCCAGATTGATGCATTTTTCCGTTTGCAATACTAAAGTCTGTACTTGCTTTACCTGAGCGTTTCCCTTTTACAGCGTTCAACCATGCTCCACTGTCTTCAACTTTCTGTCGAGCTTGTCTGATAACAATTAACATCCAGTCAAAGAAGGTTTTATGGTACTCACCTGCGTCTACTGGTGCTTGTTCCATTGCTACTTCTGCGAATTCCATTTGAAGCACTTTTGAAGATGCGAGCAAATTTTGCAATTCTGCTTTAATTTCTTCAACTTCATTTCGGAATGTATGTTTTTCAGACTTCACTGCACGTTCACTACTCTGAGCAATTTCGCGACTGTAATTCATTGCGGCTTCAATGTGAGGAGTTTTTTCACCAGATGATTTCTTCTCAGTGTTTTGTTTATGTGTTAATGCATTAAAGAGTTCAACTACTCCACCTGTATCTGGTTTTTCGTCTTCTTTCTTTGGTGCATGTTTTTCAGTTTTTTGGGATGCTCCGCCTAATTCAAGACCAAGAAGTTGTTTGAGGAATGTTTTTCCAGATTCGCCTGCTTCACTAACTGCTGCTTTTCTTGCTTCCTTCGCAAGCTTCGCGCCCTGCTCTCCAATACGTTCATGAGCGGCTGCTACACTATGTGTTTTTTGCTTTGCGCCTGCCATACTTATAGGACTTTATCACAGATTCATTAATAAATCAAGCGTCTTCTGCTGTCTGAGGATTCCAGCGAGGAGATAACGATTTTGTTCCATGCTCTGTTTTTCTTGAGGACTTTTTGCTTTTGCTATTGCCTCATCAATTTCCTGTTCTTCAATTGATACTTTTTCGAGTTCTGCAATCTTTTGGAGAACAAATTCAAGCTTGATATCTTCCTCAGCACGTTTTGCATATTCTTCTCGAAGATCTTCAGGTTTTCGATTGGTTGTCCCAAGATATTGATCCAAACTTAAACCAAGTCTCTTAATGTCATTCAATAGTTGTGAAAGTAATCTATCTGCTTCCTGATCAATCAGAACCTGTGGCACACGTACTTTTGCATCAGCTAAGATTACTTTCATAAAATCTTCCAATGCAGGCTTCTTATTTTCATTTTCTTTTCCTGGAATAACAATCTTGCTCTTTGCAGTTACTGCCTGTACATTCTTTTTGTAGTCACCTGGATCTACTTCAGGCATTTCACAGGTGAGAGCATTAAATATCCAATCCTGACCTTCTTCAATTTTTTCAACATGCATTTTCGGATTCATGATTGGTTTGAGTTTGTGTTCTTCAACAGCTTTCATGTATGCTTCTGGAAGTAATCTTTTCAAAATTTCTTCTTGGACTGCTTCTGGATTTAAGTGACTTGCTGCTAGATTTGCAGGAGCTTTTCCTTTTCTAAATCCTGCGACATTTGTTTGTTTCGCTAAGTCATCAATAACGACTGTTCCTGTTTTTGCGATATCTGTTTGTGGAAGTACGAGAGTTACTTTAATTGTTCCATCTTCGAGTCTCTCGACGCCTGGTTTTAAAGTTTTTTCTTCTGTCTTTGGTGCTGCTTTTGCCATAGTTAATCGAAAAATGAGCTCTTCGCTCACTTTCATTACCCCGATTATAATCTATTTTGTCTTGAGGATCAAGTTGATTAATGTGAATCTGTATTCGGTTTAGAATGTAGTCCAGCTAAATAATCTCTTGATGCTTGAATCGCTTGCCTAAATTCAGGAGTTACTGCTTCTTGTTGTTCAGGTTGGCCATAAAGACTGACTAATGCATTAAAGAAATCTCTTCTATCAGTAACATATTGGCTAAACCCATCTCCTAATACGTTTTTTGCGTCTTCTAATTCATTTTTTAATGAAGCTTTGCATCTCTCCTCTTCTGGTAAATCTGCAAATTTGGTTTTCTCGCGTATTTCATGGGCCATAATTAAAGGTCTTCTTTCTTCCGGAACGTCAACAGATATAAAAAGTGCTGATACATCTGGAAATCCTACGGTATATGGAAGTGGAGCAAGTCCTGGACGGACAAGAGTAAAAGTGTAAGGCTTGCCATCAACTACAAATCCGCCAGGTTTGGTGCCTTCTGCTTGTACATTCCTGAGCCATTGAGGCCTTGCGTCAATTGATGGTCTTTCAGCTGGTTTTGGCATAATTAATCAATTTGTGCGGGCGAGAGGACTCGAACCTCCACACCTTTTGGGCACAAGTTCCTAAAACTTGCGTGTCTACCATTTCACCACGCCCGCAATAAACTGTATTATACTCAATTTACAGTGCAAGCGAAAGAGAAATTTTAGGTTTGCTTTCTTTTGCGACTCCATGTGCTTCAATTTCACTCATAAATCGAAGAGTCTTTGCCGGCCAATTAGGATCCGCAGCATATTTTGCTCCGATTTGGTACACATTTGTTTCGTTTGAGTCATACAGATAATCAGTTCTAATTGCTTTTGAAACAGTTGCGATTCCATCATCCCATGAGATGAATCTACGAACATTATTTCCATAAACTCCGTATCCCCAAGCATTAAATGAATATGGAGGGATAGCATGACCAAAAGTTGATTCTCCACCTGCAATTGCAGCAACCAATCTCCAGTCGAGATTATTCTTATCTGCTTCATCAATAAAAGTTTGTGCATGAGATGCAAGTGGTGAATTATATGTTTCAAGATATTCACGTAGGATTTCAGCACGATTATCTTTCTCCACAACTGGTGGAGTCGTAATTGCATTTGATTGCATGAGAATAGCAGACGCACCTTTGGTAAGGTTCGCTTCAGCCGTTTGAGGAGTGAACGCAGCTAGGAGAGTAAATGCTGCGAGGAAAAGAAAAAGTTTTCTTTTCATAATGTATTACCTTTCTTCCTCCTTTTGAGAGGAGTGCTCTTTTAAAAGCAAAAAAAATCCTCTCGTAAGTGTTTTGGGCACTTACCAGAGGATCTATTTGGTATTATACATTTAACTATAGGTTTTGTCAAGAGGTCTAATCTATTCGAGTTCTTCCATGAAATGGCGTACACTAAAGGCCCAACTGCCATTGCTTGAAGGTGTGTACATAGTCATTATTTGCTCAGGAGTAACCAATCCTTTTGGCTTGTAACGTGTGGCTAAACCTTTGGTTACAGTGTAAATTCCTTCTTTATAATCACTAAAGGTTGTAATCTTCCCCCCATAAATACCATAACCCCAACAATTATGTGATCCATGTGGAATTTTTTTGCAGACATTTGATTCTTGCATGGCAATAGCAGGAATTAGGCGGTGGTCTATACCATATATATCCGCAGCATCTACAATATCTCCTGCATACGGTTCCATGGGAGAATTATGTTGTTCGAGGAATTGACGAACTTTTTCTTTCCGCCCATCTTCTTGTGTGATATCACCTGCCATGGTGTTTTGTGAGGTTGGTAGTGCTGCGTATGCGACAGTATTGGTTCCAAGTACTTCTGCAGTTGTTGCCTTATTTTGGTGTTGGTAAGTTACTAACATGCCTACGAGAGAAAAAACCAAGACAAATGGAGCGAAAAAGAAGAGAGCAGTACTGAATAGTATCTTCTTCATGGGTTAACTCATATAATCACATACAACTGTGGAGATTGTCAAGGGAGCTTGCTTTTGCTAAAATTAACAAGCTTTGCGAAACGCAAGCTAAGCGCTGAGCAGCCCAAGTGGCGGAATGGCAGACGCGCTGGCTTCAGGTGCCAGTGCCCGCAAGGGTGTGGAGGTTCGACTCCTCTCTTGGGCACGAAGCAGTACAATATATATATATGCGGATGTGGTGAAATGGTATACACGCTACCTTGAGGTGGTAGTGCTCGCAAGGGCGTGGAGGTTCAACTCCTCTCATCCGCACTTAATTGAACTAATTAAGCTCTGAAAGGGGCTTTTTTTGTGTATTCAGGTACTACAGTGTTTTTTTCTCGTCTGGATTATCTGCGCCTTCTGCCCAATCTATTTCAAATTCTTCTAAAGCTGTCTCATCGTCTGATAGTTCTGGTGGTGTAACATCTTCACTTTTGGGTTTTTCTATAATTACGATTTCTTTCGGTAGAGCCTCAATAACTTCTTGTTGTGATTTATCTAGTTGGAGAAGCATTGCCAGAAGATTACTTATATCTGGTACCTCCATTGCTGGAGTTTGTTGTTGGAGAGCATCTATATCAACTACTTTGAGTAAAGCTTTTGCAATTTCACTTTGCCGTTGGGTAAAGCGACTATTATGATGATCTGACCAATGATCAGTATTTGTTAGTAAGTGAGCATCTTCGTGTGTTGATCCTTCTATCAATGCTGACCAAAATTTCTGTTGTTCCGCATGTGTAAGTTCTGGTAGCCGAGCATATGAATTAAGCAGACGTGTTACAACATGACTTGAAAGATTCCATCCTTTTTTTTGCATTTGAGGATATGCGTGAGCTATGGAACGGTCCGAAGCATAATAATATGTATGCGTTACATCATCCGCTATCTCCGGATAGGTGATGTGACTGACTAGACTCAAAAAGTTAACAAGAGCTTCTCCGCCATTTTCCAGAAGTTCATGTTGTTTCTCAGGAGTAAGTATAAAGTCTTGTACTTCTTCGAGTCCTGCCGCTTCAAATCTTTCTCTCTCACGGTCGTTCCACATATTTGTGGCTTGAGATTGGCGTATTCGTTCCTGCAGACTTATTGGTAAAACACTTGCATCAAAGTACGCATCTGTATCAATTATCTGAGCGAGATCTCGTAAAGATATTTTCTGATCTCCATACGCAACTGCATTGATGACGGTCATGAGCTGCATAAGTCTTTGTGGATCCATAAAATTTTCATATCCATCAAGTCGTTCTCCACTATTAATTACTTGAGCTGCTGCTAAAACTTCTTCATCTACGTGCCGTCGGCCCATATTTGCAACACCATTTTTTTCAAAATAATCTGTAGGAATCATCGAAAAATCTACTTTACCTTCGGCATAGTATTGAAGGAATGTATTGACCGCGAGATATGGAACTACAGTTTGGATAGTTTCTTCATACTTCTTTTTAGATGCTATATCATTTCTTGCACGTGTAAGTGGTATGCCTCTTGGTATATCTATCGTAAATCCGGACTCTAAGAGTGCTTCAGTGACTAACGGAGGTGTCTTCATAAACCAAGTTATTGGCATGTCCATAAAATATACACCACCTCTTGTGACAATATTCTCAGAACCGGATAATACGGTAAATTCCCCAAGTATAGGTTCTTTATATGTCGCCATTTTTTTAACAGAATCATTTATTTCATTACCATTAAAATGTATTCTCATAACATCTGCATTTATTTGTGTTCCATAACGGAGTGTTGCGTCTTCTACAAAACTGCTTTGCATCGGAGAAATATTTCGAGGCATGAATTTTTGGATTACTGTGTGGTTTGTGGCTTCTGCTTCAGAAGCAAAATCATATTCGATCTGCAAATCTGCAATCGTTCCATCTTGTTCTTTAACTGGTGTAACACGCACTTCGACAGGTCGGCCATCTTTTTGTGTTTTTATTAATACCTTGTCAGCGTCTTTGAAAATACTGAGAAAACCTACTCCAAATTGTCCTAAGAATTTACCATCTTTTTTAGTTGAAGCTTCGGGAACAAATAAATATCCCATGACTGTATCAAAATCCATACCTACAGGATCCGATATTTCTAAAACATAATTATCTCGTGTTGTAAATTCATTGATACGCATGACCTTGTTTCGTCCTTTTCTTTGATGGCTGACTGCATCATAGCTGTTTTGGATAAGTTCTCGTATAAATAAGTATGGATCGGTGGATGATTGGTGGAATATTCCATGAATAAGTTCTCTTCGTACGACAAAGTTATCTTTATCAGTAACTGCATTAGTAACCCATGCAGCAAAGTCTTGTGCATTTGCAGTCTGTTCATGAAACACATCTGCACGGAGTTTTTTTGCCAAGGCAAGATCTGTCAAACTCAGGCTATACCCATAGGTTTCGCGTTCTATTGTCTGAGTTTCATTATTTGAAATTCCACTCTCTCGTTCTATAGAGCCTTTTCTAAAGTGGAGTACATATGGACGTATTGAACGTGGCGTATCTCGTAAATCAATATCTTTTCTAAAATATTCATAGTCGTAAGTTATATGTCTATCCCATGTATGATAGCTTTTTAACTGACGTACTGTTTTGTCATACTCGCTTTGTGGAAGTGTGCCGATATCTTCCCATATTTCAAGCGATCTTTTTAATCTTTCAGTTAGTGAGGCGTTTGTAACTTTAGGACTTGCGACTGCATCCCAGAAGTCTAAAAAGCCATTGAGTGTTCTGTCTGGCAAATTGGAAAAACTTTCATGGATAGTATGTATAATCTCAGGATGTAAAATATGCTGCGGTACAATATTGTCGTTATAATAATTTCCTGACCCAAGCTGTATATACATATTTTGTGCAAATGCGAAATCTTCTTCCGCAACATTACCACTACCCATGACTCTTTTAAGATAAGCCATTAAATCTGCACAATCCTTTTCCTTAAGATCTTCAGGATCAAATCGTTCTTTAATTGTTTGAGCAACTATTCTTAGGCGATCAGGTGTAATTGGCATTGTATGCCCTTCAATATTATTAAGAATGTCAGGAGTATGGATTATGCTGAAAAGGCTGGTATGCCATCGTATGTCATGCATATCATCATGGAGAAATTTACTGACTATGCCAGGATTATTCTCAAGGAGAGTTCGTACTTCGTCAAGTCCAAGCAGTGCTCCAAAGTTGTTTGCAATCACATGAACTTTCTCTTTGAGAATTCTTTGGTCATGCTCAATTTGTCCCTCTTGGTTATCAGGAACTAGCTCGCTAAAATCAATAAGTGACCGCGAATTCAAAAAATAACTATTACGAATGATTTCTTCGGAGGGTATTTGCTTATCAACTGATACAGTATTTGTTTGCCCTGGCCGTTCATTGACGATTGTCTTGATCCACTCAGTAGAACTTATACCGCTTATCGTATGTTCTCTGTAACGTGCTTTTCTGACATCCAGGGCTGCCCAAAATAAATCTCGTACAGCACCCATAGCTACGAGAGGATGATCTAATTTTTGCTGCACTTGCTCATCGAACTCTTCTATAAATGTTCCATCTGTTCTTGCAAGGTTTGCATAAAGTTCTATCCTTCCAGCTGGTGTTAATCCATAGCCGTTATGAACGATATTGAAGAGGCCTTCTTTATCAATAAGTCTTTTTACTTGAGATGCTATTATTGGATCTTCATCTCGAAGCTCTCGCCAAGAATCAAATGTATCTGTTGCCTGTTCTACTTTCATTGCCTTCAAAATAAGGGGTAGCCATTCAGGTTTTGTTCCATCATCCTTATCTCTTGCGATTGCATCATCGATAATTTTTTCAAAAAAGGTCGTTGCATTTGTCTTTTCTGCTGCAATTTTCCACTGAGCTGGAACAAATTGCCAAGGATTTTCCTGTATTACTTCGCGTAACCAATTTGAGATCTTATCCCTGCGTTCATCTTTTGGTAATAATAGAAGTTGCCCAAGAGATTCTTTTGAAAAAAATTGTAGAGGTTCTTTTAATGCATCCAATTTTAATTTAGCCTGTGGCTTTCGAAGTTGTTCAATAGGTTCGTCATTATCGGTGATTGACCATGATCTATCCGCAGGGTATGTATCTGTCTCTGTATACATGTATTCATTGAATGCACGAGTTAAATCTGGTGAAATATATGTATGGGGTATACGAAGAATTTGGAATAGATTATAGTTATGAATAAATCTTGAATTGAGCATCATTTCTATAGTCTGTTCTTCAAGATTCTTAAATGATTCTTCATAACTATGTTTTTGTATCTCTTTGTTCGGTGTGAATGCTCCAATCATTTCGTCATGTCCAATATTGATAGCGAGTTCGAGGAGTGCTGGTGTAGCTTTGTGACGCTCGTAAATACTGCGATCAATAAAGATCCTTTTCCCTTTGACAATAATTGGATCAGCATCAGGATCGAGTTCAACAATATATGCGTTGTATTCTCTTGATTCAAATGCATCACATTTTTTAATACCCGTGACTGACAAGATATCAACTGAAGGCACATCCTCGTTAATACGGACACTATTTGGGATTGCGAACGAACGATACTCTTTATTATCTGGAATAATGACCATGCCAGCATCACGCAATGGCTGTACCAAAGTCTTTTCAAGGTGCTGCATGACATTGGATCTTTTCGTATCGACTTTTTCGCGTAGTTGCAAGGTTTTGATAACGGCACTTAATCCATTGATAATTTCGACTTGTTGTTGCATGGGTAGTTGTGTCATTGCTACTTCATCAATAAGACTCATTAATGCTTTGTGAGCCGTATCATCAAACTCGATAGCATTACGGCTTTCGGGCAATGAAGTATTGTATGGAAAATCTATCGCAAATTGTGCTGGCTTACTTAATCCATCTAATGCAATACGTTCTACAAGCACTCCATTAATTGCCATATCTATAAATGTAGCGTGAGTTTCGTCGGTCTCTTCGTCTGAAGGTGTATAAATGATCGCTGTATTATCTCGATCATTCTCTCCTGTCTCAATAATAGTTTTCTTTTCAAAATTGTTAAGAAGTTCTCCGTCTTCTATGATGTGAGCTTTCCTTTTATTGTCTAAATGTGTATCCAACAATTCTCTTGCATCAAGGTGATCAAAGTTTGCTGCCGTTATAGTTACTTTCGTTCCTTGAACCACGTCTGTTTGCTGGCTCAGCTGTACATGAACTTCATCCTCCTTATATATAAATTCAACCTGATAACCTTTTCCCTCATGGGCCGTCTGCACTTTCACTGAATCACCCTCTTCTTCAAGATGACTCAAAGCAGTCATAAAACCTACTCCGAATTTTCCGATACTATCCCCTCTTTCTCTTGAACCTGAGACTGTTGGAATAAGCAACTTTTCAAAAATGGTGGCAGGACTCATGCCTTTTCCGTCATCTTTTACCGAAAATCCATCATTTCGCAATTCTACATGGACTTGAGTATCTTTCTCCGAAAAATCGATAGCATTTGAAGTAATCTCGATGATTGAACGATTTCGCTGGGGAGATTGGTTTCTGATAACGTGCTCCATATCTCGCCCTGTTACTTGATTGTCTCTTCGAAGTTTGCGGCGGAGGTGTCTCTGTCCTAGCCCATGTTCAAACATTTCTTCATAGTCTTGGCGTGTAAGATTATCATTATCGACAAGCACTGATTCGGCAAATGATACGAGCTCGCTGAGTTTGAACGTATGCGGAATGCCTAATGTTTTTCGAGTTTCAGCTATGCCTTTATCTCCTTGGATAAGCATTGTATTGGTTTGATCTGCTGACACTCCACTTCGTTCTAGCAATGTTGTCAATCCTGATCGCGTGCGAGGTAGTCCACTGTTTACTCTTTGCTTTTGCAAATCAATCCCAAGTAGGGTTGCATCAGGAACAATTCTTTCTAGTTTAGCCATCTCGGAATTATACACTATGAGCTTTTCATAATAAAGGAACTTTATGAATTCCAATGTCCTCGTTATACATGCTTCTTAGAATTTATGAGGTCTATAGATTTTTTCATCGCATTAAAATCGTAATTAAAAAATGTAATTAATCCCGGGGAATTGATCTCAAAAGTTAAAAGTCCTTTATAGTGAAGCTTTTCTATATGATTCATGAATGCAACTGCATGAAAATCTCCTTCATATAACGGCAAATGTTTTCTTTTCTCATCAAAACTACTGAGATGGATATTGCCTATTTTGGGGAAAACTGTCTTAAACCATTTTTCTTTATGCGGTGTAGACGATCTCAAATGATCAATGTCCAAAGTCATTTTTAAATCAAATTCAGTTACTGCCTTATAAAGTGTCATAATATCCCCTGAGTCCTTATTTGGAGGAAAGAAATGATTTACAAGCTTGTGATTATATTCTTTTGGCAAATTCTCAAGAAATATGGTAATGCCTGTTTTTTTCTGCACATCTGACAATCTTCTTAAATAGTTTCGCATTTTAGTACTTTCAAAAGAAGTTTTTGGAAGTGGATGGCAGACAACATTTGTCACATGGAGTTCCTTTGCCATAGCAAAGAAACCTTCGTCAAAGTTTATATCTAGCCATGACCAAACAGGTTGATGAAGGGAAACAATAGGAAGGTTATACTTCTTTGATAATGAGTGGAGGTATGTGGTCGACCAACGAGATTTGAATCCAACCCCTAATTCTATGCCTGATGCACCGGTGGATTTTAAATGTTTGAATAAGAATTCAGGACTCCTGAACAGTGGTGCAAAATCATGAATAGCTATATTTATATTCATTTTTCTAACGATTCAATTTTTACAGAATCCATATCAAGCCATTGTGAACCACTACTCCCTTTACCAAAACGCAATTCTCCTCTTGGTGTCGCTACAGCGTATTCATTATCAAGCCACGCTACAAATCCAAGAGGTTGGGATGGTGCTTGGGGAGCTCGAAATAAAAGTACGTTATTAAAGACATGCATAGGTAGTATTATATCGTATTTGTGTTTTTATATTGAAAGCGATAGGCTAAGTCTCTATAAAATGTTATGAAATCATAGGTAATAGTCTTTCGTGGCTATTGTCTTCAAGCTATATGATGATATATAATTGGTACATTCTTTATGGACGGTTAGCTCAGCTGGTAGAGCACCTGTTTTACACACAGGCTGTCAGGGGTTCGAGTCCCTTACCGTCCACCAAGCCAAGGTAGCCTAGGTGGTCATGGCGCATGTCTGAAGAACATGATATATCAGTTCGACTCTGATCCTTGGCACATGTAAAAAGAATTTGAGGGACGGTAAAACCGTTCCTTTTTTATAGGAATATTATGCAGCGAATAGATTAACAACAGCAGGTCCTCTATTTCGTAATCGGTGTTCAATAGCTTCTCTTGATGGTGGGTCTGTATGTGCACCAACTGTTTCAACAGCAAACGATCCACTCACACTCCCCCAGCGTAATGCTTGAATCGGATCGCCTGTTTGGAAGAGGATGTGGGTAGATCCAGCCATAAAGGCATCTCCGGCTCCTACCAAACTGACAACATTATCAACTTGGGTCGTTGCAACTTTTGCTCGTATACCATCACGTGAAGCTCCATATGCACCATGTGATCCATCTGTAGCAAAAATATGTGCTGCTCCAAGATCTAGTCCTTGGTCTAGCAATATTCGTATATCTTTTGATGGCGTCATATTTGCTCCTTTTACAAGATCCTCCAATTCATCTCTATTTACACTTAACGCAGCTGCACTTTGGATTGCTTTATAAACAGCGAGTTTTCCGTCTCCGTTTGTGTTAACTGCATTTAATTGGAGAGATCCTGGGGTATAAGCATAAGGAATATTTCTTTTGCTAAGCTCTTTGATGCCATCTTCAAGTGATGTTGCCCAAGTGTCTCCGCCTAAAGAGTTAACCACAGCATAGTCAGTTCCATGTGGTATCCCTGACGCAAATTCTGATGGCAATCCTTCTGGATGAACACTGAAAAGCATTCTATCTTTTCCCTGCGGTGTCATTAAAGGTATAACTAATGCTTGGGGAGTAATTCCATCGTAATCAATAAGATCAGGTCGCATACCTGGTTGATCCAGGTCAGTATGGAGGAGCGATCTAAATCCATCGGAACCTACCCATGTTCGTACTATAACTGGTGCGGCATCTTTTGATCTAAATTCCTTTTTTCTGTGTGCAGCATTCCCACCATTTCCTCCGACTGTTTCTTCTATAAGAGCTTCTCTATCCACTAACTCGTCAACAATTCCTCCATACTCTTGTGGGGAAAGAACAATTTTGGGTCCAACAGGAGCATCCCGTAAGCTTCGGGGAAGATCCATTTTTGTTGGCACATGGTCGTTGGTACGAAGATGGGCAGTCCTATCAATGACAGATCGACTAACTATATATGATGGTCCTTCTATTCTCATATAAAACTTTAAAAAGAATGAATTAAGGACTAGAGCTCAAAAAACCTGCGTAAGATTTGTGTAATAAATAGCATAGAAAAAAGTAGTTTAATCCTGTTTTTATTAAAAGTCAATTAGTAAACATTAACCTGACAAAATATCTATTTAGCCTCAAAATTAGCCTTAAAGAAATAGATACATGTAGACTATAGGCTTGACAAATGTTGACATCTCATGTATAATGCCGCAGATGTTTGAAAACCCCCATTTTTGGGGGCAAACGTATAACTATGATAGAAACAATTTTTACAACAATTGCTGGAGCAACATTATTTATTACATCTGCTGCATTTATGCCGCAGACGACAACTGATGTTGCTTTGACGCATACACTTCCACATCAAAGTTATGTTTCATATGCTGTTGAATCAGATCAATCTCTTGCAGCTATTTCTCAGAAGTATTATGGTTCTGAAGATTATTGGACTAACATCTGGAATGACAATAATTGGATTACTGATCCAGAAAGTGTTGAGAAGGGTCATTTGGTCAAAATTAATCCTACTAAACCTGAAGTCGCAGCGACTTTAGATAGTGTCCTTGCAGATCGTGCTGCAGCGGTTACAGAGCAAAAAAATCAAGAATACTTAAAGAGTATTGGTTATTTGCAAGGAACATCAGCTGTTGTGGCTACAGTTCCAACTGTAACACCTATCATTACTCAAGCTCCAGTAAATGTTGCTGTAGCAGCCAATGCATCGGGGATTTCTGAAGAAGCTATTACAGCTTTGGGAGCATGTGAAGCTGGAAACGATCCTGCAAAAAATACTGGTAACGGATACTATGGTGCCTTTCAATTCTCAGCAGGTACTTGGAACAGTATGAATACAGGGTATGAACGTGCTGACCTTGCTCCAATAGAAGTACAACGTGCTGCTGTAAAGCAACTTTTGCAACGATCAAGTATTCATAACCAATTTCCTGGATGTGCTAATAAGATGCGTAATGCTGGATTAATCTAATACCTAAACAGCCTTTGGAGTAGTCCCGTAGATAACTAATGGGATTGAAGCATCTTTAAATGTCCACTCGTATATCTTTGCAACATCTGCTTCTTTCATATTCACACATCCATGACTCATCGGCTGGCCAAAATTATTATGCCAGTAAGCTCCATGGATTCCATAGCCTCTCCATTTTGGCACTGCTGAATTTGCGAAGTACATTGTATATGGCACATTTGGTAGATTATAGTATGTTCCATTAGCCTTGCTTCCTCCAGACATTCTTGTATATCGTAGCCATGTCCAAATTCTAAATTCACCCGTTGGTGTTTCATACCATTTACCCGTTGATACTGGGAATTCATATACTAATCGATCACCTTCAAATGCTAAGAGTTTTTGCTGAGAAAGATCTACATATAAACGCTTATTCGTAGCTGTCGCATCTCCAAGTACATTCTGAGTTTCTTCCAAAGCGTATTGAGTCTTTTGTTGGGTTGGAGCATAGACAATCTTGCCATCAAATTCTCCTTTATTTTCGGTTTGCATTTCCCCCGTAAGATCTTCAATACAAGTAATTGAATTTGCACAGAAATCTTGGTTTTTAAGATTGAGGAAGATTGTGAGGCCAAGAGCAACAACAAATACTCCAAATATAAGCATTGTTACTTTTAGTGCGTAGTGTTTACCTCTTTTTACTGGTTTAACAGATTTTTTAGGCATTTATTAATTATTAGATAATCTCAGCTGCGTTGTAAAGAGGGATTTTTCTTATGGTACTTATATATAAATCAGACACACTCGAGGCTAATCAAACTTGACAAAAAGACTTATAGTATGTATAATAAAACACTATGGGATATAAAAATCTCATAGATACTATGTTTAAAAAATTACTTTTAATTATACCTATTGCGATCTTTCTCGGAGCTGTCCAAGTACAGGCTTTTTCTAATTCTGTTTCTGGAGTTGAAGCTGCAAAAGAAACATCTGTTAAAAAAGAATTGCTCAGTGAAGATGCAATGTCACTACAAAACAGATATTCCAATGCATATATTAACGATGTCTTCAAAGATAATATCCTTTTGAATCTTGCCTACTTATCTGGCAAAGTTCATGACGTATCAGAAGTTAATTGGGATGAAGTCCGCAAACCTTCAACCTATGAATTTACTTTGCAGCCTGGACAAGTCTTTGCCTATCACGATGACATATTGCCTGAGTTTGAAGGCCGTGTTGCTAAAATTGGTGGATCTCATTTTGGTGCTGCAGATGGCTACCGCTCGAGTGGTTTGCTTTACGGTGACGGGGTATGTCACTTCGCAACGCTTATTAACTGGGCTGCACAAGATGCTGGCTTGAAAGTTGTTGCTCCAACAAATCATAACTTTGCAGTTGTTCCTGGAATTGATCCGAAATATGGTACATCCATTTATTACGCACCTGAATCTCCATCAGTGAGCCAGATGCAGAATCTCTATGTCGAAAATACATTGGAAGTCCCTGTAACTTTCGTTTTTGAAAATAAAGGTGATTCGTTAGAGGTAAGTATTTATAAATAATTAAATCGTAAATCCTAATACCTTTAGCATGCTCTTCAATGCTTTTTGATTTTCCAAAGTTGGTCGCTCTTCTTGTTCCTCTGCAAGTTTAAAAACTGTTTCAACTGCTTTCGGAGTATCAAGATCATTTTCAAGAGCATTGGTAAATTGTTCTATCACTGTTTTTGGCTCGGTTCCTCGATCAATTGGTGACTCTTGAAGAACTTCTTCGAGTTGTTCAATTTCTCTTTGTGCACTATTAAGTTCTTTTTGTCGGTATTCCCATGGAGTTCGATAGTGATGTCTGAGTAGCATGAGTCGTATTGCATCTGCTGAATATGTTTCCAACAATTTAGAAACCATGACCAGATTGCCCAATGATTTAGACATCTTTTCTCCTTCATACATTACAGCTCCCGTATGCATCCAAAATTGGGCGAATGGTTTTTCGCCAGTAAATTGTTCTGATTGTGCTATCTCACTTTCATGATGAGGATAAATTAAATCACTTCCGCCACCATGAATGTCAATCTTTTTGTCAAGATATTTGTAAGCCATTGCAGAGCATTCGATATGCCATCCTGGTCTTCCCTTGCCAAATGGTGCATCCCAAGATGGTTCCTCTTTGAGAGATTTTTGCCAAAGGATAAAGTCTAAAGGATTTTCTTTATTCGGATCATCAGGATCTGCTCCACGTTCTTTTGAAAGCTTTATCATCTCCTTTTTTGAATATTTTGATAACTTTCCATACTCAGGATCTTTTTGTGTACGGAAATACACATTGTCGTTTTTTTCATAGGCGAATTCTTCGTCGAGGAGTTTTTGAATGAATTTGATAATCGTGTCCATTGTTTCAGTAGCTTTAACGTAGTGCGTTGGAGGGACGTTATTTAATGTCTTCATATCATTGACATACTTATCTGTCCAGAATTTTCCAAGACTCTTCCAATCTTCACCAATTTGTTTGGCCTTTTTCAAAATGTCATCGTCAACATCTGTCACATTTTGTGTGTAATTGATCGCATATCCTCGGTTTTCAAGCGTTCTATAAAGGACATCAAAGACAGTATACGTAAAAGCATGTCCTAAATGTGTCGTGTCATATGGCGTAATTCCGCAGACATACATGAGTACTTCCCTCTTATTGATTGGGAGAAATGTTTCTGTTGATTTGGTAAGTGTATTATACAATTTCATAAATGTAATAATAGAGTTTCTTCACGAATAATTCAATGAACGAATTACCTTATTTTAGGGTCAAGTCTTGCAGCAAGGTCGCGATAGTTTTGAAATGCATTTGAGGAAGCATCTCGAATCCCTGCAATCTCCAAGACATTTGGTACTGTTATTCTTCTTAATTCACTTTGAGGATGCTCGACAAGTTGTTGCAATCGATCAACAACTAACGGAACCCAACGCAAGCCTGTATTTACTCGATAACCTTTTCCTGAAACACCTTGTAACTGTAAAACATTGATCTCATCCTTGGCAATTTCAAAGCTGGCAATTGCTCCTGGGCTCTTTCTGCCTTTCGATTCATACACCACTACAAGTGATGCATCTCCTGTAAACGGAACTCCCATGTCTGCCCTCTCATGCCCTACCAATAAAGGAACGGTAAGTCTATTTGCATCAAGGCTTGGATTAATTGGACGAAGATATGGTGCAAAATCTTTCGCCGAAGGTGCTTGATATAACTCTTTTAGGTTTGGCATAGTACTCAATTATACTATATACAAGTAAAAGTATGAATTAATAGGTTATTGAATCAGGAATAAAGATACTTTCAATCGTTTTCTTACCATCCTCGTCAGCCGTAATTTGTAAGACTTCTCCATGACGGACATATCGAAAACCTTTACCTGTGCGAATTGAATCAATTTCCAAAGGCATACCTCTGAGTACTGCTTTTACTGTCATAAGGATATCACCGTGACTTACAGCGACAACATGTTTGCCAGAATGTTTTGTTACCACATGGTCAAGAAACTCAGTTGATCTTAAAGCCAGGTCTTCAAGTGTTTCGTCATCTTTTGCCCGTTCTGGACCGCTAAAAATATCAAATTTAATTTCCTGAAGCTTTTCTATTGGTTGTCCCATGTATGAACTTTTAACTTCTAATAAGTGATCAGAAAAGGTAATTTTAGGAAAATTCAATTCTTTTTGAATAATCTCAGCGGTTTTCTTTGCTCGAAGCAGTGGGCTTGCATAGAGTTCACTAACAGGTTTATTTTTAAGAAACTTTGCGGTCTGTGCTATCTCTTCTTCTCCTTGTTTGGTTAAACCAAATCGTGGGAGTCTACCATACCAAACTTTATTAGGGTTTTCTACTTCGCCATGGCGAACTAAATAAATGTAGGTATTCATAAAAGAGTATTATATAATATCCAAATGCAAAAGAAACGTCTAGCAGTAATTCTTTATCATACATGTCCTCTCTCGGATGAGATTGATGCCGAAATTGGTGGAGCAAATACCTATGTTCTGGAACTTTCAAAGTCTTTAGCAAAAAAGGGAAAAGTTCTTGATGTTTATACTCGGCTTCAGGATCCGAAAAGTGAAAGGATCGTACACGTCAGTCCAAATCTTCGAGTTATTCATTTACCTGCTGGTCCGTTGAAGAAAATTGATAAAAAAGAACAGGAGCAACATATTCCCGATTTTTTGAACAACTTTTATGCATTTGTTGAAAAAGAAGAACTTTCTTATTCGATAGTGAGCTGTCATTATTATTTATCAGGAATAATTGGATTGGATATTAAAAAGAAGTTTGGTATTCCCTTGGTAATGACATTTCATACACTTGGACTTATGAAGAATCTCGTTGCCCGTAGTGATGAAGAACGTGAAAGTGTTGAACGTATCAAAACAGAAATTAAACTGGTCAAAGAATCAGATCAGATTATCGCCACAAGTGAAAATGATGCTCAGTATATTGAATCCTTATACTCGGGTGATCGAAATAAAATCGCAATTCTTATCCCTGGAGTGAACTTATCGTTATTTAAACCATCAGACAAAATTGTTGCAAAGAAAGCTATTGGAGCTGATCCGGATCATAAGGTTATACTTTTTGTTGGAAGGATAGAACCTTTAAAAGGAATTGATGTTTTATTGTATGCGTTGAAAATCATTCTTAATGAGTATCCAAATTTCCGTTTGTGTGTTTGGATTGTTGGCGGAGATGTCTCCAAACCATCGGACCATTGGCCCAAAGAGTTAAAAAAGCTTAATGAAATTAGAAAAGTATTACAGATAGATACTGCAGTAAAGTTTGTAGGAAGAAAAGAACCTGTGGAATTGCCTAATTATTATAATGCGTCTGAAATGCTGGTCTTACCTTCACACTACGAATCATTTGGTATAACTGCTGTTGAAGCGATGGCTTGTGGTATTCCTGTTATTACAACTGATGTTACTGGAGTCTCCGATATTCTTGATCAAGATCATGATTTTCTAATCACCTCAGCCAATAATCCCATTATGCTTGCAGATAAAATAAAATCACTCCTTTGTGATAAAAAAGAGTACACAAAATTGAGCAGTAGATTACCTCAGAAGGTAAAAGATTTAAGTTGGGACGATGCGGCAGATCATTTTATGAAGCTTTGTATTGCCTGTGTAAAATAACCTTAAGAGTGTGCTGTACAAGCCTTGAACTTGTGATAGGCTGATTGATTATTCTCTGCGAAACAACTTGTCACTTTCTCCAAACCGTTTTCATTTAAAGCAAGGCTTAGTGATTGCAATCCAAATAATACAAAAGTAACCATAACAATAATCAGAATACTATTCCAATAAGGCTCAAATGATTCAACTTTGGCAGGAGCAGGATCTGGAAAGATCTGCTTTGAACTGTTGGGCATTATATATAGTATTGAGTATTACTATAATAATTGTCAAATACTAAGGAGCTTAGTTGAGGATATTTTGCATAGCGTGAGCTTCAGGGACGAGATTATCAATAAAACTTACGGCTTTTGTTCTCGTCTTTAACTCTGAACAAGCAGTGAGGCTCATACTTGTCGTTTCATTGTTAAGGTTATTGCAGTTTGTAAATGTTGGAGCGTTTGCAGCAGATGCGTTTCGTACAAAACTTTGTGTCCCATATCCGAGGAAAGTTAAGACCACAATGCCAATCATTGCTGAGACATAGGGGGTAAATGAATCAGTTGCACGGTAATTTTTGTAATCCGTGTATCTTTTTATTCCTGCCATAGAATTGTGTTCATTATGCAATGCAAAGAAGGCAATGTCAACATATTATAGTAAGTTATTACAATAGTATTGAGAGTAGGTAATTCTCTCTTGTATAAGTAGATTATTCGTCTTCGAGGTCAAAAAGTTTCAAACCAATCTCTTCATTCATTGATTTTGTAAATACTGTAGGAAGTACTTTAAGCATAACTTCCATAGTTGCGGAAACTGTCCCGTGGACCAGATGTCCAGAATATGCATTCATATTTTCATCACCTAGGGTAATATGTGGATGCAGTAATGGCTTATTTTCAAAGAGTGCAATGTTGCCTGTAAAATTAGTAACTTCAAAGATACCATCGATTTTTTTCTCACTATATTTCTTATTATCAACTTTATAATGTGCAAGTGTAGGATTATCTATCGAACCAAGACCAGTGAGCCAAGCGTTTTTGATCACGTGTTTCTCACAGAATGCTGTCAAAGTTGCAACAACTTCTTCTCCCCGCTCAAGCCGTAGTAAATATTTTGTCTCTGAAATCTTCCCAACTTTCATAAATCTATTTGTATCACATTCCGATCCACAAAAAAAGCCTAAAAGATTTGTCAGGTTTCATACAAGGATATTTAATTTCTGCATAATAATAATAATTAACTTTGCTGATAAATAATAAAAAGATGGGTCTCAAGCAAATTGTTAAATTGTATTTACTGATGTTTACATTAGATAGTGTAAACATACGATTCATAAAAGCATTAATTCATAAAAGATCAATGTCGTGAGGTAAATTTCTCTGCTTTATATATAGCTCATAAAAAGCATGCCCTTAAAGTACTTTCATTATTTCCATAGTTATTTCTGTAGGGGTTAGCTTACTTGTATTAAAAGCGATTTGGTCTCTAAAATCAGTCTAATGTCTATTCTCTATCTTTGGTAGAGATAAAATGTCAAATTTAAATATACATAAGTATTATATTAATATACTACATTTCTTTAAATCCATACTTCCCTTTCTCTCTATACATTTCTAATGCAGCTGCATGACCCTGTAAAATATTTTTTGGAACGTCGCTTAAAGAAAACCATTCCCAACCCCTACATTTATCAGGCTCCACAACTTTGGGAGTTCCTTTATAATTATTACTAACAAAAACGAAATGATAGTAATCATCTCTAGATTGGGTTTCGCGTATTACTCCAATATATATGAGAGAAGTTATTCTGAGACTTGTCTCTTCCAAAACTTCTCTCTTTGCACAGTCTATAATTTTTTCATCGAGTTCAAGTCCTCCGCCTGGTAATCCGTAGGAACCTTCACCATAGCTATTAATTCTTTTCCCAAGCAAAAGTCTTTTGCTACTTTTATCAATAATTATTGTACATACTCCTATCTTGCTTCTTTTCATTTTTGTACATTATTATAATAGCATCTTATTATACTATTTACATGTACAGTATAATAAGACCTTATGAAGAGCACTGTTGTTGTTGTCTGTCCTATTGCGAGTGGTAAAGGGGCAATTTCTGAACTTCTTGTTTCAAAGGGGTATACGCATTTTACCTTTAGAGATGATATCCATGCAGAACTTTTCCGTAAAGGTTTACCTGTGGATCTGGAGCACTTCTAATTAACAGCACGGTCCTTGCGAAGAGAATTCGGTCATGATATGCAAGCGAGATCTATTGCAGAAAGAATTGAACAAAAGCGGCAATTGGGAGAGTCTGAAAAAGCAGTTGTCGATGGCTTACGTCATCCCGAAGACATTTTATGGCTTAAAAAAAATCTTCGTGCAAAAATTATTGGTGTGACAGCCTCTTCTGATATACGATTCCAGAGGCTAATTACAAGAGCGAGATTCTCTGATCCTACAGCAAAGGTTTTATTTGATAATGCAGACGCTATTGATATGGGTGTAGGACAACCTCCTGAGGGTGATAATATTACTCAGTGTTTGGAACTTGCCGATACTGTCATAGAAAATGTTGGAAGTAAAGAAAGTTTACATCGAAAGGTAGAAGAATTACTTATTTCATTTGGAATTGAGGGAAATCCTCGGTATCATGAGAGATGTTAAAAGTGGCTATAACTAGTAATCTATAATAATTCTTAAGCTATCGTATCTGTTCTTTGAAATACAATATTACTTTCTTCTGTTTTTGTATCTCTTTTCCAGATCATCAAACGGTTTCAAATAGAATTTCTGTACACTATAGTAAAGTAAATATCCAAATACCGCTACCATTGAGAAAACGATGACTAAGTATAATGCATAAATATTAGCATCTTTAAAGTTCTTAACCCAATCGTGAATGATATTAGCAGTTAAGCTTAAGTAGAGTCCTAAAAATACCACAGTTATTCCAATGAGCTGAGGTAACATCTCGTATTGTCGCTTATGCAACTCCTTCTTAGTTATTTTCTGTTTTGCCATTGATGTATATCTTAGTAATAGCGTAGCACTTTTAGATAAAAAAAGCTCCACGCAGGAGCCTTAGTTCGAATTAATTGCGGATGAGTGGGCGATGGGAATCGAACCCACTACCTTCTCCTTGTAGGAAGGATGTTCCGCACAAGAACAATCAAAAGTCTGTAGAAAATAATAGCAAACCGTTGAAGAATTAGCAATTATTAAAGTGGTGCGAAATTAGCTAATAATGGGTATTATCTTTCTCGAGATTTCTATGGGTGACAATGTACTCGTATCTAATGAGATCTGCTCGCTAAAATCAATTCTCTCATAAGATTCAGGATATTTTTCTGTCCATTGTTGCAAACGTTCGGTTGAGCTAATTTTATTCATAGTTTTACGCGATTCATTATTAATTCTGCTCTTTAATTCTTCCACAGAAGCAGTGAGTTGGATTAGAATACACTTTCCTTTACCCGATTCAACAACTTGTAACATTTGTCTGTAAAACGCTTCATTGTCTCTCATAATGACACCTGTAGCAATAAGATCTACATTTGCTTTTACAGCTTCTTCTACTATTCTCAAGCGAAATTCTTTTTCTAGTTTTTTTCTTGCAGGATGATCAAATCCAAATATGCCGCTTAGTGCATTCAGTATAATATGGTTGTGGAAGAGTGTAATGCCAGTAGTCTTTGCAAGTTCATTTGAAACAGTATACTTACCCGTAGCAGGTGCACCGTAAATGAGGATAAACTTCATGTATTCTGATTATATCAGACTCCTTTCTGTTTGTTTTTGAATTGAAACTCAAATTCTCTATCAGGTCTTACAAGTGTAAATCTTAATTTCGGTATTGGATCGTTCAGACATGAAATATCATCTGTACTTTCAAGTAGCGCTGGCACATATTCTTTATGTATAGCTTGAGTTAAATGCTTGCCAAAGCATCTTCTTAGTCCAGGACTAAATTGAAGGTCATAATTACTTCGCTGGCTTGAGGTAGGATCGTCTTGGTCAGGAAATGTAAATAATGGAACTGCTAAGAGAGAATCAACGGGCATTACACCTGTAGAAATTTCCCAGGGCTGAGTGGTTCTACGCAAAATAAAAGTTGATGTTGGATTTTTAGCTGCTGATCTTTCTAGAAACTGTCTGCATAAAGCTGGAAAATCTTCAGTTCCTAATGCACTTCGTAGTTGCTCCTGACTTGTTTTATCTTTGGCCAAATTGTATGTAATCCATTCCAATGATGTTGCAAGTTCACCTTGTCCTGTAATTGTTCCTCTAAAAGTTTCCATAACTTGATCCTCTGCTTGTGTATCCAGTACCTGTGTAAGCACCCCTTCTGTTCCCTGATCGACTGCTCTTGTGACTACTTG
This sequence comes from uncultured Gammaproteobacteria bacterium, assembly GCA_964507055.1. Lineage (GTDB taxonomy): Bacteria > Patescibacteriota > Microgenomatia > Levybacterales > UBA12049 > JACDET01. Next base: position 313,389 of record CAZDOJ010000001.1, read on the forward strand.
ATCTAATACATCTGTGTATGGTTCTATTCTTTTCTCTGCAAAGCGTCTTATTGAACCAATATTGCCCGTTTTAAAAACAAGTAATGGACTAGTTATATAGTAACTGTTAAAGCTATCAATAATTTTGTCAGCCTCCTCAACAGGTAAGTGCTGTCCAAGGTATGTACCGAGAATTGCTCGTGCTGCAAATCTTCTAAATAGCCGAGAAGAGGGGACATCGCCATGTGCTAATTCTTCTGTTAATCTTTCTGTTGCAGTTCCTACAGCATCTTCTACAATAGCTTCATGTATCTTTAGATTTCTAGGTGAAACTGAGGGTGAAAGTTCAGCACGTGCATCCCTCCATTCCTCAAGTGTTGAGTTATCTTGTATAACTCCGCCTTGAGTAGCAATCATAAATCTTTTTTCTCCTGCAGGCATGACCACTCCTTCAAAATCCGTCATGAGTACTTTTTTCGCGAGGGTTCTTGAAGTTACAAGGTATGATTGCCGAAAACCTGGAACGGAGATAGGAAGTCTCATTAAATCTGCTTGTTCTCCTACTTCTTCAACCAGTTGCTTCCATGGTTCAAGTTTCAGTGTCCTTGGAAATTGAGGATTTGATTGACCAAGATGTAGTATGCTTTTCGTTATTTCGTAAGTACTGGGCGTATAAACTTCTGGTGCATTTTGTCTTTCTGTAGCCATAACTGGAACAGAATTATACCATAGGATATAGCAAGTGTTGCTATATCCTACAGAATTTTTTATAATCCCTTTCATGGAAAGGCCTCAATTAAGAAAAGATATTCCTCTATCGGAGAGAGGTGTTACACAAGGATCTGAAGTTACTCTCTTAAATGATGTGCAGTATAAAGATCAACTCAGACTTCTTATCCCTCAAGCAAAAAAAAGAGTTTGGATACAAACAATGACTTTTGATGGGAATGGCAACTTTCCTGAGTTTCAAGCTTTGTTTGGAGAAACGGCAGAAAGAGGTATTGATACACGATTTACGGTAGACGCTTTCTACAGAATGCATTTAGCCGATTCTCTTTATTACCAACCTCATTTATCAAGACGCAGGCGAGAAGAAGTACGTGATTCAAAAAAAGGCAAAGAAAATGCATTAGCTGAACTTGAAGAACGTGGTGTGCAAGTTATTGAAACAAATCCTCCAAGAGGTGTCTTAGAAAAACTTAACCCTGCACGAGGAAGAAACCATAGAAAAATGGCGGTTATCGATGATGTTGTATTTGTTGGAGATCAACATCATTTCGTAGAACATAGCCAACCTGGAACGATGACACGTGTAACTGATCCCTTACTTGTCGATGGGCTTGCAGATATTTATGAATCAGCTAGTAAAGGGCCTGGTGGTGAGGATTACGAATTAGCTGGTTCTGGTTATACTGCTCTTCTTGTAGATGCAGGTGTTCCTGGAAGGTCACTTATTATGAAACGTGCCAAAGCTGCGATAGAAGGTGCACAACGAAGTGTGGTTATGACAAACCAACATACTTCTGATGGTGAATTAGTAATGGCAATGCAGGCAGTGCAAGATAGCGGAGCTTCTGGAAAGATGATTGTTGGTGATCCAAATTTATTAGATTTTCCTTTATCTTGGATGTTTGATACGAAGAGTCAGTTGCAGTCAAGAAGAGATGGCATAACTATCCCCACATACGAAAATCCTGTATGGATACACTCTAATTTACTTTTAGTAGATGAAGGTCTTCCTTCCGCGCAAGTCTTTATGGGTACACGATGTTATTCAGATATGATTACGAATTGGGGGTCTCAAGAGGTTGCCTTACAATCCACAAACACTGAATTCGTGGGTCAGGTGGGAGCTCAATTGCGTAGATTAGAAGATGAGTCAAGATTGCGAAAACCAGACAGAACAGTACGAGAAATTGTATTTAGCAGAGGTGCCTAATCAAATTTTTGCTATAATTGTAGGATGAGTAAGACAAAACAACTAAAAATAAGTTCCTCAATTACTGATTTTGCGCCATTATTTCTCGATTTGGAATACATGTTTAAAGGCCTCAAGAATGCAGGTGTTGATGGTGTAGAACTTGTGGTTGGTTTAAAATCACGTTGGTCAGTTGATAGAATAAAACATCTTTCAAAGAAATATAAGCTACCAGTTACGAGTATTCATCAGCCTGTATGGGGTGGATTGGGATTATCTTTTGATGAAGGGTTTTTCGATATAGCAAAACAGCTCGCTGTTAAGAAAGTGGTTTGTCATCCAATTCCAAGGTACTCACTCAAAGAAAAACCAATGCAGGATTATCTCAAAAGACTTTCTCGTATAAAAAAGAACACTGGAATCGACATTCTCTTGGAAAATCTTTCTCCAAATTATGATAATAAGCTTGTGGATCCTTTTTTCCCGCTGGGTAAGGATACTGGAAATATGCAAGAAATATACTCCGCAGCTAGAGAACATAATCTTAATGTAACCTTAGATATTGATCATCTTTCAAAAGAAAAGCCGCATAAAGAAAAATGGATGAAGGAAATAGTACCTTATATTGGCAATGTACATTTAAGTAGCTTTACATCAACTGAGCATCATATGCCTTTATACATGGGAAACTTTAAAGCGAAAGAGTTTATTCAGTACCTAGAGAAACAGAATTATAAAGGATTACTAACATTTGAGATTTACTATCCTAGCTTTCTCAAGCCCTTTGGATATGATTTTGATGCAATAAGAAAATCAGTCCAACTTCTTAAGCAAAACTAGCTGTCAATTTAATTGACATTACCCTCATTGCAATCTCAACACTTTTTTTTTAAAATGACCCCACTATGTTTGACGTTGCTAAATTCCGACAACTGTTCCCAGCATTAAAAGAAAATGAAAGTAAGAAACCTCCCATCTTTCTTGATGCAGTAGGAGGCACCCAAGTGCCACAGACCGTTATTGACGCTGTTACAGATCACTTAATTACCAAAAATGGTAATAAAGGTGGAGTATTTCCTACAAGCGTAAAAACAGATGAAATGATGGAGGAGACTCGGAAAATTGTAGCAGAATTTATTAACGCTCCAGATTCGAATGAAATCATATTTGGCCCAAACTTTACTACTTTAACATTCAGTATTAGTCGTTCATTGGCAAAAACATGGGAAAAGGGTGATGAAATTATCCTTAGCCGACTTGATCATGATGCAAATGTTTCCCCATGGGTACTTGCCGCTGAAGATACAGGTGTAGTTGTCCGATACATGGATATTGACGATAATACATGCCAAATAAATTTAGACAGCTACAAAAACGTGCTTTCAGAAAAGACAAAACTCGTTGCCTTCTGTGCGGCATCAAGTTCTGTTGGTACTAGAACTGATGTAAAAACAATAGCAAGAATGGCACATGAAGTAGGTGCTTTGGTTTATGTCGATGCAGTTGCATATGCACCTCACGATTCGATAGATGTACAAGAATGGGAAGCTGACTTTGTTGGTTGCTCTAGTTATAAATTCTTTGGTCCTCACGTTGGACTATTGTGGGGGAAAAGGCAGTATCTTGAAGCGCTCCCTGCTTATAAAATACGGCCTGCACCTAATGAAATTCCTGTAAAATGGATGAACGGTGCGCAATCATTTGAAATTGTTACTGGAGCAAAAGCGGCAATTGAATATCTTGCTTATGTAGGTAAAGAAAATCCATCTTTTAGAGATTACTATCCTCAGTTTACAGGGAGACAACTAGACATTCATGCTGGTATGTCCGCAATAGCAGAATATGAGTCTTCACTAACATGGAGGTTTATTAAGGAAATTAAAAAGCGTCCACGGTATACACTGTGGGGAGTAAGTGAAGAAAAGGACAAAATGTGGAGAGTACCAACGATTGCAATCTCATTGGGAAATGAACAGTCAGATAAGATTGCTAAATATCTCGCAGAAAATAATATATACATTTGGAGTAGAAGTGTTTACTCTATCTCATTATCTGAACGATTAGGGCTTGAGAAGACAGGTGGATTTATACGTGTAGGATTTGCCCATTACAATACAAATGAAGAAGTAGATACTTTGCTTGAAAAACTAGACCAGTATCAGGTTTAAACTTTCTCAACTTCTTATTGGCATCTCCCCCAGCTATAATTTCTGAATCATCGCTATACTTACATGTTTCAATGAGGAAACAATTTTAGTAGCTGGATAGTCGCCCTTGATGTCTGCTACAAGGCCAATAGACTTCATATTAGCTGCGGTAGCTCCAATCATGCCACTTCGGCCGTCTTCAATAACAATAGCCTCTTCAGGTCGAACTCCAAGCCGTTTTGCTGCAAGAAGAAATATATCAGGCGCAGGTTTACCATGTGTTACTTCATATGATGATACAAGGGTATCAAAATACTTTCTGATATTGAGTGCATCCATAACTTCATCTATAAAGTCTTTGGTTGATGCTGATGCTATTGCAAGTTTGAACCTGTTATTCTTGAGTTCTTTTATCAAAGCTATTGCATAAGGGATCGCAGTAAGCCTTCCTTTTGTAACTTTTTCCATGAGCTCCCATTTCTTATACAGAATATCAGGGGTCGAATACTCAGTCACTCCATGCTTCTCAAAAATCTCTGCAAACATCTTTTCATCAGGAACGCCAGCATATACGGCAGAAATTTCTTCAGGTTTCATGGCAATCCCATATTCCTTTAAGAGCATGCTTTCAATCTCCCCATGAAAACTTTGAGTATCAGATACGACACCGTCCATATCAAAGATCACAGCTTTTATCATTAACAGATTATAACAAAGTTATGGTGTATTTTAATGGAGTTGGAAGAAGAATGGTGATAAAATCCGTCTCCTTGTATGAAGGATGTTCCGCACAGAAACTATCAAAAGTTAGTGTAATGCTAGCAATAAATCCGTAGAAATCCTGTGGACAATAGCTTATACCCAATGTGATCTATCATAAAAATGTTCTTTTATGTGCATACGTAACGACTCTATATCACGATCATAAAGAAAAGCTATAAATGCTCGTAGGTTTTTAATAATGTTTACTTTGCTGTGGGGTTTAGTCCAACCATTGGCATACATATGCAACGCATATTGCCTACAACTATCAAGTGTAAATGGCTTACCATTTAGGAATGGCAATAACTTATCAAGAATATCTTTCTTGTTACGAACAGTTTTGGGGCTAAGACCCTTTTCTGCAGAATAATTGATTATAAAATCGTCGTAAGCGTGCTGAAGTGATTTTCCCTGCAACATAAGAACTCCTTTTGAGTTCTCGCACGTAGGGTTTCCCTATCTTTATTATCTTTCCTGTTTTAGGATACGCAAGCGGGGTAACTATTTTGTTACACTCGGGGCAGAAAATGTGTTCAACTAATTACCCGATTAGAGTATCTTAGTATGAGCGGGCGATGGGAATCGAACCCACTACCTTCTCCTTGGCAAGGAGACGTTCTACCGATGAACTACGCCCGCAATATAGTGAATTATACCAAAATCCCCTTTTTTCCTCAACTCATCATAAAATATCAGACTTTATCAAAAGATTTAAGGTCTCCCCATTCCTTCCCTACTTTCACATCAACTGTCGTTGGGACGGAGAGTGGATAGACAGATGTCATCACATTTTGGATTTCTTTGATGATGTCGGATTCAAGTTTCTCATCTGGTATTTCAAAAACTAAATCGTCGTGAATCGTCAAGAGTAATGCGACTTCAGGATGTTTGGTAAGGATTTCATTATGCACATCCACCATAACCTTCTTCATAAAGTCCGCTGCTGTTCCTTGGATTGGATAGTTCATCAGAACTCTTCGCATACTATTATCGATGAACTTTCTTTTGGGATCTTCAAAGACATATCTTCTTCGTCCGAGGATTGTTTCGACAGTCCCGTGAATCTTGGCATGTTTTAAATACATATCATAGAAATTTCGGATATTTGGATAAGATGCATAAAATTGTTTGATGAATTGATCTGCTGCTTCTTGTGGGATATTGAGTCCGGCACTCATGCCGTAACTACTCATACCATAGATGATACCGAAGTTAATCGTCTTTCCAATATGTCTTTGTTCTTTGGTTACTTCGTCATAATCCGTCGTAAACAATTTGCTCGCAGTCAGTGTGTGCACATCTTGCCCATCTGCAAAGGCTTTAATGAGTGCTTTTTCATCAGACAAATGAGCAAGGATTCTCAATTCCTGTTGAGAATAATCAAATGACACAAATGTATGATCAGGTTTTGCAATAAAACATGATTTAATAGCTTGTCCCATTTCTGATGTCACCGGGATGTTCTGGAGATTTGGATTTAATGACGCAAGTCGACCAGTATTGACCATGACTTGATTGTAGGTCGTGTGTATCAATCCGTCTTCGCTGACTTTTTGGATCAGGCTTTCGACGTACGTCGAGCGGAGTTTACTCAATTCCCGATGTTTCAATAAATTATGAATGATATCAAATTGGTCTGCAAATTTTGAAAGCTCTGCTTCATTGGTTGCGTACTTTCCTGTTTTGGTCAAACTCAATGGAACTCCCATTTTCTCAGCAAGAAATGTCCCTAGTTGTAGCGGCGATTTGAGATTGATTCCTCCACCTGTTTCCTTGGCAATATCTTCTTCAAGTTCGACTAATAAACTATCAATTTTTTCTCCAACCGATTGTAGTTTCTTCACATCCAAAATGATTCCATGCTTTTCCATCCCACGGAGTACTTTTGCCAGTGGCAACTCGATTTCAAAATAAAGCTTTTCAAGTTTGGGGAGTTCTTTTAATGCGACTTGTTGTTTCTTTGCGAGTTCATCAAGGGTTTTGGCATCGTATTTTTTTAGGGTCTCTTCTTTACTTTTTAATCCATAACCTTCAAGTAAAAGTGCTTCAGCGATGTAGCAATCAAAGACATCATCAAATTCTTCTGCGGATTTACAATCCCATATTGCTTTCATTGGGATTATTATACTCTTTTATAGTGAGATTGCTACATCACTTCGTTCTTCGTAAAGACAAGGAATTTTCTTACCAAACTCTGCATTGAATTGCTTCGTAAGAATTGGTATTGTTTAACTAGTGAATTTTCTATTTTATCTCAAACTTTTTGTTGCTTCACTTATCGTTTTCCTCGGTGTAGATTTTGTTTGGCTAAGCTTTGTTGCTACGACCTTTTATAAAGAGCAAATTGGCTTCCTTCTTTCGACCCAACCAAATGTTGCAGCAGCTGGTGTTTTCTATGCGATTTATGTCGCAGGACTGCTTTACTTTGTTGTGCTTCCTGCACTTAAAGTGAAGAACAGTCATGCAGGAATTGTAGGATTTGCGGGAGCGTTCTTTGGATTTGTTGCATATGCAACCTATGAACTTACTAATTTTGCTACAGTAGCGAATTGGCCTTTCCAACTTGTGATCGTTGATCTGATCTGGGGTACTGTCCTTTCAGCAGTAACTGCTTGGGCTGCATTTATGATCGGGAGAAAATTACTCTCATGACATTCTTCACAATATTTGGTTTCACTACTCTTATTGTCTTAGTCTTTATGACTTTGGCTTTTGGTATTTCCATACTTCGTAAAAGAAATGACTTTGCAGACATTGCTTGGGGGTTAGGTTTTATTGTCGTCGCTGTATCGACATTATTTTTGAGCGGAACATATTATGAGAAACAATTACTTGTAACTGCTTTGGTTGCATTGTGGGGTTTGCGATTATCCGGGCATATTTATCTTCGTAATCGTGGCCGTAAGGAAGATCATCGATATGAAGATATGAAAAAGAAATGGAAAGGTAATTTCTACGTCCAATCCTATCTCAATGTTTTCTTGACACAGGGTTTACTCATGTTATTAATTAGTATTCCTGTGATTTTTATCAACTCCAGCTCCGACGCTGGTTTTCAGTTATTGGATGGCTTGGCTGTGATTATCTGGTTCATCGGATTCTACTTTGAAGCAAATGGTGATTATGAACTTTCAGAATTTGTCAAAAATCCTGATAATAAAGGTCATGTGATGCAAGATGGGTTATGGAAATATACCCGTCATCCAAATTATTTTGGAGAAGTGACACAGTGGTGGGGAATTTTTCTGATTGCTGTGAGTTTGCCAAACGGTGTATTTACAATTATTGGACCGTTGGTTATTACTATTTTGATAACAAAAGTTTCAGGTATTCCTCTTCTTGAGAAGAAATATGCAGGACGTCCTGAGTGGGAAGATTATAAAAGAAGAACAAGTATATTTTTCCCAATGCCTCCAAAGAAATAAATATTCTATTCTTACATAATCCTTAATTATTGCCGAGTATAGTTTAATATGTATGAAGATTAGTAGCTCTACATTTGAAAATAATCAATTAATGCCAAGTACCTATACGTGTGACGGAGATAATGTAAATCCTCCTCTCACCTTTAGCGATATTCCAAAAGATGCACAGAGTCTTGTGTTGCTTATGGATGATCCTGATGTTCCAAAGAATCTAAAACCAGATGGTGTTTTTGATCATTGGATTATTTATAATATCGATCCAAGTGTTACCAATATTGACGAGAATGTTAATGCTGTACCTGGTACAGTGGGATTAAATTCAGCAAATAAACATGCATATGCTGGGGCTTGTCCGCCAGATCGTCAGCATAGATATTTTTTCAAGTTATTTGCGTTAGATACAATGATGGAATTCCCCGATGCAAAAACTGTTACCAAACAAATGGTCATTGATGCGATGCAGGATCACATTGTGGATCAGGCGGAATTGATAGGTTTGTACGAGCGAAAACCTGCGGCTTAATTTATTCTAAATTTTCTCCTTTAAAGTGTTTCTCCAAACCGATTTTGTCATCATCTGCTTTTGGCATTGCTCGGATAATTTCATCAAGTTTTTCTTGCATGGCTTTGTTATCTGCATGTGTCGAATTCTCAATCAAAAATACCATTACCAGCGTTATAACCATTTCATAAACATGGAACCATTTATACCAAGTTTCCTCAAAATGTGTTAGATATCCAAATCCAAACCATCCGACTATAGAAGCCAGAATAAAAAGAAAGCTATAAGGATGACTTACAACTTTATATAAATTGTTTAATTGTCGCAAAAGTGGACGGGGTCTATGAGAACTCATAAATATATAGTAACAGTTGAGCTTAAGAGGTATGTAAGAATGCTTTTTTAACGCTGTTCTTAAATTATTTAAAAGATTGAATTAGTATTTCTTTTTTGACTCGGGTTAGTTGTTTGATTTGGTTTTCTCGAGTAAGTGCTTCGCTTTTGGTTTCGTGTACTTCTTGGTAAACGAGTACTACCGGTCTTCGGGATTTAGTGTATTTGGCACCGGTTTTATGTGTATTATGGGTGATAACCCGTTTCTCAACATCATTGGTACTGCCTGTGTAATACGTACCATCTGCACATTTGAGTATATAGACAAAATAACTCATCTAACTTATTCTGCTGTTTGCTCAGATTCTTGAGAAGACTTTCTTTCAACAACCTCAGCAATTCCTTGAAATACTGCTTCTGTTCCTTTTTGTTCTTTCACCGAAATAAAGATTGGTGAAAACTCTTTGTATTTTTCCTTTAGAGCTTCTTGATCCAATCCTTTGGCTTTATCTACTTTATTGAAGACGTACACCATATGCTGATCGAGATGAATACCGATTTCGTGAAGGATATTATTAACCACATGAATCTTTTCTTCATATTCATGATCAGAAGCATCGATGACATGCAAAAGTACATCTGCATGAATCGATTCCATAAGTGTTGACTTGAAGGCTTGAATAAGCCGTGGTGGTAAGTTACGGATAAATCCAATGGTGTCGGTCAAGAGCACTTCTTTCTCAAGCTGTGGGACGTAGACATTGCTTACACTGCTATCAAGCGTCGCAAACAATGCGTTCTTTTCAAGAACACCTTTATGTGAAAGTAAATTAAATAGTGAACTCTTTCCTGCATTGGTATATCCGACAATTGAAACTGTTTGGAATCCTGCTCTTTTTCGTTGTTCAATTTGTGCAGTTCGGGCCTCACTTATTTTATCGAGTTTATCATTGATCTCTTTGATCCCTTCACGCCAGTGACGCTTCATAAGTTCTGTATTGGTTTCGCCCGCACCAAGTGCACCGATACCTCCACCTTGTCGTGAAAGAATTGCACCCATTCCATAAATTCTTGGTCCCATGTAACGCATGCGTGCAAGTTCGATTTGAAGTTTGGCTTCGGTTGTTGTAGCATGCTTATCAAATATCTGTAGAATCAGATCCATCCTATCCCAAACTTCAATTTGCGGATTTACTTCCTGAAAACGAGTTTTTAAAGTATGGACCTGTCGTGGTTTTGCCATAGTGTTTAAGACGACGACATCGATATCAAATTCTTTAATCTTCTCAATAACTTCTAATACTTTTCCACGGCCTACAAAAGTTCCCTGATCGGGGTGATTTAGTCTCTGTATAATTCTGTCTGGTACTTCTCCTCCCAATGTTTTAATTAAAGATTCAAGTTCTTCGGCTGTACTGAGTGCTCTGTCTTGATTTGCTTGGGGGTTGATGACATGGACCGGGAGAATGCGTAGTGTTTTTTCAAGTTCAATCATCTGTCATCATTATAACTGAATTGTTTTAAGAAGGGAAATTGAGCACACTTTCACTTCGCTCAGACAAAAAATTTTCCAATACACTATAATACACAAGATGGACAAGATACGATTCACTCAACAGGGCTACGATGATCTCAAAAAAGAACTTGAGGAGCTCCTTGCATCACGTCCTGCAGTTATTGAGGATGTCCAAAAAGCTCGTGAGTTAGGTGATTTAAAAGAAAATGGGTATTACCAGGCCTCCAAACAAAAACTTCGCTCAATTGATTCTCGCGTTACTCGAATTAAATATTACATGAAAGTTGGAGAAATCGTCTCTGAGAAACAATCTTCAGGAATCGGTATCGGCACGACTGTTACATTAAAAAATGACACTCGCGAGATGACCTATGCAATTGTTGGAGATCTTGAAGCAAATCCAAGTGAAGGTAAATTGTCTCTCCGTTCCCCTATCGGAAAAGCTGTTGAAGGAAAAAAACAAGGTGATAAAGTCGAAATTACAATTCCTTCAGGAACTGTTACCTACATTATTACCAAAGTTGTCTAATTATACGATTAAGACTCTTATTCCTCAGGCGTTGAAAATAATCCTATAAGAATGATATAATGCCTCATGACAAAAGAATTAAGAGGTATATCCCCTGAGATATTAGACAAATCGGCAAGTGTTTCAGCCTTTCTTACAGATCTAACCCCCACAGGACTTGTTTTGCAGGGAGGTCTTAATATTAATAGACAATATGTTGATGCTGAGGGACGCTCATATCTTCATAGAGCACCGAAAGAGCGGGGTGTAGTGGTAGATAGTATGTTACTTTCCTACCATAAAATAGGTTTTACTGCGTATGGTGGTGCTTTTCGCTATCTTGATACCACCGAACAAGTAGATAAAATGAATCACATGCATAATTTAGGACTTAAGACAATTGTCCCAATTGTTTCTGAGGGCGATGAGATGGTAGTTCCCTTTTTAGAGGGAAAAATGCTTCAAAAGTATCTCCAAGAAGGAAAAACAAAAGTTTTGCCCGATGTCCTCGATCATATGGTCGCGGCACATGATAAAGGAGTAATTCTTGGTGACCGTTGGACATCAAATACAATAGTTTCACCTGAAGAAGATTTTACCGAAATAGATTTTGACGTGGAATTGACTGGTAAAAGTGCAAAAGAATTTGAATTATCACAATTTCTTTATCATGCATTACTCTTTGCTGCTTCTCGAACTCAGATGATTGGTTTACTTGATGATTATTTCTCACAACGTCATGATGAAACAAAATCCTATGACAAAACTACAATGGCTGCATTTCTGAAAGGACACCTCGATGTTTATGATGGTCAGGTATATGACGGAAGTGTTAACAATATTCGTGAAGAAGTGGCCCAGATTTCAGGTATACTTACATAATGGATATTTCCTCATATATTCAGAAATATAATAAAACCCATATAATTTTTGACTTTGATGAAACACTTGTGCAACTGATTCTTCCATGGGATGACTGCCTCAACGATATTAAAAAAGAACTTATCGACACAGATGAAGAAATATATAATGAATGGGTAAAAGGAAAGATTGTCCCAAGTTATCTTCAAAATCTCTATGTTGAAAAATATGGTGAATCGTTACGAAGATTGCTTAATGAAAATACCGTACAGTTTGAATCAACTCAACTGCACGACGTTCTTTATAATAATCAGTTACTCGATCTTATTCGCAACAGGATAGACTTACATTTTTATCTGTGGTCTTCCAACGCAAAATCAACTGTAGAAAAAGTACTAAAAGAGCAGGAGATTCTTGAAAAATTTGAAAAAGTAATTACTCGAGAAGATGTTTTTCTCCTAAAACCTCATATTGATGGCTTTTCGTTAATTACTGAACATACGATAGAGAAAGAAAGATTTTTATTTGTTGGAGATAGTAGTGCTGATCAAAATGCAGCAAAACAATTAGGAATCTATTTTTATAAAATTGATTACTTCGCTCAATAGTATGTCCAATTTGGTATAATCACTTCATGGTTATTTTATCTACATCCGGTTGGGAAGAATATCAGCTTTTAGATACGGGTGAAGGAATGCGATTAGAACAGTTTGGGAAATATCGAATTGTTCGCCCTGATCCACAAGTCATCTGGAAACCTCATTTGCCACAAAGTGAATGGATGAGTGCTGATGCCGTGTTTAACACAAATACCAAAAGTTGGGATAACAAAACAAATGTTCCAAAGCGTTGGCTCATGCAATATAACGATTTGGCTTTCTGGGCAGAATTGACTCCTTTCAAGCATACCGGCGTTTTTCCAGAACAATTGTTGCAATGGCAATGGATTAGTGAACAAATCCATGCAAAAAACAAAGAACAAAAAACAGTAAAAGTGCTTAATCTTTTTGGTTATACTGGACTCGCAAGCTTAGTTGCTGCAAAAGCGGGAGCTGCTGTCACACATGTCGATGCTTCCAAGCCCACAATCGCTTGGGCTCGGGAAAATCAAACCGCATCGAAGTTAGATAATAAGCCAATTCGTTGGATTCTTGATGATGCTTACAAATTCGTTCAACGGGAAGTAAAACGCGGTAATAAGTATGATGCGATTATCATGGATCCACCTGTCTATGGTCATGGACCAAATGGTGAGAAGTGGGAATTTACCCAATCATTTCCGCAACTTTTATCTGAATGTAGACAGCTTCTTTCCGATAAACCGCTTTTTGTTCTAGTCAACGCTTATGCTATTTCAGCATCTTCGCTTATGTTGGAGAATACTTTGAAAGATTTTGTTCCAACAAAAAAAGATCATATAGAAGTTGGCGAATTAGCTTTAGAAGAAAAAGGTTCAGGGCGATTACTTTCTACAGGAATTTTTGGACGTTGGAGTTCAATTTAATATTTTTTTGATTTTTTCGGTAGAGGTGGGGTTTTGTAGAGATTATCCATTGGGAACTTTATATACTTTTCTTTTTTCTCAAATGTAGTTTCTTTAAATTCAGGCAATGCATGTACACGCTCTCGTAAGGTATCCAAACTTGCTTCATCATAAATAGAGCATGTAATTACTTCCAATCCTTTCTTAAGAAAAAGCTTTTCTGATTTTTCAACTTGCCCAACTGACGCTAGATCTGTTTTGGTAAGTAAAATAACTTCCTGTTTCTCTAAAAGTTTTGCACTATGTTGTGCGAATTCTTTTCGTACAATCGTATATGTTTTTATTGGGTCAGGGTCAGTTGAGTCTATACAATGAAGGAGAATTTTTGTCTTCTCGATGTGTTTTAAGAAAGCGATTCCGAGTCCTTTTCCTTGAGATGCTCCTTCGATAAGTCCTGGAATATCTGCAATTGTATACTCGTCGAGCATACCAATATTTGGTTCAAGCGTTGTGAATGGATAGTTAGCAATTTTTGGGTTTGCATGTGTTAATGTCGCAAGCAAACTACTTTTTCCTGCGTTTGGCAATCCGATCAGGCCAATATCCGCAATCATTTTTAGTTCCAAATGTAGTGTCTTTTGTTCTCCAGGGGTTCCATTTTCTGCATAGTTAGGCGCTTGATTTGTTGCTGTTTTAAACTCAATATTTCCGCGACCTCCTTTGCCTCCCTTGGCAAAGAGTACAGGTTTGTTATCGTTTCTTATTTCATAGATTCTCCCTGTGTCTGTATCAGTGATATGTGTACCGAGAGGAACAACTATTGTGAGATCATCAGCGTTCTTGCCGTAAAGTCCCATATTTTTACCAGATGTACCATTTTCTGCTTCGACCTTTTTCTTAAATCGGAATTGTTTGAGGTCATTTATATTTCGTGATCCTTGAAAATATATATCTCCACCATTGCCGCCGTTCCCGCCATTTGGCCCTCCACGAGCTGTTAAACCATTGCGTAAAAATGTTGCAGCACCATTGCCGCCATCCCCTGCTTTGACTATGAGTGTGACATTATCGACTAACATATGTGTGTATTATACCTTACTTGAGGCAAAGAAGCGAAAAAGAAGGAAATAACCTCTACCTGTTTGAAAGTATTCAAAGTAGATAGAGGTTATTATGTACTATTTATAGTGAGATTTAATCTCGAATAATAAATATACTCCGATAAGTGCTCCAATAAGTCCTGAAACAAAAGAAAGAGCTACAATTGATCCGAGAAGACTAGCGATCTCACTCCAGAAAAGTAAATCCCATCCCTTATGTTTCCGTGTATTTAATCCAGGATATGCTGCAAGCATAAGACCCGCAGATATCAACCATATTAATGATGCTACAAATCCTCCTCCATATGCTGACACTCCTTCTGCTCCACCCATAATAGCAAGTGGTGAAGTCGCAGTAAGTATCCCGAGTCCACTAATTGCTCCAAAAACTCCGAGAAGACCAAAAAGTAATGCAATGTACGGCATAACTTTTACTAATACATCTTGGGCGTTTTTCGGCAAATGTGGAAGCTTCGCAAAATGCGGTTCAAGAATTCCTACTAAATCGTTTGATTTGTGTTGATGACTCATGTGCTCACCTCCTTTCGAACAGAGATGCTGTATGCTTCTATTATCGCTAATCTCAGCTATTTAATGCAATATATGAATTAAGAAAATATGCTATATTTATTTGCATGACTGAGAATGATACAAAGAATGCTTTCTACTTCATCTCCATTCTTCTTGCACTGCTGCAATATTTTGCTCCATCTTTCGTTCCAAATAATTTACCCAAGGTTGATGATCTGCAAGGTACTCCTGCTCCTACTGCTGTCCTTGGTGAGAAGACCGTAATTGCAAGTGTCTCAGCAACAGTTGTTCGAGTTGTTGATGGGGATACTGTCCGAGTCTCAATCAATAATGAGGAAAAGACAATTCGTTTGATTGGCATCAATACTCCTGAAACCGTTGATCCACGGCGTGAGGTTGAATGTTTTGGCAAAGAAGCTTCGAATAAAGCAAAAGAGTTATTGAATGGACAGACAGTTTATTTGGAAGGTGATAATTCCCAAGACAATGTCGACAAATATAACCGCTTACTACGATATATATGGCTGAGAAGTGGCGTTAATTTTAATCGCCTGATGATTCGGGAAGGGTACGCCTACGAATACACCTATGATTTACCCTATAAATATCAAAGCGAATTCCAACATGCTCAATTAGATGCACAAAACGAGAAAAAAGGTTTATGGGCTGCTGCTACATGTGCTGGGGTGAAATGATTAATTAAGTTTTTCTTTTTTGAAGGTATCTTTAATTTCACTAAGGTTTGTAGTCGCTTTTTCAGTCTTTAATTCTTTCTTTGCTCTGACATACTCAATGATTGGTGGGATCAACGATAAGAAAATGATGCCAAAGATTGCTTTTTCGAAGTTCTCTTTGATAATTGGTAGCGATCCGAGGAAATATCCTGCAACAGTTAATGATGTGACCCAGATGAATCCACCGACGACATTATAAAGGAAAAATGTTTTATATTCCATGCTACCCATACCTGCAACAAATGGTGCAAAACTTCGCACGATTGGCAAAAATCGAGCGAGGATAATTGTCTTTCCACCATGCTTTTCGAAAAATTCGCGAGTTGTTTCAAGGTGCTGTTTATTAAACAGTCTGGAATTTTCTTTATTAAAGACTTTGTGTCCTGTTTTGTGACCAATCCAATAATTTACGGAGTCTCCGAGGATTGCCGCAACAAGTAATGAGAAGTATACGATCCAGAAATTAAGATATCCACTTCCAGCTAAGCTTCCAACTACAAAAAGTAATGAGTCTCCTGGAAGGAATGGTGTCACGACGAAACCTGTTTCAGCAAAAATGATACCAAAAAGTAGCACATACACCCATGGTCCAAAAAGGTTTATGAAGTTCGCCAGATGTTCATCAAAGTGTAATAGTAAATCAATCAATTCCATAGCTCTAGTATATCAGAAAAGACTTATATCTTCTGCAATCGTTTAACCCTTTCTTCGACAGGAGGATGGGTAGAGAGAAGTTTCATCATTTGTCCGCCCAAACCACCAGCAGGATTCTCAATGTAAAGAGATGACATTGCAGGATTTACTTGTGATGGAGCTCTTCGTGTTGAATCAGATATCGCAAGAAGAGCATTCGCAAGAGCTTTGCCACTTCCAATTGTCTTTGCGCCAGTGTGATCTGCACCGAATTCTCGTTGTCTGGAAATTGCCATTTGGATAAGCGATGCCGCTATCGGTACAAGAAGTGCCGCCGCAATCATGATGATTGGATTTGGTGCATCTTCTTCATTGCTATGTCCCCCACTGAACAAGCTCATATTTGCTAAAAAAGAAATGACACTTGCGAGCACTGCCGCAACTGTTGCGACGAGTACATCACGATTTTTAACATGAGCAAGTTCGTGTGCCAAAACTCCCCGCAGTTCATCTTTGGAGAGGATTTCTAAGATTCCTTGTGTTACAGCTACTGAGGCATGTCCTGGTCCGCGACCTGTTGCAAAAGCATTTGCTTGACGGTCTGGTGTGATGTACAACTTTGGCATGGGAATATCGATTCTTCTTGAAAGATCTTCGATCATTGAATATATTTCAGGATATTTCTTTTGATCAAGCGGCTGTGCTCCACTCATTTTGAGTGCGAGTTTGTCTGAGAAGAAATACATGCCGCCATTCATTAATAATGCGAATCCAAAAGCCATATACATCCCTTGTTCGCCGCCAAAGAGACGTCCCATGGTGATAACGATGACACTGAGGATTCCGAGGAGAAAGATAGTTTTGAAGAGATTACCCATAAGTGTAGTATAGCAATTTCGATTGTTTGTTTCAAATTGCCCATATTACATCCTGACATTCTTAAGCTGATCTAGTATAATACATTATATGGATTTCTTTTCCGCTATATTAATTGTCGTTGGATTGGTACTTTTCGAGACAGTCAGTTCCATTGATAATGCTGTTATTAATGCTCAGGTTCTTGCAACCATGAGTGACAAAGCAAAGAAATGGTTCCTCACATGGGGTCTACTTGTTGCTGTATTTTTGATGCGTGGATTACTTCCGTTTGCAATTATTTGGGCAGTCAATCCTGGACTAGGACCTTGGGGAGCAGTTACAGCAGCGTTTAGTGCAGATCCTGCGGTGAAAGAGTCTGTTGAACAATCAGCCCCTGTTTTATTAGCCGGTGGTGGTACATTCCTTTTGTTCCTTTTCTTCCACTGGTTATTTATGGAACCAAAGCATTATGGTATCCGTGGAGAAAGAACATTTGAAAAACTTGGTGTTTGGTTCTATGCAGTCGTCTCAATCCTTTTGGCTGCAATTGTATGGTATTCACTTCAGATTGATCCGATGATGGCCTTTGGTGCAGTTGTTGGTTCAACAGCATTCTTTATTACACACGGATTTAAGGAAAATGCGGAAAAAGCCGAAAGTGATTTGCTTAATGACACTGGCAAATCAGACTTAAGTAAGATTTTTTATCTTGAAGCAATTGATGCGACGTTCTCAATTGATGGTGTCCTCGGAGCTTTTGCTTTTACTCTTTCTGTTCCATTAATTTTGATTGGAAATGGTATTGGAGCGTTTGTTGTTCGAGAAGCTACTATTAAAGGTATTAATACAATTAAGAAATATATTTATCTCAAAAATGGTGCGATGTATTCAGTATTCTTCCTTGGTTGTGTCATGCTTTATGATAGTTTTGGTCACCACTTGCCTGAATGGTTAACACCGCTTGCAACTATTATTATCATCAGTTACTTCTTCTTAAAGTCACGTAATGAGTGGAAGAAAGATCCAGCGAAAGTTGCTGCATTAACTGGAGCAAAATTAGATTCTCCTAAGAAAACTAAGAGTAAGAAGAAATAATTATTCCGTACTTTGTGCCGACAAAGTACCAAAGCTCTTCGGCTCATCAGTACTCGTTAAAAATTATTTCCACTCTCGCTAAAGGACACGCTTCGCTTGCCGTCCTTCTTAACGCTTTTTTCCAATGATTTTTTTAACACTCCGTTCTGAACGCCGAAATAATTTGAAAGTCATTAACCGTATTGTTCTTGGTGTTTCTTTTTTAGGTCTTTATATTCCTTATCTTCTCTAGCAAGTAAATATTTTTCGTAGAAGATTCTTGCGGATTGGGCTTTTTCGTTATTTTCCCAGTCTGATTCTTGTGGGCGAACTTTGGTTCTGGCTATTTTTTCTTTCTCAATAGTCTTTTCTAATTGAGGATTCTTCTCATATTTTCTACCCGTTGCATGATTCGCATATCTTCTTGAACGAGTGTAACCCATCTGCAGAAATTTTCTCGACATATCCATCCCGACAAAATCGTTTTGTTTTTTATATTCAAGAAACATTTTATAAATTTTTTCTGAAGAGATTTTTGCAATTGCTGGTGTCCTGAATCTCCAATGCTGCACTATTTCTGATTTGTATGGCTCAACGAGGAGTACACCTTGTTCACCTATTCCAACTTGGTATAAATCTGGGTTTTCTCTGAAGTTAATATGTTTGAAGTCTTTGGAATAATCAAATTTGAGCTTTCGCATCGAGATTCTTTTCACCTTCTTTCATCATGACTTTAAGTAAGCACACAACTTCGTTTTCTTTGGTATTAAGTCCATGAATTCTTCTAAAATTATCCTCTTCCAATTTATCCTTAATATTAGAAATGACATATCCATTAGTGTATGCTTCAAAGATTGTGGGATGGATGTAATACTTCTTGCATGTCGCGGGCTTATTTCTTAAATGTTCTGCAACACGTTTTACTGTTGCAACAATGGTTTTTTGCGAATCTTTTTCTTCTGCTGCAATTCCTGCTTCATCAAGCATACTTGCGGCAGCCACTGTTCCACCCCATGTTCTGAAATCTTTTGCAGTGATATCTTTCCCGGTTATCTTTTTGAGATGTTCATTAATGTCGTGTGAAGTTACTTCATTTGGTTTACCGTCTTCGTCTTGATACTCAAAAAGATCTTGTCCTGGGAGTTCCTGACAGCGACGGACAATGCCTGCAATTTTTTTATCTGAGACATGGACTTTATGCTTTACGCCACTTTTACCAATAAATGAGAATTCTATATCACTGCTTTTAATATGAGCATGATGATTTGTCAGTGTAGTGAGTCCATACGAATTATTCTCTTCTTTATACTCTATGTTACCAACTCTGATTAATGTATGCTCCAAAAGCCATACAACGGTTGCTATGACCTTTTCTTTGGGCAATCCTTTCATCTGTAACCCTTTATCTATATCGGCACGAATCTTTGGCAATGCCGTTGCAAAATCAAGAACGTGACTAAATTTCTGTTGTTGTTTTAACTCATTCCAAAACTGATGATAGCGATACTGTTTACGACCACGTGCATCAATACCTGTAGCTTGCATATGTCCATTTTTGTATGGAGAAATCCAAACTCTTTTCCATGCTGGAGGAATGACAAGTTTGTTTATACGATCAACGATATTTTGATCTGTGATTCGTTCGCCTTTTTTATCAAAGTAAGCAAAATGTTTCCCTTGGAGTTTTCTTGTGAAGCCTGGTTTGTTATCAGTAACGTATCGGAGTTTTACTCCGTCTAATATGTCTTTATCGTCCATTGGTAGTAGTATATCATGATCTAGATTTTTTTAAATAATTCTTACTCACATTTACATAATTCTCATAATCAGACGCTAAACTAAATAATTGTTGTTACTTCATGAATACCTATACAAAAAATGGTTACAATACTTCCGTCCGTAGAAAAATACTTGTAGCAGATGACGATCCAGCAATACTTGATGCTGTAAAGATGATGTTAGAATTCTGTGATTATGAAGTTTATACTTCTCCGGATGGAATGTTTGTACCAAAATTAAAAGATCAAAGACCGCAATTACTTTTGTTGGATATTTGGATGTCCGGAACTGATGGTCGAGAAGTATGTAAAAAACTGAAATCTCGCAAAGAAACAAAAGACATTCCGATCATCCTTATCTCTGCAAGTAGTGACGCCGAGAAAAGCTCAAAAGAAGCTGGTGCAAATGACTTCTTAGCAAAGCCTTTTGAAATGAATGATTTACTGCAGAAGATTGAAAAGTATATTTCTAACTAATTAGTATTCTTTGGTTTTCGTCCCCTTTTTTCTTCAGGTATCTTCCCTTCACTCTTATTAAAGAATGCATAATACACAACAGGAATAAAGAATAGCATTGTTGTTCCTGAGAAGAATAGTCCAGACATGATGGCTCCTCCCAAGCCTCTCCACAATGGATCTGAAAGGGTAATTGGTATCAATCCAACAATTGTCGCAAATGATGTTAAGGTAATTGGTTCCAATCGACTTTCCGCTGCATCAACAATTGCTTCTTTGAATTCCATTTGTTCTTTAAGGTTCTGATTAATTTTATCAACAATAAGAATAGAATTCTTCACAACGATTCCAAAGAGTGCAAGTACTCCAATAAGTGCTGGGAATGAAAGCGGTGTATTGGTTATTGAGAAGATAATAAATACACCTGAGATTGATAATGGGATAACAAGCATTACGATAAATGCTTTTCTAAATGATGAAAATTGCAAAACCATAGTAAGGATAATTAATAGGAATGAAAGGATCATGGCCATAAGGATTGCCTGAACCGATTGATCATTTTCTTCATTAACTCCACCGGTTGCCCATGAATATCCATCAGGTAAATTAAGTGAATTTGCGTATTCTTCAAGTTTTGTATTTACTTCTGTTGAAGATGTTCCTTGCGTTACTCCTGCAGAAACTGACATTGTTCGTTTTCCATCCTCACGAGTAATTAATGTCGGGTTTGGACGTAATTCAAATCTGCCCAATGAAATCAATGGAATTTGTCCTGTTGGTGTCGGAATAGTTATTGTTGAAACATCTTGTGCAGTTTGCGGTGTAATAGCTGTTCTCAGGACAATATCTTGTGACTCATCAGATTCTTTTTGTAATTTAGCATCCTTTTGTAATGTAAATCCACTTGCATAGGTACGCATTGCAGAACCGAGTTGATCTTGTGTTATGCCAGCTGCAGCAAGTTTCTGTGCATCAGGGATAAATACAATTTTACTTGTTCCAGATTTAATTGATTTCGAAATATTTGTAACGCCTTGTTGTTTTTCCAAGAAGGTTTGAACTTGTGTTGCATACTTATCAATCTCTGCTAAATCCTCTCCAGAAATTTTAATTTGCAAATCACTCCCTGCAGGAGGTCCATCAGAAACCTCTACTACTGAAATAGTTCCTTTTTGATATGTACTGTATTTCTCTCGCAACTTTTCTGACAAATCAATTGAAGATACTCCCCCTTTATGTGGAAGTAAAATTGTAATTAACGCGGTATTATCATTTGAACCTCCAAAACCACGACCTGGATCAATACTTAATTTAGGAGTTGCTGTAACGAATGAAACATTTTCAATTTTTCTTGTATCCTCTAGGATCGCCAGCATTTCTTTCCGTGTCGTTTGAATATTGGTTCCTGCTGGTAATTCAAGAGAAAGATATACATATTCCTGATCACTCTTTGGGAAGAATTCGTTCTTCACATATCCAAGAGGAACAAGTACATATGAGAATAATGAGAATGCTACAACAATAATAACTGTCGTTTTTCGGAGCGATCCTCGTGAAAGAATTTTATTAATAATACTTCGATACTTCTTTTCAACGATTTCAAAATTAATAACACCATTATTTAAGTAATATGAAATACTTTTTCTTTCCTTTGTTTGTGTTTGTAACGGTTGCTTATGAAGTTTCTCTTGCATTCGCTTGTACAATTGATATCGTACTTGGAAATAGATAAAGATATTAATTACGAAAAGGATAAATGCAGGAATGAATAATGGACCTTGTGGCATGATTGTGATAAATAACGCCAATACTAAAAGTATTCCAATAATTCTAAAAAGAATAACAATACGGTTTGGCAATTTGCCGTTCAACAAAATAATGAAGAATGGCAAAGTAACAAATAACGCTACTCCAAGTGATGCGAGAAGAATTGTCGATACAACGATTGGGATTGGTCGTATAAATTCTCCAATGATTCCTGTTGAAAGAAGTAGTGGAACAAAAGCCCATACTGTCGTTAACGTCGTAGTGAGAATAGCGGTTTTAAAATCACGCCAAACGAGAAGACCTGCTTCAAGGGGTGTAAATTTGTTTGTTCGATAATATGCTGTTAATGCCGAAACAACAACAATCGTATCATCTACTAAAAGTCCAAGTGATAAAAGTAATGAGAAGAATGCGATGAAACTCAAAGAAATATTTGTCATGTTCATAACAATAAATGTTATGAGAAATGTGAGAGGAATGGCGAGTGATGCAATGATTGCTTGGCGTAAACCAAGGAATAAAAAGAGTGTCAAAAATACCAGCGAAATAGTGATAAGTAAGTCACGAACTAAATCATAGTATTGTTCGTCTATTTGTTGCCCTGCATCAATAACGGATGAAATTATAAACTTATTGCCATATTCTTTTGTAGATTCATCTGTTGTTTTTCTAGCATCTTCAACTGCATCAGTAATATTTGCTGTACCGGTTTTGTAAATATCAAATCTAATTGTTTGTACTGGTGCTTGATCTTTGGATGCTATGTATGACGCTGTAGCATCAGGTTTTATTCGTTGCTGAACAGTTGCAACGTCAGACAATAAAATTGAAGAAGTACCATTTGCAATTTGTAAATTACGCAGTTGTTCGACATTGGTTACAGTTGGGTCGATACTTAAGATAAAGGAAGATGCACTTGTCGTAATTGTTCCTGCAGGTGCAGATCCAATATTTGATTTGATTGTCTCAGAAATAGCGGACGGACTCAGACCATATACCGCAAGTTTTTGTGGATTTACAAGAACTTGAATTTCTTCATCATCAAGTCCAGTTGTTTCAACCCTATCAATTGATGGAAGATCTTCAAGTTTGTCACGTAATGCTTTTCCAAATCGAACTAGACTAACAGTATCAGTTTTGCTACTCAATGAAAATGTCCAAACAGGTTCATTCTCAAAATCCAATTTCTGGACATTTGGTGACTCAGCACTATCCGGTAAATCTGTAATACTATCAACTGCAGATTGCACATCGGCTTTTGCTTTATCAGGATTGACACCAGATTCAAATTCAAGAGTTACGACAGAAACAGAATCCTGTGATGTTGAAGACATTGTTTTAACGTCATCTATACTATTTAAACTATTTTCAACAGGAACAGTTACAAGTGACTCAATATCATCTGGTGATGCACCTGGTAATGTGGTCGAGACAATAACAATGGGAATATTGATTTGGGGATTTAGTACACGTGGAATACTCATGTAACTCGCTACACCTACGATTACCATAAGTAAAACAGTCAAAATTACCAAACGAGTATTTTGCAAATATCTTCCGAAAGGAGATGTAAGGAGTGTCGGATCAAACTTTAGTTTTTTAAGATAAGTAGTTAATTCTGCCATAGGAAAAGCGGTTATTGTATTTTGACAGTATCGTCAGCGATCACATTACGATTGAGGATAACCTGATCACCACGTTTTAATCCGCTTTCAACTTCTACGTAATCACCAAATACTTCACCAACCTGAATGTCTTTTGATATTGCTTTATTCTTTTCTGCAACAAGCACAAATGATTTATCTTGTGTTTGATAGACAGCATCGATTGGAATCAGTGGTACTGCTGATGATGTATCAGATGCTTTCAGTGGAACTTGGATACTTACATATTCACCATTAGAAAAAAGATCTTGATACTCACTAGGAATATCATATTTCACTGCATACAACTGTCCACTTGTTGCTTCTGTTGCAACATAAAGAGGTGTTATAGAAATCTTTTTGTTCTTTTTTTGAATGATACTTGGTTCTCCTGTTGAAAGCATTGCTGCAACTGCCTGAGGAACTTGTAAAAATGCAGTTGATTCTATGTCGTCAGCAGCAATCGTTGCAAGTTCCGTCCCTGCATTTACCATTTGACCTTTTCTTACAGCGATACTTTGTACAGTTCCTGTAAATGGACTTGCTGGATAAAATGCCGCCTCATTCACATATGCTAATTGGACTTGAAGGTGGGATACATCTCTATTCAACTCCAAAGTTTTTTGTTGTATATCTAATTGTTTTAAAGCTGCTTCCTTTTGTGCATTGGCAATAATTGCTGGTGGATTTTCATTAGAAGCTTGGTACTCAGATGTTCTTTGTGCTGCACGCAATTGATTTAGTCCACTTTGCAGTTGATTTGCACTTCCTTCCAGTTCACCAATTTGTTGATCACTTGATCCGTTTGTATTACTTTGTTTTAGAAGTTTCAACGTATCATTAATACTATTTAGTTGATCTTGATTTGCATTGACTAAGTCTGATGTCTCGCCGAGTGATTGTCTTGTAATGTCTCGTGTCCTTTGTTCATTTTCAGCGGATGCAGTTGCTACATCTTTTTGTGATTGGATTAAAGAATTTTGTGTTCCGAATGTGTCAAGAACATTTTGATATTGTGTTTGTGCAATTTGTCTTTGAACAGATGCTGCATTTCCACCTTGATAATTTGAAGATAAAGAAATGATTTGTTGACCTTTATTTATTTTATCCCCTTCTTTTACTGAAATGTTTTGTACAATTCCAGGTGATTGTGCAATGATTGTGATAACTCCTGTTTTATCGATTCTTGCTTGGTATGTTGCTTTTGGACCATCACCAATGCTGTACACTTCAACTGCTCTTGTAACTCTTTCAGGTGCTTTCTCTGGTGGTGTTTGTTGAATAAATTTACTAACGATAAGTAAAACAAGCAGAAGACCAAGAATAAGAAAAAAGCTTCCTACGGGTCTCTGTTTAATGAAAGTAACACTACGGTGATATGTATTCTTTGAAGAAGATGTAAATCTATTTCTAAAAGTATCGTGTTGTGAAGTTTGATTTTCAAAAGTTTTGTCTGCCATAATCTATAAAAATTAAATAGTGGCAGTACTATAAAAATCTAAGTACTATTATATGAAAAACTGTGCCTTTTGTCTACAGAGAAAAGTTATTGGACTTGCTAAATGATGTAATGATTTATATAATGAGTTTTCAAATAATGAAGAATTTTACCTCTACTAAATTTAAAATATTCCGAGAAACATTAATTCTTGTATTACTTATTCTTGTTGTCAAAACTATCCTTAGCCATTTTGGCTGGGAGTTTATTTCGACGTCTGCTTTGATGACAAGTATTATCTCAGGAAGTATTTTTGTCTTAGGTTTTATTCTTTCGGCAACATATCGAGATTACAAAGAAAGTGAATATGTACCAGTCAGTGTCGTTACAGCAATTGAAAGTATTCATAGTGATGGATTACTTTTCAAAAAACAATACAAAAAATTTGATTTTGATGAATTGAATAAAATCTTATTGAGCATATTAGATCATTTTAAAAAAGATTTAATTGCACATACAAAAAAAGCGTACTTCAAGACAAATGAACTTACATTTGTCTTTGAAAAACTTGAGAAGCTTGGCGTTCCAGCAAATTATATTGTAAAGCTCAAGCAAGATCAGAATATAATTCTTAGAGGTATCCTGCGTGTTAACTACATTCAAAAAATTCAACCGATTCCATCAGCGTTTATTCTTGTCCAATCGATTGTAAGTGGTTTAGTAATCATATTACTTTTTACCAAGATGGATTCTATTGGAAATGAGTTGATGGCAATCGGTTTCATAACATTTATATTTATTTACATGTTGAAATTAATTCGTGTTCTTGAGAAACCATTTCATGAAGAAGGAAGTACTATGGATGATGTTAGTCTTTTCCATCTTAAAGAACAACAGCTCCGTCTTTCAAAAGAGAAATAATTTCCGCTATACTTACTGTAATGAAGCTTTTTGCTTACGGTGCTCTTATGAGTCCAACCCATTTGAAATATATTAATGTGAGCCCTCTTTCTAGGGAAACCGCAATGTTAGAAGGATATGAATTACGTTTTGAGAAAATTCAATCTCATAATCCATATTATGGAGCAGCGAATATTCGTAAAACTCTTTCATTATCAAAAGTATTTGGTGTTGTCTATGATATCACGGATGAAGATTTGGCAATTATTGATGAACGTGAGGAATATCCAACTGGATATACACGAGAGAATATCACAGTACAATTGTTATCAGGAGAAACAATTGACGCTATAACATACATTGCACATCCAGAAATGATTGCAGAAAATTTATTACCGACTAAAGAATATATTAGTTTGATTACAGAATCTGTAGATATCCTTCCTGAGGAATATATTCAGTTGCTTAATGAAATAGAAACTCTTCCAGAACATTTAAATATAAATAACTTAATTGAGGACAACAATAAAGAGGTTTAAAACAGACGCGAAAGACACCCATGCAAGATACGGTACAAGTAAATATGCAGCATACTTTGAATACTTCTTAAATTGTACTATTGTATACAGTATAGTTAACCAGAGTGCAAGGATTACAAAGAATGCAAATAGAGGCTGTTCAAGTCCGAAGAACATAAACGACCAAAAGAAATTAAGGAATAATTGCAAGAAAAAAGCAAATATTGCATTCTTTTCTTTCTTCCAAGAGATCCCCTTATTCCAGACAATATAAAAAGAGATTCCCATTAATAGATACAATGCACTCCAGACAGGCCCAAAAATCCAATTCGGGGGATTAAAGTTTGGCTTCACAAGTCCTGCATACCATCCTTCAATTGCTGGCATTGTTACCATACTTCCAGCAAATGCTACAAAAAAGCATAATGCAATTGAAGCAATTAATTTGTAGTAGTTCATTTTTTCTTCTTTTCTTGAGGAATAAATTTAATATAGCCAATTGTTATTGCCACGACAAATCCGATTGCAACGACAATAAATCTGAACATATTATCTTCGGTCGAAAATCCTCGAATAATGCTATATATCAAGGTCAAGAATCCACCAAGTAGTAATCCATCAGCAATTAAAAAAATTGTTTTTGCTAGAACGATACTTATTACGAGGGCAACTATTGCAAAAACTAACGAAACAATTGAAACATTTCGACTATATTCTTGCTCTTTCTTTTGATACTGCTTAAATGATGCTTCATACTTTGCTTGATCTGCGTTTTGTTGTTTTATCTCCTGTGGAGATTGTACTTGATCTGGTGCTGCGATTGGACGAGATGTAGGATATTCAGGGGCTTGAGGCATTGGATAGAATGCTGCAATACCTACTCCGACAAGTGTTGCAAAGAGAACGCCGATGAATACTGAGTAGATGAACTTCAACATTATCTTAATTCAATCACAAATGTATTTCTAATGCAATCTTCTCAAGAAAAGTTTAAATTTTACCGCAAACATGCTAGTATAAGCTGATCTTCATTTTTATGGATAAAGTTGTTACATCAACCATAAATCGTATTTCATGGATAGATATATGCCGGGGCATAGCAATCCTATTTGTTATGTATGCACATGCTCTTCCGTCAGATAGTTACCGCTACATTTTTTATGCATTTCATATGCCTTTATTCTTTTTCCTTTCTGGCATTGTATTCAAGGAAAGCTTCTCAAGCTATTGGATATTCGTTAAAAAGTCTTTCAAAGCAATCTTTATCCCCTATTTTATTTTTGCAATACTGACTTATTTCTTTTGGTTCATCAAAGAACATACTACACATAATACGTTGCATGATTTCCTCGAACAAGTCTTTGGCATTCTCTACGGTAATGGTAATGCAGGATATTTATATTTTAATGTCGCTTTATGGTTCCTTCCTTGTCTTTTCCTTGCAAGAATTGGATTTGCTGCAATAACACGAATTTCTACACAAATGCGATTTATTATTCCAGTTTTAATTGGACTTTCTATTATCGGATATGTTTTATCTACGTATTATTCATTTCTCAAATTACCTTTTGGCATGGAAACAGCATTTACAGCTATTGTGTTTTTCGGATTGGGATTTCTTTTTAAAAAGAAGGAAAAATTATTTGCAATGATGCAACGATATGGAATTGCAGTATTCTTAATTGGACTAGGACTTCTTATTTATTTAGCAGTTCTTAATTATCAACAATATGGAGCACAAATTGATCTACGCGTAAATAGACTCAATGATTATTTCTTATTCTACTCGGCAGCGATTATCGGGATCATTTCTTGGATCTCTTTTAGCATGGTTTTGAAAAAGAATGTTGTACTTGAATATATTGGTCAACGAACGATGATTCTTTTTGTTTGGCATTATTTATTATATTCATATTTTACAGACGCTATGAATTCATGGTTTTCCAAACAAACAATTCAGGATTATAAAATACTTAAACCGGCTATCTTTACTTTATTGGCATTTGGGATAATTTTAGGATTGAGAGAACTACTAAAGAAAATTTCATTTATGAGGAATCTTCTCAAGATTCGTTAAAGCAACTTTGGCTCATTTTTTGGATTGATATTTCCTTCTTCGACTGCCAATTCTTTTCCTGCTTCTTCAACTGGATCAGCGTGGTGTGTTTTTCTCAATGGAATTTCCTTGAGAAACAAACTGACAAAGAATGTTATAACAGTTAATACTGTGGCGATAAGAAATACTTCAGCAATCGAAGTTGCGAAAATAACTTTTGCTTTCTCTGCAAATTGATTGAATGCAGTCATTGCTTGTGCTTGCACTGGTCCTGGTAATGATTGTAATTGTGTTTCAATTGCTACTCTTCCATCTCCCGTCAAAATGCCTTGTAATTTATTTGCATCAAGTTCTGAAAGATTAAGATTAGGATTCATCGTTGTCATTGTTTGCACAAATTTATCATTTGCCAATTCACTTGACTGACGTGACAGACTACTATTCAGTACACCTCCAAGAACTGCTGTCCCGACAGTTGCTCCAATACTTCTGAACAATTGAATTGATGCTGTAGCAACTCCTAATTTCGAATGATCAAATGCATTTTGTACTGCGAGATTAAAGACAGGCATTGTGACACCAATCCCAAGTCCAGTCAAAATCATACGAATAACGAGTTCAGTATTTGTCGTTGTAATAGACATTTGGGACAGAAGGAACATGCCAATTGCGGCGACACCGATACCACTGACTGCAATTATTTTGTATCGTCCCGTTCGGGAAACGAGTTGTCCTGTCGCAATACTCGCAAAAACGATTCCCAACATCAGTGGTGTAAGAATAGTTCCAGCATCTGTGGCATTGGTTCCGAGTACAAGTTGTGAGAACAATGGGATATAGAGGATTGTTCCAAACATGCCGATACCCATAAGAAAAATGATAATCATCGAAACAGAAAAGATAGAATTCTTAAAAAGACTCAGTGGAAGAATTGGCTCTTTGACACGTGCTTCAACAAAAAGGAATGAGTATAAGAAAATAATTGCGTTGGCAAAAAGTGTAATTATTTGCCATGAGTCCCAAGCATATTGATTTCCACCCCAAACAAATCCAAGGAGTAAAGAAATTAATCCAATCGAAAGTAAGATGGATCCGACATAGTCGATTGATCTATTTGCACGGTCAGATTTAATCTTTGGCATGAGATATGCAACGACAGCGAACGCGAGAATTCCAAGAGGAATATTGATAAAGAAATTCCATCTCCAAGATGCATTATCAGTCAACCATCCACCGAGGAGAGGTCCGATAACAGATGAGAGTCCAAAAACAGCTCCAAAGAGTCCCTGCCATTTTCCTCGTTCGGCAGGAGGGAATAAGTCACCAATCACAGTAAATGCATTCGCCATGATTGCTCCTCCTCCGATACCTTGGATTGCACGAAAGGCAATAAGCTGCCACATATTCTGTGAAAATCCACTCAGGATTGATCCAATCAAAAAGATGACAATCGCACCGAGAACAAATCCTTTTCGGCCATAAATGTCTGAAAGCTTACCATAAATAGGAACAACTACTGTCGATGCCAACATATAAGACGTCACAACCCAACTAAGATGTTCAAGTCCGTTCAGTTCCTTAACGATTTGCGGCAATGCAGTTGCGACAATGGTTTGGTCTAATGCAGATAAAAGCATCGCCAACATTGTTCCAAGCATTACTGCTATTTTTTGTCCTTTTGTAATATTTGCTAATGTACTCATAGTTACTTATTTAAATTCTTTACTATTTTTTCCTGAATACTAATTAATTGATTTACTTCTTCTTTAGTCAAGCTAGAAAGTAGTTCTTTCATTCGTTCTCTTTTTGCTTCTTTCATATGTTTAAGTTTGTCTAATCCTTCTTTTGTTACAGAGAGTAAAATAACTCTTCGATCATTATCATCCCCTTTTCTTTCAATAAATCCAGCTTTAAACATGCGATCAATTAATTGCGTTGTTGAAGATAAAGATGCTGTGAGGTGTTTGGCAACATCACTTAATTTTGCATTTGGATTCTCTTCCAAAAATGACAATGTATGATATTGCAGAATTGTTGCAGTTCTTTCTTCAAAAGTTTGGTTGCTTGAAGTTCCTACATATTTTGTAATATGAATTGTCTGAGAAATAATTTTATCAATATCAGTTTGCATAATAGTTTACGTCATAAATAGTTTATACCGTAAGTTATTTATTGTCAAGGTCTTGTTTATATTTACTTTTAGAATACGTTGGTATAATATGAGTGTTCCCTATGAAGAATATCACCTACGTGCGATCACGTAAAAGAAGCTCTATTGGTATACAAATTATGCCTGATGCTTCAGTTACTGTAACTATTCCCTATCTTTTGCCAAAGTTTTTTGCTGAGCGATTTTTAAGAGAAAAACAAGATTGGATTCGGGAGAAACAACAGTTAATGCTTGCTCGATTACCACAAAAAGAAAAAGGAACATATTTCTATTTGGGTAAAGAATATAGTTTGGGTATTCCTGCAAATCCTAAAGAACTTGTCGAAGTAAAAGATAAAATATACGTTGCGAGTACCAATCCAAGTTTAATCAAAAAATATCTAGAAAGTTGGTACAAACAACAAGCACGGAAGATTATTGTTTCTCGAGTTGAACATTACGCAAAAATTGCTGGACTTTCTTATCGATCCATTGCCTTAACAAGTGCAGAAACTCGTTGGGGTTCATGCAGTAGTCAAAAGACATTGAACTTTAATTGGAAATTAGTTATGGCACCACTTGCTGTTATTGATTATGTCGTCGCTCATGAACTGGCTCATTTAACAGAGATGAATCATTCGCGATCTTTTTGGGAAACTGTTCGCAAGATGTATCCTTTATATAGAGAGTACAGAACGTGGCTCAAAAGAAATGGTCACAATTTGTCGGTTTAGAATCCTGGGAAGTAATCTGTAACGATTTGGTTTTGTCCTACTCCAAGTTTTCCCAACAATCTTTTATACGCTTCAACCATTGCAATTGGGCCGGATAAGTAGAATGTTCTCTCTTTAAAGTCTGGTACTTCTTCAGTTAACATTTTCTCATCAATTCTGCCAACTTTTCCAGTCCATCCAGCAGGGATATGTTCTTTATCACTGAGTACATAGACAGATTTCAAACCAATTTCCTGCTGTGCTTGATCAAAGACATCTCTGTAAGCAATTTCATTTTCAGTTTTATTAGCATAGAAAAGAACTATTGATCGCGGTTCTTTTGTATCAATTAGGTATTTAATCATACTTCTAAAAGGTGTAATGCCGATACCTCCTGCAATAAATACAAGTTTCTTCTGTTTATCCTGAGGCATAATGAAATCACCAGTTAACTGCGATGCTACTATAATGTCTTTTTCTGTAAACTCCTTTAGTTTGTTTTTAAAACTACTTGCCTTCTCTTCAATTCTGATTCCAAGACGTAAATGTTTCTCAGTAGGAGCTGAAGCGATAGTAAAGTATCTTCTGTTTCCTCGAATATCAGCCTTTTTATGCGGAAGTGTCCACTCCAGGTACTGACCAGGTTTGTAATGAAGTGTTTGATTTGAGCGGAAGATATATTCAAAAGTATTCTCCGCAACCTTATTCTTTTCTTTAAATGTGAGGAACATTTTTGCTTTTGGACTAACAATATAAGAAAAGATGTTTCCGAGTATCAATGCTAATTCTGGTGTAGAGTAAATCGGGCCAAAACTAAATTGCGAACCAAAAAGAAATCCTACGATCGCACCATAGATCATTTGCAATTTCTTTGTTGGTGGAGTTGTTAAAGGTTCAGTAAGCATGACAGTTCCAAAGAAGATAATTGGCCAAGATTGGAATGCTTCAATAATTGCCTGCTGAATAGCAATACCGTTTATTGCCTGAAAAATACCGATTGTGACTAGACTGACTCCTAAAAATGTAAAGAATAAATGGAAGCGGCGTATTTTTCTAACTATAAGAAGTCCTATGATTAAAATAAATGGCAGGAGAATATCACTACCTACCCACCAAAGTGCACTCCCATTTCCCATCAATCCAAGAATTAATGCAGCCGATGCCGCAGGATTAAAAATATGTTTTTTATTAATAGCGAAAATATATTTCGTCGCCATAGCAATAGCACCTGCGGCTATCAGTGTCAGTGCATCATTTACTCCAGAAACAGGAAGATAAATGAAGAAAAGAATTAATGACGTTATTCCATATGATTCTTCGTTGGTTGGAGCGTTAACAAGTTTGGAAAAAACAATATTGCTTACATAACAAGTAGCAAGCAATATGAGCATTGATGAGATGAGCTGTGCCGGAGTATAAAAGAGTACTCCCGCAAAGCTCAATACAATCGAGATGATTGCGAGGAGAAGTAATCCATAGAGGACGACTTTATACATTGTGTATTTATTGAGGAATTCGTCAATTATTCGAATCATACTTTTTACGTGTTATAGAAAATTTCTCCAGGAAAAGTCTCAGATTTTTTCAGCGTAAGATCTTTATATAGCATAGCATAATCAAAAGTGAAGTGTTCGGAAAGTACTTCAGGTGAGGTGAAATATAAAGCGGTTGCCAATGCATCGGCGAGAATTGCTTTCTTTGCAATAACCCATACTGAGACAATATGTTCTGGTGATGTATTCGTTTTTGGATCGACAATATGATGATACTTATCCCATTTTCTTCGGTTACCAGCAGAACCGCAGATACTTCCATTCGTGATATTAACCAATCCGATTACTTGCTTTGGATTTGCTGGATGTTCAAGTCCAATCCGTAATGGATTTTGTTCAGCAGATTTATACAATATGTCTCCCCCAGCATCAATGCAGTAGGAAGTTACTCCTTCCAATTCTAATAAAACTCCAACTTGATCAACAATATGTCCTTTTCCACCTGCTCCAAAATCAAGCATGGCAGGTTGTTTTAATTCTAATTTTGGATAATGAAATTCGATAATATCTTCCCATTTTGGAGCTTGTCTTATTGTTTCTTTCGGCTTTAATGAATAAGATGCATCATATCCTAAGTCTTCCATAACATTACCGATAAGCGGAGTGAATGCTTTGTCAGTAATTTTATAAAGTTTGTGATAGAGCTTAAATAGTTCTCTTGAGTCATTTGGTAATATATCTTGTCCACCTTTTGCGGCAAGTTTTACAAGTGTAGAGTCTGGTCTAAATCGGGAATACACTTTGTCATATACTTCTATTCGTTCATGTACTTTGTTGATAAAATCTTGCTTCGTCAAACGAGAATTGTACGCAAAAATATCAATCGTCCATGATGTCCCAATTGCTTCAAATGAGAATTGTAGTGTTTGCATAAATGAGTACTTACCTTTTATAAATGTTTTGGTAAGTAATTTCAATATAATTTTTTATCTTCTATATCTTCGAGCTCTTCATCAGAAAGTCCAAAATGATGCCCTAACTCATGCAGTATCGTCTCTCGAATCATAGGTTTTATAGTATCCTCAGAATGGGATGCAGCAAGGATTGGTTCTTTGAAGAGTGATATTTTGTCTGGAAGTGCAGAATAGTTTGCTCTTTCAGTTTTAGGGATGCCATGGTACAGTCCAAGTAAATCATATGGGCTTGTAAAGTTTCCTAATTGTTCTTTGGTTGGCCAATCCTCTATTACGATTTCTACGTTATCAATTTGTGATTGCAGTTCTTTGGGGATTTCCGCGATTGCTTCTTTAACAATCTTTTCGAATTCTGCTGTGGTCATAATGATGCTAATGAGATTTCCAGCGTCTTAATCTCGGAATATAGGTATTTGCTAATTCCTTGGCATGTTTTTCGGGCATACCCAAATCATTTACCATATTTTCAACTGAATTTTCTATCATGTCATCCATTGTAATGAACGGATTGGTAAAAGAACCATTAAGAAAACAAAATTTGCAATATTTATGATTTTCTGTATGGTCTTCGTTAGTTCCGTAAAATCCTTCACCCAGTGGCATACCACAACTTTGACAACGAAATGTTAGATCCATTTTGGTATTATATACCCAACTAGCTGTATTTTGAAAGGGTATAACTTCTTTTCCGAACTAATTTTTAGAAAAGATCACTTTGGGCAATGGGGTTAAAAAAATTTAGTATTGTGCTTCTTGCATAGCTCGTTGTGCTTCTTGTTCTGCCATCACAGCTTGCTGTTGGTAATATTCAAGATCACTTTGTGCACGTTGTTCTTCATCTTGGTATGTTTGAGCTTGGGAGCGTGAGGTTTCTGCTTGTTTTCGGTATTGCTCACCTTGATCATAATAAGACTGTGCTTGTCTATCGTTTTGTTCCGCATCCTGTATATAGGTAGCTTTACTCTGAGCAGCTTGCTCTCTTCTATACAATGCGTCTTCTATATAAGATCGTAAAGTAGTTAAGTCCATTGTGTATCCTCGCCTGCATATATCATATATGGTGTGGTGTCAAAAATACATCAAATATCTGTAAGATAACAGTATGAAGAGATGGTTAAAAAAATGTAAGGAAGAGTTAAGAGGTGATGAGGTTTGTAACATCAATAAATTTTTTCCATTGTTTCTTCTCTGTTTTATATCTTTGATAATCGTTTTTCTCTACTAGATGTGCTTTCTTTGGATTCTCAAGTCGATCTATAAATAATTTTCCATTGAGATGATCAATTTCATGTTGTAATAAAATTGCTGACCAACCAGTAATAGTTAATACCAGTTCGTTACCTGAGCGATCTAAAGCCTTAACCTTTATTTTTCTTGCTCTTTGGACATATCCCCATATTGTCGGTAAGTTAACACATCCTTCACAATTCTCAGTGGTAGATTTTGATTTCCAAATTATTTCAGGATTGATGAGAACGTATAAGTCGCTATATGATTTTCTTCCAATTGCCATATCTACAATAGAAATCCTTTTTTTAATTCCGACTTGATTTGCGGATAGTCCTACTGTCATTGTTGATGTTCTATCTCGAGTTGTCCCTTTATTATTGTTGCCATAAACATAATCAATCATGGCTTCAATTTCTTCTTGAATTGATGTTTTACGGAGATCCCTTTTGGGAATAGGAAGACATACTTTCCGCAACAATTTATCTTGTGGTTGTAGAACTTTTAATTGCATGAATAGATTATATCATTATGGTCCATGATGACTCATCGTTCTATCAACATTATGCGTATTAATCGGTCTTCCCTTCTCCACAGACTCTTGTGCTTGCTTACTTGTACGAAGCATTGATGTAACAATTTGGATAACACACATTATGAGAATTATTAAGATGTTATAACAAAATCCTGCAGTCATCGCCGAAAGATCGACGGCCATTTCTCCGGGTATTATTTCATCTCTAAATCTTGGGAATATTCCTACAAAAGGAAAGAGAAAGATATTGCTTACTCCAAAAATAAAACTTGCAAATGCATTATTTGGGTCCGCACCAAAGAGTCGGAGAAAAAAGCGAAGAAAAAGAAACACGTTAGAAATAAGCAGAAAAATAAATAAACCACGTATGACCTCTTTACGTAGTGTTTCCAATACCAGCAATTCTTTTTGTGACGCGTTGAATGCTGGCATATGCGGTGTGAGAATCCTCATTGTCTCCCCCCTTCTTCTCTACAGTAGAGCATTTATGTGTGAAATATATCAGATATGCTGGTGAGAAGTGTAAGAATAGTCGTTGCTTTACATTATCTCTAGCAATTGCTATACCTTATATAATGCGTTTTTTCGACAATTATATTAATGTCTTTTTCAGTACTTTTTTTGTCGGAATGGTTCTTTGGTCAGGGATCTTATTCTTTACTGGTCAAAGAAGCACTGAATGGAATTATCTTTACAATGCGGGCTATTCTCTCCTCTTTTTTTCTGTCGGAATTATATCCCTCTTTGGCGTAAAATTGCATGGACTTAGTAGTGCTGTAGGCAAAGAATTATTAAGTATCGCATTGGCTATGTTTGGATTTTCGCTTGGTTTATTTGTGTGGTGCTACTACAATGTCATAGTTAAGATAGGAACGCCGTATCCTTCAATTGCTGACTTCTTTTTTGTGCTTTATATTCCTTTTCTTGGTTACGGCATTTTAAATTTATTGCGAGTCTTTGGTATGTTGTATTCTACGAGGATCCTTATGGAAACAATAATAATTTTTGGAGTAAGTAGTATTCTTATTTTCTTTGTCGGCAACCCTCCCGATTTGTCAAATGAATTGCCTTTGTTAGAAAAATCACTTAATATCTTTTATCTTCTCGGTGATGCCTTCTTAATATCATTAGGATACATGTTAATTCGGTTAACTCGAGGAAGGATTCATGGAAGCTTTTTCTTTTTAGTTGGAGCCTTATTTGCAATGGCTGCAGCAGATTTAACTTTTGCATATAGA
Organism: uncultured Gammaproteobacteria bacterium; assembly: GCA_964507055.1. Taxonomy (GTDB): domain Bacteria; phylum Patescibacteriota; class Microgenomatia; order Levybacterales; family UBA12049; genus JACDET01. The sequence continues at coordinate 350,638 of CAZDOJ010000001.1, forward strand.
ACAGGAACTGAAGTCTATTGGAATGGAGATATCTCCGATCTTCTTTTCGTTCTTTCAGGGTTTTTATTTGGACTTGGAGTGACAAAGATTGTTTCAAGTCAACTTAAGATTGCTTCTACACTACCAGATAAGTAATTAACTTCGTTTCGCCTGTGATGCAATAATTTTTACGAGAATTGCCTGTAGTTGTTTCTGTTCAGTTGCTGTTAACACCTTTAATAGTTCTGGTTCATATTCATTAAATGCTTTTGCAATTTCCTCACAAAGTTTCGCACCTTTCGTTGTCAGTGTGATCATTTTCTCTCTACGGTCCTTAGGATTCTCTTCACGCTTTATATATTCATGGTGCAATAGTCTGTCTACAATACCTGTAACATTTGAAGCATCGCAACGTAATGTCGCCGAAAGTGAATTCATAGGAATTGAATTATCTGCGTCCAAGAGGCAGAGTGTGTACAACTGCATTACAGTTAAACCATGCTGCTCTGCAAGATTCATCAAGTTATGTTTTGCTGCAATTGCCACTCGAAATAGTTGCCAATACAGATTTTCTTTAAAATTTGAGCTCGCCATAGTATTTATTATACGCAAATTCTCTTACATAATCAATAGTTGACAATATAAACTATCTAGTTCTATAATAGTTGAATACTTAAAGTAATTTTATGAAACAAAAATCTCCTTGGCTTATATTTTTTATAGTAGCAGTTGCCCAATTTATGGTAGTCCTTGATACTTCTATAACAAATGTCGCATTACCTGCAATTGAAAAATCACTTGATTTTTCACCAAGCTCACTGCAATGGGTTGTTACAGCATATGCTTTAACATTTGGCGGATTCTTATTACTTGGTGGAAGAGCTGCAGATCTATTAGGCCGTCGTCGAATGCTTCTTATTGGTATGATAAGCTTCACATTTTTTTCATTACTCATTGGTATTTCTCATTCCGCAACTATGCTTATCGTACTTCGTGCTCTTCAGGGGGCTGCTGCCGCATTGATGTCTCCTTCAGCTTTATCTATTGTCCTTACTACATTTAAAGAAGGTAAAGAAAGGAATAAAGCTCTCGGACTTTGGACAACTGTCGCAACTGGTGGTGCAGCTGTAGGGCTATTGCTTGGTGGTGTATTAACAGAATATTTAGGTTGGCAATGGAACTTCTTTATTAATGTTCCTGTGGGGATTCTACTTTCAATTGCTATTCTAAAATTTGTACCAAAGCAAGAACGAAACACCACACATAGGCATATGGATTTACCGGGTGCAGCATTAGTTACAAGCGGTTTAATTCTCTTTGTTTATGCAGTGAGTGAATCACCTGCATGGGGAATTTTCAGTGCTCAAACACTTAGTGCCTTTACATTAGCGATAGGATTACTTGCAGCATTTATTTACAATGAATCTAAAAGTAAACATCCCTTGATGCCTTTATCGATCTTCAAAATTCGAAATGTTGTAGGAGCTAATTTAATGATGGCACCCGTTGCTGCAAGTTTGTTTGGTATGTTTTATATGACATCTCTCTATGCACAAAGTATTCTGCATTACTCTTCCTTGACTGCTGGATTAAGTTTTTTGCCATTCCCTCTTATTCTTGGATTTATGTCGACACGCGTTCCAGGATTGGTTTCCAAATATGGATATAAAAGATTTCTTGTGATTGGTCCAATTATTATTGCGATAAGTTTGGCATGGTTGAGTAGACTTCCTGTGGGTGGGACTTATGTTATTGATATTCTCCCTACCATTCTTTTGATGCCAGTTGGTGTTGGAATGACCTTTATGCCGTTATTTGCTGCTGCCACATCAGGAGTTTCACCAGATAAATCAGGTTTGGCATCGGGACTTATTACTACATCTCAACAGATGGGTGGAGCTTTAGGCTTAGCAATTCTTTCGGGTGTTGCAGCAGCGGCTACTGGAGCTTCTACATCTCATGGACAGCTTGTGCTTGGTTATGATAGAGCATTCTTTGTTGCCATATTCTTTGTATTAGCTGCGTCATTTGTAGGATTTACTGTCGTCAAACAAACACAAAAACCTGTATCTCCAGTTGTTGTTACTGAATAATGTCGATGCGTTTTGTTACGTTACCTGTTTCAATAGAAGGTTCCATTATTTTATTTCCTCCAATCGAAGTGTAATAAGTTCTTTAAGGATATTCTCCGGAATTGGTTTATCGAGTGGAACTTTAATTGATCCCTTTGCAGTTTCATACATTGTGAGTTTATCCTTCATTTGCTCAACGATTGATCCACTCATAGGATAGACACCGATATGTGTGCTGTGTGCATCAAAACCTAAGAATGCTTTTCCTTTTGTTTTCAGTGCGGGCATTCCATATGCAATTGCATCTTCGGCATCAGGAACCATTTCCATTCCAATTTTTCTAATCCTCGCAAGTGCTTTGCTTTTATCTGAATCAACTTTTGATAAATAATCATCTATGACTGACATGTTACAAATATAGCATAATCCACAGTTATTTTAGAAGACCTGCTTGCTGCTCAACTCCTGTTATCAATTGGCCGTATAAAAGGATCGCCCCACCAACGACAATAATTATTATTGTGGCTGTAATAAAAAGCTTTTTGTTACTCATATTTTAAATCCAACGACGAACTTTCTTTGCATAGCTCGTCCATTCTTTTCCAAACTTTTTTTCTAATTGTCCCTCTTCCCTTTTAATCATATGATCTGTTAGAAATATTCCCAGTGTGGTTATAACTAATGCAAATGGAGATCCTAAAACGAAAGAAGCTCCATAAAAAATAAAGATATTTCCACCAAGGTATAATGGATTTCTTGAGAAACTATATGGTCCTTTTGTCAAAAGCTTTTTTTGCGGTTTAAGAGAAATAACTTTCATTTGGCTTTTATAAAAATAATACGTAGCCCAGACTCGTATCGCAAAACCAATTGTCAAAAGAAGTAAGCCGATCGAAAATGTAGTTGGATTAAGAAAATTAGCAGCCCCTAATAATGAATCAATAAAAAGTCCAACGAAGGCTACAATAAAGCCTACAAATAAAACTCCGATATTATGAAGAAGACTTTTGATAAAATTACTGAGCATTACATCAAGTATAAACCTCCTTTATTCTTTATTCAATTTATAATCCGTGTTACACTATTTCCATGAAGTATGTAGCACTCCTTCGTGGGATAAATGTTGGCGGTAATAATGCAGTGAAGATGTCTGAATTAAAAATAGCTTTCGAGCAACTCGGCCATACAAATGTGCTTACGTATATTAATAGTGGTAATGTCATTTTTGAATCAGATGAATCTGATAGTAAAAAACTTACACAGGAGTTAGAAAAAGTTTTGACGAAGACGTTCAACTTTAGTGCCCGTCTGCTGGTACTATCGCATTCTCAAATGAAGCGAATTCTCTCAGAAGTCCCTATTGAATGGAATACGGATAAAGACATTCGATGTTACGTCACTTTTGTAATGGCAGATCTTACGACCACCAAAGCTGCTCAAGAAGTTGAAGTCCGTGAGGGAATCGATATGCTCAAAGTAGGAACACATGTACTTTATATGACGACAAAGATGAGTGGTTTGACGAAGAGTAAGTTTACCAAAATTATCGGTAAGAAGATTTTTCAAGATATGACTATGAGAAATTATAATACTACGCAAAAGCTATTTGCTCTTATGGAAAAGGATCAGTAATTGAATTATTTCTTTTTCGCTGAAGATCCGTCAAGAATGAGTGTATCGGAGGGGTCGCTATGTACTCCCGTTGAACCAACGTGTTTTTCACTTATTTTTGCTCCACTTTTAATAACATGAACCAGTGCCATGGCATGTCCATGTCCCAATCCAAAATCCTCTTTTAGCCATGCTACAATTTCTCCCGATTTAGTTGCTTCGCCAAATCCTTTTTCTTTTGCCAATGCGATAAAATCGTTTGGTGTCTTACCTGTTTTTAATTGTATATTATCTAAATAAGCTTGAAATGACATGATATTATTTATCTTCTGCGAAGAAATCTTCTATGACTGGTACCAGTACCTCAGGTTTAACGCTATGAGTCTGACCTTCCAAAACTTTAAAGGTAGATTGAGGTACTGTATCAGCGAGCATCTTTGCACCATCTAACATAATTTCAGGGCTTGCTCCACCTGCAAGTACAAGTGTTGGGACATGAATAGATGTAGCCTCTTGTGGAAGAGCTGAAGTTCTTCCCATAACAGCATTATCGTATGCCATTGTTGGTGCGAGAGCTACCATTCCGCTCCACATTGGAGATTGACGCATTCCCTCAAACATTCCTTCAGGAAATTGTAGTGCTTTCGCGATCCTGCCCATAAAGAGTGTTGCAGCAGCATCCTTATCACCTTTTGCTAACGCTTCATCAACGGCATCGCTCACTGTACGTGCTTCATCTTGATCCTTTTGATCGGTCATGAGTGGAGGTTCGTATAGTACAATTGCTTTTACTTTGTTTCCAAGTGCATGTGCAGCTTTTAACGTGAGTATCGCACCGGATGAAAAACCAACTAAGTAAGCATGTCCACCCGCTGTTTCAATAAGTGCTTCAATATCTTCAATTTCTTTTTCAACTGTATATGGTTGTGTATCTCCGCTTTCTCCACGTCCGCGACGATCATATGCATACACAGTAAAATGATCTTTGAGTAGTTCTGCAAATTTAAGAGATACTTCTGAAGCTCTATAAACCATTGCTCCATCAACAATTATAAGTGCAGGTCCTTCTCCTCGTATTTCGTACCCAATTTTTGTAGTATCTTTTGAAGTAACAAATGCCATAATAAAATATAATTGTAGAGTAAATTTTTGAGAATAATGTAAGAAGTAAGGATCTCTTAATTTGTTTGTTTTACTATTGCTAATAGTTCTTCTGGTTTACTGATAAGAAAATCAGGATGATGTTTTTCAAGACCTTCTTTTATGTTAAATCCCCACGTTACAGAAGCAATTTTTACTCCAATTTTTTGACAAGCTTGAATATCACGGATCTCATCCCCAACATACAGGATATCCTCTGTTGTCAGTTTGTGTTGTTTAAGAAAATTACGAATCACTTTATCTTTACCAAATATACCTGCATCACTATAGATATAACTGAAAACATCGATCTTATTCTTTTTAATAAAAACTTCTACGTTTGACTTCCCGTTTGAAGTGATAATCCCAAGCGTATACCCATCAGCTTTTAATTGATGCAGTACTTCTGGCAGACTTGCAAATGATTGCAAATTTGCTATCTCTTGCTGTTGGAGTCGTTTCATGTCACGGGCAATAAATGGAATTTTATAGAAAGGTATTTTCAAATGTTTGATGAGTGTTCTTGCGTCTTCTGAACGCATTTTCTCAAGTTCTTCACGTGGAAGGTTTTTGAAATGATGGATCATTGCAAGTTTACCTATTATCCCAAGAAAGCTTTCGTAAGAATCTGCGAGTGTTCCATCAAAGTCAAAAAGAAGTACCGTACGCATGAAAGAAGTATAGCAAGTTTCCGAGGAATATGCTTGAAAATGTCTTATTTAATCAAGGCTATTTACGAAATCATCAATTGTGTCATGGAATTCATTAAAGATACGATAGAGGCTTTCGGCTTCTTTTTGTTGACCAATTAATATGCATCTTTTCCCCATACCATATGCTGCACCTGCTTCAATATGTGCGGACTTTCCTGCTGGAAGTAAAAGGATTAACGATTCAGAATCTTTCAATGCGTTCATGTCGACATCAAAAATCTCTTTAACTTCAGAAGATGTAGTCCAATCTGGAATGCTTTCAAACTTTTGCATGAACTCTTCTGGAGTATGCTTTTCTTCCGCGTCTTTTAACTCGTAGTCTGTTCCATCCCCTTCTATAAAACAATAAACAGTTTTTCCTCTGGCTCGAATCTTATTGGTCAATTCCAGAACTGTTTCCTTATTTCTCCAGCGTGAAGCGATGAAATATTGGTATTTCATGTGTAGAGTATAGCAAAAGATGTTCTTTCTTTTACTGAGGAATATATTTTCTTGCAAAGATATCTGCTTCGTTTTCTTGATGATCAATTTCTGATTGGGTTTGCTCTACACCGATTGAATTTCGGTGATCTAAGACGACATGTCCAATTTCATGAAGGATTGTGTAGGTAATTTGCGAAACATCTTGACGAAATAATTCTTCGGAAAGAAAAACCAAATGTCTATCTTTTATATCGGCACCTCTAAATGTAAAAGCCCATGCGTCCTCTGGAGAAGAAATGAACCAGACCTTTTTACAAACTTGCTCGATTTGTTCGGCAGGAAGATTGAGAATAGTTTTGCAAACCATTTCTCTCATAGATAAACTTCCAATCAGTTTTCCACCAAGTGCTTTTCTAACACTAGTAACAGTCCATGTCATAATTTTGCTTTCATTGTCATATATGTTTTGCGTTGCTCTGGATTCAATTTCTCAATCGCATACCTGAGCATAATTCGTGGCATGGTTGCCGCATACTTCTGTAGGAAATCTAGGAGAGCATTGTCACCTGCAACTCGTAACATCCAACCTACAGCTTTTTGAATTAACGGGTCAGTATCATGAACAAGTATCTCAGCAATCTTCAATGTATCTGTTGTATCTTTACTCTTCATAAAATATGCTGTTGCAATAATTGCTGTTCTTCGTTCATACATTTTTTTTGATTTTGCGAGTGTATATAAAATGTCTCGTGGTTTATCATTGAGATATCCTCCAATAACATATATGGCACTTCTATCAACGAGATCCCAGGTGTTTATCTGGTCGTGTCGCTTGATGTAGAGATTAAATAATTCTTTCTTCCGTTCTTCAGAAGTCTTTTCGTCTCGAGCTTGGTAATCCATGATGCTTACTGCACCAACTCTGACTTCTCTGATAGGACTCATGAGTAGCTTCTCAATTTCAGGAAGGTCCATTGCCATGTTAGTTTTTGCTAGAGCAAATATCTGTCCCATTTTTATGCCAACAAAAGAATTATCTCCGGGAAAGTATCTTTTGTATTTTTCTTTTTCTTCTGGTGAGGAATATGTGAGGAGTTGTTTTGTAAAAGCAGCAGCAGTAGGAGGATTTGCCATTATTCTATTTTATACCATAAAATGAACAATTTACTAACTTCCTATATTCGTGAATATACCAACTGCAAGTTCTGCCCAAATGTAAACAAGTGTGAGAAAGAATGCTATGCCTACTATGATTCGATTTAAATTTTTGCGGATATTTCTTGCTGTTACTACAAACAAGCTTCCGATACCAAACAAAAGAATTCCCATGATAATAAAATCTGATCCGCTCCAATTCCATTCGCTGGAAATCTGCATCATGATGTAAGGTATGAGCATAATAAATCCAGTCGAGAGTGCAATCCAAAAGAAGACTTTGTTTTGCATTAAAATATCATTTCGTTTTGTTTTCATAACTTATATTATTCTCCAGAAACAGCAAGTCCCCAGATAAAGATTACTATCATCAAGACAGCTAAACCGGTGATTATACGATGATTTCGATCCTTCATATGTACCGTTGCTAATTCATACAGAGTTGCACTTCCATACAATACGATGGCTCCGAAAACAAAATCACTTCCTGTCCAAGGTGCTTTCGCCAATAGCGGTATCATTAAAATCGCTGCAACAATCCCTGCCCATATTGTCAAACGCTTTTTAATATTTCTTGTACTGGTAGTCGTTACTTTAGTCATGCTTATACTCCAAAATATCTCCTGGTTGGCAATCCAACGCTTTACAAATTGCTTCCAGAGTTGAAAATCTGATAGCCTTTGCTTTACCATTTTTCAAAATAGAAAGATTGGCCATAGTTATGCCAACTTTTTCTGTAAGTTCGGTTACGCTCATTTTTCTTTTTGCCAGCATGACATCAATGTTAATTACAATTGCCATAATATTTACCCTCCTTAGACCGTTAAATCATTTTCAGATTTTATGTCTACGGCATTTTGAAGAAGTTTTTGAAAAACTGCTGCTGCGGTGGCGATGACAATGGATGCAAATATAACTACAAATCCCATCATGACGGCACCTGCTGCATCATCATTGCCATGATTCAAAATGATAAAAGCCTCTGACCCTACAACAAAAAGACTGAGAGCTATTGCACAGTTTTTTATATTCCGTAATGCATTCACAGAATTTTGTGTGAATGCTTTATTTTTTTCGATGAAACCCAATAATCTAAACGCTTGATAGAGTGCACCGAAAAATGGAAGTGAAGCTATATAACCATAGATAATAAAAGGATCTGTATAGATACTTATCAAATCTAAGTATTTTGCTCTTCCTTCAGTCTGAGGGAACCAAACCAAAGCAGTAAGCACGCCGATGGCGATAAGCAAAATAACTATTTTTAAAAATAATGTTGATCCTTGATTCATAATATGTTTCATAAATAGTCTTTGAGAGATCTATTGATAAGCTTATTTTAATATATTATTTATCGTTTGTCAATATATTAATATTGTTATTCGAAATCTTATCTTTTACTGTTGCTTTACCTTTAGCATAGAAGCTAAAAATTCTTCATCAACAATAGTAGTGCTGCATATATTGTTCTTCTTACTCTATTTTAGATTCTTTTTATATCTTTTATGATATCAAAGCGAGAAAGAAAAGATATTGATAGGCATGCCTCCTTTTATTTATCTTAAGCTTACATAAAACATTTATAAAAAGCTTATAATATGAATATGAACCCTGTAAAAATGATTACCATTTATTCCAGGATTGCTTCTATTAAAAAAGTTAGCCTCAGTGAAGATAATAAACTTAGTTATTGGCTTAAAAAGCTTCTTATTCAAGGTGAACGGATAAGAAATGATAATAATCGCCGTGAACAACAAATCATAGATGATGCTACGAAAAAAAGTATAACTGATAATGAGCAAGACCTTGCACAATCAGGTATTAATCAGCATACGAAAGACGTAGCTGCAAAAAAGGAAGTTGATACCTTCAAAGTAAATGATTTAGTAAAAATGTCTAATAGACGAATTATCAGTATTTCATCTACATTCCCTTGGGAGTTATTTCCAAGCACAATTGAAGTTGAAGAAAGTAGAGTAACATTTAAATTTAATCAGTTTCTTTCATCGCAGTCACATAGTGTAGATATTCAAGATATTTCTAATGTCTTTATAGAATCCTCATTATTCTTTTCAACATTACAAGTAGTTTCTCGTACATTTATACAGAACGATATAAAGATCGGTAATTTAAATAAAGGAGACGCAAAAAAAGTACAACGTATTATTGAGGGATTGAGGACATTTAAAGAAAATAAGATTAATACCTCAAGTTATGAAATTAAAGAATTAATATCAAAGATTGAAGAGTTTCATACAAGTCATAGATAGATAGTTCACTACGGAGTCCTTATAAGGATTTCCTGTCATTTTATTCATAAATACAACTTAGTATATTCATGTTAAAATAAATGAAACTACTAAAGTATTATGACAAACGAACGCATTTACAAAATGCCTTTTGCAAGAGTTTATCCCGAATATGTCAATAAGGCGACAAGAAAAGGACGTACCAAAGCTGAAGTTGACGAAGTGATTCGTTGGTTAACAGGCTATAGCCAGAAAGAATTGGACACGCAGATTAAAAAAGAAACAGACTTTGAGACGTTTCTCGGAGAAGCTCCCCATTTAAATCCCGCACGATCTTTAATTACGGGTGTCGTTTGCGGAATTCGCGTGGAAGAGATTAAAGAGCCAATGATGAAGGAAATTCGCTATATAGATAAATTAATTGATGAGCTGGCAAAAGGTAAAGCGATGGAAAAGATTTTGCGATCAATGTAAGTATGCAATCGAAAAATAATAAGCAACTTTGGATGGGATTCTTACCTTTTATTGGGGTTTTCCTTTTTCTAATTGATCTCTTTTTTACTCCTTTTGATCCTACAAATGCTGAGTGGAAAAAGCACATCGTATTGTCTGGGGTTACGTATATGATTGGCTGGGCTGGAGTTGGAGCCGGTATAACGCATCTTTTCTTTTCAGAAAAGGTAGCAAAGTCTATTGGATTCAAAAGCGATGCTTTTCAAAAAGAAGTGGGCTTTTGTGACTTAAGTCTCGGGATTGTAGGGCTCTTAGCTGCCTCGTATTCACAGGAATTCTGGCTTGCAATTATTTTTGCGAGCTCTTTTTATAGAATTGGTTGTGGTATAGGGCATATACAGGACATTATAAAAAATAAGAATTATGCAATTAATAATACAGCCATCTTATTTATTGATTTTGTCGTCCCTGGCTTTTTAATCGGTATTTATTATATGTTATTATAGCTACTAGCTATAAGTAATGTGGAATTTAAGATGTGTGACATCTGGCGAATCGATAACGCGTATCTTTTCAAACTTAGCATCACCCAAATTTTCTAGCAATCGTCTTCCCCCGCCTAAAATGATATGAGCTATATGAATTTGGAGTTCATCTACAAAACCTGCGGCAATAAATTGTTGGATAACATCTGCTCCACCTGATACCTGAATATCCTTATCCCCTGCAGCTTCTTTAGCTTGCTTAAACGCACTTTCTATACCATCGGTAACAAAAGTAAATGTGGTACCGCCTTCTTTATTTACTGTTTCTCTTGCATGTTTTGTAAGGATAAAAACTGGTGCATGAAATGGTGGTGTATCTCCCCACCAACCATCTGCATTTCCATCATTTTCCCAAGAACCGCTTCCACCGCTAAACATCTTTCGTCCCATGATATATGCTCCTATGTTTGCAGTTGATTCCTGCACCACATCATTATCTTGTCCTATCTCACCACCTGTCATCCCGTGATGTTTACGCCAAGATTCTAGTTTCACCACCCAATCATGGAGGTGTTCTCCCCCATGTCCTAAAGGTTCTTCGGAAGTTGGACTTGGACCAGCAATGTAACCGTCCAATGACATTGAAATATCTGCAATCACTTTTCCCATGTTTTATTACTAAGATTCAGGTTCTAAAGCATTTGAGGGTTCGTATGTTGCGAAGACGACACCTGTTGTGGTGATCGTTCCTTCTACTTGTTTAAATCGTTGAGGGAGAGTACCTTCTGCAAATAATTTTTTTCCTATGCCAATGGTGATTGGGTATGTCCAGATAATCATTTGATCGATTAAGTTATGTTTCAAAAGAGTTTGGATTAGATTGCTGCTTCCCCAAACATGGAGATCAGGACCATCTGTCTGTTTCAATTTTTCAATATCTTCCACAACATCTCCAGTGATTAGTTCTGAATTATCCCAGGAAAGATCAATTTGCTGGTGTGCGACAACATATTTAGTTGCTCTATCAAATGGCTGACCTACTTGTGGGTCATCTTTGTGCTTTGGCCAGAAATCTTTCCATATGTCGTATGTCTTTCTTCCAAGCAAAAGATCAAACCTACTCGACATGATTTTATTCATATGCTCCTCAGCTACTGGGTCTTTTTCGTTCCAATCCATCTGCCAGCCACCATACTTAAATCCCTCTGCTCGATCTTCGTCCGATCCACCAGGAGCTTGCATGACCCCATCAAGTGTGACGAATGTAATAGTAATTATTTTTCTCATAACTTAGTCAATTTAGCAAATAATTTTTAGAAGATGTGTAAGAATTTATACTGATTTTTTTGATAAACTATGAGCGGAGAGAAAACGTAATGTATTTTGATTTATTGACGATGCTTCTTTTTGGCTTGATAGGGATCGGTATTGTGGCATTTCTTCGGTTAAAGAAAAAGAAAAGCTTCGTATATTTGCTGTTCTTCACCATATTCTATATCTACATTTTTAAGGTTTTAGATTACACGCTCTTTCAGTTTCAGTCGTTGCTCCTCCTCAAATATTTTATGCCACATCTCGTCTTGAATGGACAAAGTGCTAGGGAGAGTTTAAATCTTATTCCACTCGTTACCCTTACTCTTCAAGATCTGAAAACCTCACTTCTGAATATTTTACTTTTAGTTCCTTTTGGCTTTGGATTGCCATTTATTACAAACCTTCGTATGAAAGCGATCATTATTATTGGAGCGTTATTTAGTATGGCTATTGAGATTTTTCAGTTTGTAACAGGTTATTTTGCACAAATAACTTTCCGGATTGCTGACATTAATGATGTTATATTCAATACCGTTGGAGTCGCAATTGGTTATATTTTATTTGTGGGATGCATGTATATCATTCGTCGTATATCTCTCAGTCGGAAGGTAGTATCAAATCCAATCTCACGATATATTGCTGATCGACCGCAGATAAAGAAGCATATTTCTTGACAGACCTTTGAGAGGAGTGGTACATTGCATATATGAAAATTCGGCATATCAATCACATAGGTATCAATGTGACAGACCTTGAAGCAGCAAAAACATTTTTTACTGATCTTGGTTTTACTGTGATGGGAGAATCCAAGATGCAAGGAGAGCTGCTAGACGAAGTGACTGGTCTTAAAGACGCTCGAACTGAATTGATTATGCTTGAAGCTCCAGATGGTCAACTGAACTTAGAGGTAGTTAAATATCATAATCCTGTCGATACGGAAGGCACGCCTCCAAGTCGTCCAAACGCACTCGGATTGGCACATATTGCTTTTGAGGTTGATGATCTTGATGGTATCGTCAAAATGTTATACCAAAAGGGATATGGTCTGGTAGGTAGTGTTCAGAATTTTGAGAACATCTGGAAATTGTGTTATGTGCATGGACCTGAAGGCATAAACGTAGAGTTAGCTGAACGGCTCAAATAGACGTAGATTTTAAGTTAATTATAGCTTTACGAAGTTGAGAAATTGTATATGCGTCTTCCAATGGAATATCAAATTGTCTCGCTGTATGCTTTTGCATTGCCAAAAGATTTTGATAAAGAACAATCTTATCTCCGACTTTTTTAGGATAATCTCTATACTTTCTTTTAAAGAAAAATTCTTCATTTTTTAACAGCACTAATTCATCCCGGGAAACGATGGAAGGTTTTTCATTGGAAAGTTCCTTAACTTGGAGAGCATTTTCTAGACGGAAAGATTTTCTTGTTTGAATAAAGAGAACAATGATAAAAATGATGTTATACACGTAGTGAAGATATCTCATTGCATCGAGCAAAATCCCTGGTTGTGTGGTGCCACTTTTTATATCAATATTGTTTAAAGCATCCATGCCATATTTTGTGACAGCTAAAATGAATGCAGTCGCCAATAATGCCAATCCAAGAGCTCCAGAATCAAAAGCACTGTGGGCAAGAGCAATGACTAAGTATACGAATAGAACAATTCTCCACTTGCTCCAGCCTGTTTTCATTGATTCGGCAGCCAAACCTACAGCCATGCCTGTAAAGGCAGCCCAAATAATATGACTGCCAAAGCCCCAGACACCAAGTCGTGTTGAATGCGTGATAACTGCTTCGACCCATGTATGGTCTTTTAATGCATTTGCTATATAGAGTCCAATTTCAATAATATTAAAACCCATTCCAGCTAATGCTCCGTAAACTATCCCATCTTTTCTGGTTCTTATAAGATTTGGGATAAATATGGCAAGTAATAGAACCGGAATAAGTTTCATGCCTTCTTCGACGAATCCTACAGTTTGCAAAGGATGTTGGGAAATAGTATTAAAAAATCCTGCTGCAGGAGCTGTTACCAACATTACGAAGAGAATAATTAAAAAGTGAAAAGAACGGATTCTTCGTTCTCGATCAAGAAAGGCAATGATGATATACCCTATTATTGAAAATGTAATCGAAAAAGGCACCCAATCCAGTACTTCAAAGATGGATCGAGCACCTAAAATAGAATGCCAGCCTAAATATCCTAAAAATAGAAGAATTGCGATTATAACACCGAGAGTTATGCTTCCCCGCATGGAATTAAGTGGAGATCGAAAAGACAGATATGATTGTACAACCGGATCAAGCACAATTATTTGTTAAGGAAATTATAATGGAAAAAGAGTTATTTTGGTAGAATGTAAATAAGTATAAAAATCCTGGATGAGTTGGAACCTTTTACTACTTTATGATTGGATCTGATCAATTATAAAATACACAAACTTTTTTGTTTCGGGATAAGTATCTTCTGGGTTTTCTACTTTCTCTCTGAAGTTTTTACGCCATACAAAAGAATTATTTATGAGAGTTTCCCATTGAGGAAATTTAGACTTTACCCAATCAGCAGCTTTTCTTTTAGAGACTTGTTCTCCATAAGTGGATGTATACATTGCACGACATAAAGTCATTATTGCAAATCCTTGATATGGTCGAGAATGCTTTGTATTTTCTATATGGGTTTTCCAACTCTGAACGTCTTTTTTAATTTGTTGTATAAACTCTTTATTTGTAACTGGCTGTATCAATATCTTTGGATCAGGACCAAACAAGACCTCTCCCTGCTCTTGCACAAAATAAAAATTCATTAAATATTTTTCTACATAATCAACTATGTGCAATGGCTCACCAGGACTGATAGTTGCCATGACGTTATTCCCTGATTTAAATGAGCTTAATGCCTTAGTCGACACATATTGAACTTCAATTCGATCCTCCCATTCTTTGAAAGTTTCGATCAATGCATGGTGCATTGTATCTAGTGATGTAATCTCTTTTTCTGTTACATCAGAAGACAATACTGCTAAAAGATCAATGTCACTAGTATCGAGATCAAAATCTCCCCAGACAAGCGATCCATATAAGTACAATCCAACAAGTTTCTCACCAAGCACTTCATGCATTTGTGTAAGGAGCTGATCAAGTAGCTCTTTAGTCTGCGGAAATTGTGTTTGATTCATGAAGAAATTATAACAGATTGAAGCTGAAAACCATTTGCTAGAGAGCCTGGACGAAGTTGGAACTTTTTATGCCTCAATTCGAGTATTAATGACATCGTAAGATGCGTGGATATATGAGTCTTTCAAAATATCACATTTTACAAGTTTTAGAATTTTCATCTTAGATAGATCTTCTACCGAATGAATAGATTCTCCTCCAATGAGTGACTGGGTATTGTTCCCTCCAATCAAACATGGAGCAATAACAATAGATATATGATCAATTAATCCTTGTCTTACCCAATGTGAATTAAGTGTTCCTCCTGACTGAATTGTTATTTTCTCAATACCAAATTGGGTTTTCATTTTGTCCAATAAATTATCTAATGCAATTTCCTTCCCATAAGTAATTATTTCTATATTGGGATATTTCTCTTGTAGTTTAAAAGCAGGATGATCTTTATTCGTTGTAACTAGATAAAGCGTTTTAACCCATTTGGCCAAATACTCGACACCACTTTCAGTTAAATGAGGTTTTGAATCAATGATGACGAAGCTTACTTCCATTTTCTTCGGATCTTCTTGCTTATCATTTATCCCAATCTTTGCCATGACTCTCCCTGTATTAAGAGAAACAAGATCTGTTTTCTGTTCTAGCTCGTAATATTGCGGTAGACCTTCTTTAAGTCCAGCAATTGATTTAAAGTTTTTGTCGACATCTAATGCATCATTATCTCCAAGAGTTATTTTGCCATCTAAAGACTCAAGCATAAATAATGTAGTCTCAGGTCGATTTTTGTTCATGAGGTAAGTATAGCAGATATGAGGAATCCCTTTGCTACCGAGCCTGGATTCGAACCAGAATAAACAGCTCCAAAGGCTGTTGTCCTACCGTTAGACGACTCGGTAAATTATCCACGCATTGCTTGGACAAGCTACATTTTACTAAAAATATAACAGAAAAGCCACATCAAGCAGGACTTTAACTACTTTGTTATAATTTCGTCATGAAGACTATAGATAAACGAAGATGTGCTTGGGCTGAAGGTGACCCACTAAATGCTTTCTACCATGATCTTGAATGGGGAGTTCCTGTCCATGATGATCGATTACTTTTTGAAATGCTCATTCTTGAAGGGGCACAAGCTGGACTTTCATGGACTACTATCTTAAAGAAGAGAGAAACATATCGAAAAGCATTTGATTCATTTGATGCAAAGAAAATTGCAACGTATGATGATCAGAAAGTTGCTTCTTTATTATTGGATAGCGGCATAATCCGCAATAGATTAAAAATCGCAGCTACTATTAAAATTGCACAAGGTT
Organism: uncultured Gammaproteobacteria bacterium; assembly: GCA_964507055.1. Classification (GTDB taxonomy): domain Bacteria; phylum Patescibacteriota; class Microgenomatia; order Levybacterales; family UBA12049; genus JACDET01. Next base: position 366,713 of record CAZDOJ010000001.1, read on the forward strand.
TTCTGAAGGTTAAGGAAGAATTTGGAAGTTTTGATACATATCTATGGCAATTTGTTGATGGCAAACCGATTAAGAATTCTCTCAATAGTATGAGTGAATATCAGGTGAAGACGAAAGAATCTGAAGCGATGAGTAAAGATTTGCTTAAGCGTGGATTTAAGTTCGTCGGACCGACAATATGTTATGCATTTATGCAAGCAGTCGGTATGGTTAATGATCACCAAGTCACGTGTTTTCGCTACAACGAAGTCTAAAATTGACCGAGCAATTTAAGGCTAATTTTTCCTAAAGACGAGCTATTTCTGCTGAGAAATGATACAATGCCTCACATGGCAAGTTTTAATAGAGATAATCAATCAGGCGGAAATAGAAATTTTGGCAAACCACGATTCAATAATAATCGCTCAGAACGTCCAGAACTTTTCAAAACTACATGTGCAAGTTGCGGTAATACGTGTGAAGTTCCATTTAGACCAACAGGAAGCAAGCCTGTCTATTGTCGTGATTGTTTCAAGAATCAACCAGCTGATGCTTCACGTCGATCCGATTCACGAAGTTTTGATAGACCACAGCAAGGAGATCGCCAGATGTTTGATGCAGTATGCTCAAACTGTGGTAATGCATGTCAGATCCCATTCCGTCCATCACAAGGTCGAGATGTTTTCTGTTCACGATGCTTTGATATGAACAATGGTGAAACACACAGACCAAGCCGTTCAAATGATCGTCCATCTTTTAAACGTGATGAAAACCAAGGCAGATCAAACGATGCCCCAAACTACAAAGCACAATTTGAAGCCTTAAATGCAAAAATGGATAAAATTCTAGAATTACTTACTCCAGCACAAGTTGCGACAGAACCATTAGAATCTATCCTCGAAGAAGAAGTAATTGAGGAAGCAGTTGCTGAAGCTTTGGCAAAACCAGAAGAAAAGAAGCCAAAGAAAAAAACAGCATCAAAGACTCCAGCAAAAGAAAAACCAGATACAAAGAAAAAATCTACTTCAAAAAAGAAATAAGCTTTACGTAAATATATTGCACCCATGGGATTTAAGAAAACAATTGGTAAATATCTTGCAAAGAAAAATCGTTTGGGAAAAGCTGATGCAATAGTTGTAGTCAGTGGAGGTTCAAAGCGTATCCATCACGCGATCAATCTTTATCAAAAAGAATACGCTCCTTTTCTTATTCTTTCTGGAGCTTCGGCAAAGAGTCCTGTTTCCGATGCGATGCGTATGAAACAACTTGCAAATGTTAAAGGAATCCCAAACAAAAAAATATTGCTTGAAGAAAAAGCTACTAATACTTTAGAAAATGCTTTATTTGTTAAAAAAATTGTTACCAAACATAAGTTTAAAAATATTATTTTGGTAACATCTCCCTATCATCAACGAAGAGTATATAAAACATTCAAAAAAGTCTTTGAGGGAAAGACCATCATATTACAGAATGCACCATCCATATTTTCACCATGGCAATATTACAATTGGTGGAAACTTGACCGCGGCATTTCCCTCATGATAAGTGAATTATCCAAACTACTGATGATAAAAGTATTTAAACGCTACAAATAATACTATTGATTATCAACGCTTTGAGAAACTTCTACTTTATCAGTAGGTTTACCAATAAGTAATAATTTTACGATCCCATAAGCAACAATCGCATACACAGCCATTGCTACAAAAGTTGACCATTCGATCACACTGCCTTGTGTAGCTGTAATGCCAAAAATTCCTGCAAATGGTTGTGCAAATGGTTCGCTTAAACCGTAAACAAAACTCACAAAGTCACTTGATGGATTTGCTCCGAGTAACTTAAATACGATCCTGAAGGCTAAAAGCACTTCAATCACACCAAGGATATACCAAACTACTTGATGAACACGAAAAATTGCTTTTTTCTGTTGGTATGCTTTTTGTGATGGGTCTGTACTGCCTGTTTGCACTATTTTTTCTCTTACTTCAACTTGCTCCATATAATCACCTCCCTTCTCTATGGTTGAGTATAGTCGTTGATAATAATAACTTAGTAATAAATATGGTATTAAGCAGATCAATTATTTTATTAACTAGACGAAGATCATTCATTTTTTGTATACTAATTATATGTGCTAAGCACGCTACTATGAAATCTGTCCAACTTTCTCTCCTCTTTAAAAGTATTGTTTTTACGCTCATTGCATTAGTATGGTTAACACAAATGAATCCTGTCTACGCGGCCGATCCTGAGCTTGTGGGTGGAAGTTCTGTAAGTGGCTCAAGCGGGGTTGCGACACCTATAACCGACCTTCAAGTGTCAGGAACTGGAAATCCTACTGTTCCAGTGAAGCTTCGAGTGAGCAGCGGAACTCTTTCTATGTCGATAACAACAGGTTTGACATTTACAGGTGGATCTACGGGTTCAACATTACAATTTAGCGGTTCCAAAGATAACGTAAATGCTGCTCTGGCGACATTAACCTACACACGATCTGGTGCTGGGAGTGATACATTGGAAGCATCATTGGTGAATGCGGGAGAAGTATTTTTCTCAGACAATGGACATCTTTATGAATATGTTTCTTTTACTGCGACTTGGACCAATGCTAATACCAACGCACAGGGCAGAACAAAATATGGAGCAACTGGGTATTTAACGACAATTACTTCACAAGCTGAGAATGATTTCGTCGCAGCCCGTCTTTTGAATGCAGGTTGGATGGGAGCAAGTGATTCATCTCTCGAGGGTGATTGGAAATGGGTAACCGGCCCTGAATCTGGAATATCGTTCTGGTCAGGATTATCGGGTGGATCTGCAGTTTCTGGTAGATACGCAAATTGGGGCACGGGTGAACCAAATAATGCGGGTGATGAAGATTGTGCCCAATTTCTTACCGGTGGTACTGGAAAATGGAATGATCTTCCATGTAGCACAACAACTTTGCCAGGATATGTCGTCGAATATGGTAGTAGTACGCCATTGGATGTCTCCTCGAAAAATGTTTCCATCACAACTGTCGTTAATCCAACAGCAAGTAGTTTTACTCCAGCTGATAATGCAACCAATGTCACAGCAAATGCAAATTTAGTAATTGTCTTTAGTACATCCATCACAAAAGGTACTGGAAGTATACTTTTGAAAAAAACATCAGATGATTCGACTGTTGAAACGATTGATGTCACAAGTAGTCAAGTTACTGGTGGAGGAACTGCGACAATAACAATTAATCCCAATATGACATTTGATGAAAACACTGGATATTACGTCACAATTCCTGGCACAACTTTTCGAGATGGTTCAAGTAATTACTATGCTGGAATTTCCACCAAAACGACGTGGAATTTTACAACCGGTGATTTCACATCTCCATCATTAAGTTCTGTCACAGCATCTTCAATTGGTGATACAACAACAACTATTACCTGGACTACCAATGAGAATGCTTCGACAAGAATTTCCTATGGTTTGACTGACGCATATGGTACGACTACATCCGAGACTGATACATCACCTCGTGTAACCGCACATACAGTTGTACGAACTGGCTTACTTGCTTGTACAACCTATCATTACTCTGTCTATTCACGCGACGCCTCTTCAAATACCTCGACCTCAGAAGACAAAACATTTACAACAACTGGTTGCCAATCCAATACTCCTCCTGTGAATGCAACTTCAAGTGCTGTTACTGTAAGCTCTGGAGGGACGACTACTTTGACTGAAGGCACAAATCAAATCAGTGTTGAAACTCCAAGTAACTTTACTAATACAGCATCAACAGTTGTCATTCAGGTAAAGGCTTTAGAAGATACGCCAATACTAAATACACTTGGTCGACCAGCAGATGTGCCAAATGAAGTGGGCAATATTGTCTTTGATGTCAAAGCAATTATTAATGGGACAACAGTTCTAGATAATTTTAATGCCCCTGTCACAATTACCTACCAATATACTGACGCAGATGTTGCGGGACTCGATGAATCTACTTTTTGGCTTTATCACTATCACAATGGTGCTTGGACACCGCTTAACTCATGCAACATAACCACAGCCACTAATACGATTTCGTGTACAACGCAAAGCTTCTCTATTTTCGGATTGTTTGGAAGGCAAAAAGCATATGCCTCAGAAGTAAAAAATCCATCATGCACTATTACCAAACCCGATCATGCACCTGATCTTTTCCAAATTGATACTTCAAAGAATAAAGCGACATTGCACTTTACACCACTGATGGATAATGTTACCAATTATTTTGTGGCGTATGGATATTCTGCTGGAGACGAACGATTTGGAGTTCTTACCCAACAAGGACCTTCGACAGGTGTACTGTCATATACAATTAATGATCTCTCTCCCAATACGACATACTATTTCAAAGTGCGAGCACAAAACGATTGCATGCCAGGAGATTGGGGAAATACGATGTCTGTCAAAACGACCAATGGATCAACAGTTAAAAATTATAAAAATTTCGTGGCTCGTGTAATGAGTTATACACCACGACAAACAACAACAGTTACCAATGCTAAAACAACTTCAAATAAAACGTGTGAATATACAGTGAAGAGTGGTGATTCTCTTTGGAATATTTCACAATCCAAATTAGGATCTGGTGCAAAATATACAGAAATTATGAAATCAAATAACCTTTCTTCTCCATCACTCAATGTTGGACAAAAATTAAAAGTCGGTTGCTAATTTTCAGTTAGTTTTCTTGATATAATAGGTTTCATGGAAGATCATACAATTCGACTCAATAAATATCTTGCCAATCTCGGTATCTGTGCAAGACGTGAAGTCAAACAACTGCTTAAAGAAAAAATAATTACCGTTAATGATGAGCGAGCTAAAGAACCAGGTATTCGCATTGATCCGCAGAAAGATGCTATACGAATTGATGGTAATAAAGTTAAATCTCCTACATTAGTCTATTATGTACTTAACAAGCCAAAAGGAATTGTTTCGACAACAGCTGATGAATTTGGACGCAAAAATGTAACGACATTGGTTCCGAAAGATCAACGCGTCTATCCCGTAGGACGATTAGATAAAGACACCACAGGATTAATTATCCTTACCAATGATGGTGAATTAACTAATCTGCTTACCCATCCTCGGTATCATGTCGATAAAGTGTATAGGTTGGATATCGCAGGGCGATTGGATAAATTCCAACTCAAGGCATTGCGAGATGGAGTCCTTCTTGACGATGGTATCACCTATCCAGCAGAGGTTAAAATAATAAGTGAATCAAATGGAAAATCGATTGTAGAAATGAAGATTCATGAAGGACGAAATCGGCAAATTAGAAGAATGTGTGAGACTGTCGGAGCGACTTTAACTGCATTGCAGCGAGTTCGGTTTGGGCCAATTGCCTTGAGTGGACTCAAAGAAGGTACCTATCGAGATCTTACCAAAAAGGAAATTGATTCACTTAAAAGTGTTGCACAAAAGGTATAAATTACCGCTTGCACCAATATTTCCTATAGGCTATAATTTATTTATTCCTATGCAAATATTTAAGAAACTATTTTTACTATTCATTTTTTCATTTTTGCTTATCGCACAAACAAATGTCGCTCAGGCACAAGTCGCTTCAACACGCCTTGGGGGCATGAATCTCGAAGGATATTGCCGCAGTCTGAATCAAGGTGGATCAACTTTAAACGGTAATACATGGCAATGTGAATCAGGTTCAACAATTAATTTGGATGCTGCATGTCGATGGCAATATAATAACGCTACATCAGTTGCACGACAAGAAGTTACAAATAATCCGTATACGTGGGCATGTTATACAGCAGGATCGACACCAACTCCTACAATTTCTCCAACTCAAGCACCTACGCCAACACAAATTGTCTCGACACCAACTCGAGCAGCAAGTCCTACTCCGACGAGAATGGTTACTCCGACTCCGTTGCCCACAACGGGAACACTTGTTATCTTTGATGATGCTCTGGCATCAGGATGGACAGATGCTTCTTATCGAGCAACTAATACTATCGTGACAACTCCAGTTGGCAATGGCACTCGATCTATTTCATCTGTATTGCAATCCGATGGCGGATTTAATCTGCAATCAATCAGTGGCATCCAAACAACAAATAATACGGTTTTACATTTTATGCTTCGAGCATCTGCAGCAAATCAGCGTTATGAAGTCTATGTAGATACTGTATATGGACAACCTTTGCGTGCACCAGTTTCTCTCGCAAATTATGGGGGCCAACCAACAACAACAGCATGGCGAACCTATGATATCCCTTTAAGTGATTTAGGCGGTGGAAATGTTTCGCTGCGTGACATCGCAATCCATGATGAATCAGGTACTAACCAGCAGGCAGTTTTTATCGACCAAGTAGAACTTCGATTGATTAATGTTTCCGTCACTCCGACGTTATCACCAACTGTAATTCCAACTATCTCAGTTACCCCGACTCCAACAAGAACAATTACGCCTACACCCACTGCGACTCCAGCTGCAGGAGCAACTGTAACAGTATTTGCAGATGCACTCGCAAATGGATGGACAGATGCGTCATATGCAACAACAAATACAATTGTTACAAATCCAGTTGGAAGCGGAACAAATGCTATTGCTTCAACAATTAATCGAGATGGTGGCTTTGATCTGCAATCTGTGAATGGTGTACTAACTTCGAGTAATACAGTGTTGCACTTTATGCTCCGTGCATCAACAGCAAATCAACAATATGAAGTGTATGCTGATACACAATACGGTCAGCCACTTCGTGCACCAGTTTCTCTCGCAAATTACGGTGGTCAACCTATAACAACTGCATGGCGAACCTATGATATTCCATTGAGTGATTTAGGTGCGACCAATGTCTCTCTTCGTGACATCGTTATTCACGATGCTGTTGGTGCAAATCAAGGAGTCGTTTATATTGATCAAATTGAGTTACGCTCAGTCAGTGGATCTGTAACACCAACCGCTATGCCAACAGTTGCAATAACCTCGACCCCATCTCCAACGCCGATTGCTAATACAGGAGTGAGAAAAAGTATTTATGCAATGACTCCGCAAGAAGTTACGCGACTAACAAATGCATTCAATACTATTCGTGCAAATGGTGTCTATCAGGATTTTATGAATCGTCATATGCAATCGATGATGACATTGACCCAACCTAACGATCCTACGACACTTAGAAATGTTGCACATCGTGGACCATCATTCTTACCTTGGCACCGTTCAATTACAAGAGAGTTTGAATTAGCTTTACAATCTGCAGATCCTTCGGTGACATTACCATATTGGCCATTTGAACAGGAGACTCCTGGGCAATTACCACGGGTTTTCTCCGCAGCCTATTTTGGTGGTGATGGAAATCCTTCATTTGGAAATAGAGTTATCGATGGACCATTTGCGTCTTGGCAAATTACTCGTATGGTTGGACGCGATCCCGAAGGGCAACCAACCGCTCCAACGCAAGCTAATGTAAATGCTCTGATGCAATATACAAACTACGATTCTGCTCCATATAATGAAACTTCAAGTGGTTTTAGAAATGGTATTGAAGGATGGATTGGAGCAAATGGACAGTGGAGTATGCATAATCGTATCCATGCATATGTCGGCGGGGATATGCTTCCTCGAGATGATATGAGTACTAATGTCGTTAATGATCCAATCTTTTGGCTCGTTCATGCAAATATTGATCGCATCTGGTGGCAATGGCAACAAACTCGTGGCATCAATAATTATCAACCAGTCAGTGGTGGGCCGACTGGACATAATTTAAATGATCGAATGCAGTTCCTCAATAGCAATACAACTCCTGCAAGTAATTTGGATATCCGAACGATGGGATATTCCTATCAGTAAAAATACTTTATACTAATTGTATGAATCGATATATTTTATTCGCCGTTGCTCTCATTGGATTACTTATTCTTTCTCCACAACAAAGCTTTGCGGCATATTCTGCGTCAGATGGTGAGGTCAAGGGAACACTTGAAATTACACCAAAAGACCCACCGTATGCCGGGTTACCACTCAATTTAAAATTTCAATTTTCTGATACACCTCAAGGGTTTACGTTGCGAAATTGTAATTGCCAATTAAGCGTTGAAGAGCCAGGGCGACTTCCTTCAAATATCCCCTTAACATTGCAAAACGAATCAGGCCCTGATGTAAACTTTGTTTCTGTACCCTACCTTTTTCCAAGTAATGCCAACTATAAACTCGTCATGAATGCACAACCAAAGGAAACAAATGCATTCGTTCCATTTACTCTTTCTTGGGATGTCACAGTACAAGAGAATAAACATCTTGTTCCCTATACAAGTCATGAAGACAAGAATGATTTTCGTTATCTCGGTATAGCAATTCCAGTTGGTATCGCAGTACTTTTTATCCTTTTCTTAGCCTTCAGATACTTCAGAAAGCATCGGATTAAAAATAAATAATAGTTGTACGTCAGCTTACATCAATTGTTGTCGTTTGTATGTACATTTGTTATATTTGGTTCAAATGCGTAACATTATACACACAATGTCAAAGAAAACTTTTCATCCTATTGTCGGAGGTGGTGAAATGGGCGAACGAATCAGAACCTTCAACTGGGCAAAAACTGAATTAGGTCCTATCAATACATGGTCACAGAGTTTACTTACTGCAACTAATATTGTCCTCCAATCCCCTGTCCCACTTGTCATGCTTTGGGGCAAAGATGGCATCATGATTTATAACGATGCATATTCACAATTTGCTGGTGCAAGACATCCTTTTCTTCTTGGATCAAAAGTGCTTGAGGGATGGCCTGAAGTTGCGGATTTTAATAGCAATGTTATGAAGAAGGGATTGCGGGGGAAAACACTCTCTTATAAGAATCAACGATTGGTACTCTATAGAAATAATGTTCGTGAAGAAGTCTGGTGTGACCTCAATTATAGTCCGGTTATTGATGAACACGGTAAGTCTGCTGGCGTCCTTGCTATTGTTGTTGAGACAACACAACGAGTACTTGCACAAGAGAAACAACAGAAAGCTGAAGAAGAACTACAAGCTTCAAAAGATCGTCTCCAAGATCTTTTTATGCAAGCTCCAGCAGTTATTACTGTGCTTTGGGGAAAGAATCACGTCTTTGAATTAGCAAATCCACTCTACATGGAGTTAATTGGCCCTGAGAGAAAGATTATTGGCAAACCGATACGAGAAGCACTTCCTGAATTAAAAGGTCAAGGTTTTTTTGAACTTTTGGATAATGTTTATAAAACAGGTAAAACATTTCTTGGGAATGAGATATTGGTTAAACTTGCTCGAAGTAGAAAGAATAAAGACCTTGATCAAGTCTATTTAAACTTTGTATATCAACCTATTATCGGTTCAAAGAAAAAAGTAGAAGGGATTTTTGTTCATGCTGTGGATGTTACCGATCAAGTACTTAACAAGAAAAAAATTGAAGAACTGTCTCGACAGAAAGACGACTTTTTAGGCATTGCATCGCATGAATTGAAAACGCCGGTAACGAGTATTAAAGCATATGGACAAGTACTACAACGAATGTTTAAAAGCGAAGGTAATGATAAAGGCGTTGCACATCTTGCTAAAATGGATGCACAAGTAAATCGATTAAGTAATCTTATCGGAGATTTGCTTGATGTCACCAAAATTCAATCAGGTCGATTACAATTCCATGAAGAACACTTTGATTTTAATCATGTTGTAAATGAAGTTATAGAAGAAATACAGCGAACGACTGATAAACACAGGATTATTAAAAAGCTTGATAAAACCAAGAAATTATATGGAGATCCTGAAAGAATTGGCCAGGTTCTAATTAACTTGATGACAAATGCTATTAAGTACTCGCCAAAAACTGATAAAATTGTTGTATCAACCAATGTTGATGCGAAATCAGTCACACTTTGTGTCCAAGATTTTGGAGTTGGTATCCCGAAAGATAAAAAGGAAAAAGTATTTGAACAATTTTTTCGAGTAAGTGGACCAAAACAAGATACATTTCCAGGGCTAGGATTAGGGTTGTATATATCAAGCGAGATTATTAAGCGTGAAGGTGGTAGAATCTGGGTTGAGAGTAGAGAGGGCAAGGGATCGACATTTTGTTTTACCTTGCCAATAAAAAGAACACCCAAAAAGAAGTAATATGAAAAAAAGAACAATAATGGTTGCCGATGATGATCCTGCAATTGTCGATGCATTGAAATTGATGCTCGAATTTGCAGAATACAATGTCATTACAACTGAAGATGGAAGCGATGTTCGAAACCTTAAAGGTAAACTGCCAGACCTATTACTTCTGGATATTTGGATGTCCGGAGAGAATGGTCGAGAAATTTGTAAAACCCTCAAAGCACAGCAATCAACAAAAAATCTTCCTATAATTCTTATTTCAGCCAGTCGTGAAGTGGAAAAGTCTGCAAAGGAAGCTGGGGCTGAAGATTTTATTGCAAAACCGTTTGAAATGGATGATCTTTTAGAAATGGTAGAAAAGTATATAAACTAACTCCAGTCGATAGGAGTCATAGCATGCTCCTCTAAATATGTATTACACTGACTGAAGTGATGTTTGTTATAAAACATATTGACTGAATATGGTGATGGATGACCTGATGTCAAAACTAAATTATCATCTCTATTAATGACCAATCCTTTATTCTGAGCATATTTCCCCCACAACATATATACCACATGTTTTCGGTCTGCGTTGAGTGCATGGATAACACTATCAGTAAATTGCTCCCAACCTTTTCCAGCATGCGATGCTGGATTGCCTGCTCGAACTGTGAGCACACTGTTTAACATGAGTACACCTTGTTTGGCCCAACGGGTAAGATCTCCCGACATGGATGGATTAATACTAAGATCATTTCGAATTTCCTGATAAATGTTTTTAAGCGATGGAGGAAGTGCAATTCCATCATTTACGGAAAAAGATAAGCCGTTTGCTTGCTTTACTCCATGATAAGGATCCTGCCCAACTATAACGACTTTGACTTGATCAAACGGGCAAAGATCAAAAGCTCTAAATATATTTGGTCCGGCTGGATAAACTGTACTTGCCTTATATTCTTCTCGGACGAAGTCAGTTAAAGTTTTCCAATATTCCTGATCAAATTGTGAAGACAATTCTTTCTTCCATGTGGGATCCATTTTTACTTCACTCATGTCATTAATAATATAGTTGATAGCTTACTTTCGCAAGATCCTATATTGCATGTACGGTCAGAAAAACGTAGGATAGACAGAATGGCTGAATATATCCCTGGAGTTTGTAATATTGGACCTGTTGAGATTGCGAATCGACGCAAGATTGGCATCACATGGACTCTTATAAGTATTATTCTTGCTACTGCATTATTTTATTTCAATTTCCCTACTTGGTTGAGATTCATTATAATTCTTCCTGCAACTATCGCTTTTAGTGGTTGGTATCAAGCAAAATTTCATTTTTGTGCAGGTTATGGTATGAGTGGTTTGTACAATGTCGCAAATAGTCTTGGTAAATCTGATACTGTGCAGCAAGCAGAATTTCGCAAAAAAGATAAAGCAAAAGCTCAACAGATCTTTGGATTATCAATAGTGAGTGCTGCAATAATTGCAACTATTTTATACTTTGTATAGCTATTTCTTACGCAATTCTTCATTGACGTGAGCTCTTCGATTTAGTATCTTAGAAATTATGAAAATGAAATTAGAACTCATCCCCGTGCCGGTTACAGATGTTGATCGAGCGAAAGCTTTTTATGTTGAAAAACTAGGATTTAATGCTGATCATGATCAACGAGTTAATGAAAATCTTCGATTTGTACAACTTACGCCAGAAGGATCTGCATGTTCGATTTGTATCGGAGAAGGGTTAACAGATATGGCTCCTGGCTCAATGAAAGGTCTACAAATTGTTATCGATGACGCACAAGCTGCACATGATGAATTAAAAGCAAAAGGTGTTGAAGTCAGTGACGTCGATAAGCAAGTGTGGGGTACGTTCGTTTACTTCAGTGATCCCGATGGCAATACTTGGTCACTACAAGAATTACCTGATTACAGCAAAAATAAAGATCTTACCCAAACCGCTTGACACCCCTCATAATCTGCTATAATTAACTCAACAATGGAGATTAATTTTCTTGCTGCATTTGTCGCTTCCCTTACAGGCTTAATACTTGGCTATCTTTGGTATTCTGTTATTTTTGCAAAAACGTGGCAAAAACTTTCAGGTGTTACTGATGCTCAACAGAATAAAGGTGTCGCAAAAAGAATTATCGGATCCTACCTCATAACACTTGTCATGTCTTTTAATCTCGCTGCATTCATCGGTGGTGATGCTGATCCTATATTCGGTCTCTTTGCAGGATTTGCAGCTGGTTTTGGGTGGGTTGCATTAGCTTTCGGACAGAACTATATGTTTGAACACAAACCATTCAAACTCTTTCTTATTAATGGTGGTTACAATGCTGTTTTGTTAAGTATCATCGGTCTTATTATCGGTGCATTCTAGTATGTCAAAGAAAACACTTCTCGCTCTTGGTCTTTTTGCTGGTCCTGTTTATATTGGATTAGCAATTCTCCAAATCATCCTTCGTCCAGAATTTGATATGACCCATCATTCGTTGAGCTTAATGAGTAATGGTTCTCTTGGTTGGATTCAGGTAACGAATTTCATTCTAACAGGATTATTTGTTATTGTCGGTGGAATTGGTATCCGTAAAACTTTAAAGAAAAATCCAGGTGGTACTTGGGGACCATTAATGTTGGGTCTGTATGGCCTTGGGCTTATCGCAGCTGGATTTTTTAAAGCAGATCCAATGGGAGGATTTCCTCCGGATAGTCCGACAATGAATGTCGTAACCACCAACGGATTACTCCACCTTGTCTCCGGTAGTATTGGCTTTATTGGATTGATTGCTGCATGTTTTGTTTTTGCACGAAAGTTTTATAAAGATAAGAATAAAGGCTGGGGACATTATTCTCTTGCAACTGGTATCATTTTCTTTCTGGCATTCGCTGGTATAGCATCCGGTTCACAACCAAATAGTCCGATTATTACCCCAGTTACACTCGGGTTTTACTTTGCCGTAACATGGAGTTTCATATGGCTTACATTACTGCTTAAGAAATTTACATCTTCAAAATAATTTTATTACGCAAATGTAGTACTAGTATTGTATACTAGAGCTATGCGAAAAATTGTTGTTACAGAATTTGTTTCACTTGATGGAGTTATCGAAGAACCACAGAATTGGTCATTTCCCTATTGGGATGATGATATTGCCAAGGTAAAACATGATGAACTATTCGAAAGTGATGCTCAACTTTTGGGACGCATTACATATGAAGGATTTGCAGCTTCATGGCCTGAACGAAAAGATGAAGGAGGTTACGCCCATCGAATTAATGATTTACCAAAATACGTTGTTAGTGAATCATTAAAGAAAGCAGAATGGAATAACTCGCACATTATTAATAAGAATATCCTTCAGGAAATTGCTAAGCTAAAAGAAGAAGAAGGGAAAGTGATTTTAATTCATGGAAGTGCAACACTGGTTAATAAATTACTGCAAGCAGGTTTAATTGATGAAATCCGATTATTAGTGTATCCAATCGTTTTAGGGAAAGGGAAGCGTTTGTTCTGGGAAGAGACTGAAGCCAAGCTAGAACTTGTCAAATCAAAATCATTCTCCAAAGGAGTTGTACTCCTCACGTACACACCGAAAATTTAATTACTTATGGCCACTTTACGAGAGCACCTACATAAGAATATGATTTTATTGTTGTTGTCTTTGACAATGTTTCTTGTCGTACTTGATAGTGCGATTGTGAATGTCGCATTGCCAGCAATAAAAACACATCTTAATTTTGATCAAGCTTCACTTCAATGGGTTTTGACAGCATATATTATCGCTTTTGGAGGGTTTCTCATGTTGGGCGGTCGTGCGGCTGATTTGTTTGGCAGACGAAAAGTATTACTTTGGGGAATTGGAGGATTTACATTATTTTCTCTTTTGATCGGCTTGTCTCATACAAGTTTAATGCTCATCATACTGCGGGCATTTCAAGGTCTCGCTGCTGCTTTTATGGCACCGACTGCACTATCTATTCTTTTAACAACTTTTGAAGAAGGTCCTGAAAGAAATAAAGCATTGAGTATCTGGGGGTTGGTTGCTTCCGGTGGAGCTGCTGCCGGAGTTTTTCTGGGTGGAGTTTTGACTCAGTTTCTTGGTTGGCAATGGTGTTTTTTCGTAAATGTTCCCGTCGGATTGTTAGCAATTTATGGCGTTTTGAAATATATTCCGACACAGCCCAGAGATGCCTCAAATAAAAATCTTGATATCCCGGGTGCAATACTTGTTACTCTTGGACTGATATCAGTGGTCTATGCGTTGACTTTGGCACCTGAAGCCGGTTGGACAGCTGTGTCGACATTGACTTGGATGGCTGCCGGAATAGTTCTCTTGACATTCTTTATTGTCAACGAAACGAAAGCCAAACATCCGTTAGTTCCTTTATCTATTTTTAGAAGCCGCAACCTTAGTGGTGGTAATTTAATTATGCTTCCTGTTGTTGCTGGTGCTTTAGGTCAGGGATTTTTCTTGACACTCTATATTCAAAATATTCTTCATTACTCCCCTGTTCAGACTGGTTTGAGTTTTCTTCCGGTACCGATTATTATCGGATTTATATCTTTCAATGCACCAAAACTGCTTGATAAATTTGGATTTAAACCACTACTTGTCGCTGGAACAATTCTTGTGACAGTGGGAGTTTTTATGTTTAGCTTCCTTAATGAAAATTCATCTTACGTGATTCACTTACTACCTGCCTATGTCATTATGGCGATTGGATTTGGTCTGTCATTTATTTCTGTTACTATCGCTGCGACGGCTGGCGTTTCTCATGACAAAGCGGGATTGGCATCAGGATTATTAAATACGTCACAACAAGTAGGTGGAGCATTGGGGCTTGCTATCCTTACAGTTATTGCAAATACAGCTACAGAAAGTGCAAAAGCATCGGGTTTATCACAAGGTCTTTCAAATCTCTATGGATACCAACAGGTCTTCTTCTGGGCATCGATCATGATGCTTGTCTCAGTTTTCATCGCATACTTTGTTATCAAAGTTCCGAAATCACATTAGGACAGTTTTAACAATTACTCCTCTTCAATTATTTTAGTCCCGTGTGCTTTTTCGACGTCATAATTTGCAATATATTCTGAATACTTATTTATTTCTTCTACCCATGTGAGCAATCTTGCTATTGGAATTTTTGTATCAGCCAAAATAAATTCATTTTTATTATTTAAACCCACTACGATCGAACCCATTTTTTTTGGATCTTTAAATTTATCCCCAATTAATACTCCATCAATGTGCTGAATTGTATTTCTTACTTTATAAGTAACGTCTTTCATCATATTAATTCTTTCTTGTGACTTTTTAGGCAATAGCCACTGATACTCTGGATAGTCTTTCAATAATTTATCTAATACAACTAATGAACGGTGGAAGTAATCGATAAAACATTCTAGATTAGAGGAGAAATTTATAAGACTCGAAAGTCCTAAACTTGATTGAGACTCTAGAAAACTCTTTTGATTATTTATAGCGGCGTTATATCTGTCTATTGAGAATGAAAGAAGCCTCGAAAATGTAAAAATTAGTGCATATTCATGTTTGCTTACGTTAGCTGAAACTATTCGTGTTAACGCGATAGACTTTACTGAATGATTTGAAAGTTTCAGTTCAGGTAGCATTATATCTATGCTCATAGCTGTGAGTTATTTCTTCTTTTTTTCAGGAGTTTGATATCTTGCACCAAGCAATTTATATGCTGGGAGTCTCATACAGATAAGAGTCATTATCAAACCAATAATACCTGTCATGATGAATACCAATGCAATTCCCCGTCCCTGACCGACTCCGAACCAATCTCCTATAAGATCAACTCCTGCACCTGTCGTCATGTATGGGATGAAGATGAATTGAGCAATTGGACCGATCATAAACGCAGTCAGTGGACTTGCTGCTTGCTCGACACTTTGTGCAAAACCAAACACTCTTCCTTGCCTTTCATATGGTACTACTTTTTGAATGATTGTTTGTTCGGCTGCTTCAACGAAAGGTATGAGGACCATGTAAAGAAGGATTCCTCCTGCAAAAAGCCAAATTGAAGGCTGGATTGTGAAGAAGATGCAGATGATCCACATAATTATGTTCACTCTGAAAACTGTTGTTAATGGATTTTTGCCAAGTCCATTTTTTGCTATCAAAGCACCACCAACCATAAAACCCAAACTTGTCACTGCCAATAAAATTCCCCATTGTTGTACATTCACAAGTGACAATCCGTATGCATCCATCAAAGACATGAAAACACCTCCAAGAAAATTGTTAAATGTCGTAAAGAAAATAAGTGCAAACATACCAGGAATAGTTCCGATAACTTTTATCGTTCCTTTAATGTCAATCTTCTTTGGTCGCTCTTCAGTATGGACAATTGCTTTTTCTGGAATATTGATAAGTGCTAAATGAATAATAGTTAGAGCGATAAGTACAATGGCGGAAAAAAGTACCCAAAACATTCCTGCAAAGCCGAGTAATATTCCACTTATAATGGAACAAATTGAGAAAGAAACTCCAAAAATAGCACCAGACAAACCATTTGCTTTGTCACGCTTATCTTCAGGAACGAGGATTGTCGTAACCGTCGATAAAGCAATATTTCTTATGTTTCCCGCAATTGCACCAGCAAGGATGACAACGACGAAAAGCCAATACTGCCAATTAGCTACTGATCGAAATGCCTCCTCTGGAGTGAAATGATAAATACCTAATGCAAGCACAAAAAATACGAGTGTAAATATATTGGACACCTGCATTGCTATTTTTTTCTTGTGATGATCCACCAATGAACCAAACCACAAGCTCGAAAGAGCGGTGAGGACGAGATAAACACCACCAATAATCGAAGTTGCTAGAACAGATTTGGTTTCAAGATATGCCCAGAATGTCAATGCAAACCAGACATATCCATTGGCAATATTAACTATTAAGGTATTTCCAAGAATTTGATAAAAAGCTTTCATAAGTACCATTATAACAAATACTGTCTCAGATAGTTGACAATTCATTGCAGAGATGAGAGGCTTTTTATATGGATCCAACAATCCCACCACAGAATCAACAACCATCATCACAAATTCCTCAGGAACCAAAACCTGATGGGCCACATGAACCAGAAGAACAACACACTGAACATCCGCACCATGTTTCTAATAAGCCAATTGTCGTTGCTTTACTTTTGCTTGCAGTCGTTTTCCTTGCTGGAATTTATTATTTTACAGTTCATCCGAGACCACCTGTTAAAGATACAATTCAGGATCAAGCTATGTTATCTGTTGCTCCAACAAAGCCAATTGAAGTTGACTGGGAGTTTGATGGTGAACAATGGAAATCATCTTCTACGCCACCAGCTTGTCAGGATCCAATTGTATTTGATCCTTTAGTCGATTTGAGTCTTGTCTCTGCTGTCTTGTATCCAGGTCAAGTTCGAGGTGAAGATTATAAACCACATGGTGGATTTATTTTCGGTGGACGATCCAATGAAGAAATTCTTGTTCGAGCACCAATGGATGCACGTCTCATTGCCGGAAGTCGATATGTGGAACAAGGCGAAGTACAATATCTCTTATCATTTGTAAACTCTTGTGGCATTGCATACCGATTTGATCATCTTTTGACACTCGCACCAGAAATCCAAAAGATTGCAGATACTCTGCCTCAACCAGTTGAGAACGATTCTCGATTAACCAAATTTGCATCTGCATCAGCGGTCAAAAAAGGTGATCCTATTGCAACATCAGTAGGATTTAAAAATACACGTAATGTCACTGTAGACTTCGGTGTCTATGATTTACGCAAACAAAACCCTTCAGCGTCAGATGCTGCATTTGCTCAATTCCATGCAGATGAAAAAGATCAAGCTTATTATGCTCTTTGCTGGCTTGAGCTTTTCCCAGCGGATCAAGTTGCTACTATTAAAGCATTTCCTGGTGGTGACCCTATCGTTGGTAAAGCAAGTGACTTCTGTAAACAATAAATTCTCTTGACTCTTCATTAGCTTCCCTATACCATAGAATTATGCACCTAAATCATTTGTCTCAATCTCAAAAAAAGATGATTTCCTATGGTGTTCTTCTCCTCTTTTTATTTATAATCCCTCTCAATATTATGTTGCTCGATCAGCAGAATGATGTCCGAAGCCGTGCGTCACAAGATCAATCCTTTGCAATTACTGCTCCAGCAGAAAATGGTACCGTGAAATCAACAGTGACAATTTCTGCAAATGTTTCAATCCCGATTGGACATCATGGTGTGAAGTTCTTAGTTGATGGTGTTTCTGTCGGATCTGATGACACAGCTCCATATTTTGTGCAATGGGATTCAACAACTGCACCTGATGGAGAACATACAATTGTTGTAAAAGAAATTAATGAAGAAAAGCCTGATTCCGAACGATCATCCTCACCAATTAAAGTAAAAGTCATAAATGATCCCAATGATAGGACTGCGGCAGCAGTGAGTGCGATTCAAGAGGATGTCGTTCAGGACAACTTTGCCACAATTGCATGGGATACTAACGATAAAGCTTCTTCACAGGTTATTTACAAAAAAGCTGGTGGAACTGATAAATATACTTCGGTAAACACAGTTTTGACTGATGATCATTCAGTAGCACTCTCAAATTTGGAACCAAGTACAGAATATGTGTATCAGGTAAAAAGCACTGATGCTGCGGGAAATACGACGTTATCTGATGAGCAATCATTTGTGACAGCAGCTGAATCAAACGAAACAATTGGCCAATGGCAAAAAGTAAGTGGATGGAACTTCCCTACTGTTCATGCGTCATTACTTTACACTGGTGAACTGATGCTCTGGAGCTGGAATCCATCCAATGCTGTGGACGGTACGCAACTATGGAACTACACAAATAACCAATTTACCAAAGTAGGAATTTCAAATAACATCTTTTGTGCTGGACAAGCTATGCTTCCAGACGGACGACTTGTTGTTGCTGGTGGTCATATAAATAATAATGTTGGTACAAAAAATATCAATATTTATGATCCTGGGACAAAGAAGTGGTCTGCTGGACCCATGATGAAAGATGGTCGTTGGTATCCGACTGTAAATGTCCTTGCAGATGGAAGAACCGTTATCCTAACTGGTGACATTAATACAAGTACACTTGCAGTTAATCCTGAAATTTACGATGAGAAAACAAATACTGTAACATCAATCCCAAACATCCAAACAAATACACTCGCTGCTTATTCTGCAACATTTCCATTTGGTATGAATAAGCTATTTACTATCTCATATGGTAATGCGGATATGTATGTCTTGGACGCTGATGCAAAGACATGGACATATAAAGGAAAAGCACTCAATACAGGAGGAGCAACTGCACAATACAGACCAGGAAAAATTCTTATGTCAGGTGGACGAGCAGGTAGTGGTGCTGATAAAAAAGCTGCGATTATAGATATTACTGGAGGGAACTTTACATGGAAATCAGTGGCACCGATGCAATATGGACGATATTTCCACAATCTTGTAAATCTTCCTGATGGAAAAGTACTGGCTGTCGGAGGAGGTTCCCCTGATACAAGTGGTACTACTGGACCTTTAGCAAATGAAATTTGGGATCCCGCTACAGAACAATGGACAACAGTTGCTCCATTGAGTGTGAAGAGAATGTATCATTCAACTGCGATTCTTCTTCCTGATGGACGTGTCGTAGCATCTGGTGGAAGAAATGGTAATGGAGAGAATTATGATGCAGAGATTTATTCTCCTCCATATCTTTTTAAAGGAAATAGACCAACAGTCTCTCAAGCACCGTCATCAATCAATAGAGGTTCTACAATAACGATAACCACATCAAATGCTTCAACGATCTCACAAGTTAATATGCTTTCTCTCGCTGCACAAACCCATACACACGATATGAGTCAGAGATTTGTTCCGCTGCAATTTACGAAAATTGCAAATGGATTACAGGCACAAATCCCAAATGACGAAGCAGTTCTACCTGATGGATATTTTATGTTATTTATTGTAAATAGTGATGGTGTCCCTTCTGTTGCAAAAATGGTAAAGGTTACAGATCAAGTTGTACCGACCGCTACTCCAACTGTCGTACAACCAACTGCTACCAAAATACCAACCCCTACTCCTACAAAAACAGCCACGCCAACACCTACAAAGAAAGTAACTCCTACCCCAACACGTTCTGCATATCCGACATTTACTCCTACACCAGTGCCAACAAAGAAACCAACAGCAACAATTGTTCCTACATACACTCCTGCACCAACTCCTACACGAGTTCCTATTGTACGCCCAACTTTGCAGCCAACGCCGACGATAAATCCTTCTACAACCAATTTGGCACTTTCTGTTGGATTGCATGGAATTGGTAAAGGTGGAGATAAAATTAGTAAAACATCCATTGGAAATATGGATCCATTCCGCAAACAGCGTGTCTTTGAAGTGACTGTAAAGAATTTAGATAATGAGCGAGTGGCATCTGTTTCAGCGTTACTTACCTACAATGATCAATTGGGAGTATATCTTGGCTATGCATCTGTTCCATCGCTTACTTCAGGGCAATACCAATTTGTTATCCGTACAGCAAATTATCTAGGACAATCTATTCCTGCTATACAAAACATTACACAGCAACAATCGAATACCCTTCCTGCGTTGTCACTCGTTGGCGGTGATACCAATAATGATAATAAAGTGAGTGTCTTAGACTACAATCTAATTTTTGATTGCTTCAGTGACCTTACAGCCCCAAAGAACTGTACATTGGAGAAGCGTAATGCAACTGATTTGAACGATGATGGATATGTAAATCAGATTGATTACAATTTCTTCCTGCGAGAACTCTCAGTATTTGAAGGTAATTAATACATAAAATTTACAAATCTCAAGTATAGTTGAAATTATGTTTAAAGACACCAAAGCTTTTTCAGGATTCTCGGTAAACGATATGGACAAAGCGAAAGCGTTTTACGCTGAAGTACTTGGTTTAGAAATAAAAGATGAAGGAATGGGAATTATTTCACTTCAAATTGCTGGGAGTAATCCTATCATTATTTATCCAAAATCCGATCATGCTCCGGCAACATTTACTATTCTCAATTTCCCAGTCGAAGATATTGACGAAGCAGTTGATGAACTTACACAAAAAGGTGTAAAGTTTGAACATTATAGTGGTGATCTTGCTCCAGATGAAAAAGGAGTTTTACGAGGTCTTTCTAACAACATGGGTCCCGATATTGCTTGGTTTAAAGATCCTGCTGGAAATATACTCTCTATTCTTCAAAATAAATAATTATGAATCAGCCTGAGATTTTCTTAGCTTCAGAGAAAGTTTTGTCTCATATCGTTTCTCAAATACGTGAAGATCAATGGGATCTTAAAGCACCCAAAGAAATGGTTTTTGATGGAACAGATACATGGACTGTTCGTACTCTTATTAATTACCATGCATATGATGATGCCTGGGTTCCTGATGTTTTGGATGGTAAAACCAAAGAAGAAGTTGGTACAAAATATGATAAAGATTTGTTAGGCAAAAATCCTCTTATAAGCTGGAATGCTCTTGTAGAAAAAGCATCAAATGCGGCACAGAATACTGATTTAAAAAAGAATGTTCATTTATCGTATGGAGATTATTCAGCAGAAGAATATCTGTATCACATTTCCCTTTTTCGTACGCTTAGAACCGTTGATTTTGCAAGATTTTTAGGTTTTGATGATAGCTTGCCTGAAGACTTAGCTCAAGGTATGTACGAGTATGTCGAAAAGAATGCAGATTATTTGCGAAGTATTGGCGTTATTGGTCAAGAAATACAAGTTCCTTCAGATGCACTTTATTACGATCGCCTCATGGGAATTACAGGAAGACTACTGCACAGATAATACTACTTGACATATACTTGATTAATCAAGTATTATATATTCATATGAAAGATATTAGTACATCATTATCATTTTTGTTGTCGATGGCAAAGGTCCAAACACTTCTTACAAGAAGATTCGATACAGGTTTGGGTGGACTTAGCTATACAGAATTTATGATTCTTTATTATTTAAGTGTCTCTCCAGACCAGAAACTAAAAAGAATTGATCTTGCCAACAAAGTGGGCCTCACTGCTTCGGGCATAACGAGACTTCTTCTTCCTATGGAAAAGATAGGTTTGGTCAGCAAAGAGGTCAATGAACGAGATGCACGGGTAAGTTTTGTTATTATTGCTCCTGGTGGTAAAGCAAAATTAGATGATGCATCACAAAGAGCAGAACTTATCGCAGAAGAAACTATTCCAGAATCTCGAAAAAAAGATATCGAAACATTCGCTGCTCTTCTGCAAGAAGTAAAAGGCACGATTAATTAATCTTTACTTGGAGTGTTAGCAAGCTCAAGCATTTTTAATTCCTCTCTGGCCTTCATCGTTTTTCCGTATTGTTGCGAGATTTGATTATTTCTTTCAAGGATACTTGGTGCACCTTCCGTTTGTAGATGTGGGTCTATGAGAATCTCTTCAGAAACTTTCTTCGTTTTATCAGCTTGAATAAAAGCAAAGGTTGCTGCAGCAAAAAGTACGAGAGAAAGACCGAAGTAAAGGAAATTACCTCCATCATTGAGGGTGTTAAGGAAGAGGTAAAAGAGATACACGCCTGCACTTATAGATATCACCCCACCCATAGATTTAAAGAATTTCTTTTTCATTGCTTATATTAGGTTATAAAAATATTGAGAATTTTGCAATGTTATTTGCTATATTAAAGAAGTGATAAACGCAGAGGAATTACTATTTGTTGTGGATGAAGACAATAATCCCTTATCTCCTCTTCCACGAGCTCAAGTACATGCAGCAGGTCATTGGCATAGAACTTCGCATATATGGATAGCAAATAAAAAGCTAGAAATACTTTGTCAACGACGTTCTCAGTTAAAAGATACGAATCCAGGCTATTGGGAGCCATTCTTTGGCGGACATATGGGACCAGAAGAAACATACGAATTAAATGCTATAACCGAGTTACAAGAAGAACTAGGAATTTCTATTTCAACTGAGGGTCTAATTCCTTATCTTGTCTATAAAAGAACTAAGGCGAAAGAGTTTCAGGGAATATTTTATATAATTTGGAATGGAAAAATTAGTGAACTAACTTTAGAAAAAGATGAGGTCGATGAGGTCAAATTTATTCCAACAAGCTATATTAAGATGCATATTCAAAACAAAACTCATTTGTGGTCTTTTCAGGGATATGAATTAGATTTGTTAAGAAAACTGGAAGAACTTAAATATTAGCCTTAGGATCCTTCTCTCGGATTTGAAACTTTAGTGCATTGAGGACGTCATATTTGGCTACAATATCATCTAAAAGCATTCGTTCAGTTTCAGCAAAGATATTTTCAGTTCGTTTTTTTGCTCGTTCAATTTTTTCCATCCAACCATACCATTCAGAGTCTTTTAATGCTCTAAATTCTTCTTTTTGTAGTTCAATATCGTTCATTATTGTTAAAAGAATTTCCTCGAGATTATCAATACTTGTCTCTTCTTGAACTATATTCTCTTTATCAATTTTTTCTAACTGATCATAATCACCTTCCTGATAAGAACGGTTAATTTGTTTCATGATAGTGTCTCTTTTCTTCTTCTCTTCAGAATCTTGTACGAGATCTGGATGAAAGCGAGCAATAAGTTTCTTCCAAAGTTTTTTTAAATCAAGCTTATTCTCATCATCTGTATTTTCTTCCCGTTTCTTCATAATTTGCTCATCTTCGTTAATCCTTTTTTGCTCGCGTTCGAATTCCACTTGTTGTGCGTAAAATGTTTGGGCTAACTCTTCAGCAGCCTGATCGAAGGACATTCCATCTTCCATGAGTTTCAGAATATTCTTATATCGAATTATTTCAAGGTCAAGATGATTATCTTTAAGGAAAAGACTTCCCACTTTTACCATATATTCTTGTTTGGCCATTTCCAGACTGACACGAAGTGTTTCTGTTTTAATAACAAGTTGTTCGAGGACAAATCTTCTTTTTTGGATAGCTGTTAACAGTTTTTTTCTCTTTGCTGTTTCTTTTTGTTCAGAAGCGATTGTTTCAATAGCGAGTTGCGTCATAATCGAGTTTGTATCATACCATACCTCGTTAAGAAACAGGTAACAAGCTATTGTGAGGAAAACTTTAAGAGCTCAGAAACCGTAACAAATGTATAGCCTTTCTTTTTTAGTTCTTTAATAATTGGCTCAATCGCTTCACGATCACTCACGCAAGATTTACAAAATGGATGGAGTAGAATAATAGAACCTGGTTTTGTATTCTCTACAGTATAATTTACAATAAAATCCGCTTTTTTCTCGGAGCTGAGACTTTGATTTATATAGGTATCTGGTTCAATATCCCAGGTTATCGTTTTAATATTGTGCTTATTAAGGTAATAAGGCAGTCCCAAAAGTTTTTTACCGTTTGGAGGACGAAATGTTATTTCCTTTTTATATCCTGTTTTGCGAATTAGTTCGTTGGTTTTTTGAATTTCCTGATCAATATAAGATTGCGATTTAAAATAGAATCTTTCATGCGAAAATGAATGATTGCCCAGTTCCATACCCGCATTCGTGATTGCCTGAGCTTCTTTTTGATGTAATGCTATCTCAGAACCGATCATATAAAAAGTTGCTTTGGTATTATTCTTTTTTAGAGTAGTTAATACTTCGTTGCTATATTCGGTGGGTGCATCATCAAATGTAAGTGCGACAATTTTCTGTTCCGTTTGTACTCGAGATGTTAAACCTCCGAAAAACTGAAATGTTCTTGATTTACTTATTTCAAAAAGTGTGTACGCAGTCCCAATAAGAAAAACTATTCCTAATGAGCTCGCGATTATATATTTTTTCCAATGCATACAATATATTATAGTAAAGAACGCTGCTATTGACATGACCTTATAAGTTTGTGATGCTAGAGATATGGAAAACGAATCATCTACACAATCTGTTCAGCAACAAACGAACGTAACTGAAGAAAAGAAAGAGCGTGTTGATGAATTGGATATTGTTGGAGGAGCTTTAGTCAAAGTTGTTATGGAAGGATTTGCAAAAATAAAGAATCTTTTTTCGCCCAAACATACAGAGTAGCCTCGGAATGTAATAATTTTCACAAATTATACATACTTGATTTTGATTGCTAATTCAATCTAAATAAGAATTTTTAGCCTTATATATTTACTTGACATCGGTGTGAAAACATATGCTAATATATTATTATATTCAGTTTTTCATGCCTGAATGATTGAATATTTACCCTAAGAGCATTGCTTGTCGTACCTGAACTTATCATTTTGAGTAACGAAAGTGATGCTCTTTTTTTTATCTAAAATTTCTCCATCTACAAATTCTTTGGACTCTGCTATACTTTTACTACATGAACAAAGCCTTTATTTTTGATATGGATGGTGTTCTCGTCGCAAGTGAGCATCTTTGGCATCAATATCTTGAAGAGGTTTGGCCTGAACTTGTGGGTCAAGAAGTAGCTGCAGTATTTAGAGTCCCTGTAGGACAAACTCCTTTAAGTATCCACGCGGAAGCTGTTAAACATGGCTCCACAGTATCTCAAGAAGTATTTCTTAAAAAGTTTGATGAGATAGCGGCTCGTGTTTATAAGGAGTCTTTATATACTCATGGAGTTGAGGAGCTTGGAGAGTTTCTTCTCAAGAAGAATTATAAAATGGGTGTTGTATCATCGTCCCCGAGAGCATGGATGGATGTCGTATTAAAAGGATTATCATTTGGAGATAAAATTGAAGCGGTCATCTCAATTAATGACAATCCCGAATTAAAGCCAAAACCACATCCAGGTAGCTACATTGAAGCAATAGACCAACTAAAAGCAGCTTCAGAGACGACAATTGTTCTTGAAGACTCGAACTCTGGTATTCAAGCAGCAAAAGCTGCAGGTGTTTATACAATAGGCTTAACGACGAACTTACTTCCAGAGTATACACAACATGGTGCAGATATCTATGCAAATACAATTAATGACATTATGCGGATTGTTGAAGAGTTTGATAGAAATCTTTCGAGCTAATCAGCTACTTTCATCGATTCCGATACGTTATATTTTCCCACTGAAGTTCTAAAAATATCCAATGCTATAGCCCCACATCCCAATTCATTTCCTAAATCATTGATGAGTCCTCGAATATATGTACCACTAGAACAACTTACTTTACATTTTATAATTTGATATTTTGTCTGATAGGTTGTTTCGAAAAAAATTCTCCAATGATTCTTTATATCATCCTGACGGAAATCTCCGTGAACGCTATCAATATTATCAAAAATCCTATCTTTCAAAGCTTCCTTACCTATAAATTTCGTATCAATTAATGCAAATTGCGTTATAGAAATATCCCTTTTGGGTATTTCTATTTCTTCCAACCTATTTTCCTTTGCCCATTGAAATAATGGTTTTCCTTGGACAGCTTTTGATGAAAATGGTGGATAAGTCTGTGAGCTCATATTTAAAGCCTTATTTACATATTCATTTACAATAGAGTTTACATTAATCTCTCTACTAATATTTTCTTGTGGCTGCAAGAGTCCTAAGATGTCATAAGTATCAGTAGATACACCTAATAAAGCTTGAAACTCATAAACTTTTGGCAAATTGAGATACCGTTCTTTCTCCTTAATTGCTTCATCAACGACAATGAGTAAAACACCGTGTGCCAAAGGGTCCAACCTCCCTGCATAGGTCATAGAGAGGTTCGCATATTCTTTTTGTTTTTTAAGAAGATGTATCATCTCAAGTGGAGTTTTAGCGAGGGGTTTATAAATGTTAAGAACAGTTTTCATTAGTTATCTTCAATATAATATCGTATTTCTCCCTTGGATGGATCTAAGAGGTTATATAGGTATGTTATATCTTCATCGGAATGTCTAATACATCCAGAGCTGCCAGGATCCGCATCCGTAAGCCTTTCTGGGACACCAGCTACTCCATGCAGTCCGAAATCTCCAGGCCTGATCCAATCACACTGTCCATCGCATTCTAGATACGGCGAAGGGCCATATGGCGGCTCACTTGGTGCTGGAACATCGAGTGTTATAAAGTATGGAGCAGTTTCTGGATTATCCAGCTCAGGCTGCTTTTTGGTAATGACCCAATATTCTTTTCCAAGTAATTGTGGCAAAGGTGTCGGACGTTCTCCTGGCCTTCCAGTTTTGACAGTAAAGGTTTTTACAATTGTGCTTTTATTTTTTTCTCCAGGGATACCTAAAAATAACTCTTCCTTTTGTGATTGCCTATGGAGAATGAACCAATATGCTTTTTCTGGTTGTTTTGTATCGCTCTGAAAAAATGTTGGGATATGGAAGATCAGTAAGCCCAAACATGCCACAATAACTGTGAGTACAATAATAGAAAATAAGCGTTTCATGTGACTAGAGCGTTTCTAAAGCTTTCTTTGCAGGTTCAAAGTTGGAGTTATAATAAAGTGCTTGCTCAAATTCGTTTCGAGCAGCTTCTTTATCTCCTTGATCTAGATAAATTTCTCCACGAAGCTGGTAAAGTTCAGAATATGCTTTATTTCCATGGCTTAGTATTCCTTCTGCGATAGTCAAGATTCGATCATATTGTTTTTCTTTTTGATATGCATAGAGAGGTTCATAAACGTACCATAAAATTCTATCTGGTAATTGATCTTTAATTTTATCGTATGAAGCAACTGATTTTTTTGTATCCCCAAGATGATAATATGCTGTGGATTTATTAAACTCCGCATAAAAATCATTTGGATCATTCTTTAGGTCTTCATCAGCACGTTTAAGTGCATTCTGATATGCAACTTTTTCATCCATATTTTCGCCGAGTATTGCACTTACTGTAGCTTCTTTCTCTTTTGGATAAACAAGGATATAACTATAATTAAATGGTTTCCACATATCCTCTACTTGATCGTATGAGTATGTCAAACCTTGACCCTGATACGAATCATCTTGAATGAAGGTTTGAGAAACATCATCATATCCCTTAATAATTCGATAATGTCCTACATCCTCACCTGGATTCAACCAAGTTCTTACGACAACTGGAATATCGTTTGCAATTAATTTCTTAACCGTTTCTAGGTCTCCATTGGGACGATATAATGATTCAAACCCATATTCTTCCGCTGTTGCTACAAATTCTGTCGGGAAAACCGATTTGTCGTCATCTCCGCCATAAGGAAAGTTATAAGGACGCATTTTACTCGCCAGCTCTTCTTGAGAAATATCCAAATTATATGAGGAAAACACCATAGACATTGCAGCAGGTCCGCAATTATTAAAAGATTGTGAAACAAACTTTGTAGCTGGAAGCGTATATGCTTCAGGTGGTTGTACAATTTCTACAGGCTCTTCTTCTATTTGTTCTTCATGTGTCACCTGCTGAAGGGTTGTCAGTAAGACTGGTTTTGATTGTTGCTCGTGAGGAGTTGGCAAAACACCAACTTGCATCGAAACAAGCATAGAAAATAAAAGTACAGGCACGCCATTCATAAGATGTATATTGTAATACAGAAATGAAAAAAATACAAAAACTATTTTTGCTTTAAAGGAAGCTCAATAATGAAGCTCGCTCCATTATTTGGTTTACTATCAACATGGATTTGTCCATTATGAGCTTGTACAATTTGATTGGTTATATATAAGCCAACTCCTAATCCTTGATAATCTTTGGATGAGACGGCCCTTTCAAATCTCTCAAATATTTTACGTTGTTGATCTTGAGAGATTCCAATGCCTTGATCTGTGACAGTAAGTCTGGCTTTATCATGTAAACGAGTTACTTTTACAATTATTGGTTTATTATCTCCATACTTTATAGCATTTGAAATAAGATTAGTTACAGCCTGAGTAATGCGTACTTTATCCCAAAGTCCCATAACCGGTTTTTCTGCCTCAACCGTAACTGTATTATTCTCTTTTTGCAATTTTTCAGCAAAATTTTCTGCAACATCCTTTGCAACGACGCTTAAATCCATCTCTTCAGGTTCTAGATCCATTCGTCCAGTTGTAATAAGTGAAAGATTTAAAAGATCATTGACCATTTTGGATAGACGCTGACTTTGTTGCTCTGTTCCTTCAAGCATTTTCAGTAGATTGGCAACAGAAAAATTCGCCAATGAAACATTTCGGATATTATGAATAGCAGATTGTACTTGCAAAAGCATGGATGTCACTGGCGTTTTGAGTTCATGAGAAGCTATTGCAAGGAATTGATCTCGTGCTTTTATTTCAGTTTGTGCTGTATCATAGTTTTTTTCAAGAGTTTCAATAAGATGTGCATTTTGTCGTAGTTTTTTTTGATACTCTGTTATGATTTCCTGATTCTTTGCTTTATCTATTAAAAAACTTCCAAATATGCCAGTAATCAGTAACAAAGCAAGTTCAATGAGTAAATCGATATCTGGAACTAGTAATGGTTTTGCCAAAGGAAGAAAGATAATAACCACAATACTAATTACGCTGAGAACCGTGGTTAATATTCCCGCAGTAACTCCTGCAAACCATGTCACAAATAATATTGTAGGAACAAACAAAAGAAGCGGAGAGGTTGTTGGAAAGAAGGTCAGCAAGAGAACGACAAGCATTATCGTGGCTAAATTAATCCCAAGATAGCTTATGGTTATTATAAAAGCAGATGGAGGGGAAGTCTTAAATAATCCTCTCATAAGTCGGGTTCATTATAAATGATTCATGAGCTAAAAGATACTGGTCTGCCTCGTTTTTTAAGCTCTCTGAAAAAAGAAAAGAACTTTCCTCGTCGTGAATTATTATATTGCCATGCTTTAATAGCCTGTTTTATTTGAGGCATGGCTTCTTCTGCAACTCTCTCCCCTTCTTCAATAATTTTTTTTGATTTCGTACTATCAAAAAAGAAATTCCATCCAAGAAATCCAACTTTATAAATATCTGTTGGTGAGATGATGACATCAGCGTTTTTTACTGCATGTTTTGCGAGATTATGCCGCAATATATTAATTGAATGAATTGGTACTTTTGAAAGTGCAGGCATTTCCTCAAGCAATTTTTCTAGATAAAACGTATCCAGATTTACTGCGACTGTTACATCGGCCCCCATTGTTGTAACTACATCAACAGGAATGGGATTAGATAACCCACCATCCGCAAGTATTCTTCCTTTGTAAAGTAATGGTTGATAGAAAGCAGGCACAGATGCACTTGCACGTACAGCTTTTACTAAATTACCTTCATGAAGAATAAGAGACTCGGCAGTATTAATATCTGTAGCAATAGCTGCAAAGGGGATCTTAAGCGTTTCAAACTTTGCATCTTCTAGCACTTCAGCAAGAAACTTCTCAGCTTTGACACCTTTAAAAAGACCACCTTTCACGGTAAAATCAATTAAGGAAAACCCACTTCTTTTACTAAAGTTAAGAATTATATCTTCAAGCACTTTCGTATCTTTCTTTGCGGCATAAATAGAACCGATAATAGCACCTATGCTTGTTCCAGCGATATAATCGATAGGGATATTGTGCTTTTCAAGCGTTTTGAGTACCCCGATATGAGCTAATCCTCTAGCTCCACCACTTCCAAGTGCAACTCCAATTTTAGGATATCGTATGCTTGCCATAGATTTATTATACTCCCAAAATTCATAAGAATGCGAATACGCCTTGTACTCGCAATAAACTCCAAGTTTGACTATAGGATCATTTTTGAGTATAATGTAAATATGTTCAAAAAAAGAAAGCATACAGGATCAGCAAGTAACGGTAGAAATAGTACTGGATTCCGTGGTGCTCAGAATAATGGACAGCCTCGAAAATTTGGACCACGACATAAGAAAGTAATTAAGAAGCTTGATGAAAAACTCTTCATTAAGACAGCCCTTCCACCAGTTGCAGAAGAAAATTTATCTACAGCACGATTCACAGATTTTGAACTAACAGAGAAATTGCAAAGAAACATCGCAGAAAATGGCTATGAAACTCCTACTCCGATTCAAGAACGAGCTATTCCTTTTATCCTTCAAGGCCGAGATGTCATCGGTATTGCGAACACTGGTACTGGAAAAACTGCAGCCTTTTTAGTTCCGTTAGTTAACAAAGCAAATCTTGATCGAAATGAGCGTATTATTATCGTTACACCAACACGTGAATTAGCAAAACAGATTGCAGATGAACTCCAAAAGTTTATAAAAGGTATGGATCTTGGTGTTGTACTCTGTATCGGAGGTTCAGATCTTGATAGACAAGCTAAGAAATTAAAACATAATCCTCATTTTGTTATTGGTACACCAGGAAGATTAAAAGATCTTATTGAACGCAATAAGTTGCAACTTTTTATGTTCAGAAATATTGTACTTGATGAAGTAGATAAGATGGTTGATATAGGATTTATTAATGACATTAATTACTTTATCTCACTTTTGCCTGAGAAACGACATTCATTATTCTTCTCAGCAACAATTACTGACAAAGTAAAGAGTATTTTAAAGAATTTCGTCACAAATCCAGAAACCATTTCAATCAAAAAGCAAGAAACTTCAGAAAATATTGATCAAGATATTATACGAGTAAATAATGGTAATAAAGTAGAAAAACTTCATGATCTTCTCGTATCAGAAGGTTTTGATAAAGTACTTATTTTTGGTCGAACAAAATGGGGTATCGATAAACTTATGAAATCATTGGAAGAACGTGGATTTAAAGCTGCAACAATTCATGGGAACAAAACTCAGGGACAAAGACAGCGAGCATTAGATCAATTCAAACAAGATCATGTACGAATTCTTCTCGCAACTGATGTAGCCTCAAGAGGATTAGATATAGAAAATGTAACACACGTTATTAATTATGACGCACCTGAGACATATGACGATTACGTCCATCGTATCGGACGAACTGGTAGAGCTGGTAAAAAAGGTACAGCTTTAACCTTTGTAGAATAATATGAATACAACAAAACGAATTATAAATCCATGCACCCGCTGTGGAAAAGAACGAATACTTTTTAAGACTTGGGATGATGAGGTCACAACTTTTGGTAACCGAACAATGAAAATCACCAGATCTTTAAATGTTTGCCCAGATCCTGAATGTCAAAAAATAGTAGCGGCTGGACTTGATGCAGAAAAGAAAAAGAGAGATAAGCTCAAAGCAGATCGCGAAGAAAAGTTAAAAGAACGAATGGATAGTAAGAATGCAAAAAAAGAAATTAATTAATCTTCTATTTCTTCCCTGCTAATTTATAATAGCTTTGTTTAGTTTTTCCGTATTTCTCAAGTAATCCTTTTGTAACGAGTGATGAAAGCAAAGAATGTGCTTGTTGTCTCGTAACTTCAAAAGCTTTTTCGATATCAGAGGTTTTAATCGCTTTTTTATCGATAACAATCTGCAATACTTCTTCTTCTCTTGGAGTAACTAATACTCGCTTTTCACCCTCAATAGCATCAAGATTGGTGCGTTTTAAATCATCTATACGTGCAATTGCTCCTTGGAGTGAACTAGCAATGCCTTCGAGAAAATACTCAATCCATTGTGTTTTATCACCCTTATCGGCACTATGAAGACAATCTGAGTACAATGTCCTATCAACATCATAATAATCATCAATAATAAAATACTTAGAAACCTCGTAATGTTCTTGTAGTAAGTAATATGTTGTTAAAATTCTCGCCAATCGTCCATTGCCATCAAAGAATGGATGAATATATGCAAATTGATGATGCATAATAGCCGCCTTAATTAATGGCGGAAGTTCTCCCTCTTCTTTCAACCATGTAAAAAGTTCTTCAAGTGCCTTTCGAATTTCTTTAGATGTGTGAAATGGAGGATTATGTTTAATAACTATTTCTTGTTTGGTTTGATGTCCTACAAAAACTCCACCATTTCTGATATGTCCAATATCTTTCTTTTCCTCAATCCCATCTAAGAGCATTCCTTGGAGAGTTTCTGTTATTTCAACAGTAATAGGTTTGCGATCTCTGACATATGATGGAAGCAGCGTAAGGATATTAAAATAATTAGAAACTTCTTTTTCCGATTTCGTTGTCGGTATCTGATCTCCGAGAATAACATTTGTTACATCTTGAGGAGAGAGAGGGTTGCCCTCGATACTTGTTGAATAGTGTGTCGCGAGGATTTGATTTTCTTGCGACAGCCGCATCGAAAGTGAAGGAATTAATTTTTCACCTTGAATCTTTCCATACAACCGTTCGATATTTCCAAGTATATTTAAAATTCTGAAGTTAAGTGTGAATTGTGGTTTGAACATAGTTATATTGTAAAGAAAGCAGTATTAATTGTCAATATATATGTAAATCTTATTGTAAACTAGAATTTATCAGGATAAAGCTCTTTTAATGTAGGATTTTTCATGTCTTTTTCTGACAATGTTGGCTCCCCCTCTAATTCCCATTTCACATTTAAAGTTGGATCATTCCATGCCAAATTTGATTCAAGTCCTGGAGCCCATTCTTGATCAGTGAGATACGTATAATCCGCTTCATCGTTCAGTACCAAATAAGAATTTCCGCATCCTGCAGGAACAAAGACACTTTGTTTTGTTTCATCTCCCAATATGAATGATTCATACTTACCAAATGTTGGTGATCCTTCCTTAAGATCTACAAGAACTGCTTGAATTTTTCCGCGGGTCGCGTAAATCAATTTGTTCCAAGGTGCGATATGGATACCACGAAGCGTTCCTTTACTTGATCTCGCATGGTTTGCTTGGACAACTCTAAATGGTTTACCTATTTCCTCTTCAAGGTGTGGGATACGGATCGACTCTCGGAAAAAACCTCGATCATCTGAGAAAGTAGGACGAATTATCGTAAATACGCCATCAAGCGTTGTTTTATTAATAAAGTTGGTATCACTCATTACTATTTACCTTTCGGAGCTGTTTTGCGACGTTCAATTTTTCGCAAAGTATACATAATACGTTGATCTAAATTAATATTTTTGATGCGTGCAAAACGGATGATTGCAACGAGAATATCTCCGAGCTCTTGCTCATATGTTTCGTCTGCTTGGGCTGATAAATTAGTAGGCTTACGTCCGTGCTTTGCAAGGTATGCTCGAGCCATTTCGCCAAGTTCCTCAACCATGCTAAGGATAAGAATTGAGCCGAATTCATCATTGTTCTTTTTATCTGCATCAATCGTTTCGAGTTTCTTAAAATATTTTCCAAAAGGAGAGATTCTTTTCTGAGCCATAATTACTTCTAACTCTACTCTTTCTCATTTATGTTGTCAATTCTGGCATTTATACAAAAAATGTCCTATACTTTATGTTGTTCATGAAAACATCAGTGAGTTTATTCCTTAGCGATCTGCTCCCCTCTCGCCGCAAATTATTCCATAAAGTAGTAAAGAACGATATTTTCGAAGATATGTCTCCGGATGAAGGTTTGGAAGCTCTCAAGAAGGGTGGAATAGATGGTATTGAAGTCTGTCTCTCTCAATATTATGAAACAACGACACAGGATATTGAAGAACTGAAAATCCTTTTAAAAAAACATGATGTCCCGGTTCTAAGTCTTCATCAAGCACTTCGATTTTTTTCTAGTACACGAATTCCAGAAATTACCCGGCTCTTTGAATTTGCAAACCTGCTCAAGGTGCGTTTGGTAGTCTTACATATGAATTCTGCACAGAAACAGATTTTTGATCCAGAGTATATAGAAGCTCTGCATATACTTGAAGATAAGTACAAGATTAAAGTAACATTTGAAAATATGGAAAAGCATATAGGTTCACTTTTCTATGAACATCGATGGCATGATGTAAAGTTCTCAGAATTGGTTTATAAAACTAATTTCCATATTACATTGGATACAGTGCATTTGGCACATTCAGGTGGAGATATCATCAAATTTTATAAAAAGTATAAAGATAGGATCATTAATATCCACTTGAGTGATTATAAACATCATTTGTTTAATAGTAGTCTTCGTCCCCTTCGATACAAGCATATGCCTTTGGGTGAAGGAGAATTACCAATTGACGATTTCCTTAAAACTTTGAAAAAAGAAGGATATGATGGGTTGGTAACAATGGAAATTCATGGAAACCTCCATGATATATGTGAGGGTGCAAAGCAAATTAATAAAGCAAAAGGGCATACTTTTAAACTCTTCTAGACTAAAAGCTGTATTTGATTGATATATTTTGCCACAGAATGATACAACTATAGGTTTAATTAGTCATTGCTATTTCACCTGTAAAATGATATTATAGATCCAGGTAGACCGCCTACGGGCGGTTTCTTTCTGTTTACACATGAATAAACTACGAAATATCGGTATTATAGCCCATGTTGACCACGGTAAGACAACTTTGGTTGATGCTTTGTTGCGTCAATCTCAAACAAAACTCAATAAAGAGGCAGCTGGTGGAGACCTTATCATGGATAGCAACGAACTTGAGAGAGAACGAGGTATAACTATTTTTTCAAAGAACGCATCAGTTATGTGGGGCGACACCAAGATTAATATCATTGATACCCCAGGGCACGCAGATTTCGGTGGTGAAGTAGAACGTGTTCTTTCGATGGCAGATGGATGCTTGCTCCTTGTTGATGCAAAAGAAGGACCGATGCCGCAAACACGTTTCGTGCTAAAGAAAGCACTCGAAAAGAAGATTAAGATCATCGTTGTTGTTAATAAGATAGACAAACCTGATGCTCGAATTCACCATGTACTTGATAAAACACTCGATCTTTTCATCGAACTTGGTGCAGATGATGATACTGCAGACTTCCCTATTGTCTATGCTTCAGCAAAAGCTGGAAAAGCTGGACTTGAGCCTGATCTTGATGCAATGACAGATATCAATCCAATTTTTGATGCAATCATGCAACACATTCCCGCACCAACAGGCGATCCAGAAGCACCACTACAACTTCTTATGACGACTCTTGCACGTGATGATTATAAGGGAAGAATCGCTATCGGAAGAATTTACAATGGTACTATCAAAGCAGGACAGGAAGTTATGCATATTAATCGTGATGGCGAACTGAAAAGAAATCGCTTAACATCACTGATGACATTTGAAGGTTTGGGACGTATGGATGCACAAGAAGTTGGTGCTGGAGATATTGTCGCTATTTCAGGTATCCCTGATATCACTATTGGAGAAACGATCGCTGATCCCGCAAATCCAGTTGCAATGCCTCTCCTTGCAATCGAAGAACCTACTGTAAAGATGGCATTTAGCGTCAACGATTCACCATTTGCTGGACAAGAAGGTGAATTTAAAACTTCTAGACAAATCCGTGAACGATTGATGAAGGAGCTTGAAACAGACACAGCACTTCGTGTTGAAGATACAGAAGATGGTAAATGGATGGTAAGTGGACGTGGAGAATTGCATTTGGCAATTTTAATTGAACGTATGCGTCGTGAAGGATACGAATTTGCAGTTGCACGACCACAAGTTATTGAAAAAATGATGGATGGCAAAAAAGTTGCACCTTTTGAACGAGTATTCCTCGAAGCTCCGCAAGATTATTCTGGAATCGTTATGCAAAAGATGGGTGCACGAAAAGCAATCCTTGAAGATATGACAACCGATGATAATGGCATAGTTTATTTCGAATTCGTTATGCCAACAAGCGCACTTTTTGGTTATAGAAGTGAATTTATCACTGATACTCGTGGTCTTGGTATTATCAATACTAATTTTGATAGATTTGATGAAGACAAAGGTGATCCGATTAAGCGTGAACGAGGTTCACTTACCGCAAGTGAAAATGGTCAATCAAATCTTTATGGCTTAACAAACATCCAAGAACGTGGGACACTTTTTATCGGTCCTGGAATCCAAGTGTATAAAGGACAAGTTGTTGGAGAAAATTCACGACCAGAAGATATGTCAGTCAATGTTACCAAAGCGAAAGCACTTTCCAACATGCGTTCAAAAGGTGATGGCGGTATGGAGCATTTTAATGTGCCAAAGGTTATGGATCTTGAAGAATCACTCGAATTTGTAAATGATGATGAATTGGTTGAAGTTACTCCAAAGAGTGTTAGAATCAGAAAGAAGATTCTTGATGAAGCACTCGCACGAAGAATGAAGTCACAAGGTCTCCTCTAAACTACTTGTCAGGACAAAGATCACCCAATGGACAATCTTTACAGTCATGTGGTCTTGCTGTACAGAAATGTCTTCCGTGAAGGATTAATCGTGCGGGAAAATCAATCCATAATTCCTTAGGAACAATTTTCATCAAATCCTGTTCAATCTTAACTGGGTCCTTTTGTGTGGTGAAGCCAAGTTTATTGGACATACGGATCATGTGTGTATCAATGACAATACCTTCTGGCTTATGGAATGCTTGTCCAAGAACGACGTTTGCAGTTTTACGAGCAACACCAGGTAAAGCATCAAGGTCCTCCATATTGTCAGGCACTTCGCCACCATGTTTTTCTACAATCATCTGTGCTGCTGCTTTAATATTTTTTGCTTTGTTCCCTGCGAAATTAACACCTTTGATGAGATTATAAATATCTTCGACATCAGCATTTGCAAAATCTTTTGGTGTAGGATACTTTTTAAATAAAGCTGGTGTTAATGTATTTACAAGCTTATCGGTCGTTTGTGCGGCCATCATCGTCGCAATGAGAATTTCCAAGGGAGATTTGAAATCAAGTTCTATCTTTGGCTTTGGATAGATCTTTTCGAGGCGTTTATTTACTTCCAGCACCTTTTCTTCAAGTGTCATGAACCGATTATAGCAACAAAACTTCTGTGTTACCAGTTTGACTTTAGCCTCAAATAAGCTTATAATGTTTATCTTATGGCTAGACTTGAATTTGAAACACATACAGAACTTCCTGGACGACTCCCAGTAATGGAAAGTAACGCACGCAAACTCGGTATGACTGATGCCGCAACTACAATTGCAGAAGAATCTCAAGCAATTTCTGGGCTTCAAGGTGATGAAATCTTGGCATTGCCACGTCAACACGATGACCCACAAGCACATATTCGTTACGCCGTTCGCTCATTAGGCTTTTGGGAAACAGCAGGAGCAATAGGTGCAATACGATTAACAGATCCAAAACTCGATGTAACTACACCAGAAGGCTTACAAAGCTTAACAGCTGTTGAAGCACTTGTGACCGGTATCGATAACTCAAAAAGAGTAAAAAGAAACGGTAAAGTTTTCTCAACAGAAGAACAACCGCTCCCTTCGTCTTTGCCTGAAACGAATGCTATCGGCCAAGGCAATGCGATATTGATATTTGATCCAAGTCGAAGAGCTGCTCAACCTTCTGGACCTGATAAAGCTCCACGAGTATTTCCAGGTCAAGGCCGCAGATAATACGTCCTCATTTATTATGACTGAACATGAAGCAAAAAGAATAGTTTCTGCTGAAGAAAATGGTGTTGTAACCGGTGCTTCTTTGATGGAAAGAATGGAATCAAACGCTAAGAGTTCTATTTTTCCGGAAATAGAGGAAGTACTTGCACAGCGAAAAAAACAATCAGGTGGATCAAAAATAAATGTTGATGTCCCGGGATTTTCACATGTAGATCATGCCGTAGAACAAGTTATGTTATTTGAAGATCCAAATGTAACAGATGCGAGAATCCCCTCGTCATTGCTCCAGACACCTTTGCCAAGTGAAGCAGAATCTACAGACGGTGTTGTATTCCGGGGGCCAATGGATATCGCGGACGAACGGGTACAAAAAAGAATCAATCATATTTTCGCACTTATTGGAGCTACTCGAAATGTTACTCCCCCAAAGCAAGAAGCATACCAAGTGCTGGAGTTAGAATCAAAAACCACCTTAGCTCCAGACATTTTTCTCATTGAAGAACGCTCTAAAAGAACAATTGCGTTGCGTTTACAACGTAAAATTACATAATCATATTTTCCCCTCTTGCTTTTAACTCCTTATTTTTTGTATAGTAATTGTTATGACATTTATTGACGAGCAAGATGATCAAGTAATAGTTGCAGAAGAAATTGATGAGGCAACAGATTCATCTTCAGATGATTCATTTTCTCAGCAAGCTTCAGGTGCAGCAACTATGCTTAATCTCGAAGAATTAATTAAAAACCACATTGATTCTATTGATAAACTCAAAGAAGAACTCAAAACAACTCGTGAAATGTTTGAAGATTCTTTTAATAACAACCCTACATACAAAGAACATGTTGATCAGGTAAAAGATGTACAGCGAGCAAAGAATTCTGTTCGATCACAAATTGCCAAACAACCATCTGTCGCGACACTTGAGCAAAAAGTAAAAGATGTTCGTTTTGATATAAGCGAAAAAAGTAAAACACTTTCAGACTTATTGCAAGATTATAAAGAACAGACAGGGGCAACATCAATTGAAACTCGAAACGGCCAAGTTCTTGAGATTGTAAGTACTTCAAAATTGGTCCGCAGTAAAGGTGCTAAGTAAGCTTCATGTCTTGGAAGCCACAATCTCCTCCGTTTAAGGATTTTAAGAAAAAGGTATTTATCAATGCTGCTGCTGTTTCTGCATTTATTTACCAAATAGGCGAATCAGAAGCGTTACGTCAGCCATCAAAAGAAGTTCCACTTGAAGAAATACAATCAAAAGACTTTCAAGCAAAGATACAATTTGTTAAAGATTGTTTACTCAAATACCGCCAACTCACTGGATACGGTCGAGGAATAACAGGAGTGCAAGCTGGAATTCCAGAACGATTCTCAATTATTTATACTGCAGAAACACTGCTTACGATAATAAATCCGACGATTACCAAACGATCTTCAACACTTTTAAGTTATCCTGAAATCTGCATGAGTGCAAATCCTATTATAGTTCCTACTACCAGACCTGCCTGGATCGAATGTACATATTTTGATGTGAAAGGACAAAGACAATACTGGAAAACAAAGGATGATACCAATGCTGGTAAAATTATGAATCGGGTTTTACAGCATGAAATTGACCATATGGAAGGTGTTATAAATATTGATCTTGTACAAGATGCAAGAAAACTCATACTAGAATCTGATCCAACATTTTATGAAAATGCTCACTTTGAAAAAGTAAAGTAAACCTGAAGATATGGTATACTTTTTCCATGAAGTTCATCAATAAAATACTCCCGCTTCTTCCCTTTCTCTTTGTCTTTATATTTTCACTTTATATCCCGACTGACCCAGATCTTGGATGGCATTTAAAATACGGCGAATATTTTTTCCAACATGGATCTATTCTTCGAGATAATATCTTTTCATCAATGATGCCTAATTATCACTGGGCAAATACCTCTTGGTTAACCGATATTCTCACCTATGCTGTATATCATTTAGGTGGATTCTTCGGTATTTCACTTTTAGGATCCTTCATTGTTGCACTTACTTTTTATTTTTTTTCAAAAGTGGCAAAGTTGCAAACATGGGATCAACTCTTTCTTTTCCCACTGATTCTTTATTTGGTGCAACCACTAAACGCAGTATCTTTTCGAGGACAACAAGTTTCAATGCTGTTTATTGGAATGTTATTCTACGTACTTAGTTTTTACCCACAAAAGAAAAAAGTAATGTACCTTTCCATTCCATTATTTCTTTTATGGGCAAATCTACATGGACAATTTATTTTGGGACTTGGACTATTTGCGATATGGATTATTTTATTTATTGCTCAACATACTATTCTATCAACAAGGGATTCTAAGAAAAATATTTTAATAGCATTGGGAAATGGTTTGAAACAAGCACAAACTGCAATTATAATCTTTGTTGTAAGTTTGCTTGCGACATTTATTAATCCTTTTGGCTGGGGTATTCATACAGCTGCAATCTCTCATGTGGGCAGTCCATTATTACAGTACATTGCAGAATATCTTCCGTTTGAGATCTTGTCTGTTCCATGGTGGAATCAGGTTATTGCTGGATTATTATTATTTGTCTGCTTTGTTGCCCTTTTCTTTGGCGATAAAGTACGACAAAATTTACCTTTGCTTGGCTCTGGTTTGGCACTTTTTATTCTATCGTTTGGTGTACGAAGATATGCTTGGCCAGCATATTATTTAATCCTTCCACTGCTTACTCCGCTTTCTGCGTATCTAAAACCAGATAATAAAAAACTTACAAATATCCTTAGTACAGTATTTTTATTAATTCTCATCGCAATTGCTTTGGTTTCTAAATATCCTTTTACTAATTTCACAAACTACAATTGGCAATCCTATTGCAAAGAAACGAAATGTTCTCCATTTGCGGCAGACTATTTAGTTGAACGTAAGCTTACTGACAATGTCTATACGCTGTACGGTTGGGGTGGATGGCTCATTTGGAACTATCCTCAACTCAAACCATCAATTGATGGACGTATGCACTTATGGCATGAGAACGGATATAGTGCTTTTGAGGACTACTATGCTGTTGAACAAAATAATAAAGATATTGATCAGACCAAATATAATACAGTTCTTATATCTCCCGATAAGCCTGTCTATGAGAGGTTAATCAAATTAGAAAATGCTGGTAAATGGAAAATGATTTACAACGATCCTAATGCTTCAATTTTTGTACGTGTTAACTAATACTTTACTCAAGCCCTTCATTATGGTATCTTAGAGATATGATTAACGTAAATAATTCAGTTTGTTGTTGTGCACCTCTCTCGTAGGGAGTTCGCACCGTGTTTTTAATTTTGCGACCTCCCTCGATGGGAGGTTTTTTTGTGGTTTAAAAGTATGAAAGAATTTGAAATTAGATCAAAAGTTATTAATTCTGAAAAGAAGAAATTACCCCAAGTAATGTTTTTAGGTGGGCATACAGATGATGACGCGATGTTTAAGTTGTCGACTGAGCTAGGTAAAAGAAATATTGGAGTAACGATTGCAACACTTACCAATAGCGATGGCAGAAACCTTCCTCAGTATCAGCCAGAGGAACTTGCACAGGTGCGTTGGGATGAAGCAATAAGTTCTGCACAAATGGGTGGGATTACAGAAGTACGCAGGATAGAAATCCAAGACGGTCATTTAGAGAACTATTTACAAGAAGGTATATCCTTTGCAGGAGATCTAGTTGACGAAGTAAATCCTATTGCGGTTGTGACCCCACATGCATTAGATCCTCATAAAGACCATGAGTCGGCATATAGAATAGGATCTGCGATTGTTGGAGTGAGAACGCCTCACTACATGACTGATACAATAACAGGATTTAGTAGACATGGCAAATTACTTACGCCAGATTTTTATATTCCTATTTCTGAAGATAGTGCTCAGGCAGAAAAAGCCATCTATTTAGCAAATACTAGTCAGGTTACAGATCTTCCAGATGATGAAATGGCTGATGTCGTGGCAGTGCTAGAAATGACTGAGCGTAGAGGAAAAACAATCAATGTGCCGCACGCTGCAGTACTATTTGAGGTAAATGTTCAAAAGAGTAATCCGTTATACGAACTTTTTGAAGATAGGATTGCTGCTTAAAATACTTCCGGATGAAGAAATCTCCCTAGTGCACAAAATACAGCATCTTCATAAGCTCTTGTTCTCGTAATCGCATCGTTTGTCATAAGGCCAAAATGACCATTGGCATGTTTAGAATTACTTTTTTTGAAAACAATATCATTTGCATGCCCCATTTCAACTCCACTCAAAATAATCTCTAAAATTTTTGGTGGTACAGACATACTAATACTTGATCCCCTCCCCACAACTTGATCTTTATCAACGACTACTGCCCAACCACTAGTGAACCATTCATCACCAATTTTTTGCATCCCTCCTTCTATTCCTACACCATAGTCTGCATCCAACTTCTTTAAAGCTCTTTTTGCTCTATTAGTGGAACCACGAATACTTTGTTTGTCACTCATTGGTTGATCAGGAACTCCGGATAGTACAGAAACTCCTTCTACTTCCCACTTTATTTTAGGAAATATTTTTTCAAAAGCAGATTTTACTGCATTAATTTTTGTGGGATTAAGAGAGCCTACTGCGACTTTCATGAAGTTTATTTAGCGAGTGCTGCGTCAATTTTTTCTTTGAATTCATTGTATGGAAGGCCACCTTCTTGTTTCACTCCATTGATGAAAAATGTTGGTGTAGAATTGACTCCGACTGCGTAACCATCGCTTACATCTTTTTCGATTTTCTTAGCATACTTCTTTCCTTCAACATCTGATTTGAATTTTGCTTCATCAAGCTTTAACTCTTTTGCATATTGAGTAAATTGGTCCAATGGATTTTTACTGTTTTCCCATTCTTTTTGATTAGTGAAGAGCAAGTTATGCATCTCGAAGAACTTACCTTGAGCTCCAGCTGCTTCTGCCGCTTCTGCTGCCATTGGTGCATTTGGATGCATAGGCAATGGGAAATTACGGAATACAAAAGTAACTTTCCCTTGATACTCTCTGAGGATTTGTGCAACAACTGGATGAGCAGCACCACATGCAGGACATTGAAAATCTCCGAATTCTACGATAGTAACCTTGTTTGTTTTTGCACCTTCTACATGGCTATCTGAGCGAACGAGGGCTTCTGTATTTGCGATTGGGGCTGCATCTTCCGAAGGACTTTTGCCGCCAACGATGACTGATGCACCGATAACAATTGCTATTGTTGCGATACTTATTCCGATGAGTACTTTTGCTTCGTTAGACATATCTACTTATGAAATCTTCTATATATTATCATAATCGCTGTAA
Source organism: uncultured Gammaproteobacteria bacterium (assembly GCA_964507055.1). Lineage (GTDB taxonomy): Bacteria > Patescibacteriota > Microgenomatia > Levybacterales > UBA12049 > JACDET01. Next base: position 410,457 of record CAZDOJ010000001.1, read on the forward strand.
TAAGCGCAAAGGTCAACATTGACAATAAAGGAATTGTGATAAAGCCAAACCATTCAATCTGCTTAGTCGTACAAGAGATGCCCTGTGTGCATGGAGCAACACTTTCTGGCAATATACTGTAGTACAAAAGATTATGATAAATAGAGATTCCCAATCCTACAATGCTTAAAGGTAAGACATAATCAGCAATAGCTTTATCTTTACGAAGAATTGAAACTGCACTTATCGCGATCAACGAATACATACAAATTCTCTGATACCAGCAGAGTACGCAAGGAATAAGTTTCATAATCTCACTAAAATAAAGACTAATTAATGTCGCGGCAAGTGCAATGAGGAATGTTGCATATGGTATGTATTTGACGTACTTCTTCATCAGATTAATTATAGCAAAGTTATTTTACTTTTGTGAGCAATTTATAGACATTGTACATTCCGCCAAAAAATCCAATGACTCCCCCACCGATTAAAAGAATATGACCTGTATTAAATACAGTATCAAAAAAGAAGCCAGCACCCATGAGAATAATAACGGGAGTCACAAGAAGAATAGCTGTACTCATACCGACCAAAGTGAAATATACAATTTTTGATTTCTTTTTTGTTTGCTGTTCCATAATTTGATTCTAGTTAATTTAGACTGGGGAAACTAGTATCAATATAAAATTCTAAATCGAATTGTATGTGGAATTGTTTTAAGTACTTTAAATACTTTTTTTTCATATGCCTTATCAACATCAATAATGACATATCCGTGACTTTCGTTTGTTTTTAAATATTGAGCTAAGACATTTATTTTATGATCAGCAAGAATCTTATTAATTTGAGCAAGCATTCCAGGGACATTTTTATGAATATGCAATAGTCGATGAGAATTTTTATATTGTGGCAAAGAAAGATTTGGTAGTGTTAATGATTGTGAAGTGCTACCTGAATTGATATATGAAACAATTTTTTGAGCAATATTCTTTTTTGCAAAAACCGCAATTCCATCTGCATGCAATTGATCGATTTGCATTACAGACTGAGAATATAATCCGACAGCAAGTGTTCGATGTATATGCTCAAGCAACGGTAAAGTTTTTTCATCAACACAAATGATTGATGTATTATGAATATTCTCAATGGAATCAGTAATGATGTATCCTTCATTTTCAAAAACTATCCGATCTTCTTGAGGTATTGTTGCTAACAATAAAACATTAATTCGATTCTTGGGATATGAAAGCGATCTTGGAAGTTTATTTTCAAAAAGAAATTCATCAAAATTAGGAGCTATCTCATCAGCATGCTTTACAACGAGTGAGCGAGATATATTTTCTGTAAAGGCAATAAATTTTTTCGCGAGACCCAATTTTTTAAGCTCATAATCAGTGTAACCATCCCCTATTATATAGAGGTCATTTAGTAACTTAAGTGAACGAACAACTTTTACTTTTCCTTGGTTTTTACTCATGAGGTTGGTTGCATCAACGCCAATTACATTTCCATTATTGTCGTAGGTAAACGTGTTTGCAAAAACATTTTTGTCAGGAATTTCAAAACTTTCAATCACGGGGAGAATCAATTCTTTAAAGCCTCCTGAGATAATATAAATATTATTTTTATGTTGTTGAAAGAAGTCTTTATTGCGAAGTATGGACTTAGAAATATTTTTTTTCAATTGCATAGCAGCTTTATTAATAAAAGCTCTATTACTTTGTAATAGCTCCACCCTCTCCTGCAAACTTTTCTCAAATGGCATTTTTCCATTCATTCCTAATTGCGTTAAATGCTTAATTTCTTCAACTATCTTTTCTTTTTGCGAGTGGTTTACAAGTGATATTTCCGCAAGGACATCAAGTCCTTCACTTTGTATAAATGTACTATCAAAATCGATAAGATAGCTTACTGGTTTCTTGTTCTGCATTGGCATTATTATACTCTTCATTACCAACTTTTGTGTGAATAAAACAAGCTCAAACGTGCCCAAAAATTGACGTGGTTTGTATATCTTTGATGAAGTTTGGTCCTTGACAGCACTATTTTCCTTTGATAATATCGGTTCAATTGCTGCCCGCTAATTAACAAAATTATGGCAGATTTTTCATCTCAATCATCTTTTAATCAACCATCATCGTTTTCAAATAACGCATCTCTCAACTCAAAGAAATCTAAAAAACTTATCAATAATAAATACTTTCCTTTCATTGCTGTAATCGTTGTCGTTGGATTTATCGGAGTATTTGCAATTAACAATGCTATGCAAAGTAGTGCATCTGCACCATCAGTCCTTTCAGCGAATAAAAAGGTTGATATTGAAAAGCCTGTTGCACAACAAGTTCTTAATAGAAGTTTCAATTTTCCACTCCGAGATGCACAAGGTAAAGAAGTGAGTCAGCTTAAATACGAAATTCAAAATGCTGAACTTCGTGATGAGATAGTTGTAAAAGGACAGAGAGCAACAGCTGTACAAGGAAGAACTTTTCTTATCCTTAATTTAAAGATTACAAATAACTACGATAAATCAATCCAGTTAAACTCAAAGGATTATATACGATTAATTGTTGGCGGTTCTCCTGAGCAATTAGCTGCAGATATTCATAATGACCCAGTCGATGTTCAAGCAATTTCTACAAAATATACTCGTCTCGGATTCCCCATCAACGATGACGAAAAGTCATTAACAATCCAGGTTGGTGAAATAACTGGAAAGAAAGAACAAATAAAGTTAGATCTTAAATAAGTACTAGTGATTAGATATTAGTTTTTTAGGAAATTAAAAACTGACCACTAAAACTAACACTAAATATGCGAGACTATTCATCCAAACAAGTAAGTCCAAAACTCCTCGAAGAAATTGTTGATGCGTTAAAAAATATCCGCGGTTGGGGCAGTGTTGAAATTTTTGTCCAAGATCATAAAGTTGTACAAATCGTCGAACGAAATATTAAGAAGACAAATAACTTAGTGCAAAATTCTGTTAAACAATAAATCTCTTCCATATTGAACTTAATTTGAGTTCAATTTTCTGCGTTCACAAATTCTACTCTATTTATATAAATTAGCCTCAAAATTTTAGGGTATTGACAAGGTAAAGATACGTAAGATATAGTTAGATCTGTTACAAGGTTATACGGGTTACGTAAAGATTAATCAGACGCTGACCGCACACGGAGGCATCTATTCGTTATTAGGCTAAATACCTAATAAGGAACAGGTGTCTTTTTTTGTACGAATTTTTAGTAAATCTGATTAATTAATAAAGTTAAACTTTTAGGGTTTGTTACAAAATATCATGAAAAGAAACTATTCTTTAGCAAATTTTGCTGTACGATCAAATGAATCAAACCGTTTGGAAATAACGGAGATGTTTGCGTCTAAATAATTAGATGTGAGCATTTCCGTTTTTTTGGTCTTAGGGCTCAATCAGGCGGGATGAAGTGTTCCGATACAATCGGAGAACATTTATCAGGAAAGGAGGTGACAATATATATGACATACACAAAACGTATTACAACAGCTATCGCAACGGGCGCAGTCTTAGTCAATGCTTTAGCACCTGTCGCGTTCGCGCAGGAAGTAACTGTTAGTGGAAACGGTGCATTCTCAGATAGTGCAGTTAATGTTTCTAACAACAGTAGTACATCAGTTAACCAGACAAATAATGCTAATGTCGTGAACAAAGTTTCATCAAACGCAAACTCAGGTGGTAACTCTTCAAAGTTCAACACAGGAGGTTCAACAAACATTACAACTGGTAAAGCCGTAACAGATACAACAGTAAGTAATTCACTTAACTTGAACAGTGCAAGTGTAGCTAACTGTGGTACATGTACCGGTGGAGCTGATGTTACAGTCCAAGGTAACGGAGCCTATTCTGACAATGGTGTCAGTCTTAACAATAATAAATCCGTAAGTTTGAACCAAAATAATAATGCTAATGTCAAAAATTTCATTGAAACTAATGCAAATTCAGGAAAGAACGATTCAAAGTTCAACACTGGTGGCAATAACTCTATTAATACAGGATTAGCAGGATCAGTCGTTAATGTTACAACAAATGCAAACGCAAATGTTGCCACAATCGGCGGCGGTAATGGTAGTCTTGGTGGTTCAAGTGTTGTCATCGGTGGCCCTAGTGCAACTGATGGTAACGGAGCATTCAGTGATAATGGTGTAGCTTTGAATGGAAATTCAGCAGTTGTTCTTTCACAAGACAACTCAGCATACATCAAAAATATCGTTGATGCTAACTCCAACTCAGGTAAAAACGACTCAAAGTTTAATACTGCTGGCGACAATAGTATTACAGCTGGACAAGCAATAACAGAAGTATCAGTAGATAATGCTGCAAACTTCAACTTTGCTTCAGTCGATTGTGACTGTGTTCTTGGAGATGATCTAGCGGTAACAATCGAAGGTAATGGTGCTAAATCTCTTAACGAGGTTGGTGCTTCATTAAACCACGCATTGGTAAACGCACAAGATAATAACGCTCATCTTTGGAATGAGGTTGATGGAAATGCTAAATCTGGTCACAACGACTCAGCATTTGGTACAGGTGGAGATAACGATGTTACTGCAGGAGATTCATACTCAACTACAGCCGTTAACAACGCTGGTAACGCTAACTTCTTTAACAATGGTGATAGTATCGATCTTCCAGGAAATTGGGAAATGGACGTAGATTTTGATTTTTCTGATCTATGGTTAAGTCTCAACCACTGGTTAGTAGCGTAACTTTGATTGGTAGTGGTGTCTTACTGGCACTTCGGTAAGACACCCTACCACAGAGTTTATAAATAGAAATTTTAAAAACAAAATATGAAACAAATACTTAAAAAAACATTCGCGATGATCATGGTTATTACAGTTATGTTCGTTCAGACAACACCAGTTATCGTTCGAGCAGAAGATGCCGTTGCTACACCCACAGTACAAGCAGAACCAACACAACAGCCTTCACCTACACAACAGGTACAACCTTCAAATACACCACAAGTAACAGTATCTCCTAGTGCTGGACCAACTCCGACAGCAAAACCACTTACTGCTGAAGAACAAAAAGCAAAAGAACGAGAAGCTCGTGAAGCACAGAAAAAAGTAGCGGAAGAAGCTTGGGTGGCGAATTATAATGCGAACAAAAATAAAACTTCAGGTTCTGGAGCTGGAACAACTTCAAATGGGAATAGTGGAAGTACTGCAATCAATACAGGAGACGCAAATAATACGAGCGCCGTTGTCACCAATGGAAACGCAAATGCCCTAGCATCAGGAAATGGTGCGGTTGTAGGATCCAACCCAACAGGTGCAACAATTGCAAACACAGGAAATGGTGCAGGATCACTTAATAATGGTTCATCTGCGGCAGTTGCAAACAATAATACCAACCAAAATAACAGTGCATCTGTAGTCAATGATTTAGATCAGTCTGCGACTACAGGTAATAATGAATCATCATTTAATAATGGAGATACTAAAATAAAGACAGGAAATGCCAATGTCTCAGGAACAGCAATTACTGCAGTTAATACAAATGTCGATGGAGTCATGGTTTCTGAATTTAATATCGCGGACGATCATAAAGGTGATATTGTTCTAACGCAAGAAGCATTTGCACAAAATTGTACAATGGGATGCGGTGGATATCCATCAAGTGTTTCGAATTCAGGAAATGGTGTAGATTCCAGTAATACAGCTACATCTTCATCACAAGCAAATACTACTACCAATCAAACAAATAACGCCAATGTCGGCAACAATATGGTTTTGTCTGCAAATACTGGGAACAATGCAGCGAACATGAATACTGGTGGCGACTCAGCTATTGAAACAGGCGATGCAAATATTAATGCAAATTCATTAACATTTGCTAATAATAATATCAGTGGTAATGTTACTTTTGGAGTCGTTAATATCTATGGAAATCTTGAAGGCGACATCATACTTCCTGAATTCTCAAACGGACCCGTCAGTGGCGGAAATACCGTGAACTCAAATAATGGAGCAGGCTCAAACAATGCAATTCTCTCAGATAGTAGTACAAACGGAAATACTTTCCAAGGAAACAATGTCACCATCAATAATGAACTTATACTCAATGGCACAACCGGCGATAACGATGCAAGTTATAATGCAGGCGGTAATTCGAATATAACAACAGGAAATACAAATGTAGATGCAAATGTGCTCAATATCGCAAACAATAACCTAAGTGGTGGTAATTATTGGCTCGTATTTGTGAACAATGCAGGCAATTGGATAGGAAAATTGATCGGTGCACCTGATGGAAGTACTGTCGCTGCATCAACTGGATTAGAATTTACGTATGGTCCAGATGGTCAGATAACTACAACAAATAATGGAGCTGTAAATACAGATAATGGTGCAGGTTCAACAAATAATACAAATAGTTCTTCTCAGTCAAATAACAATACCAATCAAACAAATAATGGTGTTATTAATAATACAATGAACTTAAGTGCAAACACGGGTGGAAATAGTACAAGTTATAATACTGGCGGAAATAACAACATTGTTACAGGTGACGCAAATATCATCGCGAACATGGTAAACTTCGTTAATAACAATATTGTAGGCAATGGTCACTTAAATGTTGTCTTTGTTAACTTATTCCAAGGTGCAACTTGGACTGGAGATTTCGTACTCCCAGGACAACAGCCAAGAGCAAAGACGACACCAACACCAGTACCTAATCAAGGATCTATCGCAGTAAATAAAGAAACACAGTCGAATCAAAGTAATTCAGTTTCAAATCAACAAACTACAGATCAAACAAACGTAACTGTAGATCCTGTAACTGGTTCGACAGCAATCACAAAAAAATCAACATTTTCAGGCTCTAAAGCTTCAAGTAAGAGTATAGAAAATAAATCAGAAACAAAAGTAGCAGGGGCACAAATTACAAATGAAAACTTACTTGCAAAAGCATTACAAGGTGATGATGAGAGTAAAAAGAAATTATCACTTAACTTAGCATGGTTTGTTATTGCTCTACCTATCCTTGGATTCATGCTCTTTGGCAAAAAACTAATTGCCAGAAGGTTTATAAAATAGCATTACTGCCTCTGTAAGCTTCTGCCGATTTTGTACTTACTGAAATATAATTTAATTAGTTATAAAACATATACATACATGAATAATAAAAATACTACATTATCTATCCTTAGCTTTTCAGTTCTATCATTAATGAGTTTTCTTTTTGCTCCTTCTGCTCATGCACAAGAAAGTAAAACAACTGTTTCGATAGTTGAAAATAGTACAAACATCCAAATATCAACTGCACCCGTTATTGATAACTCGACACAGTCAATTGAAATAGCTCCAGATGAAAATAGAAATCAATTTGAAAATATAAATGATTCAAGCATTGTCGAAACCACTGATGCAAAGAGTGAACAGAATAATTACATGGATGAAGGTTTTACTAATAGTGCAGCCTCTCCTATTCATAACTTAGAATTTACAAATGCTCCTGTTTATTATTCATCTGATTGTGGATGTCAGCAAGAAGATACACCAGCAAAGCCATATGACGCTGCACCCATCGCTACCCCATCCTCACCACTACTAACTGGGGGTCCAACTTTTGCACCTGTCATTGCTGATGTTATAGCTGGGGCAATTCTTCCAACGAATGGAATAAGCTTATTAGTTTTGGCTTTATTTGGAAACATAATGATGTTATTACTTCGCTCGTACTTAAGACTGCGATCCGGACGTTCTCCGGGAATCACTTACCCCCTTGTAACAAACCCTCACTTTTCCTATTAACCTTTACTCCATATTAAAAAACATTGTATAATCAATCCTTATGAGAACACCTGAACAAAGAAATTTTGCGGATGTTCGAAAACTACTGACAGATCCTTCAATTACAATAATTTTCAATGAAAAAGCTGGAATATATAAAAAGAATCCTATTCGTGCATTAAAATTTAGACATGAAATGCATTCATTGGAAGCTTTAGGTAACCCTGAATTATTTGATCTCCATATGGAACTTAGGCCAACAAGAAATGCAACACATGCTGTGGATGAAGTTGGACGAGCTATTGCAAAAGGACGCGGTGCTATAGCAGTTGTAGGTGGTGACGGCACAGTATCGCCAATTGCTCATCGTCTTGCTATGGAAGGAAATAGTCCCAAACCTGATCTTATTGCACTCGGTGGAGGAACGCAAAATATTTTTCAACACGAACTTACTACAAAAAAGGATCCTTTTAAAGCAGCACTTGATCTTTTACAAAATGGTGAACAAATTTCAATGGATGTAGGCGTCATTGAAAATAACTCTCAAGAGTATCCTTTTGTGGCAAATGCTGGTTTAGGCATAGATGCACGTGTATTAGATCGTTGGATAAAGGCTGGAAAGCATAATAGATTACAAGTCTTTCCGATCTTTTGGAATGAACGAAACAAATTTGATCCCTATAATCTCCAGGTTATTGATGCACAACAAGGTATAGATAAAACTTATGACAATATTATTGCAATGCCAATTATTAATTCTGGCAAATATGGAGGATTCTTTAAAGTAACCGATAGCGATATGACAGATGGAGTACTTGAAGCAGTTGCATTACCGTCACACTTGAAAAATACTAAAGATTTTATACATATGCTTCCGAAAGTTTTATTTTCTGGAAAGCCAGTTAATGATGCTCATTATAATGAAATCACAAGAGCCGTGATAAGAGAGACACGAGGAGAAGAACTTATATTTCAGCATGACGGAGAACCAAAGAGTGCCGATTCGTCAGAAGTGGTTGTTACAACATATCCGCAAGCAGTAACTGTTTGGGCGGCTTAATTAATTGGAGGATAAAAGTTGTTTGATTGACTTATATCCCGCTCGTGGGAGCATATCTGTAGCGTATAGACCATCAATTCCGGGTAGAATACTACCACCGTCATCTTTCCAGAAGTTATATCGATCAGAAAGTATCCAAGTTCTCCAAGCAACACAATTTGATTCTTCGAGACAAGCTCGTAAAACTGCTGCGTATTGGTCTCCTTGAGCTTTTTCACCATCTCCACTATAGACATCCATTTCTGACACTTGTGAAATAAATCCAAGTTGCTTGAGTTGCTGCATATGATTTTTCAAAACTGTTGGATCAATTTTATCTTCTCTGTCATAAACATGTGCTTGGAAACCAACACCAATTTGATTTACTGGGATATTTCGTTCAACCAACTGTGGCTTTAATCGTGTCAATAATTCGACAAATGCATCCCATCTTTCTCCATCCTCTTCTAGACCAAATTCATTAATAAAAAGTGTAGCATTAGGATTTGTAGTATGTGCAACATCGAGTGCTTCGATGATATATTCCTCTCCCATTGCTTGATACCATTTGTGGTTTCGTAAAATTTGTCCTTCTTCGAACTCATCGTAGTCAGCTAATGGTTCATTTACTACATCCCATGAATTAATCTTATTGCCAAAATGTCCAACGACAGTTGCAATATGATCCTTCATTACGTCTTCGATAACTGCCTTTTCTTGAGGGGTAGTAACTGGGAGTTGATTGAACCACAACGGATTTGCTTCTCCAAAAACAAGCGTATGACCATGTACTTTTATGTTATTTTGTTCAGCAATTTGCACTAATGCATCTGCTTTTGCAAATGCATAAACACCTTGTTTTGGTTGAAGGTTTATCATCTTCATATCGTTTTCTGGTGTCATTCCACCGAAATCACTCAATGCAGCTTTTGCGTATTGTGGATCTGAGACGAGCGGACCTAATGCTATTGCTGTTCCGAGTGTGAAGTTCGATCTTTTCTTTAATGCTAATTCTTGAAGTGTTTCATTTTCATTTCGTGCAACCTTTAATGTTGCCCCATTAGCAAGAACAAAAGAATTGTTTTTAAACTGAAGATCTTGTAGCTCCCATTCTTTATCTTGAGCGTCTAAACCAAACCAAATTTTGCCAGATTTAAAGATTCCAGGATCATTTGTTGTACCGATCTCCTTATCATTTACAATAAAGACAAACGTATTGGATTTTTTCTGTAGTGTAAACTCTACGGTATCCGCTGGGATATATTTAAATTCCCTTACTGCAATCGGATTTTGTGTTTTCCCATCCCATACTTTAACCACGATCGTACTTTTCGTAACAGCAATTTGCAAACTTTCGCGTTCTATCCTAAATTCATCAGCAATTATTGGAAGATTACCATAGAGTTGTATCGTTCCTGAAGCACTTGTTTTAAGATTTATTTTTGCTTGTAAGGAAAAATCACCTTTTATGTTCTCAATATGTGTACCCGCAAAGTTAATTGGAGGATTTTTTTGCACAACACTTCCATCTTGATCAACTATTGCTAAATCCAAAGGTTGTACAACTAATCCTGTTGCGTTTTTTTGCACACCAGGCATATATTCCCAATCTCCACGTAAGAGATTATCGTCATTTTTTACTGATTGTGTTTGGTAATTCACAGTGGGACTTCCTTTCTTTTCAAATTGTGCGGTAATTATACCGGCTATTAAAAGAATAATTCCTGCAGTTAAGAGTAGGATGCGATATTTTGTATTATCGAGTTTTTGCTTCTTTTTCATAATTAAACTTTACTATTATTATTACGCGAGCGAAATATATAGTAAAGAGGACAGATACAATTTGGGACAAAAGCAGGTATATAGTATAACATAATTAGCCTCAAAGAGCTAATTTAGATACCTAAGATTATTTATTTTCAATACTTACAAGCTCTGCACGGACCATGTGTCTATAAATATCATTTGGACCATCGCATGTAATAAGTGTTACTGATGGCTTCTTTGTGGGGTAAAATACATCGACTTGTGTTGGCTTCACAGTACTAAGTTGTGTAACTTTATATGTAGCTTTATAGTTTTTTCCATAAAGAACGATTGTTGCACCTTTCTTTATATCTTTAATAGGAAGAAATGCATTTGCCTGTGCATGACCAAAGATACCGACATTTCCATCTTGTTGGTTTACCAAACTTGTACCTTCAGCGTAATTTCCAACTGCATCATTGACTGCCCATGTGCCATTTTTCAGTGGCACTGAAACAACTTTCTTATCCAATGTAATACTCTTAACAACTATTCGATCTGGTTTAAATCCTTTATTCTTTATTTCATCTTCCGTTATTTCAGTGCCACAATCTGCTGTGCAGGCATCTGACGTGTTATTCCACGACAAACTCTGCACCCATTCTGAAATGTTACTTCCATTGAAGAAATCATTCTTCAAAGAACCTAGCTGTATCAGTGAAGCTAGGACTGTCATCATAACGATGATAGTAAACGTGTTCAGTTTAATGCGTAAAACTTTCATAACCTATTATTTATTGAACATGTAACGTGTAATGTGTCCAACTAACATAATAAGTAAAAGAGTGTTAACAACGACAAATCCAACTGCAACGAGTGGGTGTACTTTATCCGCAAGCATAAGACCTGCAGCTGATGTAGCTGGTAATGTTGTTGCTGCTCCTACTAATCCTTTTCCATATTCGTTCATAATGTAATCACCTCCTTTGGTTCATAGATTACCTGGTTCCCCAGGCTGTTGAATAACCAACTCTACGAAACGCAGAGTGGCCAAGCGAAATAATATAAGTAAGTGTCGAAAGTAAAAATTTAGTGATGAGATTATAGGAATAGAATAGATATGAGCCAAAGAGAACTAGGCTTAAGAAGTTACTATAAATAAGTTCAGGTAAAATTGTAAGCTTAAGCATCCAATCTTTTTTGTCTCGATCAGCATAAACACGCATCACAATAATGTTATAGATTGTAGATATCGCAAAACTTACCCATGCTAGAGCAATAAGTACAGGAATCATGCCTTGTGTCCGTGTATATGTATCTGCGTAAACAAATGATAAACCGATCAAGACAAATAAACTTAAAAATGAAGCATGCCCAACAAAATCTTGGAAAACAGACGGAATCTGTCTCCAATATTGTGCCAAAACATGTAATCCTCCACTTGTCCATCGAGCACGTTGCTTCCAAAGTGCTTCAACAGTTTCAGGGACTTCAGTCCATGCAATTGCTTTCTTAGCAATTTTTACTTCCCAACCTTTAATCTTTAATCTCGCAGTAATGTCATAGTCTTCAATTAAATGGCCTCTTGTAAAGCCATCAATAGCTTCAAGAACTTCCATTCTAAATGCAGTAAGCATTCCTTGCATAACAAGCGGACCTTTAAGGAATCCATTATCTGAGATCTTGGTGATATTAAACCCATGGTATTCGAGCCCTTGCAGACGAGTTACGATGTTTTTATTCTTATTACTAATTCGAACCTGTGAGCAGACAGCTCCGATGCGATAATTAGAGAATAAAGTATTTACCATACTCGGAATTGTGTCTTTATTAATGACCACATCATCATCAAATGTGAAGACCGCATCAGGCTTAATAGCCAGGGCTTGAAGATATTCGATACCATAATTTAAAGCTCCAGCCTTTAGCGTATTGGTTGGTGTTCGGAGTGAAACGACTTGAAGATTATTCTCAGCAAGCCAGTTGATTTTACTTAAAACAGGAGCAGTATCGACGTTAATTGGCGTACAATCATCGACAACAACCACAAGAACTTTAGGATGATATTTGACTATCGATTCAACAAGCTTTGCAGTCATGTCACTTGGACCATATGTAGGTATGATCACTGCTACATGCTTCTTAGAAAATACTGAGCGTATTGAAGTAGTTTGGGGCCTTTTAGGCACAAAGAAATAGCCCATCTGTGCGGCTGTTTCAGCTACTGAGTTGACTATATTTGTTCCACGCATAATACTATAAGTCATATTATAAACTATAAGCCTATGAAATGTCAAGTACTATGGGGCTAAATGAAGCAACCTATTCCTTCGGACAATACGAAAAGAACGTGGGAATTATGTATTAAAGAGGATTTATACCAAAACAATTAAGCTTGGCTTAGTTACTAAGGTTTACAGAGTCTACGTACAAGTTGAATGTACTATTAGGTGTGGTGTAGTATTGCAATCGTACTTTATTTACATTCGCACTTGTTGGCTTGTATGTAAATGATTGTACTCCAGTTACTGGTCCAGTGATCATACCTTTCCACTGTCCTGAGAGCCATGTTCCTGCTGCATCGTATTCATCGATGTAGAACCCAAATTCACCTGTTCCAGTTAATGCACTTATGTATTGTGACCATGTGTATGTTGTTGCTGGGTTAACTGTGATCATACCTGTAAATGCGTGAGCATAAGCACTATTTGCAGCAATCTTCAAACTATTAGTTCCAGCATTACCTTTTGAGGTCGTATCAACTGTAAAGTCTTGCGTATCTCGTGTCCAATTAGCTGCGAATCCACCTGTTACTGTTTCGAATCCACCGTTTACTACCAAGTTTGTTGTTGGTGCAGTCGAAGGTGTTGGTGTTACTGTTGGTGTTGCACTTGGTGTACTTGTAGGAGTACCAGTTGGTGTAACACTAGGTGTAGCAGATGGTGTTGCTGTTACCGTTGGAGTTACAGTAGTAGCTGCTGGGTTAGAAAGTGTGTAGTTATCAACTGTAGCACTTCCTGTTGCACCAGCAGTAAGGTATGTTTGGACTCGGATTGAATTAACCAATGTTGATGTTGCTTTGTAAGCTCGAGCAAATGTAGTTGTAACACCATTTGTTACTGCTCCGATCCATTGACCAGAAATCCAAGTTCCAGCTGCATTGTATTCATCGATGTAGAATCCAAGCTCGCCTGCTGTTAAGCCACCTGTATTTGCTACTGCACTGAAGTTATATGTAGCTGCTGTGTCGATTCCTGAAACAGTCTGGAATAAGTGAGTTGCTGTTGTTGTTCCATTAAATCGGATTGCTTGTGCTTGAACTGTTACGTTTGTTGCATTGTCAGTTGTCCAAGGTGTCAAACCATTTGTGAATGATCCATTAACAATAACATTGTTTGCTGCTGGAGTCGGAGTAACACTTGGTGTGCCTGATGGTGTCGCTGTTGGAGTCACAACACTCGGTGTAGGTGTAACACTTGGTGCTCCATCAATATTGTTCAAGTTAACACTATCCACATATGCTGTTCCTGTAGCTCCACCTGTAAGATATGTTTGGATTCGAACTGAGTTAACCAATGTTGATGTTGCATTGTACAATTTAGTGAAGAATCCTATTGTACCGTTAGTGACCATACCCAACCATTGACCTGAGATCCAGTTACCGTTTGTGTCATATTCGTCGACGTAGAATCCAAGTTCACCAGAAGTCAAACCTGTTGCATTGTAGAATGCATCAAGAATATAACTTGAGTTAAATGAAACATTTGTTAAACCTGAGAATAAGTGAGTTGCTGAAGCTGCACCAGCCATACTAACTGATTGTGTCGGTGAACCATAGTTACCGTGATTTGCATTGTCAGCTTTAACTGCAGCTGCATTATCTGTATTCCAACCATTTGCAAGTCCTGCTTCAAATCCTGAATTCTGGATAACATTTGCTCCAGGAATAGTGATAGCTTTTTCGACTGATGTAACTTGGATTTGGCCTGCATTTACCTTTGTTTGGACATAGTTTGCCATTGTAGTAAGGTTTGCTGTTGTTACAGTGTATTCATATCCAGTGTTTGCTGTTGTAGATGTGTGATGAAAAACAAGGATTAACCACTGTTTGTTTGCGATTGCTTGATCAACCCATGCTTGTACTTGTGCGGGAGTTACATTCTGATTAACATCTTGTACTACTAAGATTGCTCTATTGTATGGTGCTGTATTTGCTCCAACATCTTGGAATGCTCGGTGAGATTTGTAGTATTTAAGGATTTCAGTAATAGTAGCGTTGTCATATGCACCAAATGGTGAAGCGAAATTAGTGACGTTTAAGCCATTTGCTTTGAAAGCTGTGTTTGACTGTGTTAATTGTGCTGCATTCTGTGTAGCTGTAATTGTTGGCATTTCAGGGTGATTAACAGTATGTCCACCAATTTCCCATCCGTAGACATTTTGTAATTCTTTTACTTGTGCCCATGTAATTCCTGGGAGGTTATTATCAAGTGTCATTGTCCCATTAGGAACTCCTGATGAAAGATAAAGGACACCATCAATACCTCGTGCTTCAAGAATTGGAGCCGCGAGGGTTCGAGTTGATGCAAATCCATCATCGAAAGTAAATGAAACTTGTGCTTTATTAAGATCTGTGAGGTTAGCAATTTTAGCTGCTGATGCAACTGGAGCTTGTGCCAATACGAGTGCCGCCATCAATCCGAAAGCGGTCAAAGACTTTACAACTTTGTTTACGAGTTTGTTCATAATTGAAATTGGACAGTTTCATAGTGAGCAGATTACATCTTTTTATATAGATGAGAATCGGATAATATCACATGTATCCAAAGTGTGTCAACAGTTAATGCCACAGAGAACTGAAAATTGAGGAGATTTTCTTAGTTACTAAGACTTACGGAGTCAACGTACAAGTTAAATGTACTACTAGGTGTTGTGTAATATTGCAATCTAACTTGACTTACAGCTGTACTTGTTGGAACATATTGGAATGATTGGATACCAGTTGTCGGTCCAGTAATCATACCTTTCCATTGTCCTGAAATCCAATTACCTGCTGTATCGTATTCATCGATATAGAACCCGAATTCACCTGTTCCTGTCAATGCACTTACAAATTGTGACCAAATGTATGTCGTTCCTGGAGTAACTGTGATGAAGTCACTAAATGCGTGTGAGCCAGTAGTACTTGCAAGAACTTGCAAACTGTTTGTACCTTCATTTCCTTTTGAAGTAGTATCAATTGCAAAATCAGCTGTATCATGAGTCCAGTTGGCTGCGAAATCACCACTTACTGTTTCAAATCCACCATTTGTTACCAAGTTTGTTGCTGGTACACCTGTTGGTGTAGGAGTTACACTCGGTGTTTCAGTAGGTGTTGGTGTCACACTTGGTGTACTTGTCGGTTCAACAGTTGGAGTTACAGTTGGCACATTTGTAGGTTCTGGTGTTACACTTGGTGCATTTTCGTCAGCAATACTGATATTATCAACTGTAGCAGTACCTGTTGATCCCGCTGTAAGGAATGCATGAACTCGGATTGAGTTTACAAGGTTTGTTGACGCTGTGTATACTCTACTAATATTGTTTACAGCACCTCGCATGAAGCCCCAGAATTGAACTGAAACCCAGTTACCGTTTGCATCATATTCATCGACATAATATCCGAGATCACCTGATGTCAAACCAGTTGTGTCAAAGTTTGCACTGACAATGTATCGAGCTGTGTTATCAAAGTTGTTAATGTGTTGATAAAGATATACTTGTCCAGCCATACCAGTCAACTTTGCTGTACCATTTTCAGCTGCAACGTGTTGTGTATCAGTTGTACTCCATGAAGCCAAGCCACTATCAAATCCACTGTTTGCAACGATGTTACCAGCTACAGGTGTAGGTGTAACACTTGGTGTTGTTGTAGGAACAACTGTAGGTGTTGGCGTTACATTTGCACCATTTTCATTTGCAATACTTACGTTATCAACTTTTGCTGTTCCTGTAGTTCCAGGAGTCAAGAATACGTGTACTCGGATAGATTGTACAAGATTTGTTGATGCTGTATAGACTCTATTGATACTGTTAATGCCGCCTCGCATGAAGCCCCAGAACTGTACTGAAACCCAGTTACCGTTTGCATCATATTCGTCGACGTAGTATCCAAGATCACCTGATGTCAAACCAGTTGTGTCAAAGTTTGCACTGACAATGTATCGAGCTGTGTTATCAAAGTTAGTAATATGTTGATACAAATACATTTGTGCTGCATTACCAGTCATTGTGATTCCACCGCTTTCAGCAACGATATGTGTTGTATCAGTTGTACTCCATGAAGCCAAACCGCTATCAAATCCACCGTTAACAACGATATTACCAGCTGCAGGTGTAGTTGTAGGAGTAACTGTTGGAGTTACACTTGGTGTACCTGTAGGCGTAACAGTTGGTGTTGTTGTAGGAGTTGGTGCAGGTGTACCATCCAAGTTATACACTTGAACACTATCAACATATGCTGTACCTGTTGCACCTGCTGTGAGGTATACTTGAACACGAATTGTGTTAACAAGTGTTGATGTTGCATTGTAAAGCTTGGTAAAGAAGCCTATTGTACCGTTAGTAGCCATACCCATCCATTGTCCTGCGAGCCAAGTACCATTTACATCATATTCATCAACATAGAATCCAAGTTCGCCAGATGTTAAGTTTAATGAATTAACGAAAGCATCAATAACATAACTTGAATTGTATGACACTTGTGCACCGGTATAGAAAAGATGCGCTTCAGTTGCTGTACCTGTTAAACTTACAGACTGCGTCGGTGAGCCATAATTACCGTGATCTGCATTATCAGCTTTGATACTGTTGGCATTATCTGTTGTCCAACCATTGGCAATCCCCGCTTCGAAACCTGAATTTTGGAGAACATTTGTTCCTGGAATTGTGATTCCTTGTTCGGTTGTAACAACTTGAATTTGACCTGCTGCAACTTTGGTTTGCACATAATTTGCCATTGTAGTAAGGTTTGCTGTTGTTACTGTGTATTCATAGTTTGGATTCTTTGCTACAGCGGTATCATGGAATACGAGGATCAACCATCGCTTTTCAGTAATTGCCTGATCAACCCATGCTTGAACTTGTGCAGTTGTAGTCGCATCGTTTACATCTTGAACCATTAATATGTCTTTATGATAAGGTTGACTATTCAAAGCATCTCGATCTGCAAAACCACGATGAGATTTGTATAATTTCAAGATTTCAGTCAAAGTCATATTGTCATATGCACCAAATGGTGAAGCGAAGTTCGTGACATTCAATCCGTTTGCTTTAAATGCTGCATTTGAATTGGTAAGTTCGGCAACATTTTGTGCTTGTGTAATAGTAGGCATTTCAGCATGGTCTACAGTGTGTCCACCGATTTCCCATCCAAAATCATTTTGGAGTTCTCGTACTTGATCCCATGTAATTCCTGGTTGGTTATCATCTAATGTAGCTGTACCATCTGGAACTCCTGATGTTAAATAAAGAACACCATCGATACCTCGTGCTTCGAGAATTGGTGCGGCAAGTGTTCGGGTTGATGCAAATCCATCATCAAATGTGAATGAAACTCGTGGAGTATCAAGGTCAGAAATACTTGTTAAACGTGCAGCGTCAGCAAGAGGTGCTTGTGCCAGGAAGAAAACCGCACTCAAAAAGATTGCGGTTAAAGTTCGTACTATTTTGTTTGTTAATTTATTCATAATAAAATTTGAACAATTTATGTAATATTCAATTTTAATGAGACTCATAGTATCATTAAATTAATCTTTTGTCAAGTCTATAGGATAACTCATAGTTATAAAATTGTAATGCTAATTTTAGTTAGCTGCTTCTATCTTTACTAACTCTGCTTTTACAATATGCTGTTTGTTAGAAAAGATTTCATCTGACGTAACGAGTGTCAAAATAGGTGTTTTTGTTGGAGCAAAAACATTTGTATCAGTTGCAAGTGCATCCCGTGAAGAAGTCACTTTATATGTTGCTTTCTGGCCATTACCATAGACGATAATTGCAGCGTCATTATCTAATTGTTGGATTCGAGTGAATCCGTCCAATCGATCATTAGCAAATAGTCCAACATTTCCTTCTTGTGCATTAACCAAACTTGTACCTTCAGCAAAGTTTGCAACATGTGGAAGAACTTCCCAAGTTCCATCTTTCAATGGAACAGAAAATATTGGGAGATCAATCTCTACAGATGATATAACTACTCTTTCAGGAGTGAATGCCGAAAGTGTTTTTACAGGTGTAATAGTAGGAGTAACTGGTGTGACAGGAGTTGCAGTTAATTCTTGTGAGTTTGCAACAGTAGCAGAGAGCCCATTACCTAACGAACTGAGCTGAAAGATACTAGCGAATGCCGCCAAGACAAATATAGTTGTATAAATACTAACTTTTTTCATATTATTATTAATTTAATTATTTAGTACGATTTACTAAATAACGACTGATTTGACCTGCTAAGATAACAAGCCATACGACATTAAGTACTATAAAACCTGCTAATACTATTGGGTTACTAAAGTCAGCAAAAAATGCTCCTGCTGCTGAAGTAGCCGGTAATACCGCTGCGCCTAATACTTGTCCTTTTCCGTAATCTGTCATAGTTTCTCCTTTCTTAGTTTTTTGTTCCCCACTTTGTTGAGAATCCTGCCTTATTAAAGGCTGCGAGTCCCCAATTATATGGAGCATTGAATAAAGATATTTTATTTGCGATGGGTTTAAAGATTTTGTTGTATACGATGAACAAATATGAGCCAAGTAAAATAAGACTCAATAAGTTACTGTAAATAAGTTCAGGAAGAACTGTTAATTTCATCGCCCAATCTTTCTTATCACTGTCTTCGTAAAGTGCCAATGAAACGACATTGAAAATGAACGCAACTAAGAAGTTGAATAATGAAAGTCCAAATAAGATAAGCACTGTTTCAGGTTCACTCTTTCCTGTTCGAACAAAGAAGAATGAAAGGACAATCAATCCGAAAAGACTTAAGAAAAGAATATGACCGATAAGGTCTTGGTAGACGACATCAAATTTCTTCCAGAATTCTCCCAATACATGCAATCCACCACTTACCCATCGAACACGTTGTTTCCAAAGTGCTTCGATGGTTTCAGGAACTGTTGTCCATGCGATTGCTTTTTGTGCAATCTTTACATTCCAGCCTTCACTCTTCAATCGTGCAGTAATGTCATAATCTTCAATTAAATGACCTTTGGTAAAACCATTGATTTCTTGAATTGCATCTGTTCTAAAAGCAGTCAACATACCATGCATAACAAGTGGTCCTTTTAAGAAACCGTTATCTGCAATCTTTGTAATGTTAAAGTTGTGATACTCAAGTGCTTGCAAACGCGTAAGGAAGTTTTTGTTCTTGTTAATGACACGAACTTCTGAACAAACTGCACCGATTGTTTCATCAGAATATAATGTTGCAATCATTTTCGTTACAGTCTTTTTAGTAATAATGACATCATCATCAAAAGTGAAAATTACATCTGGTTTGGTATTAAGACTTAATACATATTCAATACCATGGTTTAATGCACCAGCTTTTAATTCATTCTTTGGAGTTCTCAAATATGCCATGTTGTTATGTTCATTTGCGAGATCTTTAATCTTGTTCAAAATTCTAAGATTTTTTTCTGTTTCTGGAGTACAATCATCAATAACTACAAGGATAGCTTCTGGGTGCCATTCAAGAATAGACTTTATAAGATTATGGGTCATTTCAGATGGAGTGTGAGTTGGAACAAGAATTGCTGGAAGTTTACTATGTACAATAGCCTCATTTATTTCAATTCTTTCTTTTTTTGGAGCAAAGAAATGCACGGAGTTCTCCGCAATTACTTTGAATGTATTTCTTGGTTTTCTGTTCATGAGTTGTGATTATATAGGACGTCTTATAATATGTCAAGAGGTAATATTATGGGCTTTATGATGTTCGTTGCCGTCTATGGTTTTCTTGGACCAATGTGAACTTTCCTACACCACTGTCATCATATGCATTCATAAGCTGAATATGTGCCTCTGGATAGAATTGAGCCAAAGTATCTAAAACTTTTCTTTGAACCAGCATATTACCTTGAATTACTCCTCCTGCAACGGGAAATGGTAAATGACCTTTACCGTCATATCCGCCCTGATGTAATGTAGCGGCTATCATAAGTCCCATAACCTGTCCAGCCTGTTCATATGCACGGTAGGTTATACCTTCAACCAGTTCCCGCTCTTGCGGTTCAAGCTTGAAATAAAGTCTATCGTAAAAGAGTTCAGCTGATTTAGGATCACTTGGTCTACGAGGTCCATCAAAAAAATTGAATTTTTTCGTTTGCAAATATGTATTAATATCACGAAGATTTTCTGTACGTATAAGATTTGGATCATTTTCTGTCAGAAGCGAAACTGCACCAACCATCCTTTGTCTAATTCGGTCTCCTCCAGTAAGGTATTTTAAGGCATTTCCCAAAGGCATCTTTCCATTTTTTGTCATGTATTCTTGTAAAAGATTTCCAGGTAAGATATCTGTATATGAACTAATATCCAACGTCTCTCCATGTAATTCTGCACTTGTTCCAGTCCCTCCGATAAAGCTTACTGGCACAGGATCACCATGAGCATCCCAATCTGAAACATCATTACCAGTCGCAATCGTATCATGGAGGAAGTAAACACGCTCCACACCAAGTCCATTAGCTTGTAAATGACTAATAAGTGCAGGACCAAGAGCTGGCTGTACTTCAGCAGGAACTTCTAAATCTATATCTGTAAGGTTCCAATTAGAAGGCTTTCCATTTGGACGAGCATCGATGCCATGATCTTCAACAGTATTTAAAATAGGAAAACCTAGAGATACCCCCATTGCTTTAACATGTTGATAATCCTCTTTGCGATGGTGTACTTCATCAAACCCTCCAAGTAAGTGATCACCAATCGCTTCTGCCAAACCATGTACTGTCATTGTTCTTGATTCTGTGTCTTTTGGAATACGGTGGTGACTAAATGTTTCTCCTAGGAATCTGCCTGATTCTTTTGTAATTATTCCTGAACGCTGATTCGTTCCTCCCCATAAAGCCACGAATGCCTGTTCATCTACAGGAACTTCTGCTAAATCTCTCCATGTAATTCTTGGAATATCAAGGGCTGGTGATTTTTCTCGCGTATCGAGAGCTGCTGTAAGTGTTGCAAAAGCACGAGATAGTTCATCGGATGTATAAGGACGCAAGCCAATTTTGTCCAAACGTGTCCCCACTTCCCTTTCAGGCAACAAAGTAGATTCATGTTTTAAAACATGGCTCAGTTTACGCGTCAATAGCATGGGTGGAAATTCACCCAATACCGATACATTAGAAAAATTTGGTCGAACAAATTCTGCCATATTTAAGTCTTATAATTTTATATGATAAATGTACATATATGTTTATTTATATACATTTTCCTATCATATTTAAGACCTATAATTATACACATTTATTGAAGAAATGCAAATTTACAGCGAGGTACAAAATAATTTATTTCTCGAGCCAGCGATTGAGGTGCAATTTAAGAGAATCTAAATGACTCTGCGATGAAAAAGTATGAGGTGCATCAACAATGATATGTAATTCTTTTTTACCAGGTAATTTCGTATAAAGCATTTTTTGATGCTCGACAGGTGTAGCATCATCCTTATCGCCTACTAGCATAAAAACGGGCATAACTAACTTATGTGCATCCTGAAGAATATTGTATTTCAGTCTATCTTCCATGTGAGACCAAGGCAGCCTTCTTATATCTTTCCCATTTGAAGAAACTCTTGTAAACCAACCTGATTTTTTCCAATCATCAAGAGAATCTCTATATTTATTCGTTTTTATACTTAATTTACCAGAGATAACGGTTGAGAGAGGAAGAAGCCCTTTAATTTTTTCTGGGTGTGCTACTGCATATAACAAGGCTGCCACTCCTCCTAAACTATGCCCAGCCAAATAAAATGGTTCTGTGTACCAAGACTGCTTTGATGACCATTGGATAAGATCTTGCAAATCTTCATGATAATTTGTAATAGTAGCTTTTTCATACATACCATCACTTTCACCAATAGTGTTGGTTGTATCGAAACGAATTACAGTAAACCCTTTTTGACGAAATGTATCTGCAACAGTAGAGATATGTGGTTGTTCTTTATTGCCACCCAAACCATGAATGATAAAAACCAATCCTTTTGCCTTAGCTTTTTCTTCAATAAGAACCGCTAGTTTTTGTCCTTTTCTATTTTTGATGAATACCTTCTGCATGATTTTATTATGCATTATTTTGCAAATTTTGCTACGTGGTTTTTATATGCCGTCGGATATGGCAGATCTTGGATTCCAGCTGCAATAGTTGAACGCATTTGATCAGAAAATGCTGACACTGGTTCACGTTTTCCATTTTGTACCCCATCGACAACTTCTTCTGGTATTTTGTATGTTCCTAAATAATCAAAACTCATTTGAGGATCAAGTAACGATACTAGTGGTGACTGTGCAACTAAATGAACATGTGGTAAGCCCGCTTTTACAGCTAATACAACTGGACCTGTATTCCATTTTTCAAGAACTCGGAATCCACCTTCTGGTGAAAGTGTCGGTATTGCTCCAGCCGAAATGACAGCTTTCATTTGTTCAGCTACTTCATCTACGCCACCTTCAGATAAGATTACATTACCTAAGTCATCCATTACTCTTTGATAAAAATCACTTGGCTGCGGTGATCTTGTAAGTCGAGCAACTGATAACCCTTCTTCCGCAAGTGCTGCATCCATAGCAATTCGTGTAACAACTGGACCTGTATCATGAACTACTTTTCCATTTTCCCAATCCATGACATCAATTTCGGGAGTATGTGTGTTATGAGTTCCAATAACAAGACCAGGACCATATGTTTGGAGGTCTGCTAAAAAGTCTTCCTTACCGTTGAAAACAGGCTGGAATGTTTGTGTTACAAATTCTCTAAGCGGATCAAGTCCAGACTTTCCATCCATATAGTTAGCCAACCTTATATGATATTCAGCAATTCGACCACCTGTAGGCTCACCTTCTGAGCGTTTAATAATAGCGGCGACATCATCAACCATCCTTCGATCAGCATCAACGATTCGTGCATCTGTCCGAGGGATACCTTGGGCTTTTGCTATGCCAACACCCATAAGATCGGGTAAGAGTATATTTTGTGCAAGTTCTCGCATACCAGCACTTCGTTGCTCATGCATTTGCTCTGCAGCTCCTGAAAATCTTTTTAAAGGCATATATTGCAGCGTGGTATCAGTCGACCAAGTATGTAGCCCACCTCTGGTTAATATTTCTGTTGAAACAAGTCTTTCTGCCATAGTATTATGCTGCTTCAGCTAAATGCATATTTGAAAGTTTAGCATTACCAAATACTTTTTCTACAACAGTTCTTTGAGTCTGAGCTGCTTCATCTGCTGGAATTAAATGTTTGTAGTCAGGATTTCTTTTCGATTGAATTCCTGCAGATTCAAGGACACCAATTGGCCCAGCAAACGATGGAGAGACCGATATATGGCGATCACCCTTTTCATCGAGTTCAATATATAAGTTATATGCTGGCTGTTCTAATAGTTCAGCACCTCTTCTACCATAACGCTCACCTAAACTAGAAGCCACAGTTGTATAAGCTTCATGATGATCTCTCATATTAGTTGTGAAAATATCTATATCTGCTTCAGCAGGGATTCGGAAAGAATAACCATATGGCATAGCATCTCTTTGTTGAAGAAGTAATGTTGAAGATTCGCCTTTTCCAAGAGCCCTTTGAATTCGTGGCAGTACAGATGGTAATAATCTATTTGTTATTGCTCGTTCCTCTGTAAAACCCTGAATATCTTCAACTCCATTTTCAATATACGGTTGAAAGAAGTCTTTTCTTACTGCCATGATATGATCATGATGCAATCCTATTGTTCGTGCGTTTCTTTCTTTTTCGTTAGAATAGTTCCTCATCCAATTCCCACCTGAAAAGACTCGGTACTCAGGTCCAAGTAATTCTCGATAAGCTTCGAGTCCTTCATGGAGTAATTCCCAGTAAGCACTTTGTGTTTCATGAGGATGGTCCGTTAGTAACTCTGCTTGAATAGGTTGATCCTTAGGACGTTGTTCAAAATCAGCTCCTTTTGCTATCATCATGTAATGATATGGTGTGTATGGACCTGTTGCTACATGAAGTCGAACTTCACTACCATCTTTTAAAGGAGCAGTTAATAGGGTTCTTGGATTATTATCACCAAGAAATCTTGATTCAAGTTCTCCAGGTAGATTAAAAATTGCGGTTGTTCTTGCTACTTCTTCTTTCGGGGTAACTCCATTAAATCCTTGTCCGGGCATTCTTAAACTGCCTTGTGGTAAACTCTCTGCTTTCATAATTAAATATTTTTAACATTTGAGTAGAGCTCGTTTGCCGCCTGGACGTCTTCTTGGGTTGAAATACCCATGAACTCGATACTGTTCTCAAGAAGGAAAGTACCTACCTTTTTCTCGTTTTCTAGTGCCATATTGATAAGATCTGTTAAGTAATATTCACCAGTAACTTCAGACGGGACAACTTGTCCGATATTTTCTTCAAAGAATTTACGATCGAAGATATAAACCCCATCATTCACTTCATTCACTTTCTTTTCACGAATAGTTGCATCTTTTTCTTCAACAATTTTTTGGAAGTTCCCTGCTTTATCATAGATAACTCGTCCAAATCCTGTTGGATTCTTTTTTAACAAAGTAATGAATGTGATTGTGTTGTTATCTTTCTTGTGCTTTGCAAGAACATCTTTAAAAGTTTTTGGTTCATAAAACATACTATCATCACCATTCACGATCATAACTGTATCGATTTCTGGATTAAGAACTGGAAGACATGCTTCAGCTGCTTTAGCTGTTCCATAGGCTTCACCTTGATATGCGATATCTGCAAATGGTTTTGCAACGGGAGCAACTAATTCTGCTTGATGTTTTACAACTGTGATGAGTTGAGAAAGCTTAATTGAAGTAAGTGTACGCAAAGACATAACGAGAAGTGGCTCGCCATTTACCAAATGCAAAACTTTCGGTAAGTCTGATTTCATGCGGCTGCCTCGACCTGCGGCCAAAACAACTGCTGCAACTTTATTCTTCATAAGGTGAGCAGTATAACATAGGCTTATAATATATGCAAGGGGTAATATTAAAGAAGCATATCTAGCTATAAATGAGATACTCTGTTCTTAATGCAATAACTAAGCCTATAACTTATACCAGCCTCATCTTATATATATATTGTAGAGTTAATTCTAGTATGAGGTTTGTTTCTCCAAATAGACATTGTATGTTTTTATCAACTATAATAATGCAATGAATAAACGGTCCGTCCCCCAAGCAATAATTATAGATTTTGACAGAACAATGAGTGACGTCCAAAAATCCGTGGAACATCTTTATGCAGTTGTTAAAGACTTTGGTATTGATGCACTTACTATCGAGACGGCACGGACCCAACTCGAAGACGATGGAGGAACTTTCGAGCCAATTACTTATCTACAAAGCGTTCTTTCTAAAGAACAGATGCAAGAATTTTATAAAAAGTTCTTAGAGGTAAAAATGGATTCACTCTTTTCAGATACTCAACCCTTTCTTAATCTTCTTAAAGAAAACCATATACCTTTTTATGTCCTGACATATGGCGTAAGTTATAAATGGCAAGAATTAAAAGTCGGGGGGAGTAGTTATACTGGTCCAATGAAAGTGATGGAACATAGCGATAAAGGTGCGGAGATAAAAACCTGGAAAAATAGCGAAGGAAAGTATGTACTGCCAATCCAACAAAATGATTCGACGGAATGGATCGCTGATACAATTTGTCTCATCGATGATAAAGCATCAGCATTTAAGAGTTTACCTGATGATTGCACAGGATTTCTTATCCAACGAAATGAAACACTTCTTCCAAGCCAACAAGGTGAAATCCCCAATCACGTCCAACTTATAAAATCATTCAATGAACTAACAATCAGAAATCAACTCCTCAAGTTACAATAGTTTAAGTAACATTTCGACAATTTGAGCACAACCTTGCCGAGAGCTTGTGTTACTTGGCGGCCCGAGTAGCAATAAAATTTATTTCTTCGTCTTTAAGTTGGCATCAACCCACAGATTTGGTAAATCATTATTATAAAGAGCAGTTCCAAACCATGCCCAATTCTGTGTGTAATAACTCTTTGAATCTTCCCAATAACTTCCATCTTTATCTTCATAAAGCTTGTTAAGTACTTTGGTTTCGTAGATTTCTTTTGCAGCAGATTTATCTGTGACAACAAAGCTTGCGAGGTTTGCAGCATATGCACCAGCGGATTCATAATCTTCCCATGGTTTCCCATCATGTGTGTATGCAACACTGATCTTTTTATTATTTGCCCATTCTTTTCGCAGAAAGTCATTCTTTGTAAGATAGGACTTTGCTCGAGGTTCTTTGAACCATTGATAGTCCAAAGCAATTCTCCATGGTGTACGGAAAGCGTCATAACTATATTCTGTTGAATCCAAACCTTTCTCTGGAGATTTAATAATTTTTCCACTACTATCAACTGCACACCAATTTGGTGCAAGTCCAGCTGAAGTTTCTTTGTCTAAGTCGCTATCAGTACATGCATTCAAAACTTCATACGATGTGTCGACCAAACTCAACCAATTATGGGTTTTATCAATCTCAGCAAAAATCCTGTAACTACTTGGTGCGAGATATGATGGATTGATGATTGCTGTTGATTTTGGCTTCGCCCAATCCCCTGCTACGAGATATGGTTTGCTTCGAACTACTTTTACTTCATTCTCCCAGATTGCTTGCATAATCGTCCGTGAATCGATGATGTAACCTGGATTATTCCAACGCTTTCCAGCAAAAGCCAATGCTAAGGCAATATCTTCATCACCATCTGCAGCAGAACTTTTATCAATGATTCCCATTGTGCCATCTGGCTTCTTTCCCCATTTCCAAGCAATCAAATTGTTATCCTTTTGCATATTTCTTTTAGTGAATCCCCATGTCTTATCGAAGAGTTGTTTATCGTTCATCCATACTGCTCGTAACATGGTATATGATTGTCCTTCTGATGTTGTAGTATTATTTGCTGGATCGACAGTATCTCCATCATCTTTTACAAATGTATTTTTGTATGTTTCCCATGTTGAGACAAGAATTCTTCGAGAATTCTTTACGGCCCAGATCTGGACGTACCAACCATCACCTGCGAAACTCGTAATCGGATTTGATTGTGCTAACGCATTTCCCGTCATCGGAATTTCACCAGTTCCTAAGTCTCCGCCAATAAGTGGTGTAAATAAGACATAATCAATATTGTTGTAATCATTTTTTAATATCTTTTCTTTAATATCTTTGTCTCCATCCACTTTCCAATAATATTCAGCATTGGCGAAGTTGCCGTTATTTCTATAGTTCAAATCAAGATATGCATAGTTATCAATCGCATAGAATGCATTTGGAGATTGTTTACTCAAAATCCAATTAACAGCTTCTATCTGAGCATTGGTTTCGTTGGATGTGTAGATATTGAAATTACCTGAACGGACATTGCCTGAATAATTAAATACAAGTACTCCCATATATATAATGAATGCCATAATAGGAAAAATCGCATAAATTTGAAGCGGCCAGAATTTCATCCTTGTAAAGAAACTCGCAATTTTATGTGTGACGTACGCAGTTGTTAAAGCAACAAGCGGCACAAGCGGAATGATATAGAATTCAAGTACCAATCCTCCTCTTAGTAAGAACGCCCAATAAGAAATCGCAAGTCCTGCAATGATACGAGCAGCTACGCTTCTGATAGCAAATATCATTGTAATAATTGTAGATATTGCACCAACGATCATGAATGACGGATCATCATTTTTCCAGTTCCCTGTCATTTCCCAGAAACTTGAGCCAGGATTGAAGATACTGACGTTTCCGCGACTACCCTGGAATTGCAGTGTACCAAGTAAACTTACGTGCTCATTATTTCCTCCCAAAAGTGTTCCCGATGGGAAAAATTCGCCTTTAAACATACTAAATATAAAGTACAGTGAAATAATTGCTCCTGCTACTGCAATCCATTTAATTGCACCAAATAATCGATTGATCTTATGCAATTGAGAATACACAAGAACAGCCATAAATGGGAGAAAGAAAATCGCACTTTCTTTACTCAGGACTGCGATTCCAAAACTCACCGCACTGGCAATAATCCATCGCAATCTTTGTTTACTAAAGAGTACAAATGTCACAGAAAGCAGAAGCCAAAATACCATTATGTTATCCAGCAATACACGTCGTTGGAAATAAATGGCCAGTGGCGAGAGTGAGAACATAAGCACAGCAAATGCTCCCACAAGCTTAGATCCGGTTATCTTCTTACCAATAAAATACAGTAATAATGCTGATCCGATATGGAGGAGCAGCATCAGTACACGACCAGAGTTAATAGCAAACCCAAAGGTAAAAAGACCCCCGGTTATTTTTAACCATAAAGCAATGAGCATCCAACCTACAGGAGCATGATCATACCAATATGTGTACGGTGCAAGTTTTCCATCATTGATGATCGCCCATGCTTGAGACATGTACGTACCTTCATCAGATTCATAATATGGATAGCCCAACATGTTATATCCATGAGAAATAGCAGCAATTGCCAAAAGGCCGAATACCAAAAGATATTCCATTTTATGACTAGTAAATAATTCTTTTATCTTTTTCATAGTTTATCTATTTACTGTAAAATATCGAGCATTTACTTTTGCTGGTGACGGAACAGACTTCTCTGGTCGATGTGCATTAAGATGCAAAGTCTTTTCCCAACTATCTTGTCCGACAGCAAGTCGATAAATCGCACGCATTGCACTAAAACCTAAAATAATTTGGAATGGATAGAATGTATACAAAACTTTTAACGGAATCCAGAAAGGATACTTTAAGCTATATCCTTTTGTGAATTCAAACAAACCGACATTGTATGCAATCAACTGAAGGATTAGAAGGAGTAACGGAACAATGGTAATCATCGCGAAGACAACAGGTAAATCAAGTACAAATGCCATAAAGATAGATACAGGCAACATCAAGAAAAAGAATGCCTGCAACTGAGGAATAAGTAAAATATATGCCGCAAGAAATCGCTGTGATGCTTTTGGTAAGTTAAGCCATTCTCCCTTAAGAAAGATCTGAATAAATCCTTGATTCCATCGGGTTCGTTGCTTAATGAAACTTTCAAGACTATGTGGTGTTTCTTCCTGAGTGGTATGACGCTCATCATACACGACGCCAATTCTCGCACCGCGTGCACTTAATCGGATACCAATATCTGCATCCTCGGTCAGACAATCCTCGTCCCATCCTCCAATTTTATTTAATAAGTTTCTTTTGAAAAATACAGTATTTCCACCCAATGGAATAATTCCTTGTTTGGCAAAATAGTGAAGTGATGATTTAAACCAAAAGAAATACTCAAGTACATTGAGTGATGAGAACCACTTTGATCGGAAGTTCATAAGTTGTACGCCGGACTGCAGAACATCAAACCCACGAAGTGTCATTTCAGTATTCACAAGATTATAAATCCCGCGACTTGGTTGATCTTCCGCATCAAAAACGGTAACAACATCTTTCGTAGCATGACGAAGACCAATGTTCAAACTGTGCGGTTTGTTAATTGGCATATCACCAAAGATAAGTAATTTAACATTTGGTTTATTCAGACGTGCAATTGTTCGTTCAGCTTTTTCCCGCGTTTTGTGATCATCAGATCGTACAATTACTAATAGTTCTTTCAAGCTTTCAGGATAATCAATTGCTGCTATTGCTCGGATAGTATCCCCAATAACATGCTCTTCATGTCGTACAGGAAGTAACGCAGTAAAAGAATATTTCGGTTTAAGAAATTTCTCTGGTGGCTTTTCTTTTTGGATTCGCTCAACATCTTCCCATCCATAAATCATCAGATAAATACTGAAAACGCTTTGCCAGATCATCAATGCAGAAAGGCTCACAATTGCAACAGAAATCATGGATTGAGTATTTATCATCCCAGCATCACGCAAACCAAACAATGTTAAGGCTGCAAAATTCCCGAGAATAAATGCGGTAATTGCGATACATCCTGCCACAAATATCATCCCAATATGAGCCAAAAATGGAAATCGAATCAAGAAAGAATTGGCTATGAATTCGATAATATCTTGCTTTCTGAGCTTGGAATTCCCGAAAACTCGGTCGGTAAATTGTATTGGAATTTCCTTAATACGTGCATTACTTTTTATAGCTTTATGGAGTAAATCAATCTGGAAAGCATACCCCTTAGACATAAGATTGTTAAGATTAATTCGTTTTAAGAGTGATGTACGAATAGCACGATATCCACTTGTACAATCCTTTATCTTGCCTAAGCCGGCCACGTGACGTGCAAAGAGGTTCCCCCACTGACTATTGAGCTTACGAATAAGAGGCCAGTTACCAGGGATTGAACCTCCATCGATATATCGTGAACCGATGACAAAGTCACTACCTTTTTGAATTTCATAAACGAAGAATGAAATCATGGCTGGATCGTGAGATAAATCTGCATCCATTTCAAAGACTATATCCGCATGCATATATCGCATAGCATATTTAAATCCACGTATATAAGCATTTCCTAAGCCCTGTTTTCTTCCTCGTAGAAGGTACATGTTTTTGTATTTCTTGGCTAACTTCATAACTATTGAAGCAGTACCATCAGGAGAGCCATCGTCTACGACAAGGATAGATAGCTTTGCATTATGGAGATATCGTACCTGAGATTGAATTTCGGTAATTAATTGTTCGATATTATCTTTTTCGTTATATGTGGGTACAACAATAACCACGTGATCCTTTTCGAGATCCGGGTTAATAGGCTGTGTTCTGTAAAACCGCTGGTACAGGTTTGTATATTTACTTCGTGCGCGAATCATCGTACATTACGGGCAGTAAATGTGTGGGCAGCATTGATGAGCTTAATCGTATAGTTATATACTATAAGTCAACAAAAGCTGAGTATATTATAGTTGGAGGCATATGTCAAGCTACGCTATACTACTATATAGAGGGTTTTTCTGAAGAAATGTAATTTATCCAATTGACAGAAAAGAAAATAATATGGTATACATGAAGTCTGCCAAGGTATTTAATACGATTAATAAAAAAGATTATCTACCTCTCATACTATAAGTTTTAATTAGGGATTGGAGACCCTGTACTTATTCATCAACTATTTCGCTACGATTGCGTCTGTCTACTCATTGAAGCGAGCTTAGTATGGTACTTGACAATTACATAAATATCCTATAATATACACATTAATTCGATATTATGGGATATAAAAACGAGTATCGAAGACGTAACGAATATGCAAAATAATCAACAAATGATAAGTGTCGTAGTACCAGTTTATAATGAAATTGGTATCATCATGCAATTCCATGAACAATTGCTTTTGACACTTTCTTCTTCTAATCGATCTTATGAGATCATCTATGTTGATGATAATTCTACAGACGGTACTTTCGAATGGCTCCAAAGCATCACTAATGACTCTATTAAGGTTGTACGTAAAGTAGGCACAAAAGGTAAGGCATACTCTTTAATGCAAGGGTTTGAAATCGCTCAAGGCGAAATCCTCGCAATGATTGATGGAGATTTACAATACCCTCCTGCGAAAATTCCTGAGATGGCTGATGCATTGCAAAACGCTGATATTATTGTCGCAAATAGAAAAGACTATAAGGACTCAAAAATGAGAAAACTTTTAAGCCGTGGATTTAGAAATATTTTTGGCAAAATGTTATTTGGTCTACAAACAGATATCCAATCAGGACTTAAAGTATTTAAGAAAGAAGTTTATGATACTGTCAAATTTCAACCAGTGTCACCTTGGACTTTTGACCTAGAGTTTCTCCACCGAGCAAAGCAAGCAGGATATACATTAAAGAACGTAGAAATCGTTTTTGCACCACGCCGAAATGGTCAATCAAAAATGAATGTTGTAAAACAATCATACGAGATTGGTGCGAATGCATTAAATATCAAAATGAAACCTGTCACCTACTTCGCGATAAAACCTGAAGAAGGTACGATGCGTGGTGCAGGTGTACAAGCAAAGAATAAAAAATACATTACTCATACAACTCTTCCATCTGCTCTTTCTGCTATTGAAACATTTACTTTTGGACAAAAGGTATTCTTTATCGGAGCACCAATCCTTTTATTATTAGCATTCTTCTTAATCCCTTTACAAGCAGCTAGAATCACTGTCGGAGTTTTAAGTGTCCTGTACTTCATTGATGCACTATTCAATATATATGTTGTAGGAAAAAGTTTGCATAAGGAACAAGAAATTGATGTAACTGATGCAGAACTTGCAACAATTGATGAAGCAACGCTTCCAACATACACTATTCTTTGTCCTTTATATAGAGAAGCCCACGTTGTTCCTCAGTTCTTGGAAGGTATTTCAAAAATCGATTGGCCAAAAGAAAAGCTTGATGTGATGTTTCTTCTTGAAGAAGACGATAAAGAAACGATTGCAGAGTTTGAAAAAATGAACTTACCATTCTATGCCCGAACTGTTATCGTTCCTGATTCACAACCAAAGACAAAACCAAAGGCTTGTAACTATGGACTTTCATATGCCAAAGGTGAATACCTCGTTATCTTTGATGCCGAAGATGTACCAGATCCAAGACAGTTGAAAGTTGCATATCTTGGATTCAAAAAGGCACCAAGTGATGTGAAATGTCTGCAAGCGAAATTGAGTTATTACAACTCACGATATAACGTCTTAACTCGATTCTTTACTGCTGAATATGCATTGTGGTTTGACGTCACATTGCCTGGTTTGCAGTCTTTAAACTCAGCACTTCCACTCGGTGGTACAAGTAACCATTTCTTAACTGAAAACTTGCGAGAACTTCAAGGTTGGGATCCATTTAACGTGACTGAAGATGCTGACTTGGGTGTACGTTTATTCCAACACGGATATCGTACAGCGGTTATTAAATCAACAACATATGAAGAAGCAACAAGTGTACGTAAAGTATGGTTGAAACAACGATCTCGATGGATCAAAGGATACATGCAAACCTATTTGGTACATATGCGAGATTTGCCTAAATTCGTAAAACAAGTTGGTTTGTGGCACAACTTTATCTTCCAATTAACTGTTGGAGGAAAGATTTTATTTGTCCTTTTGAATCCGTTCATGTGGGTTATCACAGCTTTGTACTTCTTAGCAAATCCCGTATTTGGACCAATCATGGAAGCAATTTATCGCCCACCAGTATCATATATTGCGGTCTTCTCATGGATATTTGGTAACTTTATGTTCTTATATTGTTACATGATCGCTGTCGGTAAACGAAAAGATTGGGATCTTGCAAAGTATGTTCTTTTGATTCCTTTGTACTGGGTAATGATGAGTACTGCAGCGATGATCGCGTTATACCAATTGATCTTGAAACCCCACTATTGGGAAAAGACATTGCATGGATTCCATCTTGGTCGAAAGGTTGAAGATGCCAAAGCACCTGCTCCGACACCAGCACCAATACCAGTTGTACAGCCAGCGTATGCACCAGCTGTAGTAAATAAACCAGGCGTTCAATTACCATCTCTATCATTCAAGATGCCAGCTATTACAATGCCTACGATCACATTGCCAAATGCCGGTAGTTTGTATGCAAAAGTACTGCATGTATTGCCTATCTTTGCATTACTTAATGTCGACT
This sequence comes from uncultured Gammaproteobacteria bacterium, assembly GCA_964507055.1. Lineage (GTDB taxonomy): Bacteria > Patescibacteriota > Microgenomatia > Levybacterales > UBA12049 > JACDET01. Next base: position 444,829 of record CAZDOJ010000001.1, read on the forward strand.
TATTACTTGCTCATGCATTCTTAGCACCAGCTGAAGCACAAACATATTTAGTATTGTCACTTATCGGAAAAGCAAGTTTCATCGCGAGCCAAGTTGGATCAAATGTTATCGCTGGATTATTATCCCGAGGTAGATCTGCAACAAATCATTTCTTTAAATTAGTATTCTTTACATTCTTATTTAACTGGATTGCATATATTGTGCTTGGACTTGAAGGTCAATACTTCATCCCTACCATCTTTGGTACAGGCTATGACGGAATCATCGCATATATGCCATTCTATATGTTTGCATTGCTTTGTTTCGCTATCGCAAACCGATTCAATGCATTCCATTTGCAGAAAAAGAATTATGCATACACAGGAATCTCACTTGCAACTATCTTAGCATTCGTTCCATTTATCTTAGTAAACAACGAAACAATTTCTGATTACGTTCGAACATTTGCATATCTCGGATCGATCAACTTGTTCTTCGTCGTCGTAATGCACTTGAGTAATCCATATATCCGAGTCATGGAAAACAACCTCGCAAGTTTTGTTGCTCTCTTTGACAAACAAAAATCTAAAAAAGTTTGGAAAGACAATGGAATGAAAATCCTTATCTTCAACTGGAGAGATACCAAACATATCTATGCAGGAGGTGCTGAAGTATATATCAATGAATTAGCAAAACGATGGGTAAAAAATGGAAATAAAGTAACACTCTTTAGTGGTAACGATAATAGAAACTTATTCTACGAGAATGTTAATGGAGTTGAAGTATATCGAAGAGGTGGAACATACACTGTGTACTTCTTTGCAGTCATGTACTATCTTTTGAAGTTCCGAGGTAAATATGATGTGATCATCGATTGTGAAAATGGTATTCCATTCTTTATGCCACTTTTTGCAAAAGAACAAGTAATTTTACTCGTTCACCATGTTCATCAAGAAATCTTCCGAAAGTTCTTGAAGTTCCCGATGAGTATCGTTGCTGAAATGCTTGAAGGAAAAGTAATGCCATTTATTTACCAAAATAAAAATGTTGTTACTGTCTCCGCATCTTCACAAAGTGAGATATTTAATCTTGGTTTTACTAACTCCGGTAATATCGCAATTATTCCAAATGGTGTTGATGAGACACTGTACGTTGATTATCCAAAGACTGATCATCCTTCATATGTGTATCTTGGACGATTGAAAGAATACAAAAATATCGATGTTGCAATCAAAGCATTCTCTAAAGTTTTGAAAGTACATAAGAATGCTACATTATCTATTGTCGGTACAGGAGAAAGTTATTACGAACTCAGACAATTAGTTGAAGAACTCGGAGTATCAAACGCTGTGACATTCCATGGTCGAGTAACTGAAAAAGAAAAAGCACGATTGCTTTCCCAAAGTTGGGCAGCATTGCAGCCATCACAAATGGAAGGCTGGGGAATAACTGTCATCGAAGCGAATGCAACTGGAACTCCAGTTATCGCATCACGAGTTAATGGATTACAAGACTCTGTCATCGATAATCAAACAGGTATGCTTGTCCCAGCTGGTGATGTTGCGGCCTTTGCAATTGCGATGAGAAAATTAGCCGACAATGATTTACTCAGAGTCTCACTTGCAAATGAAGCTCGAAAATGGGCTCAAAACTTTAACTGGGATAAAAGTGCTGAACAGTTCTATACTTTAATTGGACGTAACTTTGGCCAAGGAGCAATCAGTCCTGCATATACCAATGTGGTTTTCAGTACTGAGAAAGGAGCAAACAATTAATGAAACCAGTAACAGTATCAGTAGGAATTCCTGCATATAATGAAGGTAAGAACATTCAGCGATTGTTGTTATCTCTTCTTGCACAAAAAGAAAATGGTATCGTCTTGAAAGAAATTATTGTGGTATCTGATGGCAGTAGTGATGACACAGCAAAGAAGGTAAAAGCAATTAAAGATAAAAGAATTGTATTTAAAAATGATGGCAAGCGTCTTGGTAAATCCGCACGCATGGATCAGATCTTTCGAATGATAAAAGGTGACGTCTTACTCCTTATGGATGCAGATATTGTGATCCATGATCAATCGCTTTTCTCCAAGGTTGTCCGACGAGCGAAGCTTGAGAAATCAGGTATTGCCGGAGTAAATGTCCTTCCATTAAAAGCTGAAGTGTTTTTTGAAGAGATTATTGAAACAGGTGTACTTATCATGAAAGATATTGCAAAGAATTGGAATGTTGGACGAAATTACCTTTCATTCAAAGGGGCTTTCTTAGCTCTCAATGGCGATTTCGCACGGTCTATTCATATTCCAGCAAGTATTGTAAACAATGACCCTTATTTGTATTTTGCGGCTGTTGAAAAGGGATTCAAGCCAACATATATCGCAAGTTGTGAAGTATACTATCGTTCACCAATGACATTGAGTGATCATATTAAACAGTCCTCAAGATTTCAAGGATCGAGAGAAGAACTTTCAAAATACTTCACCTTAGATTGGGAGAAAGAATATACGATGCCAGTTGCAATCGTCATAAAAAGTATCTTAAAATCAATTGGTACCCGTCCTTTCCATTTCGGCCTTTATAGCCTAGTTAACGTCATTTCTAAATTCAAAAGACAAACGAAACTTAAAAGCACCTGGAGTATCGCAAGCTCCACAAAAGGAAAAATCAGTATATGAGCAGAGATAAATACGAAAGCCTTCCTATTCTTCATTTTGCGGAACAGATCAAAAAGAAACATGCTAAAAAATCCCTCAAATGCATTATCTTTGGTAATTTTGGTGCAATGAATCTCGGAGATGAGGCTATACTTGCCGGCGAAATTACAGAATTGCAAAAAATACCAAACCTCAATATTACAGTTATTGGAAAGTTCCCGAAGGAAGTACATAAAATGCATAAAGTACCGGCCATTTCAATGTACGATTTATACAAAGTACGAAAAGAAATCAAGAAATCTGATTTCGTCGTTATAGGTGGTGGTGGACTTATCAATAAGATTGAGCGAAGTTTTAATGGCTTTTTGTTCCAGCTGTATATGATTTTTACCTTTTTCTTCCTTCCACGCTCATATAAGAAAAGACTTTATATAACTGGAATTGGTATTTATAATAATGCCAATCCATTGATCGTCAAACTTGTCCTTCCTTTCTTTCGAGGAGCAACACTGCTTACAGTACGAGATGCACATTCACATGAGTTCCTAAAGCATAAAAATGTACATGCTGGTCTTTATAAGGATAATAGTTTCCTCATGGAGCAAATTGCGAAAGATGATGTTTTGAAGCACGATTTCTTCAAAAAGCACTATCAGAAGGCACGAATGAATATCGGTATTTCACTGGTCAAACCAGACAGTAAGAAAGATGAGAAGCGACTAATGGAAGAAGTCAAAAAATTCATTAAAGAGTATCACGAAAAAGCTGATTTCTGGCTCTATGCAACGGACGCAAATCCTGTCTATCATAATGATCTTATGATCGGCAACAAGTTGATTGAGGAACTGAAGAAGGAGTATGGTGAAGCTATAACCTTCCATATCGTTCCTACAAATCTTTCTCCAAAAGTATATTTTTCATCGTTTAAGTTGATGGATTTCATGATTGCTATGCGTTTTCATGCTGCAGTATTTGCGTATAGAAACAAAATTGCCTTTGCAGGCATACCATATGACAAAAAATGTACCAGCTTTATTACGTCTGTAGGTAAGAAACCAATTAACCTCAAAACTATCACGCATGCAGATATCAGTAAAAACGTCTCATAGTTTGACTTCTGAGGCTAGAATGCGTATAATGTCATCAGTTCATATACATATGATTCAGGCAAAAAATTATGAAAAAGCTTATCTTTACAGTACTAACAAAAGCTCGACAAATAGCATATAGATCACTTGCTCAGTTTGACCGCACAATTACCAAGAGTACCAATCAGATATTTGTCCTTTCTTATCACAGTATCGCAAATGATGATTGGCGTTTTAGTGTCTCTGAAAAAGCACTCAAGCAACAGATCGAATATCTTCAAAAACACTTTACTATCATCACACTGCAAGATCTTCAAAACCACATCACAGGAAAAAAGAGTATAACCTCCCCTTCAGTCGTCTTGACGTTTGATGACGGATATAGCGATATCTTAAAGTGGAAAGATTACTTCAAGAAGAAAAAAATTACTCCAGCGTTGTTTATCCTTTCAAATACCAAAACTCCTAACTGGAAAGAGCTCGGAACAAAAAGAAGATTCCTTACACCAGGCGAAATAAAGTCGCTGCTTACATTAGACTGGGAAATTGGCAGTCATAGTGCTACACATGCTAACCTTGCTACATTGACCAATGACCAATTGCAAGAAGAAATTGTCGAAGCAAAGAAACAATTGGAGAAAGCTATTGGAAATAAGGTGAAGTACTTTGCATATCCAAGAGGTAAATATGACCAAAATGTAGTACGCTATATAAAGAAAGCAAAATACTCTATGGCACTTACCATGGATGATGGCTTTATACAACAAGATATGGATATGTTGAGAATTCCTCGAATCGGAATCGACAATACACATTCTTTTGAAGAGTTTAAAACAACATTTTCTCCTTCGGTTGTCCGACTGAGAAAAGTTATTAAAGAAAGTCCAGTAGGTAAATATTTATGAGAGATCTTTTTAATCAGAACATGCTAAAGGTTATTGGTCACGCGTTCCTCGCGATTTTTTGCGTTCTTGTACTCGCACTTTCTGTCAGAGGAATTGCAGGAAATCCTACAGCTCCAGAATTAAATAGATTGATTTGGAAAGATAATGGTCCTTTAGAATTATCACCTGAGCGGGGAAGATTCGCTTTGATGTATGCAATTGCTGAGGAAAAATCATTTTCTTTCTCCCCAGATCTCGCACGATTTGCTGCACCTGACGTAGCATACACTGCTGGGAAGTATGTTTCTCTTTTTGCACCAGCTGTTTCTTATATTGCTGTCCCTGGTTATTTACTTGGAAAGATGTTTGGTCTAGCACAAGTCGGTGCTTTCGCAATTATCGCTTTATTTGCCTTAATAAACATGTACCTCATCCGAGCTATAGCAATTAAAGTAGGAGCACATCCTGTGGCAGCAACACTTGGTGGATTAACCTTTCTCTTTGCAACTCCAGGGTTTGCATATGCAGTTACGTTATATCAACACCATATTTCAACATTTCTTATCTTGATGAGTATTTATTTACTGATCAGATACAATACGATTTGGTCACTCATGGGTATTTGGCTTTTGTGTGCATTCTCAATTCCTGTAGATTATCCAAACCTTTTTATGATGCTTCCAATTGGTGTTGCTGCACTTGGAAAAGTGTTCATGACCAAACGTGAAGAAGGAAAAATTAACATTAGTATTCCAGTTCTTCGAGTTTTGTCAGTTGCAGTTATGGCGTTTCCATTAGCCTTCTTTTTATGGTTCAATGCCATGTCTTACGGAAATCCTTTCCAATTATCAGGTACTATCGAGCGTTCTATTGAAGTAAAAGCAGATGGTTCACCAGTTCTTGAAAGCCAGAAGATTATCGAAGAACTAAAGGCAGCGGGACAACCTATTCCACAAGGTGAATTTAGTAAAAGTAATTTCTTGGCCTTCTTCCAAACCAGGCAACTCATGAATGGTATGTACGAACATTTCATCAGCCAAGATCGCGGCATGTTGTACTTTACCCCAGTTATGATTCTCGGTTTCATTGGAATCATTTATGCTATCCGAAAAAGGATGCCGCATGTTGGTTTGTTTGTAGCAATTATTGGATTTAATATTTTGCTTTATTCTATGTGGACTGACCCATATGGAGGATGGGCTTTTGGATCACGATATCTGATCCCTGCGTATGCAATTCTCTCGATTTTTATCGGATATCTTTTAACCAAATGGCATCGATATAATCTATTTCTTTTATTTTTCTTTGCACTCTTTAGTTACTCAGTAGCGGTCAATACGCTTGGTGCAATTACCTCGAATAGAAATCCACCAAAGGTTGAAGCGGTTGCACTTTCTGAAATTACTAAGCAAGAAGAGCCATATACATACATGAGAAATGTTAATTTACTCAATCGTAATTTATCAAAGTCATATTTCTATGAAACCCATGTTTCAAACGCTATGACAGCATGGCAATATTACACCTTCCTGACGGCATTTATTATTATTGTCTCTGCATTTTTACTAACTATCTTTAAAGTATTAGCGAAGGGAGGATCTCACCATGCGGTTTGATTTGAAGTCATTATCTTTCAAGGTATCTCTTGATGATTCGATCATTAGCAAGACCAAACATTTCTTAGAGAAACGTGCATCAATCATCATCTTCTTTATTTTGTCGATGGTTTCGATTGCATACTTTATTTATTACTATGCAAATGGTCTAGGCGTCGCGTATAACGATGCACGATCGCATTTGGATATCTCTCGCCGTGTTGTAGAGAACCTTACACCAGGTTTTGCACAGCTTGGAAGTGTATGGCTTCCTCTTCCCCATTTGCTTGCAACACTGACAATTTGGAATGACTTTATGTGGCATTCTGGCCTATCCGGTGCGATCCAATCAATGGTCGCTTTCGTGGCTACAGGGCTTATCATTTATAACATATTGAAAGTCTTTGGTGTGGGATTATTTGGTCGTTTTGTGGGAGTAATCGTCTTTGCTACAAATCTTAACATTCTCTATATGCAGTCCACTGCTATGACTGAATTGTTGCTTATTGGTACGATGACTGCTGGTGCATATCAATTATTGATGTGGCACAAAGAAGGTACAATGGTTCGCTTACTTCAAGCAGCATTTTGGGTAATGCTTTCAACCCTTATTCGATACGATGGATGGTTCTTGCTCGCGTTCTCTTTTGCATTGATCTTTATTCATGCAATTCGGAAATGGGGTTACAAAACAACTGAAGGAACATTGGTACTATTTACAACGCTCGCAGCTTTTGGTATTGCACTTTGGCTATTCTGGAATTTGATGATTTTTAAAGATCCATTGTACTTTGCTTTTGGTCCATTCTCAGCAAACGCACAACAATCACAACTTGAAGCAGCAGGTGTTCTTGAAACAAAGCATAATCTTGGATTCTCTTTCCAAACCTATATCTATGCTATGGTCTATAACTCAGGCTTGTTTACCTTTATCTTAGGCCTAATCGGTATGGCACTTTTCTGGTTTGATAAAAAAATCAAAGGAGATCTTCGTATCGCTGCTGTGGCTCTTATGGCTCCATTTGCGTTTAATATCGTTGCATTATTCCTGGGTCACTCAGTGCTTTATGTTCAGGGACTTCATGGTGAATCGTGGTTTAACGTCCGTTATGGATTGATGATGGTTCCTACACTTGCTATCTTTGTCGGATATCTTGCTCATAGATTAAAACCTGTTCGCGTTGTCTTACTTTCACTAATTCTTTTTGTTTCAGTATTCTCATTCTCTAACGCTGACGCTGTGACAATTGACGATGCAGTTGTTGGAGCAAGTGGTAAGAATGTAAAGGAAGTAAGTGGATGGTTGCAAGAAAATGTCACAGGAAAAGAAGGATTTGTGCTTATTTCAGCAGCTTCTCATGATGCGATCATCTTCTCTTCTCACCTTCCAATGAAACGATTTATCCATGAAGGTACCGGTGAATATTGGAAAGAAGCGACAGCACACCCAAGTCGATGGGCACGATGGATTGTGTTACGAACAAATGATCAGAACGATTCGACCTTTAGAGAGATTGGAAAGAATCCAGAATTTAAAGAACGATATACGCTTGAACGTACCCTTCCATTTGCGGATATTTATCAACTCAAACCAGAATATGTCGAAGACGTTCGAACGCAACCAAATCTAGAATTAAACTAGCCGAAAACATAATACCTGCTATACTAAATCTATGAAATTTCATAAACTTGGACTCAAAGAAATTGTCATTATTATCTGTACTTTTCTTCTCGGTATGACAGCCTACGCCTTATTTAATCAGACTAAGATCGAAGAACCAGTAAAGAAAAAGCATTGGGAATTCCAGTCAATTGATACAATGAAAAATTCTCGTGACCTTGCACGTGAAGAACTACATGATACAAAATTTGCGGAAGAGGTTGATAAGCAAGTAGCTGATATTGCGGCAACTGGTGCTACTCACATTGCAATCGGAACTCCTTATGATGATGAATTCCTTCCTGTTATCAAGCTTTGGGTGAGAACAGCACGAAAGTATGATCTTAAAGTCTGGTATCGAGGAAATTGGTCTGGTTGGGAACAATGGTTTGGTTATGCAAAAATCGATGAAAAAACACATATAGAAAACACACGCCAGTTTATTCTCAATAATAGTAATCTTTTTGAGGATGGAGATGTCTTCACTTCATGCCCAGAATGTGAAAATGGAGCAAAGCTCGAAACAGGTAATAGCTTCGCTGTGGTGCAATACCGTAAATTCTTGATCGATGAATATACTTCTACCAAAGGTGCTTTTGCTCAAATAGGTAAAAATGTAAAGAGTAACTACTACTCAATGAATGCCGACGTAGCCAAGACAGTCATGGATAAAGAAACTACTCGATCACTGGATGGAATTGTTGTTATAGATCATTATGTCAGAACTCCACAACAATTAGCCAATGATGTATCACTTATCGCTCAACAAAGTGGCGGACAAATCGTTTTGGGCGAAATTGGTGTTCCAATCCCAGATATTCATGGCAAAATGAACGAAGAAGAACGTGCTCAATGGCTCGATGAAGCACTTTTACTCCTTTCGCAAAAAGATGAACTCATTGGTCTTAATTATTGGGTAAATTTGGGTGGATCAACTGCTCTTTGGGATAAAGATCGAAAACCGACAAAAACTCAAGAAGTTCTTATGAAATACTACAAAGGCCTCTAAAATTATCTTCAATTTAATTAGCAATCTAGTACTGAGCATTTAAAAATCATTAGAACTTTGGTACTTTGTCGATACAAAGTACAGCTAAAATCACATTAAACATCCCATATTTAATACTCTTAATATAAACTATTAGCCTCAAAATACTTTATTTTTATTGAGAATATAACTACCCCTTGACATCCCATAATATTTATAGTACAATCCTATAACATTTAATATAGGCTTATTTAAATGCCTAGAAATAAATATATGAATAAGAAAATTTTACTTACAACTTTGGCGTCTACAGCACTGTTTTTAACAGCTGCTACTCCTGTACATGCAAATGCTGTACCTGATTTTAGTACATGCCTTAATCCACAATGGACAAAGACTCAACAAAACCTTGGATCAAATCATGGAGTAATCGGTATTGGATCATTCTCAGGAACGGATACTATATACGAATCAAATGGTAATGTTTTGCAATGTCTCTGCACATCAGATGGTAAAGGATACCAAACAAACTGGTTGAAAGCAGACAATATGTCTACATCTCAAAAAGAAGAACTACAATCACAAGGTTGGATTTACGTAGCTTACGGTGAAGACTGGGGTTTGCATAAATCAGCGTATATGGCGAAAAACTCTGAATACACATGTGCTGACTGCACACCTACACCGACAACACCAGTTACTCCAACAGTAACAAGTGTTCCAGGACCAACTGCGACACCAGCACCTACAACAAAGACTGAAGAAAAGACAGAAAACAATGTACTTGGTGGTCTCGCACCGACAGGAAATGCTTTGGCTATGTACCTAGCGATCCTCGCTGGAGTAGGCTCTCTCATCACAGGATTTGTATTACGCAAATCTAAATAAGGAGGTACTTCAATGAAACTGCTCTCTACTCTATTTGTTATCATCGGACTTCTTCTTATAATTTTTGGTGGATATCAACTCTATTTACGCGAAAATCCGCATAAGCTTTCATTTGATAATTACACATACGCTTCAAACCAAAAGGCTGAAGAGAAGCAATTGCCTGCACAAATTACGATTAGTGATGTTGATATTGATGTCCCAGTCTACCCTGCTACCGTCTCAAATGGCCAATGGCCAGTTATTGAGAATGGTGCGTCATATTTAGCAACTTCACCGGTTCCAGGAGAAAAAGGAAATAGTGTGATTTATGCACATAATTGGAAGAATTTATTCGGCAATCTCGTCAATGCCAAAACCGGACAAGAAGTTCTTATCACATATAAAGATGGCAGTACAAAGACATTTGTAATTACGTACACAAGTACTGTGTCTCCAACTGAATCGACTATTCTCGCTCCTTCAAAAGATAATAGAATTACATTGTATACCTGTACTGGATTTTTGGACTCCAAGCGATTTGTCGTAGTTGCTCTCCTCAAATAAAAAGCCCTCTCTGGTGAGAAGGCTTTCCCGTAACGTGATTCGCAGTATATGGATTATACTTTTGCAGAAATAATATAATACGTACGTAAAGTCGCTGCAAGAGAGGACTAATAATTGGGTAAGAAGATTATAAGGAAGAAAATAAAAGTCTCAGTACTCAATCATAATACTTAGTTAACATACCATTTGGCCTGATTTTATAGTAAAATAAAAGTCTCTATGAGATCTTCCAGATTTATATTCATCGCACTAGTAGTTTTCATTTTTGGTTTACTCGGAGCAACATTTTTTAGCTACTCTCAAAAAGCTCTACAGATTAAAGCAGATGAACAAAAAAGAGAAGCACTCTATTCACAAATTTTAGAAGGAGCAAATACAGCACCAGCATCATTTTTAATAAATTTTTCTAAACCTACTTCGACAGGTTCTCCCCTTATATTTGGAGGTTCGCATTCGCCTGATTTAAATCACCAGGATGCATGGAATAAAATTGCTGAAATCGGTGTAACTTCTATAAGAAAAGATTTTTATCCTGAGAATGCACTACCAAAGAATATAACTCTTGAAGAGTATAAAAATAATCTGGGACAAATTCAAAATCCTGAGAATTGGAATCAAGAAGAATTAGACAAAATAAATGGAATTTACAAAAATGCACATATACGTGGAATGAAAACGATTGGTATAGTATCTTTTTCTCCCGCCTGGTTGAATTACTCAAATACAATTTATGGAGTACCAAAAGACTGGGATGTCTATGAAGATATTGTTAGAAAAACTTATACGATATATCGGGACAATCTAGACTACGTAGAACTCTGGAACGAACCCAATTTTAATACTTTTCTTAATACAAAAGATAGCGGATTAACAAAAGATGAGGCTTATTCTAAAATATTTTTTCATGCCGCAAAAGCAATTAGACAAGTTGATGCTGAAGCGAATGATGGTAAGATTATCCCTATTGGAGGCCCAGCAGGATATGACCCTATTCAAACATCGACATTAGAAACTATATTAGAGAACCCTGCAACTCGTGACAAATTAAACTTTGTAAGTTATCATAACTATGAAAGTAAGCACCTAATTGAACCTTCTTGGACAAACTATATGCGTGTAATGGAAAAGTATGGTAAAGAGAATTTACCTATTTATATAACCGAATGGAATTACGAACCAGATAGTTCAGTCAAAAGTCCCTTTAACACTTCAAATTCCGCGATTCCATTTACTGGGAATAAATTTGTAAGTTTCTTAAGAATGGGATTAGCAGGTGCAAATTATCATGTTTTATGGCCATTAGATCTTACAAGACCCGATAAAGGAGAAGGCTATATGGGTTTTTATAGATGGGAAAATGGAAAAGCAGAATTACTCCCACAAGCTAAAACATGGAGGCTTATGAGCAATAAAATGGGCTTAGGTAAAGGAAAAAGTTCTATATATAACCCTACAAATAATAGTTTGGATTTAAATGGACTGGGATTTATAAATACAGCAAAACAATACGGTGCTGTAGTAGTAAATAATGATGGTGTTTCTCATATGGCAAATATTACACTTCAGAATACTAATATCAATCACATTGCTACGGTTGCAGTATATTATGCGTCTGCTGATAATGATGCTACAAAGCCAATTTACGAAGGACATGTAAAGGCTGTAAAAGGCACTATAAATCTACAAGTATATTTACCAAAAGAGGCCGTTGTGGGTGTTATTGTTGAGCAAGATAAAGAATGGTTTGACTTCTTAAATTTACCGTATTGACAAAATAATCTATAAAGCGTATTCTAGTTTCATAACTATTCTATAGGTTTATAAAGATGAGTTTACTACCCAAAACCATAAGTCTTCTGAGTTTTTTAACACTTCTTTCTTTTATTTTTATTTCACCAGTCCAGGCACAAACAGCAAATATAACAACTATCCGAGGACAAATACTTGATGATGAGGGACAACCTTTCAAATTTGCAAAAGTTCAAGTTAATTGTGATGGAAAAACTCAAAATTCCATTACAAGTGGTCAAGGAAAATATATTGCAATTTTTGCAGGAAATAATTGCGGGATAGGTGATCCAGTAACAGTAACTGCGACAAAGGATGGGAAGTCTGGAAGTAGTACAGGAATTGTACAAAATAGAAGAGATGGTCGTATAGTAGATGTGAATTTCTCAGTAGTCAGTTTTAACATTAATGTTCCTGAATTTGGATTGCTTCCTGGTGCAATTGCAGCTTTGGGTTCAGCTGGTGCATTCCTCGCTATTCGAAGAAGAAAGATCTAAGAAGCTATGCTTCATGTGCTCCTCAAAAATAAACTCTTAATAAGACTATTAATATTTTGTATTTCTTTCATCATACTTTCAGGCTGGTATGGTCCTTGGATAATTGGAACGAAGCTTCTATACTCTTTTTACTTTTTTGTCTATGGAAACTTAGGAAAAGTTCTCTTATTTTCAGTCTTAGCTCTAGCAATAGTTATAGGTAAACGATATAAAGAAATAAAAGTGCCGAACTATGATAAGCATGCATTTGTTTTTCTGTTGATAGCATGGATATTAGCTCCTTTGTTCTTTCCAATTGCATCCCTTCTACTTTTAGAAATTTCATTTACAAGTAATCTTCCTTTAAGTATTCTTGCTCATTCTTTTATTATTGTAATACCTTTCCTCCTTGCTTTAGGTATATTTGGAATTAAATTTTGGATAAACTTTCTTAATATTTTTAAGAAAGAAATATATTTATGTGCAGGACTCGCATTATTCTTTTATTTCATGATTTTTTATATATGGACTTTTTGGCCTTATTTTAGTGATATTGTTTTAAGAAGTGTTCAATTTTTATTTAGTTTAAGTTTTGATAATGTAGTAGTTTTCGAACCTCGAACACTTTTTGTTGAATCATTTGCTGTAACAATTGATCAAGCGTGTTCAGGACTAGAGTCTTTTCTACTATTTACTGGATTATGTAGTTTAATTGCTTATGTAGATCGTAGAAAAATTAATTGGAAAAAGTTTATCATGTTCTATTTATTTGGCATTTTAGGAACATTTCTGGTAAATATACTACGTGTATACGGAATTATATGGGCTGGACTAATATTTTCCCCACAAATAGCAGCAGAACTTTTTCATACCTATCTTGGAATGATTTTCTTCCTTCTCTACTTCGTTTTTATCGTAAAGTATTTTTATAAGTACGTTATTAATGAAAAGAATAAAAACATATAACTCCACAGTTGACCTAATAAGAGCGATAGCAATTATCTTTGTACTTGTAGTGCATGTTTTTAGTGAAATTCTAACAAAAACTTCTCCTAATGCGTTGGATTGGCTTATTGCAACATTTTTTGTAACTTTTGGAAAAGTAGCTGTACCCCTTTTTATTATGCTGAGTGGATTTCTTCTACTTGAAGAACAAAAGAAATACACAATTAGCGAATTCTATAAGAAAAGAATACTTAGAATAGGTTTACCTTTACTTTTTTGGCCCTTTTTTTATTATTTGGCCTATATAATTTTTAGCCCTAAGGAATTTAATTGGACGCTTTTTTTTAATGATTATATATTCCTCAATATGTACTATCACTTATACTTTCTTTTTATAATCCTGGGCTTGTATTTTATTACCCCAATATTAAAGCCCTTTATTAATTCGTTAAATCTAGCGGAGAAAAAAATAACTATATGCTTAATGCTTCTATTTTCTCTTATTATCACGAGTATTCATTACTATGCCCCAACACGGTTAAATTTTTGGACAATATTTACAGTATTCATTCCGTACATTTCTTTTTATGCGGCAGGCAACTATTTAAAATATATAAAAATATCTAAGAGGACACTAATTAATCTTCTACTATTTTCAGTAATTATTGTTTTAGTTACAGTATTTGCTAAATATTTAATGCAAATATATATATATAGTAATTGGATTAACCAATACCCTGCAGATGGGCTAAGCATATTTGTTCTACCGTTATCTATACTTTCTTTTATTATATTATTTAATGCTGAAAGAAACAGTAAAAATTTCTCAAACTTAGCAAAAAGTGGCCTTATTCGCAAACTTGCAGTAGCATCTTTTGGGATATATCTTATTCATCCACTTTTTCTATATTTAATTAATAAATATACCTTAAATATTCATTTAAACGGACTATTATTAATATTATATTTATTTGTTAAAATTGTTATATTACTTATACTTTCTTATTTATTTACATATATCCTAAGTAAAATACCAGTATTGAAGAAACTCATTTCATAGATTTAGATTTTACAATCTTCCTAAATTCTTATTAAGCTGTTATTATATCTATTCTCAAACTGAACCTATGATTAAAGTAAAAAAAATTATAAATAAATTCTATAATGACTCTTTATACAGAAATTCTATATTTCTAATGCTTACCACGTTTACAGGTGCACTTGCTGGAATGCTTTTCTGGACAATCAACACGAAATTATATACTCCAGAGGAAGTAGGAATTGCCACAGCAATGATATCTTCTATGACTCTAATAACTGGGTTTAGCATGCTAGGATTAAATGTTGGGATTATTAGGTATCTGCCCAAGGCTAAAAATAAATCTGAAAATATAAATACTGTAATAACTACAGTACTTCTTTCTTCTTCTTTAATTTCATTGGTATTTCTATTAGGTCTAAATTATTTCTCTCCAAAGCTAGCATTTCTTCAACAAAATTATATCTTTTTCATTATTTTTATCTTACTCGCTGTTATATTATCCATTGATAACATATTTAGTAATACTTTTATTGCAACTCGTAACTCTAAATATGTATTTTATAAAAGCATTTTAGGCAATATTTTAAAAATACTTGCTCCCTTTGCACTTATTGGATTAGGTTCATATGCAATATATTTGTCATCTTCTTTATCGTTTGTAGTAGCATTTATACTAGGCATTATAATTTTATATAAAACATTAAATTATAAAATAAGGTTCGCAATTAATAAAAATATACTTAAAAACATGTTTAAGTTATCATTTACCAATTACATTGCATCATTTTTAGCAAGCCTACCTTTGTCATTACTTCCGATTCTTATTGTTAATCAGCTTGGAAGTAAAGAAGCTGGCATATTCTATTTGGATTTAATGATAATCAACTTACTCAATACTATACAGTCATCAATAGGACAATCTTTATTTGCAGAAGGAAGTAATGATATAAAAGATTTGAAGAAACATGTATTAAAGGCAGTTAAATTTATCATATTAATCCTTGTCCCTGCAATATTAATTACGATATTTTTGGGACAATATATATTACTTATTTTTGGAAAAGTTTACTCTGATGAAGGTATCTATCTTTTAAGATTATTGGCGATTTCTGTAATATTTACTTCTATTAATGGATTATTGAGTGCCATATTGAATATTAAAGCGAAGGTCAATCTTATATTGATAATGTGCATAATTGGCCCTATAATTCTACTTACGTTTATTTACTTTTTACTTCCGAGTGGGTTAATAGCATTAGGCTATGCATGGCTATTTGGAGAAGCTTTGATTTCGATTATATATATGAGTATGGTATACTTTAAAATTGTTAGAATAAAAACATGAAAGAACCCTTAATTTATATAGTCCTCTTAAACTGGAATGGTTACAAAGATACAATAGAATGTGTTAAAACCTTGAGCAAAGTAAAATACAAGAATTTTAAAATTCTTATAGTAGATAACGCTTCAGCGAATGAATCTGTAAAAGTATTAAAAAAAGAACTTCCTCAAATCAAGTTACTTGTGAACAAAGAGAATTTAGGTTTTTCTGGTGGATGTAATGTTGGAATTAAATACGCACTTAAAGATAAAGCAGATTATGTCTTATTGCTTAATAACGACACGCTCGTGGACAAAAATTTCCTTACGGAATTGATTAAGGTATCAGAGAGTGATAAGAATATTGGGATAGTCAGCCCTTTTATTTTTTATGCGGATTCGCCAAAAAAAATATGGTCTGCAGGATTAAACTTCCGCTACAAAAATGCATGGCCCTTTATTGATGAGAACAGAGAAACGCTTGATAAAGGACAATTTAAAAAACCTTTGAAAAATGAGTATCTAACTGGTTGCAGCATGTTAATAAAAAAAGACGTATTTAATAAGATTGGGTATTTTAAAGATGAATATTTCTTATATTTAGAAGACATGGATTTTAGTGTAAGAGCTACCCGATGTAATCTCACTCTATATTCTGTACCTTCATCAAAAATTTGGCATAAGATCGGACAATCAAGTAAAGGAGGAAGCCACAAAGTAAAATACTTCTTTGTCCGAAATACATTACTTTTCTTTAAATATAATTTTACTCAAAAAGAAATATCAAAATATGTTTACTATTACATTAAAGAATATCTTTATCAATTTCTCCAATGCTTAAAGCAAAGAGATTTTATGCGAGCAAAAGCAATTCTAATTGGTTTTTATCATGGGATAACCGGCAAAACAGGTAATATTACCTTATAGAATTTTTCTAATAATTAATACACTCTTCATATACATCTTCAAATTCTTTACCTATCACCTTTATATCAAACTTTTTAATCCACTCCTTTGTCGATTTATTATATTTTTTCTTTGATTTAATAAGACTTATAATTTTTTCAGCTATATCTTCAGGATTTTCTGGCTCCGCATACACACCCGATATTCCTTCTTTAACCGCATCAACTACCCCTCCAACAGCAGAGGCTACTACTGGAATACCATATGCATTTGCCTCCAGATAGACAATTCCAAAGCCTTCCACGCTATCATGAAGTTCTAAAACAGGTAACACAAAAATATCTAGCTTCGGATAAAAATTCTGTATTTTTTCTTTCTCTGTAATCTTTCCAAAATATTTCCACTTAAATTTAGCTTTTTTCAACTCATTTAAAATTAATTCTTTTTGATCACCGTCACCTGCTAAATAGTATTCAAAATCAAGATTAGTTTTTTCTTGTAATATATTCAAAGATTTTATAATATTTATGACGTTTTTTCTTTTCACTAATCTAGATAAAGTTCCAAGAATAATTTTTTTATTTTTAACTTTCCGGACGTTCTTCATTTTTGAGACATCAACACTTGGATAAATTATTCTTATTTTATCTGCATCTATATTAAAATTGTCTAATAATAACTTCTTTGTATATGAACTATCCGCTGTGATACCGAATGCATTTTCCAGCGTATGTTGATATTTTTTTTTAATGTATCCTCTCATATGAAATGGTAAGATTTCTAAACCGTGACATGTAACAATATATTTATTTTTTTTTAGATACAAAGCAGATTTTATATGCCAACTATGAATCACATCTGAATCATTTAGAATACGATTTAGATATGAAGCCCTTATAAGCATTAAGAAATCATAGACATACTCTACTCTACTTAAGATGTTAAGGATAAATATATTAGGGTATCCATTTACAAAGTCCCTGTTATTAAATGTGTATCGGTTCTTCATTGTATCTTGCACAGAGAATGCAAATTTCTGAATTCCACCTTTTACATTTATATCAGGAATAATATATGTTATTTTCATATGCTCTTTATTAAATCTTTATATAAATTACCTCGCATTTTTGCGATATTCTCAGATTCAAACTTAGATCTATATTTTTTAAGATTCTCGATCATTTTAGAGTATAGATGCCTGTTACTTAATAAAGAACTAATAGCCTGTTCTAACGCTTTAGAATCATTGGGTCTAACTAGTAAACCTGTTTTATTATTTGTTATGCCTTCTGGTATTCCACCTGTATCAGTTGCTATACATGGTGTTAACGTAGCGTATGATTCTTGAATGAATCTACCGAATGGCTCTGGCCAGATAGAGGGAGCTGCTATTAAGTGACTTTTCTTATAGAGTTCGATAACTTCTTTATTTGTTAATTTTCCCAACAAGAAAATGTTTTTTACTTTGTTCTTGATAATGTACGCTTTTAATTTTTCTTTCTCTGGGCCATCGCCAGCTATATTTAGTTTTATACTATTATCATCAAGTTTCTGAAATGCCTCTACAAGGGTCCATATTCCTTTCTCAGAGGTTAATCTACCCGCAAAGGCTATAGACTTGTCGGTTATTTTTTTAGTAGTTACGTTGGGGATGTCAGGTAGTAGATTAGGAATTACTTCTATTCTTTCTGATTTAAAACCATGGGTAACAAGTTGTTTCTTTAAATACTCACTTATCGTTATTATTCTGACCTTAGAATTTTTATGTGCTAATGAATGTTTGATACTATTCAGGTAGATCATAGATGATATTTTTTCATAAAGGTAAATTGGATACCTTGCTATACTTTTTTCAGTATATTTAATAGGTAATAGTACATAATCACGTACATCTATGACAACGGGTTTATTTGTATGAATTGCAGCAATGACGCTTGGTAAATAATAATGTCCTCCAAATACACACTGTATGAGATCTGGATCTAATTCTTTAAGTATAACTTTAGTTCTGAAGTAGTTCTTAAAATGGTAGGTAATCATATCTAGGTAATGATTTATTTTTTTTGAAGAAGTCGATAAGTCTTTATACATATCTACTAATATTGGTATAACTTTATTATCTTCATGTATCCATGGCTTTTTAGCATATTTACATGTGACTACGTTTATCTCAAAATCTTTCTTCATTGCCTTTACCATAAGAGCCGTAGATATTTCTGCACCACCTTTTATATAAGGAGGGTAATTTTGTGATAAGATAACTATTTTTTTCATGATGCAGTTTTAAGGTTTGTATATAACTTCTTTAAAAGATCTAAATTATGGGACCACGAATAATTACTATCAATCACTTTTTTAGCATTTCTTCCTAAAAGGCTACTATACGTAGGTTTTTTAAACAATTTAATAATAAGCTCAGCAAAATTTACATTATCATCAGCTAATAAAATATTTTCTTTATCTTTTACAGATATTCCTTCAGCACCTTTTACCGTCGATACAATTGGTTTGCCCATACTCATATACTCTAGTATTTTTAAGCGTGTACCTGAGCCGGATGATATTGGACATATACATACACCTGCATCAGAAATATACGGTCGAACATCTTCAACAAACCCCTTAAGATCTATTGAGGTATCATTTTCATAAAGTAATTTTAACCACTTAGGGGGATTCTTTCCAATGATAATTAATTTATAGTCTTTTATTTTAGATCTAACTTTTGGGTGTACAAATTCAATATAATTTTTTATTCCCTCTGCATTAGGAGCATATGAAAGTAATCCCATAAAGAGTACCGTATGAGATTTTCGCTTTCTATCAATATTTACTTTAAATCGTGTCGTATCGACCGCATTTGAAATAATATGAACTTTTCTGTTAGAGACATACTTTGAAAAATATTCCTTTTCAATATTTGAACAAACTATTACGGAATCCATTGTTTTAGCAATTCTTATTTCATCTCTTTTAAGCTTATTTGCCAATAATAGACCAATTAGTCTTTCAGTTAAATTCTTTTTTCCGATTTCAGAAGTAAATCGAACATAGTCAATATTATGTGTGTCTAAAACTAATTTTGCTTTAACATTTCGCAAGTGTTTATGCAAAGCAAAATAAGAACTAAGTTCCTCAAATTGGATTACATCATATTTAGAGATCTTGGACAGAAATATTTTGTCAAAATTTGCTTCTTTTAGAACTTCAACATAAGGGATTCTGCCTAACAATAGAAAACGTATACGTGTTGATAACGATATCTCTCTATTACTCTTTCCATTTAAAAATGTTTTTGGATAGATTAAGTCTACTTCGTGCAACTTTCTTAAATTCTTATACATATAAAAATTTCTTGAATCAGCTCCACTATCTAAGCTAATAGGTCGTGTTGTTATTAATGCTATTTTCATTTATATATTTTTGAGCTCCCATTATTATAAATAACATCTTTATTATCACTTAAAAATCCTTGAGGATATTCATATCTTAAAACATTACCGTTAAAACTTGCATATGTTCTGTTTTCAACAATATTCGTATAACTAGCATAAACGTATGAATTCTTATAGATGACTTGAGGCAAAATAGTTTTAGTAGTATCTGTCCAAGATGTATATCTTAACCTTAAACTTGCATTACCATCAGCAAAAATTGCAGTATTTTTATATCGATGCTTTGCTAACCAATCGCCTGAAACAATTTCAGACTGATGCATATAAAATTTATCGTAATCATCGCCATAATTATTTAGATGCATGTACGCTTCCCCTCCAAATATTTGAGAAGTGAACCCAGAGAAGAATAAATATAACAAAATTAAAGATGCTCCCATCGCATAAAAGGCTAACTTTCTCAAGAAAGTAAAAAAGAACATTGTACCTAAAATAGCAGGTAAAGATAAAATTACTAACGATTGAAGATAAAATCTAGAGAGATTATAGCTTGCTGTCAAACTTGGATTTAGGATCATAATTGCAATAAGCATTGCTGATACAAACGCCAGTATAATAAATTCACGATGAAATACAGAATTCTTGAATTTCATAAATAACATAAGAAAAACTCCGATAAAAACAAATATTTTAAACGGCTGTTTGAATAGTTGGAAAAATATATTAATTTCACTAGAAATACTAGTTTTGATTGCTGGATCCGCTGAGCTAGGATATAATGGAGCTAGAGTATATTTATCCACAACTGATCTTGGATATTTAGGACTTAAGTCACTTTGGAACATGAAGACTTGATTTTCAATGTACTCATTTAATTGATCAACTTTATTAATATCTCCATCTGGTAATACTTGTACTGCTTTTCTAGTATCCTCATTATCATTCTTTGCATGAAACATTTTATCCATATCTTGAATAAAATCCTGTGCTACTTGAGTTGCATGTTTTGCTGTACTATTTACTACTGAATACCAAACTAATGAATATGAAAAAAGCACAAATAAAATAAGAGGCGAAATAAAATAAGAATGCTTTATTTCATTTTGTGACTTTAGTTTCAGCTTTTGTGCAACTTTCTTTACAAAATTCCATCTCCTTATAATTCTAATAGTTCCTAAGCCAAGATATGTAATCATTAATAATATTAACGCAATATAAGTTGTTGAATAGTGAGACATAATAAGGGATATACCAAATATTATGACTAAAATACTTCTTACTTTAGAATTTAAATTTTCTTCGAAAATTGTTAGGAGCATTATTCCAAAAAAGGCAAAAGCTATTTCTTGCCGCATTAATGCAACCATTGGCTGAATATAAAATGGCTGTATCATTATGTAAAAAGAAGCAAAATAGCTTAATGCACTAGTAGAATATCTTCTTGCAATAAGATAAACACTTACCGGAAGTAATGAGAAGATGACTTGGTAAACAATTTTAAATAAGCCTTCAATAGTAATGCCAGTTAGTAAATTAAATATCGTAGGTAAAAGAGTAATACTTAAGCATGAATTATAATCATGTTGAATATTGTTTGGACTCCAGTATCCAATATCTTTTGTCAATTGGAATAATCTGTTTTCGTCTTGTATATCCCATCCAGATATATACCAACTTCTCAGAGAAAGCATTAATAGAAGAGATAAGCTTATTAAAAAGATTCCATACGGGAAAATATACCCTGGAATACGTTTATGAGTGAATAAGATTAAACAGCTAAATACTGCAATTCCTGCTAAAGCAGTCATAGTAAAAATATTTCCGCCCCCGTTATTTAAAATTATTGCTCCAAATATACTTAAGAGTGTAAAGATAACTGGTAAAATAAATAGAATTGTATTAAGAACATTCACTCTTCTAAATTCAAATTTAAATTTAAATTGTATATCTTGTTTTCTAAAATATCCCACAAGAGTTAATACAAAAATGTATACATTAACCAAGGCAAACATTAGAGGTTTTGTGAGTGGAGGCGTATGGATGCTGGCAAACCACACCCAATTAAAAATTAGTCCAACTATCATTAGCACTGAGATGCTTAATCCTATTGACGTAACTATGTAATTCCAAAAAGGAAGATTCTTCACACGTAAAGCCATGAGAGTTAATACTCCAGGTAATGTAATAAGAAAAATAAGACTTAGCGAAGAAAAGATAAAGGATTTATTCAGTAAAATTGAAACATCCATCAAAAGAGTTAAAAGAAATAGAAATAAATATAATGTTTTTTTAGTTAGATGTATCATACATTTACAATGTCACGTATCACTTTCTCATATTTTTCAGGTCTATATAATTTGTCATAAAGTTTATATGCTTCCGCTGAAAGTTTTACTTTTAAAATACTATCTTTTTCTAATGTAGAGATACTTTTTATAAACTGATCAAATGTATCATATAAAAGTGCATTCTTTTTATGGGTAAGTACACTTTTAAATTCTCCATAGTTAGGCGCCACAATTGCTTTCTTTGCAGACATATAGTCAAATAATTTTGTCGGAAGAATAGATTCGGTCAGAGAATCCTGTTTCCATGGCACGATTCCTACATCAATAACTGGGATTACATTGTGGATATCTTTAACTCTCCCTGTAATAATAATAGCAGAATTACCCTTAGCTGATTTCTTTATTTCATCTAAGCCATCTCCCGCACCAACCAATAACAGCTTTGTATTAGGTATTCTTTCTTTCATTTTTTCAAAATTCTTAATTAGTTCGACCACTCCAATAAACGTATACTCGTAGGAAAAAGAACTAAAGCATCCAAGAACGAAATCCTCTCTTGAAAGTCCAAGTTCTTTTCTTGTCTTTGCCATATTTTTAGAAGTATTTTTATTTTCTTCTACCGTATTGGGGATTACGTGAATCTTATTTCCCTTAACGCCTGTTCGAGAAACAATCTTATCTGCTTGACCACGACTTGTAACGATAATTTTTGTATATCTATTACATAAAAATTTTTCAAGCCCAATCTCTATTTTGTAAACAATGCTAGATTGATGTAGGCCTTTTATATGCTCAGCCAATTCAGGCTCTAGATCGTGGAATTCAAGGACATGAAGCTTAGTTTTGTTAACTTTGCTAAACATCCATGCAAAAAAAGGAACGGTTAAAGGGGATGTAACTACATAAAGCTTTTTCTCTTCTTTAATGTATCTTTGAAGCGTTTTATATAGAATAAGACATAGATTCATCATTAGTTCAAGATTTCTTTTGATCTCATAGAACCCCGTTAAATACTTTTTGGGACGTTCTACTAATTGGCTATTTGAATAGTATCTATAAATAGTAATTTCTCGATGAGGAGATTTATAGATCTGAATATCTTTTTTTTCATTTTCACCCCTGCAAACAATGACTACGGGCTCATCTTTAGAAATTGCATCGATTTCGCGTTTACATCGAATGCCAAATCCTGAGTTGTCTGGGAAATACCCATTAAAAATATAAATTATCATAATAAATCTTTAATAAGCATATTTGTTTTCTTGACCTGTAAATCCCATGTAAACTTCTCTTTCACTTTCATATAGTTCCTCTCTCCCAATTGCCTAGATAAAGACGAATCTGAAAAAAGTGTCAATATTGCTTTTGAAAGAGATTGAGAATCTTTAGGATCTACAAGTATGCCATTGGTTTTATCTACAACATATGGTATTCCGCCTACTTTTGTTGCAATAACAGGTTTATGAGCCGCTCCTGCCTCTATAAGTACCATACCAAAACCCTCTGAATCATTTATACTAGGCAAAACCAGTGCTTCACTTACTTTATAATACTGAATAAGTTGAGTGTCATTTACATTTGTTAAAAAGGTAACATTATTTGTAAGGCCCTTATCCAGAACAATTTTTTTATAATCGTCGATCATATCACCTTTTCCAATAATAATTAGCTTTATTTCTTTTATTTCTTTTTTAATTAAAATAAGTGATTCTAATAGGTATTTTAGACCTTTATGCTTATATGTATGTTCAAGTTGTCCCACAAATAGAATAACTTTATATGGCGAAAAGCGTTTTTTTAATAATGTAGATACAGGTGTTAAGCGGTATTTTAATAGATCTACTCCTGGAGAAATAACTATTGTTTTAGATAAAAATTTGCTAAGAATCTTTGATTTTTCTTTATAGAAATCAGATGTTACTACTACTTTCTGTGCTAGTTTTAACGTATTAATACCGGCTAATTTATAATATGTGCTTATGATTAGGTTTAGAACAAAAGTATTTTTAACTAAATCATTATGATAGGTCAAAATATAAGGTATATTCTTTTTTTTAGCAATACTAGCACTTATATCTGATATAAATGGAACGGGTGTATGACCATTTATGATATCAGGCTTCTCCTTTTCTATAATATTACTAATACGTGTATGCCAATTAAACCCAATTGGTGTATTGGATAATTTTAGTGATGGTTTTAACTTATATATTTTGATTCCATCAATCTCTTCAGTAGTATCTTTAGAAAAAGGATTTGAAGCTATTATTACAACATCATGCAGATACATTTTTTTAAGTCCTAATGCAATATTCCAGACGTAATTTTCAACGCCTCCTTTTTTAGGGTATGTATATGGTGTAATAAACAATATTTTCATACTTTTAATCTTTTTTTAAATATATTTTTTCTAGTTGTTTAACATTCTCTTCCCAAGAAATAAAATACTTACTACTAAAAGCATGTGAGAAATTAGACATTCTTTCAAGTTCAATAGGACTTTTTAAATATTTATCAACCTTTTGTGTAATCTTTTCCGATGAATAATCTAAAGTTACAATGTTTTTCTCACCTATAGAAGTAATGTAGTCGTTATCTTTACCTACAAATACTGGAAGTCCTGACAGCATGGCTTCTTGGACAGATAAGGGAAAACCTTCGCTATGAGAAGGAAGTATAAAAATATCACTTAATTGAAAATATTCTGCTAATTCTTCTTTATTTTTTCTTCCTAATATTCGAATATTTTTATTAGTTTTATATACTTTGTCTTTTGTATCACCAATAAGAATAAGTAAAGCTTTCTCAAAATTAGTATTTAGTAATAGATTATATCCTTTTTTGGGGACAAACCTACCTACAAACAATACTATTGGGATATTAATAGATAGACCATATTTTTTTCGCAGTTTAAGCTTTACACTATTTGAAACATTATGAAATAGTTTTTTTTCAATACCGTTGGGTAAATATTCTACTTTATTAAGATATGGTTTAAGTATGGGGGCTTTTTTAAATTCACTATTAATTACTAATATGCAATTTGCTAGTTTAAGTATTATATTTCCAACTGTAAAACTTACAAACTTTTCTAAGTAATTGATTAATATGTTATTATAAAGTACATGAACAATATGAATGGTAACAAAAGACTTTTTTTTAAAAAGTCTCGCTAATAATGCTCCGACTAATGATGAGGGATAAAGAAAGTCATGTATGTGAATAACATCAGCATTTTTAATGGCTTTAATCGATTGTAAGTTAAAAAATATAACTGGTACCGGTACATGAAGTTTCTCTAGAAAGTCGAAGGCTGGTAATTTTATGTATGTTACCCCTTTATAAACAAACTTACTTTTATCCTTTGGTAAATTGCTACTAATTAACGTAACATTATGACCTTGTTTTACAAGTTCTTCTGCTTGATTTTTAGCTACATTACCAATACCACTCCCTTTGTATGGATACGTATATGACACTAAAATCACAATATTAATGCT
The DNA here is from genome assembly GCA_964507055.1 of uncultured Gammaproteobacteria bacterium. GTDB lineage: Bacteria > Patescibacteriota > Microgenomatia > Levybacterales > UBA12049 > JACDET01. The sequence goes on from CAZDOJ010000001.1 coordinate 470,770, forward strand.
TTTGAAGCTTTTAATCATAATAACGGGGATTACGCTGAGCTTTTAGCTCCTAAGCCTGGACTTACGTTCTGCTGTTCAGGCTTCCAGGACAGATTCCTGAAAAATGTGGACAGAATTTTTAAGCCATCTGAGACAGAATCAATCTTTGATTCCCCTTCTCGTTGTTCATACGTAATCGGTACAGAATAGATTTCCTGTTTTAATTTTACCATTTTTGTAATCATTTCCATCTCAATAGCAAAACCTCTGGATTCAAGGTGCGGAAGTAATTCGCGTAAAGACTTATGTTTCCAAGCAAAAAAACCACTCAATACATCAGTAACATTAGCACGATATATCTGCCGTACTATAAATGTGAATACCCAATTAGCAAGTCTATTACTAAAGCGAAGGGAACCATGTTTTATTTTTCCTCCAAGGCGACTTCCTACAACAACATCACAGAAATTACTTGCAAGTGGTTCGACTAGACGTGGTATTTCTTTTCCTTTGTATGTATTGTCCCCATCAAGCATTATTACGTAGTCTGTATCGGGCTTTACTGCGTTCATACCTGTGCGTATGGCATGGCCTTTTCCAACTTTTTCTTCACATATTACTCTTGCATTCTTTGATTCAGCAATGGCCTTAGTTTTATCAGTACAATTATTATCAATAACAATAATATCTGTGTTGTATCCCTGACGACGAAGTTTGACAACCGGTATAGAATCAATAACCTTTCCTATACCTTTTTCTTCATTATAACAAGGAATTAACACTGTGATTTTTTTTAATCTCATTTATTTTCCTCTCCTATCCAATAATGGATCTCTTGACCTTTATTATTAAGTTTTACTGTAATTTTTGCTCTCGCAACGGGCTGTAATAGTTCAAAGTAAACTGGAATTGTCTTTTTCTCGTTATGTTTTAAAACAACAATATCTTTAACTATTTCTGCTTTATTTCCATTAGTATCAGTTATAAAAATTTCATAGGGATAAGTTACAGTTCCATACTCTCTATTATGAATGGTAAAAGAAAACGATTGCGGATTGTTTGGTTCAATCTGTTTTACAAGTTTTTCATGATTCTCAAAATAGAGTTCAGTGAAGGTTTCTGGTTTTACAGTGGTTGCGAGTGCGACTGTCTGTCTTGCTGAAGGATTTTGTGATACCAGGAAGAAAGCTGAAGCGATAAAGCTTATGACTATGGCAATTAGGGCATGTTTTGCTATGTATTTCATTTTAAATCACAGACAGGTTGATAACTGACAAAATGCTGACAATATATACCAGTATATCAAAATGATCTCAACATTTTTATAGACAGATAGTAAGACATAAGTATACTTTGATGAGATTAACTTTCTTTACCAATCTAATCTACATATATATACTAATAGATAAATATAAAAATTACGTAAGAGACACCCCAGATAGCCCAACAGAAAGCAACCCCTTTTTTCAAACCTGACAAAAACGAAAAAGCCCCACTCGCGTCCGAGCAGGGCTTAAAAGAATACAGATTCTTAATCTTACTGATTAAGTGTATTTGATGAACCATTTACGGTTACATTAACAGTTGATCCTGCAGCACCTGTGGTAACTGAAGAAGTTCCACCAGTATTAAAACTGGAAGAATTACCTCCTGAGTTAGCATTTGAGTTCACTCCATTGAAGACATTACTTACGTTTGTCTGGATAGCAGTAAACCAGTTAGAGTTATTTACTTTCACACTGTTGTGAGAGAAAGCACCATTATCTACTACGCCAACTGCTGTTTCAGCTTCACAGTTGCAATCTGAATTAACAGTTGCAGTATTTGTGTTACCTCCTACAGTTACATTTACAGTACTTGTAGCAGCTCCTGAAGTTACACTCGCGTTACCGCCAGTATTAAATCCTACCTTGTTTCCGCCAGTGTTTGACTTTGAGTTAACAACATTTTTCACATTTTGCTTGTTGGTTTGTGCAATAGTTGTTACTTTGACGTTCTTAACTTGTACCTTTGACTTGGAGAAAACACCATTATTGCCGACAACAACATCTGTTGCTGCGAAAGCTGCTGGAGCCATTGCTCCAAGCAAAATTGCTGATGTAGCAATAGCTGTTCCTAATTTAAGTTTGTTCATTTAAATCACCTCCTTTCTTCTGCGATGAGCAAATAGTGTATTGCGAGCGATCACAAGACATTATTTGCTCATCTATATTGAAGTTTAGAAAATATTACGGGTTGTACGTGTTGAAGATATTTTGAAGCATTCATCATAGGGCAATTGTTGAACGTCTGTAATTAACGAGTCTAAGACTTACCTGTAAAGCATGAAAAAACCTCTTGAATATCCCCAAAAACAATATTCAAGAGGTTGGATGATTTCTACAGGGCAGTCTCATAAATACTTAATTAGATTAATGGAATTGCTCTGTTAAGTCAATTGATATAAAAAATATTAAACTATATCAAAACTGGCTTTTTCTTCTTTATCTTATAACTAACTTTTAATGCTGAATTTTGCGAAAAGCCCAATGTGGTCGGAGAGATAATCATTGGTGTTTGGAGCGATTTTGACTTTGTCTGTGAAAGCATGATCAAGTGACTTGACGCTGATTCTATCATATTTATCGAGCAAAAAGATATAATCAATTCGGACGGATTGGGAGGCTTGGAATTTCCAATTATATCGATCATTGTAATATGTCGGGAAATCAAATGAGGCAAAAACATCTTTTGCTTTGGTGTATTTCAAGAGGTCTTTGTAGGCAGGATCTTCTTTGGTCAAATTGAAGTCTCCTGCAGTAATAATAGTATCTCCAGTTTGTGCAAATCGAGCCATAAGCACACTCGCTTCTTGTGTTTGCTTCTTCAAATAAATATAGTATGGATTTTTTGAAGAAGCTTTATATTCAAAGTCAGAGATAAGATGTGTATTAAGAACTCGTATAGGAAAATTCTTCAGACGACACGATAAAACACCATTTCGTAAATACCTGGTGTACGTGGTAAGAGAACCCAATTCAGAAAACTTCTCATAGCGGATCGACTCAAGCGGAAGTTTGGAAAAGATAACAACTCCCCCTTTGGGTCCAAAATAAAATTTCTTATAAGCAATATATGGATAACTCTTCAGTTGCTTTTTCAGCAAATGTAAATGATAGTACGTCGTAACTTCTTGAAAACAAAGCACATCGATGCCACTTGCTTCTAGAAATTCTGTAGCTTTTTTATACCTATCTGTAATCAATGGTGCAAAAAATGGCGTGCCGAGCGTATTAAAGCTGAGAAGAGAAAATGATGGATTATGGCTAGTTTGTGACATACCTGAAGCTAAACTCTTGTCTTTTGGACCATAAAATTATACCATAGAGAGTACCCTGTTCTCACTGCTATTTGATAATGAAGGATTTGAATAACGCATCACATCAGGAAACGATAACACACGAAGTGTTTCGGGAAGAATCGACTGCAAGAAAAGGTAGCCGAAGAACTAGCACAGGAAAGAAATTTACGACACGCAAATTGTTTTCATACCTTCTTATGATTTTGCCACTTTCCATCTTATTTGCTGGAGCATTTTGGTATTATTTGAGCCCGCAAATTGATAAAGCAGCTGCACCAATTTCTCCTATTCCGGAATTTCTTACTGTTAACCAAAATAGTCAGGTGACATTGCTTGATCTCTGGTCACCAGTCATTCAACAAATTCATGGAAGTACAGGTAGTGACGCACCAGAACTTACAGCTCAGGGAGTCCTCATGTATGATCTGACGAGCGATAAAGTACTGTATGAACGTGAACCACGAGAACGCCGACCAATGGCATCTATAACTAAAATCATGACGGCTATTATTGCGATCGAAAATCAAAAAGCAGATAACAGATATGTGGTACGTGAAGAAGATATTGTCGGTGAAAATAGTATGGGTGTTGTCGCAGGAGAAGTAATGACCATGGAAGATCTGCTGTATGGACTTATGCTCCCATCAGGAAATGATGCAGCGGAAGTGCTTGCGACAAATTATCCTGGCGGACGAGGTGCATTTATTCAGGCCATGAACAATAAAGCAAAAGCAATGGGACTCACTGATACAAGATTCTCGAATCCATCAGGTCTGCAAGGTGATGGCATCCAATATACAACTCCTTACGATCTTGTCGTTATGACCAGATATGCTTTAGAACATCATCCTTTATTTGAACAAGTTGTATCAACGGCAACGCATGAAATTGCAGCAACCGGCGAACATGGAGCGTATAGTCTCGTCAATGAAACAAATCTTGTCACTACATATCCTGGAGTCCGTGGCGTTAAAACAGGATATACACCAGAAGCGGGCATGTGTTTGGTTACCTATTTAAATTATGGTGGACACAAGATTGTGGGAGTTGTTCTAAATAGTGCCGATCGACGAGGTGAAATGAGAATGCTTTTGGATTATTCGCTTAAATCAGTTGGAGTTGAGCCTCCACCATTTCAAGAACCTATTTATTAACAGCCCATCCTATATCTTGTGGAATGTGACAGAAGAGTCAATAACTTTTTCTCCATCATAGGTGAATTTTGCAGAAAAGAATTTCTCTTGATCTATCCATTCTAAGAAATATTTGTCTGCATCCCAGAGATTCAGCTTTACTACATTTTCATCAGCAACCCATTCAAGATCCCCCTCAGGAGAATCAATAAGTTCTCCACTGAAATCCTTGATCACAAAAACATAAATATGCCAATCCTCCCCTTCTTTATCAAAATGAGGGAAAAGAATCCTTCCAACAAGTTTGGGATTTTTGATAGTTAATCCAGTTTCTTCCTTCACTTCGCGAATTGCACATTCTTCAGGAGTTTCACCTTTTTCAAACTTTCCACCAACACCATTCCATTTTCCTTCATGGAGATCATTTATCTTCTTCGTGCGATGCAGCATTAAGGTTTTTCCGTCTTTTTTTATGTAACAAAGTGTGGCAAGCTTCATATAATTATTGTACTCTATTGAAAAACTTTGTAGGATATTCTTTTCCTATTTGAGTCGCAATTCCTACCGCATGCAGATCAACTCGCATTAAATTCCAACTCACTCTTTTCTGTCCTTTTTCAGGTTCACGGTTTACAGTGACATCAGGAGCTAAATAAAGCTCAGTAACAATTGGTGGAAGAACCGCTAGCATCTCATAACCATGTCTACGAAGCTGTTTGGGGCTTCTTGAACTTTGTAACTCTTTAATAACAGAGTCCAATCCTGTCGAAATTGTAGCAAGTGTGCGTTCTTGTGGGCTTCTTCTATCTCGTTCTCTTCTTTCCATTCAGCCATTATACAATAGCTCAGACATAATTTCCCAACGATATCTCAGCTACGCCTTGAATATTATTCGCTTTTTGAGTACAATTACGAGGTGACTATTTTGTCATAGGTTATTTTTAACCTGCCGCGGTGGTGGAATGGCAGACACAGGGGCCTTAAGAGCCCCCGTCCGCAAGGGCGTGCGAGTTCGACTCTCGCTCGCGGCACATCATCGCCAAATGATACATTCGGGGACTAGCTCAGTTGGCTAGAGCGCGCGGTTTGGGACCGTGAGGTCGGAGGTTCGAGTCCTCTGTCCCCGACAAAAAAGAAAAGCACCTTATGGGTGCTTTTTTTGTAACTACTTTTGTTCTACGAAGTTGAAGCCTATATCGGTCATGACTCCAAAGGTTACTCCCCAGAGGATAATGGAAATAGTTTGCCAGAGAATTACTGTTTGTTTATGTACACCTAAAGTAACCATTGCCATAGAAGTGATTTGACTCGGAAGAATTGTTTGTCCAAGAAGACTCACCCCAGCTACACCATATTTATCAAATATGTCTTTGAACTTTTGTTTTTGGGGTGAAAGCGGTTCATTTTTATTTTTACGCCACCCATGAAGCTTATGTCCAAACAATACAAGAAGCACCATTGATAACCAATTTCCTATAATCGCTGCTATGATCGATACTACGAGAGGAACACCTGCAATGACACCTAATGCAGCACCAAAATATGATTCAACAAACGGTATAGCACTGACTAAAATAACAGCCAGCCATTGCCAGATAGGATCTGTGGTTTCTACAAATTGACGAATTGAATCAAACATACATTCATAGTAAACCACATATATATAACTTATGTAAATATTTACAGTACGATATGTATTATCGAAGTTTCTCGAGAGATGTTGGAGGATAGGACATACCCATCATCATTTGCTGGTAACTATAAATAACTACCATTGCAAAGAGTGCCAAAACGATTAGTGTAAGCCAAAGAACGTGATTTGTGTGGTGATGATGAACCTTTTTGCGAGCAGCTTTTTTCATTCCATATATATTGTTACATGGTATCTCAGAAAAATACAAGAGAGTAAATTATATTGAGAATCAACGAAGAGTCACATGCCTATCTGAAACTGCATGTTCGTGTGCAATTTCAACTGCTGGAGTAATAACTTGTTCATCATCTCTTCGTATGAGCATCTTCGCGATAAAAGCAGCCGCAACTGCTGCAAGACCAGCAACATATAAACCCCATCTTGGACCAGCTGCCTCACCTATCCAACCGATAATAGGAGCACCAATAGGCGTTGTACCGAGAAAGGTGACCGTCCATAAAGACATCACGCGTCCACGCATTTCTGGCAAGCTCTTCACTTGAAGATATGCATTTGCTTGTGAGAGAAAATTGGTTGAGACTATGCCTACAAGTACCATTGTTAATGCTGCAAATTGGAGAGTTGGAGAGATAGCAACGAGAAATACCGCAATACCAAAGAACAAAGAGATTTGGACGATTGAATTAAGAGACGTTTTCTTTTTACTTGCGGCCATCAATCCCCCAACAACCGCACCTAGTCCCATCGCCGATGATAAGAGTGCATACCCCGAAACTCCATCGTTAAAAGTAAATTCAGCAAGTAATGGGAGTATCACCTGGAACTCATAAGTAAACGTACCGATAAGTATCATCATAATAAGAACAGTTCGTAAGGAATGCGTTTGATTTACATACCGCAAGCCATTAATAAATTGCCCACGCAATCGTGCTGCTTTTTTTGCTGGCATGAGTTCTTTGGCATTCATAATTGCCAGAACTGCCAGAACTGCCACAAATGAAAAGGCATTAATGAAAAAGCATGCAGCCAAACCAACAGTTGGGACAAGAATACCCGCAATACTTGGACCAATAACACGAGCAAGATTCACCATAACTGCATTGAGTGAAACTGCATTTTTAATATGCTCTTTTCCAACCATTTCGAAAATAAAAGTTTGCCTTGTTGGATTATCAAGTGCTGTAACTAGCCCCAAACAAAGAGCCAACGTGTATACCATCCAAAGCTCCACCAAACTCGTATACAAAAGAACAGCGAGAATCAATGCGAGCAATCCAGCAATAGATTGGGTAACAAAGAGAATTTTTCTTTTCGAGAATCTATCCGCGATTACCCCACCAAATGATCCAAAGATTAAAATAGGCAAGAATTGCACTGCAATAAGCAAACCCAATGCAGTACCAGATCCTGTCAGTTGCAATACTAAAAGGCCTTGTGCAATATTCTGCATCCAAGTACCTGAAAGTGAAATTGCCTGACCGATAAAATACAAGCGAAAATTGTGTATATGCAATGACGAAAATGTCACGCGTCCATAACTTCTAATTTTATTCATAATCTGTAAGTAAAAGTATGCAAAAGCTGTGGAAAAGCTTTGCAAGAGTGGAGTTGTATGGGAACAGCTCTGGTAGGATTAATAAAAACCTCTCTCTATCTATTGTAGCGTAACGAGAAAGACCATTCAACCCACTCACAAACTGATACAATACATCAAATGGAATTTTTAAATACATGGCAATTTAATCTCATCGCTTTTATTATCTTTAATGTGCTCTTTTTTCAGTTTTATAAATCAGCGGTGAAAGAGGCAAAAAATGATGGTGCTGCTACAATTCTTCTCCAATCAATTGCAGGAATAAGTATCTTATTATTTGTGCCATTATTCCCTTTCGTATTCCCAAATGATCCCAAAATCTATCTTTTACTTATTGGAGCATGTGCATTTTACGCAATCAGTGATCGTTTGCAGACAACTGCACGAAAACATTTACAAGTTTCCGTTTTCTCAATATTGAACCAGTTCCTCACAATCTTTTTGATGGTATATGGATTTACACTATTTCGAGAAGCTGTAACACAAGAAAAAATTATTGGAGCATTACTTATCTTATTTGGAAATATATTACTTATTTATAAAAAAGGTAAATTCGCTATCAACAAATACTCAGTACTATCTGTCGCAGCAAGTTTTGCTTTAGCATCGGCGGTTTCGATAGATATTGGTATTTCTTCAAACTTTAATTTGCCATTCTATATTATGCTGACACTCATAATTCCAGGAATACTGATTATTGGTGCTGAAAGAATACATCCAAGAAATGTTGTAAAAGAAGCATCACGAGTTAATTTCAAACACTATCTAGCAGCAGGATGTGCATGGTCACTTTCTATTCTTTTTTCGCTCCGATCCTTCCAATTTGGAGACGTATCAACAGTGGTGCCACTGCAAGCAACAGCAGTATTACTTAATGTAGTTATCGCGTCATTCTTACTCAAAGAATCAGACAATCTGTATAAAAAGATTTTGGCGGCTGTGATTGTGATCGCCGGCGTGTACGTTACGACATTGTAACTATTTCATGGCTTCACCAAGTTCATTGAAGCTATCAACACCATTTGCCAAATCTGCTCCCGCCATACCCATATGTGCCCCAAGGATATCAACATATGGTTTGATCTTTAACCAGAATGCACCAAGTACCTGAAAAGGAATCATAACTACTCGGACGACCCCGTCAGCAAATGCACTTACTGCATGAACGATAAACAATAAGACTGTAATAGTTCCATTGAGAAGAACCATAAATAACCAAATAGTTTTTTCAAATATAAAAAGTGAACTTGTCGCCAAAATTTGACCAGCACGGATTGCATATTCTATAGCTGCTGCACTAATTGTTTGTGATCCTGCTGCAATATTTGTACCAACCAAACTTATACTTTGGAGCAGTAAATCACCTACACGGACAAAACCATTAAGCGTCAAATTTCCCATCAATCCCATTGAAATCGACAATGCACTCAAGGCTTGCACGATAATAGCCCAGAATGGTCGTGAATCTGGGATAACCAAGAATGCAATAAAAGCTTTTAGGAACATGCTAATAATCAATTGCAAAAAATTTGTAAAACCAGAAAAATCAGGAGCATTTGGTTTTGGTGTTGAAACTTCAGGAAAGGATATTTCTGGTGTAGTAACCGTAGGAAGAGTAAATGTCGGAAATGTTATGATAGGTGCTTGAAAAGTTGGTGCTGTGAATGTTGGTAAAACTATTGTTGGGAGCGTCAACGTAGGAATCTCAAGTGTAGGATTGGGAATTGAAGATGTCTGCTCACGAAGATTGAGATTCATCAAAAGTGTTGTCCCAAATGCGACTGCAAGAATTAATAATGGGAGCAATCCAACAGCCAAAGTCCGCAACGAAAATGTTGATTGCGGCACAGTATGTCGGGTGTATTTTCTTTTCTGCCTGTTTTTTACCTTAAATTTTTTCATAAGGAATCGGGCAGAACCTATGAATTATACACCTTTTCATCAAATTATGCATTATTATGGGATATGGATCAGTCTTCTTGAGGGAAAACCTGTTTTTTGGTATACTTATCAGTATCGCGGGTGTAGTTCAATGGTAGAACAACAGATTTCCAATCTGTATACGAGGGTCCGATTCCCTTCACCCGCTCATTTTTATGGCTAACACAACAAATTTTGAAAAGCACACAAATCAAAACCCGATCAGTCGATTTTTTCTTGACAACTTCACCAAAGTCCTCATCGAAACAATTAAGCCTTTAAAGCCACAATCAATCCTTGATGTGGGAGCTGGCGAAGGATTTACACTTGAGAAATTGCGACAGAATAAAATTGGTAAAAAACTTGAAGGTATCGAATATATGGACGAAGCAATCGAGCTTGGTAAAAAAACAAATCCTCAGGTAAAAATTAAAAAGGGAGATATTTATAAATTACCATATAAAGACAACGCATTTGAACTTCTCATCTGCACAGAAGTGCTAGAACATCTGGAAGATCCGAAGTTGGCTGTCGCTGAGATGAAACGAGTAACCAGTAAATATCTTATCCTTTCAGTCCCAAATGAACCACTATTTACTGTCCAAAGATTCTTACGAGGAAAGAATATCATGAAACTTGGAGATCATCCTGAACATATTCAGCATTGGAACTCAAATTCATTCAAGGAATTTATTGCAGATCAACTTACTGTAAAAGAAGTAAAAACCCCCCTCCCATGGACCATGGTCACCGCAAAGAAATAGACTCATTGATCTATAAATCCAACTTATTCGGCAATCAGCCCGCAGCATTAAAAAAATATTTATTCCCACTCAGCGATCGCTTTGTAAATAACGATACAGAATGATATAAATGGTATTGCAAGAAGTGCTCCTACAACTCCAAGCAAATTGGCTCCGATAGAAACACCTACAATAACAATGACAGGATTAAGTCCAACTGCTCGCTCCATGATCTTAGGAACAAGGAGCTGATTTTCAAGCATTTGGATAAGGATGTATGTCGCGGCAACAACGACCGCCATTGTAGGAGAAATCGTAAGAGCCACAATTACTGCAGGAATCGCCGCAAGGGTTGGCCCAAGCGTTGGAACGACTTCAAGCATGCCTGCAAGAAGAGCAAGTGGCAAAGCAAATGGAATACCAAGCAGTGTCAGTGCAATCCACGTAATAAGTCCAATAAACAAACTTAGAATCGCCTGGCCTTGCAACCATGAACCGAGCTTTTCATTAACAAGACTTACTATCCTCATTACCTTATCCTGATGCTGTTTGTGGAATAATCGAGCGATAAACTTTGTAAAATGATCATTGTAAAGAAGAAGATAAAGACTAACGATAAAGATCGTAACAATAGTGAATACGCCACCAAAGACTCTTGTCGTAACCTCAAATGCACTACTGGATGCAGCACTTAATTGTCCATTGAGATAGCCTTGTAGTTGTTTTGGATCAATACTGACACCAAATGTTGCCGCTGACCGATCAAGATACTTTGGAAATCCTTCGATCAGGGATTCGATCTGTGAGATAACAAAAGGAACGAGTGGGAAAATTAATAAAACTAAGAAAAGCGTGACTGTGAAGTATGGAATAATTACGGCTAATACCTTTGGCACTTTTCTTTTCCGAAGAAATCCAACAATTGGCAACATCGCAGCCATAATAATGTAGGAAAGAAATAGCGTTACCAAAATATCTCGTATTTGGAAAACAAACCACAATAAGAGGATGATAAATAGAGCAAATAGAACTTGATTTTTGAGCAGAAAACCGAATAATCGTTGTAACATAGCCTGACTTCACTATATGGAATTGGGAAAGTTTTGTCAATGTAACGAAGAGTTATAGAAGAGCAACTTTACTGATCTAACCACTCTGATTTTAATTTATGGAAATTTCCATTGCCAATTGCTTCTCGGATCTGCGTCATTAATGATGTAACGAAAAAAAGGTTGTGGTAGGTTGCTAATTGTAATCCCAATAGTTCATTTGCTGCAAAAAGATGATGGATATATGCTCGTGTAAAGTTCTGACAGACATAACATGTGCATCCAGGATCAATTGGTTGCGGATCAGTTTGGAATCGTTTATTAGTAAAATGAAAGACGAAATTGTTCTCTTTGCGTCCACCATTCTTTGGATGAATGAATAAACTCGCATGGCGTGCTCGTCTTGTCGGAGCAACACAATCAAAGAAATCCATCCCACGAGAAACTGCTTCAAATATATCTTCAATTTCACCTATCCCAAGTAAATGCCGCGGCTTCTCTTCATCAAAGTGAGGGATACAAGCATCGATCATTTGTAACAAAACTGCTTTTGAAGTATATGAACCACCGATAGAAAGGGCGTCAAAGTATTTGTTGGTAAACTTTGCAGAAAATTGTCGAAGTTCATCGTAATGTCCTCCATGAACGATACCATACATTAATTGATCTTTTCTTTTCTGTGCTTGAAGACTTCTAATACCCCATCGACTCGTTCGTTCAAGAGATAATTTGGTCGTTTCATAATCCCAAAGTGGTGATTCATGATCATCAAATGCCACGATCAAATCTGCTCCTAAAGCTTCCTGAATTGCGATAGACTTTTCCGAATCAAACCATCTTTTCTCACCATTCAAATGAGAGAAAAACCATACTCCATCATCGTTTACTAGTGCACTTTTTAATTTCTTTTTTTGTCGATCTTCTGTAGTTTTTGTAACTGCAGGAAGAAGGTTTTGGGTTTCTGCAGGATTGATGAATACTGACTTACTAAATTTATTGAGCTTTTTGCCACCCACCGTTTTTATCTCAACCTTTTTCTGGGCAACACCTAATGAAAATACTTGATATCCTCCACTGTCTGTCATCGTTGGTCCTTCCCATCCCATGAACTTTCCGAGCCCTCCCATTTTTTTGACGACTTCTTCGCCAGGACGAAGATGTAAATGATACGTATTTGACAGTACGATTTGTGCACCAATATCATGAAGTGCTTGTGGCGTTATTCCTTTGACGCTTGCCAATGTACCAACTGGAACAAAGGTAGGTGTAAGAATTTCCCCATGAGGAGTTTTAAGCTTTCCCAATCGAGCATTGTTTTTTTTATCCTTTTGAAGAACGGTAAATTTAAATGATTTTGAACTCATCTGAACCAAACAAGTATACCATATAGTTGGAAAAGGAAGCCAAGCTGGTGTATAATCGTTACTTATGCCAGTTAAAGCATCACAGAAAAAATTTAGATACCTTGATATCATTACAGCTTTCTTCGTATCGATACTTATTATTTCCAATGTAGCATCAACGAAGATTACAAGCATCGGACCAATAACGCTTGATGCAGGAACCATTCTTTTTCCTCTTAGTTATATATTTGGAGATATCCTCACAGAAGTGTATGGCTATAGTAGAGCAAGAAGAGTCATTTGGATTGGCCTACTTTGTAACATTCTTATGGCAGTGACATTTATGCTCGTGCAACTATTACCTCCATCACCAGATTGGCCAAATCAACATGCATATGAGGTAATTCTTGGATTAACACCAAGAATCGTTCTTGCGAGTATCACTGCGTATTTTGTCGGCGAGTTTATTAACTCGTTTATTCTTGCCAAACTCAAAGTCGCAACGAAAGGGAAAAAGCTCTGGTTACGTACTATTGGCTCAACTGTTATTGGACAATTACTCGATACCTTAGTTTTTGTATTTATTGCTTTCTGGGGAGTATTACCAACAAATGTACTTATTGCACTCATTGTTTCTAATTATGTTATAAAGCTGGCATTTGAAGTTCTCTTTACACCGGTAACATACTGGGTAACAAATAAGCTGAAACAGGCTGAAAATGAAGATTATTACGATAAGAAAACTAACTTTAACCCGTTTGCGATAAAATCAAAATAACTTCATAAATGCTTTTTACGGTAATATATTATATACATATACTGCATTATTGGTAAGTTCAACAAAGGATTCCGTCGAAGAAAATGGTAATTCTACATCCTCACCATCAAGTTGCCAATTAAATCCTGAATTTCCAACATACGAAGAATTAGTCGTATAACCTACCAATAAGTGATCTTGTAAATTGTTGTAGTATATTTGTTCAGCTCCTTCTTTTAACTTATATGGCTTACTTTGCAAGTACACAATCGTTTCCGTATTGGAAGTTGTAACCAAGGCGTATTGCCCCTTATCATTTACAATCGGTTTGGGTTCTGACAAGATATTTTCTGTAGTTTGATACTCATTGTTTATGAATATATCATTCATAGTTTTGAGTAAAATGACTCGCAAGGTTGTATGTAAATAATAACGAAAATTATCACTAAAATATATGGAGATAGCTTCTGGGAGAGGTGCCTTTTTACCATTAATGTAATCTGTTCCCTCTAATCGATAATATACGTTTTTTCCATTAGCGCTCATACGTATCCCCTCTAGTGACCCAAGGATCGGCTGCCCAATTGCATAGTTCGATTTATTTGTTTGTAGTAATGTCTCTGAATTATAAATTTTGGTGAGAGCAAAATTGTCTTCTACATCTTTTTGCGAATAAATGTAATTACCTGAATTAACAATGATATGAAGATTTAGATTCTTTTGCTGAGACAAAACTTTCTGTCCATCTACATATAAATCACCTATTTCAAAATATGATCCATCCCTTTTAGAATTGTCAGTAATCGCTATAAAAGCATAATGTAATCCGTTCTCGCTCATAACATATGAGCCAATTTGCCCATTATATACAACATCGCCATCATACATTAGTGTGCCATCCCTGTCATGAATCAGATAATGTCCACTTGTAACCTTATAAAAATCAGGCGTACGACTTAAATGAATATCCACTTTCTTTATCTCCAATTTATTATCTGAGAATGGAGGAGCTGGTTCCGCTTTTTTAAGAGCAATAGTAATGATGACGAGGGGAATGACAACAATGAGTAAAATAAAGATGGTTAGCCTCAGTTTGTTGTTTTTCTTTTTTTGAGATACTGTATTTTTACTACTTATTTTCACTGGCTATCTATTAATAGTAGCCGAAGAAAAATTAACCTGTCAAGCTATAAGTAGAATATGTACTCCCGGAGGGACTCGAACCCCCAACCTAATCGTTAGAACCGATGTGCTCTATCCATTGAGCTACGGGAGCGGTTAGAACTATATGCAATTTTACCATGTGGGTGAGTTGAATTCAAATAAGAGCTTTGACAGCTACGTCCTTCTCTCTTATAATCGGCAATAATGCCTCCCATACCATGGTAAAAATATCTTTAAGAATTTTATTATTTTTTGTTGCTGTCACCACTTCTTGTTACTTTATCTTACGAATTCAATTAATCCCATTTTATTCATACTTTGTGGTCTTCAGTGTCCTCCTATTTATCGCCGAAATATATACTGTCCTCCACTCTCTCAGTGCTGCCTATATGTTATGGCCGCGTAAATATAAAACGTACAAAAAAATCAATCACAATAAAAAGATCCAAATCAATATGCTGATATGTGTCTGTGGTGAGCCGACGGAGATTATTCGTCAAACGATTTTGGCAGCCAAAAGAACTGCTGATGTGTATACGAAAAAAATAAACCCACAGAGAAAACCAAGGGTGGTCGTATTAAATGATGGTAAAGTTGCGAGAAAAGAAAATTGGAGAGAGATACTAGAGCTTTGTCGTGAGTTGAACATACAACATATTGCTAGAAAAATACCTGGAGGATTTAAAGCAGGAAATATCAATAATGCTTTGACAAAACTGCAAACAAAGGATCCACGCAATACAATTGATATTGTTCTAGATGCCGACTACGCAGCACTTCCGAAATTTCTTACCGAAATTACTAAGCCATTTGTAAGCGACACAATTGATTTTATCCAAACGCCACAAAGATATAGAAACGAAAAAACTTGGATAGCAAAAGCTGCCAATGCACACCAAATTAATTTTTTCCAATATTATTGTGAGTCCAAAGCAGACGACAATGCACTCTTTCTCTGTGGTACAAATTTTGCCGTACGACGGGAAGCATTGAATGCAGTTAATGGTATGGATGCCAGATTTATTACTGAAGATTATGCAACAGCGATCAAAATGCATTTAGCAGGAAAACGTGGAGGGTTTATCAAAGAGCCTTTGGCTAAGGGAATTGCACCAGCAACCCTTAAAGATTACTTCAATCAACAACGCCGCTGGGCAAAAGGAACATTTGACACAACATTTGCATTCCTACCGCAGTTCATTTGGGGGCCTATGAATCTTAAACAAAAACTACACTATCTCATCGCATCGACCTATTATCTTATCGGCATACGAAATTTCATCTTGTTAATCGCTCCTATGCCTTATTTGTTCTTTAATGCATCCATTATTAAAGCAGATAATCTTTTACTTTATCTCTATATACCAATACTTATGTTTAATTTTTTTACCAGCATAGTGTTGGTACGACAACCGATCAAGAGTTTGGTCTTAAGTCTTATTACTTTTCCCGTATTTTCTTCGGCTTTTGTATCAAGTATTTTTCATAGAAAACTTGGTTTCGTAGTAACTACGAAAAAGTATGAACGCGAAAATATTTTCGTTATGTATAAAATCCAACTTATTATATGCATGATCCTCACCATTGGATTAATTTTTCATATCACAAGATATCCTTCGCAGGGATACATAGCAATTATCAATTACTTTTGGACGGCGTATGATATTCTTTGTCTTACAATAGGATTTGGTCTCATGGTAAAAGAAAATTATATGAGCAAATTTTATAAGTTTGTCTACTCAAAAGTAGGCTCTAAAAAACTTGCTGACTATAGATTGTATATACATTCTCTTCTAACAAACTAAGGAACTTTTAGATAAATGCACTAATGCGTTCTTCGATTTCCTGAGGATTAGGAATTTCAGATAGATAAACTTCTTCTTTAAGGCCAGGGGACGTGATAACGACAGTAACTGTTCCGTAGTGAAACATCTTACCAAAAAGATCTTGACTCACCATGACTGTTTTAACATTCTTTAAATCATATACTCTTAATTTCTTCGTAAACACGCCATCCTTTACGATAAGATGTGAATCTTGAATATAATACCGTTTATTAAGCCAGTGAAAAAGTACTGTAAGGATAAGAAAAATTTGAAATATATATGAACCAACAAGCAAAAGTAAAAAGCCTATATCAATATTCTGTAAAGAAATAAATCGTTCGTGAAGATCGAATACAAAGATACGCAGCACTATATAGATAGTGTCAATCCCAACCATTACAGCTAGAAATCTAGACACTAATAGAAATATACTCCCTTGGATTGGTTCAGGTAATTTTAATTTAGCTGATGATTGTGTTGTTTCTTCCATAGAATTTAAAGCAAAACTCTATGCAAATTGTAATTCATCTGTAGTTTTATTACAAGAATATCTCGTTATGAGGATAATTATGCTTCTTTGATGACACCGCAAACAATTCTTGGTCCACCACTGATTTTGGAACCAGATTCTCCACCAATATATGGATCTGGATTGCCATGGACCATAAGAGAAGTTCCTTCTCCTGATAAGATACTTAATGGACCGTCAGATAAAGTCACTCGTGTCGTTATAGCTTCAAGAGTACCTTTCCCAGATTCATCAATTGTAATATTTGGAAGATCTCCTGCATGATGAGGATGATTTACGTCAGGATCTGAATTACCGCTTGGACCTGGATCGAAATGGCCACCAGCACAAGTAAATGTACCACTGCAATCAGCTTTCTCATGAATATGTACAGCGTGTTTGCCTGGAATTAATTTGGCTGGGTCGCCTTCAAGATGCAATGTAATCTTTACAACCTTTTGATCATCAAATTGATATTCGACCAATTCGGCATTACCTTTTATGCCTTCCCCAAGCATTTCTGCCGTAGCTTTCTTATTTTCTTTTCCGTCAAAGGAGAATAGTTGCATGAAGAAATGATAGAAGATTTGCGACAAAAAAGCAATTCACTTTACGGGATTCTTACGCAAGAGGATGATTTAATCTAAATCAAATTATTTTCGCTTTGCAGCTTTAGCAGCAAGCATTTCACTTTTTGCAGCGAGACGCTTTGCTGTTTTGTGAGGTCTCTTTAATTTTGCTCTTTTACTTCCGACACCGGTATCTCTCTTTGCCATGAAGCTATTATACACTATTTATTTGAGAAAATACAGATCAGTTTTTTGCTTTGTGCTTACCCCAATGAATGCGATTCCAAATACGTTCGTGGATAAAATATAAAACAGTATTCACAATACTTGTGACAACGGTAATATGTGTCGTTGCATCAATATCACCAGTCATAATATAAACGACAACGAATGTAGCGACAATGATGAGGAGACGATAGGTAATAGTCTTAGCGAGGGAGCGTTTTGCGTGTTCAAAATGCTTCATTAATCCAGTATAGCAGAGATGAATTATACTTTCTCAGCGTAGACGTTAATGGCATGAATAATCGGAATCATCGCCATGCCTTTAGAAGTGAGATTGTAGACGACTGAAACTTTATCAACGGTTTCTTTTTCTTTTATCACAATATGCTCTTGCTCTAGCTTTTTTAATCGATCAGTCAAGGTTGCGGGACAAATATCAGGAACCGTTCTTTCAAGTTCACTAAACCGCATCTGTTTTTGAGAAAGCATCGCAATTATATTTAGGATATAGGCGTCTCCAATGACTTTGACAACATTTTGAAATTCATTTGAGATTGTTTTTGGCTGTATGGTTGACATGATTTCCTAACTTTAGTACTATACTTTTCATAGTACTATTATTTTCATAGTAAATGTATTTTACTCCTTTATGCCAAATAAATTCAATTACTCCCCTGTAAGCAATCCATGTATCCATCTTTTTTTGAAAGGAGGTGAATTAATTTGAAAGCAGCACAAATAAACGAATATAGTGAACAAGGAAATGTCCAGATCACTGATATCCCACAGCCAGAAGTTACAGAAGGAAAAGTGTTGGTAGAAGTTCATGCAGCAGGTGTTAATCCTATCGACTGGAAGGTCGCAACAGGTTATGCAAAAAGTATGGTCCAACATCCATTCCCTTTTACATTGGGTGGAGATATAGCAGGAGTTGTGAAAGCAGTCGGAGCTGGAGTTACCAACGTAAAAGAAAGTGACAAAGTGTACGGCCAAGCAAACATCCTTGGTGGACAAACAGGTGCGTTTGCAGAATTTGCAGTTACATCTGCAACGTCTTTAGGAATCAAACCTGAAAAACTCTCAATGTCCGAAGCAGGTGCAGCACCATTAACTGGAGTTAGTGCAATTCAAGCACTCTATGACCACATCCAACTGAACAGTGGACAAAAAATACTTATCCACGGTGGAGCTGGTGGTATTGGAACAATGGCGATCCAAATCGCAAAACATATCGGAGCACATGTCGCAACAACAGTTAGTGAATCTGATAGAGAATTTGTAAAAAGTCTCGGTGCAGATGAAGTAATCGATTATAAGAATCAAAAATTTGAAGATACTGTAAAAGAGTATGATGCAGTCTATGACTTAGTCGGTGGAGAAACATTCACACGTTCTTACGCAGTTCTAAAGCAAGGAGGTAAACTCGTCACAATGGCAGCTCAGCCAGATGAAGAACTTGCAAAGCAATACAATGTTGAAGCAATCGGACAATATACGGTTGTGAATACTGAGCGGTTAAACAAACTCTCTGAGCTCATAAATGATGGTGTGATAACAATACACATTGAAAAGACATTCCCACTTGATGAGTCCGCAAATGCATTAGTATATTTGCGAAATACTCCTCCAAAAGGTAAAGTGGTTATTGAAGTTAAATAACTTCATAAGAAATTCTTAAGACAACCTTAAGAATATACCCCTATTGTAAAGAAGGGAGGTGAATTATATGGACGAACAAAATACAAATACACAATCAACTGAGAAGAAAAGTAGTAACGGTGGGCTTATCGCGATTATCGGAATAATCGTTATTGTCCTCGTTGGTGTTGTTGGATACCAAACAATGAATAAGCAACAAACAACGACAACAAACCAGACACAATCACCAGCAATGCAACAACAAACAACTGAAAATACACAACCAACAACAGGTTCAGGAGAAGCAGCAACGGCCGCGTATAAAGATGGTACATACACAGCAGTTGGTAATTACACATCTCCTGGTGGGCAAGAAGAATTAGGCGTTACGTTAACGATTGCTGATGGAGTTGTCACTGACTCTACAGTCGAAGTTAAAGCGACACGACCTATTTCTAAAGAACGCCAAACAGATTTTGCGGAACATTACAAAACGCAAGTTGTAGGGAAAAGTATTGACGAAATTAGTTTAACGAAGGTCTCTGGCTCATCATTGAGTCCGAAAGGATTTAATGACGCAGTTTCAAAGATTAAGACAGAAGCCGGAGCATAATCATAAAACAGAATACTCGTGACAAAAGCAGGGTATGGTAAATTTAATATCATACTCTGCTTTTTTGTTATGATATAACACTAAAAAATTTGGTCGGCACAAGTAGTAAAAATTTATAGCGTGTGTTCTTCCCCATTGAGAGGTAAATACACATCTTGCAGCTGTAATTCTTGTTTGACCTTTTGTGAGAAAACATCCCGTTGTACAGTATCACCATGAACAATAAAAACTTTCTTCACACCTTTAATATGCTTGAGCCATTCAAGAAGTTTTGGCTGATCTGCGTGAGAACTCATAGTCGTCTCACGGATTGAAGCACGAACATTGATGAATTTATCATAAATCCGAACCTTTCTTGCACCTTCAAGGATTCTTCGTCCCAATGTCTCTTCTGCTTGATAGCCTACAAAAAGCAATCTTGAGGTTCGAATTGGCAGGTAATTAAGTGCGTGGTGCAGAATACGTCCACCAGAGAGCATACCCGATCCGGCGACAATTACCTTTGGATCAATTGCCTTAATAATTTCTTTACTATCACGTGCTTCAGATGTTACAGCAAGACCTTCAAAGTGGAAAGGATCGTCATTATGGGTTTGTAATTCTTGATTGTAGAATTCACGATATTGGCGGAAAATCTCAGTCGCTCGAATACCCATAGGACTGTCCATAAAGACAGGTGTGTCTTGTTGGACTTTTCCTTCTTTTTTTAAATGATAAATTCTATGCAAAATTTCCTGTGTACGCTCAAGTGAAAATGCCGGAATCATAAGAACGCCACTGTCACGTTCTGCCGCATTTATTTCTTCTTGAATAACTTTGGAAGGATCTTCTTTGGGATGAACTTTATCGCCATATGTTGATTCCATAACCACAATATCTGCATTATCGATGTAATCCGTTGGTCTGATAATATCTTCTGGTGTATTACCCAAGTCGCCACTAAAGACAATTGTCCGTCCATCCCCTTTATCTGTGATTACAATACTAGCTGATCCAAGAATATGTCCTGCATTTTTGAAATTAACAGTAAATGGACCAAAAACCACAGGTTTGTCATATTCTACAATCTCAACTAACTTTAACGTCTTTTCAACTTCTTCAATTCCATAAAGCGGGGGCACGTCAATCTTTTCTGCAGCAATTTTTGCGGAATCCATGAGAATCACTTCCATCAATGCGAATGTCGGTGCTGTCATGTAAATCTTTCCTGAAAAGCCTCCATATACTAACATAGGTAAACGCCCACAATGATCCAAATGAGCATGCGTAAGAACAACTCCCTTTACTTGGGATGGTTTAAATTGAAGTGGCTGATAATTAAGATTTGCAATCTCCTTAGGTCCTTGAAACATACCCATATCAACTAAGAGTTGGCTTTCATCGTCAGCAGTTAGAAGGAATGAGGATCCAGTTACTTCTCCTGAGGCTCCTAAAAAATGTACTTTCTTCATCTGTAATTAGTATAGTGAGTTAGCGAAGAGATTGCTAGAAGATGTTTGTGGATTATATGCCAGACACACCAAGTGCAGAACCAACAAGTGCTGTGACAATCATAGCAAGTGCACCGCCAATGACGACACGTGTTGTAGCACGCATTGGATTTGCTCCACTGACCTTTGCACTGATTGTTCCAGTGAGAACAAGTGCAAGTAAAACAGCAATAAATGTCACAGAAACCTTCATGTCACTAGGTGGAGTCAAAACTGCAATCAATGGAATCATTGCTCCAGCAGTAAAGGCAGCAGCCGATGCAATTGCTGCATGCCATGGATTTGTGAGATTCTCAGGGTCAATACCAAATTCTACATCGGCATGCGCTGCAAAAGCATCTTTCTCAGATAATTCTTTTGCAACTGTATGTGCTGTTTGTTTGCTTAATCCTTTTTGTTCATAAATCTTTGCAAGTTCTTCAAGCTCACGTTCAGGATTTTTCTGTAACGCTCGACGTTCTTCGTCTAAGAGAGCTTTTTCTGTATCTCTGGAACTACTGACTGAAACATATTCTCCTGCAGCCATTGAAATTGCTCCAGCAATGATACCAGCCATACCGGCCGTGAATATTATTTCATGTGAAGCAGTAGCACTTGCAACTCCCACAACTAAACCTGCAATTGAAACAATACCATCATTTGCACCGAGAACAGCTGCACGAAGCCAATTGAGTTTTGCTGAATGATTGGAGATAAGCTTTTCTTCAGAGGATGGATTCATACCATTTAGTATAGCATGGAAAGTTATTGTTTAATTTCTACAATATTCTGGCCGGCACCAGTAAGCAGCTTTTGGATATTCTCAATAGTGACATCAAGAATTTGATGAACTGACTCTGTACTATTAAACCCATTGTGGGAAGTATAGAGCACATCATCGCGGCTGATAAGCATATGGTCCATAAGTTGGGTTTTGATGTCGCAGGATTTGAAGAATTCCTCAGTAAGCAATTCTCTTTCTTCTTTCAATCCACATTCCTCTTCGAGAACATCAAGTCCAGCACCTCGTAAAATGCCACTTTCCAAACCTAAAAGAATTGCTTGTGTTTCAACCAATGGACCACGTGCGGTATTTATCAAGACACTCCCCTTTTTAAATTTTTGAATATTTTCTTGATTAACAATATGATGGGTTTCAGGTGTATGCGGTACGTGAAGTGTCACAATATCAGAATTTGCAAATAATTCATCAAGACTTACAGCTTTTATGCCTTCTTTGCCAGCTACTTCCTCCGGATGACGAGTATAAAGAAGTACATTCATTTCAAAAGCTCTTGCCAATCGAACAACTTTATCACCAATCTTACCCGCACCGACAACACCAATGGTTTTGCCAGCTAAATCAAACCCCGTAAGGTCATGCAGATCAAAGTCACCTCTTTTGGCTCGATTCACTGTTCTCACAATCTTACGACTTAGGGCAAGGATTAAAGCAAATGTATGCTCGGCAACGGTATGAGCTCCATATGTTGGAACATTTACCACGGTTATATTCTTTTCTTTACAATAATTAAGGTCTATATGATCGTAGCCAGTTGATCTTGTAGCTATCACTTTAAGGTTTGGAAATTTTGAGAGAACCTCAGCCGTCATTTGTGAATAGATGAATGTCGAAATTATCGTGGATTTTAGGATATTCTCTTCTGAGGCTTCATGTCCTTTGCCTGAGGAGAAATATAAAGTGTCTTGAGGAAATGCTTTGGTGATATATTCTTTTTCCCAATCTTCTGTTTCAAAAAATGTAATTGTTTCCACCTAATTATTGTACACCCATTGTTGAGATGATACAATCAGATTTTCGTTTTGCCTATGGATATGGGATAAATGTCTTACTAAGTTCTTACTGATTATTTATCGAAAATAATAAGAACATTAAGTATTATATATCTAATCATCCCAAAACGAAGGAGGGCGTAGTAGTCAGGAGCTCTAGCGAAACAAAATCCAACGTAGCGGGATGATTGTTATATCTATTTCTTCATAATAGATCAATAAACTATTTATTTCAGTAAGCTATATTACAACTCTTGCATAGAGTTGTTTTTTGTTTTAATTTTTAGTCCTATAGTTGACATCTGTGCGTAAATTTGTTATTATTTATGCACGAAAAATTATGGTCATTTCAAATCTGACATACTCAAATACTGCAAAAACAGCTACATTATCAGCTGATATTAATTTTCGCGGTAAAAAAGCAGAACGAGCATATATCACCACCGATAAAAAGTATGAGCGATTTATCGTAAAAGACTATACTTCCTTCTTGGCTGCTGTACTCCTCCCTTGTATGAAAACAGGTGAGAATATTTATGTCGACGGTCCAGTTTCAGAACAATTCCTCGCAAACACCAACGAAATCATGAAACTCCTTATCAAATGGCAAGTTGGGCTTTCTCGCATTAAAATCCGTGTGAAAGAAACAACAGTCGATACTTTCAAACCACGATACACAGGAAGTTTCTTCACTGCGGGAGTTGATTCATTTTATACATACTTAAGAAATAAAAATAAGAAAACGACAAAGATATCGCATCTCATTATCGTCCATGGATTTGATGTACCACTTTCGAATAAACCTTTCTTTAATAAAGTAAAAACCACAGTTGAAAAAGTAGCTGCAGAAGAAAAAGTGCACGCAGTGGTCCTTGAGACAAACTTAGGCGAGATTATTGAGAAGCGATTAGTTTGGGATTTTGCACATGGTGGAGCACTCGCAGCTGTAGCACTTTTCCTAAGAAAGCAGATGAAAAATATGCTTATCCCGGGAGCTGTTAGAAACGATCAACTTTTCCCATATGGAACCCATCCAGAATTGGATGTACTTTGGTCCACTGAAACGCTAAAGGTTAAAAGTGATGGTGGAGAACATGACAGAATGGGCAAAGTAACAAGTCTTGTGAGTAAGTCTCCTTTAGCACTTAAGTATTTGCGTGTGTGTACACAAAATCTTGAAGGTAAATATAATTGTTCACGATGTTATAAATGTTTGATGACAATGATCTATCTGGCGGGATCAAATGCATTATCTCAATCAAAAACTTTTGAGAGGAAAATCAATATTGAGGCTGTACGAAGGATGTACTATGACTACAAACTGAAGTATAATATACAAGGCGAGCAAGCACTTGCACTTCTCAAACAAAAGAAGATAAGCCCTGCATTGCAGGAGGCAATTGCTTACAGTCTCGAAAAGAGTAAAAAGCCGCAACTTGTAAAAAGAGTTTACCAAACCGTTGCTGCTTTTGATCAAAAATATAATAACCGACGTTTGTATCAATTTGTTTTCAAAATGAATGATAAAAACGATCGCAATTTTATTTTTAAATTTTTATTTAAGAAAGGAATTTTAAAATGACACCTGAATTAATAGCGATACTTACACTTGGAATTATCATTATCAAAGTAATTTGGATTCGTACAGAAATTAAATTCTCCAAAGAGCGAATTAACTTTGACATGATCAAAACAAATTTTGTTGAAGCAGCAATTCTTGCTCTCCAAATTCTTGCAGCAGTATTCATGCCAATTCCCCAAACACCATTCTCTTTCCTTATCACGTGGGCTGGTGTAGCAATGTATGTTGGCGGTTTCGTCCTTGCTCTTTGGGCAAGAAAAGTTATGAGCAAATCATGGGGCGTTCCTGGAGAACATCATAAAAAACAGGACAAACTTGTGACGGATGGACCTTTTGGTTTTTCAAGAAATCCAATTTATCTTGCATTCATGATGCTTTATTTTGGTTTTGCAATTGCCATCCAAAGCTGGCTTATCATTTTGAGAATCCCACTTGCTATTTATTTCTACAAATCAGCAATCCGTGAGGAAAAGAACCTTGAAAAGATATTTGGAAAAGAATACACAGACTACAAAAAAAGAGTCCCAAGATTCATCTAATCTCTCCTATAAATTTTTCCTACAGTTCGACAATCAGCACACAGCGTTAAGAAAATCTTTGGAATGAAACTGATTTTTAGCGAAGTACTGCCTGTCGAAGAGCTTTGGTCCTTTGTCGGCACAAAGTACAAGAAAAACTTATTTCTTCCCTAATTTTTGAACAGCAATAAGTGGCAAAGCCAACGCATACAGTGCAGCATCCAACCCAATCTTTTTAGACCTCTTTAATTGTCTTTGGTACAATGCATATGCCTCATGATATTCTAAGTCGCCATGTGCAATAAGAACATATAAAGGCGGTTGCCAGTACTTTGGGAAAAGCATGTGGAGTAATGTATCAGCTTTATCTTTCAAAACAAAAAACGGTGACCGACTCTTATCACGAAGTTCGATGAAATTCTCTTTCGCCAGATCCGCCATCAGGTCAGTATTTCGCTTGCGATTTTCCTGATACAAAGGAAATACTTTCTTTAAATCACCATCAAACTTGTCATATAATTCCGTAAACTTTAAACAATCATCAAATGCTGCACACATCCCCTGTCCATAAAAAGGAATAAAAGCATGAGCTGCATCACCAACCAAAAAGACAAAATCTTCATCATGCCATGTAGGATTATGCAAAGTAACAAAAGTTCCAGTTTTTCTCTTTAAAAAGGCATCTGTAATTTCAGAAAGTAATGGCAGGAGATCAGGAAAATCAGATTTTACAAACTTTTCAATCTTTTCAGGTGTAGTGAGTTGTGCAAAACTCTTTTCGCCTTCAAGTTGGAGATTGAACATCAGTGTGAAAGAATCGTCTGGATTTGGGAAAGCAATTAAAAGCGAATCTGGTCTTGGCCATGTGTGAGTCGCACGAAGTCGGAGTTTCATTTCTTCGGTTAACTTTGGAGAAATATGTACTTCCTTATATCCCCAATCTTCAAATTCTTTTTCTCCATGATCCTTTTTATCTGATGATACATAAGATCTAATGACAGAATTAACCCCATCCGCTCCGATAACTAAATCTGTTTTGACAGTAGTCTCTTTTTCGGAAGTTTTCTCCAAACGAATTTCTTTCTTCGTACTATCAACTGCTACACACTTTGTATTAAAGTGAAATGTAATTTCAGGATATTTCTCAGCAGCAGATATAAGTGCACCATTTAATCTATTTCTATGAACTGTGTAAAGGATTTCATTTCCTCTTGCATCGAAAGAGTCATACACATTTTTTGTTTCGTAATGAGCGACATTCCCTTCGGCGATGATTGCAACATTTTTTGCGTCATCCCATATACCAATTTGTTTCATCGCTTCAATTCCACGATAGTACAATGTTAAATTGAATGAACGACCAGAATCATAATTCTCTTCTCGAACATCAGGGCGATATTCATACACATCCACCTCATAATTCCTTTTGGCAAGACAGATCGCCATAAAACATCCCGCCATCCCAGCTCCAATAATTGAAACCTTTTTCTTCATGAATCTATTTTATCATAGAACTGTATTCAAACTTCTCATAAATGCTCAAATAAAACTCAACAATTCTTATACATTTGTTACAAGAATTTCTTATAATATAAGTATGTTTCCGCTTTCAGATTCTATAAAAGCCAAAAGTTTTCCCTTTTTAAATTACCTTATTATTGGTATAACAATTTATGTTTTTATTCAACAGCTTATTGCCTCGGATCCTGAAGCATTTATCACTCAGTATGCATTGATTCCAACAGATGTTAATTTCAATGATTATCGAACACTATTACCTTTTGTAACATCAATTTTTCTCCATGGAGGGATTTTGCATATTCTCTCAAATATGTGGTTCCTTTTTGTTTTTGGAGATAACGTCAATGATCGATTGTCACCTATTGGATTTTTATTACTTTATTTAACAGCTGGTATTGTTGGTGGTTTGGCACAGTATGCATTTATGACAACTGAATCAATTCCTATGCTTGGAGCTTCTGGTGCTGTCGCGGGAATACTTGGTTGTTATGCCGTACTCTTTCCTCATGCAAAGATAAAGACACTCATCTTTATTGTATTTTTTGTAACATTTGTTGATATAAGTGCATTGCTCATGTTAGGTTATTGGTTTATTTTGCAATTGGCTTCGGGCGTTGGCTCTCTGGGTGATATGGGAAGTGGCGAAGGTGGAGTCGCGTATATTGCTCATATTGCAGGCTTCATCGTCGGTTTGATTTGGGGATTTGCAAATAAAAATCGCGGAGAGGAGGCAAGAATTATTCATGAATGAAAGTATGGGTAAGATGCTCATTATCATTGGCATCGTTATTATAATAGTAGGAATTCTTTTTGTGGCATTACCCAAGCTTACTTCTTTACCAAAACTTCCTGGCGATATTTATATTAAGAAAGATAATTTCACATTTTATTTCCCTTGGGTTAGCTCACTCATCATTAGTGGAATTCTTTCCCTCATCTTTTATCTTTTCTTCAGAAAATAAACCTAGCAAACCTCAAAACTTGCACTGTATAATTAAATTAGTATAATAGGTAAGTTTATGGCACTTAATCCTGAAACACAACATCATGAAAGAAGAGACAAACAAAAAACAAGAGCTCTTGTAGTCTACAATAAATTAGAAGTAGTTAATTCTCATTCATCTCCAAACGATCAATGGCTCGGTTTAGCAAGGACCGCTGTAGGCGAAGGCTATGTTCCCTATTACCATAAGTATATCCGTACAGAACGTGAGAAACGTACAAAAGGAAAGACAGTGAGTGCTGAATTAATTGGTAAATATGCTAGTGAAGCGTCGCATTTAATGTACGATGACTCTTATGGACAAGGCGGTAGGTCAGAAACGATATGTGTTTTTGACAAAAGTGAAGTAAATGGAAAACATCTTGCAGGGACTGGTCGGTTAGTCTTTGGAGAAGAATATCCAACAGAAGTTATGCGTCCACTAGAGCTTATAGAACTTGTAGAACCTCGCATTGGATGGGATGAAGTACTTCAAGGAAAGCCTTTAAGTAAAGTTGCTGAACTTGGAAGAATCGTTGTCCCAAAACAATATAGAGGAATCATTGAAAAAGATGGCGAAAAAAAAGACCAGACACAGCTAATAGCACATAGTCTTATTGATGGTCAAAACGGAGTTGTTGAAGTAGCTCAGGATCACGACAGAGAAATAGTATTAATGGTCGCACAACGAAAGTTTGCAAGACATGCAGAAGGTACGCAACTTGACTTTGGTGAGGGAATACCGATAGAATTACTCCCTGCAGCGAAAAGAGTTGTTAAAAAAATATTCCCTGGATACTGGAAGGATGAGGTTGATCCACCCAAACTATACGTTGCCCAAGTCCCGCCTAAAGTAGCATAATTATGGAAAGACCACGACATTTACATTTAGTAGGACGCCCATCAGAAAGATATATTGCTGCACGTGAAACTGATAGAGGTCGAGAGACAGAAGTACCCCAAGTTAAAATTTATAATCCAAATGTTGAAGAAGATCGTAGAGGTCTTATGCATTCGATTCTTACACTCCCTGAGAGAACACAGAGAAGACCATGGAAAGCAGATGTAAATGATCCGGAAGCCGTTTTTAATGAAGCTGTTGAGGAAGGAGTTTTCATTGATAGATTTCCTGAATATCTTGAGGATAAAGCGAAGAGAAAGAAAGGAAAAGCACACTTTGATAAATATATTGGTCAGGACCCAGAACATCCTAAAGAATCATATCTTATGAACCGTTATAAAAGTTTTAATGATACTTGGGAAAATTCTCGAGTTGTTGAGTTTACTTGGGAAGAAGGAATAAAGCGTTATGAGAGAATTCCTGTTGAAGAAGAATATCATTGGCTCGTACATTTAAGTGATTCTATAATTATTCCGGACGAAGCACGAGAAGCACTCCCTAAAAAAAGAATTGCGTTTGCCGGTGCAGGTGTTGGAAGTTCACTTATCGAGGGTGCCGTACGTGCAGGTGCAAAAAACATTACTGTCGCAGATGGTGGAGCAATACTCTATCATGACTTAAATCGCTTACAAGCACCCGATATTACAACTGTGGGAGATAATCATGCAGCGGATGCAATTAAAAAAGCTTATAAAGCAAATCCATATATAGATGCACAATGTTATACACAAAATATTACCCCTGATGGGAAAAATGGGACTGTTTCAATTGATACATTCCTTAATGGATCAGATATTGTTTTTGAGGAGATCGATAATCTTCAAATGAAGATATTGATTCGTGAAGCAGCACTTGCCCGTGGCATTCCAGTCATTATGGCAACCGATGTTGGTATGGGAACGATTATTGATTATCAACATCTTAAACCTGGTGACTCAACTGATTTGATTTTCCCTGGTCTAACTCGTGATGAATACAATAGAATTAAAAGTGGGGAGAGATTAACCTTTGAAGAGTCTACAGATTTTGCAGTAAAGATGGTTGGTGAAGAAGTAAGTTATTGGAGAGATGGTGTGGAAAATGGATTACATTTCTGGTCTCAGACGGGAGCATCAGCAGATGCTTCCAAATCCAAAGCTGCTCATACTTTGGCAAAATGGTCTATGGGCCAAGAAATCCCTCCAAGACAAGTATACCTTGAACCTGCAGCATAGTTAGCCACTTGCATTTTCGTTAAAAATTCACTAAGCTCTGCATACAATGACATTGGCAGTCATCTTGCTGACAGCATTTACTAATATACTGCTCGGAATAATTAGCTATAAGAAGCAACCGAATAGTGCCACTAATCGATTACTTACTGCGCTAACTGTTATTTTTGCCCTCTGGACAGTCGCTAATTATTTTTCACTAAACTCATCCTCAGCGGACGCAACGCTATTTTGGATACGTGCTGTTATGTTTATTACGGCACCACTTGGTCCAACGCTTTATTTATTTATTAAAGCGTTCCCTCATCGTGAATTAGAGATCAATAAACCATTCCTTTATATATTAATTGGCTTAACTTTACTTGTTATGGGAATTGCATTTACCCCGCTAATCTTTTCAGGTGTAACAATCACAGACCAAATCACCCCAACTCCAGCTCCTGGTATTGCCCTATTTGCACTTCTTTTTATGGGGCTTCCTATTATTGGAATCTTTGAGATTATTAAAAAATATAAAAAAGCAGTTGGAGTCGAGAAGCAGCAACTAAAATTTCTGGTATTTGGAATAAGTCTCACATTTACTTTATTAATACTAACAAATTTTGTTTTTGTAGTACTTTTTAAACTTTCAAATCTTGTTATTTTCGGACCGATTTTTTCACTTATTTTTGTTGGATTTATTTTCTATGCAATTGTTAAACATCGTCTGTTAGCAATTCGATCTATTATTGCTCGGACGGTTACATATACTTTCCTTATTGCAGTACTTGCTTCAATTTATACACTTGGTGTTTTCTTTATTAGTAGATATGTACTTCAGGAGGAATCAATAACGCAACAACGATTTACATCAGCACTTCTTGCAACATTTATTGTTTTAACATTTGAACCGATAAAAACAGCAGTACAAAAAGCTACCGATAGAGTCTTCTTCCGAGGGAAATATAATTCAGACGAACTCATCCTAGAACTAACTACAATTATTGCTTCAACATTTAAATTGAAAACATTAACAACAAAAACAATGCAGAAGTTATTCTCTACTCTTCATATTGAAAAAGGATCATTTATCATTTATAGAAAACAACATAAGTTCTCAATCATAACTGATGGTTATAAAAAAACTCCTACTTATAATAAAGAACTAATTCAACAAATATTTGCGTTACGAAGAATGGTAATCCTTGATGAGGAAAAAGATAAAGTTGTTAAACACCTTATGCAAAAATTGGGAATTGCTATTGCTGTTCCACTTTCAGAGAGAGAGCAAAATGAAGGATTACTCTTACTTGGGAATAAGAAATCAGGTGAAATATATACAGCACAAGATATAAAAGTACTTGAGATTTTTGGCCCAATTATTTCTATTGCGATACAGAATGCCAAAGCCTATGAAGAAATAAAAAGTTTTAATAAAACATTGAGTGACAAAATTACAATTGCAACAAAAGAACTACAAGAGTCTCACGTAAAATTACAAACACTCGATAAGCAAAAAGACAAATTTCTTGGAATGGCATCACACGAACTCAAAACGCCTATTACATCGATAAAAGCCTTTACTCAAGTTCTTTATAGAAGAGTTAATAAAGATGATCACCAAGAGTATGCTGCATTGCTAGAAAATATAAATACACAAACAGATAAAGTGACAAAACTGATTAATGATCTCTTAAATGTTAGCAATATCGAGGAAGGCAAACTTGTTTTAAAGAAAGAGATGTTTGATGCAAATGCATTAGCAGCAAAAACAATCTCAGATATCCAATACACAACAGACACACATCAAATTATTAAGGAAGGAAAGATCAAATCTCAAGTATTCGGTGATGCGGATCGTATATCACAAGTAATCGCAAACCTGTTAACAAATGCGATCAAGTACTCTCCAAAAGCCGATAAGCTTATTGTACGATTGGCTGAAGAGGGAAAGAATGCAGTATTTACTGTCCAAGATTTAGGACCTGGAATTGATAAGGAAGATCAAAACAAAATATTTGAACGCTTTTATCGCACAAAAGAACACGAAGAAAGAAACATTGCAGGATTTGGACTTGGACTTTATATTGCATCGGAAATCGTCAAACGACACAAAGGAAAGATCTGGGTTACCAGCAAAAAAGGCAAAGGTTCTGCTTTTAATTTTACAATCCCATTGTATAATCCCGCAAAATAATTCTTACAGAAGACTAACCCACAAACTCAGCCGGAGTGATACAATAATCCTATGAATATTTTAGAACGTCCAAAGAAAGGAAGAATAGTTGCAGGAGTCGCTGCAGCCATTGCAAACTACTTCCACATACGAGTTCTTTTTGTGAGAATTATCTGGATCCTTTTGTTTTTACCAGGAGGATTTCCTGGGCTTATTCCCTATCTTATTCTTTGGCTACTTATTCCATCAGAAAAAGACCACACTGAATCTGCAAAAGCATAATCCCTTTAACTCAGCTTTTTATGCTATGATGCATCTATGAAAAGTGATCCGAGAAAAGCATTCTTTATTATTAACCCTGCAAGCGGTCAAGGCGATCCTAAGAAAAGAAAAACTGAAATAGTTCGAATTGCAAAATCGCTTGGATGGAACGGAAAGACATTACAAACCACCCGTACAAAAGATGCCAGCATATTAGCTGCACAAGCAATCAAAGAAGGTGCAAACCATATCGTTGTATGCGGTGGTGATGGAACAATCATGGAAGCATTACAAGCGGTCAGTAAAACCAAAGTAGTACTTGGTATCGTTCCATTAGGGACGGGAAACTTATTTGCACAAAATCTCGGATTACTGGGATCAAAAGACGATGCTATTCGTCGAGCACTTTTTGGAGTTGTACAGAGAATTGATATCGGAAAAGTTAACGATACATTTTTTGCAATAATTGCAGGCATTGGTTTTGATGCCGAAATTATGAAAGAAACAAATCGTAAACTGAAGAATAAATATGGATTCTTTGCATATCTCTTGAGTAGTGTAAAAGCATTTAATAAAAAATCGGGAGTATACGAGATATCACTTGATAATAAGCCTTTCAAAAGATATAAAGCAAAAAGTATATTAGTTGCTAATATGGGGAAGATTCAAGCTGGAATTGAAGCTGTTCCACATGCACATCATCAAAGTGGAGTCCTCCATATAGCAGTCATTCAAGCGTCAACATTTCGTTCTTTCTTAAGTATCCTGGGAAATGCACTTTTGGGTAAAGTACAACAGAGTCCACATTTTACACTCATGCAAGCAAAAACGATACAGATACGATCTCTTAAAGGAGCAAAATCTTATCAATGTGATGGAAATCATTTTCCCCCGACTTCTTCCCTGTTTGTGGAGATATTTCCAAAATCAGTATCAATACTTGTTGAACCAAAGCTCAAACAAAAAGTGGGATCGACCAATATGTTCGCATCATTGTTGCAATTTTAAAATTTGCATGTATACTAGCCTTAGACTATGTATTATTCACACCCTTGTTCATATTGCGGAAAGATATTCTACACATATAACAGTGACCGAAGCAAGGCTGCAGAAACCCTCTACTATGGAATAAAAAAACATCTTGTAGATTATGGTGAAGACGCGAAAGAGCATGAGCTTGACGATGGTCCTTCAATGGATGTTGCACAGATAGATGCATCGATGACCGAATTAGCTGCTGCTCCAGCTGGCGGATACGAACTCAAATAGCAGCATGCTGTTTTCTTTGAGTAGATTCATACGCAATTAAAATCTCTGCAGCCTTTTTATAACCTCCACCTTTATATTGAGTCTTGGCGATTGCTGTCGCATTGGATTTATAGGTACTATCTTGTAAAACCTTTTGGGTAAAGGCATGCAGTTGGTCAGGAGTGACTTTATCTTTCTTAAGAAATATTCCTGCACCAAGTTGTGCAACTCGATGTGCATTGAGTTGTTGTTCAGCCGTAAAAGGTACCAGAAGCATAGGCACACTGTTATACAGTGCTTCGGTAATACTATTCATTCCCGCATGCGTGATAAAAACATCTGCCTTCTTTAACACTTCTAATTGGGGAATATGATTTTTGATAATAAAGTTCGAAGGAACTGCCAATAAATCTTTCTTTGTAAACGTATTTCCTAATGACATGATTACTTGATACGGTTTATCTGCGAAGGCATGAATACATTTGTGGTAGAAGTTCAAATCTTGGTTGAAGATTGTACCCGTTGATATATAGATAATCTTTTTTTGTTTATTTAATTTTTCTATAAAATCTGTTTTTTCATTTCTGGTTTGTATCGATGATCCAACAAAATGAAATGACGCGTCAAATGAAGTGACATATGGTTGGAAATATGAAGATGTAAAAACGATATTACAGGCTTCTTCATTGCATAAAAATTCATTAACCGATCGAGCTTTAAACCCATATATTCGTGCAAGCTTACGGTATTTATGCATTGTCTTTACGAGAGTACTTCCAGTTAAAAGTGAGCCGAGTAAAGCTTTGGTGTAGACACGAGTATTGCTCATGATAACTCGCTTATTAAATGCAAGCGTTGTATAAAAAGTCGCTGCAGGTATAGATAATGCTGTACTTACTACCTTGCCCCACAATGCAACCGCATCATAAATAATACAATCAACCTGTTGATCTTTTACTTCATCGATAAGCTGATCTACTAATTGTTCTGTAAAATCAACGATTTTCTCCCCAAGCAAAGCCATATTGCGACTTATTCGAGCATCGACAAATTCATCGACTGGATAAGAACGATATATTGCTCCTGCTGCTTTCACTTTTGCTTCAAACTCTGGTGTGGAATAATAAATAACTTTATGACCTTTTGCCACGAGCTCAGCTGCGACACTAAGTGTCGGATTGGTATGACCATGTGCAGGAAGAGAAAATATTATAAATATTTTCATTTCTTTAACATTATAGCTTATTCTCGCTCAACAGTAATTGTACATTCGACAACTAATGCTGCGATTGCTGCTACTCCTGCCAAAACCGGTGCGATTGCGACTCCAACGACACCAAGAGTTAATGGGAAAACGACAAGCACTTTTCCATTTTTATCTTTGATAGTTATTTTACGAATATTGCCTTCTTTAATAAGTTCTTTTACCTTTTTGAGGAGGTTTTCTCCATTAACTTCAAATGACTCTTCCTTTTTTGATTTATCCTTATTTTCTGTTTTTGCTTTTGCAACTGGCATAGATATCACCCCCTCTCAGACATCTATTGTATCACTCATTTGTTGAAAAATTGTTATTCTCATCCATGTATCGTATAATAGTTAAGCCCATATTGTGAAAATCGGAATATTTACAGATGCTTATTTGCCATTACCAACAGGTGTAGCAACCGCTGTTGATAGAACTGCTCGTGCTCTAGAGAAAAGAGGACATGAAGTTACTATTATTGCTCCAAGCATGCCAGGTTATATAGATACTGATAATCATATCTATAGACTTCCTTCAGTCAGATTTTTATCTACAGGTTCAAGAGCCGGTATACATGTTCCTAATAAAACTTTTTTACAAATCCTCAATAAAGATTTCGATATTGTTCATGCCTACAATGGAGGCTCGGTAAGTCTTCTTGCATGGGAAATTGCCAAGGCAAAACGAATTCCATATGTATTTACGTATTGTACGCTGCTTGTGCAATATAAACATTATTTAGGACAATGGTTGGGTAATGAAGCCTTTATGCGTATGCTCAGTAGAGTTATCTGTAATTACAGTGACTATCTTATTGTTCCAACAGAAGCTGTGAAGCACGAACTCATAGAATATGGCGTTACCAAACCTATGCATGCACATCCAACAGGAATTGAACTGAATCTTTATAAAGGGAGGAAAAAAGGTTGGATTAGAAAACAGCTAGATTTAGAAAAAGATACAAAAATACTTCTTCATGTTGGAAGACTTGGGAAAGAAAAAGCAATTGATTTTATCATCGACGCATTTGGAGAAATTCAAAAAAAAGTCTCTAATAGTGTGCTTGTTTTGGTGGGAGAAGGAACTGATAAAGATTTATTACAAGATCAAATTGATAACGCAGGGCTTCATGACAAAGTTCACTTCCTTGGAGTCTTTCCTCCAGAAGAATTACCAAATATTTATACCGATGCTGATCTTTTCTTATTTGCTTCACAAACAGAAACACAAGGCCTAGTAATCCTGGAATCACTTGCGTCTTCACTCCCAATAGTCGCCGTGCAAGACAAAGTATTTAATGGCATTCTTGTTGATGGAAAAAATAGTTATTTAGTAAAAAAAGATGTGAAGCAATACACAGCAAAAGTAGTAAAGCTCCTTACTGATGAAAAGCTCCGGCAAGAATTTGCAGACCAGAGCTTGCAATCAGCACAACAATTTTCGATTGAAAAAACGGCAATTGAATTAGAAACGATTTTTGAAGAACTTATTAAACAATTTGAAACTACCCCACCGAGTTACAGAAGAAGATATCTTAATAAATTTCAAAACCTCATGAAGCCATTTTTATTAGCGAGAAAATAACATAGAGCTTCTAGAATCTAGCTTGACATAGATTCTATGCTTATATATTCTAAATAGAGATGACTTTAATATTTTGTATCATTTTCTTTCTATATCTACGTTTCTTAAATAAATATCTTTTTAAAGGGAAATTAATAGATCATCCCCAAATAAACAAGCAGGTTCGTCTTTCCGTAATAATTGGCTTTGTTCTCATAATAGTGAGATTTACTCCTCTTGTAGGCTTTGAACCAGTCAGTATGTTTCTCGATAATACAAATATTCCTTCCATACTCATTTTTGATTTTATAATTGTTCCTATATTTTTCACTTTTGTTATTTCCAGTATATTCTTCTTGCCTAAAAACAATTACAAACTTTACTACTTTATTATAGTATTAATCCCTTTTATTATATTTTGGCCTAAGAATCAGCAAAATATATACTGTAAAGTAGAACTGCCGGCAAATAATGCAATTAGAACATGGAAAGGAGAAGAAGCACGATTTGTTCTTGTAGATCGTGATTCAAATACAGCAACGTATCAAATTTATGATATAAAAACAGACAAGCTTCTTATAGAAAAAATCAGTTTTTCAGAATTTATTGATCAGAATTCATGTAGAGGATTTTCACATGATTGGTTATGTTCAGGTGTTGTAATAACAAAATGTGAAACTCCTAAAGATATTGCTAATTTTAACGAAGTTTGGTTTGGCTCTCCAGTACTAGAAGAACATTAGACTTGCTCGAGAAGACGCCAATTATGCGAGACATATGGCTCACTGCAAAGATTACGATTAAAACAACAAGGACGTCTCATTCCTTTGTTGAGTTTATCGAGTGCAACTTCTATATGCTTTTGACGAGTCTCCGATGTTTTAACAGCACGTATCCAACGAATCCAATCCCACCGAGCCATCGGCGTAATATCCTTCCATAAATCTTCAGCCTTTTTGGAACTCGCTAAAGCTTTTTTCAAATCTTCGGGGACCTCAGGCTCTATCCATTCTTTGGTCGGTTCAAGCGAAACCTCTACTGTATCACCTGCGGAAACTTTTGCTTGTTTAAGCAAATCTTCATCTGGCCTGAACCAATGGCTAGGTGTAAGTCCAGGACCGTATGTGCCATCTGGTTCGAGCAAAGTTTTAAAAATTATACCATTAAGCTTTCCTGCAACCATTATCATCCCTCTTGATGGAAGCTTCGCAGAAGCATCCTCAGGTAGTCTGAGAATTGTCCAAGATTTGATTGTAAGGAGCTTTGTTTCAAAAGTAATCATATTGTTATTTTACCAAACTTTTTAAATTTCCTCTTTTTCTTATCACTTTTCTTTCAAAAATAAAAAACTTTCTATAAGTTTTTTTTCGCGTGATCGTATGATGCTTGAATAAGTTTTTTAAGAATATGTACATCTACATCTGAGAGTCTATTAATATATATACAAGCTTTACTCGTTTTATGCTTGCCTAATTCATTCAGTAAATCTTGATTATTTTCATTCCCTTCCATTGCATAGATAGTTAAATTCTGTTTTCTTGGAGAAAAACCTGCCAAAGGCCAATCTGCTTCTTGAGAACTATTTTTGGATTTAAAATGATATTTGCCAAAACCCACAATACTCGTCCCCCACATAACTGCTTTTTCACCAGTAATTTCTTGCATCATTTTTAGAATTTCAAAGCTATCTCGTCTCTTTTGCTCAGGCTCGATTGTATTTAGGAATTCCTGAGGATCTTGATTTGTAGATTTTGTTTTGGGTTCCGCCATAAAGAAATTATAGCAGATTGAGGCTAAAGATTGTTATCAATCCGTGTTGCCAGGAGTTATACGCGATAACAATTGCCACGCTCGAGTGAACTCAATCTACACTTTTTAATTGTATAAAAAAAGCCCCTTTCGGAGCTTCTTTTATTAATGGGTAGCTGACGGGAATCGGACCCGCGACATTCAGTACCACAAACTGACGCTCTACCACTGAGCTACAGCCACCATTTAGTACAGTTAAGTATACCAATTTTTAAAGCAAGTTTAAAGTACTAACTTATAGTATAATACTCTTATGAAAGAAGGATTTATTGGTGGACCGACAGGCGGCATACCAGAAGCTGTTTTTCAACCAAACTTTGGCAAGCAATTATTTAGAGGTGCTTCGGGAGCTCAACTTAGAGGCGAAGTTCAACCGCGTTCGATGGGAATATTTACACTTGATCAGGCTGGACTTGCTCAAAGAAGATTTTATGGAAATGTTACTCATGATGGACATATTGGAATGAATATCCAAAATAAAGGATTATATGGTAACGAAGATCGACATCCGGATATCTATGCCGGAAAGATTGCTGAAAGATTCCTTCAATATATTAAAGCTAATGGAATTGATATTCATGCGATCGATGGCAGTTGGAGACCCTCAGGAGATAATTATAAAATGTTTATTGATTATTTAGCCAAAGTCTCACAGAAAAAGCCTTTAACAGCTGATGATCAATTAGATGCAGCCAAACAAACATGGACTGGCAGATTGGCTACAAAACTAGGATATTCTGAAGTTGTAATAAACGGAGATTGGAATAGCTCTACTATAATAAAAGCGTCCTTTACAAAACTTCACAGCTAGTTAGAATCGTGTTTCAAGGATTTTGATTGGTAAATCGGTAAGACCTAACTTTGTTACAATTTTTCGCACAGAACTTGTTTGACCTGTTGTATAAATATCATAGAACCGCTCATTACTTTTTGAAGCAATTTGATTATTATCAAGAATCTGTTTGGCTCTCCGAGCAATTGCAGCACCCGAATCCAACAAGTGGACACCTTTACCTAAATGTTCTTGTATTGCTGTGGCTATCAATGGATAGTGCGTGCATCCTAGAGCTAGAGTATCAATCTTTTCTTTCTTAAATTTTTCTAAAACTTCTTCGAGCTTTTGATCAATTGCTTCTCCATAAGTTGTACCATTTTCAATAAGCGGAACTAATCCATCGGTGCCATAATTAAAAACTTTACAACCATTTCCAAATTTTTCAATAACTTTTTTATGGTAATCGCTTTTTGCGGTCTGTGAAGTCGAAAGAATTCCTATACGTTTGTTAATTGTGATTTCTGCCGCTGTTTTAACAACCGGTATTGCACCAACAATTGGAAGATGCGGATAATCTTTTCGCAATTGGTCTATACAATTTACGGTAATCGTATTACATGCAACGACAATCAGTTTTACTTCCTTTTTTATCAAAAAGTTAATGAGAACCTTTGCTAGAGTATAAATTTCATTAGGTGATTTAGCACCATACGGAGTATTCTTAGAATCTCCAATATAGATAATTGACTCCTTAGGTAGTA
The DNA here is from genome assembly GCA_964507055.1 of uncultured Gammaproteobacteria bacterium. GTDB lineage: Bacteria > Patescibacteriota > Microgenomatia > Levybacterales > UBA12049 > JACDET01. The sequence goes on from CAZDOJ010000001.1 coordinate 510,621, forward strand.
ACGCCATGATCTCTTTCGTGACGGTTAATCCTCCAATTCCTGAATCTAAAATGCCAATAGGTTTATCATTCATGAGGTGAGTTATTATTGCATTTTATTGGAATAGTTGTCAAAATAATTGCAGAGCCGTATGAAACAACAAATACATGCACCAGAAATGTTCAAATGGGTTTTAGGATTTTTTATACTCCTATGGCTTGCAGGGTTTATACAAATCCCACTTTTTAATACTCCCCTCTTTCATGTCTTTGGTCGAGCTTTTACTGTCCATCATTTATTGATTCTTTTGATTCTAGGATACGCTATCAGGTATTTACCTGGTATTTTGCAAACAATTGTTGCAATATTTACAGGTATTTGGCTGCTTTCAACATTTATTTTTCCTGCCATTGGAGGAATTGTATATATCCTATTAATAATCCTCGTCCTATATTTACTTTTTTCTTTTATCTAGGTCATGCAACAACTTCATCCGAAGGTATTAATACTTTTTTTCATTAAGAATTTTCTTGCGACTTTCTATGTCGTACCTATATGGTTTATTGCTGCTGCAATCTTCCAACAGGTATGGGCTGAGAATATAGCGTTTTTGCCTTTAGATGACGTTGTTTTTATTCTCTATGGTGCAGGTGTTATATTTTTCGCGATGCTTATCTTTGCTTGTTATTATTGGGCTACATTAAGTTTTACGAATTATTCATATGAATTGCAAAATGATGGTCTTCATATAAACCGTGGAGTCATTTTTAAAAAGCATATTACAATTGGATATAATCAAATCTCCAACATTCTCTTATATGTAAATCCCATCGTTGTAAAGACATTAGGGTTATATAATCTTACTATTAAAACGCGACAGCAGGAAAATACTGCAGGAATATTTAATAAATCTATCTCCGAAGAAATCTCAGGATTAACAGCAGAAGCAGCCCAACAATTACGAAACGAATTAATCAAACTTTCTCATGTACAGGCAATCCAACATAAATTCTTCGATCCAATCTCTGGTAAGTATCGATAATAAAGAACATCAACACTTGAATTGAAAAACAATTTGTTTTACAATTCTATACATTGATGAAAATTGCACATATCCACGCAAGACAAATTTTAGATTCTCGAGGTAATCCGACTGTTGAAGCAGATGTCCATTTAGAAGATGGGACAATGGGAAGAGCAGCCGTTCCATCTGGTGCATCCACAGGTTCAAATGAAGCAATCGAACTTCGAGATGGTGATAAAACGAAATACCTTGGTAAGGGTGTTCTCAAAGCAGTCGAGAATGTAAATGTATTAATAGAAAAAACATTAAAAGGAAAAGATATTACCGATCAAAAAGCTCTTGATCAAGTAATGCTTGAACTTGATGGTACCGAGAATAAAAGTAAGCTTGGAGCAAATGCTATTCTTTCAGTTTCACTCGCTGCTGCAAAAGCTGCAGCACAAACAAAAAACCAACACCTTTTCCAATATGTAAATAGTCTCATGACGAAACCCTCAGCAATGCCATTGCCACTTCCTATGATGAATATTATTAATGGTGGAAGACATGCAGACTTTGCAACAGATATTCAAGAATTCATGATCCTACCTGTCGGTGCAAAATCTTTCTCAGAAGCACTGCAAATGGGAGCTGAAGTATTCCATCACTTGGCAAAAGTATTGAAATCAAAAGGGTATGACACAACTGTCGGTGATGAAGGTGGTTACGCACCACGAGTCAAAAATGGGAATGCAGAAGCACTTGATCTTATTATCAATGCTGTCATGAATGCTGGTTATGATCCAGGTGATGATATCGTTTTTGGATTGGATGTCGCGTCAACAGAACTTATGAAGGATGATAAATATGTCTTGAAAGCAGAAGGTCAAATCCTTTCCAATTCTCAAATGGTTGATTGGTTAGCACAATTAACATCAACATATCCTATTGTTAGTATTGAAGATGGTGTCGGTGAAAGTGATTGGGAGGGATGGAAATATCTCACACAGATTTTGGGTAAATCAACACAATTAGTTGGAGATGATTTGCTCGTTACAAATACGAAATTCCTTGAAAAAGCTATTGATGAAAAAGCTGGTAATGCAATTTTAATTAAAGTAAATCAGATCGGCTCACTTACTGAAACAATTGCTGCAATCGAAATGGCTGACGCAGCTGGCTGGAATAGCGTGATGTCTCACCGATCAGGAGAAACAGAGGATACGACAATTGCACATTTAGCAGTAGGACTTGGGACAGGACAAATCAAAACAGGATCACTATCACGAACAGACCGAGTTGCAAAATATAATGAATTGTTAAGAATTGAAGAGATACTTGGAGACAAAGCTACCTTCCTCGGTGGCAAAGCTCTTAAAAAATAGTTCTATTTCTTCTTTAAAGCTTTTCTTTCAGCAGGTGTTTTACCTCCTAAAATACCATAAGTTATATTATTCTTCATTGCATGTCCTAAGCAACCTTCGACAACAGGACACGCAGCACAAATAGATTTGGCTTTCCCTACGGCTTCAATCTTTTTTTTACCTTTTAAAGGGTCACCTTTTGCATCCTGTCCAAAGAAAGCCTCATCTACTGCATCTGCCGACATAGTCGAACAAGTACCACGCTCTCCTAAATCTGGACTGCCTTTCACAATTCTGTAAAGTAAGCCTAATTCTGTAAATTCTTTCATAGGTCGCTATTTTACCATAATTTTCCTCATTGTCATTTTATCTACTTACTATTACAATGTAGAGGAAAATGATTAAGGCGAAACGGCAGGCAAAAACCACCTTAAAACCCCGTAAACAAGAACACTATTTAAGAAAATACACATTTAATTTTGTGTCTCAGAGTGCGGTGATTATACTCGTTGTGGCCTTCTTTGGTTTCGAAATATTTTTGGCTCCAGCAGCAACAGCGGATCAACTTCCTATCACCAAACCGACCAATGTAACAATCGCATCAAATCTTTTAACCACTCCTACTCCTGAACCCACAATTTCTCTTCCATTAATGGATGAACTATCAGATTCATTGGAACAACAGATAACTTCCGAAGCTGCAAAAATAGGACCAAATCAAGAATCAACAGATTATTGCATGAATGTCCCAGTAGTTATGTATCATCATGTCCAACCGTTGGATATGTCAGATTTGCTTGGACACAAAGCACTTACTTTGGACAGTACAATCTTTGATGAACAAATGCAGTATCTTTCAGAGCATGGATATAAAGCTCTTGCAGCAGAAGATTTAGTTCACGCATTACAGAACAGACAACCTCTCCCTGAAAAAAGTATTATCATCACAATCGATGACGGTTATGATGACAATTACACCTATGCATTTATGACTGCAAAAAAATATCATATGATTATGAATTTTATGATCCCAACTGGACTGATAGGTAAATCAGGCTATATGCAATGGGATCACTTAAAAGAAATGCATGCGAATCCTTATGCACGAATTTATAATCATACAACTTCTCATGCACCACTGGGCTTAATTACAAAAGAACAAATTATGATGGAAGTCAAAACAGCAAATGAACAATTGGCTGCGGAGCTAGGATTAGATAACAAAATAGTTACCTATCCATATGGCTCTTATGATGATGAGGCAGTTAAGGATCTAAAGGAACTTGGTATGACAGCGGCATTTACAACTGATATGGGAACAGAACATTGTCTCTCAAATATTATGCAGCTCCCACGACTTCGTATAGGAAATGCTCCTATGAATACTTATGGATTCTAGGTCAAGAATTCCATATCCCGAACTCCTCCAAAAGCAATTCTATCAATAATGAGACTATCCATATCAGCCATCGTACCAGGAACAACTGTAAACTCACCATATTTATCATTAAGCACATCGGCCGCATCTGCTACCTTACGGGCTTTTGAAGAATCTTCCTCAAAAATCATAAGTTGCCGACTATCATAATCTGATAGTGCATAACAAGAAACTCCCAGCTGAGACACTTTCTTGATTTCAGGCTGAGCCTTAAAGATTTTCATGGCATGACGGTAAAGATCAAGAGTTGTATATAATTCGGTATGCATAAGCTGTCCTCTATGCCATGAAGAATAATCTCGATAATGAAACCACATATGAATACCATGTGCCACCAATCCTTTTTTCCTCAATCGCCTTCCCATTTTTTCGCAAAGCTTCATGATTAATCGTGATAACTCTCGTCGATCATCAATAGCAATCTTGATTGCGTACTGATGTCCAATTGATTTTGTCGGAAAATCTCGTTGATCAGCTTCATAGCCTCGCAACTTTTCAAACCAGCGACTCCCCACAATACTTCGGAAAACATCCTTATGCAATTTCTCCCCGGACGCATGAAAAAAATCTAAAGGAGTTACTATGCCATGTGCATTTAACCGTGCTTGGTATCTGACATTAATGCCACAGAAATCAAGTAATGTTGCTTCTTTATATGTTTGGAGAAGATTTGTGTGATCAATGACTGTTAAGCCATCAGGCTTATGAAGTGTTGCCCCCAACTTTGCCAAGAACATATTGGTGGAGATGCCGATACTACATCTAATCCACTCACCTATCTCAACTTTCATTCGTGATTTTATTTCATGGGCAATGCCAATAAGATCTGGTCGCAAATGGTATGCATCTCGGAAATCCAAAATTGCCTCATCAATAGATTTGGCAGTAACCTCAGGAGTGTATGTTTGGAAAATACGCATGAATCGTTGATGCACATCTCTATATTTAGGAGGATCTGGTGTACGGACGACAACATCAGCAGATATATCCTGAGCATCTTGCACACGCATTCCCATTTTTATACCCATGGCTTTTGCTTCAATCGATGGAGCAAGTATAAAGGCATTTGGAGTACCATATGCGGCAACAACAACTGGTTTGCCTCGAAGAAGTGGATTTGCTTGCTGCTCAATTGATGCAAAGCAAGAATTAAGATCTATATGCATGAGTAGCGGTTTTTCGCGATTAATTAGGGTTTCCATCAGATACCTCCTCTAATATCCAGTGCAAGGTATCAGGATCATGCTTCAAACGAAACGCTAAGGTATCGGAGCAAACATGAAAGACATGAAAGACCGTACGGCCCTCACGAACCTTATGGTGATACCCGACCTTCGTAATGAGATAATCCCGACCGTTCCATCTAATCTTATATGGAGCGACTTTCCCCTCGTGCTGTCTGTAGATTGTAATAACATCAATTTTCTCATGTATTTTTTCTAACATTGTGTTGCATGAATTCTCACTTGTCCGTCTCGCTACCATTGTTTTGAAATAATCTATACTTGGATTCGGATTCTTCAGTTACCGATTTTGTGGTTCCGGCAAAATCGACCACTGATGAAGGTATACCAAAAAATAGAATATATCGTTAGCGAGACGGGCAACAAAGAACTGCCCATACTATTACAAGTACTTCCGGATAACACTTACTACTACTCCACCAATTTCAAGACTTTCTCTCGGATGAATAATAGGATAATCTTTATTTGCAGGAACTAATTCAACCTTTCCGTTACGTTTGAAATAATATTTAACTGTCCATTCGTTATCAACAATAGCAGCGACAATGTCTCCATTTTTTGGAATCTTATTGGGATCAACGATAATCTTATCTCCTTCACCAATAAGTGCTTCGATCATCGAATCACCAGAAACAGTCAGAAAATAGATATCTCCTTGCACATCATATAAATACCGGAATAAATCAATGTTATCGTGATGAGCTTCAAATGCAGGCATTGGATAACCTGCTTTAATTGTCCCCAGATGGGGAATTGCGAAGAGATTTTTAGGAAGGAGTTTACCCTTTTCTCCTTTCTCCAAAATCCCTGCTTCTATTAATTTGGATATCAATTTAAAACTCGCGTTCTTTGATGAAAAACCAAAGAGTTCAGTCATTTCTTCATAGGTTGGAAGCCTTTTTTCAAAGCGATAAAATTTTCGGAGTTTCTTGATGGCATCGTCAATTCTCATAAGCATTTTGGTGAACAACTGTTTACCAACATTAATATACAGTGAACAGATGTTCACTGTCAATACCCTCTTCTTTATTCTTACATTTGTACAAAAAAACTAACCTAGTCCTCTATTTCAAAGCTAGTTCCGGTCAGCTTTGTTGACAGATTAGAGATTCAGTACTATACTAATAGTGGATTTAATCTTAACTCCAAATATTTTGCCCCTCCTTTTTAAGGATCGACAAGATTATTTACTTTTGGTTAAGACGTTGTAATTGAGCTCTAACATTTGGATATACATATAATGAAGGTTGAGAATGCTGTGAATAGTTTGTAGGTCACATACTCCCGCTAAGCGAGAAAAGCTTCTGATCCTTTGTTGGGCAGTAAATATACTATAATACTCTACTTGAGTGTGGATTTTTTTGTAATTCTAAACTCTAGCCTCTTCTATAACAGCATTAGTTGTTCATCTGATTAACTATAAGCTAAATTGCCCTGTTGACATTATGATGTATGAGTTGTACAATAAAATTGTAAGAACTTTGAAAGAGTTCTACAAATTTATATTATGCCAGCAAATTTAGCCGAAAGAGGAATATCCCTAGCTGCTTTACAAGCACGCCAGAAGCAAAGCGAAGCAAGACTTGACGCACATAGAGACGGAGTCTCGTTAACCAAATCACTTTTAGGTGCATCTTATGATAGATATGGTAATGTTGAAGACCATCGAAAAGAACAAGGACTAGTTGTAGCAAATACTTCCCTAACCGAACTTGTTACTCAAGGTAAAAAACTCGAAAGAGCTTTTGATGGAGAAGTCAGACTTCCACAAGTTCCTGATGTTTTACTTGACCCAGAAGGCGTAAAAACACTTACTGATGCAAAGCTTCGTCCAGTGATGATTCCTGGATTTGAAGGATTGGATCCGAAAGAATTAGCAAGAATAAGTGAAGGCAAACCAAGCAGATTTGATAGAGTATTGCCAAGAGATTACTTAGAAGGTGTCGCAAGTGGAGAATTTCCTCGACCAGGAGCTGAACCATATATACTTTATGTTGACGGAGTAGTAAACCCTAAGCCTGATGGTACAGCACCAACAACTCGACTTTCTACAGAAGCAGGTTTAGGAAATTTAGCACACACGCCTATAGTTGATGTTAAACGAACAGTACGACGGACAGGTCAGCAAGCCTTAAGTAATTTAGGATTGGATTCTTCTGCCTTGACAGTCAAGCCAATAAGTACAAGAGAAGCAGGAATTGTTGCTGCAATCAAAGGTCAACGAAAAGAAGTTGTAACGAATACAAGAATCTTTGGAACAGATACACATGTCGTCTTTGAAGGAGATGGTGTAAGAACTACAGACGGAACACAAAATGGAACTCCACCAAGATTAACTGTTGTTGAAAATGACATAATACGTCCAGAGAGATATTTACCATCCGCTGCGAGAAGAAGAGCAAGAGCCGCAAAGCAATAAAACAAGCTCAACCTTCCGATTAAGCTTGTTTTACAATGATTCCTTCCAATCAGACATTATACCCTTCTGTGAGTAAACGTTCTGTAAAGCCACAAAAGAACGACTGATCCGAGAAGTGCGACGATAAAACTATATAAGTTAAATCCACTAACTCCTGTTTGGCCGAATGCATTCATGATGAAACCACCTAAGAACGCACCAACGATACCAACAATGATATTTCCGAGAATACCTTGTTGTGCATCAGTTCCCATTACCATGGAAGCGATCCAACCAACAATTCCTCCGAAAACTACATAAAGTAACAAATCCATATTATCTCTCACCTCCTTTCGTTTTGTTTATCATAAAACTATCTTAACTGTAGGCAGTAAGAAACGGATGAGCCACTTGTAAGAAGAATATGAGAATTTACTAATACGAAGCTTCAGAAGAACAAAGTCCGCGAACTTCAAGCATGATACGGTCCCGATCAATCTTGGAAAGGTACAACATATCCAAAAGATCTGGATGATCGAGGATATCTTTACATAAGACTATATGGTTTTCAAGAAGTGTTGTTTTTTGGGATTGAGAAAGTGAAGTGACCATCGTAATAGGATGCAATCCAGAACGCTCAATCATCTCACGGAGACTATTCCCTGCTGGATAATCCCAACTGATAATCTTCATACCTGTACATTGAGCGTATGTGTTAGCATCCACTGTCGTCTTAGTATTGGTGACAATCCATGCTTCATGGATTGGGTTGCGGAATTTTACATCTTCGAATCGGGCATGTGTATATAAAGCAACTTGAATTTCTGAACGTGTACCAGGACTGTTGTGGAATTTTGCTTCGATTGCGGCAGTTCTCCCATCTTTATCAGCAAGAATATCTATTTCATGGGTTACACATCGTCCGGCAAGAACCTGACGAACTTGCGTATTGTAGCCCTCTGATTCAAGTAATTTAGCGACAAAATCCTCAAATGGGTAACCACTCGGTCCAAGCATCATAATAGCCTCTTTAAGACTGTAGCGGGCTTTAATATATGGTGAAGGAGACTGATTAAGAAACTCCATGATATGTTGATAGATCTCAGCTGTAGAAATACCATCATAGAGTTTGCGTTTAACATGACTAAGCACTTCTCCTTGAAGCGATTGCGGAATTCGTGCTCGACGAATAGAGTCCATAACTTTATGCTCACTAAATGGTTCATACCTTCTATCCGCTTTGATAACATGGATCATACATTAAGTATAAAAAAGACGAGGTATTAAAGTCAAAGAGTAGTCGGCTTAATTACGATCATAAACCACAAATCCATCACGATTGACGATCCTTTTATAGTTTTTATTCTTTTCCATTGCTGCAATTGTTGTATCTGCATAACTGTCTTTATCAGAGATTATGACCATATCCGCATGATCAATACCATATGGTAAGACATATATAACCTCACGTTGTGAAAGGTGTGAACCAATATTGTTAGAAGCAGAAACTGTATAATCCTGTGGAATTTTGCTTAAGAAGTAATCAATGAATGCTCTATCAGGGAAAGGACGATTGAACATGGCAGTATTTGGTTCCTTTGAGCCAGGCAATGGGCCAAAGGAGTGAGCTGTATATAATGTATTGTAAAGAACGTAGACAATAACTAGACAAGTAATGGTAACCCCTGAAGCAATATTATATTTCTTCTCAAAGTTCTTTAAGAAGATACTCTTTTGCCCAAGCTTCTGGATAACCCAAATCCCATAGATCGCACTCAAGAAAATAAAAGGTGTCATCGTAGCAGTATATTGATAATAAATTTGATATAAATTGCTATTACTACTAAGTAAACTAATCAATAAATCAGGCCCTGCAAATATCAAGAAGAATGGAAATACATATGACAGATAGCCAAGTGGTGAAAAAATTTGTGTAATAAAGTGGTATCGATCAGGTTCAAGAACTTTCATAAGGACTTTATCTGGAGACAAGATAATTGCCTTTGCGATATCAGTGGTACTGCTACCAAAACCTGAATAATACTCTAGTGCAAAGTGATTTGATCCATGGGCTGCAGGGATTGCATGTTCAAGAAGGAAGAAGAACATCGCAGTGCTAATAACAAATATTCCTAAACCAAGAATCCACTTTCGATGATGAATCGTTACCAGTAAACCAAACAAAGCAATAATCAACCAAATCTGCTCTTTACAAATTGCTGCCAACAAAGCAAAAACGATAAATAAGACATACTTTCGTTTAAGATAAAAATAGAATGTCGCAAGAAGAAACGTCGTAGCCAAAACTACCGCATGAAAATCATAGATATTCGCACGCTGTACACTCGGATTGATGAGATAAGCAAAAGCCATTACGACTGCAATATTTTTATTCTTCAAGACATCCTTTGCGATAAGAAAAACGAAATATGCTCCAATCGCAATAACTACGGCTTGAATAAATAATAGTGTCCTCGGATCCTGCCACAAAGCATATAGTGGAGCGAGTAGAACAAGGATAAAGTCTGCATGAAATGCCAAACGCGAAACCTGCCCGACACTATCAGGATTGGTCATGATAAAGAAATTGCCATGAAGTGTATTCCAGACTGTTTGGACCATATTCCCCAAATCAAATCTGCCTGTATAGTAATTGTTGTATCGCATGATAGAAACAGCCGATATGTACACTGCATAGATAACACTCAAAAACATAACGATAAGTTCATGTGGATGACTATAAACCCATTTTTCAACCCTGAGAACGAAGCTATTTTTTGTTTTATGCCAGAGGTAGACAAATAAGATAAATACCAATTCCGCCACGATGAGCATAATTCGAGTGAAGATTGCAGCAAATGCAGCGAGTCCCGAAGTAACGATCTGTGAGAGAGCATAAATCGTTATCCCCTCTCGCACACCAAAACCTGCAGGAGTAATAATCGAAAGATATCCTGCGACAAAGGCAAAAGCAAAAACACCAATCAATTCCCAAACAAGCAAAGGATCAGTGCCAAAGGTTGCACTCATTACAAGATAATTACCCAAACCGAAAAAGAAGAGACTGCATGCACTTATAAAGATCATTAGAAGACTTTCTGAAGCTGGAAACGATGGGAGAACAAATTCTAAAATCGATTTAACTTTTCCCGAAAAATAGTTCGTTACCGTACGGTTGAAACTGTACACAAGAATACCAAGACTCATTACTCCCCATGCAATCCAGATTGTTTCATCTGCAATATCTTTCACAAAATACGGAAGTGAAAGAAGTGAGACGATAAGACTTCCCAAAACAAATAGCTCTGCTTCAATAATTAACCCTTTCCCCACATCTTTTTTCTTTACACCTTTCTTTTCAAATAAAATAGTTCTCCCCAAGAAGGACCAGACATTACCAGGTATATAGCGTTTAAGTTCTGATATAGACCACATATAACCAGATTCTTTAAGAGGGATCTTATATCCATAATTTTTGATAATACGATGCCAGATCAGACTCCGAAGTAAATAGAAAATCACTAGACAAAGTATCCCGGTCGCAAGAAGAAATGGTTGGATTGTTTGCACGTTTGGAAGGATGGAAGGAGCTTGATCAAAAAGGATTTTGCCAATAAAGAAAAATGCGATTACTGAAAGTGGCCACCCAATGACGAATTTCAGGATTGAATAGAGCTGAGACTTCATGGGTGTATTGTACTTGTTTGGCTGAGATTTGTAAATTTACACAACCTATCGAGCAGAACCTGATCCACTCTGACTTGTAGGAATAAGTATTGTCCCACGGCCGTTGTACGTAAAGTTCCTTGTCACTGTCTGGGTATCGTCACCGGCAATACTTTTTACTCGTAATTCAAACTTAATTGGTCCTTGTGGCAAATTGTATAGTGCAACAGAACGATCATCATATCCTGACCAGCTTCCTCCATTAATACGATATGACCAAGCTGCTTCGCAATATCGGCTATCATCGTAATCGATATCAACCATGACTGGATTATCGTTTACCGCATCGCCTTCATCGGGTGTAGAAATAGAGATTGGCCCCAAACCCTTCAAGCAGGGAGCTTCTGTTGCTCCAAGTGGCGTCGGCGTTGCAACGCTATCTTCACCTACAGGTTGTGCAAAGAATCCTTGATTAGTTGTCGCCCCAGGCATAGGGGTTGGAGTTGGTTTGGCATTGAGATTCTTAAGAGAATTGAAGTTAAGAAGCATGACCGTAATCAGAACTGGAATACTAAGAAATGCAGTAACAAACTCTATATATGGCTTATTTTTAATAAACCGATTCTCTGCTTTCTTCTTTGTTTTTGGAGCAGTTTTTTTTGTGGCTTTAGCAGGTTTTACTGCTTTGGATTTAGTAGTTTTGGCACCTTTGGGCATAACGAATACAGTTTCTGTATTATTATTGTAGATGAAAATTATCAGGTTTGTAAATAGATCTTTTAGTAAAAATTTCGAGTGACGATTGTTTTTTGAATTTAATCTCAAAAACTGTTAAAATGCATCTAATGCACCCGTAGCTCAGCTGGATAGAGCACTTGACTTCGGATCAGGGGGTCGGGGGTTCGAATCCCTCCGGGTGTACATATTATCAGTCCTGTGTATCGCTTCGCACATGAGAATTGACTAAACTCCAAACATCTTCTTTGACAAATGCTATAGGATTTGTTAAAATTGAAGGGTATTATGGAATTTAGAAATAAAAATCACATAAAAGAAACACGTCAAGCTTCTAGAGAGACAATCATATTTGACGTAAGCGATTCTTCGCGAAAAGGTAACGAAACTTCCGCTAAAGCTTCTGCACCTCAAGTGAGTGATTCAACTCGTACATTGGCAGAACGAGCCTTGGCAAAATATGAAAGAACAGCACAAATAAAAAGCAGTCTCTGGCATCTTAATCTTCTTTCCAAGAATTTCGATGTTGAGGGTAACCCAATAGGTAAGTAACCTTCAATAGCCCCTGTTGTAAATATATCTCCTTGAGCTGTACTTAATTTTAGTGGAGATTTTTGCATAAATTGATATTCAATGTGTAGTAAAAATGAATAATTTTTTTTCTATTGCAGCTCTACAGAATACACTTTATATCCATCATCAAGAAGAACACTAATGCAACTCCCAATTGTAAAGGATGAAGCATTTGATACGGTTTGGAAAAGATATGCCGGGATGAGCAGTCCTTGTCCACTTTTGTCACTGGTGAAGCTTATATGCCATGATGAATCATTCTTCTCAACAAGTTTGCCATTAATGAGTCTAATATTGCCTGATGACTTCGTAATATTTGATGGAGGTAAGTAGATAGTTGAACCAACAACAAGCGGACCAACTCCATTGAGTTGCAAGAGTTCATTTACACGAGAACTATCTTTTAATTGATCTGTCGCGATAGATTGCAAAGACTCAGATTGTTTAACGGTATATGGAGTGAGGTATTCCCATTTTTGTGCAAGTCCTGTTTTGCCACATACTTTTGAATCTATTGCTACTGGCTGTTCAGAAGAAGTTGTTTGTGATTCTGGAGCTACAGAGACTATGGTACTTTCAGTATTGGCAACAGGAGCTTTTAATGTAGATTCCTGATTTGCCTCAGCACCGAGCACTTTTTCTGCAGTTTTTGGTTGAGTATCCACTGCTCCCTTTCCATAGTTATAACTCAAAATGCCTACAAGAAAGAGAGAAATAATCCAAAATGAAGCGATCCAATAATTAGCACTCCCAGAAGATTGTGCAGATTCTTTTGTGTTTTCTTCCATATCTTTAATATTACTTTATAAGAGGTAAAAGTCAAACAAAGTCTTGACATCAATATACTTATATGTATAATATACGTATATGCCAAATAAAACTATTTACGTCAGCGACAATGACCTACCACTCTTTGATGAAGCGAAAGACATCGCTGGAGAAGCTGTTTCTTCTGTTATCTCACGGGCACTCCGAGAATATGTCAGCAGACATCGAAAGAAAGCCCAAGGGATGAAAGAAGTATCTGTCTTGGTCGGTAAAGCAAATGCTGAACTTGAAAAACGATTTGTCGGAGCTAAGATTGGGAACTGGAACGGATTTAGTGATGATAGAGAATGGTGGATGGAAGCTACAATGTACCGTACACAGAAAAACAATTGGGCGGTTAACCTTATCACCGTTTGTAAGGCAAGTCTCCTGACAAATAAAAGTGCTTGGAGAGCAAGTGGAGATTATCTGACGAATCCCCGACATGCCGAACTTATCGTCGGAGCAAAAGAAAAAGATTTTGAGAAAAAACTCCCACAAGATTTATTTACAACACTCACGAACCTTATGGAAAAAGATGAAACACCAGTTGAATTCTTGGATATTTAAAGGAGGTGATATGATATGAATCACAATCAATTAAACGAATTACAGCAGTTACATGACTCTGAATATGCAATGAGATGGTATGGTTGGGGCTCACCTATTGGTTTGAGTATTTTCTTTCTTACCCTCGTTGGTATCGCAGCAATTATTAAAATGGTATTTTTTGCTTAAAATAAAAGCCGTTCCGGAGCGGCTCTTATTTAACTAAGCAACTTGAAGCTTATCATCCATGTATTCAGCAATGTCACCCTGTAGCGATGAAGCTTTATTCAAAACTTCTGGAGCAACAAAAACATTCGCATGCCACCGTTGATTACCTCGTGGAATATCCCATGAGACTTCCCCTGAATCAGAAAGAAGTGGCAAAAGTATTTCTCTTCGACCATTATTTTTTGTAAGATCTACTGCAATATTTTCAGGCTCAATTCCAAATGTCTTACTAATATCATCAGCTATTTCACCATTACGCATAGAATTGCCCATCGTTGCAATGAAAACGTCTGATGGTGCTTCCGTTTCAAGTGTATACGCACGATTATAATAATCCCATTTTTCGGCACGATTAAGAATTCCATTTGTCCGTGTATCGGCATTATCTTTGAGATATTGTTGAGCACCTGCATCTGTAAGAAAAAAGAATTCTGGTTGTAATACATCTTCTTGATAAGCAAGATGTAAAGCTCGTTGCAACATTGCAGCAGGAGCAAGATGTGCAGGTTCTAGCAAGTAATCATATGCTCTTGATCTGGAAATCTTCCATTCATTGAGATTCCTCGAAATATCTCCTTGGAGCATAACTTGGCCATCATGGAGAACCATAGCTTCTGCAAGTCTTTCAGGAGAATAGTTCTTTCCCCTTGCGATACCAGATGCCAGTTGCCAACGTACAAGATTATCCAAATTATCTACATCAAGTGATCCGCTCACAATATTGCTGAAGGGTTCATCTTTGCCTTTGATATACAGAGCTACTTGATGAACATCAGCTTGTTCTCCAATAGTTCTACGTAAATGATCATTTTCGAATACTACATTGATGAAATCTTCATGTGCCACACCAAACACTGCTTTCTGAAAAGGTTCTGATGTATGGGTAAATGGTGGGTGTCCAGCATCATGGAATAATGCAGCGATTTCAATTTCACGTGCTTGATCAGCAAACTCAGGCTTCTTCGTGACTATCTTTGCCAAATGTTGCACACCGACAGAATGTTCAAATCTCGATGCATTGACACCATTTGGAAGAAACGATGCTGGCATTGCATCAAGCGTTACACCTTTTAGCCTGGTCATTGCTGAAGTTTGAAATAAACGCAAATCATCTTCTGTGTAGGATACTTCACCATACACTCTATCTTTAATTTTTCTGGGTTTTGGTTCTGAATCAAACCCTGGAATTCGCTCTCTCATGTCGAGAGATTATAGCAGAATATTATTTGCCTGAAAATTATTTGAGGATAAGCTGAGCCAAACCTAAGAAGACAAAGAACCCGATAACATCGGTAGCGGTAGTGATAAAGATAGTTGCGGAGGATGCTGGGTCTTTTCCAAGTGATTTCATGATCATTGGAACAAGGGCTCCAAAGAAGCCAGCGTTAATTAAATTAATCACCATAGCAATACCCAGAACCAAACCTAACGCTGGACTCTGGTTAAAGACTGTCGCAATGACGGCAACAATCACACCATTGATAAGACCATTGATTCCTCCTGCAATCATTTCATTACGGATAAGAGCCCTACTTGTTTTGAGCTCAACCTCTTTAAGGACAAGTCCACGCACAGCAACTGCAAGGGCTTGTGTCCCGGCATTGCCACCCATTCCAGCAACGATCGGCATATAAACAGCAAGTAATGTGAACTTGGAAATTGTATCGGAAAAAAGCCCGACGACAGACGCTGCCATAAAAGCGGTACCTAAATTGATAATCAACCATTTATAACGGTATTTAACCTTCATCAACGGACCATCAAGTGAACTTTCTTCTTTGGCTACACCGGCAAAACCATACAAATCATGCATGGCATGTTTATCAATAAGGCGAAGAATTTCATTTGAATGGATAATACCAAGAATATTTTCTTCTCCATCCAAAACGACCACCTTATTGTGAGGATTCTTTACAAACGAATTGATAACTTTTGGTACTTCACTGTCGTAACGAATTGATGGAATCTTACGAATTAATTTTTCATTAACCTCATTAGACTTATGCAAAGCCAAAGAATATCCAGGAAGTTCGCCAATAAGCTTATTATCCTCGACAACGAGTATCGATGGAAATTTCGCATTCTTCTTCTCATAATCTGCGATTTCTTCAAGAACAGCAGACAACTTGGTATTCTTTGAAACAATAATATAGTTGAGGTGCATCAAACCAGCAGCAGCTTTAGGGTTAAACTTGAGAAGGAACTCAACCTTTTCGCGAACATAATCATTGAGTCGCTCAGTAATCTTTTTAGAACGGCTCCCTTGAATCTCTTGAAGAATATCTGTTGCTTTGTCAGGATCAAGTGGATTAAGAAAGTTTAATATCTCATCATCCGAAAGCTTTTGTAACAAATCTCTTTGGATTCTCGTTGAAAGCTTAAGGAGTATATATCCCTGACGCGTGGGTTCAATTCCCCGAAAGAGAACCAATCTTGTGCTTGGAGAATTAACGAGTTGATTGACAAGACTTCGATCGCTTAATGCCATAGTTAGTACTATTGTAATATGTATACTTCACTATTAGCAATACATTTTATTAAAAAATCTCTTTAAGGGTTTATTTGTAACAAATTTAAAGCTGATTATGCACCATTTTGGTTTAATATTGACCTTACAAATAATACGTGTACAATATACACCACATGCGCAAAGTATCTCTACCTATAAGCCGTACCATGAAATTCCCTATCCGGCGTCCATGGATACCATATATTGTGCTTGTAATCTCTCTTTTCATAACTATCTTAGCAACTCTTTTTGTGATGCGGAGTGCGGAAGAGCGAGATCGATTGCGTTTTCAAAGTGCGGTTGAACAAACCCAAAATACTATTAACAATAGAGTCGAGACCTACATCGCATTACTCCGAGGCGGAAGCGGACTCCTAGCAGCTCGATCAGATATCACAGATGAGGAATTCCGTCTATTTGTAGAACGACTGCAACTCACACAACGCTATCCTGGAATTCAGGGAATAGGTTATGCTCAACGAGTTTTCGCAACTGACAAGGAAAGCTTTGAAGCATATGCCAAAAGTGCATTAACTGAAGCATTTAGTATAAATCCCGAAGGTGAACGTGATGAATACTACCCTGTTCTCTATCTCGAACCACGAGATTACTTAACAAATAGTAAAGCACCTGGATTCGATGGGTTCTCTGATCCAATTAGAAGAAATGCTATGGAACGAGCACGTGATACAGGTCTGAGTGCTGCTTCTGGAAAAGTATTACTTTCGCAAATTGATAATGAGAAAAACCGTGCAGGCTTCCTCATTTATTTGCCAGTGTATCAAAGTGGAGAAGTACCAGAAACTATTGCCGAAAAACGCGAACAGATTCAAGGATTTATTTATAGTCCATTCAGAGCAGACACTCTTTTTAAAGGAATCTTTGGGGATCAATCACAACTACTTATAAATTTTCAGATCTATGACGGAATCTATGTAAATGAGGCACAGTTACTTCATGATTCACGAACAGGGAGCAGTAATGCCGGAAATGAAGCAAATCCCAGATATACCTCAAAACGAACAATAGACATTGCTGGTGAGAAATGGACAATCATGTATGAGAATGATTCGCAATTTGAAAGCCAATCACAACGCGGACTTGCTCCATTTATTTTGGGTTTTGGCTTGGTTATAAGTGGTGTCCTTTTCATACTTAGTCGATCGCAGTTTTTGGCTAGAACTGCAGCAGAACAAACTGCTGTCCAATTACTAAGCTCACAAAAAGATTTGCAAAAAGCGATCGGTATGAGAGATACCTTTATTTCAGTAGCGTCGCATGAATTGAAAACACCTGTAACGAGTCTGAATGTTTACCTTGAAGTCATGTTGCGACAATTCCAAAAGGAAAAGAATGAAAATGCAGTGCAGAGTCTCACTAAGATGAAAAAGCAAATAGATAAACTAACAATACTCATTCATGACTTACTTGATGTTACGAGAATTCAAACCGGTAAACTTGCATTTGATGAAGAACTCTTTGATCTTTCAGAGGTTGTCCATGATATCGTAGAAAACACAAAACCACTCGCAAACAAGCATGAAATCATCATTGAAAAGAATGAATCTATTGAATTATGGGGAGATAAAGATAGGCTTGGACAAGTTATCAGTAACTTCCTCACCAATGCTATCAAGTACTCTCCTGATGCAAATAAGATTATCGTCAGAAGTGAACGTACAAAAAATGAAGCACAGGTTTTTGTTAAAGATTATGGTATTGGTATAGAGCAATCACACCTGAAGAAAATATTTAATAGATTCTATCGTGTGACAGATAGGAATGTACAAACATTCCCAGGATTAGGTATTGGATTATATATCTGTCATGAAATAATTAAACGTCATGGAGGAGAAATCAAAGTAGAAAGTAAAAAAGGCAAAGGTTCAGTCTTTAGTTTCGCTATCCCGATAAAGAAAAAAAGATAATACTTCGATTATTTGTTATAATAAATCCACTCTATGGAGATTCTTATCGTTATTTTTCTTATAGTACTCAATGGAATCTTCGCTATGGCAGAGATTGCAATTGTATCCTCCCGCAAAACCAAACTACAACATCTGGCAAACGAAGGTAGTAAAAGAGCACAAGCAGCTTTAGAATTAGCAAAAAATCCCAACCGCTTTCTTTCAACTGTACAAATAGGAATCACACTTATTGGTATTTTCGCGGGTGCATTTGGAGGAGCAACAATTGCTGACAACCTTGCAGAACAATTTAAACATATCCCCCAAATCGCACTATACAGTGATGCACTAGCACTTGCAATTGTCGTAGGTAGCATTACCTATCTTTCTCTTATTATTGGTGAACTTGTGCCAAAAAGAATTGCACTTGCACATCCTGAACGATTTGCGATAATACTCGCTCGCCCAATGAACATTGTTTCAAAAGTTACAGCACCACTTGTAACACTTCTTAGTGTTTCAACAGATCTTATTCTCCGGTTACTTCGGATTAAACCAAGCACTGAACCTTCTGTAAGCGAAGAAGAAGTCCGTATGTTGTTGCGTGAAGGAACACAAGTTGGAGTTTTTGAAGTAGCTGAGAAAGATATTGTAGAAAGAACATTAAGACTTGGTGATAAACGAATTCCAGCACTTATGACTCCTCGAAAAGAAATTGTTTGGCTAGACATCGATAGCTCAGTGAAATCGATACGAAATATGATCCTTGAATCATCATTAGCATATTATCCAGTTTGCCGAGATAGTTTGGATAAAGTGATTGGCATAGTTCGTTCAGAAGATATTTTAAGAAATTTCCTTTTAGATGAAAAAATCGATCTTAAAAAATTTCTTGTAAAACCAGTTTTTATCCCTGAAAGTATGGATCCTTTACAAGTTCTTGAGTTATTTAAGAAAACTGGTGTCCACACAGCACTTATTATTGATGAATTTGGAAATGTCCAAGGTCTTTTATCTCTTAATGATATCCTCGAAGCAATTGTCGGAGATATCCCTTCTGTAAATGATGACGATGAAGCAGAGATTGTAAAACGTGATAACAATAGTTGGCTTTTGGACGGTTTGTTATCAATTGATGAATTTAAGGAACACTTTCATATTAAGAAACTTCCAGAAGAAAAAGCTGGAGTATTTCACACGATTGGTGGATTTGTCATGCATCACCTAGGGAAAATACCAAGTGCTGGTGATACTTTTGAATGGGATAAATTTATATTTGAGATCGTCGATATGGATGGAAACAGAGTAGATAAAGTATTACTTACAAAGAAAGCAGAATAATTATTTCTTCCTCTTCAACTTTTCCACAAGTTCACGAAATGCGATTGTTTTCTCCAACACAATGGCTGTTATAAAAACAAAAAATCCAGCAATATATCCAGCAAGCACATCACTCGGATAATGAACTCCTAAATAAATTCTACTCACCCCTACTAACAAGGTAAGCAAAACTGCAATGACAATTGCGATGCTACCGAGTAACTTTTTATGCGTAAAATGATATACATAATATGCAAGCACTGAATAAAAGATGAAAGCATTCATAGAATGACCAGAAGGGAAACTATATGAATTCATAATCATAAGTGGATCAAAATCTGGTCGTGGACGCTGAAAGATAACTTTAAGAATATTGTTTAATAAAACACCAATAACTAAAACGAGAATAAACAGGATCGCCTCTCTTTTGTGGTCTTTCCAAGCAAGACCCGCAGCAACAACACTCGCAATGACAAGGGTAAATTCAGCACCAAGCATTGTGGCAAAGAACATCACCTGATTGAGATCAGGTGAACGAAATGAATAAATATAGTGAGATAAAGAAAGATCAATAGCTTGTGTTTCTAATCTTAAAACGTCCTCTGCAATATCAGCAAACAATAATAACGATCCAATACTCAAAATTATTCCGACAATAATTTCAATATAAATAACGTGGAGCGATTTACGTTGTGTGAATTTGGTTAATTGTGCTTTCAATGCTTTACTCATCTTTTTATTATATACTACCGTTTGTTGATTTAGAAAAGTACTTCTGGTATACATTAACTATAGATTTGTCCTTTAAAGACATGAAGAAAAAATCAAACGCTCAACCTTCTCATAATCATCCTCTAGTTCAAAGTGAAGAACGATATAAAGCATTCATTTCTCAAAGTACCGAAGGCATATGGAGATGCGAATTAGAAAAACCTCTGTCGATAAAAATATCGATCAAAAAACAACTTGATCATATCTTCAAATATGGTTACCTTGCTGAATGTAATGATGCGATGGCAAAGATGTACGGGTTTAAGAAAGCTGAGGAATTAATAGGTGCACGATTGTCGGATTTACTTATTCCAACAGAATCTAAAAATATAGAGTATCTCACAGCGTTTATTAAATCGGGCTACAAACTTGGTTACACCGAATCTCATGAACAAGATACATTTGGTAATCTCCATATATTTGAAAATAATCTCATCGGGATAATTCAGGATGGTTTTGTACTACGAGCGTGGGGAACCCAACGAGACATTACACAACAAAAGAAAACACGAGAGCGTCAGGACTTTCTTAATAAAGTAAGTAACAAACTTGTTATGTCTTTAAATCAAGAAGTAACCCTCAAAGAGATTGCACAACTTGTTGTCCCTTACTTGGCTGACTATTGTAGAATCGCCACAATTGACGAAGATAATATAATCAAAGAACTTACAGTAAATCATAAGGATCCCACAAAAATTAATCTTGCTGAAGCCTTATTTGATAATTATAAAAATGATCCTCAAAGAACGTATGGCATTCCAACAATTATAAAAAGTGGGAAACCAGAAATCATTGAAAAAATAGATACAAAGATACTAAAAAAATTTCATACCAGCCCTAAGCTTATCGCAATCGTCAAAGAACTCGAACTGAAATCATATATGGGTGTACCGTTGATTGCGAGAGATAAAGTAATTGGTGCAATGACTTTTTCCTCGGTCAAAGAAAATAGATACTATACCAAAGATGATCTTGCCTTTGCGATGGAGCTTGCAGGAAGAATTGCGTTAACGCTGGATAATATACATCTTTTTAAAGAGTCACAGGAAGCAATTTCGCTCCGGGATGAATTTATTTCAGTGGCGTCTCATGAATTAAAAACCCCAATAACAAGCATGAAAATCTTTACGCAAATTCTTCAAAAAAATGCAGAATTAGATAAAGATAGTAAAACCTTACCAACCTTAGAGAAAATGGATAGACAAATCAATAAGTTAACAGAACTTATTTATAACTTACTCGATATCTCAAAAATACAAGCAGGTCGGCTGGAATATACTATGAAAGATTTTTCTTTTGACGAAATGATTAAAGATCTTATTGAGATTCACCAACATATTAGTACAAGACATACACTTGTTCTAAAGAATAATAGAAAACAAACTATTTATGGAGATGAAGATCGTCTAAGTCAGGTTGTTTCTAATCTGATTACGAATGCTATTAAATATTCTCCAAACGCTAAATCAATAGAAATAAAAATCACATCTTCCAAAAAGTTTATAAAAGTCGCGGTAAAAGATTCTGGTATAGGTATGTCAAAAGAACATTTTGATAAAATATTTAATAGGTTTTATCGAGTATCTGATTCTGACGATCAGACGTATCCTGGATTAGGGATAGGGTTGTATATCTGTAAAGAAATTATAACAAGGCATCAAGGAAATTTATGGGTAGAAAGTTTTCCAGATAAAGGTTCTATTTTCTACTTCACTCTACCCAAATTATGAGTTCATCCCCCATTTCTCAAGTGATTTAAAAACACCACTGAGAGATTTGCCTTTTTCCGTTAATGAATACTCTACGTGTAATGGTACTTCTGCAAAAACTTGTTTATCTATAATGCCTTCTCGTTCAAGTTCTTGTAAACGCTGCGAAAGCGTTTTTGGACTTATACCCGGAAGTGCTCGTTGTAATTCTCCAAAACGATTCTTCCCTTCAAAAAGATTGTGGAGCAAGAGCATTGTCCATTTACTTCCTATAACTTTTAATGTTTTGGCAACAGCACAATGCACTGGATCATGACATGGATCTTTCATACTTCATTTTTTGTAACTACTTTACTAAAGAAAGTTACAGTGTTAGTATAACATATATTAGTTTCTATGCAAACTACTATCGAAGGAGGTGATAATTATGGATTGGAATACAATAGCAGATCAACAAACATTAGAAAAGACAGCTGAAGCATTAAATGCAAATGGGGTAAATACTTTGATTGTTTCAAATACAGAAGAAGCAAAGGCGAAAGCTCTAGAACTTCTTCCAAAGGGTGCTGAGGTAATGGTAATGACTTCAGAGACACTTCGTACAACCGGTATAGAAAGTGAAATTAATGAATCTGGAAATTATGATTCAGTAAAGTTAGAACTCGCAAAAATGGACCGAGAAACACAAGGAAGTGAAATGAATAAACTCGGTGCAGCAGCAGACTACTCAATTGGTAGTGTCCATGCAGTCACTGAGGACGGAAAAGTTGTCGTGGCCTCAAATTCAGGCAGTCAGTTGCCAGGATATGTTTACGGTTCACCTCATGTCATATGGGTGGTCGGAGCACAAAAGATCGTCAAGAATCTTGATGATGCGATGACAAGAATTAATGAGCATGTACTTCCTTTGGAAGCAGAACGTGCAAGAAAAGCTTATGGTGTTGCTGGAAGTAATGTCAGTAAACTTTTTATTCTTAATAAAGAAATAAATCCTCAGAGAATCACAATGATTCTTGTAAAAGAAATCTTAGGATATTAATCTCATATTACCTATTCCCTCTCCTCTATGGAGAGGGTTAGGATGAGATCTCCATTTAAAAGTAGGTTCGTGAACACTTTTCGATAAAAGCTCTTTGGGAGGATAAATGCATTCTCAAATTCTTAAGAATTCAATCTTTTAGACTTGATTATATTTTTCGATGTATTTTTTGACATCAAATTTTGACTTCGCACCGTTATAATTCATATAACGAATTTTTCCAAATATCATTCTTTCAAACCATGCTCTATCATGAACACCACCAATACTCCATGCAATGCCTGTGTATCCATTTGAATCTCGTCCGTCTAGAAAATATTTATCATTTAATATTATGGCATTTTTATGTGCTTCTTCAGGTGTTTTACTCCATTCAAAAATTTTCTTTGCCCAATACATACGCATATATCCATGCATTTTACCTTCCATCACCATTTCCTTTTGTGCTGCATTCCATAAAGGATCATGTGTATTAGCACGTTCAAGCTGACTCAAAGTATATGTAAATTCTCTTTTATCCTCTTTGTGTTGTTGATGTGTTTGCTTTGCCCAATTAGGATATCCTTTTGGCGAATCATAATGCGGATTATAAAAACAGAAATTGTCGGACAATTCTTTGCGTACGATGAGTTCTTCAAGAAATGCTTCTTTTGATTTTGAATGATCTTTAACATTTTCTAGTTCTAATGCAATTCTTTGTGAAGCGATTTGTCCAAAATGGATATAGGGACTTAACATCGATTGTGCAGGCTTTGTAGGATCATTTCTTTCTTCGTCATACTTCGCTAATCGATTCTCAATAAAATCTTGAAGCATATTCTCTGCAGCTTCTTCACCAGGCTTACACCAATCAACTACAGGAACTGATGCATCTTTTTCAATAACGTCTGAAACTTTTTTCCAATTTATTTTTTCATTTGGTAGGTTAGATTCTACTTGTTTTTCTAATGTAGGAAATGCTGTCAGAAATTCCTGAAGATGGAAATGGATTTTGGGACGTAATGTATAAGCACCAAATTCTTGTTTGGGAGAAGCGATCCAACATGGAACGATGTTATGTGTATCAACTTCGTAAAACGGTATAGAAATCTTTTGAATAATTTTATCTTTCCATACACGATTATATCGTAATGGATTAAAGTCGCTAAATAATGCACCAATTGTATTCTTTGTGATAAACTTTGGAATTTCTTCAACTGGATCTCCAATAAGAAACTTAAAAGGAATATTTTTTGCGGTTAAATGTTTTTCAACTTCTTCCAATCCTCCTAACATAAAATCCACCATTCGTTCTGTATTGTTTGGAAATTTTTTTCGGAGACAAAATACTACAGAAACAGAAGTGTTTTTTTCTTTTGCAAATGCAATGGCATGTAGAAGAGCCCAGTTATCAAACGCTCTCTGATCGCGACTCATCCAGTAGACAACAGGACCAGATTGGTATTCCTTATTATCAAGTTCTCGCACCCGCTTTGTATTCATGGAATTAAGTATACAATAGGGAGAAATTATTTTTGAAAGAATTTTGTGTGGAGTATCTTGATATATGCTTCATCTAATTGCATCTTTTTCAGTTGTGCATCCGAAGGGATGAAACGATACTGATTAATATCCAAAGTAAAATTCTCTAGAATACTTATCCCTTCAGCTGCAAGTAATTTTCGTTGGACATGTTTATCATTGTATAGGTTTCCATCAATTGATATTCGTCCTGAATTATTGATAACTCTCCACCAAGGTAAATCGACAGTTGATTCAATACTTCTTAAAGTCCATCCTACTTGTCTCGCACCACGAGGAACACCAATATATGCTGCAACTTGCCCATAGCTCATTATTTTTCCATATGGAATGAGACGAATTACCTCTATAACTTTTTCTTTAAACTCGGACACGTACAAATAGTATCATACTCCCTTGCAATTTCCAGCTCTAAGCGTATAATGTAGGCACATGGCGAGCTTGGAACGACGGCCATCTGCTCCAACTTCCCCTGACGCATCAGGACGATCTTCTCTTGAAAAGAGTACCCAACCAACGCTTGTGTGGAAAGTCCCAGGTAGCCATATGATTACTGAGCAAAAAAAGTTTTTCAAAGAACGGGGAATTGATAGAGAACCAAGGCTTATATTTACCTCAACTGAGCCAATAGAAGCTTATAAATATCGACGTAATTTACTCATTGGTGCGATGTTAAAACTAGCTATTCCCTCTTCAGATTTCGATGATCGTGGATATCCGCGGGTTTATTATCATACAACTGATATCCTTACACTTCCCGTGGGGATTGCTGAATTTCCGATAGCTCCTCATGAAGAATCGTATCCATTGAAAAGCCGCTTTATAGTTTTTAAGAATGGCCTGGGGCCAGAGGAAGATTTTGATGCATATTTCAATCTCATGTTGGATAATGCAAATACGACTCTCACAAAAGAAAGACGAATACCATTTCCAAAGAAGTAATTATCTCCCAAACATTGATAAGAAGAATCTAAGAAGTAAAGCAAAGAGAGCTAATAAGAATCCGATAAAGCCACCTTCACCATCAATTGGAGGCAATCCTCCACCATTATCAGGATCATCTGGATTGCCAGGATTATTGGGATCGTTTGGGTCCCCTGGAGTTGTTGAGATTGTTCCACCACCAGGATTTGGATCATTTGGATCTATTGTCCCTGAAAGACCTGGAGAGGGAGTACCACCTCCAGTACCTGGTCCATCGCCACCTGGAACATCAGTAGGCGTTGGTGCTTGTGTCAGAAATACTGTCGGAGCTAGGACACTCGTAGGGGTCGGTGTCACTGGAAAATTATCTGGAGCTTGTGTAGCAACAGCTGTTGGACACACACTTCCAAGACACTGTGGACTTGGAACTCCACTCGTAACTCCAGGATTTGATGAACCACTTAAGATAGGAGTTAGAGAGCTATTTGCATTACCAGCAACAGCAATAGTCCAATACGCTGACTGACCGGACGAGTCTGTTTCAACGGATATGGCTCCAATCGTATAGGAAGCATTTGTTAATATCGCATTATCCGGAGGATCAATCTGCAAGCCAGCAAGAATTTCATCTGCAGCTGGAGCACCATTTATAATAATTTCATTATAATTATTTGTATTTCGTACACCACAGTCTCCAAAACGTATATCCATTGAACGTCCAAGTGAATCTATTTTCTGGACGCTCCCTCGAGTAATCATATCGCGTGTCATCCACGACGCTTCTTGATTTAAGCTCTGATCCCAGGTGAGAGGATCAAGTCCTTTTCCAGCTCTGTATTGATTGATCCGATTAAAAAGATCTTGCTCCAAAGACGAAGTTTGGAGTTGTACAGATGTAACACTACAATCACCTGCAGCTTTTGTACGGAGATTTTGAGATTGATTTGCTTGGTAGAGGACAAAGAAGAGTGACAGAACAAGTACTGTCATTGTAACGAGAAGATTAATATTTGGTCTTTTAAAAACTGGTTGCTTTGCAACCTTTTTAGGAGCTGTTTTTTTATTGGTTACTTTTTTAGCCACACTCCATTATTGGCTCAGCATTGAAAAAAATGCAAGCACTAAATAGCAAATAGGATTGTAAAGACAAGTTTAATTACGATTAAGGAGTTGCTGTGAGGTTGGCTGGAAGAGAAAGTAGTTCGAAATCATCAGCAGCAAATGCTCGTGCGTCTTGGATAGAGAGTACACCATTCCATGACACACTTTTTCCAGTAAGAACTTCTGCATAGAATGTTGCGACACCTGATGTATCAACAACATATGCCCCATATGTTTGGAGTGCTCGTCCAATAACTTTACAATTATTATTTGTTCCACATTTTGCATTGACATCAACAGATGCTTTCAAACGAAGTCGTGCCCCTTCAGGGATATTTGCTGAAGTATTTCGATTGGCTGCACTTGCATTATCTGAGTGAGTAGCTATATTTTGCGTGATGCCATCTGTACCAATACCCATTGCGTACGCTTTCCCCCTTGTCCATGGATATGCCATCGCAAGTGCATGCTTAATTTCACCATTCTTCATTTCTTGATATCGGATACTTCCTGCAATTGCTGAGCCACCATAAGCTCTCGCACTACCCCTCCACGCTGTTGTTTGGTATCCTAATCCATTTGTGTCTAATTTTGAACCTAACCCTGCACTCCAACTGCCATTCGATGCTTTTCGCATATCCCAGAATTCATAGATTGTATTGTTTGGTACATCCCAAATTGAAAGATGATGATCTGTTCCAACTGCTGTCTTCGCTTGAGCTGGCATTGGTACAGAGGTAAGTCCACCCCACCAGCCAGTGTTATCCCCGACATTTACTCGTGGCGTACTTGCATCTGCGTAATATAATGGGATGCCATAGTCAGGATATGACGCAGTCCCTGCAATATCAAAACCGACCCCTCGCTGATTGAAAGCATATTTCAAACTTCCCACATTTGTACTTGATATCATTGTCGCTGATTGTGGAGCTACAGAACCTGTTGCTGGGACATTCCATGCAGATGTTGGACTAAATAATGCACATGGATAGGTATTTGCATTCATAGAATCTGCTGATGGAATAACCCCACAACCTGTAGGCATTGGTGACGGCGTCGCAGTAGGAGTCGGTGTCACAATTGTTGTAGGAGTAGGTGTTGGTGTGACTGTCGGAGTTACACTTGGAATATCCGTAGGTATTGGTGTTGCGGTTGGCACAAGCGTTGGTGATGGCGTTGGCGTCGCAGTAGGAATGAGTGTTGGGATAGCAGTTGGAGGAATCAGCGTAGGTGTTGGCGTTATCCCATTATCAAGCACAAGACTTATATCATCAATTTGCATCTTATTTCCTGAAACAGCATTATTTTGTACTATATAAATTTCTAATCCAGTTCTTCCTGCGTCCATAACTGCAGAGACAGAAACTTGCTGCCAGGTAGTGCTTAGTGAAACTGTTGAGCCCATGGTTGTCTTTTGTGCTTTTGAACCACCTGATTGACGAAGGACTACTTGTGCTGTCTTACCTGTAGCATTTGATGTCCTCACCCAAGCTGTACCCACATACTTTGCTCCAGAAGTTGGATTAGAAACAGTTGCAGGATTATCATCCATTGTGTATGCACTGCCACTTGTCCTTGTAGCCTCACATGAAGCCGCACCAGTACGTGCTATTGAAGTATTTCGAGAAAGTGATCCTTGCCAACCGACCCAGTTAGTTGTGTTTGTGTCACAACCTGGATTTTTAACAAGATTGGGACCAGCTGCTGAAGAAGTTATAGGAAAAAGAACTGTTAAAAAAAGGACAAGCATGCCAGTAAAGACAAGTTGTATTGGTTTAATATTTTTGAAATTTATCCTCATTTAGTTTTATTGCAAAACTCACGCCTAAGACCTTATATCAAATACTATATTAGTCTGTCAAGATAAAACTTTATAGCTCCACAGCTAAAATAGTTTACAGGATGGGGAATCAAGAAGATAAAACTGGGTGAGCCCCTCGAGATTCGAACTCGAAACCAATACCTTAAGAGGGTACTGCTCTACCGTTGAGCTAGAGGCCCAGTTGGATCAGAACTTATTTTACCAAATTCTGCCTCAAACATCCACTTACACTTCAAATTACTCTCAAACCTACAATTATCTTGCTTCTCTTCTATAAAACATATACTATAAAATTACGGCTTAATGGAGACTGTTCACATGCGTCATAAACGAATTTCTAAGAAACATATATTAGTACTCTTTTTCTCGCTCTTCGTACTTATGGGTGGACTGGTGTTGATGCTCTCTCAAGCACAAAAACCACAAAATCAACGAAGTATGGCCGCTGGAGATTGTGCTGTAAATGCAACCCAGCTACAGATCAAACAACAAGAACAAACTCTTTTTGATCTTATCAATGCATATCGTACAGAGAGTGGTTTGCCGGTGCTTAGTTGGAGCCCTTCTCTCAAACAACCTGCAGCATGGTTAAGTAGTGATATGGCAAGAACAAATAACTTAAGCCATACGGATTCATTAGGTAGACTACCAGATACTCGATTACCGGACTGTGGATTCCCACTTTCTACATATTATGGAGAGAATATTGCAACAGGTGCACCAAGTGCTCGAGAAATTTTAGATGTATGGAAAGCATCTCCACCACACAATCAAATCCTCTTAGGACAAAACTTTACACAAGGTGCAATCGCTATGGAATTGGATAGCACTGGGCAAATGGCATATTGGACATTGGATGTGGGAGGAACATTTAATACTAACCCTACTACAACGGTTGGTCCTTCAGGTGCATTAAGTCCAACTGCAATTGTTACCTCAGCACTTACACCATTACCTTCTGAAATTGCACCAACCAAGGGATCCACTGGGAAAAAACCGACACCGACACTCGGACCTGAAGGCGTTGATGTACAGCTTTCGGTAAAAGTAAAAATTAGTGGTATAGGGGCAGATGGAAATGTCACACCAAAGAATCTTACTCGAAAAGTCTATGCAGGAATTTACGGACTTGAATCTACTCCTGTCACGACAGGAAATGCATTCCTGACATATGATGGGAAAGACTACTTCACCGGTATTATCCGCTTAGGCAAACTGACACAGGGAGTCTATTTGGTGAAACTTTCAACTGATAACTCGCTCCAAACACTTGCAAGACCAGAATTCCAAACTATTATGATTGATCGGGTGAATGAAGTTCCAGCTGTAATGCTTTATCCAGGAGATATGAATAGAGACAACATTCTCAATCTTGAAGATTATAATGAGGTTTTGCCATGTTTCCAAAATAAAAAATGTGATACAGCAACAGTTATTGATTTCAACGATGACACCACTACAGACGTAAAAGATTACAATTTATTCCTTCGAAGCTTTAGCCAACAACCAGGAAATTAGGAAGCAATACCATGACAAAAAAACACAATAAAAAACAGGCCTTTAAATTACTAACGCAATATGGGATTCATATCTGGGCGATTTTGATAATTGCAAATGCTGCTCTTGCATATGCATTTCATTTTTCAACGCAGGCCGCAAGTCAACCCAACAGAACTTTGCAAGAAAGTCTCGGACCAAGGGTTGGCGAGGAAGAATCAGAAGCAACTCCGTCCGCAAAAACTGCTACTCCCACGATCACACCAAAACCTAAAGGTGGAACGCTTGAACTGACTTTTCGTATCCCTGGAATTGGAAGCGACAGTGCGGTTATGACGCCAAAGCGTTTACAAAGAAATGTTACTGTCTTTCTTTTTGCACCAGACACAAATTCACTCAATAATTCTGTAAAACCACTATACACATTTAAAACAACAGCACATTTTGATACCAATACATTAAGTCCGACCTATACAAGTTACCTTGTAAAAGGAATGGATTTTGGAACTGATGTAAAAGATGGAAAATATCAGGTTGTTTTTCGAACAGACGAATCGCTTCGAACCATTATTAAAGAGACTCCGACAAACATTGGAGGACAACTATTTGAAATCACAAAGACAGCAAAATTGAGAAGAATTCCCACA
Source organism: uncultured Gammaproteobacteria bacterium (assembly GCA_964507055.1). Lineage (GTDB taxonomy): Bacteria > Patescibacteriota > Microgenomatia > Levybacterales > UBA12049 > JACDET01. The sequence goes on from CAZDOJ010000001.1 coordinate 541,372, forward strand.
CAAACAGTTCTTATGGGAGATACTCTACCAAAAGAAGGAGATAATATCGTTGATATCAGTGATTACAATGCTTTTGTGAATTGTTTTGGAGAGAGAAATGCATCATCATTTTGTGAAGGAAATAATTATGCTGATTTTGATGACAATGGTACTGTAGATGGCGTCGATTACAATCTATTGCTACGGTCATTTCAAGAACTTATCAAACAAGGACAGTCTATCCCAAAGATCACAGTTGCTCCAACTGGTCCACAAAGAGTTTCTCGATTATCGAATTTAGTTACGCCAACACCTGTCAAAGAACAAGTATTACCAACAAAAACTGCTGCACAAACCCAAGTTGATGCGAAATCTGGAGGGAATGTACTGGGTGGAATTCTTTTCTTTATATTCATACTCATCGTTGGAGCAATTATATTTATTCTCTTTAAAAAGAATGAAAAGTTCAGAACAACTGTATTGTCACTACTTCATAAATCTCCTGTTGGACCAACACCTCCACCAATCGATCCAAATGCACCTGCGGATGGAGCAGCACAAGTAGATCCAAATGCTACACCAACAGAGACAGTGTCAACAGATGCTACGGTACCTGAAGTACCAACTGAACAAACTACACCTGTAGATCCATCGACAATTGCTGCTTCAACTGAAATACCAGTAGATGCACCATCGACAGAAACGCCAACAACAGCTCCAGACGTAACAGCTGCTGATCCATCAGCAATTGCAGCGTCAACGGAAATTCCAGTGGTATCCACAACACCTCCAACTGACACAGCTCAAGCTGCACCTGCAGATGGAGAGACTGTAGAGCGTGATTGCTATGTTAAGAAGAAATTGCCTGGTGATGCTACGGGCGTTTGGCTAACATTAACAGATGACAACGGTGCACTTGAAGCACATTACTCACAACCAGATGTTGAAGAAGGATTTGCCAAAGTTAAAGGTGTTATGAAGACCGAAAATGGAAAAACATTCCTTGAGATTTCAGAAATCGTTGGAGAGGGTTAAGCAGCCTTATCATAATCATCTTTTGTATCATCAGACAAAATCGTTTTCAATGCAGTGTCGTTTAGTTTAGCTCCTTTTTCTTTAATGACTCCAGGGAGTCTGTAATCTGCTAGAATTTCGCCTAATCCAGTAAGTTGTGCTTGAGAAGCAGTTACTTCAGCATCACTTGTTAACAACGGTGTTCTCCAATCATGTTTGGAATTATTTGTTCCGTCATTATTTTTGCCTAATTGATCTATCAAACCGCTATCTGTTTCTTTATCTGGTCGTATAGTTGCAGCAATCTCTGATAATTTTACTTTAGCTTCTAGATTCCATGCAGGTAAAACATTTCTTATCGCTTGGCTCCATTGTTTAATTCTATTGTTTAAAGCATAATCATCAACTTTTATTCCACTTTCTTTCTTCTTTTTATCGTCTTGTTTTGCCATTTTTTCTTTCAATTTGTCTTTCATTTTGAGTGCAGCATTTTTTTCGACACGTGTTTTAGTTTCTGTTTTGACTGCATTTTTTGTTTTTGTTTCGGTAGCAACGCTATTTACAGCAAGTGCTTGAACCTCATCAACTGCTTCAGCTTGGACTTGAGCAACCATTTGTGTTTTTTGCTCAGCTTTCGCCTCTGATATTTTCAGTGCTTGGGCTTTCACTTCCGGCACCATCTGTTTGGAAAGTCTATCAATAGTTTTTAGTGTTACATGTTCAGAGATAAGACCATTTGCCAACACATCGGGAGATTGTTGCAATGATCGATCCACTCGGATAGAAGCCTCTTTGAAATTGAGAGCCAAACCAGCCCTTACTAAGCTTAGTGCTGCACTCTCTCTTTGTGCTGCTGCAACATTTGCTTTTGCTTTTTTCGTTTCATCATCATCGTCACGGTGGATATGCAATTGGGCAAGTTCCGCAAGTCCTTGCGTGCTGACTTTGACAGTTTCTCCATATTGTACTGGAGCTGGTGCAGAAACTTCAAATTGTATAGGTTTGATCGTAGACTCAACTTTGGACTGAGGCTTTGTTATCTCAATTGATATCTGTCGTGGAACTACCATTGGGACAATAGGATTAGCTACAGCTTCCACTGGTTTTGGCACGAAAGAAGGTAATCTATCTACACGAGTAAATGTCGTTGACTGAGGTATCACTTTTTTGAGTTCGATTTTGGTTGGTACAGTGTTTTCGACTGGTAAAGATTGTCGAACTGCTGGACGAGTTGATTCTGCAAAAGTACCGGTTTTATTACCAACTTTTGCTTCCGCACTAAATGGTGTTCTTCCCATTGCTATTACGGGACGACTCTCTGATTGAGGTACTAATGATGGTCTTGGCACGCTTGGAGCACTCATCGGAGAAATTGATTCAGGTCCCTGCAGAACCGGGATTTTGGACATTTTTATTTCACCCGTAGCACTTCCTACATTAAATGTGGGTTGCGATGATCTCTCAGAAGAAGTATTTGTAGTAGATCGTGATCCCAAGGCTTGCTCGACACTTGTAGCTCTTCCTCGTGACTCCATGAAGGAAGCAGTTTTGTTTCCTCGACTTTCACCTTGGAATTGGGAACCACTGAAAGAGAGTTTTGGACCTTCTGAAGATTTACCGAAAGTTAATGACGGTCTCGCTGCCTCTGTTCTTCCAAATGATGCTAATCCTCGTGATGAAAATGCTGATGATGCTCCTGCTCCGAATGATCGTTCTGCACCACCACCGAATCCGCCACCTCTACTTAATGTAGCTGTGCCGCCGCCTCTTGATCCGATTGATGTTCCACCTGTTTTTGCCATATTCTTATTTCTCCTTTAAAGTTACAGTTTGTAATCATACTTGCATTGTACTCTGATAAGTTGCGATTGCAAACTGTATCTAGCCAGAAGTATACTCCGCAAGGCTAACCTGAACTTGATACTAACTTTACAAAAACCTTACAAAGAAAATCCTGCTTTACCGAACCGAAGTCTAAGGATAAACAAAAAATATTAAAACTAGCCTTACTTCACTCAGGGAATATACTCATTAATTTTATAAGGTTAGTATCAAGTTGTTTTTGCGATTCCGCATATACTGTAAGCAGAAGGAGAAACAAACATGACACTTAAAATAATATTTGGAAAAACAGAAACAAGAGCAGCTAACTCTTGGAAAAAGAGAATGGAAGAACGAGAAATTGAAAAGAATATCTTTCATATAACGGGGAGATTGGAAGAATCAAGAATTTTTGCAGCAACTGCCATGGAAGAAACAACAATACCAATGCAAGTGAAGGAAACAATTATTAAACCCATTGTTGTCTATTCAAGAGATTTGCTCACACCAATGGATTTTATGAAGATGGCAATGTAAACTTCGTTAAGTTAAACGAAGTTCGATGCAAATCACAGAGACCAAATTTACTAATCGCTTCACGATGTTTCTTGGTACCATATCCTTTATTGGTAAAGAAATCATAATTTTCGTATTGGCTATGCAATTTTTCCATTAGCTCATCTCGATACACTTTAGCAATAATTGATGCTGCAGCAATAGAGATACTGATACTATCCCCTTTAATAATTGGCGTTTGCATCTTTGGAGAGATCGACTGGATGAGAAAAGCATCCATCAAAATATGCTGCGGTTGATGTTTGAGGTTTTTGATTGCTTGTGTAAAAGCTAACTGTGCAGCTTTGCCAACTCCAATTTTATTGATAATAGGAACTGAAATCTCAGCAATCGAATAACTCAACGCATGTTCCTGAATAATCTTCGATAATTCTTTCCGAACTTTTGCTGAAAGTTTTTTGGAATCATTGATTTTATCTGTCACGTTAAATGTTGGAGGAAGAACTACTGCCGCAGCAACCACAGGTCCTGCGAAACATCCTCTACCCACTTCATCAACACCAGCGACATGCTGCATTCCCTCATCCCAAAATTTCCTTTCACGTTCAAAGGTAGGTAGTATCATAAATCGTTACTCTAATAAGCTTTCTTGTTCTCCACCTTCAGAAAGCAATGAAGATGCTTCCAAACTTGGAAGCGATGGTAATGACGATCCAAGAATCCCCTGCAATTCTCCATACATTGAAGCAGTATTTCCCATCATTCGATTCAATTGCATTTCGCGTTTCTTCCAAATTCTGACAGTTGAACGCTTTTCTGTTTCTAAATCTTGCATCAAAGTCATCAAACTTTCAACTTGCGTTTCAAACTTATTGCGGAAACCATCTTTAGTTAAATAACTAAACAATGCTTCCAATCGTTCATCCTTGTGAGCAGCTGTCGCACGAGCGATTGCAACTTCCATAAGTCCTGTACGAACCACACTTGCCAACGGAATTGCATATTTATAACTTGTTACCCAAACACCTTCATAGAATTTAAAAGTATCAATCCCGTCAGGTAAAACATCACTAACAATAATTGCGACACTTGCATCAACTCGTCTTTTGTCATCACGCAATTTTGTAGTCCATGAACCGCTCCAGGCTTTGGTACGTTTTGTTTCCCAAAGGATCATTCCAGCAGTATTACCAAATTTGTTCTTAACCTTTTGCATCAGGTCTGCCCCATCAATCCCTTTTGGCACGGGTACAATTTCATCTGTCGCAAAGACTTCGCGTAATTGATTTTCCAAATCCAATTCAAGGACTTCTCCTTGTAATTGTTGTGATGATTGAGCGGCCTTTCTTTGTGCATCTTCCAAAGCCTTTTTTGTATCGTCCAATTGCTTTTGTAATTCCATTTCTTTCAAACGAGATTCTTCTTTAACAGATTTTGACACTTCAAGTTCAATTGACTCTCGCTCTTTCATAAGCTTTTTTTGCATCTCGAGTTCACGCTCTTTATCTTTTTGTGAAAGGGTTCTCATTTCTTTGGTAAGTTCGAGGATCTGTTCTTGCAATTCCTTATTACGTTTACTTGCTTCTTCAGCTTCGTTTTGTGTGTTTTTCAATTGGAGTTCAAGGGTTTCTTTAGCACGTTTCATCGCACGTTCTTCAGCTTCAATTCTTGCTTTTTCCAAAGCCTCTTTATGCTCAAGTGCTTGCTTTTCTGTTTCTAATTTGATCTTTTCGAGTTCTGCTTTATGAGTTGCTGTCTGCTCTTCACGGATAGTCTCACGCATCTGATGCGTAAATGCTTCGGAGAGTTCAACTGGCTTACCACAATGAGGACATTTGATGTTATTCATTCGGATATTATCATACTCTGGAATCTTGGTTTCTGCAACTCTAGATATGTTAAAATAGCTGTAATGAGAACAGTAATTCGATCAATTGCAATTTACCTTTTTGCACTCTATTTTCTACCGCAAATGATCCCAGGATTTACGCTTGAGGGTGGATTTTGGACACTTATCATTGGAGCCACAACGCTTGCTTTGATGTTTTTGATATTGAAACCTATCTTAAACATCATAAGCTTTCCAGTAAACCTTATCACGCTTGGCCTTTTTTCAATTGTTATCAATGCTTTTATTCTCTATTTACTCACAATTGTTGTTCCAGAAATTACGGTACAGCCATTTACCTATCCTCGGACAGAAGTTTCAGGGTTTATTATCCCACGGCTTGAATTCAATACGTTCTTTGCATATGCCTATTCTGCCTTTGTTTTAGCGACCATCAATTCTGTCATACGATGGCTTATCAAATAATATGTCACTACACCATCTCAAAATTGCTTGTCTAGGAGGAGGAAAAGGAACAAGTAGCTTGCTTCAAGGTTTGAAAGACTACGATCCACAGTTAACAGTAATCACATCAATGGCAGATGATGGAGGATCTTCCGGAAGGTTGCGAAAAACATACAATATAATGCCACCAGGAGATATTGTTTCTTGCATAGCCGCACTTATCCCTGATAAAGAACTTTCAGCATTACTCACCCATCGATTCCCGGGTAATTATAAAACTACCAAAGAATTAGGCGGACATAAACTTGGAAATCTCATGATGCTTGCTGAGATACAACGTACAGGAGATTTTTATAAAGCATTGGAAGCAATCAAACAGATCTTTGGCGTTACCGCTGATATTCTCCCAGCAACCGATGAACGGACAAGATTGAGTGCCTTTACGCTTGATGGTAGACGTTTGCATAGCGAGACTACGATGGATTTGGCACTGTATGCAGAACCTTATGGTATTAAGAAAATCTATATCACACCAAAGCTACCAAAAGTTAACCCCTTTGTTGTAAAAAAACTCATGGAAGCAGATGTCATAATAAGTGGACCCGGAGATTTGTATACAAATCAACTCCCTGTACTTATGGTTCCGCAAATTAAAGACGCGTTATTGAAGAGCAAAGCAAAGAAAATATTTATACTTAATGTCGCAAATAAACCATTCGAAACGAAGAACTTTACTTTAGACAACTTTGTATCAGCTTTCTCAGATCATTTAGGGACATTCCCATTTGATACAGTTATTGCAAACACAAATACGACTCATCCCATTCCTAAAAAGTATCGATATAAATATATACCAGTTGAAACAAAGGAAACTACTAGCAAAACATATCAACTTATAACTGGCGATATCGTCAATGCTACATTTCCCCTTTACCATGATCCACATAAATTAGCTCAGCTTGTACGTGCGACAATTAAGTAAATTTGAATTTGTAAATCATACCTGTGTGGTATATAATGCTTAGTATGGATATAGCTTTATCAATCATCCAAATCGTTGCCTCTGTATTGCTTGTCGCTGCTATTTTATTGCAAGCTCCAGGAACAGGACTTTCTCCAGTTTTTGGTGGCGGTGGTGAAGCATATCGTAGTAAAAGAAGTGCTCAGAAATTCCTCGTTATTGCGACTATTGCTCTCTCTGCAATTCTTGTGCTCCTATCGATTACACTTCTGGTCCTACAAAACAGATAAATAAAAACAGCATATTATGGCAGTTATTCGTAAACGACTCATATTCTGGCTCATCAAAGCTTATATCAAAAAGTCAGGGAAAACCCTTTTGCTTGCTCTTCTAGGTGTATTAATTATTTTTGGTGGCTTATTCTTCGCTTCACGATATGTTTCGTACTTTTCTCAAATAAACATCCCTTTTGCTAAAAAGCAAACCGTCGGCTTAGTAGGAGCTTACACGCAAGATAATTTGCCAAGAGAAGTTGTTTCGAAACTCTCTTCAGGATTAACAGTACTTGGAGAAGATGGCAGCATCAAACCAGCACTCGCAGAATCATGGGAGACATTGGACAATGGAAAAACATATAAGTTTACATTAAAGAAAAATCAGCATTTCAATAATGGAAATGACGTAACTTCTGAAACGATTAATTATAATTTTGCGGATGTAACAGTTGAGAAGCCGGATAAGTACACTATTGTTTACAAACTAAAAGATGCCTACTCACCTTTTTTGGTTACGGTTTCAAGACCAGTTTTTGATAAAGGATATACAGGTGTTGGAGATTTTAGAATTGAGAAGGTGGATTTGAATGGTAATTTTGTCCAATCTATGACCCTTGCTTCAGTTAAGAACAGACAAGATACAGTTCATTACGAATTTTATCCAAGTGAAGAAGCGTTAAAGATGGCATTTCTTTTGGGTGAAGTTTCTGAAGTGAAAGGCTTAGTAACCAATCATTATCAAGAAGCATCATTTAAAACATTTCCAAACGTAACTGTGCAAGAAAACGCCAACTATGATCGTTTGGTAGCACTTTTCTTCAATACAACGGATGGAACCCTCTCTGATAAAAAAATTCGTATAGCATTAAGTTATGCAATCCCAGACAACTTCTCGGGAGGACAAAGAGCGTATCTACCATATTCTCCAAAGTCTACATTTTACAATACAGAAGTTGAGACAAGAAAGCATGATATCAATCGAGCAAAGCTTCTTTTACTCCCATCTGAAGATGCAAGTGCGAGTGGACAGACAACAGCACCGAAAGAACTGACCATTCAAACCTTACGGAAATATAAGCCAACTGCGGATGCAATTGCTACATCATGGAAAGAATTAGGAATTACTACCAAAGTTGAAGAAGTCGATGGTTTACCAAATTCCTATCAAATCTTTTTGGGTGACTTTAGTGTACCAAGAGATCCAGACCAATATACCATCTGGCATAGTGATCAACGAAATAATATCACACGATATAAGAATCTAAGAATTGATAAATTACTTGAAGACGGGAGAAAAACGGTTGATCCAACACAAAGAAGGCAATTATATGCAGATTTTCAAAAGTATCTCATGGAAGATGCTCCAGCCGCATTCCTCTACTTCCCAACTGAATATAGTGTGGTAAGAAAGTAATTTAAGTCTGCTGTTCTCTTAAAAATTCGAGTGTTCCTTTGTCACAATGCTCCTTCGTAAAAGCAAGCGGAAATTGTACTTCTTTATCAGCAATGTCATGCTTGTTTCCAACAAAGATGAAGCTCACTTTTTTCTTCTGCGTAAATAATTCATCACCCATTTCTAGATCTGATGGACTATCTCCAAATACATAAAAATTATGTGGTGAAAATCCTTTTTCATGCATCCAATCCAAATATTGTTTTATTGCATACCTTTTGTTTGCTTTTTTATGTTTTACATTCATACCTATACGATCATAACTAGCAGCAAAATCGGGATAGGCTTTTAATTCCTTTCTTAAAACTTCAACAATTTTATCGCCGCCGTCTTTGAAGTAATCCTTTCCTTTCTTTGCTTCTATTGTAAATTGTATCTGCTTTTCATGTTCTACAAACCCGATGTCTGCAAACTGAAAAGCTACCTTATTTAGACGAGCACGCAAAACTTTAGGCATTGAAAACTCAGCATTATAACGAACAACTCTTTCACCATCTCTATGTAGTGCATATACTCCACCAAATTCCCCTGAGACATATAAATTATCGAGCATTTTTTTATCCATTTGTGGGTGTGCATCCAGATACTTTTCAAGAACTTCTACTACTTGTACTTTTAACCATTCAAGTCCTCGCCCACTAATAAATGCTATAGGCATATTTTTTTGCAACTTCAAAGCGAGGATTTCAATGAGATCCATTTCGATAATTTTTTTCTCCACAGGGCTAGTGATGACACCATCTACATCAAATATATATGTGCTTAACATACAGCTATTGTACTACAAAAGAGATATCGTTGACAGAAATATAGTCCTATAATATAATGAGTTGATGAGTGAAAAAGAATATCTGCCACAGCGTCGAGCAAAACATATAAATGTTGTATTTGGGATTGGTGGACTAGCTTGGGGTGGATCTGCCTATGAAAAATTTGCAAATGGGCAAGTAGTATCGGGCGTTATTGAAACAATATTAGCTACATCCTTTCTAGCAGAACCTGTTATTGCTGAATGGCAATATAGAAAAAAATTAAGAAAATATAAAAGTCCTCGATATGAAGAATAATTTAAAATTATTTTAATGCAGCCTTACTTCGTAACTTCCTATGGTACGTAATTGCAAATCGGTGTGCTTCATTTCGCAACCGTTGGATGAGAAATAAACTTGGAGAATTCTTCGGCAATGAAATCTCAGTAAAGTTCTCTTCGTTTACAATAATCGTTTTATTCTTTTCTGAATTTGTTCCTGCGAATCGTAGATTCAAAAGCTCTTGATACGTTCGTACCATTGGTGTATCCGAATCGATTGATCCTTTTTCACCACCTTGCATACCGCCCAACGTCGGAACAACAATCGTTTCCTCCCTTTTTGCCAAACCAACCAATGGAATCGACATACCGCATTCAACGAGTGCTACCAATGCACTTGAGACTTGACCTTTGCCTCCGTCGACAATAATGAGATCTGGCATATTCCAATCATCATGCTTGAGACGTCTTTTCAAAACTTCCTGCATCATTGCAAAATCATTTGGCAAATCTTTCTTAGGACGATTATCCCATTGTCTTTTTATTTTAAACTTTCTGTACTGCGATGATTCTTTTTCTCCATTCACAAAGACCACCATTGATCCTACAGCATTGGTTCCTTGGATATTGGACATATCATAGCATTCAATTCGCTCAAGCTTCTCTAGACCCATTCCTTGCTCATTCAAAATAGTCATTAATCCATCCAATTCTTGCTGTCTTTTATCTTCTCTTAGATTCGGATTTACATCATATTCAAATGGTTTATGAAATGGAGTTGTAATCAAACTCATGGCATTAATTCTTTTTTGGAAAATTAATGCACGTTCGAAATCCTCAGTTTTACTCGCTTTATCACGCTCTTTTTCAAGTTCTGTCATAATCTTTTTCGATTCTCCCTCAAGCATGCGGATAATTCCTTTGATGTTCTTTTTGTATTCTTTACGTAATTCTGGCGTATCATTAACCGGTGGACACGGACAAAGACCCAAGTGGTTATATAAACAAATTCTTTTGGGATGATTTGGAGTGGAAACAAAAGGGAAAATACGACGCATTGTTTTTAGAACAAGCTTTAAGGCTCCAGAACTTGGATATGGGCCAAAATATAAAGAATTTTTATCATCTTCTCGACGCGACAGAAGTACTTTTGGATAGTCATCATTAATTGTGATCCTGATCTTAAGATATTGCTTATTATCAGTTAATTTGATGTTGTACTTCGGATTATACTTCTTTATATAAAAAGCTTCGAGGAGAAGTGCTTCAAGCTCGGATTCAACAATCGTGATATTGATCTTATCAATTTGAGAAACAAGCACTTGGGTCTTTGCACCGAGATTTGCACTTTTAACAAAATATGAAGAGACACGAGATTTAAGGTCTTTGGCTTTGCCAACATAAATAACCGTTCCGTTTTTATCTAAATAGACGTAAACCCCGGCTTCTGATGGCAATGATAAGTATGATGATCGTGAATATACCAACTGCAATTCCTCCTCCCAATGGTGTTAAGAAAAACGGAGCTGATTTAATTTGATTTACTTTCGAAGCTCCTGCTACACGTATTGTATAGTCGCCTTCAGTGTTTGTCAAAAACGATGTCGGTTCAAATCGTGCTTGCACTTCTGCCGTACCAAATGGTGGAATGCCAGTCGTCGCAATTGTCTGGGCGTTTGGCAAAAATGTATCTGAAGATAAATATAATATTTGCGGCGGCAGATATGTGGTCCCTGTATTCATAACTTTTATCGTTCCTGTAATCGGTAATCCAGCAATTGCTAATTCAGGGATCGTGCTTTCTGTCTCTACACTGGTCCGTGGTTGCATTGGTTCAGTTGTAAATTCAACTTGCACATCTTTGGAGGCTGCTTGATCTGCATACTTATAGCCGCCTGCTGGAATTGGATATTCACTATCTGTACCTTTAATAACCAGTGCCATATGCGAGAAATCCATAACGTCAAAATAGTCTACTCCACCTGTTGTACTTCCCCAGGTCGGATCAACCATAACCCAAGTTTTTTTGTCTTTGTCATAGTACTCTGGCCAAACATGAAGAATATCCTTTTCTTTAGAAAGTGGTCGTTGCTTTGCATTTTCTGTGTAGGCATATCCATCGACTTCACGTGCTGGAATACCTGCAGCTCTTGCCAAGGCGATAAATAAATCTGTAAACTCACGACACACTGCTGAGTTTTGATTATGCAAAGCACCCAGTGCTCCAAGCCGAGGTTTTTCTTCTGTCACTCGAGAGAAGTCATAATCCAACGCATCAACTACATAATCATAAATTCGTTCTGGTGTCTTTAGATCATCAGCAAGTTCGCGGATCTGATCATTTGATGATTCCCAATATTTTTGCTCAAGAGTATATGCTTGCAGTTGCTCTGGAGTTAACTCAATTTGCTTGGGAGTTAAACTCACTTCTGTATTTCCGGCAACGACGACATCCATATTTTGAGCGGATTTTAATTTATACTGTGCGAGCCAATTCCCGTCTTTATCCTGAACGACATTCTCTGGTGCAGGCACGATCGCATCGATTGAAACTTCTTGATAATTTGTATTTGGCGGCAATGCAATTTCTGTAGTAATCGGATATAAATTCGGATTTCTTAAATGATATGTCAGATTAAATTTATATACTTGCTTATCGCCAAATGCTATAGAAATACCTGACTTTCCAAGAGTATCTTTCGTAAAGATAAGGGCATTCGTTGGTTGTTTTGGTTTTGTATAAGCTGGCTGTCCAAATGATGGTGGAACTTTCAACTCAACGACAAACGACTTAAAATCGTTTGGATTAGCAATCCCTGGAATATCAATTTCCCATACTTTCCCATAATGTCGTGCAATCGTGGGCGTATCAAAGGTTATTTGAAATTGTTGTTTGCTATTCAAACCAACTGCTTTATTGTTAAACCGTACATCAATAATATGCCCATTCTCATTTTTAATAACACCTGGTTGGATATCTCCACCACTATCGCGAGCACGAACATTGGATATCTCACTAAATCCCAATTGCATTTTGTATGAAGGTGCGTAGTATTGCGATGAAGTATTGGTAAGCGTGATATCAATGACGGAATGAGCTACCCCAGAGTCATCAATCGTATACGTAACTTTGTAATCAGTATCGAAGTTTGCAGCAGCATGAGCCTGTGAAGGGTGTACGATAAATACAAGAGCAACGATAAGAGACAGGATAAGTTTTTTCATGAACCTTATCTATTTTAGTATATTTTTGAGGAATTTGCCTGTCCAGGAATCAGGATTATCTGCGATTTCTCTTGGAGTTCCTATAGCCACGATTTGACCACCTTTTTCTCCGCCTTCAGGGCCAAGGTCGATGATATGATCAGCGTTCTTGATCATATCGAGATTGTGTTCAATCACGATTACAGAGTTTCCTACATCAACCAATCGTCGAAGCACATACAAAAGCTTTTCTAAATCCGCAAAGTGTAAACCTGTAGTAGGTTCATCTAAGACATATAAGGCATTTCTCCCCTTCTTAGAAAGTTCTGTTGCAAGCTTAATTCGTTGTGCTTCTCCACCTGAAAGTGTTGGTGCTGGTTGTCCGAGCTTAATATAAGATAAACCAACATCCATTAAAGTCTTTAATCGGTGATGCAAACCTGGAACAAAAGCGAAGAAGTCACTCGCCTCAGCAACACTCATATCCAATACATCGGCGATACTTTTGTCATTAAACAATACTTCAAGTGCTTCATTATTGTATTGTTTTCCATCGCACACTTCACAAGTGATGTAGACATCTGGCATAAATTGCATTTCGATTTTAATCTGTCCTTCTCCCTCGCATGCTTCACAGCGTCCACCTTTGACATTAAATGAAAATCTTCCAGGACCATATCCTCGTAACTTTGCTTCTTTTGTACTAGCAAAGATTTGTCGGATGTACGTAAACGCACCCGTATATGTTGCAGCATTACTTCGAGGAGTTCGACCAATCGGTGATTGATCAATAGCAAAAACACTCTTTAAGGCTTCATGTCCTTGCATCTCTTTAAATTTACCTGGCTTTTGGGGATGATATGCATTCTTCTTTTGCATCAACGCGTGATACAAAATATCGTTTACTAAAGTTGATTTACCACTTCCAGAAACACCAGTTACGACAACAAATTTATGAAGAGGAAACTCAACACTAATATCTTTCAAGTTATTCTCTGTTGCACCAATTACTTTGACACTCTTATTGCCCATGTCAGCAAGATCAACAACTTCAGGATCTTCATCAGTTTTGATCGCACGCTTTACTTTAATCTTTTTTCTTCCTGAAAGATAATTGCCTGTGAGGGATTCTTTATTTGCCTTAATATCTGCAATTGGTCCATGAGCGATAATATGTCCACCGTTTTCACCAGCACCTGGTCCGAAATCATAGAGATAATCAGATGCTTCCATCGTATCTTGATCATGTTCAACAACCAGTACTGTATTTCCTAAATCACGAAGTTTTTTTAATGTCTCAATTAACTTCGTATTATCCCGTTGGTGTAACCCAATTGAAGGTTCATCTAAAACATACAACACACCGGTTAAACCTGAACCAATTTGTGAAGCCAACCGAATACGCTGTGCTTCTCCACCAGAAAGTGTCGATGCCGTTCTCCCTAAAGTCAAATATTCTAATCCAACGTCATTGAGAAATTTCAATCGTTCACGGATCTCACGAAGAATCATTTTCCCAATCTCTTGTTCTCGTCCTGAAATAACACCTGGCAATGTATCAACAAATTCTAAAGTACGTTCAATAGACATTGATGAGACTTCAACAATTGATTTGTCATTGAGCGTTACAGAAAGTGCTTCTCTTTTGAGACGTCCACCTTTACATGTTGGACAGACATCAAATCTCATAAATTTATCAATTTGTGTTTTGAGGAATTGAGATTCTGATTCGTTATACTTCTTGCGAAGCTCGTAAGCGATTCCATGATAGGGTTCGCGGATTGCTGTCTCGCGACCAAATCGATTTTCACCTTCAACATAATATTCTTTTTCACCAGTTCCAAATAATAATAAATCTTTCTGCTCTTGTGTCAGCTCACTCATCCTTTTATTCATCGGAATATTATTTGATTCACAAAATGTTTTAAATGTTCGAGAGAACCATGTATCATTTGAAGTGATATTGAAGAATGGTACAATTCCACCTTCATTAATCGTCAAATTGTCATTGAAAATTAGATCAGGATCTGCATTGAGGACACGGCCCAAACCTGCACATGCAGGGCATGCTCCATGTGGTGTATTGAAAGAAAAAATACGTGGCTCAATATCAGGTAATGATATGTTGCAAACAGGACATGCAAACTTTTCAGAGAACAATTGATCTTCCATATCTTGTGGCTTTTCAGGAAGTGCAAATGATGCATCTTTAATAATTGAAACAATCATTTCACCATCACCAAATTGTAATGCTTGCTCAACATCCGTTGCCAAACGATTTCGCTCTGTCTCTGCATTGAGAACCATTGCGTCGATAATAAGTTCTATACTATGTTTGTTCGTTTTAATTAAGACAAAGTCATCAGTCAGATTATAAACTGATCCATCAATTCGAACCTTTGTATATCCACGCTTTTTTAAACTTGCAAACAGATCTGTATACTCTCCTCTTCTATCTTTAACCAATGGAGCAAGAATCATAATACGCAATTCTTTTTGACCAATTTGCTTCTTTGTATTTTCTAATTTATAAATTGCATCAACGATTTGTTCTTTTGATTGACGTGCAATTTCCCGTCCACAATTTGGACAATGTGGATGACCTACTCGAGCAAAAAGCAAACGCATATAATCATAGATTTCAGTCACTGTCCCTACAGTAGAACGAGGATTGTGTGAAGTGGATTTTTGATCAATTGAAATTGCTGGTGAAAGCCCTTCGATCAAGTCGACATCTGGTTTTTTCATCGTGCCAAGAAACTGTCGTGCATAAGACGACAAACTTTCGACATATCTTCTTTGACCTTCTGCGTACACAGTATCAAATGCCAAGGAAGATTTACCGCTTCCAGATAATCCAGTCAAAACAACGAGTTTGTTCTTAGGAATCTCCAAATCTAAATTCTTGAGGTTGTGCTCTCTTGCACCTTTGATTTTAATTTTATCCATTGATATACCTTTTTCCCTGCCTATTTTTGCTGAAGCTATTCGCGTCGTGGGGAAACAAAATTCAATCTATTATAATCGATATCGCAAGCATTAGCAAACCCCCAATATCTATTGCTCATCCGTTGGGTTTTTAACACAAACTCTTGCATTGCTGAGCTATATTTATTACAATCCATTCAGATTTATATCCTATATTATGTCTTCTGAAAGGCCACGGCCATTATCATCAACAGAACATATACACGCACCTCATACACAGGCTATCACTCCTATGTCTCCCATTGCAAAAAGTGAATTAGAGAAAGCCGCTAATGAATCTTCATTTCTACGACGCTTATTTAAAAGCTCAGATGAAGCGGATACTGTACCAAATCCTGGAAGACGGGCACTTCTGCGAGGAATCGTGGCGACATCAGCAACAATACTTGTAGGTAAGACTGGTTTGGACGCACTAAAGTTTGGCATGGATATAGATGAAGAACAAACAGAGGAAAAGCTTGTTCCACGTGAAGGAAGTGTGCAATTTGTAAATAGAGATACTCGTGATATATTTCCAACCACTGCCTCTCTCTTTTTTAGAGGATTTAATGTCGACCAGATTGATAACGCCGCAAAAGCAATGTCTCCATTTGTACAAAAATATGGGCAAGTTGCGGCAGTTGATTACGGTAATCAAAACTTTAATTTAGGTGAGATAACCCACAATACCATTGAGTTCTGTAAAAAGAATAATATTTCTCGTGTTAATCTCTGGGGTAAGAGTATGGGAGGCATGGTTGGATTGGATATGGTTGAACCACTGATTGGTGCTGGAATTACAGTAGAAAGTGTTGTCCTGGATAGTACACCAGCGTCAAGAAGAGAAGTTATCGGTGCACAAGATGGAGATGCAAATTTGATTGAGATATATAACAAAATGGTCGAACTCAATTTGGCCTCTTATGGTGGAGATTATACACGTAGTTTTGTCGAAAAACGTGTTAATGAAGTCATGAGAAGTCGGGATCCAAGGAAAGAAAATATTGGCAAAAAAAGTGAGAATGAACTACCAACAAATATTGTGATGCAGCAAGCTGGTTTTATAGGGACATTTGAAATTACCGGTACTATGGCAAAGATCCTAAAAGGCATCCCAATTGGTTACTTTGGTGCAGAAAAAGGAATTGGAGATACAACAGTTGATGTAATAAAATCTTGCGATAGTATTCGAAATAGACTTCCCGGATGCGAAGTTCATATGTATGAACTTCCAGGGATATGGCATGCAAGCTCTGGGGATAAACCAGAAGTGTATGGACCAGCAGCTCTACAATTCAGAACAGATGCGGGAATTCCATTTTTGACAACTACACTATAAAATTTTTTCTAAGTAATTTATACTATTCTTATGTCCAAAGAACTTCGGCCAGATTTACGAACACAGCTTTGCATTATCTGTCAAACTCCTATGGGAGATATGCCAGGATCGAGAGATGCGTATTGCCCAAATTGCGGATATAAAGATCCTTGTTGTGAATAGCTATACAATAATATAGCAGGTAAATTCTCCACTACTATCAATTGTTACGTCACGAGAACTGTAGTCTTCACCTTTCTTTCCGTCATTATATGCCCATCCGGGTACAATGTCAGTCATGCCTCGACTCCAATCATCACATGGAACCCAATTTTTACTAGGTTCTCGCATACTTGGTTCTCCAATAATTTCCGCCGCATAATAGTACATCTCTTCCTCTGTTAAAGGAATATATGGAGGAATATCATTTGGATTTTTATTAATAAATGCAAGGCGATTTTTCTTTGCGAGAGGATCTTCAGGAACTTCAACCGTTTTTCCGGGCAGAGATTCACCCAATTCAGCAACTTCATCTGTTGCTACTAAGAGTGGAAGAAAGTGTGCTCGTATATCAAAAGATTTGGCATTAGTGTCAGGGTTTTCTTTCTTTATAATCTCAATCGCTGGGTAAAACAGATTTCTTGGATCATCCTCGTCAACTTTTAATGAAAGCTGGAAGTGAGTTATTTTTGTTCTGTCCATATCAGCAACGGCTATACTGAATGGGCCTGTTGTTTCAGCATCAAAGTTAAAACCTCCTGGCCAAAATTTTTCTAAATGTGTATGTCGTTTAATAACTCCTGTCATTTCACCAAACTGTGCTCGCTGTGCTTCATTGACAACTACGTCAGGTGTTCTTGCAACATTTCGATCAAGACCTATACCTGCAGCTGCTCCAAGGCCTAAGCCTTCTAAAAATCTTCGTCTTCCAAATTCGCTCATGTTCAGTATAATAAGTGGCTAAAGGCTAATTGTCAATCTATATTGGTGGATTCTCTAAACTTTTCCATAAATACCAACACGCTGCCGAACGATTTGGTTTCCATTTTTCAGAAAGTTTGATCATCTCTTCTTGATCAGTAATACCGTACAATTTTATGATTGCATTGCGTAGTCCCAAGTCCCCAATTGAAAAAATATCAGGCCGTTGAAGAGTGAAGATTAAAATCATTTCAGCTGTCCATTTCCCTATTCCTTTAATTTGCGTTAGTTCCTTAATGACTTCTTCATCTGATTGTTTGCGGACTTTTTCGATATCTATTAAATCACTGACAAAAGCATTTGCAACAGATTTAACATATTTTATTTTTGAATAAGATAAACCTGCACTACGAATCTTTTCATCTTCCATTGCTAATACTTCAACCGCTGAAGGAAATTCTTTAGCACTAAATAAATCAACAAATCGTGTATAGATTGTATCTGCTGCTTTTACAGAAAGCTGCTGAGAAATAATTGATTGCATGAGTGATTGCATCAATGCCGTACTTCTATCTTCAAAGATCGGTGCTGGGTACTTCTTTTCCAAACTGTGCATTATTGGTTCTTTAAACATATATCAATCACATACCGCCGAATATTCAGCCTTTTATTTTAGAAACAAGTTCTTGTCTTTTTGATCGTTCTTTCACAATTTGTGGCACTATACCACGCAAAAGAATAATTGACAAACTTATCGTTTAAACATTCTATTTACTGTTCGTAAATCCACTGTTATTTTTGTAGGTCGACCATGAGGACAGGTCGCATTATTGGGAGTCTCTTCTAACTCCTTAATCAAATCAATACTCTGTTCTTTGGTCAAAGAATCCCCTGATTTTACAGCACCTCTGCATGCAAGAAATGCAATAATCTTTTGGCTAATAGAATCTATATCAGTATTCATATCTATTCTCAATTTCTCAAGAATATCAGTTATTAAAATTTGCGGATTTCGGTCATGTAATAATTTAGGTACACTCCGGACAAGAAAACTTCTTCCTTTGAAGTGATCAATAATAAAACCGAGTTGAGCAAATGTTGCTTCATACTCATGAAACAACTCCTGATCATTTATTGTCAATTCAATTAATTTAGGTTTTGCAAAATGTATACTTACATCGTTTCTTTTTTGTTGCTTAAATACTTTAAGTAACTGTTCATAGCGTATTCTTTCATGAGCGGCATGTTGATCTATTAAAACTATTCCATCGTTTGTTTGCATTACAAGATATAAATTATGCATTTGTACTAAATGATCTTCGTTAACTTTTATTGGTTGCACAAGATTCCACGGCAAACTTTGATCACGCAATATCTTCCCTGTATAAGAATCAGTACTCGACTTAAAAATGCTATCATCAGAGTACGAAGAACTTTCCCATAAAGAATTATGAAAAACAATGTCATGTTTTGTTAATGTTTGCGTCACAGCTCGTTTAATAATATCGTTTAGTTCCACTTGATTGACAAATCGAACTTCTTCTTTTCGAGGATGGACATTTACATCAACTACTTCATGAGGCATTGAGAAAAAAAGTAAACAAACTGGATAGGTATTTTTTTCAATAAGTTTTCCATAAGCAGATTTCATCGCAGTAGAAATTCCTTTATCTGAGACATTTCTTTTATTAACAAATAAATATTGTTTGTGTGGAGTTTTTGTAGTTATCTGAGGACGAGCAATAAAACCCGAAATGGAAACATAATTATCAGTAAATGAAATTGGTAGCAAATGGGAATATATATCTTTGCCTAACAATATATGTATGCGATCGAGTGGTTCTGTAGTTCTGGGTAAATCAAAAATTGTTTTACCATTGTGTGTTAAGAGGAAATGAATATTTGGATGAGCAAACGAAAACTGCATAACCGTTTCGATAATATGACGAAATTCAGTACGTAAAGATTTAAGAAATTTTTTACGTCCTGGAACTGAATGAAAAAGATTTTCGACTAAAACTTGGGTCCCTACTGGCATTCCAATCGAAGTATCCTTTATCAATTTTCCATTTTGAATTGTGACGAGTGAACCAGCGTTTTCACTTTTTATTCGGCTCTGGATAGTGAGTTTACTTATTGCAGCAATACTTGCCAATGCTTCCCCTCGAAATCCTAAAGTTCCAATAACTGAAAGCTCATCAATAGCATGTAATTTACTCGTTGTGTGAGGCTTCCAACTTTCCTCTAAATCTTTTGGAGACATTCCTTCACCATTATCGATAACAGATATACGCTTCAGTCCACTCTCTTCAACAGTAATAATAATTGAATCTGCGTTAGCATCAATGGCATTCTCAACAAGTTCTTTCACTACATATACAGGACGTTCAATAACCTCACCCGCGGCAATTTTTGAAATAACTTCTTGTGATAACTGTCGAATTTTAGGCATAGAAAAGTGGTTTCATCATAGTATATGAAGAGAAACAAAAGCAAGCGGACTAATCAACATCTAAATATTTTTTATTCTCCAAACTAAACAATTTTAATTTTTCCTTCAAATCTGCAAGTTTGTTAAGAGCTTCCAATGGAGTCATTTGTGAAATATCGAGCTGCTCAAGTTCTTTGTGAATTATATGATCGGCTAAGTTAATCTGATGAGAAGCAATCTCAGTTTGTGAGACAGAAGTAGCTGGAGTTGGTTCTGTTTCACTTCTTTTCTCTAATTCTTCTAAAAGTACCTTTGCTCTGGCAATAACTTCGGATGGAATCCCTGCAAGTTTTGCAACAGCTACACCAAAACTATGCGATGCTCCACCTACAACAATTGTATGAAGAAAAACCGGTTCTCCATTTTCTTCGGCAACTGACATATGAAAATTATGAATTTTCTGAGGGAATAACTCTTCTAATACTTGTAACTCGTGATAATGTGTAGCGAACAATGTCTTTGGATTATTCTTATGTGCAACCAAATGCTCGGCGATAGCCCATGCAATACTAATCCCGTCATAGGTACTTGTTCCCCTACCAATTTCATCCATAATAATGAGACTTTTCTCTGTTGCATTATGTAGGATATTTGCTGTTTCAACCATTTCAACCATAAACGTAGAAAGACCAGAAGTGATGACATCTGATGCACCAGATCTCACAAAGATCTGATCAACAGGACTTATCTTTGCAGATTCTGCAGGAACAAAACTACCTAATTGTGTCATCAGTACAATCAATGCCGTTTGGCGAATATATACAGATTTACCTGCCATATTTGGTCCTGTTATTAGCATCAGTTGTTGTGTTGATTGATCCAGACAAACATCATTTGGAACAAATTTTCCAGATCCAAGTAAAGTTTCTACAACAGGATGTCTTCCTCCCACTATATGCATTGAACCATCAGCAATGAGTGATGGTCTCATGTAATGGTTCTTTTCAGCTATATATGCAAACGACAACAAACAATCAAAGGCAGCGATACTTTGTGCAGCATCTTGAATCACAGATGCTTGTGCTAGTACTTTTGTCAGAATATCTTGAAATAATAAAAACTCAATATCATTTATTTTTTCTTCTGCACTTAAAATAATTTCTTCTTGTTCTTTAAGCTCTGGTGTAATAAATCTTTCAGCATTTACTAATGTTTGCTTTCGCATATAATGTATAGGAACTGCATTTAAATTTGATTTACTTACTTCTATATAAAATCCAAAAACTTGATTGAAACGTACTTTTAATGAACTTATCCCAGTTTGCTCGCGTTCTTTCATTTCAAGATCAACAATCCATTCTCTACTTCCACCAACAATTTTTCTAAGTCGATCCAATTCTTTATCTACATTCTGAGTTATCATTCCCCCTTCGCGAATACTAATTGGTGGCTCTTCAACTATTATGTCTTCAATTTGTTGAATTATTTTTTTGATAGCTTTTGTATCGATCTGCTTAGACAGTCGGTGTAGAGTTTTGCTTTCCAAATTACTAAGACTCTTTTGGATTTCCAATATTGTATTTAAAGAGCTTTTTAAATTTACTAAATCACGTGCATTTCCAAGCCCTACTGATAAGCGAGAAAATAATCTTTCAATGTCACTTACCTTTTCGATTGTCGAACGAAAATCTGTTCTCAGTGACTGCTTTTCTAGAAGTTCTTCAACTGCATCGTGTCTTCCAGTAATTTCAACCGCGGAGACAAGTGGTTTTTTTATCCATTGCTTTAAAAGTCTTCCTCCCATTGCAGTTATTGTTTGGTCCAAAACTGATAAGAGTGTTCCTTTCGAATCATGTTCTCGGATAGTAGAAAAGAGCTCAAGATTTATTATGGTTGATCGATCAAGTGCGAGAAAATCATCTCGAGAATACGCTACAATTTTCTTAATATGATGGACTGGTCGCTTTTGTGTTTGTTGCAAATAACCCAATAACGCTGCGGCTGTTTCTTGTGCAGATTTCTGTTCCGTTATGCCAAAACCTGCTAATGTCGATACTCCAAAATGCTTCGTCAAAGTTTGTGAAGCATCATTTGCATAAAGATCCCAATCGCTAAAAGGAAAAATGTTAATAGAGTTTTCTACTCTCAATATCTTGAGAATGTCAGAGTTATTATAAAGTTTTGTAGGAAGGATACATTCTTTAGGGTGTATTCTCGCAAACTCATCAGCAATAGTTTGTTGATAATTTTCTGAAGGAAATTCTGATGTTGCAAAATATCCCGTTGAAACATCAGCGACAGACAACGCTAGAGAGTTTTTTTCAATGTTAACTGCAACAATATAATTGTTATCTTTTTTCTCTAACGCTTTCTCATCAAGCATTGTTCCAGGAGTAACAATACGTACAACGTCACGTTCAACCAAACCCTTTTTATTGGGTGGTGATAATTGCTCACAAATTGCAACTTTATAGCCTGCTTTTACTAATTTAGCCAAATAAGCATCCACAGCATGGTAAGGAACTCCTGCCATTGGGATTCTTCCACCTTTACCATTAGCTTTTCCCGTTAATGTAATATTAAGCACTTTTGCACCAATATGTGCATCCTCGAGGAATAATTCATAAAAGTCCCCCATCCGATAAAAAAGTAAACAATCCTGATACTGTTTTTTAACAGCTTCGTATTGTTTCATCATTGGTGTACTGAATGTCTCCTGCATTACTTATATACTATACTTTTTTTCTTGTATTATTTCAAAGATTATAAATTTATACGCTGCATGAGAACAGATATAAATTATTTTATTCTATTAAATTGACAACGATAAGTATAATTATCTACAATAATTTTAATATGCTTGAGAATGCTTTACCCCCTGAAATTGGACCTACTAATAAACTCACAGGAGAAGTTCAGCGTCTATTATTACAAAATGTTGATGCTACTGTTATCACTGGAGAGGTGGGATTAGCTAAACGTCCGAAAGAAAAATTTCCTAATACATATAGAACTTTAGGACTTGACTACCATCCACAACAGATACAGCCTCCTTTAGGCAAGCTCACTGATCCTGAAACGATAAAAAATGTGATTATTCCTAAACGTCCAGCATTTTGGGATGAACAAGAAGAAGGAACTGCTCCATTTACAGATAGAGAGTTTGTATTCACTGTGTCAGCAAAGATAAATACATCAAAAGAATTCGACCCCTTACCAAAATATAAGATAACAATTCCAATGGATTCAGTAGTTCATTATGCAATGGGAAAAAAAGAATTTTATACTGATGAAGATGAAAATTGGAGAGTGGTTGAATATAATAGAAGACCTATTGTTGAAGCATTACGAAAGCAAGTTGAAGAAATGAGAAGAGACCCAGAGATGAAAGCAGATCCTAGAATTTTGGGATTGGCATCCGAAGCAAGCACACACTCTAATGATATGCAAGAAAACGCAGAACTTGAAAGAGATATGGGCGTTGCTCGTGAAGCTACTCCTGATGAAATTGCTGCCTTACTGATAATTATGCATAACCCTGGCATAATACGACAAAATCCAAGGAGCTATTTCACTGGCCTCGTAGATATTATTGATACTGAAGAAGGTAGACACTGGCATGAAGAAAGAACAAATGAAGAAAATAGAAATAAAGAATAACTAAGGTAAGAGTTTTGTAATTACGTTATTCTCTTCTTGTTTAGACTGTCTCTATAGTCTATAATTCATCCTTGTAACTATGAGAAGACTCGCATTCCTTTTTTCTTCAATTATTTTTGCTCTTGCCTTCCACTTCACTTCAGCGACATCATATGCACAAATGGTTCCAAATAACTGTGAGGGGCAAATGAATATGGATGGTATGTCCATGCCGCAACCTTCGTGCCCACCTGCACCAACTCCAACTGTTGCAGTAAATCCTGATGCGGCAAATACAGTAGCCGTCCGAAAGAATATTTATAGTTTAACTCCTGATGAATTAAATAGACTTGTAAATGCTCTCAATACTGTACGTGCAAATGGATCATACAATCGATTTATGGATGAACATATGCAAGCGATGATGATGAGAACTCCCGCAGATGATACTTCTACATTGAGGAATGCAGCCCACCGTGGTCCAGTATTTTTACCATGGCACCGTGCTTTTGTTTGGGAATTTGAACAACTGTTAAGAACTGTTGATCCAACAGTTACAGTTCCCTACTGGGCATTTGAAAATGAAACTGCCGGAACAATACCATTGGTCTTTTCTGCTGGATACTTCGGCGGTGATGGTAATATCGCACAAGCTGATAGAGTTACCGATGGACCATTTGCTTCATGGGGCATTGTTCGAAGATTAGGAAGAGATCCACAAGGTCAATCTACTTTGCCAAACGCAGGAGATATCGCATCTATTTTGCAAATTAACGAATATGATACACCGCCCTATAATGAATCATCTACAGGTTTCCGTAATTCGATCGAAGGGTGGACTGGAACAAATGCTCCATGGGGTATACATAATAGAGTCCATGGTTATGTCGGTGGGGATATGCTACCAGATGGTATGAGTGGAAATGCGGTAAATGATCCAATTTTTTGGTTAGTTCATGCAAACATTGATCGAATTTGGTGGCAGTGGCAACAAACACATGGTATTACAAATTATCAACCAATTGTTGGTGGACCTGAAGGTCATAATCTTAATGACATAATGTTCCTACTCCCAAGTCAAGGAACTGCTGCGAATACATTAGATATTAACCAGATGAATTATACCTATAATTAAGTAACTTAAATAATTGTCGAGGTTTCTTTTTTCTCTGCTTTTTCAATATCAAATCCTCTTTGTTCTAGTTTTGCCTCTATCTCGTCCATCAAAATTTTGTACACACGTACTGTAAGTACAAAGCTTCCCGGTCGGTAAGGATGATCGAAATCTTCAATAATAATCATGACTCCAAACGCAAGCAAGGCAAGTACTATTGTGAAATAGTAGTTGTAACCAAGATAATTAAATGGCACAAAAAGTGAACCGACAATGACTGAATATGTCGCTAAATTTACGTAAATCTTAATACCTCTTGGTAATCGTTGGTTTGTGTATTGAATTTTCTTCTCACGATATTCCATTGCACGAGTCAAATAGCTAAATACCATCTGCCCGATATCAGGATACTTTTTAGAAGCATTAAAAACACTATCTTCAATTTTTATTAAAGCGTTATCAACATCTTTGGAGCGTGTCGTTAAGATTTTATAATTTGATGTTTCAGAGGTATCTATATATGTTTTTAGATAATTATATATATGGTATCGAATTTCATTCATTTCGGTTTTTGGAAAATGATGTGCCAAAATGAAAAGTTGACGTAACATATTTATTTCACCTCGATTAGCATCAATTAACCGATCCCATTTCGTCCATTGTGCTTGAATTATAAATGCAGAAATAATACTGAAAATAAGGTTCCCTGCACCAAATAAAGCAGGGATAGCAAAGCGATCTGCTTCTAATTTGTAGTCTGGAAGAATATTTGCAGTTCTCACAAAATAAAAAAGGGCAGAAAAACCAATGGTAAAAAGAAGTACTTTTATAACAATTGATCGTATATATAAGCGTTCGTATAGTTTTGCTGTTGTTGAAAGTAATTCTGATTTAACTAACTCCATATATCTATCGTAACAAAAATAAGATTGCTTTTAAAGGAAGAATATCTAATACGCAATTATTTTGGTAAAATATAGCTATGAAAGTTGCGATACTTGGTGGAAGTTTTGACCCTCCTCATCTTGGACATTTTTTTATTGCCCAACAGGTACAAGAATTACTTCACATGGATCAAGTCTGGTTGATGCCCGCCTATCATCATCCTTTCAATCGAAATCTTTCAAAGATAGAACATCGTATCGCAATGACAAAACTGCTTGAGAATGATGTTCTAAAGACCTCTGAATATGAACTCAAACATAATCCTACAAGTTTTACTATTGATACGTTAAACGGCTTAAAAAATACATATCCTGAGAATGACTATTATTGGATTACTGGAAGTGATCAACTTGAGCATTTTCAAAAATACAAAGATTGGCAACAAATAATTGAAAAGCATAATCTCATTATCTTTCCTCGAGAGTGGATGCTTCCTCAATTGGAAGAGATTGTTAAAGAAAAACTCATGTTGAAAACAATACCTAAAAATGTTATCGTTCTACAGTCAGATAAACTTTTTCTGACCAATATATCTTCAACAAAGATACGAGAGCGGTTAAAGAATAATGAAACAATTCATTATTTTGTACCGCAAGGCGTTGAAGAATATATAAGGAAAAATAAGCTCTATGTCTAACGATCTATTACAAATAAATGTTACTCAGGAAAAAGAAAAAATTCAATCTTTCTTGAAAGAAACTTTTGAAAAGCAAAGAATAGATCATGCAGTTATTGGTTTATCTGGCGGGATCGATTCCGCAGTTTCTTTCTTTTTACTGAAAGATATTCTTCCTCCAGAAAATATTCATGTTACACATATGTATTATTTTCAACCAGTTTTTTCTGATATTGAGAAAACCGTTATCGAAGCTGGTATCCCTCAAAAAAATATTCATGTTGTATCTATAAAAGCTGCTGTGGATGAAGTAGCAAAGATAAATGCAGTTGGATCGAGCGAAGAAGATAAGATACGCATTGGAAATATAGCAGCAAGAATGCGCATGATTATTCTATTTGATTTAGCAAAAAAGCATAAAGCTCTTGTGGTTGGCACGGAGAATCATACAGAATATCTTCTTAGCTATTTTACAAGATTTGGAGATCAAGCATCAGATATTGAACCAATTGAGCATTTATATAAAACACAAGTCTACCAACTAGCAAAACATCTAGGAGTATCTGATGCAATCATTGGGCAAAGTCCAACAGCAGGATTATGGCAAGGCCAAACCGATGAAGGAGAGTTTGGTTTTAGTTATGAAGAAGCAGACAATGTCCTTTATTTAGCAACTGAAAAGCATATGTCAGCGGAAGAAATAACAAAACAAGGATTTGCAAATGCTGAAAAGATATTACAATGGAAGCAAAAAAATTGGTTCAAACACGAAGCTCCTTATACGCTCTAAGCTAGTTGTAAACTAAACATAACGCTTCTGCTTTTTCCCGGATAAATCATACTTTGCTCGGATCCAAAAAAATCACTATTTGGATCTTCCTCTACCGGTTCTATGCAAATATATGTTCTATCAATTTCTTTCGTATTGGGATTTTTGCCCACCCAAAGCATCGCTTTATGTAACCCGTTTTGTGTTAATGTAATCTCAGGTTTGCCAGGAATTTGAATTGTATTAACTTCATCCAAATCAATAGCGACGCCATCCCAATGTTCTTTTATCAAGTCTGTGACATCATGACCATTAATAATAGTTCCTTCAAAACCATGTGGTGCATCAAAGTAACAATGCTCTCCTGTATTTACCGGAGCTTTTTCATCTCCAGTATTTGTATGAACAATTGCACATGAATATCTTCCATCAGTCATATGCATTATTTGTTTTACCTTCATACCTTTTGGATATCCTTCATCGGTTATCATATGCGTTACAATTAAACTATCTTCAACTTCTAAGACATTACTTACTTCATTTCGCATATTCCCGTGTTGTTTTAAACCATAAAGATTATTTCGATCAGGACCGAAGATTGGTGTACATGGATGGGTTACTCCAATCTTGCCATCACCACGATTGAATGAACCAAGGATTAAAGCATTATTTAACTGCAAAGTAAGTTTTGCTCCGATAGGATTAATTGTAAGTTGATCGTTAGCACTTGAAGTAAGTATAATTATCTTCTCATCATTCATACGCATATGATAACTGATTTATAGAAACTTTGCTATTCACCTTCACTACGGACAGATTTGATAAGAGCAAGGATAACCTCACTTGTCTTATGTGCATGATCTTTATTGAATAAGAGAGACATATGCGTACTCTCAGGAACAGTAATTCTTGTACTCTCAGAGGATAAGTTAAGTAAATCACCTTGTAAAATATTCCAATCTTCATTTGCCTCATCAGATGAAATCACTCGAATAGGAATCCCTCCCAAACTACTCATCTCTTGTGATTGCGAAAGTATTTTCTCCGACTGATTATTCTCATTTGCCATACTGAGGAAGTACTCTGGAGATGACCAGAAGTATTTGTATTCATCTTGCTCTCTATCAGGTAACGAATTAAAATCCGATGTACCTCCGAAAGTAATATATGCCCGCATTATTCCAATCCGTGCAAGATATGAGTAGAAAGTAAAATTGCTTGCAACATTTTTTGCTTGGATGCCATATTCTGGATAATTTTTAATTTGATATGGATGTGATGAATCAACGAGAACAAGCCCTAGCACTTCATCAGGATACAATTCCTGGTATTTTCGAACGTAAATACCTCCAATAGAATGGCCAACAAGAATATATTTATCATTGAGTTGTGCACCAGTTAATGCTGTATGTAGATCTTTTGCTACTTCTTCAAGGTTTCCTTCAACATTCTCTCCAGTACTCCAACCTCTTCCCTGTCTATCATAGGAACAAACACGCGTTTCCTTTGTCAATTCCGGCTGAATCCAACCCCAAGATGAAGATAATTGGCCTGATGCGGCTTCTAAAATAACTGTAGGGCTTCCGGTACCTGTACATTTTAAGTGAATTGAATAGTCATTTGCCTTAATTAATTTACCAGGTATTTCAATTTTGGAACGATCTTGTTCTGTAGAAACTGTTTGATATAAATATCCAAGAACAATAATTCCCAAAAAGGAATAACCAAGTATTGTCGCAACTTTCTTAATTCGTTCTAAAATTGGAGGAAGATCGATCACATCTGTAGTATAGCGAATAGCTGTTATTTTGCAAAAGTGGAAGCTATTTTTTCCATTTCCCTACAGCTTTTACAAGCTCTTTACGTCTTTTATCAGTGTCTTCACTTATTTGTTGTGCAAATAATCGTTCATCTTTGGTCTCGGCTCTTTCAGATGCAATTGCTGTTGTGACCCAATTATTATAGAAACGGACGAGTAGATCGAGTACATTACTTTCAATACTTTCTAAATAGTTTAATAATTGATGTACTTTTCTGTCATCTTCAGGAAGCTTCCTATATTTTGATGCTTGTCCCTCCGCACAAAGATCTAAAATCTTGTTAGCAAGCTTTCTTTTATCTGAATTGGCAAATCGCCACCGTTCAAAGAGAGCATCAATAGAATTGCCAAAAAATTTAAACAGTAAATTCGCAGCAAATGTCCCTACAGCAGAACCAGCAACAACAATCCAACTTATAAATTCAGGTGTCATAGTATGATATAGATTATAGCATTAAATAAAAATAACTCATATTAGTCTATTACTTAATCATATGATACTATACATCCAGACCCTTATGGTTTATCAAGATAAAAAATTTACTGGAAATGATATAAAAGGTGAAAATTTTACAAACGACGAATTTATTAATTGTGTATTTGATGAATTAAACTGTAAATTTACTTCTTTTAATAAATGTACATTCATTTCTTCTGACCTGTCTGCGAGTAAATTTGAGCTTACTACATTCACAAAATGCAGCTTCTTCGAGAGTAAATTAAGCTTTATAGATTTCTCTGATATTACAATACAAGAATGTGATTTTACAAAAGCCGTGATGCGAAGTTGCACATTTCACAGATTTCAATCAGGGAGTACAAGCCAAAAGAAAAAATATAACTTATTGAATTGTGTTTTTGAAAATGCAGATCTTGCCAACTCTCTTTTCTCATATTGTGAATTACAAAAAGATAATTTCAAACATGCCAACTTAGAAAATGTAGCATTTGATGCCTGCAATCTTAAAGGTGCAAATCTTGCTGGTGCAAATATAAAAGGTGCAACCTTCTCTGATTCAGCGATGAATAAGACAGTGTTGGATATTGAAGGAGTTATCGCCTACGCAAATTCCAAAGGATTTATACTTGAATAAGCTATCCGTTAAAGTTTGAGATATCTTTGGGGATCCAGTATTTAATTGTATTTTCTGGAAGAATCATAATTCTGCTTGGAGAAAGTCCTTCTACAAACTCTTCTGTATGACTCACAAAAAGCATTGCTCCTTTGTACGCTTTTAACGCTTCCAATATTGTACGCTGTGATACCATATCTAGATATGTTGTTGGCTCATCAAGAATAAGCAAATTATAATTTCTTAACATTAGCATAGCAATTGACAGTCTTGTTTTCTCACCTCCTGAGAGAGAACCTACCTTTTGGTAAATTCTTGGACGTGCAAAGTTAAACGTACCAAGAATTGGTAATATTTGTGACATCGGCAAATTACAATGTTCCTCAACCATTTCAATAATTGTTTTATTAAAATCAAATGTCTCAAACTCTTGAGAATAATATCCAATATGTAACATCGGATCTTTAATAATTTCGCCTGTGTCAGGCTGTAGTCGCTCCATAAGAATCTTAATAAAGGTACTCTTTCCTGCCCCATTTGGGCCATAAAGAGCAATCCGCTCACCCCGTTTAATAGAAAGCGAAATGTCTGAAAGAATAGTATTTCCTTCAAAACTAATTGAGATATCTTTGGCTTGTAAGGGAATTTCGCTGGTATGTTGTGGATCTGGTAAATTAAATTTAATATTTCTTACCTCCTTTGGTAACTCTGGTAATTTGTCTTTGATACGATCAATACGATTCTGTACGTTAGCACGTGCACGAGCTCCTTTTTCTGTCATACCACTTGCCATCTTAAGCAAACTTTTCTTCATACGAGCAATTTCTTTTTGATCATTTTCATATTTCTTCACAAGCATTGCATCATTACGACCTTTCAGTTGTACGTATTTTGTGTAATTACCTTTATATTCCTCAATTTTCTTGGTAGTCGGATTAATAGCGATGATTTTATCAATATGTCGATCCAGAAGATTTATGTCATGAGATATGACGATAAGTGTGTGAGGATATTCACTCAAAAATTCCATGATCCAGCGTTTGCCTTCGGCGTCAAGAAAGTTTGTAGGTTCATCAAGAAGAAGTACATCCGGCTCTTGAATAATTGCACGGAGAAGTGCCAGCTTTGTTCTTTGTCCTCCACTAAGAATTTTTGGTTTGGTATCTAACTCTGCATTTACTTCAAGGGCTTCGAGCATAATCATCAACTCGTACATCTCTTTTTTCATCTCTGGATCTATATAGCTCTGAATATCTACAGCGTTTTCTAATTCTGGATCATGCTTTACTTCTTGAGGCACATACCCGACGGTCCCCATAATCTGCAGTGTTCCATCAGTAGGATGTTCTTCTCCACGAAGTAATTTAAAAAGTGTTGATTTACCTGCTCCATTTGGGCCGACAAGTCCTACCAATTCCCCTTTAAGGATGGAAAAGCTGGAATCATCATAGACGTTAAGTCGTGCATAACCATAGGAAATATTTTTAGCAATAATCATAAAAATCAAAAGAGAAAGGTACAAATATTAGTTGTGAAGACAAATAATGTGGTTCATTTTTTCTTTTTCTGGACTTAATTATACCAGATTAGAATGATATCTCATTTTTCCCCACAAAAAAACTCATTGTAAAATGAGTTTTTAAGTATAGTTTTTCGTAATTAAGCTCGTGCTACGTTTTTTGCACTTGCGCCTCTATCACCGTTTACTATTTCAAATGTGACTTTGTCACCGATTTGAATTTCATCAAAAGTTACATCTTTTAGATCATTTGCATGAAAAAATATATCCTTTGATTCGCCATCTCGACTAATGAAACCAAATCCTTTATCTGTTTTAGTTTTAATTGTACCGTTCATATTTTTGTTCTCCTTTCTCTATTTGATTATAGCAGAAACTATAAGTTTGCACATAGCAGGCAAATTCGTGCCTAAATGATTACTGGTATAATGGGAGCATGAGAATCAAATATGTGTTCCACTGCTCCCAATGCGAAATGGAATATACGCTGGAGTCACTTATATGCCCAAAGTGTCAAACTGCTAAATTCATTCGTGTGAGCCAACAGATTTCTGTAAGTGATTAAAAAATCATTGTAGGTCTCACACATCAGTTTTAGCATCTAATTTAATTCTCACTTGTTGAGAATACATACCAATGAATTTCAGAAGACTCATCTATTTCTGGCAATAACAAAATTGTTGTCTTTTTAGTCTCTGCACCTGTAATTTCTCCCTTTATTGAGGCTCCACTTCCGTTTTCTGTAACACGAAATGTTTCTGGAAAAAGTTTCAATTTTGAGTTTGGAGGGAGAAGAGGTGTGGTATTTGAAGCACGAAGCATAGGATGAAGAGTTAAGTTAACTTTTGCAATATCCTGAGAAACTAATCCCTCTTCCAATCTTTGTATATCTTCTTGAGAAATTGATGCTTTTGTTCCCGCTGGTTGAGGTTTTGAGTAAACAGTAGGTACTACTGTTGTCGGAGTATTTGTGGGGGTAATTGTCTGTGTTGTGGGCTCTGCTGCTTCTTTTGTACTATTTTGAGCATTCATTAAAAATACTGTCGTACTGGCAATACACACGATAATAAGACCGACCACTGCAATGAGGACTATGGGAAATTTCTTTTGTGTAGGCGGTACTGGCTGTAGAGGGACTTGCGGTGACTGTACAGGAACTTGTGGTGGTGCCGGTTGCTCATTAACTTGATTTTCCATATATTTATTGTAGAGAATATAGACTCTTTTAACAATAGCTCTTGATCAGCTTCTAAACGAACTAAGATAGTTGTGCCTGATTTCTAAAATTGAATTTTTTTGATAAAATGTGGATAACAACATATGAATTTATTAAACTTTTATGTAATTTTGACTGTGCTTGGTATTTTATTAGATATTTTTGTACTTGTTTTGGCAAATAACCAAGCTACAACTGAAATCTTGGCCTTCTGCTTGATAATAGGGATTTTATGCCTGATTATCGGAATACGTGGTATAGCCGGTAAATTTAAAGCCTACATGTAGAATAACGAGTACTATTTTTCGAACTGCTTATGGAGTACTCTACTAGAGTATATGAGACAATGCACTATGCTTAAATACGTGTTCCAATTTACAATCAAATCTAATTACTTTCTCACTTAATACTGAATTATATAATTCTTCAATGACTGTATCGTATTAATCCAATGAACTGAGCAACAGATCCTTCTGATTTCGTTTCAAATTAACTTGCTATCTCTTTATAGATTGAGGAGTATCCCTTTTCGGTCGTGTATAATAGTTTTATGAGTGTCAACTGGATAAAATCAGAAAGATTAAAGAGAGAGATTAGCCAAGCTAAGTTAGCTAAAGTTCTCAATGTAGTTCAAGCTAAATTATCGGAATGGGAAACTCATAAAAAACCAATCCCTTCTTCAATTGAACAAGAGATTAAAGAATTCTTTTTAAAATATGACTCAATATCTGATGAAGAGAAAGGCAAATTAATTACCCGAAGAAAATATTCACAAATTAGATATGATGTACATACCGCAAAGTCTAAACAAAATAAGGGCAAAAGCACGAATGGAACAAAAAAGGCTCTCCCATTAAATTCCTATAAAAAAGCACCCAATACTCTCACTGGAATTGCGTTGTTTGCAGGCTGTGGAGGATTATCACTAGGCTTCAAAAATGCAGGAGTACGTGTTTTAGGTCATGCTGAATTACAAGAAGATATTCAAAAAACGTATCAAGATAATTTTAAGGATTCCATTCCTTTAGGCAATGATGTGAGGGATATCAGCAATAATGAAGTAAAAGAATGGAAAAAACACTTTGGTGAGGTTGATTTTCTTTTTGGAGGTCCACCATGTCAAGGATTCAGCCTTGCAGGAAAAAGGGACGTGTTTGATCCCAGAAATGAACTTTATCTAGAATTTGCGAGAATAGCTTCAGAGCTAAAACCTAAAATTGTCGTTTTGGAGAATGTGAGACTTCTAACTTCCATGAAAACCATTTATGGAGACTTGGTCGCAGATGATATTGTTAAAAGATTTGATGAGGCAGGCTATAGAATGACGTATCAAGTTTTGAATGCAAAGAATTACGGAGTTCCACAATCAAGAGAAAGGGTTATATTTATTGGCATAAGAAAAGATTTTAGCAATAGACCTATTGTCTTTCCCATTCCAACTCATGGAGAAAAAGGCCTACAAGCCTCTCTGTTTGGACTAGATCAGTATAAAACATTTAAAGATGCTACGGGGGATTTAGAGAAGTTAGAGTCAGGCGAGAGTTCAAAGACCGATGAATTACATTTTGCGATCAAGCATCCTGAGCACGTTATTAAAATGTTAAAAGCAACTCCAGAAGGTAAAAGTGCTCACGAAAATGAAGATCCTAATTTGAGACCAAAATCTGGATTTAATACTACATATAAAAGGCTCCGTTGGGATGAACCATGCTCTACAATCAGTACTAATTTTTCAATGATTTCCGGATCTAGAAATGTACATCCAAGCAATACTCGTTCATTAACGATAAGAGAAGCCGCACGATGTCAGACATTTCCAGACTCGTTTAAATTCAGTGGTAAATGGGGTGTGATAAGAACTATGATTGGAAATTCTGTTCCACCAAGATTAGCTGAAGTATTAGCAAACCACTTAATTGAAGAATTTATGACTGAGCCTCAGGTAAAACAGCAGCCTCAATCGGAAGTTTATAAAAATATCCTGCTTCAAGATTAAATTGTAGTTGAGTTGGGTGTTGTTTCTGTCCTCCCCTTTGAAACTGAATGAACCCAAATCGAGGAGCAAAATGAGCATTAACATCTCCTCTATATGTCCCTTTTCTTATTAAATATGACTTTAACCAGAAACCTTGATATTTCTTAGAAAATTCTATCAATTTTTCCATTTCAAAAATAGCTATCTCACAATCGTTGTAATCATTAAAGGACTTCGTTTGGTGTAGCAAAAATTGTGGAGGAAATGGATCATTTGAATACGCTTTTTGAAGTAAGATACGAGTTATTTCACTTTGGTTATCTGAAAATATTTTTAATAGCTCCTCTTTTTCTTTCTCAGGTAATTCCTCATAGAACCATCTGTTTGGATCAGATTTTCTCTCTTTGTTTATTTCATTATCTAGAGGACGATATCCAGCATCTCCACAAAACATTTTTAATGCGATTTCAGCCTCTTTTGATACATCAACACCATTTACTCTAAGCAGTGAGCAAAAAGCTGACGCTGTAGTGAAGTATATTTGATCATTTGTAGGAGAAGTCTTATTACAGGTTTTAACAGATACTCCTGTTTTATAGATCCCGCTCTCATGTTTTATCTCTACAAGAATATCACTTTTAGATTTCCTCACAGCTACTCCCTTATCATCTAGGACTTCATCTCCCAATCCTGATGTTGCTAAGCCTCCTAGCCACCACGCTTTTACTGCTTCTACTTTTTTTAATTTTTTAGACTTAACTATATAATTAATTAATGTTTTTGCAGGATTTCCCACTACAAGATTTCCTTCAGGAAAATCTGTCATCAAATCTATCTTTAGATCAAACTCATTAATAATTTCAGAAAGAGTCTTTTCAAAGGTATGACCGTAATTTCGGCCAGTTGTACCTGCCAGAATTTGGGCTAAATGCTTCGCGTCGGTTGGTGTTAGAGCCATATACACGTGTATTCTAACACGCTATAGTTTCTGTGAGTAGATTAGAAATGATCTGTCCCAAAACTGAAACAATTATTGAAGCTAAAACAACATAAAGCGGGGTAGTTTAGAGACAGTTTTGCAATTTTTACAGTATTAAGAAACAAAAGGATAATGCGAATCTTTTTGGTCTACTCTTTGATGAAAAACCAACTTATGAAGAACTAGTTCATCAAACACCTAAATTAGCCTGTCTAATCAAGCTACATGAGGACTTCAATAAGACTAAATCCTTGAATGTGAGCCGACCGGGATTCGAACCCGGGACCAAGAGCTTAAAAGGCTCCTGCTCTACCGCTGAGCTATCGGCCCATATGATAGCTGTAAAACAGACAAACTTAATTATACCAACCCGTGAGGCTATTGACAAGTAAAGCTTATCATGGGATACTCTCATATAATAAATATGGTCCCCGAAGTTGCAGACACACTGCTTGAATCATTAAATAGAGGGCTGCTCACAGCAGCATCTTTCGTGCCTAACTTACTCTCTGGAACAGTAATTCTTCTCATTGGTATTGTCATCGGAGCTGTAATAAAAAAGATCATTCTTGGCATTTTTGGTGCAATGAAAATTGAAGCATATTTGAAGAGATATGGTATCCCTGAAGCCAATAAAGAATTTAGTTGGAGTAATATTCTCTCAGAAATTGCTCGATGGTTCATCGTAATCCTTTTCTTAATCCCAACAGCGGAGATCTGGGGATTGCCACAAGTCGCAACTATTTTAAATACATTCCTTTTGTACCTTCCAAATGTTTTCGTTGCTGCAATTATTGGCTTGGTAGGACTCGTCTTTGCACGATTGGCTTCTGATGTTGTGGCTGCATCTACAAGAGAATTAAACCCAGGAGTTTCAAAAACAGTTGCATCAGTTGTACGTATTGCTTTGACAATTTTTGTTTTACTTGCCGTATTAAATCAACTTGGCGTAGCACAAGATCTGATCCGAATCCTCTTTACAGGATTTGTAGCAATGATTGCTTTGGCTGGTGGAATTGCATTTGGATTGGGCGGAAAAGATTTCGCTAAATCACTGCTCGATAGCCTCAAGAAAAAAGTAAAATAAGAACTAATTAGTAAATTCCTTTATCAGATTACTTACCTCTTCTGTACTTTCAAAAAGCACTGCATGTCCTGAATTAGGAATAATATGAAGCTTGGAATTTGGAATAAGCTTTTGGACTTTCTTTGCGTTTCGTACATCTGTGAATTCATCTCGTTCCCCAGTTATGAGTAATGTAGGAGCCACAATATTTTTCAAATTATTGTATCTTTTATTTTCAGCTGTTTGATCGGCAAAAGCTAATTGCTGTGCAATTTTGGCATTGAGACTTTCTCCCAACCCGTGGGGTACCTCGTTATTTTGCTTAGCGATCTTCAATTCATCAAGATATTCATCCTTTTGATCTTGGTCTGCAAACATCATTGGCACATAAAATTCTTCCCAATTTGCCGCAAGATTTTGCTGAACACTATCTTGGATTCTTTTAGGTGCTGGATAGATTTCTTTCCCTCCAGGAGTTGTCGAAACTAAAATTAATTTGTTTACTCTATTTGGATAATCTTCAGCGACATTTTGTGCAACAAAACTCCCAAGTGACCAACCAAGGATATCAGCTTTTTCAATCTTTAATGCATCCATAAGGGACACCACATCTTCAGCCATTTGATGCTGTGTAAGCCCTTGGACATCTCCGTTTGACTGTCCTACACCACGATAATCAAACACGATGATTTTATGCCCCTTGGATAATTCACGAAGTAATTCCGGATCCCAATGTTGCATTGTCATTCCAAATCCTGGAATTAAAATAATAGGATCTCCCTCACCGCGAGTGTAGTACGCGATATCCGCTCGCTTGATATGAGCATGCTCGACATCGACAGTAAATTTAGGTGCTGAATAAACCGTGTAAGCAACAACACTGAAATATGATGCGAATACTATGGAGTAAACAATAATAACAAGATGAAGTATTGGAAGTCTAAATAGTTTGCGTCGCCAAATACGTAATCTTCTCTTCATAAGAACGCATTATAGCATTTCTACATTAGATGACAAATGAGCTTATTTTTGCTAAAATAGAGGGTACACTAAACGCCAGTAGTACTGGCCCCTTCTTCTATCGGTTAGGAAATCGGGCTTTCATCCCGGGAAGACGAGTTCGACTCTCGTAGGGGTCACAAGCAAAGACAGCTCCGCAAGGAGCTTTTTTTGTACAAAACTTCCAGTTTGTGTAGTTCGTAGGTGGTATTCATAGCAAAATAGTCTAATAGATATCGAACTTCTCAAGGAGCTTCTTGTTTCCTTCAACTTGATAGTGAAGGAGTTCTGAATAAATTCCCTTCTTCTGAGACAATGCTTTTGGAGTACCGCTTTCGACAATCTTTCCTTCATTTACGACAAGCACTGTATCAACATTTTGTATCGTACTGAATCGATGTGCAATAATGATAACTAATTTATTTTTCATCAATTGCTCCAATGCATCTTGTACTTCTTTCTCTGACTTTGCATCAAGACTTGACGTCGCTTCATCAAGGATAAGGATTGGAGCATTCTTAAGAATTGCACGAGCAATTTGGATACGCTGCTTTTGTCCACCAGATAATCGTACTCCTCTTTCTCCAACTTCACTTTCGATTTGTTTTGGCAATTTCATCACGAAATCATATGCATTTGCGAGTTTTAGAGCTTTAATAACATCTGCATCAGTTGCATTTGGTTGGCCATACGCTACATTTTCTTTAATAGATGTTGAGAAGAGTTCATTGTTTTGGAAAACCAATGAGATATTATTTCGGACAAAAGCATGATCAAGTTCTGTGTATTCTTTATCCTTCAGAAGAATCTTACCATTTGTAGGATCATAGAACTTTAATATCAAATTAATAATCGTAGACTTTCCTGCACCACTATGTCCGACAAGTGCCACAGATTCATTTTTCTTAATTGTGAAGCTCACATCATGCAGTACTTTATCTGCGTCATTGTAACTGAATCCAACATCTTTGAATGTGATCGTCGGATCTTTAACCTTTTCTTCTTTCGATTTCTTTGTGTAATCTTCTTTTGATTCCAGATCCAATACTTCCAAATACTCCTTAGATCCTGCTTCTGCCATTTGCAATTGTGTCAAGATAAATGACATCGCAAAAAGTGGGATTCGTGCTTGATTTACTAATTGGAGGATCAAAACCATCTCTCCAATAGAAAGTCGACCGACGAATGTTTCATAGAACACGATGATGTTGATGATAAACAAGATGATATTTAAAGACAAACCTCGGAAAAAATCAAAGATATGGAAGGTCTGACTTTGTCTTGCATAAATTGTATTAATCTCACCAAGATCCTTTGAGGCAGTATCATATTCAAGCTTTTCACTTGTAAAGCTTTTAACCAAACTAATATTGGCGATAACTTCTTGCATACGTCCACGATTACGATCTTCGATAGCATTCTTCAGAACTTCTTCTTTACCCCACTTCACGGTGGAATAATAAGAAATCGTTAAATAGACGGGGAACAAAATGAATGTAAAAAATGCGATCGGTAAATTATAGTAAGCTAAAACGATAATCGTAAAAATACTTTGGACAAATGTCGGAAGGATAAAATTGGTTGCGGTATTGAGAAATCCTTGTGTAGATGTAATACCACGAGAGAGTTGATTGACTACTTTTCCTGAGATCTCAGAATCGAAATAGGATTGTGGTAAGCGCAAAACTTTATCATAGAACTTCTCAGTCAGGAACTTTCGCATCCGTCCGGCGAAGTGATCACCAATTCGTTCTGAGACGGAATTGGAAACTAACCCAAGCAGGTTCATCCCAAATGAAATAATAATCAAAGTAATCAACCATTGAACATTTCCTTTCCCACCAGAGACTTGTGCCACAATTTCATCCACAATAAACTTCGAGAGGATTGGAGCAATTAAACCCAAAATTGCACCAAACAAGATAAGCAGAGCTAAAATAACTACCAAATGATGCAATGGTCGTGATATTTTAATAATCTTTGCAAGGTTTTTCATACCTATCTATTTTACACCAAACCCATTTGTCATGCTGAACTTGTTTCAATTGGGATGACATTATTACTTAAAACTTAAACATAAATTGCTATACTATTGTTATGTCCGAAGAAAAATATATTCGCTCCGAACTTGTTTTCCACCTCACACAAGGACATGCTCATATGTCATTTGTTGACGCAGTCGTCGATTTCCCTGAAGAGCATTACAATACAAAATTTACAAATGGTGACTACACATTTTGGCATTTGCTCGAACATATCCGAAGAACGCAAGAAGATATCCTCGATTTTTCGGTAAATAAAGATTATAAAGAACGATCGTGGCCACATGACTACTGGCCTGAAAAAGATGCAAGAGCAACTCAAACGGATTGGGAAAGAACCGTACAAGAATTTCTAAGAGATCAAGAAGCATTAAAGAAACATATCGAAGATCCCAAAACCGATTTATATCAGAAGTTCCCTCATGGGACAGGACAGACACTTTTCCGAGAAATTTGGGTAATCGTCGATCACAACGCCTATCATATCGGAGAATTTGCAATCATGCGTCAAGTTCTTAATGCTTGGGGCAAAGATCACAAATAATTTACACTCATCCACAATGACTTATCAAGAAAAGCCTTCAATGCTTGTTTGGTTTCTTTCGGGCTCTGATACTTTCCCTCATTTTCGACCGTAATAGTTTTTCTTGTGGAAACACGTTCTGTGCCATAAATGACATGCACTTTAAAACTACCATTAGCTGTACCTAAATCTTTTGAAACTTCTAATGCTTGATCAGGATTAATTGCTTTGTATTGTTTTCTATTTATTGTGAGATATACTTTAGGCTCTATTTTTTTCATACCAGCTACCTATTGTAAGGATTTGTGGCTAAATTGCAAGTGGAGAAATATAAGCCTACGAATTAGTGGATTTATACATGACTTTCGCGTCGTGCGTTAAAAAATGTTTGGAAGAATGAAGGCTTGGATTCTTCTTGATGTTGTTCAACTTCATGAGCATCTTCAACATTTTGTTCACGCTGTGCTAAAAGTTGTGCATTTTCAGTCTCGAGATTATGAACTTTATCTTGCAACGTATGAATTTCCTGCTGATCTTGAGCAATCTCTTTCTCTTTGCCACGAAGTTTTTGGTAAGCTTCAATTGCATTCATACCACTAATTATTGATGAAAGAAGGACGCCAAGAACGATTGAGGAAATAATGACAAAGTAAAGTGGGACATTGGCAATGACATTATTTGCAACCACAAGTGTTACACCAATAGTATTCTGAATTGCAAAGTATGCAACTGCTAAAGCAAATAACATAACGACGATTAAACTTAACATATATCTATAATAACGGTTGGGATTGAGAACGAAGTAAAGAGTCTGTAAGTGTCGTGCAAGAAGCTTAGAGATTTGCTTTATATTGTGTAAGTATCTGTATTAATTCTTCAATTTTCTTAGTCTCCATTAGTTTGGCACGGAGGTTGGAAGAGTCTGGGAAGTTACTGATATAGGTTTTGGCAAACTTCTTGAGATTGGCAAAATTCCTTTCTCCACCCCAAGTTTTAATGAAAATATCGATGTGATGAAGAAACAGATCAATTCTTTGTAAAACGATTATATCTTCCATTTTTATATCAGGATTGAACATCCAAGGATTTGCAAATATTCCTCGACCTACCATATAGCCATCTGCTTTATATTGATCGTACTTCTCATGAATTTCTTCAACTGAGGTAATATCACCATTTCCAATAAGTATTGTGTCTGGTGCAATTGTATCTCGCATTTTTTTAATTTCTGGCATATATTCCCAATGTGCTGGAACCTTAGACATCTCACGTACTGTTCGCAAATGGACAGTCAACGCAGCTATTTTTTGTTGGAGTAAAAAAGTAATCCACTCTTCTTTTTGATCATGATCAAAACCTACACGAGTTTTGACACTGACAGGTAAATCGCCTGCTCCCTTTTTTGTTGCTGCAATGATTTCTCCAGCGAGACTGGGATTCTTAATCAAAGCAGAACAAGCTCCGCCTTTAATGACCGTCCTATCAGGGCATCCCATATTGATATCAATACCATCAAAGCCCATTTCAACTAATTCAAGTGCCGTTCGATAGAAGAAATCAGGTTTTGTTCCCCAGATCTGGGCAATAATCGGTCGCTGTTCGGGAAGATATTGAAGATTTTCGAGAACTTTTGCCCGACCATGAGAGAGCAAACCTTCAGTCATGGTAAATTCAGTAAATAACACATCTGGCTTTCCTATCTCAGAAATAACCTGGCGAAACACAACATCAGTGACACCATCAAGAGGTGCAAGAACAGTAAATGGTTTGGGTAACGTGTCCCAAGCAAATTTCATAGACCTATATTTTACTACAAATATTTTTCTTCGTCATCCTCTCGAAGGCGGGAATGATGGGGCTATTTAGCTTCGCTTCCAATGGTAACAATAACATCTGTCGCTTGAGAAGCTGGTGCAGGTGCAGATACGACCTTTACGACAAAG
Source organism: uncultured Gammaproteobacteria bacterium (assembly GCA_964507055.1). Lineage (GTDB taxonomy): Bacteria > Patescibacteriota > Microgenomatia > Levybacterales > UBA12049 > JACDET01. The sequence goes on from CAZDOJ010000001.1 coordinate 583,792, forward strand.
TCTTTTTCAAGCTCTACTTTAAGCTTATCGATATATGCTTGTTCGACGTCTTTCTTTGCTGTAATTTCAGTTTCGGTAAAGTCACTCTTTGCGGCATTGCCAGTTGTACCAATTTTAAATCCAGCTGTCGTCAATGAAGTCTTAACTTCAGCTGCTTTACCTTTAATGCCACTACCATTAAGGACTGAAACTGTATATGCAGAAAGATCTACTGGCTTTTCTGTCGGAGCAACAGTTGGAGAAACCATAGCAGTTGTTGGAGCAACGGTTGGCTGTGACACTGTTTGCTGGACACTCTTGCCTATTTCAGAAACAAATGGAAGTTCTTTCGGAATTGAAACTCCTGGAAGAATTCCAGAACTAAGTACCGCCATTGCACCAAGGCCGAGAATAAATGAGAAGAGTGCAATAACTAAGAAATATACGAGGAAATGACGTTTTTTGCCACCTGGTTCACTCGTATCATCGCCATCTTCCTGAATACTAAAAGCACTTGGTGGTGGTGTCGGAGAAAGCTCCTGATCATTACTACTTAATTCTGAACCTTCCAGCTTTGATTCTGTTTCAGGTTCAACCACTGGAGAGAGAACATCAGTTGTACTGGATTCAGATGCTTTATCGTCTTCTGCTTTATCGTCAACAACTTTGGTTGCTTCGGTATCTATCACAAAATTATCTGCAGAAATAACATCTTCTTCTTTCTCTTTTTCTTCAGGAGTTTCAGGTTTATCGCTTAACGCGGGCTCTTCAGTTGAAGGAGTGGCTGATAAATCAGATGAAAGTTCTTTTTCACTTTCCTCAAGAGCGATTACTTTCTTTGCAGCTTCAGTAGGCTCATCTGAATCAGAAATTACTTTTGGTTCTTCAACCTTTTTTGGCTCTTCTTTTTCTTTTGGTTTTTCTTCCACAGGAGCCACAACCTTTTCTTCTTCGGTAGCTTTTGGTTTTACCTCTTCTTCTTTTTTAGGTTTACCAAATGTAATTGATTTTGCTCGTTTTCGTGTCTGCATATTTATTAACCTACTTTAATTAAAAAGCATCTAAATGCGTTTGTCAATCGAAAATTTTGAGGCTACTTAGCCAAACTATTTCTGATCCTTATTGCCGAGTAATAGATTGGATCTCTGAACAAAAAGTAAAAGAAATTACAGAATAATCCAAAAAGGACTGTTAAACCAAGTAATTCTACTGATGTAAGTAAAGTTATAATTGCTTGTATAACTCTTTCTGTATTGGCAAACACATCCCAAGAATTAACACGTTCCACTCTTCCCAAAACAATACCGAAAGCAATCATGAAATTAAAGAGAATAATTGCCCAAACTTTTCTTTCTTTTGTATACTTCAACCAACTTAAGATATGCTCAAATGGACGGAATCCCAAAATGAATGAAACAAATCCAAACATTTGCAAAATAGCAAATTGTAAAACTACAATTCCCCTTTCAATCCCTGCAACCTTTCCCCATTGGTGGATGAGATGAATCATATCTGTAAGCAAATATATTGAATTGGGTAAAAAGAGCAGCCATAAAATACCGGTAATAATCTTGAATGGTTTGTTTCTTGTTCGGATGGAGAAGTACGCAAAAACTACTGGGAGGATTGCGAGAAAAATGTTAAACGCCATCCACGAAATATTAAAAAGGATAATGGGCATTAACCCATTCTAACGATTACACGAAGTAAGGTCAAACCTTGCACCACAATATCTATTCGTTTATAATCAAGCTCTAATGCTCATCGTTACAGGTTCTATCGCATACGACTACATCATGGGATTCCCCGGCTCTTTCTCAGAGCATATTCTTCCAGAACACAATAATAATATTAATCTCTCCTTTATTGTAAGTTCTTTCGCAAAAAGACGTGGTGGTACTGCAGGAAATGTCAGTTATACACTCGGACTTCTTGAAACAAAACATAAACTCTTTTCATATGCGGGTACTGATTTTACTCTGTATGCAAAAGCTTTTGAAGAATTGAGTATTGATTTGTCTGGCGTAAAAATTGATCCGACTGACTACACAGCAACAGGTTTTGCAATGGCAGACAAAAATCAAAATCAGATTTGGGGATTCTACTATGGTGCGGGTGCAAAGAATGTTGAGTTGAAACTTGCATCGATCGCTGGCAAAGACGATCTTGTTTTGGTCGGGCCACAAGGTGCAGAAGGATCACTCTCTTTTGTAAAACAATGTATCGAACTTGAAATACCATATATGTTTGATCCAGGCTTTATTTTAACCCAAGTAAACGATACCGATCTTGAACATGGCTTGAAATACGCAAAATATATTATCGGTAATGACTATGAAGTAAATCTCATGAAAAAAAGAATAGGCACTTGGGATGAAATAACAAAGGACAAAACAATTATCACAACTCTTGGAGAAAATGGTGCAAAAATTAAAACTCCTGAGAAAGAATATGAAATCAAACCAGTAAAAGCTGCAACTGTTGCCGGGACACCTGGAGCAGGAGATGCTTGGAGAGGTGGGTTTCTTGCAGGATTAGTTTGGGGTAAGGACTTACAAGTATGTGGACAAATGGGAGCAGTTGCTTCAGCTTACGCAGTTGAACACGTAGGGACACAAGAACATGAATACACAAAACAAGCATTTGCAGATCGATACAAAGAAGCGTATAATCAAGTTCTGGAAATATAATATGGCAAAAACAATCGACTACGACGTAAAAGATATAAAACTCGCTGGTGAAGGCAAACTCAAAATTGAATGGGCTGGAAAACAAATGCCAGTTCTTAAAAGTATCCAAGCACGATTCGAAAAAGACCAACCACTTAAGGGATTAACACTCGCAGCATGTCTCCATATTACAAGTGAAACAGCAAACCTTCTCATCGCTCTACAAGCAGGTGGAGCAAAAGTTGTTGCAAATGCTTCCAATCCCCTTTCAACACAAGATAGTGTCGCTGCATCACTCGTCAAAGATTATGGCATCCCAACATATGCGATCAAAGGGGAAGATAACAAAACATATTTCAAACATTTGAATACAGTTCTTGATTACAAACCAAATGTCACTATGGACGATGGCGGAGATCTTATCTATGCACTGCATACACAACGTCCTGAGCAATTAAAAGAAATTATCGGATCAAGTGAAGAAACAACAACTGGAGTTATCCGATTGAAAGCTATGGAAAAAGAAGGGGCCTTAAAGCTCCCAGTTATCGCAGTTAACGATAGTGACACCAAACATCTTTTCGATAACCGTTATGGCACAGGTCAATCAACAATTGACGGTATTTTGCGTGCGACTAATATTTTAATTGCTGGTAAAACATTTGTTGTTGCTGGATATGGCTGGTGTTCACGAGGAATTGCGATGAGAGCAAATGGTATGGGAGCAAATGTAATTGTTACTGAAGTTGATCCTATCCGAGCACTTGAAGCAGTTATGGATGGTTATCGAGTTATGACAATGAAAGATGCGGCTAAGATTGGAGATATCTTTGTCAGTGCAACTGGTGATAAACATGTTATCTCAAAAGAAGCGATGGCTTCAATGAAAGATGGAGCGATCGTTGCTAATTCAGGACACTTCGACAGTGAAATTGACATGGCAAGTCTTGAAAAGATGAAGAAAGCAAAACGCCAAATTAGACCATTCCTCGATGAATACACATTGGCTGATGGACGAAAGATTCATGTTCTTGGAGAAGGTAGACTCGTGAATTTAGCAGCAGCTGAAGGACATCCTGCAGAAGTTATGGATATGTCGTTTGCGAATCAAGCACTTGCTGCAGAATACTTCGTACAGAACAAAGGCAAACTTCTCAATCAAGTATACGTCTTACCAAAAGAATTAGATCAGAAAGTTGCATCAATCAAGCTTGAAGCGATGGGAGTTTCATTTGATAAGCTCACTGCAGAACAGAAAAGATATCTCGACTCTTGGGACGAAGGAACCGCGTAAATTTACTCTCCAAATTGCTTTGCAAGATCTTCAGGAATTTTCACAGGTGGATCAATCACTTTCAGCATATCTTCAATAGATCTTTTTAATACCGAGGCATACCCTTGTTGTGTTGCAGGATCTTCTGGACTCAATGCAGGAACATAATCTCGCTCCCCTTCTTCGCTTAATACGCCAGTTGCCTTATAAAATTCATCACTATTTATCTCGGCATCATCATTTGATAAATCATCATTAAGAGGATAATCCATATCATATACCCTTCTTCCTGATGCTGTGGACCTTGAAATTATAATTGCATCACTGTCTGCATACGCTTCAAACGTATCTTCACTTCCAGGGATTTTTGTATCAATTACTTGTGTTTTCAATTTATCTCCGCTAGGATGGACAACCTCTTCAGTTCTACCACGAAATTGGATAGCTGTCTTTAAAGCATCACCCAACCCAACAATAGACCGTTCAAGTTGGTACTGGTCAGCAATTGTATCAAAAGGAGTTCTCATGAAAGCCGTAAGCCTTTTATGTGCTTTATCAAATTCTGCAGCTGATTTAAATTCAGCTGGACTAAACGCATTGGTTTCACTCATACACCAATTATACCAGACACATTCCATATGAGTTTGAACCTCACGATCCTATTGGGTATAATAAGATAATGTCCAAATGGTTCCTGGGGGTTATCACATCTATTCTGTTACTCCTCTCTCTTCCAATCCAGACAGCAACCGCCGCAGAAAATCCTGTTGCTGTTGCCAATAATAAAGTCGGAATTCATATCCTTTCCGGCCTTGAATTGCCGCAGGCTGCTGAACTCGTAAATAGTAAAGGCGGTGACTGGGGTTATGTTATCGTGCCTATTCAAGCTGGAGATAAAGACCTTATCAAATGGCAAAAATTCATGGATGATTGTAAAAAATATCGTGTTATTCCGGTCATCCGTTTGGCAACAGAGGGCGATTATTTTAATACCGCAGTTTGGAGAGAGCCTACCCCATCAGATGTCATCGATTTTGCTAACTTTTTAAACTCACTTGATTGGCCAACAAAGAATAGATATATCGTTGTATTTAATGAAGTCAATAGAGGTGACGAATGGGGCGGCGAAGCAAATCCAAAAGAATATGCTGAATTGCTGAGTTTTTCAATCAGCGTCTTTAAATCAAAAACTCCAGACTTCTTTATGATTAGTGCTGGTATGGATAATGCTGCACCAGAGGAAGGAACAAAATATATGAATCAGTACAATTACTTGAAAAGGATGAATGATGCGGTTCCTGGCATATTTAATCAATTGGATGGGATGAGTAGCCATTCGTATCCAAATCCTGGATTTTCTCAACCACCTGAGGATAAAAGCCAAACAGGTATCTCAAGTTTTGTTTATGAAAGAACCCTTATAAAAAGCATGAGTAATAAACTTTTACCGGTATTTATTACTGAAACAGGTTGGGTTGCAGATAAAGTAAATGATGAACAGCGTGCAGATTACTATAAAAAAGCCTTTGCAACAGCATGGAATGACCCTGGCGTGGTTGCCGTAATGCCATTCTTATTGCAGGCTGGAGCAGGACCATTCGAGAAGTTTACATTTATTAAAGGTAACGGTGAAAAAACAAAACAATATCAGGTAATCCAAGATATGCCAAAAGTAAAAGGCGTACCAAGCTATCCAACTCGTCGTGTACTCGCAGCAAAAACAAGTCGTGAAGCTGAAATGAAAGATTTTTCTCACTATGAAACATTTCAGCGATCTTTCTCACTCAGTGCAGTCCTACAAGATGTCTTTAATTATTTAGTCAATAAATAAGAGTTGCAAAGCATCACGAGAAAGTTGTATAAAACACTATGCTTACTATTATCCACGGAGCTGACACTGCTGCTTCACGAAAATATTTCCTCGATCAAAAAGAACCCTACTCCGATGCTGTTTTACTTGATGCAGATAAAGTAAATCTCACAGATCTTACACAAATTTTTGAGGGTGGAGGTTTATTTGGAGAAAGCAAATTCCTTTTTATCGAGCAATTAATCACTAAAAAGAAAAAGGCAGCGGACTTTAAAGAGTTAGTCGAATATCTAGAAAAGAATGCAGACGAACATACAATCTTTCTATGGGAAAGTAAAGAACTCGAAATTGGGACGCTGAAGGCATTTAAGAAAGCTGCACAAAGACCATTTAAACTTCCACAGACACTTTTTCTGCTTTTAGATAGTTTGAGACCTGGCAATGGAGAAACTCTTGTGAAACTCTTTCATCAAACCATAGATTCTGCGGAAACAGAAATGGTGTTCTTCATGCTTATTCGACAATATAGACTCCTTCTTGCCTTGTCAGAAACTTCCGAAAATGAGATTGAGGAAATTAAAAGAATGGCACCATGGCAACGAACAAAGTTAGAGAAGCAAGCGAAGCTCTTCACACGTGATGATTTAAAAACTATCTATCATAAGCTCTATGCTATTGAACATGGTCAAAAGACAGGCGGACTTAACTCTTCGTTAAGCACTGCAATTGACTTTTTGTTGCTTGAGATCTAAAATGGGAGTTATTGTTCGGATGTTATCTGAACAAATGCATATGGCTGATATCGATTCAAAAATCTTCAAAGCATACGACATCCGAGGAATCTACCCTGAACAGCTTAATGAGACAAATATCGTCGATATTGTTCGTGCAATTTATAAATTCTTCCATGATAGTATTGGCAAAGAACAGCCAACGATAGTGCTTGCGTACGACATGCGTTTATCAGGTCCACAACTTTATGCAGCTGCAAAGAAAACTTTAGTTGAAATGGGTGCAAAAGTTATCGATGCTGGACAGCTCTCAACTCCGTCTTTTTACTTTACTGTCTATCATTATGCATACGATTGCGGTATTCAAATCACTGCATCGCATAATCCAAAAGAATACAACGGTTTGAAATTTGTTCGATACACTCCACAAGGGCTTATTAAGATTGGAAAATCTACAGGCATGGAAGATATTAAAACAATGTCTATTCAAGGAGTCGAACTTACACCAACAACACCAGGTTCTATTGAACAAAAAACTGGAATCCTTGAAGATGAAGTAGCGAACGCTCTGAAGATATTTGAGAATCCTGAAATTAAAAAATTCAAAATTGTCGCAGATCCAGCAAATGCTATGGGAGCACAATATATTGGTGCGTTATTTGATAAAGTTCCTGCAGATCTAATCAAAATGAACTTTGAGTTGGATGGAAGCTTCCCAGCACATCAACCTGATCCGCTTGATTTTAATAATTTGAAAGATCTACAAGCTCGTGTCCTCTCTGAAGGAGCGGATTTGGGATTGGCACCAGATGGTGATGGAGATAGACTATACTTTGTTGATGAGAAAGGACAGATTATTCCTGCAACAATTATTACAGCACTTGTCGCACGTGAAGTATTGAAAGATAACCCTGGAGCAACAATTTATGTCGATATCCGTTACGTTTTTGGTTCATCTAAGATCATTGAAGAAAATGGTGGAAAAGTTGAAATTACAAAGGTAGGTCATGCGTATATTACTGAAGCTATGAACAAAACTGGAGGACCATTTGCAGGAGAATCTTCCGGACATTTCTATTTTAAATCCTCAGGCAATGGTGAATCACAGATAGCAACACTTGTCAGTGTCTTAAAAGTTCTTACACGGTCAGGCAAACCACTTTCAGAAGTAGTAAAAGAACTCCAACGAAGTTATGAATCAGGTGAATTAAACTTTAAAGTAAGTAATGCTGCAGAAATCCTTGAAGCATTAAAGCAAAAATATGCAGATGGGCAACTTGAAACTATGGATGGAGTTTCTATCACCTATCCTACTTGGAGAGTAAACGTCAGAACATCAAATACCGAACCATTACTCAGGCTAAATTTAGAAAGTTATGAAAAAGAAGTAATGCAAGAAAAATTTGAGGAAGTAAAAAGCCTTATCCAATCCCTTGCGAAAGAGTGATATAATACCTTATGCCAGACTTAAGTAAATTCGACAAATCAAAATTCTCCACACAACCATACGTGAAGCGAGTTGAAAAACCATGGGGATACGAAATTCATTGGGTTCCAGCAGGACTTCCATACATGGGGAAAATTCTCCACATCGACGCAGGCAGACGTCTTTCAATGCAAGTTCATGATGAAAAGCAAGAAACCTATTGGTTATTAAAAGGTGAATGCAATTTAATTTTAGAGAATGAAAAAGGAGAACTTGAAACAGTTAAACTTAAAAAGGGCCAAGGTTATACAACACAAGTTGGTCAGAGACATAGACATCAAGCTATAACTGATTGTGATATCGTTGAAGCATCTACAGCTGAACTGGGCACAACATGGAGACTTGAAGATGATTATAGCCGTCCAAATGAAACCGAAGAATTGCGTAAAAAACCAAATCGCGGCTGGGATAAATAATTTCTCCTGCGATATTACCTATGCTTGATCTCAATAATAAAGAGCACCTTCAGGAAATCGATAAATTAGATGCCCTTGGCACTACCGAAAATCTCCTCAAACAATGCGAAGCAGCATGGAACGAATCAACTGCACTTTCAGTTCCCAAGATAGAAAATATATCCAATATTGTTTTTTGTGGAATGGGTGCATCAATGTATGGAGGACTTGTTCTGAAGTCGTTACTTGGACGCAATCTCCCCTATCCGATAGAAATAGTGAGTGATTACTATCTTCCGGATTATGTCGGCAAAAATACTCTCGTTGTCCTGACAAGCTATTCCGGGACCACAGAAGAAGTTCTCTCTTGTGCAGAAGACGCTAAATCCAAAGAGGCACAAATGGTTGTCGTAACAAAAGGTGGAACTCTAGCAGAGTTTGCAAAAGATAATAACCTCCCAGCATATATATTCGAGCCAGAATTAAATCCAAATAATGTACCTCGACTTGGAACAGGTTATACAATCCTGGGAATGATCGGTTTGTTAAATAAAACCGGCGTTATTGATATCGAAGATAAAGAAATTGAAGATGCACTTGTCCGCCTTCATGAGAAGTTTGACGAGATCAAACAACAAGCATTCCAAGATCATGCAATCTTTGTCAATAAAATCCCAATCATCTTTGCAGCTGAACAACTTACTGGAAATGCACTTATCCTTCGCAACCAATTAAATGAAACCAGTAAAGCCTTTTCAGGGTTTTACCTATTGCCTGATCTAAATCATCATTTGATGGAAGGTTTACAATTCCCATCTGGGGCACCACTTCACTTCCTCGCATTAAACTCTGCAAATTACTCGGACAAAATAAAAAGACGCTTGGAACTTACTGAAGAAGTTGTAAGTCAGAATAAATATCCAGTGCATGAATTCATGACAAGTGGCCAAACAATCTATGATGATTTTCTCGAGGTTCTTGTATATGGTAGTTTCTTAACGCTTTATCTGGGCCTTGCGTACGAACAAAATCCGGGGACAAATCCTTGGGTTGATTGGTTCAAGAAAGAATTAAACGCTTAACCGATAATCGATTTTACTTTATCTACAAGCTGTGCTGGAGTAAATGAACTCTTCAACATATATCCATCAGTAAATCCCAGTACATGATCGATCTCTTTTGTTTCATCACTATTTGTGAGGAAGAGAATGTGCTTTGCAGGTTTTTTGAGGAATGTCTTAACTTGATCCATGATCTGCACTCCAGTCATAATTGGCAAAAGTACATCCAAAAGAATTAAATCCCATCCGCCAATCTTGATCTTATCAAGGGCCTCTTTACCATCTGCGGCTGTAGCGACATCATACCCAGCACTAGTAAGTGTTTCATGATAAATATCACGCAAGAACATATCATCTTCTACTAAAAGTATTTTCGTTTTATTATCCATAATTCTATTCTATCAATAATCTCTTCAAAACAAAAGAAAACCACCGCTGGGTGGTTTTTCAAATTCTATGCATATTAGTGTTATCGAGTTACCTGGATTGGAGGAGTATATGCACTTGGTGCTGATACAGTAATTCTATTATTAGTATCTCGTGTTATTGTATAGCCTGTGTTCCATGAGCCTGCACATTCGCCAGCCTCGACACCTGCTTGGTCATTGAGAGTTGGATCCATTGGAAGTGCTGGCATATAACTTGGTACTAACTGTGCACACAATGCACCTAATGTAGCACCACTTTGTAATGGGGTCGCTGTATCGACTGTCAAAGCTTGCACTGTCGCAGGAAGTTGACCTGTATTGGATGCAGTGTATTGTCCAATTGCATTGAGGACTTGTGTCACATCACTTCTTCGTTTTGTGTCATTTGCTTGTCCAAATTGTCTTGCTGGATTGATAGCGATAAGTGTAATTGCAAGAAGAATTGCGAGAATACCGATAACTACGAGCAATTCGATGAGGGTGAAACCTTTTTGATCTTTATTAAATATTTGTCGGACAGTCATGTTTTGTTTTGATTAGAATTAATCTTGATCTGTATCTATTATTGTCAGAGACTCTATATCCTGTCAATATGTCTTAATAGGCCTAAAATGTAATCAAATAGATCAGTTTTATTTTTATTAAGACTTCTGAAGCTATAAGAACTATCCCTATTATAATGATCTATTTTGATCGTCTTGACACAGACTCAGCTTTTCATTCAATATAGATATATAATGTTAAAACCTACGAAACATCACGAGCCACTTAGTAGTGCAAAGGCAATTATCGGACTCCTCGTTCTTGGTATAGCATTTGTACTCTTTTATAAGTTTATTACGAATCAAGAATTCTTCTTTGATGATCCAGAAGCACTCCGTAATTATGTAATCTTTACCATTACAGTTAGTGGATTCTTAATCGGTCTTCTCTATCTTACAAGTCAGACAAAACATAAAGCGAAAACAAAAGCTGCTCCAAAAACGAAAGCTGCAAAAAAGAAGAAAAAATAAACCTTCTTTCCTCAATAAACTCTTTATTCCCTTATCATTGCAACAACTCGTACTGGAGCTCCATCTGCTTTCAATTTTACTGGTAGAGCAATTACTTCAAATGAATCATGCGTTAGCAAACTTCCAAGATTTGTGAGATTCTCTACTATATAAATTTCGTTGGTCAAAAGAATTTTGTGGACAATCCATGGTTCATTTGCATCCGGTCCTGACATATCCATCCCAATTCCTTTTACATTATGTTCCACCATTATACGTGCGAAATCCTCCGCAATAATTGGTGTTTTATGGAAGTATTCTTCTATACCGTATTTTTCTCCAAAACCTGTGTAGAGAAGAACTATAGTATCTGATGATAGTTCTTTGTTACTTAATACAGACCCATCAATAATATCTTTACCGCGTACGTCGATAAGTATGCCTTTTCCTATAAATTTTTCTATAGGAAGAGCATCAATTGTCTTCCCTCCTTCAATCATATGCAATGGAGCATCCATATGGGTACCCACGTGCATTACGGTAGTCAATTTATGATCATTGAAAGAATCATTATCTATGTGAGCGACTTGTTCCAAAGTAGCCGTAGGATCTCCTGGAAAAGAAGGCATACTATCAGTAAATGTATGCGTTAAGTCAATAATTGTCATAAAAAAAAGTATAACAAATGATTATGAGAGATTTGTAAAGAAGACTTAGCGAGTTACTTGGATTGGGCCAGAGTAAGCACTTGGTGCTGATACTGTAATTCTATTATTTGCGTCTTTTGCAATCGTGTAACCAGTATTCCAAGCTCCAGCACAATCTGCTGCTTCAACTCCTGCTTGATCATTCAATGAAGGATCCATTGGAAGTGCTGGCATATAACTTGGTACTAACTGTGCACAAAGATTTGGGAAAGAAGTACTATTTAGATTAGCTGATCCACTTGCGAGAGCTTGGACTTCTGGAGGCAGTTGACCTGTATTGGATGCTGTATATTGTCCAATAGCATTGAGAACTTGTGTCACATCACTTCTTCGCTTTGTGTCATTTGCTTGTCCAAATTGTCTTGCTGGATTGATAGCGATAAGTGTAATTGCAAGAAGAATTGCGAGAATACCGATAACTACGAGTAATTCGATGAGGGTAAAACCTTTTTGATCTTTATTAAATATTTGTCGGACAGTCATGTTCTTTTTTGATCAATGTAATCTTGATCTGTATTCATTATTGCTGGTTTACTCAACCATTGTCAATAGAGCAAAAAACGAAAAATATTCGAATAGATGTGGCTATTTCCCGAGCACTATTGAAACATCAATTGTTCCCTCTTGTCTCTCCTGTACAGTTACATCAGGTTTTATTTTGCGGACTTCATCAAGAACTGCATTGCGTGCTGTTTGACTCACTGCTCCTGAGAAAGAAACTATTGTACTTGTTGTCGACACACCAGTCTTTACCTGTGTTGTAACTGACTTAAACTCATATGCTTCAAGCGATGTTCGTAAAGCTTGAGAAGAACTTGATGCTGAAGCACTAACAATTTGTACTGAAAAATCGTCGAATCGAGCTGCTTCTTCAGTGGGTGAAACAGGTGCAACAGTATTTGCTACTTGGGGCATAACCGTCGGTTGCGTGGATGATTGCGGTGATGGAGCTGGTTGTATACTCTGCATATACACAAGTATCAATACAACAACTAAGATTACAAAAATACCTATCATTGCAATTAATCGTTTCTTATTTGTCTTTGGAGGTTCCTTTCCTAATTCTTCCTGAACCACATCAACAGAATCATCGCTTTCTGCTTTTTTTTGTGGTGTAAAAGCGGTTTGTGTTTTAATGTCATATTGCTTTAATCCAGCGGCTTTCTGCAATGTAGCATTTACCATACCGAGGTCCATTACAGGCTTTGAGCTTAAACCATTACCGAGAACCATTCCGGGAAATACTGAGGAAACAGTAAAGCCAAGTTTCTCAAATCCCTTTTCTATGCTGGTATACAAATCTTGGTTTACTGCACAAACACGTATACCATTTTTGAGAGGAAACGTCCGACTAACAACATTTTCATATGGGACATGTTCAATAAAAAGATCAATCTGTGGTTTAAGGTCCTCAAGCGTAACTTTTGGTGTAACTGGGGTCGCGGGCTGTCCAGGTTTTGTAGGTTGTGATGCAGGTTGACTTGGGATAACAAAATCTTTGACAAAATATGCATTGTCACTGAGAACAATAATAAAATTAATCGGAGCAATTTTACCATTTGTCACAAAAATCTTTATTTGGTCTTGCAAGGCATCATCATCAAGAACATCTAAATCACGTACAATATTAGGAGGGAAACGATATTCCACAACAGAACGCAAATACGGTGAATATAGTTGAAATTTATCTTTTTGTACGTAGATTACTCCTGTTTTTACTGTCATATTAAAAAACTTCTCTTTCCGATGTAACCGTCAATAAATTATTAACATAAGTTGCTTGAACTTCAACAGTCCTTTTATAGTTACCAACCGTTCCTGTTGATGTAATTATATAGGGACTCACTGAGGTACCATTCCCTCCTACCACTATAACTGCTTCTCCTTGCCCAATTGTCAAAGTCTCACCTGCGTAAGAAGGTGGTGGAGTTCTCAGAACTCTTAATAATGCGTTTTCAGATCCACTCTGTGCTACTTGATACGCAAGTTCTCCTTGTTGCTGCCGTGTTCCGCTATTGGAATTTACCAAAATCATAACGATTGCCGCTGAAGTAATCGTCAACCCAATAATCATAAAGAACAATAGCGTGATGAGTGCCTGTCCCTTTTGATATGAGAAAGATACATAATTTATTTGTCTATCAATTCTCATCATTATTGTCTAGCTAAAGTTGTTTGGAATGATCTCGATTCATCTCCTGACGGTTGTTGGATTCTACTAACGACAGTGAAGTTTACTCGAATCGTATCGTTATTCGTTCCCGCCCCAATTCTTTGGAACGTCAAGCCAGTAAGATATGAATTTACACCATTTAGGACATTCACTTCTCCGGTAGTGCCATTGGTCAAACGGAGATTGCCATTACCGTCTAGGCTATATGTATAGTTTATAGAATTTACCCGTATTTGCAAAGTGGAGGTCTGAGATCCCGGAGATGCTGGAATTACGATAGCATCATTTGTATTAATTGATTTCATATCATAAAACATCTTTCCCATGATATATCTGCCATCTTGATCAACGGTTGATGTAGCTTCAGATTCTAATTGTACTTCAACTATCTGTCCAAACATCGTACTCATGATGCCAACAAGGATAGAGAGGATCCCGACATAGAGTACAAGTTCAATAAGCGTAAACCCTTTTTGTCGTTTCTTCCGAGCAGCCTTTGCAGCAAAAAACTTCTGAAAAAATTTCATATCCATACCAAGCGTACCTATTTAAAGATTTATATTCAAGAGGAAATCTAATGAAGAGTAAACTACGATCCGCCTGAGCCACTACCTGAATTGCCTGATTGATTTTCTTGTAAGGCTTTAATCAAAGTGGAGATATCTGATGTTAGGATATCGTATCCTTCTTTTGTTATGCTTTTCCCTTTTTGTTTATTTAGTTCTAATTGCATCGCTTTCAAGGTGGCAACTGCAAGTTTATTTCCTAAAGGCTGCTTATTACTTAGTGTTGCTTTTTCAGCAAGCTCAGTTTGGAGTAAAAAAGCAGTATAGAAGATGACATTTTTAATTTGTTTTTGTTTATAAAGTTGTTTAATATCATTTTTAAGAAGAGCAAATGTTACTTCGCGAAAAAGTTCAGTCTTAATATTATTTATATTTCCTTTATCGTACCTGAGCTTATAAGAAGTCACCGCATCTGGAGTTAAAGTACCTGTGTAAGAAGCAGCTTTCATTTCTCCTTCTTTAGTAAAAATGTACTCATCCAGCTGAAAATTTGGATCTATTGAAGAATAAACTTCGACAGTATAGTTATCTGATTCAGGTTTTGCAAAATAGAATACTTTAACTGCTGAGGTATTTGTATTGAACGGTTCATCAATAACTTGTGCAGGACTATATTCCAAATAGCTTTCCCCATACGTCCTTCCATTATCGTCTCTTACTGTTACCTCTGCATCCTTATCTACCACATAGACAATATAGGAAAGATCCGTATGTGAAGGCTCATACCTTCGAACTGACGAAGCCTGATTTGCATATGATGCCAAGGTAGTTCTATTAAATAAAGGATCATTGATCTCAAAAGTATTACCTATTTTGCCTTTTGCAACTACAAAATGCATACCAGGAGCATCCACTTGTAATATATTAGGAATTCCTTGATTTAGATCATTTGTAACTTTATTAGTATCAAAATAGATATTAGAATCATATTCTAAAGCGTCATAGTTAAAATTTGGATTCTGAACTCTAGATTCTTTAGCTAAACGTCCAAGAGTAGGCCATATAACTCCAAGATTACGATTATAGCCTTTATTATTTTTTAGCCATGTATTCAAAGTACCTGGAGTAATCTCTGTTCCGTTTGGCAATTTATCTATTTTGTGATACTTCAGTACCATTGCAAGTGATGAGGTAGCGCAACCACACTGTGCCATAGTTCTGCCACAACCATATTGAATTTGATCCCCAGCAGCAAAGACATCACTCTCCCATATGGGATTATTATCGTTATATGGAGCAGTCCCTTGTTTAAATGAAGGTACATTTAAACTAATTCCACCAGAAGGCGGCGTAACAATAGGTTTAGGCGTTACTGATGGAGATATTGGATTAAAGTCGGTATCAATAGCTGTAGTTAAGAATGGTTCAATGTCATCATCTTTTGTTTTTGAAACTATATAGAGCGTATCTATTGTTTTATTATTTGCACATTTATTTATGAAAGTAAAGTTAATTATTTGACGGCCTTCTCGCTCATATACTGAAGGATCTAAAAGTTTTCGTATTTCTAATGGTGGAAGCTTCTTAGTATTACATTCAGAATCGAATATAAACTTTTTTCCTGTATATAGATTAGATATTTCAAGAATATCTCCTACACTATTATTGCCAGGGATATGCGGATCATTATTAACAAAAACATATATATTTTCCGGTGGATTGTTAACATTTACACTAACTGTAGCTATTGTCTCTGCTGGTGTATTTTCAGGGATACTGAAACTACTTATAACACTGGCAAGACCAGTGGCATATGCTGTAGAGTAAGCTGAAAAGAATACTAAAAGAAAGAAAATAAATAATTTAAGCATACTTAATATATTATTATTATACTAATGTATTCTTATATTATATGTCAATAACTTTTATTGTGAGTAATTCCAAGTAATATCTTGTAAGACAGGAGTTACTGTTTGATCTGTTAAAGACTCAAGTGTCACTTTATATCTAAAACAGCGCTCTGGATTAACAAAGGCCCCACTCATAAAGCTTCCAAATGGTATTTTATCAGAAATAACTGTTGTTACAGGAGTATAATAAGAAGTGTCACTCCCATCCGGCCCAATATATGTGTAACCCGAAGTTGGACAACTACCATTGGATAGTCCTTTTAACCCTACTTGAATTTTAACAGATGTATTTGTAGGCTGTATAATATTCGCAAGCAGTCGATTAAATGCTCTTAAAATTGTGCTTGGCTCCACCGAAGCCGTATCAAATACCTGAGATTCAAACGTCCCACTTGGCATAAAAATTGCATTGTCCGGTCCACCTTGGATAATCTTTAACTCATTTGCAGTCGTATTTGCTACCATATATACATAGTTATCATAATCCGCTTCAGATACTGAAGTCAGATCATTAAACCCTTGATTGAAATCTACCCCTGAACAATACGTTGGTGTCGCCTCTGTCTCAGTATTGAGAACCTGATATTCTTGAGCATTTCCTCCACCAGATATACCATCTTTTCCTACCAGTACAGCACGTTGCCCATTAAGTACAGTCAGAGATCGCCGTGGATATAATTCTGAAGCACCAGAAGGTGCAGGGGAAGCTCCATTATAAAAACCTGACGAAGGTGTGCTGCTTCCTGTAAGAAATGTTGGCGAAGTTTTAGAAGTTGTGTTAAGGATATAAAATTGCTTACTATCACTTCCTCCATTTGAGGAAATATATGCCCTACTACCATCTGCATTGGAGAATACTGAATTAGAGGCTTCTTCTGTACCTGATCCTGTATTAAAATCTTTACTCCCGCTTACTTTCCATGCTGTTGCTCCACCAGAAATACGTCCACAACTATTTCCGGTTAAGGAACTTCCACTTGTAGGTGCTGTCGTTACGTTGACGATCTCAAATTCAGGATTTGTTACGCCTCCCACAGCGACATACACATATGTATTGTTTCCAACTTTAACTGGAAAAATATCATTTGTGGCAAGCAATTCAATGTTTCCTCCATCAGAACAATCGTTGTGGATTGGAGAGGTCGTATCTCCCCAAGAAGTTCCTGACTGTCCAGAATCATACTTCGCAGCTGTTCCTGGCGAACCTGGTCGACATTCATAACCATCAAGTTCGATCCTACAGCCGTACATATCAAGTCCATTTGATGTTGATTTACTATCGATATTTGCCAAATTAAACACGTATAGATATCCACCTGAAGCAACATATCCACGATCCCCTAATACCGCGACGGATGAAGCACCATAACTATAAGGCGATTGATCATTACTGGAACTTGCAATACCGTTATATCTTCTAGTATTAAAAAAAGTTTTGTATTTATAGAGTTTATTAACTGGATCTTGATACTCTCCACTTGTTGTATTGTCATTGGCACTATTCCCATCATTTACCCAAACAACAATAACTTCTTTATCAGGAAGATTTGTTCCGAGAATTGCATACGTGTTTCCACCAGAGGACTTATAATATTTCACATCGGTTGTTGAAAAATTATTATCAAGTCCTGTACCTGATTGTGGAGCATATCCTGATGCATACTCTGAAGCATTCATCGTAAATTTGCCTCTTAGTGTTGTCGCAGGCGTGTCAGTATTTGCAGTTACATTTACATAAGCTAATTTTGCTGAGCTTGTAGCATAAGGTGCTGTTGCTACGAATACATCATTAGGTTGAGCCGTTGTAGCACTTGCCGTAGCAGCAACAGCAACAGGCGGTCCATCAGGCAAATCAATTGTAGCTTCTCCTCCTAAATCATTCAAAGCAAAGGCGGGCGTACACCATTTGGCTTTATTGTTATTTGCCAATTTTACTTCCCCACCGGAATCATTTGTCACTTGAATATTTACTCCAGTTCCTGCGTCAAATTGTGCTTTTGTTGTATGAGAGGCAGTAAGATTACTTGTTCTCGTCAAAAAGATTGTTGAGGTAATCGATGAAGGAATTGGTCTTGTCCAAGAAACAGTAATATCTGCTTTTCTAGTCGAGGGATCAAGTGTATTTCCTGCAGAAGTTGAAGCAATTGCTCCGGCTGATGTTCTATAAACACTTGATAAAATAACCTGTTGCGTAAATCCTGCAGAAGTTGAAGCAGAACCTGAGGATAATGACCATCTGTTACTGACAATCACAGGATGATAGGGAGATCCGATAGTTAAGCCTGAAAGTGTTGCCCAATCACTATCTCTGACACTTTTGACGGCAGTTTCTGTTTCTTTCATCAGTGCAATTGCCTGGAGACGCTGCTCCTGCTGCGGTTTTCCATCACGTGACGCGAGAAGTCCTGAAACCAATCCTGGCAAGATAAGTGCTGCCAAACCAATGGTTAAAACCAACTCAATAAGTAATTGTCCTCGTTGCAATTTTTTCATACTAATTTATACTTGATATGACTCCATATCTATTTAATCGTATCACCTTTTGTTCATTCGTCATGCTATCGCGTACCGTAATAATAGCGGATGTACTTGCATAATTTGTGACTTCGCCGCTTCCTTTCGCAAATGTTATTGAAGAACTTGCTGAAGCAATAGTGATAGTCAAAGTATTTTGATATGTAACCGCAAAGTTAGCCGACGCACTTGCAACATATGTACCTTTATATAAAATGTATCGATGATTTGTAGAATCAAAGCGGATACCATAATTATCAATTACGCCCGTACCACTTGTGTCACCTGTCATTGCTTTCGCCTGCTGATCTTTTAAATCTGCGACAAATGTATTAAAAGTCGAATTCAATTGGGATTTATTTTGAAAACTAAAAAGGTTTACTGTCGCGATGCTTGCTAGCACAGCAAAAATCGACATGACGAGAAGAAACTCAACAAGTGTAAATCCTTTTTGATTTGAATGATTGAAAAGATTTTTCATCGTACATTTTACCTCGCTCCTACTTGGCCGATTAATTGGTAAATTGGTGCGATAATTGCCATCATCATTCCTCCGATTAATACACCAACGCCTACAAGCATAATAGGTTCTATGAGAGCAGTGAGGGTTTTTAATGTACTTGAGACTTGATAATCGAGATATTCTGAAACATCCAGCATCGCTTTGTCCAAAGATCCACTACGCTCACCTGCTTCAATAATTTTGATCATAATTGGAGGAATCACCTTTTTACTATCGCGTAATCCCTCAGACAACTTCTTCCCACCAAACACAACAATTTTTGTATGTTTGATCGCATTTTGAATATTCTTCTTGATAACCACATCCTGCGTTAATTCCAAGGCTGTAGTAATCGGAATACCTGCTGTGAGAAGTAGATACAAACTTCTGGTAAATCTTGTTAAATCAATTTGCTGCGTCAAAAGTGAAATCAATGGCAAAGAAGTAAGTGCTCGAACAATTGCCATGCGATTTTGTTTGTAAACAAAAATTACAGATGCAATCATAATTGTGATAACAGCAATAATTGGAATTGTATATGTAAGTAATGCATTGGAAAGAAATATCATAATCTGTGTAGGCAGTGGCAATTCTACGTTCAATCGAAGGAATACGGTCGCAATTCGAGGCACAACCACAACTAATATAACCACCATTACAAGGATAAAAACAATAACAATAAATATTGGATAAATGAGTGCTGATTTGATCTTATCGTTAAATTCTATTTCTTTTCGTATACTGAGCTTTAAATCTTCAAGTGCTGTATCAAGTGTACCCGAATCTTCGGAGGCTTTAATAATATTGACTGTAACCGGATCAAATATTTTGGGGAACTTTTGAAATGTTGTATACATATGCTGTCCCTGTGCCAAGTCAGAACGCATCTCCATAAGCAATTTTTTGGGTCCGCCTTTTGCATCTTCCAATAATGACTCTACCGTTTCAAGAATAGGAATACCTGATGAAAGCATCGTATGAAGATTACTAACTAATGCAATTTTATCGCTCGCAGAAAGTGATGTATTATATTTTTTCATAGACTAAAGTGCTTCAATCTTTGTAACACGGAGTACTTCTTCAATTGTAGTTTGACCTGTTACGACTTTGCTCAAACCATCATCAAGCATGGTTGTCATACCACCTTCAACCGCTTTTTTAAGAATAAGATCAGAGTCATTATTTTCAGTAATTAATTTTTTAATATCATTGTTTACTTCTAATACTTCAAAGATACCTAGTCGACCGGAATAACCAGTATTGTGACAAACTTCACAACCTTTACCTTTGTAAATACGTATATCTTTTTTTGTACCAAAATGTTTTTTAATTGCTTCTTTTGGCAAATTCAAAATCAATTGATCTGAAGTAACATCCTGTGATCCTTTACACATTTCGCAAATCTTACGAACAAGTCTTTGTGCGATGATAACATTTACGGTAGAGGCAACGAGAAATGGTTCAACATTCATATCTGTTAAACGTGGTAACGCACCAGAAGCATCATTGGTATGAAGTGTAGACAAAACTAAATGCCCTGTAAGTGCTGCGTTTACAGCAATTCCAGCCGTCTCAGAATCACGAATTTCTCCGACAAGAATCACATTAGGATCTTGACGAAGGATTGACCGTAAACCTGAAGCAAAAGTTAAATTTGTTTTAGCATTTGTCTGAATCTGATTAATACCCTTCAATCGATATTCAACTGGATCTTCAATTGTTGTGATATTTTTCTCACGTGAATTAATAATCTTCAACACTGAATAGATAGAAGTTGATTTACCTGAACCTGTTGGACCGGTTGAGAGGATTAAGCCAAAAGATTTTTTGAAGGCATTGGTTACTTTCTCTAAATCTTTTTGACTCATACCAAGATCTGCCAAGGAAAATTGTCTGAAATGAGAAGCAAGCAAGCGCATAACAATCTTCTCACCATAAATAACTGGCAGGATAGAGACACGCAAATCTAAGTTCTCTTCTTCAAGTTCAATACGAATTTTTCCATCCTGTGGTGCCATGTGCTCATCTGTACGCAAACTTGCGAGCACTTTTATACGCGTGGATATCTGATCATGGAGTTTCTTAGGAAGGGCTAATACATCATGCAAAATACCATCCACACGGAAACGAACCAATGTATCCTTTTCTTCCGGTTCGATATGAATATCAGAAGCACGATCTTGATATGCGTATTGAATAATCAAATCTACAATCTTGGCAATCGGGACATCAATAGAAGCAGTTTTACCTGCAGTACGAACTTGCTCAGAAACAAGCGTATCAAAAGTCTTTTGCAAATCTCTTCGATACAGCCAAAGTTTGTTATAGATATCACGTTCTGTTGCCAAATACGCAAACACTTTTTGCCCGGTTTTCTTGGCGATCATTTCCTGAATCAACGTATTTTTCGGATCAACCATCGCAACTTTAATACCATCTTTATCACGGGCGAAAGGAATTGCTTTATATTTACGGGCCAACCGTTCGGGAATAATACGAAATGCCTCTTCAGGGATAGAGATCTTTCCAAGTACAACAAATGGGATTTTAAACGCATCAGAGATAAGGACACCGAGGTTTTCGTCTGTGACAACATCTTTCTCAATTAACGCATCTGTGAGCGTAATATCAGAATTCTTTGCATACTCAAGGACTTCTTCAAGTTTTTTTTGATCGGCGATTTTAACATTAAGAAGAAGCGTCTTTAACTGATCATCTGTAATCAACATAGGCAGTAATTTTATTGTACAGGAAAATGAGAAAATGCAATAGACTTATGCCTTACTAACCTCGAGGATTTTTGCATATAACTTATCAAAATCAAAAAAACTTTTATTGACATATCCTTTCGCTCCAAGCAGGCGTGCTTTCTCAACATCTTTTTCTTGACCGAGCGTTGAGAATACCAATGTAGGGATATTTGTCCCTTCTTTCTTCATCGTTTCGAGAACTTCAAAACCATCCTTCTTTGGCATAATAATATCAAGTAGAACTAAATCAGGATGGAATGAAGCAATCTTTTGTAACCCTTCTTCTCCATCAGCGGCGACATCAATTTCTATTCCCTTTTCTTTTAATTTCGTGGAATAAAAACCGCGGAAAAATGTATCATCTTCAATGAGCAGAATTTTCATAAGCTATATCTATTATACCTTAATAGTACTAATTGATTGCAATTCCTCAATTTGTGGATGGAGGTCAATTTCATTGTCTTGTGTTTCAAGTTGCGTGATTGATGTCTGCATCTGTGTCACAGCTTTTACGAGAGCTTGCTGGATTTCAGGTGTAATAACAAAGCCCTCATCAATCTTGGCTTTGAAGATTCGTTCGATCAATCGGGAGAGTTGACCAATTGAGTTGTACTCCATCATCAAACTCTGACTTCCCATTGAATGTGCTGCCCGATGAATCGTTTCAACCATTTCTTTGTCATCCATATTAAGCGAT
Source organism: uncultured Gammaproteobacteria bacterium (assembly GCA_964507055.1). Classification (GTDB taxonomy): domain Bacteria; phylum Patescibacteriota; class Microgenomatia; order Levybacterales; family UBA12049; genus JACDET01. Next base: position 606,375 of record CAZDOJ010000001.1, read on the forward strand.
CCAATACCTTGGAGTTGTTCCATATATGGTTTTGCTGATTGAAGATAGAGAGACTTATACTTGAGTTTGTCTTCGCTTGAAAGTGGCATAGTAATGCACTTACTATACTCAGAATTAGAAATGTTGTCAACGAATGCCTGAGGTATGATAATATTAAATATACTATGCCCTCTTTTGTCGTCTGGTTTAAGGATGCTGATACACATGAATCTTCGCTTCTAGGAAAAGCTAGTAAACATATTGGGAATCTTACACAAGCCGGGTTTCCTATCGCTCCTGGATTTATTATCACTTCAAAGGCATATCACACATTCCTTAAAGAAAATAAGCTTGATGTAAAAATCAAAAAGCTTTTAACTACCGTAAACATAGAACATCCTGAATCCGTTTATCAAGTTGCTCGACATGTACAAGATCTTATTTCACAAGCATCTATTCCGGAGAATGTAGCTCAAGAAATAAAGGATTTCTACAAACGCCTCAACACAAAAAAAGCTTCACTTGAAGCACATACAACAGTCAAGCCGTCTCATAAAATTCTCAAACAACAAATCAGCGACTTTGAAAGTTTGGCGAAAGGATTGAAAGAAGCATGGACACAACATTTTGAACCAAATCACTTCTGGAAACGTCATGAACATGGACATGATCATCTCGATACTGGTGTTGAAGTACTAATCCAATTGGATCTAAATGCTGTTAAGACAGGGATCATGCATACTGTAAATGTTCATAATCAGAGTAAAGACACTCTCTCCATTACTGTTAGCCATCCGCATACCTCGGATGAATATACTCTAACGAAGAAAAACCTGATGTTAATTAAACGAAAACTCTCCCACTATGGAAAAGCTCCAAAACTTACCTATCAGGAACTCTTTAAGATTGCAAAACTTGGCAAAGCAATTGAGCAACATCTCTACTTCCCGCAGCAAATCCAATGGGCAATCGTTGATGACCAAGTATATGTACTTCATACAAAACCATTTTCAGATCTTCCAAAAACGAAAAAGGAATTAAAAAAGAAACTTGCTGCAGCTCGAGGAATCTCTATAACCAAAACAATTGGCTCAGGTCCAGTAACTATTATTCAGCATGAACATGATTTAGATAAGATACATGAACATATTGTTGTAGTATCCACGATTAAAAAAGAGCAATTAAATAAACTGAAAAAAGCAAAAGGAATTATTGCTGAAAGAGGTGATACTCATTCAGAAGTTTCAGTCCTCATCAGAGAACTTGGGATACCCACTATTTACGGAGTTACGAACGCAACCAAGAAACTGAAAAATGGCTATGTTATCACAATTCATGCAGGTAAAGGTGAAGTTTATCTCGGTGGATTTCATTAATTTTAAACTCTTCTTGATTCTCTAAGCTTAATTTTATATACTAAGTTCTGTTATGGCATACCTCGTACTTGTAAGACACGGAGAATCAGAATGGAACGCTAAAGGGCTTTGGACAGGTTGGACAGATGTAAACCTTAGTGAGAATGGACGTGAAGAAGCAAAGAAAGCAGGAGAATCCCTCCATGATATCCATTTTGATTATGCATACACCTCAGCTTTGAAACGTGCACAGCAAACACTTCTGGAAATTCAAAATGTTTTAGGAACTAATATAATTCCGACAGCAGATAAAGCCTTAAACGAACGTAGTTATGGAGATTTTACAGGTAAGAATAAATGGGAAGTAAAAGAACAAGTTGGTGAAGAAGAATTCCAAAGAATCCGAAGAAGTTGGGATTATCCCCCAGCAAATGGTGAATCTTTGAAGATGGTTTACGAGAGAGTTCTTCCTTATTACCAAACTGAGATTGAACCAAAGCTTAAAGAGGGCAAAAACGTCATTATTGCTGCTCATGGAAATAGTCTTAGAGCTCTCATCAAATATTTGGAAAATGTCTCAGATGAAGATATTACCACCCTCGAACTAGCAACTGGTGGACTATATGTCTATCAATTAGATGATCAAGGAAAAGTTACTTCCAAAGAGGTCCGAGGATCCAACACAAATACTCACTAATCTATCGCTTTCCGTCCCATTCACTGTAAAACTCATCTAGAAATTTCTTCATAAATATCTCACGATCTTTTGCAATTGCTTTTGCAGTTTTTGTATGCATCAACTTTCGGATTAAGAATAATTTTTCGTAAAAATGATTTATTGTGGTTCCTTTGTGATTTTTATACTCTTCCTGTGTCTTAAAGACTTTCGGTTTTTCTTTTGGATTGTACATCTCTCTTTGCTTAAATCCGCCATATGCAAAAGCTCTTCCAATTCCAATTGCACCTAAGGCGTCCAAACGATCAGCATCCTGTACAATTTTAGCTTCAATTGTTACAGGTTTTATAGAATTTGCTCCACCTTTAAAAGAAATTGAACGAATGTCTCCGCATAGTCGTTCCACAAGCTCCGGATTCAAACCCATTTTTTGTAACCAAGCACGCTCTACGGAATTATTCGTATCCTCATAGAATTTCCAATCAGCAATGTCATGAAGAAGTGCAATTAATTGCAGCACGAATAAGTCAACATTTTTTTCTGATTGGGCAATTTTCAAAGAAAGCTTTACTACTCGTTCTACATGGAACCAATCATGTCCGGTCGTTTCTCCAGACATTGTCTTAAAAACATATATTTCTGTTAGTTGTAATATTTTTGTATGTTCAATTTCAGATTCTTCCATATTTCATATTATATGCCAATTATTTATAATTAAGCTATGATTTTTGTGATGTATGCAATATTTCTACTGGGCTACATTGTTTTCGGTTCCATCCTTTTACTTATAGAACTCATAATCGTAGTACAAATAATAACCTTTTTGCAAAAATTTAAACTTTTTAAAAAGTTTAATTTCTTAAAAATTTATTTGGGAAATATATCACCTAAATCTCTTTTTTACTTCATAGTTGGCATAATAGTTAATGCGGGAATATTACATTTTTACATTATTCCCCATGTACTCCCTACCCTAAGTAATTCTGAGTTTGGAAAAGTGTGCGATACAGTAAATAACCCTTCAGCACCTGAAAGTGGTTGCCAAGAATTAATGCCATATAGAGGCTATTAAAGATGAAAGAGGAGGACAAATTCGCCTTTTGGCTCTTTTTTCTTATAAAACTTTATCGCCTCAGCAATTTTTCTTCGTTTTACTTCTTCATATATCTTCGTTAACTCTCGGGCAAAAACAACTTCAATGTTTCCAAAGACCTTTTCCATATCTTGAAGTGTCTTTATCACCTTGTGGGGAGCTTCAAACATGACAACCGTTGCGTTAACAGACTCAAGACTCGTTTTGATATTTTCGAAATAAGTAATTCTATGGCCAGGCTTATGTGGAGGATATCCAACGAAGGTGAACTTATCTGTTGGTAGTCCTGATGCCGTTAATGCAGTTAAAACAGAGGATGCCCCAGGCAATGCAACAACTTTAATATCTTCCTTCAAACATTCACGAACGAGCTTGAATCCTGGATCTGAAATTGCTGGAGTTCCTGCATCAGAAACAAGAGCAACATCTTGTTCTGCTTTGAGTAAACTTATAATCTCGGGAATTCTTTGTAATTCGGTTTGATCATAATATGACATAAGCCGAGGCTTTCCCTTATCTTCAGGATTATTTGAGAATTCCTGTAATAACTTTTCCAGAAGCATTCCTGTACGTCTTGTATCTTCACAGGCAATTACTTGCACCGAAAACAGGATCTTAAGAGCACGAAGTGTAATATCTGCGAGATTCCCAATTGGGGTTGGTACAATATAGAGTGTTCCCATAGAGGACATTATACAACAAACCTTAATTTGTATATAAAGTACTAGAAGTATCGTCGAACGAGGCCAACAACTTTTCCTTGAATCTTTACTGTATTTGGATAAATAGGTTGCATAGTTGCATTTGCAGGCTTGAGGACAACTTTTCCGCCCTCTTTATAAAATCTTTTCAATGTCGCCAAGTTATCATCAACTAACGCTACGACAATCTCCCCATTCATTGCATCGTTTACCTTTTCGATAACTACGAAATCTCCATCCATGATGCCATCTTCGATCATTGATTCACCTTTTACTTGTAATACGTATGCAGTCTTTGAACCTGTAAGCATTGATGCAGAGACTTGGAATGTTGCATTTGGATCAATATGTGGCTCAAGTGGCCTACCAGCTGCAATATAACCCATGAGTGGCAATTCTACTGAAGGAGAAGTACCCATGAAAGTAGAAATAACATTCTCATCCTTCACCTTAAGAACACGTGCATTTCCATCAACTTTTTGTACATACCCTTTATCGACTAAATTTCTGAGAATAACGTGAATTGTTGAAACACTTTTATGTCCAGTTGCATCAGCGATTTCTCGAAGCGTTGGGGCATACGTATGTTTATTTTGAAATTGTACGAGGAATTCAAGTACTTGTCTTTCTTTTCTATATAAAACTCCTGGCATAGGCTTAATAGGTATCGACTTTCTTCTTAAAATAAAAGACGAACTGTTAATGAAAAATATACGACAATTCGTATATTTTATCAATAATACATTCTATATACTAACTATATCACTTTTACTATATAAATATTACCTATCCATAACTCTTCCATAAAAATTAACACTATAAACCTTTCGAATTATTTGCTATACTATGTGACCTTATGAATGCGGCAACATTAATACAACTACCAATTAACCTTCTTAGCCACCGCGGTGAAGCTCGACGTATCCAAGACCTCGAAAACGTACTGCGTTTTGATCAAGCAGAAAGAGTAATTCATAGAAATAATCTACATACTCATATGCTTCGTGTCGGATATTTGAGTGCCGATATCGCAATTCATTTACGTACAAATTACGATATCCATGTTGATGCAGGAAAGACTCAACGTCTTGCTCAATATCATGATGATCCTGAAGTAATCACTGGAGATATACCGACCCCCATTAAGTACTCTATGAAACCAAATGAGCGATTAGCTTTGAGAAAGGCAGAAAAAGAAGCTGTTCAAGAGCTTGCTACTCGATATTTTAGTATCAATCCTTGGAAGAAAAGACAGTACCTAAAAGATCAACAAGATATGACTGATAAAACTTCGCATGAAGCACGTATAGTAAATATCGCTGATAAAATGGAGGGGCTTTGCGAAACAATTCACGAAATTCGTTGCGGCAATGATACATTTGAACAAATACTCAATAACTACCGTGCATTTTTCAGCACATTTATTGAAAATGAATCACTTTTTGAATTAGTAAATGCCGACGCTACATATCGGATAACCCTGCAATCGATCCCAACAGTTGAAGAAGCAAATACATTTACGAAAATAGCTTTTAAAGATTTTGGAGTAAATCCTCAAGTATTTTGGGATACTGTATTTGATAAAAATCTTCCAAGCTTTTACAAACAGTGGCTTGCTATATCAGTAAAACAACTTGGCCCACAGGCACTTTTTCCAGGCTGGAAAAAAGAATTAGGATCAGCCACACCTTCTTCAGAAACTATGCAAAACTTCATTGGGTAAAACGGTTTTTTCCCAAAGTTGTGTTACAATACCTCTATGAAATTTCAGATTGAATCTAAGTTTAAACCTACAGGAGATCAACCAAAAGCAATCGAGACTCTCACCAAAAATATAAAAGATGGTGCAAAACATCAAACGCTTCTCGGTGTTACGGGTAGTGGAAAAACATTTACAATGGCGAATACCATCCAAAATGTGCAGAAACCAACTTTGATCATCTCTCATAATAAAACCCTTGCCGGCCAGTTATACCAGGAATTTAGAGACTTTTTCCCAAATAATGCTGTTTCATATTTTGTTTCTTATTACGATTATTATCAACCAGAAGCATATATGCCTTCAACTGATACATATATTGAGAAAGAATCCGAGATTAATGAAGAAATCGATCGTTTACGCTTAGCTGCAACGACTAACTTACTCACTAGAAAAGACGTTATCGTCGTAGCATCGGTTTCATGTATTTATAATCTTGGATCGCCCGTCGAATACGGCAAATTCGTATTGGAATTGAAAAAAGGTATGAAGATAAGACAATCCGATATTCTTGTGCGTCTAACGGATTTACAGTATGAAAGAAACGATTATGAATTTCGCCGTGGATCATTCCGAGTTCGGGGAAATGCCATTGATCTTTTTCCAGCATATGTTGAGCATGGAATCAGGATTGAAGTAAGTGAATTTATCACCACCATGTACGAATTCGATCCGCTAACCGGAGATATCATCAATGGGCTGGAAGCCACAATTATTTATCCTGCAAAACATTACATGACTGATCCTCGAACGTATCATGATGCATTCGAAAAAATTAATATAGATTTGGATAAGCAGGTTGCGAAGCTGAAATCCGAAAATAAACTCCTTGAGGCACAAAGACTTGCTCAAAGAACCCATTATGATCTTGAAATGATTAAAGAGGTAGGTTATGTCAATGGTATTGAGAACTATTCAACCTATTTCGATAACCGTAACCCTGGGGATCCACCATATTCTTTAATCGATTACTTCCAGGCTGCTTCAGATGATTGGCTTTTATTAATTGATGAATCTCATATTACCATTCCACAACTTCGGGGAATGTATAACGGAGACCAAGCAAGAAAGAGAACTTTGATCGATTACGGATTCCGTTTGCCTTCTGCTTTGGACAATCGTCCGCTTAAGTTTGATGAATTCATGCGTAAAACCAATCAAATCGTCTATGTGTCAGCAACTCCAGATGATTACGAAGTTTCACTATCACAGGAAACTGAGAACGGAATCGTCGAGCAATTGATCCGTCCAACCGGACTTGTAGATCCTGAAATTATTATCAAACCAAGTGCAGGACAAATTGAAGATCTTTTAAAAGAGATAAAAGAACGTGTGGCTCAAAAACAAAGAGTTCTCGTGACAACATTGACCAAACGAATGTCTGAAGAGCTTACTAGCTATCTTGAAGAGAAAGGTGTAAAAGTTGCGTATTTACATTCAGATATTGTGACATTGCAACGACAAGATGTTTTGGATAGCTTACGTGCAGGAGAATATGATGTGGTGGTAGGAATCAATTTACTTCGTGAAGGATTGGATTTGCCTGAAGTTTCACTTGTGGCAATACTTGACGCTGATAAAGAAGGCTTCCTCCGATCACGAACTTCTTTGATTCAAACCATGGGACGTGCCGCTCGAAATGTTGATGCGAAAGTAATTATGTACGCTGATCGAATTACAAAGTCTATGCAGGCAGCAATTGATGAAGGAGAACGTCGTAGAACAATTCAATTAGCCTACAATAAAGAACATAACATCACACCGCAAACAATTATTAAAGCAATCCGTGCAAAGCTTGTTGATCAAAAAGAAGAGGAAGCAAAAGCAACTGTTGAGTCACTTATGCAATTTAGCGCTAAAGATGTATTATTGCCAGATGAACGGGAAACTTTATTGAAGGACTTACGAAGAGAGATGAAGGGAGCTGCGGAACGATTAGATTTTGAAATGGCTATTTCTCTTAGAGATAAAATTAAACAGGTACAAAAGAAGAAAGGTAAATAAGACCGAACTTACGCTCTTTCTACGAAGATCATATTTGTGGTTCCCACTTCGCCAAATGGTAAACCTGCAGCGATAACAAATGGCTGGTTAGCTTTTAGCTTATGTACAGGATTGTTTGCAGCAATATGCTTTGCTTGCTTTCGGAAGTCTTCAAAACCTTTTGTAGCCTTAATCTCCATTGGGTAGACACCCCAAGTAAAGTTCAATTTACGTACAGTTGCAGGATTTGGTGATGCTGCGATAATTTGTTCCTTATGTCGGTGGCGTGAGATATTACGAGCACATCGTCCTGTTTCGGTAAAGGCAATAATAAGCTCTGCACCGATTTGATCAGCTATATCTCCTGCTGAAGCACTTACAGCATGACTGATTGATGAATTTTCGTTGAATTCAAGATGATCTCGATGCTTCACAGCTTCCTGAATAATGTTAGACATCGTTTCAACTGTTTCGACTGGGAAAGCTCCACGTGCTGTTTCAGCTGAAAGCATAACGCAATCTGTGCCATCCAAGATAGCATTCGCAACGTCAGTTACTTCAGCTCTTGTTGGGATAGAACGACTTACCATAGATTCAAGCATTTGTGTCGCTGTAATAACTGGCTTAGATTTACTCAAGCAAAGGTTAATAAGATCTTTTTGGATGTGAGGAACTTTTGCCATTGGAACAGCCAATCCCATATCTCCTCGAGCAACCATCAAAGCATCTGCAACTTCAAGAATTGATTCTGCATTTTCAACGCCACCTGCTGTCTCAATCTTTGCAACAGTCATGATTGGAGAATTCTTTGGAAGTAATGCTTTGACTTCATTAACATCATCAGCTGATTGAACAAATGAAAGTGCAAGTGCATCAACATCCATCTTAACCATAAGCTTGATAGAATTTTTATCTTTTTCTGAAATACCAGTCTTACTCAATGCAATTCCTTCAGCAAGGAAACCCTTTCGTGAAAGAAGTGGGCCACCAACAGTAACAACAGCCTCAATTCCTTCTTTGGTTTTTTTCTCAGCTCGAAGCTTGATAGCTCCATCATCAACATAGATCTCAGCACCAGGCTCGATCATGTCGATAATGTCTGCGTAATTTAATGAGAATTTTTCTGCAGTACCGGTGATGTGTTCTCGAACAATAGTAACTTTGTGGCCTTTAACTAATTCTGCACCTTCGGCAATTTCTTCAATACGGATTTTTGGACCAGCCAAATCGCCCATAATTGCAACTGGTCTGCCAGCAGCTTTTTCAGCTTTACGAATCCAATTAAATCTATTGTCAATTTCTTCTTGTGTTGCGTGTGAGAGATTAATACGGAAAACATCCACGCCTGCATTTACTAAAGCGAGTACTGTTTCATAATTATCACTTGAAGGACCTGTGGTCGCTACTATTTTTACTGGTTTCATCTTCATAGAAAAATAAGAGCCCGGATCAAGTCCGGGGCAACAATAAGTATATACCTAACTGATGTTTTTGACAAGGTCTATTGTTAAGAGTTCTTTGTTTTTATTTAGAATGACTGCGATTGCATCAATTCTCATAAGAGATGGCAAATTGGGATGATTCATTTTATAAATATATGCTGCACGAATGAGCGTTTTCATTTTATAGTAACCAATTGCTTCAAATGGAGTCCCAAAATCCTCAGAAGTCCGAGTTTTTACCTCGACAAATACAAGGGTTTTCAAACCTAACGCTGAAATTTCAATGGCAATAATATCGATCTCTCCTCCACGAATTCTGAAGTTACGATCAATGATTTGATATCCTTTTCGTCGAAGAAATGAGGCTGCTAATTCTTCACCACGTTTCCCCTCTTCTATTTTATCTATACGCATGTACAATATAATTGTATATGCAGAGTAGATAAATGTCTAATTTAGATTATTGAGGAATTCTAAAACTTTCCTCCCACGTGGAGTTATCGTATGCAAAACAAAATTTGCATCATTGGTTTTAACGATAAGCCCAGCATACACCAATCGACGCAAGTGCTCACTTGCTGTTTTAAAATTGATATCCAACCGCTGAGAAATCTCCTGCAGAGAAAGTTCTGACTCTTTTTCAAGCAATTCTAAAATATCTAAGCGACGATGATTCGCAAATCCTTTGACGATTGTTTCAAGCTGGGTATTAGTACGCATAATGAGAAAATTAAATGTAAGCTGTTGAGTTATTCTTAATTTCTTAAGAATATAAGTTTTTATAATATAGCATTTTTGACAAAAAAAATCCCGAACCAAGTCGGGATATTATTAAAGCTAAAAACTGCTATTACGAAGTCTTCTTTGTTTTTAGGTATGTTAATTTTGCTCTTCGGATTCTTCTCTTAGGATTTGCATCAACTTCAATTTTTTCAATATTTGGGGAATCAACAGGCCAAATACGTTCAACAGCAATTTGTCCAACCATCTTTTGAACTGTAAACATTTTATTGCCTGTTCGGCCTTTAATACCAAGAACTACACCTTTAAAGATTTGAATACGAGTCTTGTCGCCTTCTTGAATCTTTTGGTGAACTTTAATGATATCTCCTGGTGCGAAATTAATTGATTGCAACATATTTGTGTATTATAGCGAAAATGTTCGGATTACTCAAGCTTTAAAAATTATTTGTTCTTTGCGGCAGCAGCAACCAATCCAAGAAACACTGGATGTGGTTTAAGAGGGCGACTCTTGTACTCTGGATGACCCTGTGTACCGATATAATAAGGATGATCAGGTACTTCAATAATTTCAACAAGTCCCTCTTGTACTGATCGAGCTGAAATAACTAATCCTGCCTTTTCTAAATCTTCAGCAAACTTTCCATTTACTTCATATCTATGTCGATGACGCTCTGATGTTAATCCTTTTGACTCATCAATAAACTGATCATATTTTTTATAAAGCTCCCAAGCCAATGTCTTTTTCTTCACTTTTGCGTCCCATCCACCCAGACGCATCGTTCCACCATATGCTCGTCGTTCCATCAATTCTTTTTGTGTTGGAATCATATAAATGACTGGATGCTTCGTTTTAGGCACGTTTTCAGTGGTATTTGCATCCCGCCATTTTAGCACTCCACGAGCGAAAGCGATAACAGCGAGTTGCATACCATAACAAAGACCCAAATATGGGATATTATTTGTACGTGCATAATCTGCTGCTGCGATCATTCCCTCAGCACCTCTTTCTCCCCAACCAATTGGCACAATGATCGCATCCGGTGTACCAATAATTTTCTCTGCACCGTCTTTTTCAATCTTCTCAGCACTAACCCAGTGAGTCTTTATACCAACACCTTCAGCCCAACCTGCATGATCAATCGCATCAAATAATGCTGCATATGAATCACGAAGCTGATATTCTCCAGTTCCAAAGTACTTTCCAATAATTGCGATATTAATTGTCTTTTTCTTTGGTGCTTTTACTTTTTCTACAAATTTTTTCCATTCCTTGAGCTTTGGTTCTTTGTACGTAAGACTAAATTTAGATAAGATTCTTTTTACAATTCCTTGCTCATGAAGCACAAGAGGAATTTCATATACTGTATCTAAGTCAGGATTGGAGATGATATCCTCTGGATGCATATTGCAGAACAATGCGAAACGATCCTTTCTACGCTGATCAATTGGCTTTTCTGATCGAGCTATGATGAAATCAGGCTGAATACCCATTGAATTTAATGTCTTTACTGAAAGCTGTGTAGGCTTCGTTTTAGGCTCTCCTAAGTGCCCAGGTGTAGGAACATAGCTTACATGGACATGGATAACGTCTCCAGGGTTTCTGAGCGTCATGATACGTGATGCTTCATAATATAAAACATTTTGGTATTCACCAGCTGTTCCACCAAGCTCAATTAATACAATGTCAGCATTTTTCTTTTCACCAAGCCCTTTAATTCGGGAAATAATTTCATCAGTAATATGCGGGATAGCCTCTACATCTTCACCTTTATACTCAAATCGTCGTTCTCGATCGATAACTGTCTGATAAATGCGTCCAATTGTTACGAAACTATCTTTATCCATTTCAACATCAAGGAATTTCTCGTATGTTCCGATATCCATATCCCCTTCTGTACCGTCTTCGCAAAGGAATGGATCTCCATGTTCAATAGGATTAATAGTACCTGCATCGAGGTTGAGATAATTTTCAAATTTAATAGGGGCGACTGTAAAACCTGCTTGTTTTAAGAGGAAAGCAATGGAAGCCGATGTAAGGCCTTTACCGATTCCGGAGATAACTCCTCCAGAGACAAATATATATTTCGTATGCTTTTTCAATTGTGTTCGGGGCACGATTTATGTTACCAAATCAAACTAAATGTGTCAATACGATATTAATTGACCAGTTTCAGCTCATCTATATTTAAAACTACTAGTGGACCATCTATATTTTTACAGACATTTTGAACACATTGCATCGTAGCACTTACAAACTTTCCTTGAATAATCATGACTGGTTTGTCTTCAAAAGGTTGTAAATCTATTGAAGTTTTGCCAACTGTTACACTAAAAAAGTTGTTAGTACTATTCAGTCCATCAGAAACGACACCCTCTCCTTTATATGTAACACAATAGATCTCACGATTTTGCACAGGTGAGGCATTCCATCCTTGGACTGGACATTGTTTCGTAATGATGTAGCCACCTTGTGGGTTATTGAGAGGAAAAAACTGTGGAGGTACTGCAGTAAAGAATTTCCAAAGAGAAACTCCAAGCAAAAAAAACAAAGTGACTGTAAAAATAATGCCAAACTTTTTCATAGATAAAAGTAAGGCAGATTATGAGCGGGCGATGGGAATCGGACCCACTGCCTTCTCCTTGGGAAGGAGACATTCTACCGGTGAACTACGCCCGCAATAACACGGCTATAATAACAAATTTTGAAAGAGAATTCATTAGGGAAATTGTGGCTGGAGATTAGCTTGAAAAACCAATCATTTAACGCGAGGAATTTTTAGCTTATTATCAGCATGGATCAAACTTGGATTTACCAATTTATTTGCTCGGGCAATATCTACCCATTTATAACCATTACCATATGCTCTAACTGAAATAGTCCAAAGTGAATCACCCTTAACTACTTGATACGTATCTGTAGTGATCTTAGACCCAACAATTGATGATGATGTATTTTTTTGTTCTTTTTGTGCAACATCTGTTTTTGTATCTTCAATGGTTGGAGTCTTTGCAGTTACCTTTGGTAATTTTAATTTACTTCCTGTACTAATCTGTCCTGGATTGGACAAATTATTTGCTCGAGCGATATCTACCCAATTGTATCCACTCTTATATTGTCTTTCGGCAATTGTCCAAAGACTATCGCCTGCTTTTACAGTATATTCACCTGCTGTTGGTGCTGAAATCTTTGTTTCTTCTTTTTGAGGAGCTTTTGTCGGAACTGTAGTTACCGTTGCAACGACCTTTGTCGGATTTGGAGTAACTGTTGGTGCATTGGTTGGTTTTGCAGTTGGAGGTAATGTTGGTCTTGCTGTCGGCTTTACAGAAGGTGCTGCAGTTACTGTTGCATTAATCTCTGTGTTGGCTTTTTCTTGAGGTGATACTGTTAATTGTAATGCTCTTTGTGAAATTTGAGCAATACTTTGGGATTCTTGCGTTACAGGATTTGTAGGTACAGAATTTCTGTTATGAACAAATGAGAGAAGAAGTGCTGTTGAGATAATAACCACGACAATACCAAGAACCAAACTAGTGTATGACTCTCCAAATCGGAGATAGTCAAAGAATGTACTTGGTGTTTTTGATTCTTCCTGTGAAGGGATTTCCTCTTGAATTACTTTTTTTGGCATATATTTAATGAGGCAGAAATTACTCTGGGAGAAGTAAAAACAGTATACATCAACTTCTGTAGTATTTCAACTTATAATATTACTAGAAGTGATACTTGCGGGATGGACGGGACTCGAACCCGCGACCTCCTCCGTGACAGGGAGGCGCTCTAACCAACTGAGCTACCACCCCAAATATTATTTGGGTACTAAAAACTCGAGTTTTTAGCAGTCGATACATTTTATCCTAATCTTGCACCCCCGTCAATCCTTTGCTACACTGCATTTGTGACGAATTTAGAGATCAGTAAAATCCTCAAAAATGTAGCTGCCGCATATAGTATTCAGGATGAAAAAAAGTACCGCTTTCAAATCCTTGCGTATCAAAAAGCTTCTGAATCCATCGAACAAAGCCCGACAGAGCTTCGTGAATTATATAAAGACGGAAAGCTAGCTAGTATTCCAGGTGTTGGAGCGACATTGCAATCACGGCTCGAGGAATTACTAAGCACGGGTAAAGTTGCACATTTTGAAGAGGTATTTAAGCCTATCTCTCCCGCTGTTTTCCCTCTTCTGGATATTCCAAGTTTTGGACCAAAGAAAGCATATCGTCTAGTTTCTGAGTTTAAACTCCAAGATCCAGAAACAGTAATTCAGGATGTGGTTGGAATTGCCCAATCAGGCAAAATCGCGGATTTACCAGGGTTTGGAGAGAAATCACAAGCAGATATTTTGAGAGCAATTGAAGAATATGGCCGCGGAAAAACGAAAACTGCACGAATGGTTCTTCCTTATGCAATGGAGCTTGCACGCAAAATGATTGCGTATTTAAAAGAATCAGACGCAGTTTTGGAAGCCTCAACACTTGGGAGTTTAAGAAGAAGACGAGATACAATCGGAGACATCGATATTGCTGTCTCTACAAACAACCCTGTTGCAGTGTTGGATCACTTTACCGCATATCCTCATAAGGAACGAATTATTGAACGTGGAGAACGAACATCTTCCATTATTGTCTCTTCTGGGAAGCAAATCGACCTTATGGTTGAATCTCCTAAAGGATTTGGAGCGTTATTGCAACACTTTACAGGAAGTAAGGCACATAATGTCCATTTGCGTGAGTATGCACTCTCAAAAGGTCTCTCATTGTCTGATTACGGCATCCGTGAGCGTGGGTCAGATGGAGAATATACACTGTATGATACTGAGGAAAGTTTTTATAAAGCTATTGGGTTACAATGGGTCCCTCCTGAAATGCGTGAGAATACAGGCGAAATCGAACTTGCATTACAAAATAAATTACCAACAATCCTTGAGCTCTCGGATATGAAAGGGGATTTCCATTTGCATTCAAGCTATGATCTCGAACCAAGCCACGACATGGGAAGGAATTCAATGGAGGAGATGATCAAAAGAGCTATGGAACTCGGATATAAATATCTCGGATTTTCCGAACATAATCCAAGTATTTCCAAACATACGCAGAAACAAGTGTATGATATTTTACTAAAACGGAAAGAGTTTATTGAAAAATTGGACGTAAAGTATAAAAAAGATATTCGAGTATTTTCATTACTCGAAACAGATATCCTTCCAAATGGAGCACTTGCGATTGAAGACGATGCATTACAACTCCTTGATGGTTCAATCGTTTCAGTACATAGCGTATTTAATATGGATGTTGATAAAATGACCGAACGAGTCTTAAAAGGTTTGTCTCATCCAAAGGCAAGAATTTTGGCACATCCAACCGGAAGACTTTTGAACGAACGTCCTTCATATGAACTTCATTGGGATAAGATCTTCGATTTTTGTGTAGCAAATAATAAGGCTTTAGAAATCAATTCTTCTCCATCACGACTTGATTTACCTGATGTGCTCGTCCGAGAAGCAATTAAGAAAGGTGTAAAACTCTTTATTGATACAGATAGCCATGCTGTTGAACAAATGGATCTTATGGAATATGGAGTGACAGTCGCACGACGAGGCTGGGCCACTCCAGGTGACATTTTGAATGCGTTGCCATATAATGAACTTGACCGCTGGTTTAAAGGAGGTGATTTGAAATGAATTCTACATTTATAGTAATTGGTGTTGTTGCAGCTTTAGTAATCTACGCTTGGTATGTCTACAACATGTTGGTAACAGCAAGGATGCGAATCCAAGAAGCACTCTCTCAAATTGATGTACAACTTAAGAGACGTACTGATTTAATCCCAAACCTTGTTGAAACAGTAAAAGGATACACAAAGCATGAAAAGGGTGTCTTAGAGAATGTTACAAAGGCTCGATCAGATTTAATGAAAGCTGATTCCATTCAGGAAAAAGCAGCTGCAAATAACGTCCTTTCAGATACATTGAAATCTCTTTTTGCAGTTTCAGAGAACTATCCTGACCTTAAAGCAAGTGCAAACTTCTTGAGTCTTCAGGAAGAACTTTCCGATACTGAAAATAAGATTGCATATTCAAGACAATTCTTGAATAGTAATGTTTTGGATTACAACACAAAGATTCAATTGTTCCCTAATTCAGTAATCGCAGGATTATTTAAATTTAAGGAAGCAGACTTCTTTGCTGCTGATGAGGCAGACAAAAAACCTGTTAAGGTTGAATTTTAATTCGGTCTAGAAAATAACATACATTAATTTTCTCGAGTAATCGGGAAAATTTTTGTATGTAATGTCATGAATATTTACTCAGCAATATCATCTAATATATGGAAGAGTTATTTGATACTTTTCCTTTTCATCATCTTTGCAGCGACCGTTGCGTATGTCATTGGTCGTGCAACAGATTATGGCCCAGGGCTTGGGGTTGTAATATTCATTGTGGCTGTGGGATATAGTTTTTATAGCTATTTTTATTCAGATAAAATGGTATTAGCAACCTCCAGTGCAAAAGAAATCCATGAGAAGAATCATCCACAACTTTTTCATCTTGTTGAAAACCTTTCAATTGCAAGTGGTACACCAATGCCTAAAGTGTATATCATAGAAGATGCTTCACCCAATGCATTTGCAACAGGTAGAGATCCCAAACATGCTGCTGTAGCCGTAACCACAGGTATTCTTGAGCGATTAAATAAATCCGAACTTGAAGGAGTTCTTGCACATGAATTATCTCATGTCCGAAACTACGATACGAGACTTTTAGCTATAACTGCAGTACTGGTTGGATTTATCGCCTTGATCACAGATATCTTTATGCGTCATGTCTGGTGGAGTGGTTTGGGTGGACGAGACAGAGATAGTCGAGGACAAGCTATTTTCTTTGTTATTGCAATCGTCTTGGCAATTCTCGCACCAATTATTGCCAGTCTTATCCAATTGGCTATTTCCCGAAAAAGAGAATTTCTTGCCGATGCATCAGGTGCACTTTTAACACGATATCCTGAAGGTTTGGCACGAGCATTGGAGAAAATATCTTCAGATCCAAAACCATTAAAAACTGCAACCAATGCGACAGCACATCTTTTTATCGTTAATCCATTCAAAGGGAAGGGATTTGCTGGTTGGCTTTCCGGATTATTCAGTACCCACCCTCCGATCGAAGAACGTGTAAAGATTCTTCGCTCAATGTAGTAAAATAATCTAATGACTCTACCTCTAACAATTCTTGGCAAAACAATCTCTCAAATTAGTCGATCTCTTAATCGTGGCAATGGCTCTACATGGCCAGGACATATTGCTTTAAAAGGAAACAAGAATTTCATAAAGGACTTCCTGAAAAACTCAAATATCAAAACCATTATTGTTGCTGGAACGAATGGAAAAACCACAACTTCTTCTCTATTGAAAACGGCATTAGAAAAGCAAGGATATAAAGTTTTGCAGAATGAATCAGGTGCAAACTTACTAAATGGTGTGGCATCGACGCTTATTTTAAATACCAATCCTTCAGGTAAACTGACTCATGATTTTGCGATATTTGAAGTTGATGAGAATGCACTACCGCAAGTTTTAAAACAAGTAACTCCTGATTATCTCCTCATGTTAAACTTATTTCGTGATCAATTAGACAGATATGGTGAGATTCATACAATTGCTAAGAAATGGAAAGAGACAATAGCAGCTCTCCCTGCCGCAACAAAACTTATTCTCAATGGTGATGATGCACAGATCGCCTATTTAGGATTTACTGATGATAAACAATTACAGTCTTCAAGATTCTATTTTGGACTTAAGGGAACAACTGAAAAAAAGACGCAACAAGCGGCTGATTCTACTTTCTGCCCAAAATGCGGAAGTCCTCTGAAGTTTGAAGAAACAACATTCTCCCATCTCGGTAAATGGTCTTGTCCTAGTTGTGGATTGAAGCGACCTACAATAAGTCAAAATAGCTTTGAAACATATCCTCTCTCAGGCACATATAATAAATACAATATGCACGCTGTTGTTCTAACTCTTCGGGAAATAGGAATGACAGAAAAGGCAATTGCTGAAACATTGAAAGATTTTAAACCAGCATTTGGAAGACAGGAAATAATAAACTACAAAAATAAGAACGTACAACTATTTTTATCAAAGAATCCGACGAGTTTTAATCAGTCTTTTGCAACGATTAAAGAATTGAAAGCCTCGACACTTTTAATAGTTCTTAATGATAGAATTCCTGATGGAAGAGACATCTCATGGATATGGGATACTGATCTTTCGGGAATTGAAGATTTTAAACATATACTTGTTGCTGGAGATAGGGTTTATGATATAGCATTACGGGTTAAATACGAAAATTACACGAATATTAAAACTTTTGAAAATTTACACGAAGCCATTACAACTGGAATTGAATTAACGAAAAATACTGAAACATTTTATATTCTGCCAACATACTCTGCTATGCTTGATTCAAGAAAAATCTTAACAGGTAAAAAAATATTGTAAATACTTAATGTCATTCCCGTGCAGACGAGAATCCAGAATTATGAAGAAACCAATTACTTTTATTACAGGAAATAAAAATAAAGTTGCTTATACAACACGCTATACATCCATTCCCCTCATGCATAAAAATCTGGATATACCAGAGATCCAATCTCTTAATGTTCGTAAAGTAGTAGAGTTGAAAGCAAGAGAAGCGTATAGACAACTAAGGCAACCTGTGCTTGTTGAAGATACTGCATTAGTCTTTCATGAATTAGGCAAACTCCCTGGTACATTTATCAGATGGTTTCTTGAAGAGATTGGGAATGAAGGAATGTGCAGGATGCTTGACGGTAAAGAACGAAGTGCAACCATAACCGTAGCATTTGCACTATTTGACGGAGAAACTATACATATATGTGACGGAATAAGACATGGTTCGATTGCAGATCATCCGCGAGGAGAATATGGATTTGGATGGGATCCAATCTTTATCCCAGAAGGTTTTACAAAAACTAATGCTGAGCTTACATCTGAAGAAAGAAGTTCAATTTCAGTAAGAAAAATTGCTTTAAAAAAGCTGGAGAAAATATTAACTGGAAAGAAAATATTATGAAACCTATCACTTATATTACTGGGAACAAACATAAACTAGAACATTTCATGAGATATGCTGAATTCCCTGTAGATCATGTAGATCTGGATTTAACCGAGATTCAGTCATTGGACACAAATAAAATTGTAGAGCATAAAGTAAGAGAAGCATACGCAAAAGTTAAAAAACCAGTTCTTATTGAAGATGTCTCGCTCACATTTCATGCATTGGGGAAATTGCCTGGCCCGTTAATTAAATGGTTTTTAGAATCCATAAAAGCTGAAGGTCTTTGCCGATTAATCGATAATTATAAAGACCGAAGTGCCACTGCTTCAGTCATATTTGCCTTTTATGATGGAACGACTGTTACATTATTTAGCGGGGAAATGCATGGCACGATTGCTCCAAAGCCCCTCGGTGATGGATTTGGATGGACGCCAATTTTTATCCCAGATGGTTGGAATAAGTCATATGGAGAGATGAATGTTCAAGAGCAAAAAGAAACTTCGATGAGACGAATTGCTGTCGAAAAATTAAATAAATTCTTTAAAAATTATGAAATATAACGTAAAAATCGGCTGGTTATATCCACAACTCATGAGTACCTATGGTGACAGAGGTAATATCATGGTACTTCAAAAACGCTGTGAATGGCGAGCAATTGAAGTTGAAATACTCCAAATAGATGCATCGACGAGTGATAAAGATCTACGTTCTATTGATTTGCTTTTTGGTGGTGGTGCACAGGATCGTGAACAAGAGATTGTTATGGAAAATCTTATGAAAAAGAAAAAAGCCATTAGAGATCTCATTGAAAATAATATCCCAGCACTTTTTGTTTGTGGATCTCCACAACTCATGGGTAACTATTATGAACCTTCGGAAGGGAAAAGAATTGAAGGATTAGGAATATTCGATATGTATTCACAGCATCCTGGTCCAAAAGAGGATAGATTGATTGGTAATTTAATTGCTTCAATTCAATTCCCTGAAGCTATTGCTAATACAAAAGTTGTCGGATTTGAAAATCACGGTGGGCGGACATATCTTGGAGATAAGGTAAAACCTTTTGCAAAAGTTCTAAAAGGATTCGGGAATAATGGTAATGATGGAACTGAAGGAGTTGTCTATAAAAATGCCATAGGTTGTTATCTCCACGGTCCCCTTTTGCCTAAGAATCCTCAGATTGCTGATTATCTTATTCAAAAAGCTTTGGAAATTAAATACAAAAAGCAAATTTCTTTAGAGCCGATTGATGACTCCCTTGAAGAGAAGGCTCAAGAAAGTTTATTAAAAAGGTTTCATATACACGATTAACATGCTTGCGATTTTCTGACGCAGAGCATATAATAGCCTCATGAAACTTGATGTATCTAAGGTCGCAACACTCGCAAATCTTCCCCTCAAAGATGAAGAAAAGAAAAAACTCGAATCTCAACTTGAAGAAACACTTTCATATATCGAAAATCTCCAAGAAGTCGATACGAAGCATGTAGAGCCAACTGCTCATGTTACTGGTTTAGAGAACGTCACTCGTGAAGATGTTGCTGCTAAATCACTTACACAAAAACAAGCATTATCAAATACAAAAAATACTCATGAAGGTTTTTTCCAAGTAAACGCGATTTTAGATAATGAATAATCAATTTGTGACGATATATGTAGTCCGTCATGGGGAATGTGTAGAAAATGTTTTACAAGATACGAACTCAAAAGACATTACGAAATCTTTTGGAGAACACGGAAGCCCATTGACAGAAAAAGGAAGGACACAGGCAACAAAAGCAGCAGAAATACTTAAAAATGTACCTTTTGATGCGATTTTCTCATCAGATTTAGTCAGGGCAAAAGAGACAGCTGAAATAATCGCAGCAAATCATAAAGTGCCAGTTGTCACAATAAGCACAATTCGAGAACGTGATTTTGGAATAAAAATGACCAAAGCACAGCGTGCAGAGATAGATAAATCGGTTAAAGCATTAAACGATGAAGAAAAATTTGCATTTAAATACTCTCCTGAAGGAGAAAGTAGCAAAGATGCGTTAGAGAGATTTTTAACCTTCTTAGAGGAAATAGTTCCGGTATACTTTGGAAAGACAGTACTTGTAGTCAATCATGGAAATATCATGCGATCATTTTTAATAAGAAATGGATTTGCAAGAGCAGATGAATTAGCATCTGGAACAATTGATAATACAGGGTATTATGTAATAAAAACTGATGGCAAAAACGTAGAGATAGGTAAAACACACGGTGTACATAAAAAAGGCAAAGGAAAAGCAGAAGCATAAGCATATGAACAAACATTTAACAATCACACAAACTCTTGAGGGCTTGAAAAAGAAAGAATTTACATCGGTTGAACTCACTGAAATGTATTTGAAACGCATTAAGGAAGTCGAACCAAAAGTAAACGCTTTCGTTACAATTACCGAAGAGGAAGCACTAAAAAGTGCGAATGAAGCGGATAAAAAGCGTGCACAAGGCGTTGATGCTCCCCTTTTGGGTGTGCCTCTTTCAGTAAAAGATAATTTTTCAACCAATGGCATAAGAACCACTGCATCAAGTAAAGTTCTGGATCAATATATCCCTCCATACGATGCAACTGTTGTTAGTAAGCTTAAAGATGCTGGGATGGTCCTTCTTGGAAAGACAAATATGGATGCTTGGGCACATGGTTCATCAACGGAAACATCAGATTACGGTTCTTCAAGAAATCCTTGGAATACAGATCATCTTCCTGGTGGATCATCAGGTGGTGCAGCTGCAAGTGTAGCTGCAGATGAAACAGTCGCAGCAATAGGGTCCGAAACAGCAGGCTCAATCAGACAACCAGCAAGTTGGTGCGGAGTAGTTGGTTTGAAGCCTACATACGGCCGTGTAAGCCGATATGGAGTAGTCGCAATGGGATCATCGCTCGATAGTCCTGGTCCTATTACAAAAACCGTTGAAGATAGTGCTTTATTGTTGCAAGTTCTTGCAGGACAAGATCCTCATGATGCGACGACATCACCCATCGCTGTGCCAAACTATTTAGCTTCAATGAAGAACGATATTAAAGGACTTAGAATCGGTATCTCGGAAGATTATTTTGAAGGAGTAAATGATGAAGTAAAAGCACAAGTAGAGAAAGAATTAAAAGTATTTGAGAACCTTGGAGCAAAGATAAAGAAAATTAAACTCTTCCACCCTAAATATGCAATTGCTTTATATACGATTCTCCAACGAGCAGAAGTCTCATCAAATTTGGCACGCTATGATGGTATTCGATATGGACATGATCGATCTTTTTTTGGAGATGAGGCAAAACGTAGAGTGATGTTAGGAACATACACTCTTTCAGCTGGATATTATGATCAATACTACAACAAGGCACTGAAAGTTCGAACGGTCATCATTGAAGACTTTAAAAAGGCATTTAATGATGTCGATGTTATCATCGGTCCAACCAGTCCAACAACATCATTAAAAGTAGGGGCAACTGAAGATCAATCAATGTTCGGGGAGCTTGCAGATGTGCTTGTTGAGCCATCTTCAATCGCTGGACTTTCGGGAATTAATGTTCCATGCGGTTTCTCTACAGAAGGATTACCAATCGGATTACAGATAATCGGGCCGCAGTTCGCTGAAGAAGTTGTTATTAACGCAGCATACAAATATGAGCAAGCTACAAACTGGAATGAAAGGAAGCCAAATCTATGAGCAAACTAACACCAATTATTGGACTTGAAGTACATGTGGAATTAAAAACAAATTCAAAAATGTTTTGTGGCTGTTCTGCTGATTATTTCGGGAAAAATCCGAATAGCCATACGTGTCCAGTTTGTCTTGGTCTTCCTGGAGCACTTCCTGTTCCAAACAAAACAGCAATTGACTGGTGTATAAAAATTGCCCTCGCTTTGAACTGCAAGATAAATTCATACTCAAAATTTGATCGAAAGAATTATTTTTATCCTGACCTTGCAAAAGGCTATCAGATAAGTCAGTACGATTTGCCTTTTGGTTATGAAGGCTATATCGAACTTTCTTCGGGGAAAAAGATAGGAATCACTCGAGTGCATATGGAAGAAGATACAGGAAAGCTTTCTCACAAGGATATTCATCATGAAAAGGTTAGTTTGATCGATTTTAATAGAAGTGGCGTACCTTTGGTCGAGATTGTAACAGAACCGGACTTCCATGACGCCCTTGAAGTAAAAGAATATTTACAGAAATTGCAGCAAATCGTCCGATATCTTGATGTTTCTAACGCGGATATGGAAAAAGGTGAAATGAGACTCGAACCAAACATATCTCTTTCACCGGATCCTAAGAAATTACCGAATTATAAGGTTGAAGTGAAAAACATTAATTCATTCAAATTCGTAGAAAAGGCAATCAATTATGAAGTAACGCGTCAAAACGCCATACTAGAACGAAATGAAGTGCCAGCTCAGGAAACTCGTGGATGGGATGATAACCGTCAAAAAACATTCTCACAGAGATCTAAAGAAGACGCACATGACTATCGATATTTTCCTGAACCTGATATTCCCCCAATAGTAACCACTAAAGATGAAATTAGCACTCTACTCAATTCAGTGCCAGAATTGCCGGACAAAAAAATAAAACGCTTTGAGAAGGAATTTAGCCTTACATTTTATGATTCTGAGATACTTACAAGAGAGAAACCTTTAGCAGATTTCTTTGAAGAGGCTGTTAGAGAAGGAAAAGAGCAGAAACTCAATCCTAAAGACATTGCTAACTATATTATTAATAAAAAGATTGTTTCAAGTACTATTTCCCCTATCGCATTAGTACAGCAAATTGTAGCGAGTAAACAAACTGTTCAGGTTGATGGAAAGGAATTGGAAAGAACTATTAAAGAAGTTCTTGTTGAAAATGGAAAAGCTGTAACAGACTATAAAAATGGCAAAGAAGCCTCACTTATGTTCTTATTTGGACAGACAATGAAAAAACTTGGCAAAAAAGTTGATGTAGACACTGTTAAGAAAGAGCTCCTCAAATTGCTCCAGTAAAAGTTTATGACTGAAAATCCACTACATAGATCTGGGGAACCAGATCAAGATCCTACGTTGCGTGAAATTAAAGATCATGCGGAATCTGTTAATCTCACATATATAAGTAATACAGATTTTAGACGGAACCTAAAACGTCGAGAAGGACAACATCGAGTAGTATTTGAAGCAGTTAAAGAAGGTTTACTCACAATCGAGGATGGTGCATTTTTAACTGCATCGCTCCATGCCGAAACAGATATAGAAACAGAAATAGATGCCAGAACAGGTTTGTACAAAGATCACGTGGCTCAAAGAAGACTTCGAGAGGATTTACGTATGTCAGCCCTCGTGAATGAACCTGTGTCAGTCGCATTTGTCGATTTAGATGATTTTGGGAAAGTAAATAAAGCATATTCGCAAGATCATGGCGATGCGGTTCTTGGAGTGGTAGGAGAATATTTACGAAGAAATTCTCGTGCAACGGATACCGTCGGCAGAAGAGGCGGAGAAGAGATTTTGATAGTCATGCCAGGAATTGATGAAGTTACTATGCGGCAGCGGTTGTTACCTGTCTTTGATTTTATGCCAGAATATGTCGCTGATGCGATAGCGGGGACAGGTTTTGCAATAACGAATAGAATTACTGCGAGTGTGGGAGTAGCAAATGTTTTATTTGATAGTCAGCAGCCTTCAGGTTCTGTTTTGACTGCATCTTCAAATGTACTCATTAATACAGCAGATAGACGAATGAATATAGCAAAGGCTGCAGGGAAAAATAGAGTATTTGGGACAGCACAAGAAAAAACATGGCGTAGAGATGTATATGCACAAG
Source organism: uncultured Gammaproteobacteria bacterium (assembly GCA_964507055.1). Lineage (GTDB taxonomy): Bacteria > Patescibacteriota > Microgenomatia > Levybacterales > UBA12049 > JACDET01. Next base: position 631,004 of record CAZDOJ010000001.1, read on the forward strand.
GGAAAAAGGTTGTTGCTCAAAACCTTTTATAATAGTTACCCTGCTCGACAAAGTAGCTTCAAATGTCTATAATAAAATCTCCAATGGCTGATTTTGTCCACCTTCACAACCACTCAGAATTTTCGCTTCTTGATGGACTACAAAAGACAAAAAACATGGTCGAATATGCAAAAGAACTTGGGATGAAAGCACTTGCTATTACTGACCATGGAAATATGTATGGAACTATTAAATTCTACAAAGCATGCAAAGATGCTGGGATAAAACCTATTATTGGCTGTGAGATCTATGTAAGCAAACGATCGCTCCATTTAAAAGAAGCCGAAGATAAAGATTATAACCATTTGATACTCTTGGCAGAAAACGATGAAGGATATAAAAATCTGATGAGAATCGTTACGATTGCAAACTTAGAAGGTTATTATTATAAACCACGAACCGATCTTGAACTGCTCGAGAAATACAAAGAAGGTATAATTTGCCTAAGTGCATGCGTCAATGGATTTGTCAGTGAACCACTTATGAAAGGAGATGATGAACTTGGAGAAAAGCGTGCCTTACAATTGGCAAAAATATACGGTCCCAATAATTTTTTTCTTGAAGTACAACACCATCTCAATGTACCACCGCAGGAACCTGTAAACAAAAAACTTCTCGCATTATCAAAAAAACTAGGCCTTCCAATTGTGGCTACAAATGATAACCATTACACACGTAAAGAAGATGCTGAGGGGCAAGAAGCTCTACTCTGTATTCAAACTCAATCTACTCTCCTTGATAAAGAAAGAAAACTGTCAATGGTATCCTCCCCTGACTTTTACATCAAATCTGCTGAAGAGATGGAAAAACTTTTTGCAGACACGCCAGAAGCGATTGAAAATGCAAATAATATTGCTGAAAGATGTAATGTAGAAATTACTCTCGGTAAATGGCATATGCCAGTATTTGAAGTGCCTGATGGACTCAGTGCTGCTGATTATTTAACAAAACTTGTTTACGATGGTGCAAAAGCGAGATATGGTGATCTCACTGATACGATAAAGGAACGATTGGATTACGAGCTTTCCGTTATTGTCAAAAAAGGATATGAAACGTATTTCCTTGTGGTATCAGACTTTGTGAATTGGGCAAAAGATCATGGAATTGCAGTTGGACCAGGAAGAGGCTCTGCTGCCGGATCAGTGGTAGGATATTGCCTAAAAATCACTGACGCAGATCCTTTTTTCTTTAAACTTCCCTTTGAGCGATTTTTGAACCCACTTCGTCCATCAGCACCTGATATTGATTTGGATTTCGCAGATACCAGGCGTGAAGAAGTCATTGCTTACGTGACGGAAAAATATGGTAAAGATAAAGTTGCACAGATTATTACCTTTGGAACCATGGAAGCCAAAGGAGCTATACGTGATGTTGGTCGAGTGATGGGTATGCCATATGCTGCACCAGATAGAATCTCCAAACTCATCCCGCCAGGCTTTCAAGGGAAAAATCCATCACTTGACGACTCTCTTGCACAAAGTGCTGAGCTTCGATCTGCATATCTCAATGAACCTGATACAAAAAAACTCATTGATCTAGCAAAAAAACTTGAAGGTGTTGCACGTCACGCTTCAGTTCACGCAGCAGGCGTTGTGATTGCGGATAAACCTCTTACTGAATATACACCTCTCCAAAGAGAATCTAATGGAGATAAAGTGGTAACTCAATATGACATGTACACTGTTGGTGAGGATGGTGTCGGACTGTTAAAAATGGATTTTCTTGGTTTGAGAAATTTAACCATTATCGAAGAATGTTTAAAATTCATTAAGGAAAATCAAGGACTCGAGGTAGACTTTACAAAAGTTGATCTTGAAGATAAAAACACCTATGATCTGTTATCTGAAGGAGAAACGACAGGTATTTTCCAACTAGAATCTGCTGGCATGCGTCGATATATCAAAGAGCTCAAGCCAACCTCAATTTTTGATCTGCAAGCAATGGTAGCTTTGTATCGACCTGGTCCAATGGCAATTATTCCAGAGTTTATTAAAAGGAAGCATAATCCAGAAACAATTGATTACCCTGATCCTCGACTAAAAGATATTTTACAACAATCCTATGGAGTACTCACATATCAGGATGATGTGCTGTTAACTGCTATTACGCTTGCGGGATATTCATGGTTGGATGCGGATAAATTCCGAAAAGCGATGGGTAAAAAGATTCTTTCTGAGATGAAAAAGCAGGAAGAATTATTCCTCTCAGGCTGTGTCAAAAATGGTTTAACACATAAAAGAGCTGCGGAAATTTATGAACTTATTGCACCATTTGCAGGTTATGGATTTAATAAAGCTCACGCAGCCTGTTATGCAATCATTGCTTTTCGAACTGCATATCTAAAAGCGAATTATCCTGTGGAATTTATGACAGCATTACTAACGGCTGAATCTCGAGGTACCTCAGGACCAGCAAAAAACGAAAAAATTGCCCAAGCAGTTATGGAATGTAAACGGCTAAAGATCCCACTTTTGCCTCCTGACATCAATAAATCAGAAAAGGATTTTAGTATAGAAGATGGAACAAAGATTCGATTTGGAATGTCAGCAGTTAAAAACGTCGGAGATGCAGCAATAGATAACATATTAGAAGCTCGGAAAAGTCGCAAGTTTACAACAATTGAGGACTTCCTTGTACGATTAACATTATCAGCAGTCAATAAAAAGACACTAGAATCCTTAATAAAAGTTGGAGCTATGGATGCTTTTGGAAACAGAGCTTCATTGCTTATCGCCTTTCCTGAAATTGTTAGTAAAATTACGGTTATCAGGAAACAACAAGCAGAAGGCCAAGCTTCCCTTTTCGACATTCCCGATGAATCTGATAGCACAACTCCAAACATCGACTTTTCATTAACTGAAATTGAAGATTTCACAAAGGAAGAGAAATTGAACTTTGAAAGAGACTTTCTTGGGATATATCTCACTGCACATCCGCATTTAGAGAAACTTGCATACCTGAAATCATTTGGAACAATTGGGTTTGATGAATTAGAAGAGCAAGAACAAGGAAGTGTAGTAAAAATTGGAGGCATAGTCGATAGTGTTAAAAAGATTTTTACGAAGAAGACAAATGCCGAAATGGCATTTTTGGGTATAGCCGATGAAAAAGGAACGATAATTGAATGTGTCGTTTTCCCTAAATCATTTGAGTTATTTAAGAACTTATTAGTTAAAGATAGTGTCATTATTGTCAATGGAAAATATGATACGAAGAATGATAAGCCTACCTTATTGGCAGATAGTATTACATCTATTGATACGCTGCTCCTTGACTTAAATCCAAAGACAAATTAAAATGTGAGAGCCTGATTCTTCGGGTATTTTTTATTTTATGTTATCGCTAGCAGCTGAAGAACTCACTCATATTGGTCCAATTCCCATCACCAACGCTGTCGTTGATACTATCCTCGTCGATATTATTCTCATCGCTTTAGCTTGGTATGTCTACAAAAACGCGAAACTGATACCTGGTGCTTTTCAAAGTATTATTGAAATGGCGGTCGAAGGATTTTATAACCTGACAAGCTCTGTCGCCAAGGACAATGCAAAAAAGATTTTCCCTTATGTTATGACATTCTTCTTATTCATTCTTGTTGCCAACTGGAGTGGATTGCTTCCGATTCTTTCTGCACTCGAAGTACCAGTTGCAGGGCATGGTGGAGAGGCACATCATGCACATTTACTAAGAAGTGCATCAACAGATCTTAATGTGACAATTGCATTGGCTATCGTTTCTTTAATAGCAACACATACAATGAGTATTCAAACTTTAGGCATAAAATCATATCTTGGACGATTCTTCTCATTAAATCCACTTGCTGCATATACTGGGCTTCTTGAACTTATTTCAGAATTTACGAAAGTTATCTCATTCTCTTTCCGTCTTTTCGGAAACATTTTCGTAGGAGAAGTTATGCTGGTTTCGCTGTCAGCGGCAGCTGCCTTTTTCCTTCCTATTCCAATCATTCTTTATGAAATGTTTGTAGGAGTCGTCCAAGCAGCTATTTTTGGTTTATTAACTATGGCATTCATGGGAATCTTTACGACTCCACATGGTTCAGATGCTCATTAAAAATGGCATCGCAATTCAGAACCTCAACTGATATAATGCAAAAAAAGAGGACCGAGGAGGTGATTTAATTTATGGAAATTTCAATTACAGGAGGTATTATTGCAGCAATCGGAGGTCTTGGACCAGGAATTGGTGTCGGACTTATCGGAGCGAAAGCTATGGAAGCAATCGGAAGAAATCCAGACGCGTCAGGTAGAATTATCCCTATCATGATCGTTGCTATGGGTTTTGCTGAAGCTATCGCTATTTACTCATTAGTTTTTGCTTTCTTAGGCTAAGCTTAAGAAGCATGAATTAAGAATTAAGTGTAAAGGAAATGTTTTTCATTTTTCTTATCTTAATTGCAATTGCTTAATTCTTGATTCATAGGTTAAAAACTATATTATATTATGGAAATATTTGAGATATTTGGATTAAATTGGATACTTATCCTTGGACAGATAGTTAATTTTTTGGCAATCTTATGGATTTTAAAGAAGTTTCTTTATAAGCCACTCTTTACTATTCTTGAGAAACGTCAGCAATTGGCGAAAGAAGCTGTAGAAAAAGCTGATGAAAGTTCAAAGGCTTTAGAAAAAGCTCAAGAAGAAGAAAAGGCGATCATTAAAAAAGCTCAAACCACGGCTGCACAAATCGTTGCAGATGCAAAAGAGCAGGCATCTGATATCGCGAAAAAATCTGAAGAGAATACAAAGAAACAAACAGATAAGATGATTGCTGACGCAAAGTCACAGATCGAACAAGAAACAAAAGAAGCACAAGCACAACTTAATAAATATGTAGCAAAGCTTTCTGTTGATTTGTTGAAGAAATCCATCGCAAATGTCTTTACAGAAAAAGAACAAAGTGAAATTGTGGAGCGAGCTGTGAAGGAAATGCAGAAAAGACCAAACTAATGGTAACAGTAAATATCAAAAAACTAGTTAAAGAAAGTTATAAAGACGGTATATTAGTAGAGGAATACGTAGAATATATTGCGGGAAAATTAAGCCGTAAGGATCTTAAAGAATATATTTCTTTGCTTAAAGCAGAAGAAATGAAAAAACAGGTATTGGTGACGTCAGCAAGTGAGCTTTCGAAGGAAGATATAGCGAAAATTCAAAAGCTCTACCCTGGAATGCAAATCGTCACTTCAATTGATAAATCAATGATTAGTGGAGTACGAATTGTAGAAAATAATAAGGAGTACGAGATTAATTTAAATCGTACGTTTCATGATATAATAGGTTTCTTAAGTCGAAATGATTGATAATAAAAGCATAATAGAAAATTTAGAAAAGCGTCTAAACGCATTCAATGATAATCCGAAAGTACAAAATGTCGGAAAAGTTGAAAAGAATACTGACGGAGTTATAACCGCTTCAGGTCTGACAAATGCATTCATGGGAGAAATGATTGATTTTTCAGACGGAAGTACAGGTTTCATCCTCAACCTCGATGAAGACCACGCTTCTATCATCCTTTTAAGTGGTGGCACCAATATCAAAGAAGGAGATACAGTAAAAACCACAGGAAAGAGATTAACAGTTCATGCAAGTGATGAACTCTTGGGTCGAGTTATTAATCCCACAGGAGCACCACTCGATGGCAAGCCAGCAGCCAAAAAAGGTAAAGACATGCCTCTTGAAAGAATTGCTGCAGGTGTTGTAGAACGTGAACCGGTTGGAACTCCATTAAAGACAGGTATTAAATCAATTGATGCTATGTTCCCTATTGGCCGAGGGCAAAGACAACTTATCATTGGAGATCGTGGACTTGGTAAAACAGCTATTGCAGTTGATACTATTATCAACCAAAGAGACACAATGAAAGGCCAAAAGCCAGTTGTTTGTGTCTATGTAGCAATTGGACAAAAACAAAGTACAATTGCACAAGTAGTTGATAAATTGAAGCAAGAAAATGCTATGGCAAATACAATCGTTGTTGCTGCTGGAGCATCGGACGCGGCATCTATCCAATATCTCGCACCTTATGCGGGAGTTGCTATCGCAGAATACTTCCTTGAAAAAGGTGAAGATGTTCTTATCGTCTACGATGATTTAACAAAGCACGCATGGGCTTACCGTCAATTATCTTTGGTTCTTCGACGACCAGCTGGCCGTGAAGCATATCCTGGAGACATTTTCTATCTCCACAGTCGATTACTCGAGCGAGCAGTTCGATTAAATGAGAAAAATGGTGGAGGCTCAATCACTGCGCTTCCAATCATTGAAACACAGGCTGGAGATATCTCCGCGTATATTCCGACAAATGTTATTTCAATTACTGACGGACAGATCTTCTTGGTTAGTGATCTTTTTAATGCAGGTGTACGTCCAGCTATTAATACCGGTACTTCAGTTTCCCGTGTGGGTGGAGCAGCACAAACGAGTGCAATGAAATCAGTTGCGGGTAAGATGAAACTTGAAATGTCACAATTCCGAGAATTAGCAGCTTTTGCTCAATTTGGAAGTGAACTTGACCCAGCAACGCAAGCACAGCTTGAACGTGGTAAGAGAATTAACGAAATTCTCAAGCAACCGCAATATAATCCATATTCAGAAAATCTTGAGGTACTCAGTATTGCAACAGTTACTAATGGGTTCATTGATGATATCCCAGTTGAGGATGTTCCACGATTTGAGCAGGAATTACATACATATGTACAGAAACATCATAAGAAACTTCTCGAATCACTTGGTGGAAAAGATAAAGTAACACCAGATGCCGTCAAAGAATTACAAAAGCTAGTAGATGAATTTAAAAAGAAATTTAAAGTCTAGTTTGGGCTTAGTATAGTGGACCAAACACTAAGCACTAACTAACTAAGCACTAACTATGGCAAGCACATTACAATTACAAAGAAGAATTAGAACAGCGCAGAACATTTCGAAGACAACGAAAGCGATGCAAATGATTGCAGCTTCCAAGCTCAAAAAAGCACAGGAAGCAGCTCTTTCATCTCGGCCATATGTCGAGAAACTACTCGCTGTAACTGGAGATTTAACAAAAAGAGTTGAAAAGGCAGCCCTTCCGCTTTATATGAAAGAGCAAAAAGGAGCTGGTAAAACACTTTTTATTGTTATCGGACCTGACAAAGGACTTTGTGGTGGATTAGTCACAAACTTAATGAGAGATCTCATAAAACGAGCTAATACACAGGATTCTTTTATTACAATTGGGAAAAAAGTGGAGCTACCGGTCGCTCATGTGAGTAAAAATATAGTTGGGGCGTTCCCTTTTGGAAACACTTTACCAAAATTTGATGTCGTTTATCCGATTGTGAATCTGATAAATGAACAATTCAAATCTGGTAAAATAGACAGCGTTGAGATTATCTCAACACATTTTGTAAATGTCTTCATCCAGAAGGCAAATAAAACACATCTCTTGCCGATTCGTCCGCAAGAAGAAGAAAAGATGGAAAGTGCAAATGATGCATTTCAGCTCTTTGAGCCAAGTGCAGAAGAACTTTTGCCGGACCTTTTACAACGATATATTGAAATGGCAGTGTATCAGGAAGTTTTAGAAAGTTATTTGTCTGAGCAATCGGCAAGACTCTTGTCTATGCAGAATGCGACAAATAACGCAAAAGAGATTATAGAAGACTTGAAGTTAGAGTATAATAAGACTCGACAAGCTAAGATCACATCAGAACTCTTAGATATAACAGGAAGTGCAATAGCAAATTAATAGTATGGCAGAAACAAAAAATATAAAAAATAAAGAAGGAATTGTTATTAGAGTACAAGGTCCAGTTGTGGATGTTTACTTTGAAGATGAAGTACCTACAATTTACGAAGCTTTGACATTAATCATGCCAAACAAAGAAGAATTAGTACTTGAGGTACAGTTCGAAACTGGTAATCATGAAGTCAAAACACTCGCTTTTGGTTCTACAGATGGATTGGCACGAGGTACAAAAGTGCAACGTACTGGATCACCTATTTCAGTTCCAACTGGAGATAAAACACTTGGAAGGATCTTTAACGTATTAGGTCAGCCAATTGATGGACAAAAGTTCGACACTAAAGGCGTTCCTACAGATATTATTCACAAACCAGCTCCAGCTTTAGCTGAACAAGAAACAAAACCACATATTCTTGAAACTGGTATTAAAGTTATCGACCTTATCGCACCTTTTGCGAAAGGTGGAAAGATTGGTATTTTTGGTGGTGCGGGTGTCGGTAAAACCGTTATTATCCAAGAACTTATCCGAAACATCGCGAAAGAACACTCAGGTCACTCAGTATTTGCAGGAGTTGGAGAGCGTACTCGTGAAGGTACAGATCTTTGGCTTGAAATGAAAGGTTCAGGAGTTTTGGATCAAACAGTGATGGTGTACGGACAAATGAACGAACCACCAGCAAACCGTCTTCGCGTAGCTCTTTCAGCACTTACAATGGCTGAATATTTCCGTGATGTCAAAGGTGAAGATGTATTACTCTTTATTGATAACGTATTCCGATTTGCACAAGCTGGTTCCGAGGTTTCAGCACTCCTTGGACGTATGCCAAGTGCTGTTGGATACCAACCAACACTTGCGACAGAAATCGGTGCACTGCAAGAACGTATTACGAGTACAAAGAAAGGTTCTATCACATCCTTACAGGCTGTTTATGTGCCTGCAGATGATTACACTGACCCTGCACCAGCAACAACTTTTGCTCACATGGATGGTACTGTTACCCTTGAAAGATCAATTGCAGAGCAAGGCCTTTATCCAGCTGTAGACCCACTTACATCAACTTCCCGCATGCTCGACCCAAATATTGCAGGAAAAGAGCATTATGACGTAGCTCGTGGCGTCCAGCAGGTACTTCAGAAGTACAAAGACCTTCAAGATATAATCGCAATCCTTGGTATGGATGAACTTTCTGATGAAGATAAGCTAACGGTAGCTCGTGCTCGAAAGATTCAAAGATTCATGTCACAACCATTCTTCGTTGCCGAAGTATTTACAGGTTCACCTGGAAAATATGTTAAGGTTGAAGATACGATTAAAGGATTTAAGGAAATTTTAGAAGGTAAACATGATAGTCTCCCAGAACAGGCCTTCTACATGGTTGGTAGTATTGAGGAAGCTGTTGAAAAAGCTAAGAAATCCAAATAATACAACCAATTATGAAACTCGAGATAGTAACTCCAGAAAAAATTATCTATAGCGGCGATGTAGACCAAATTACTGTTGAAACAGTGGATGGAAGAATCGCTATCCTTCCCCATCATGTAAATTTATTTACCAAAATCAAACCAGGCGAACTACATCTCAAAATAGCTGATAAAGAACAGTTCCTTGCAGTTACTGGAGGATTCTTGGAAGTAAGCAATAATAAGGTAACTATTCTAGCAGATTATGCGATACACGCTGAAGAAGTTGATGTTGAAAAAGCACTTGCTGCTCAAAAGAGAGCTGAAGAACTATTAAAGAAAAAAGAAGGTCAGCTTTCAGATATCGAATACGCGGAACTCCAAGGTGCACTTGGTCGAGCATTGCTCGAATTGGATATAGCCAACAAACGTAGGCGGAGAAAAGTTTAGGCACAATTGAGTAAATAAAATACTCTATTAAATATTAATTGTATTTTCTTCTTATTATTACTCCTTGCAATTTCCCGAAAAATTTTGTATACTAAATTGGTTCAAGGATACTATTATTTGGCCCAGTTCATTTCTTAGATTTATAGAAAATAGTATTTCAGGAAGCACTCCTCATTTAGCCTCAAATTAGCAGTCATACCAAAAATTTGCTAAGTATATAGTAATTTTTCTGAAATCTTAGCCTCGAATTAAAATAATTTTTTAAACAAAAATTAGCTTAATTGAACAATATTTTATGTATATAATATAAATTATGAGGACTCGCTGATATTTTTTATCAGTACTGAATTAAGTTTTTTATACCTATATGAGTTAAATCTTGCATATAAATTCGTTCATAAATAATACTCATTTGCTACCTGAGCTAAAATTAATTAAAATACATTTTATCGCCGATGTAGCTCAGAGGTAGAGCAGCGGTATCGTAAACCGCTGGCCGTGGGTTCAATTCCCACCATCGGCTCTCATTTTCCCGAATTATTGCAAATGCCAATAGAGTGTCATTTTGCCTCCGTCATGAAATAAGAAAACGCCATTACCGCCATCTCCTGTGCAGTTTCTACAAAAATATGCTTGTCCAGACTCAACTGCACGGACGGCAGTATCACCTCTTCTGTGCATATCTATAGCAGGATGTGGATTTCCATTGTAATAAGGACCACTGTAACATGTGACTCCAGACGCCTGTGACAAATATAATCCATCAGTCGCCATAGGCCAACTCCACGTGCCACTTCCACTTGTTGCCATACCACTTGGATCGCCACTACAACCACTGATCCAATTTACCGTTCGAGGTTCAAGGTAGTTCAATGGATTCTCCCATCCGCCATAATAACTATATTGTGATAATGATGACGCATTATAAACTCCAAAATGTAAATGTGCACCCGTAGAAAAACCTGTGTTCCCCATCCAACCAATTTGCTCACCCTTGGCAACTCTACGTGGTTCAGTGGATATTAATACTTTTGCAGCACGGGCAATACTCCGTAATTCTTGTTGTGCATCAGATAAACGGCTCTGATACTCCCCTTCAGAGTTTTTGGTTGTTGTAAGTAAATTTTGCTTTTCAATCTTTTGTTGATCAAGTTCTCTTGTGTATGCCTCAAGTTGCTTGTTTAGCAGCTCGACTTTATTCTTTTTTTCTTCAAAAATATTCTTTTGATTTTGATAATCATTTTTTGCTTGCTGAGTATTAATAAGTAACGCTTGATCATGTGCACGAACTAATTTAATGTAGTTTATTTTTTTAAAATAGTCGTCTGCTCCATTGGCGGCAAAAAGTACATGAACCGCCTGCATATCGCCCAATTGGTATGAAGTAACTATTCTTTTAACAAGCACTTTTGAAACTTGATCGAGAGAGCCTTCTAAATTGTCTATCTTTTTTGAAGCCGCTGTTATGTCTTTACTAAGAACCTCAATCTGGTTCTTTGTTGAAGCTATTCTATATTCTGTTAACTTCATCTGACTGTCCATCATTTGAATTTGTGAAGAAAGAGTTTTTGCTTGTCCTTGAAGTTCAGTAATTTTACCTTGATATTCTTTTATTTTTCCTTCAAGCTCTGAGGCAGATGCACCATAGACAGTATTCTGAGGAAGTAGCAATACTATAAGTGTAAAAATTGAACTCACGAGAAAGAATTTTGAGGGATTCATATGCTCAAAAATGATACCACAAGCACAAAGTTTGGTAAAGCTATAGAGATTTGATAAGCATCTTTTGACATTTTTTGCTAGAATATCACTACATGAGACAACCAGCAGAAAAATCACGATTCAAAGAGCACCTACAAAAAGAAGCATCAAGAAATGTTATCTTTGCAATTTTGGGAATTATTCTCGTTGTTGCTCTTCTTATAATCTTTGGAACCAATATATTAGTAAGCTTTAGTTTGCTTGTAGGGAAAATATCTGGCACTGATGACCCCCCTGCTGAAACGCAACAAAATGTCACCTATATCGCTCCTCCAACACTTGATCCGACGGCGGAGGCTACAAGTAGTGCTGCTGTTGTCATAACCGGATATGGAAAGCCAGACCAACGGATAGATCTTTATCGAAATGGGAAAATGATAAGTAAAACAACTGTAAAAAGTAATAACACCTTTCGATTTACGAATGTTACATTGGTGGAAGGCGTAAATAGCTTAAAAGCAAGAGCAGTTACAGATGATAATCAACGAAGTAACTATTCAAATGAAATTAGGATATCTTTGCTTAATAAATCCCCTGAACTTTCGGTAGACTTTCCACAAGATGGTCAAGTCTTTAAGAAAGACCAAAGTCCAATTAAAATTAGTGGAAAGACAGATCCAGGCGTAAAAATTACAGTAAATGATTTTAGAGCTATTGTTGATAGTAGTGGAAATTATAGCTATTTGTATAATTTAAAGGATGGAGACAATAATCTAAAAATTGCAGCAACAGATAATGCAGGAAATCAGACGACTAAAGAGATTAACATTCGGATAGAATAACTATTCTTCTTTACTTAATAAGCTATATTGTATCCACATCCAGAGAATAATTGCCGGGAAAAAGAGACTATTTATAAAAAAAGCATTAATAAATAATCCAAAAGCTGAAGCAATAAAAACCGCTGCAAATACATCTTTTTTCTTTCTAAATTTGCTCATTGCATCCCCAAGGATTCGAGCCCACATAGTTAGGAATGCAGTAAATCCGATAATTCCTGTTGTTGCCAAAACAAAGAGAAAACTATTATCGACACCAGCATCAGCATTTGATGGATATTTAGGATGCTCCTTTCTAAAACCATACTCCTGTTGAGCATATCGATAGGCATTAAAACCTATTCCAAGAAGGGGACTATTTTGGTAAATAGTAAAAGCATTTCCATACGATTCCAATCTCGCCCCAGTTGATGCTACACGAAAAAGATTTGTGTTCTCGATATAGAATCGTGGAGAAACAATAATAAAATACAGAACAAGCACCGCGATTCCAACAAAAATAATTTTCTTTTGTTTTAAGAAAAAAAGTAACACTCCTCCCCCAAATAAAAGCATAAGAAGTGCACTCCTTGAAAATGTTAAAAGAACTGCAATAAGAGTTAATGCCAATACAGTCGCATATACATATAATTCTTTTCTATTTTTGTTCTTTATCGATTGATACAAGAATCCAGAGGCAAAGATTGCATACAATACAAGAAATGATCCAGCAAAATTTGGATCGTAAAAAGTAGAAAAGAGCCGATACATATGATCATCCCAACCAATCGAGACTAAATTTCTGATATCAGAATAGAAAAAATATTGAAAATAACCAACGATAACAACAAGTAAGCCATCAAACAAAAGCAGCTGCTTTAATCTTTGTTTGAATTTTTCGTCAAACTGCGGGATAACAAATAGTACACTCATATAGCTAACCCAACGTATAAGATATAACGAGGCAACAGCTAACTCGACTCTTTGAAGCCATATACTATTTACGAGCAAAGAAAGTCCCCCTACAATTGGAAACAAAAAAAAGATAGATTTAAATAGTGCTTGCTTGTTCTTTTGAATAATCCAAAAGAGCAAAGTAACAGCTAAAAGTCCCGCAACAATATCTAAAGGTTTTAAGTAAATGCTATTACCAATGTTAAAGCGTAGGATTTCACCAATAGGCAAAATAATAAGGAGCAGTATCGTAAGCGTTTTTAACAATATCATGTTTCTATTTTACTATTTTTAATTTTTATCAGTATATACAAATTAATAAGCCATAAAAGTATCCCTCCAAAGAAGATGTGACTCTGTATAATAACTGGCAAGGTTAAGGGATTAGCAAAATTAATAGCGATAAGTGCATACGATAAAGCGAGAAAAATATAGAAGACATTATCCTTGAGGTAATTTTTAACCGTATAAACGAGGATAAAAAACGGTAAGAGCAAAAAGATAAAATGATGCTGCCATGAGAAATTATTTATAAGTAAACTCAAAATAATAAGAAGCGATAATTCCAAATTAATTACTGTTTGAGATTTATTATATTTCCACAAAATACACGCACCAGTAATACTCAGCATAACCACTGGTATTATTATTCGTAATATTTGGTGACTATTCTGATCCTCTATTTGACGCATTAATAGACCAGTTAAAGCTTGATTGTAATAGTCCCCTTTCCATGAAGCCAATAGTTCTGGAAGCATCTGGGTAAAAAATTTATATTGAATATCAAAAGACACAAACACAAGTGATAGTAAAAATAAAATTGCTAAAGTAAGTATCAAAGAACTAAGTGCTGTAAACTTCTTACGAAAAACCAAATATGGAATAAAAAGAAGGGGAAAGAACTTTAACATGGCACTAAAAGCAAATGCGGTTCCGACACGAATATCATTTTTCTTATTGAGAAAATACCATATCAGGGTAGTAAAAAGGAGAATAACTCCATTGATTTGACCCATGCCTAAAGTAAACTTGGTAGGAAAAGCCAAAAAGACTAATCCACTTAAGAATAAATTTAATGGACTGAAAAATTTCACTTTATATATCCTATTAATCAGATGAATACTCAAGACTATCGCCGCTATAGAAATAACGATCCAGAGCTTAGAAGAAATATCGTATGAAAGAACGCTTAAAGGTATAAAAAAGACCATATCAAATGGTGGATAGACTTGTGGAGTAAAATAATTAGTATCGCTAAGATATGGATTTTCTCCTTGTAGTAAATGTTGGGCACCATAATAATGCACCTGATAATCAGGATATGTTGGTAATAACAAAACACGTAACATCCACACAAAAGAGAATATAAAAAATAGCAACGGTATATATCTTTTTAGTATTCCCATTGCTTACCTCCATCTGAGTAAAGTTTTACGTTGGTTTTGTTATTTTCATAAATAAGCCGCCATGATTTAAATCTCGAAGGCAATTCTGCGTCTTGTGTCGCAACATAATTAAAGTTATCTCCGGCTTTCGCCCATGAATGATGAATATAGGGGAAATCTATATAGTACAAATTATGAAAACCATACAACAAAACCATATCCTCAGGTTTGATATTTTGGGCAAAGTATCCATCTGTATCGTAAAAATCACCAAATGAAAAATTTAAGGTATTAGAAAGAAAATCATCTTTAGTTTGTGTCCCAATTACTACAGCAATATATCTGCTGTTGGCAATAAATCTATAAGCAGTTGTTGTCAGTCCAATAAATAGAACAATCAAAATAAGGAGTAAATAATTCTTGGTAGCAACATTTCCTTTTTCTTTACATTGATCAATAACTCCTGCACATATTATTGATAACGCTGGTAGATATGGGACTAAGAGACGACTTCCTTCGATTTGTGAAGTCGTATACCAATAACATAAAGCAAGTATTGAGTAACCATACAGTATTTTAATATCTTTTTTTGATTTTAGAAAAAAGTATATAAGTAATGGAAAAAAGATAATATACACAGGTGATAAGGGGTCACTTGCATGGGTAAATACATTCCATAATGTGGTTGAAAATATCACTGGATTAATAAGTGCACTATCAAAAATTTTGGTATGTAATCCGGCAAAGATATCTGAAAAGATTGGATATATTGGATTGCCTGTATTTAAGAATGAAAAAATGAACCACGGAGCAGCAATAGATAAAGATATAAATACGTATCCGAAACCATACTGAATAGCATTTTTTGTACTTCTCTCTTTGACAATATATTTATAAAGAATTAAGAGTACGAAGATGACAATTGTACCCAATGCAAGCAGTTTGGTAGCAACTGCCAATCCTGTCATTAGTGCGGACAATACGAACCATTTCTTTCTACCCAATCTCCACCAATAAACAAATGCCGACAATGCGAGTACTTCAAAGAATGTACGAATTAAATCTATGTATGCTGTAGTCGATTCCCACGCAACTACTAAATTGGAATAAAAAATGAGAGCTGCAATGAGTGAAATTGATTGATTGAAAAATTTTCTTGATAATCTATAAATACAAATCAATATAAAAATTCCAAACATCCAATGTATAACTTTTGCTACTATTTCATTACCAAATGCCATTGCACCAACATATAGTAACTCTCCCAATTTTGGCATATCACTGTAGTACAACAACCCCCCAGGAATATGGTAGATAGCATGATTAAGCAGGTAGAGCTTAGGTATGGTTAAATGGTACCAAAGTGCATCAAAGGCCAACTCAGGACCCAGAGCTCCCATCAAATTGACACCCGCAAGCAGAATAAGTAGTGCAATAGTTACTATGGATAATCTATCTGATCGCAAACGAGATCCTGCTCTTCGAATAGTATCTGATATATTCAAAATACTTTTTCTAAAAAAAAGCATTACAGAAAAAATGAAAAGAATTGTGATCGTGTTGACTACTTCTTTGTAGAGAAGATTACTTATTCCTAAAAAGAAAATTATGTAGGTGTAGATCCCAATTAAAATTGCAAAATTAAACATTATTGAACTATCTGGAAAATATAATCATTTTGAATTTTTGTAACAAATTTTAATGATTTATTTTTATTAAGTTCAGCAATTATAGCACCCCCGTCACGAACCGTTTTACCTTCATAAGTAAACTTATTAAAATATAATGTATCGTATTCTTTCTTATGAACTATTATGTAGTCTACTCCAAGTGTTGAAAGTTTTTGTATTGTGTTATCACTTGGAAAGTTAAAGAGCAGATCTTTAACCAAATTTTGCCAAGGTTCGGGAGAAAAACCACTTGCACCATTGACCATCTTACGAAAATGAACAGTTGAATAGTATTCTCTATAATTTTCATCAAATACATATGGTTGCATATCCCATGTATAAATAGGCATCTCAATCAAAACTGAATCCTTTGGAGTTGTATTAAGCCAAGAATATACTTGAGGAAAAGTACTTTTTTGCGGTACTTGCTCATAATGCAAAGGGAAATTAAACTCAGAAATTACACCTATGATAAGAAAGCTATATATAATTGCTTGTTTCTTAAAAGATACTTTATTCAATAGTTGATGTAAAACAAAAGCTACAATAACAGCAATTGTAATAATGAAAAGCATTTCCCATCTAGAAGAATTCCTTATTCCTTGAAATCCTGGGATAATGTAGTAAAACAAAACATATGGTAACGGTATAGGGAATGGATTATGTATTGTCTGTCTGAATAAGTGAAGGAACGGACCCAAACTCATAATAAAACCGAAAAGCGATATCCATAAAATTGAGTTTAACTGCCAATTTTTCTTTTTATACTTTTTAAAGAAAATTATTATTGAAAATATCGCGAGCGTAGTAAAAACAAATCCAATAAATCCTGGTTTAAACTCTGTACTATTATACGGCGTTTTTACTTGAATAGAAGAAAGTATAGGATCTAAACGAGAATAATGGTTTGTATTGAAATAATCTTCAGGTTGCAATGCTAAATGAATTGTGTCTCTAATATCTCTCACATAATTAAATTCTTTTGAAACTGAAAAGTAAGGGATAGCTATTGGCAAAATTACTAATATACTTAAGAGCATAATGATCACGTTTCTTTTTATTAATAGTTTCTTGGCTTTTTTTCTATTTTGAATTCCGAAGAAAATTAAAATAATAAGAAAACTAAAAGCAATAAAATAACCTGGCATAAAACTATTAACTGTTTGCAGAACAAAACAAATCATAGAAAGGGTAAGAAAATGTCTCTTTTTTGTTTCAAGAAATTTGAGGAAGAATAAGATAGCAAACGGAACAAATGCTATTGATAGTATTTGGATGTGTACAAACTTATCCAATACAGCTGGAGAGAAAATAACTAATAGTCCCGAAAAAAAAGAAGCAATTCTATTCTTTACTAAGTAATATGACAAACAGTAAATAGAAAAACCTAAAAGTATTAACGAAGAAATAATTGTAAAGTTAACAAAGACTATTGGTTCTTTAAAGATAAGATATGGAATATAGCTAAGTATACTTGTTACCAAAAAGAAATCAGAATATGCCAAACTATTTTTAAATGGATAATAAATATTTGCGTTGAATATATTTAACGGATCAGTAAAAAGAGAGTGTGCAACCCAATTATGTATCCACGCAATGAGAAGTTCATCACCAAAGCCGGTAATCAGAGTATCGAGATTAAATAAAAGAGGATATGTTATAAAAAAAACTGCTAGAGAGTAGAATATAAAAACTAAACTGTAATGATATTCTCTTATTTTTTCCATGTCAGATGGAGAATAATTAGTCTATAATTTTCTAAAATAACCATGAGCTTCTCCACCAGCTAGAAGTACTCCTACTTTTTCTTTCTTATCTTTAAAAAACTCATCGCAAGCTTTCTTAACACCAGGCAAAATATTATTTACATCTAAAACTTTCGGGTCACAATAATCGTCAATAATAACTACCGCACCTTTTGATAGCTTAGGATATACATATGTTAAGCTTTCGAGAATTGACGAATAAAAATCTCCATCCAAATGTGCAAAACTTATTTTAGAAGGCAACCCTTTTGGAAGAGTATCGGAGAACCATCCTTCATGTATTTTAGGCAATTTAGTTTTATGTTTTTTAAAGTTTTGTTCTAGTGCTTCTTTTTGTGTACTACAACTTCCTGCATAAAAAACAGTATCCCCATCTTTATCTGTTTTTTCAGGTAGTCCTTCGAATGAATCATATACATGTATTATTTTATTTGAATCTAATTGATCTAAAGTTTTCTGCATAAGAACAGACGTTGTACCATCGAAAGAACCCAGCTCAACGACATCGCCAGGAACTTTTAGTAAAACTACTTGTGTTAAAAGATGATAGATGTTGACAGCTTGTTCTAAATTAGACCAATCACCATTTAACATATTCTCTTTTGAATCAAATTCCTGTGAATTTTTAATAGCATAAACCCTATTCAAATTGTCATTCTTAAACTTTAATTTCAAAAATCTTTGGCTACCGTTAAAGGATTTAATGATTCTTGCAAGGAGGTTCCTTTTTAGATCTGTCTTAACATTTTGCTTTTGAAGACTCAAGATGAATGTGTTATCAATATTATTAGCTTTCATTATGATATATTATACAGCATTTTATTTAATAGCGTTATCCTGAAATTAACTACAAAAACCACCTCTACAGAAGAGATAATAAAAATATAAGCAAAGAATAACCAAAGACCACAGAACAAAAAAAATAAATTGATATTTATACAGCATCATACTTTTCTTGCCACCGCAATTAACGATATACCGATAGGTACTTTATTAATAGATTCTAAAAATCGCAATAAAGGAACAATGCTATCAAAAATTTTTATTTGATATGGCTTTAAAGCTTTTTTGTTTCGACTCACTTTATCCCGAATAGTCCAACTAAGTAAACCAACTATATTAAAAAAATATATCTTTTCGATTGTAAATCCTGCCTTTTCTAATTTTGCAACAAGTTCTGCTTTTTCGTAGCGACGATAATGTCCAAGCTCTTTATCCAAACGTGTATACGCACTTTTCTTAGCAGGAACGAGAAGTAACACTTTTCCCTCTTTCTTTAAAATTTTTTTAATATGCGATAAAGCTTTCATATCATCATCAATATGCTCTAATACATTAATTGCATAGACGGAAGAGAAAAAGTTCTCATGTTTCTTTAAGGGCTTTTTAGTAATATCTAGCTGTTCGGCAAAAACATTCTTTTCCTTTGCAAATCTTTTCTTCAGCTGCTTAACCAAACCTTTATCAATATCCGTTAAATAGAGAGGTTTATATTGCAGAAAGTGTTTGGATAAATTGCCAATTCCAGCACCTATTTCCAGCGTTGGAGATGACATATGCTCAGAGATTTGATGTGCGATCCATTTATTATAATTTTTCGCATCCTCGAGGACTTCTAATGTAGTAATACCTTGGTACTTAATCATTATTTTTCTTTTGCCAAAGGAGCCACAATTTAGCACGTACTAAAAACGAATGAAAGGACATAAGCATCGCAAAAACCAATCCAGGAATGCCATCTGCATATCCTCTCTTGAAGATATAATTTATAGTAAATTTTGCGATAGGATAAACAATAGGAGACCACCAAAAAGATTTTACATTCTTATCAAATAGTTCCTTTGCCCGTAAATCCGTATAGAAATTTATTTCCTGCAAGAATTCTTCTACAGTCGCATGTGGATAGTGATCTAAATGATTTTTTAGTGTCATCACTTTCCCGTTAACTTTCCACTCTTCATGAACATGTCCCTCCCATTGTCCAGCATTCCTTCGTGCCAAACGCAGTAATTTTATATTTGCTGTCTCGCCATACTTCAATGGTTTTCCCCACATAGTATCGTGACGATTAATGTAATATCCTTGGATATCACTATTGGATTCGTTTGTTTCTGCCATGATTTCGTACCATAATGGCGAAGATACTCTTTCATCAGCATCAATAAAAAATACCCATTCCCCCTTTGCTTTACTAAGACCAAAATTCCTTTGTGCTGCAAAGTTACCGTTCATTGCATGTGTAACAACTTTGGCGTTTTTTTTCTTTGCGAGTTCTACAGTTTTATCTGTAGAATTGTCATCTATAACAATTATTTCGTCACACCACGACAAACTATCCAGACATTTCTCAATATTCTTCTCTTCATTTTTTGCTAAAACAATTGCTGAAATCATATTATTTTAATTGCCTTTCAGAAACCTCAATCTGATCGGGCTTTTCCGTGACTGTATATATAAGTTTTTCTTTTCCTTGAGAAGGTGCTTTACCAAGCCACCAAGTTAAATATGTATATGGCATAATAAAACTCTCAAACTTACTTCCATTGCCAAGACCCTGTATATTATACTCTCTTCCATTGGATTTAGCCGTAATAATTTTGGCAGCAGTAAGTCTTTCTTCAAATGAATATCCAAAGTCGCGTGTGTTCATCAAATAATTATTTTGCACCAAAGTCCAAGCATTCAATACTCCCCAAAGAAGAATCATAAATGATAAAAGTACTTTTGATAGATTCGTACGCATGAAAGAAACTATCGCTACAGCAAGTACCAAAATAATCGTCGGGAAAAACATTGGCCAATATGCTTCAGATGTTGTTTTGAGAGCTAGATAACTAACAAATGGAATAAAGAAACAAAGATACAATATAATTAATCCTTTATCAAAAATCTTCTTTTGAAATTTGCGGTATAACGAGAATGATACAACTACAACTGCAATAATCAAAATTGCTAAGGAGATAAAGTCATTCGGAAGGAAAATAAGTTGCTGTATTTTGGTAAGAGTAAACGGTATAAATGGTGCTAGTGGTTCAAAGACTTTGTCTCCATGAATACTTGGGAAACCAAAAAGAAGTGCAAATCTATACCCTACCCATACTACAACTTTTAATGTTTGTGGGAATCCATTTTGGAAATCATAGATAAGCATTGGTAGCATTGGAATAATCCAAGCAAGAAAAGATAGGCCAATTACTTTTTTGTTAAGTAACTTAATTGCAAAATCTTTCTTTTTCCATAACCCAAAACCTAAAATGATAAATGCAACAAGAGAAAAAGGGGTTGTGGAAATCTGAAAATTGTAAAGCAGTGCTATGAGAAAAATTACAGCTGGAAAATAATAAATATTTCCTGTTATCCATTTATATAGAGCGAACATATAGAGTAGTGCTGTCAAAGGAATAAAACTTGTATGATAAGGCGTTCTAGCATGGATGATGATCAAAGGTGATGTGGCATAAAGGAAAGTGGAAACCAAACCAACCGCTGACGAAAACATCTTTTTTCCAATTATATACACAAGCAGTACTGTAATAACTCCAACCCCAGCAGTAAAATAAACTGGTGCTATCGGATTAAATTGAGATACAGCGAAGATGAGACCTAAAATATATGTCCACAAAGCTCCCTGATGTAACCAAGGATGACTTGATGCAATCCCCACAAGCGGAATATTTCCCGTTAATACCATATCTCGTGCAGAAATATAAAACCATGCTTGATCACTAAAAAATGACATTAACTCGGGAAGACGATAAAACAAAAGCCCTGCAGAAATGGCGACTATTAAAATGATGAGATATTTTATCATTATAGCTATTATAGAAAAACTTACGAATTGTAGTTATTATACCAACTTCATAAAAACGATGAATCATGTTGATTAGAAGCACTATAACTTTAAGGAAATTGATTCCATAATTCCGCGTACAGCATAGAACCATTCACGCTTTGTAAAGCGTGGTGACACTGAAAGGTCTCGTGGAAGTTTTGTATAGACTTCAGGCTCTTTGAGGAGTAACTGCCATTCGGAGGTAAAGTCAAAGTATGTATCCACAATATGCTGTGCTCTGATTTCTCCCAACCGTTGATTTTGAAAATCCGTCCACTTCATATCTCGCCACGTAACTTTTGAGAAAACAGACTTTGGGAAACAACCAAAATACAATCGATGCATTGCATACCAATATTGCCAGATTTTGTGAGTAGGTGCAGCATTGATAAGCGATCGTACATCCATGTATCGATCTATCCGATTTAAAGGGAAATCCGTATCTGTTTTAAAAAGATGTTTCAGTATCAAATCCACTTCTGGAGCTTGTTGAAAGATATGCCCATCAAAAGCAAGATTATTTTCCATCAAATGCACCATATCATCAATATGCCCGGCAAAATAGAAATCAGTAGCAAAAAATGGAAATATTCGATAGACAGAAGAAAATAATAATGGTTCTCGAACAATCTCCGATTTCCACGCTGGATCTTTTTTGTAGATTTTTAGATTCTTCGGAATATAAAAAGAACTCATGAAATCAATAGTATCGGAAGAGACGTACTGATCCGTCCTTATCTTTAGTATATGTGTGATTGATGTATGTTTTTGTATCTGCCTAATTCCTTGAAGGGTCGAAAACCATTGACGGCGTCGATTATAAACATCACGTCCTGTTGGTGGTGTATTGCGAAGAATAGTTACCTTGGGATGAGAATATGTAAATTTTTCGCCTTTCCATATACTTACCACAATATGACCGACCGTATGACGTTGAAGATACTCTTCAATATTGTGTTTGATTGTTGTCGTCGAATCAAAACCCTGACTCATTATTGGTCCCTGAATCACCACCCCAATTTTCATTTTTTTATCATAGCAGGTTGTCCCGTCTTGAGAAAGGGAAATCTCTTCCATTTTTTGACAAAATAAAGTTCATCTCTTACTATTAGTGAATATGATTAACAAATCGAACATAATAACGCATCGAGGACTAGAACCAACAAAAACAGATTTTTTTAGCGAAAGTAGTTATGAGTCTTTTAGAGATCAGTTGTCTCGTGGATTTGCAGGAATTGAATTCGATCCAAATCCGACAAAAGATGGAATCATAGTTTTCCATGATACAAACCTTGCACGGATTACTTCTGGTAAAGATACAAGAAGTACTGCTGATTTGATGACTACTACAGTGACAAGTATTCCATTACCTAACGGAAGAATTCCTACATTTGATGAAGTGATGGATCTGATCCGAAATAGTAACGCAACTAATAATGCTCTTCATTTAAAAGCACGATTTCAAAATCCAGAATTATTAGAAAAAATTATCAATGCATTAAGAAAGCATGAAGATACTTTAGAGAAACTCATTGTCTTTGATGTAAAAGAAGAAACTGCAATAAAATTAAAGGAAGCATTTCCACATCTCCGATTAGCACCATCAGTCGCCCATCCTTATGATATCGCACGTTACAACGACTCAGTCGGGGGAACACTTATGACTATAGAAGAGGCAATTGTATTAAAGCAAAAAAAGTTGATTGATTGGGTCTGGGGAGATGAATGGGATACTGTTGGAGAAAATGGAACCTCGAAACAATTTTATACGAGAGAAAATTTCGATCTTCTTCATGACGTAAATCTCTTCATTGCCGTTGCTACTCCAGAACTACATAGCACCTCTCCTGGATTATATGGCGGGGAGTCACATGCTGATGCAAAAGATACAAAAACACTTTTTGCAAGGATACAACAAATAAAAGAAGCGGGGGCCGATTACCTATGCACTGATTATCCTGAAGAAGTTACTCAGCTAAAGAACTAATTAAAAGAGTAATTTTCAAGGAAGTTTTCCAAGTCTTTTGGAGTCCCCAATCCCCACACAGTGGGAGTTATCGCAGCTTTTATTTTCATGCCTTTTTCTATCATTCTTTGATATAGCGGGGCAACGAAGAATTCTTGTTTGTCTTTAGGTCCATACATATCGCCGGAACTGATCATTTCTTCTGCTTCTCTTATAAAGGTATTTCCGTGTGCAAAATAATAAGCTCCTATATTTGCATAGGCACCTTTTGAGGCAAGTTCAGGATCTTTTTCACCGATAGCTACTGCAACTTTATTTTCATCATAAAGCATATAACTCCATTTTGGTTCATTATCAGGTGGCTGAAACACAGGAATGATGCCTTCAACATCTTCTTCTTTATTTTTTATAGCGTTATAAAGACTTGTTCCATCAAAATAATGATCCGAATCAGAAACAATCAAATCATCATCACTACTGATATAATCCTTCGCAGCAAGGACTGTTTCGAGAGCTCCCCGAGTAACTTGAGGAATAAGAATTACTTTTATATCCTTACCAAAAACGCCTTGTAAAAGTTCTGTAATGGAATACTCTTCTTGTTGTTGGAGCAATGAAATAAAAATAAGATTTTTTGTGGGAACTTTGAAAGCTGTAGTCGCAGGTCTTTTGGGTAAATCAAGAAAAGGAAGCGACTCCATCGCCCATTCAATCATAGGTTTTCCATGTACGTTAATAAGCGGTTTCGGCTTGAGGTATTCTGGGTTTTTCTTAGCTTGTGCCTGAAATCGTGACCCAAGACCTGCCATGGGAACAATAATTTTCATACTATTATTTCGTTCCCTTCACCATAAGGTACATCATGTATTTCATGAAATCTTCAGGCGTCGCCATGCTATGCATTTGAGACGGATCAATTTCCCAGCTTTTTATTTTTCCTCCAGTAAGTATTAATTCATTAAAGACAAGACTGACATAAAAATCATTATTATAACGAATGTCTTTCTCTATCATATTTACCGCTGCATCGACAAAAGATTTCCCTGTACGAAAATAATAAACTCCAACTGTCGCTTTATCAGAAATTACTTTTTTCTCAGCAACTTCGATAATAGAATCATCTGCACTAAGTCTAGCAAAACTCCATTTTGGATGGCTCGAACGAAAGGTCATAATGGCACCATCCACTTTTTGCTCTCTTGCATACGCGATGAAATTATCAATCGCAACATCTACTACTTGATCAGAATTGGCGAT
Source organism: uncultured Gammaproteobacteria bacterium (assembly GCA_964507055.1). Lineage (GTDB taxonomy): Bacteria > Patescibacteriota > Microgenomatia > Levybacterales > UBA12049 > JACDET01. The sequence goes on from CAZDOJ010000001.1 coordinate 655,986, forward strand.
AATAAGTTCATCATCATTATTTATATAATCAACTGCAGTGAGTACACTACATGCTGCTCCTTGAGTCGGTTCAGTAAGTTGAATTTCCTTAAAGTTTTTTCCAACCGATCGCTCAAAAATCTCTTCCAAGGAATACTTACTGTAGTGGTCTTTTCTACAGATAAATACGAATCGATGTGCAGTAGTCGGACGCAAATTTTCAGCTACGATCTCTATCATTGATTTCCCATTAATATCGATAAGCGGTTTAGGAAATGCATACCCAGCCTGCTGAAATGGTGTTCCAGCTCCTGCAAGAGGAATAACAATATTAATGCTTCGTGTTTTCTTCATAAGAATTTGTTAAAAATAGTTAAGTTTACTTGCTCATAACCTGCTACTTCAATGACATTTGCACCTGAGCCTTTCGCAGCTTTTATACCATGCGGTGCATCTTCAACGATGACAACTTCTCCTGGTTTTACTCCTAATTTTTTAAATGCTGCAAGATATATATCTGAATTGGGCTTTGGCTTATATCCTTCATCATTACCAATGATAAGGTCAAAAAAATGGTCTATTTGTGATTTTTTTAACATATTAAGCACAGAATATTTTTGTGCATTGGAGCACACAGCAAGCTTTAATCCTTTATCTTTTAGATGTGTCAACATAATCTGCTTTTCATAGCTCGGCCTGCAAAATTGCTCCACAAATTGATCAGTGTATTTCCGTTTAAGGCGTTTTACTATTTCATGAAGACCTGAAGGAAATCCTTTCCGTTCCGATAAAAGTTTTAGTTTCTCCATCGTTGGTAAGGCATTATATACGGTATAGTGATCTTGCTTATTGATCTCATAACCAAAGAGCTGAAGTGCATCATTCAATGCTTCGAAATGCCATTCTGTTGCATCGACGAGAACACCATCAAGATCGAATATAACTGCTTTAATCGTCATAGAGTCATGGATAATATACACTACTTACCCCTGCAATTTCAATGCAAATGAGAAGTTAAGCATTTTTTCGTAAAAGTTGCCAGACAAAATAGAGATAAAAAGGAAGTGCGACAAGTGAGCCTATCAATGCAGCAATTGCGGCACCGACAATTCCATAATTTTGTACTAAAGGTACAAGCGTTGCGAGCATACTAATAGTTGTAACAAAAGTTATCACCATTGCGTATTTTTGCTTTATTTCACTCAAAAAGAGTGCTGCAGCCATGTTAGAAAGTGCTTTTACAAACCCTACAACGGAAAGAATAGGTAATACTGAAACTATTGCCGACCATTTCTCTCCAAGAATGAAAACAAATATTTGGGGAACTACGGTAAAGATAATAACAAAAGGAATTGCCAATACCGCAACTCCTAGAATCATTTTTATGAAAGCGTTCCTCAGACGTGATCGATCATGGGTGAGTTTGGAAAAAATAGGAAACATTACATAATTGAAAGCATTTCCTAATTCAACAAAAGGCATTACTGCTAAAGAATAAGCAAGTTGATAAATACCAAGTGACGATGCACCAAGCATTCTTCCAACTGCAATGTTATCCATATTGGTAAATAAATAATCAAAGATTGCAGTTCCTGTAATCCATTTACCTCTGTGGAAAATTGTTGCAATATATGCCTTCTCAAAGTGGAAGCTTGGACGAGGAGATACTATTATGTATGACAAAACTAATTCTACTATCACACCAGCAAGAAGACCGACTACAATTCCAATTGGATTTTGTGTAATGTACGTAACGATAATTGAAACAGTGGTATCAATTACAAGAATAATCGTTTGATACCAAAAATTCTTGGCAAAAAGTAAGTCTTTCTGCAACTTTACAACAGCTGGATTTATAAATCCTCTAAGTAAAGGAACGATACTTATCCAATAAAGAAGTGTTACAGAAGCTGGTGAATGAAAGAAGTTAGCAATAAATGGAGCTGCTATTAAAAGAATAATCATTATTACGAGACCTCTTAAAATAGAAATGATCCAAGCTGAACTTACATATTTGTCAGTTTCTTTTTCTTGAACTAAAACAACATTAACACCAGTTTGGGTAATTGTCTCTAAAAGACCAAGTGCTAATAAAGCAATCGCATAGATACCAAACTGTTCTGGAGCAAGAATTCTTGCCAAAATAATAGTCTCCAGAAAACCGACTGCTTTTGTCAGAAATCGTAAAGAGCCAATAAACGAAAGACCTTTTATAACATCTTTTTTATATCCCATAAATGTAAAATCCCACTTATTGTACCATTCATCACTGCAAAGTCAGCAATAAATTGTAATAGTGGTAAATAGAAAAAGGCAGATGCATCTTTAACATAACGATAATTTTTTGAAATAGCCCACACAATATAAAGCAGAAGAATAAAAGATAAGAAATAAAGAATGAGAAAAGATTTTGTAATTACAAATACAAGAAATAAACCCAAAATTAAAAGATATCGTACAAAAAGAAATAAAACTTTCGGACGAAAAATACCTGCTTCGGCATCACCATAAGCAAAACGCAGAAACATTATATATGTCTCCTTCAGCGTATTTCTTGGTATCCAATAAGCAATTGCATCTTTGACAAACACTATATTTGCACCGATCTTTTTTAACTTTTTCGCATATGCATAATCTTCATTATGGGACAATACCTCATCAAAACCACCAACCTTTTTCCATATCGATTTTTTGAAAGCAACAGAACGAGTAGCAGGAAGAAAATTATTAGAATCTACTTTATCAGGCATCACAAAGACATAGGGAAGCAAGCTCTTATGAAAAGTATTTTGTGTTAAACCTTTATAATAACCAGCGACAACATCAACATCTTTTTCAGTAAAAGGCTTGGTAATCAATGCAATCCAGTCTTTATCTAAAATATTGCCAGCATCCGAACAAACAATTATATCTCCAGATGCTTGCCTAATTGCCTCATTCCTTCCAACAGATCTATTCCCTTTTTTAACAATAACTTTTACTTTCTTAACTGATTTGGGAAATTGGAATTTATTAATGAGAGAAACAGTTTGATCAACGCTCCCCCCATCAACAATTATGATCTCATCGGGAAGTTTTGTTTGAGCTGCAAGTGATTGCAGAAAATCTAGAATAGAATTCTGCTCATTATAAATAGTAGTAATAAAAGAAATTTTCATAAATTACATTATATATAGTATATGGTATAGTAGAGCAGATTAATTAACTTTTCTATGACTAATTCTCGCACAATTTTAAGTATTTTGGAATGGATAGGAAATGATATCATAAGTGCAATTCCTTCACATACAATAAGGAACTTCTTTTATCGAAATATTGCAGAAATCAAACTTGGAAAGGATAGCACTATTTCTATGCATTGCAAGTTTTCGACATTTTCTGATATTACGATCAAAAACAACACTGTAATATTGCAAGGCGTTTTTCTCGATGGACGGGGTGGAATAACTATTGGGAATAATGTAAATATTGGGAGGGATGTTTCTATCCACACTGCACAACATAACCCACAATCTCCAGACTTTGATTATGTCGAAAAATCGGTTCAGATAAAGGATCACGTATGGATCGCAAGTAGTGTTATTATCATTCCGGGAGTAACGATCGGTGAAGGTGCAGTTCTTGCTGCTGGGGCTGTTGTGACAAAAGATGTGGAGCCTTACACAATCGTTGGAGGAAACCCTGCAAAGTTTATAAAAAAGAGAAATAAAAAAATTGCATATAAAACAAACTGGGCTGCACTTTTCTATTAATGCATTAAATCAATTTGATGAACAAAAAAACTTCATATAATTTTTCAGCAGATATTATAAGAGTCCTTGCTATTTTTGGCGTATTATTTATTCATATCGTTCATCCACTCAACGGCAGGCCAGATTTATTTAGCGAGATTGTATGGTGGTTTGGAATCATTATCGATGCATTATCACGAATTGCTATTCCTTTATTTGTCCTTTTAAGTGGATATTTTCTTTTAAATAAAGACGAATCTTTCTCTCAATCATTGAAACGAACGGCTACTCGTATTTTTATTCCACTTCTTTTTTGGTTTTTGTTCTATACATGGTGGTATAGTAGACCATTATCTTTACCAAGCTTTGATAGTTCGTTGCTAGCAAACATATTTACTGTAAATGTATTTCATCTCTATTTCCTTATCATTATGCTCGGACTTTATATAGCAGCACCGCTTTTCCGTACGTATCTTCGTACGAAAGCACAATCAGAACACAAAAAGCTTATGATTTTATTACTTGCTGTAGGGATTCTTGAAGTTATTGGTCAATATGTCTTGCAACGATGTGCAATGGATAATATCTTTACGTACTGGATACCTTACTCAGGGCTTTTTGTAGCAGGATTCGTTCTTGGAAATAAAGCACAATCCATAAAAGCTACGAAACCTCTACTACTCCTTTATACTTTTGGACTGATAGCAACGATTGCTTTTAGTTATTTTCACTATCTTTCTCTTTTTAACGGTGGTAATTTCCTTGGCTCTGCGGGATGCATTGCCTATTATTCCGATTATTATATGAGTATTCCAGTTCTCCTGATGTCTTTGCCTGCGTTTATACTCTTACTTCGTTTTAAATATCATTTTTTAAATAAAAAGCATATTGCAGCGACTGTCCGCTCACTATCAAAGGCAAGTTTTGGTATTTACCTTAGTCATTTGTTTATCCTTAATATTATTGAACATTATCTCTTTGATTATCTTTCCCCTAACTTGTTCTATATTATTATCAAATGGCTGATAATCCTTCTTCTCTCGTACCTATTCACTGTTATATTTATGAGAATCCCATTTATAAATCGAGTATTAGGAGCCAAAGATTAACTAGCAGATAGTATTTCATATATCTCAATTGGATAATAATATAGCAAAATATAAATTGATAAGAATTGATCTATTCAAACCACTTTTGCATCAGTTGACTTTAAATTATGTATGTGGGATATTCTAAATAGATAAACTCTAGTCAATGAAAAAAATCTTTGCATCTATTTTATTAAGTCTGTCATTTCTTTTATCGAGTGTTAGTCCCTCTTTTGCAGCAGAAAATATCCACATTGATAGTGCAGAATGGCTTAATTCACATACAATCCGTTTCCATTACTCAGACAATGATTATGCTCCAGGCGGGGTGGCTTTAATTTTTACAGCAAGTGATGGTAGTAGGACGTTACATGCAGGTGCTCAGAACTATCCCGACACTGATGTGTCAGGCTATTTTGATTTTGATGCCGGTTCTGACACAGACTCATTATATTGGGGTGCTGACTCAGGATATACAAGATATTATGCACTAACAGGCTATTCAGATGAAGAGAATATGTCTAATACATTTCGCTTAGCAGCATACGTTCCTCCTAATATAGTAATTATAGCCTCTCCATCTGCTGGAGTAAGAACAGTCGGGTCACCATTTAGTGTGAATATTACCGTTAATAGTGAAGGAGAAGCATTTAATGCTGCAAGGGCATCAGTATCAGCTTCTTCAAATCTTACTATTAATAGTATCTCCGCTCCAACATCAAACTCATGCAACATGCAATATACGCAAACTCCAACTACGTCTAATCCATCATTCGCTGGAGCAATTTACGGTTCATCTTCTGAAAGTTGTAATGTGTACACGATGGTCGTTACACCAAATGATACAGGGACTGGAACTATCACTTTCACAAATGGTTCAGTAAAGGCATACTCAGACAATTCTGAAATAATGACTGGTGTTACGAATGCATCTTTCACATTATCTGATGGACCAACCCCAACGCCTACCCCACTTCTTGAATTTGCAGTTACAAGTCCATACGAAACATATAAAGAGAACTTTACAATTACAGGAACCAAACTCGATACTATTACAGCAATGTTCTTAAACGGAGATGATACAGACTCTGTCTATCCGACAAGTACAACATGGGAAATCCCTGTAACACTTGCTCTTGGTGACAATAATTACACGTTATATGGAAGTGACGGGACCAATCAAACAGCTACACAAAATGTGATTATCGACCGCCATACTCTCGGGGACATCAACGGGGATGGCGAAATAGATCTCATCGACGCTTCCCTCTTTGCTGTCGACTGGGATAAAACGGAAGGCCTCACATACATTCTCTCTGATATGAATGATGATGGTGTAGTAGATCTTACTGACCTTTCCATCCTCGCAAAATTGCAAGAGTAAAATATTGCGATGTTTTATTACTTCATGTATAAACTAATAAGTTACTGAACAGCTTACAATGTATAAATTAATATTCAATTTTTTTACTTTTTTCTCAATTTCTCTTCTGTTTGTCTCACACGTATATGCTGCTGAAACAACTATTGGAGTTTCTCCAAATTCAGGGACATTTGATAAAGCCTTTAAAGCAAATATTGTAATTGACGGAAAAGGAGATGTCTTTAATGCAGCGGAATCGAAAGTTAAAATTTCTTCAAATCTGACCGTAAAAGATATTATTTTAGGCGATTGTAATTTTTCGTATTTAAGTACTCCAACCACAGAAAATCTTTCATTTTCTGGTGTCATTCTCTCAGGATCTTCTAAAAAATGTACAGTCTATACTATGACTTTATTACCTAAAGAAAAAGGAAACGCTTCAATAAATCTTTCCGACGGTTCAGTTCGAAGATATGGCGACGCAGTAAACGTCCTTAAAGGAATGAATAATGCGTCATTTACGTTGTCAGGAACTGTCGCATCTGCACAAACAAAAGCTATCACAACGAAAGAAACAAATGGTCTCTATACACTGACAATTAATGTAGTCGCGAAAGAGCATGAACCGCTACAAGATGCACTCGTATCCCTTACCTCGCCAGATATTAAAAGTGCAGTCAAAATAAAAACATCCGCATCAGGCCAAGCACAATTTACAAAGCTCAAAGAAGGAGTATACGAAGCAACTGTCGATAAAGATAATAAGATAGTCGCAAGAACAATTATTAATGTAAAAGGAAGTAATCCGAATATCTCATTTGGAATCAACTTGGAAAACCAGAAAAATAATCCTCTTTTGGGAAATACTACTATAAATATATTTGGATTATCACCATGGCATATTGCAGCGATTTTAGGTGTAGGAATTATATTTGGAGCGGGAATAGCATTTACTACTGTTAAACTTTCTGGAAGAAAAAAGAAAGAGTAATTTACTCTTTCTCAGCTTTCGCCTGTTCATAGCGAAGTCCACCCATTTCATAAGCACTATTTGGTTTTTTTACGCCACCTTTTATAAGCGTATACAGTGTGTAATAAACATAATCCCAGGTAATCTTCCACGTCCCTTCTACTTCAAATCGACGCATTGAGAAATAGCACCCAACTCGATAGATAAGTGTTGGAGAGACACCATGCTTGTGTGCTTTCATGATCAAATTATGATCTTCCCCAATAATAATTGATTCCTCAAAGCCTCCAATTTGATCAAACAACTTTTTCTGAATAACAATATGCGGACCTGTTGATATAGGATATCCTACAAGCTTCATTACACGTACAAATGAGATACTGCAGAAAAAGAGCAAACGATGTAAAAGAGAAGAAGTACTTGGTTGGACAAAAGGCAGATACAAAGGTTTATTATCCTTATCTATTCTTCGGAGGATTTTTTCCATAACGTCTTTATCAAGTCGTGTATCTGCATCCAAGAAAAAGATATATTCACTTTTGACATACTTTGCACCAACATTCCGTTGCAGAGCAGCACCTTTGGCTGAAGATTCTACAAATTGGAGAGATAAGTTCTTATGAAATGCAGCTGCCACTTTTTTGGTATTATCTTGCGATTTTGCATCAATAACAACCACTTCAAAATTCTTCTCTGTCTGGTCTACGAGGTCTTGGAGCAAGAGAGGCAGATAGTGTTCTTCATTCAACGTCGGAATGACGATGGTGATTTTCGCACGCATAAAAGTATTGTAGTTTATACGTTCTCATTGTACAATAGCATAATATGGGCCAAGAAGCCTTAAAAATATCTGTCGTTATCCCCGTCTACAACGAGGAAAAATACATCGGAAAATGTTTGGAAAGTCTTATGAAGCAAACAGTACCGGCAGATGAGATTATTGTCGTAAATAATAATTCCACTGATAATTCTGCAAAAATAATTAAGCAATTCCCTACTGTCCGAGTCATAAGAGAAAAGAAGCAAGGAATGACTCCAGCGAGAAATAGAGGCTTTAATGAAGCACAGTATGACATCATCGTCCGAACGGATGCAGATACTATCCTCCCTCCCAATTGGATCAAGCGAATTAAAAGAAGTTTTGCTGACGAAAAATTAGTGGCACTCACTGGTCCAGGAGAATTTTATGACCTACCAAAAATTATTCATAATTCACGTTGGCAGACAAAAGATGAATGGGTTAAGCTAATCATTGGCTATAACAAACTTGTAAAACAGCTGATCAAACACGACTGTCTCTATGGACCTAACTATGCTATCCGAAGAAATGCTTGGGAACAAATTAAGAATACGGTTTGCCTTGATGACAAACAAGTGCATGAAGATTTGGATCTAGCAATTCATATTGCACCATTGGGTAAGATTAAGTTTTATAGAAATCTCATTGTTAAAACATCGGTACGACGTTGGAAGAAACCAGAAGCTTATGTAGAATACCTCTATAGAGGCCTCAAATCTATCCAGAAGCATCAATTAAGTACAACACGTCAGAGAAGTACACAATTGGTTAAAAAGATTGTTTCAAAGGCATTTCTTCTTAACAGACTCTAAGGTTGCGTTGACAAATGTTTTTTACCTGAGATAATTAAACTATGAATACTGAAGTGTTAAAAAAAGCTTATTTCTTTACTCTTGATCTTCTCCAGACAATTCTTCTTGCAGCATCAATCTTTTTAGTAATTTATATCTTTTTCTTCAGACCGTTTCAGGTTAGCGGAGAATCCATGTATCCGACATTTAAAAATAAAGAATATATCCTTACTAACCTTATCACGCTTAAATTTGGCCATCCAGTAAAGGGTGATGTTATTGTATTTAAAGCACCGACCGATCAAGATAAGGACTTTATTAAGCGTGTTATTGGAACAGCAGGAGATAGTGTCTCCGTCCAAGAAGGATTTGTCTATGTTAATGGAAAGAAAATTGATGAATCAAAATACCTTGATAGTGAAGTAAGGACATATGGTGGAAGCTTTTTGAAAGATGGACAATCAGTCACTGTTCCTCAGGGTGAATTTATCGTCATGGGTGACAATCGACCATTTAGTTCTGATTCACGTGAATGGGGATTTCTGAAAGAGAAAGATATTATTGGTAAATCATTCTTCGTCTACTGGCCAGTTAATACAATGCGACTTATCTCCAATCCATATCCACCTGCGAATCAGTGAACACACATGTCATGCTAAGTCCTCGAATGAGGAGAACTTGTTTCGGCATCTCCAATTAGCAAAACACTATGTATAGGCTCCTGAAATAAATTCAGGATGACAGAGAAGAAAGTTCTATTATTTCGTGAGAATTTCGTGGATTTGTTTTAATTTTTCTGTTGTTATTTCAGGTGAACCTTTGATAACTAATGTTAAACGAGCTAATTTACTCGACTGAAAGATCTGCACTTTATCATAATCAAACTTCTCTTCAATTTCTTTCGCCATTTGATCTTGCTCAGGAACCCAGAGCTGATCCTTTGGTTGTGCCACTTCTTTCTTTTGTGTCTCACCTTTCACTTTACGAGCAAGCTCTTCTGTTTGCCGTACAGTATAGTTATCACGAAGAATTGTCTTAAAGACATCCAACATCAACTTTGGATCACCAAGTGACAATAACGGGCGTACATGACCTTCTGTGATAACGCCTGCGACCAATGCATCTTTGATAGCATCTGGCAATGAAAGTAATCGAATTGTATTACTAACAGCTGGGACACTTTTACCAACTCTTTTTGCAACTTCTGTTGTACCAAGGCCGAATTCATCGATAAGCCTTCGATAAGCCAATGCTTTTTCGATAGGATTAAGATCTTCACGCTGGACGTTTTCAACGATAGACATTTCCAGCATTCTTTGTGGAGTAGTTATCTTAACAACAACTGGAACTTTCTGAAGTCCAAGAATCTTTGCGGCTCTCCATCGTCGTTCTCCAGCAATGATTTGATATCCAGCTGGTGTTTGAGCGACAACGATAGGTTCGAGAATTCCTTGTTCGCGGATTGATTCGACGAGATCTGTTAGTGAGTCTGGGGTAATAACGCCACGAGGCTGCAGTGGGTTAGATTGCAGATGATTAGTTTCTAATTCGTATAATCGATCTCCAGTTTGATTATCCATGGATTACCTCTACATATTTTTTGCCTTTAAGTGTCTTGAAGTGGACAGTTCCCTCCTCAACTGCAAATAATGTAAAGTCGCGTCCCATGGAAACTCCGTTTCCAGCATTAAACTTTGTACCAACTTGGCGGATGATGATACTTCCTGGTGTTGCTTTTGAACCACCATAAATTTTAACACCACGTCGCTTTGGTCGTGAGTCTCTATTTCCTTTTACTGATCCTTGTGCTTTTGTATGTGCCATAGTTTTTTAGTGAAAACTTGAGTTAATAGTACGGCAAGTTTTCGATCCTGTCAAGATTATTCAGCCTTCTTTGCACCTTTACTCTTGAATCCAGTTACCTGAACCTTTGTAAGTTGTGCTCGGAAACCAATTGTTTTTCGGTATTTAGCTTTTGCCTTGAACTTAGAAACTCGGATCTTATCACCTTGAGTTTGTTCCAAAACTTTTGCAGTTACGGTAACTGCATCCAAGAACGGAGTTCCAAGGTTTACTGAATCACCATCAACAGTCATAAGTACCTGATCCAAAACATATTCTGAACCTGGTTCTGCTTGTAGCTTATCGAGTTCGAGGACTTGTCCTTCAGTAACTTTATATTGTTTTCCGCCGTTGGCTATAATTGCATATTTCATACTACGAGGAAGATTATATCAAACTCTTCACGCTTGGGCAAGGAGCAGCCTTACTTGATCTCTAACACATGTTTATGCTTTTCTGAAGTACTCATTGAAGACAGCAAACCAAGAAAGATAAAATTCGATAAGAGTGAACTTCCCCCAAAGGAAACAAATGGTAACGTAACACCTACAATAGGCACGATTCCGATATTCATACCAATATTTACGAACGCTGGGATGAGGACGATACCAAATGTACATGCCGCAAAAACTCGAATAAACGCATCATTGGTTCGTGAATAAATAAGATAAATTCGATAACACAAGAACATAATAGTCACGATAATGATCAAAGCTCCAAAGAAACCAAGCCCCTCAGCAATTGTTGCAAAGATAAAGTCAGTTTGTCTTTCAGGCAAGAAACGTAACCCTGATTGTGTCCCCTCAGATAAACCTTTTCCAAGAAAATGTCCCGATCCCACAGCAATCATCGCTTGAATTGTATTGTAGGAAATGCCCAAAGGATCGGATGTAGGATTAAGAAAGGTTAAAATACGCTCTCTTTGATAATCATGCATTCGCATCCAAAGAAATGGTGACATAATAATAAATGGAGCTATGAGTGCAGCAAACCATCGAAAAGGGTAACCACAAATTACTAAAGCAAACATTGCTGTACTGGCGTAGAGAATTGCACTTCCTAAATCCGGTTGGAATTCAACGAGAAGAAAGATTGGTGCAATTAATAGTAATGTCCTGAAAAATGATTTCATATTGGGAGTTTTTTGATCTGCAACCCACGATGCAAAAGCTATGGCAAGAAATGGCTTTAAAATTTCAGAGAATTGTAATCGAATACCGAAAACATCAATCCATCGTGTCGCCCCACGACTCTCGATACCAATAGCTAAAGTAATACAAAGAATAACAATTGAAACAATATAGATTGGAAGTCGGAACTTTTGTATAAAGTGTGTATTTACCTGTGAGAATAGAAGGAATGCAAGTGATGCGATGACGAGTGAAATAAGCTGGCTTTTGAAAAAAGCGGGATTCAGTGAAAGAAGTGTTACAAGGCTTAATGAGACGAGAATGATCACTGGGATCATTAATTGGTAGTCGATCTTAATCTTCGCTTTTGCTTTCATACGTTTAGAATTTATCCATATTATACACGTCATCCTCGCGAATGCAGGGATCCAGAAATAATATAAGTTAAAAACTAGCTGATCGGTGGAGCTGGATTCCTGCATTCGCAGGAATGACGAAGGTTATTCGCGGCTTTTAACACTAAATTCTCCTTTAGAAATTGCGTGAACAAGTGCATTCTTTTGAATGTATGATTCAAAATCTTTTGGCCATGTTTCAAGTGTAACTTCTACTCTTTCATCCAGCTTCGTGCCAAGCTTTTTGCGTTCTTCCTGAATCTTACGGACAATTTCTCGAGCATGACCCTCAGCAATGAGAGATTCAGTTAAACTTGTATCAAGTTCGACACTCATCTCATTGGTTTTTGCGTCATGGAATGAAACTTCTTTTACATTAAGTTCATCCAAGATGAGCTGATGCAAATTTGCATCAATTGCTACATCTTTTGATAAAACACGAATTGATGCCAAAGGCTGTTTTACTTTGATTTGTTTTTCTTTGCGTTGAGCTAGTCCCATTTCTACAATCTTACGTACTACTTTCATCTGCTCCAATAAACTTTGATCCTTTGCTTCAAGCTTCTTACTCTCAGGCCAATCTGTAAGATGAACTGATTCTTTATCCGTTAAATTAAGGTACATCTCTTCAGAAACAAATGGAACGATTGGAGCGAGCAGTTGTGTCAATGTCACTAAAACATGCTGTGTTGTTTCATAGAATGCTTTCTTATCTGCTTGATCTTCAGCACTTGGTCCAACTCTATCACGACTTCGACGGATATACCATGTTGAAAGATCAGTAATAAATAATTTGAGCGAATCAATAGTACTGACAGTATCATAATTATCTAAGCTCTTCGTAACATCAGCTTTTACTTGTTCAAGCAAGGTAAGTATCCATTGATCCAAAACATTTGTTGCCTGAGCTGAGTCGAAAGTTTTATCAGATGGCTTCCATTCATCGAGATTTGCATATGTGATAAAGAAGTTATATGTATTCCAAAGAATAAGCATTGTCGTACGAAGCTGCAATTTATATTGATCTTCTGAAATGAGTATGTCTTCTCCACTCATAACTGGAGTACCAAGAAGGTATAAACGAAGTGCATCTCCACCATATTTCTCAAGCATTTCTGCTGGATCTGGATAGTTCTTGAAGTTCTTACTCATCTTTCGACCATCAGTTCCGAGGATAACTCCAGTGACACTTACATTTTTGAATGCTTGTTGTTTGTACAAAGCTGCTCCGATAACATGTAATACGTAAAACCATGACCGAATCTGTCCTGTGTATTCGGAGATGTAATCAGGTGGGAAGAAATCTTCAACTTTTTCAGTAGAATCAAATGGGAAATGACGTTCTGCAAATGATGCGGATCCAGCCTCAATCCAACTATCCAAAACTTCAGGGACGCGATGAGCAGTACTACCACATTCTTTACACTTGACCGTCACATCATCAATTTCTGGACGATGGAGTTCAGTGATTTTTTGTCCAGAAGCTTTTTCAAGCTCTGCAACAGATCCTGGAACATATCGCTCGCCGCATTCACATTCCCACACAGGCACAGGACTTCCCCAATACCTATTTCGTGAGATGTTCCAGTCCGGAGCATTTTCCAAACTCTTGAGGAATCGACCTTTCTTAAAATGCTTTGGGTACCAATTTACTTTTTCATTTGTTTCTTTCAAAAGAGGTTTGAGATCTTTGACATTTACATACCACGCATTAATTGGAGCGTAATAGAGGCGTGTGTGGCATCTCCAACACAATGGCACACGATGCATATAATCTTTATTTGAATAAATTAATCCTCGCTCTTCCAAATCCGCATTTACAGCTTTATTTGCCTTGAGATAATACATGCCACCGAATTTTGGTACATCTGGCTTTACAGTTCCTTCATCATCAAGGTGGGTTTCGATATACACGCCTTGCTCCTGCATAACTTTCAAATCCTCCTCACCGTACGCTGCGATAGTTACGATGCCGGTTCCCTCATCAGCTGAGACATAATCGGCACCAATGATTTCAAAAAATTTCCCTGTTGCTCGATCTTTGTAGTAATCATAATGAGGAACAAATTTTTTACCAACTAAGTCTTTTCCTTTGTAGTGCTCGACAATTTCAAACTTCGGTTCTTCATGAAGCATCTTGAGCGTCGTCTCTGCAAGAATGTAATATTCATTCCCCTGTTTTACCTTAACGTATGTTAGCTTAGGGTTAACAGCGAGAACTGGTGTATTAATCTTATTCCAAGGTGTTGTGGACCATGCTAAGAAATATGTATCTTTTTCACCAGCAAGTGGATATTTGTATGTGGTTGAAGGATCGACAAGTTCTTTATAATTTTCTGCATCCATTGCGACTTCGAAGTTTGAGATAGGTGTCGAGCAATGTGGACAATAGAGATTTACTTTATAACCTTTATAAATATGCCCTTTGTCATACATTTGCTTGAAGACCCACATGACTGATTCCATATAATCTATCTCCCATGTCTTGTATGCATTTTTGAAATCCACCCAACGTCCGATACGATCGACATACCATTCCCAATCTGATGAGACGACATCGACATATGATTTACATGCATCAATAAATTTCTTAACGCCAACTATCTCTTCAATATCCTTTTTGCGTGCGATCTCTAATTCATTCTCTACCTTATTTTCAATTGGCAATCCATGACCATCCCATCCCCAAACACGTCGGACACGATAGCCTTTCATGGTCCAATAGCGTCCAAAAACATCTTTTGGCAGACTTGAAAGCAATGATCCGTAATGAGGCATACCGGTCACAAATGGTGGACCATCAAGAAAAGTCCATCGCTTATCAGCTGGACGAGAGGTAATAGATTTTTCAAAGATTTTATTTTCTTTCCAATATCGATTGATATTTTCTTCCAACTCGGGAAAACTTACTTTTGGAGAAACTGGTTTTAGCATGAATACAATTGTACTTCAAACCTAAAACTAATTCAATAGAAGGGTAAGCAGAAATAAAGAAAGAAGTTATAAAATTTCTATTGAGGGAAAGTAACTATTGTGCACACCAGTAGCAGTTATTTGTACCACCTTGAGATTTGCATGTAGTTCCCGCAGTACCACTTTGGGTGTATCGGGTGTTTGAATCTCGTTGCTGTGACTCAGATTTAGGTTGGAAACAAACGATTGTATCCGCAGCATTACTTGTTTGTGGATTTGGATTAGTAACAATTGCTTGATTAAGATTATTTGCATTAAGGAATGATTGCTTGAGTTCTCCTTCGGTAATAAGTGTTTGGATACATGCAGTGAGACTACTCATAGGAACTGAAGCCAATGTCGTACCACTTGTATAACATGCAGCACCACCGCTAGCTGTTGAATTCCATGGAAGAGCATTTTTTACTGAGAAGTATCGAACATTTGCACTTACGAACTGTGCAGCGACATTTTTAAGGTTTGTATCTTGTGCTTTGTTAAGCTGTTCAACTGGATTGATTGTAGCGAGGAGTGCGGCAGCGAGAATACCAAGGATACCGAGTACTACGAGTAACTCGATAAGGGTAAATCCTTTTTGGATCTTTTTTGTTAAGCTAGGCAGATTCTTTAACATAAATTCTAATCTCAGCATAATTACATCACATGACAAACAGCGGTGTCAATAGGGAAACATTAGTATTTTTTGCTATAATTTCCTTATGCTAATAAAAGTTCTCTCTTGGAACATCTGGTTTGGGAACCACTACCATGATATTGTCGAACATCTGAAAAACGTCGAAGCAGACATTATTGCACTTCAGGAAGTTATTCAGGATGTCGATGGAAAACATAATACAGCTGAAAACATTGCAAAAGAACTAGGCTATCACTGGAAGTATGAAGAATCTATGCAGTTACAGTTGAATGGAAAAACTGTCAGCTGGGGAAATGCTATTTTGAGCAAACACAAACTTCTTTCAACAGAATTGCATGAGCTCTCTACTGGAGAGAATCGCAGAACTGCACTTGAAGTAAAGATCGAGATCGAAGGGAAAGAGATTTCGGTCACATCAACGCAACTTACACATACACATCAACAACCTTCAGACCTGCAAGATGCACAAGTAAAAAAGCTTTTTGAGAGTCTACCGACGACAACTGCTATGGTTATGGGAGACTTCAATGCACTTCCTGAAAGTAACACCATCAAATATATGTCGGAACGATTACAAAATACTGATTCGCAACTCGATCCTACATGGTGTATGTATATCGATGGATGCAATATCTGTAAAATTGATCAACTGACGCATCGTTTGGATTATATTTTTACGACGAAGGAATTTAGGGTCCACTCTTTCCAAACCGATTATTCAAAGGGATCAGATCATTTGCCTATTGCAGTATCACTTGAGATTTGAGGTTTTCTTCTTCGTGTTTTTCTTAACGGTTCAATAACAGGTACTTCTTCTTTTTGAAATTGTTCACTTCCAAAGACATACAATCCAGTTAGTATAATCAATGTTTGTGCGACACCAATCCAATCAAATTCGGAAGAGGTTTCGACTGTAGTCAATGGATCAAAAAAGAGAGATCCAAAAACAATGATTCCAGAGAAAAGTAATGAATTAAGCAGTAATGTCACTTTCCACCAATTCCATGTATATCGCTTATATTCAAGTGTTATCCATAGCCAGAAAATTAGAATCGGTGCAAATATTATCATTCCTGAGTATGTATCGGAAGAACTTGCAGTTGTAGCAGATTCGATCGATGTCGTAGGTAAAAGCGATAACACTAAGAGTACACAGATAAAAATGAGCGAATAACCCCAAAAAGCCATTTGAATCATCCCCCACTTTTTATTTTTCTCTAAGATTTCTTTTGCTCGTGTTGGGATAGAAAGATAACGATTTGCTGCCAATTGGTACATAGCAAACATATACGGCAAGCTCAAAAGCAATCCCACCATTGTATTAAGAAGCAAATTCTCAGTATCAGCACTATACGCTAAAAATGACAAATAACCGATCACAGGATGTTCTGGAGCTGCTGCGTAGAGTAAGAATAATGCAGAATATGCAATGTTAAACCAGAAAAAATACCTCCAGAAATTTGTCTCAAAAATCTGTTTTCTAAAAATATATGAATATACACCTGTAAGCCCTACTGCATAGACGACTATATCTGTAAGAAATAATCCAACAGGTGCAGAAGGATATGAGAATTCAATAATAGTTACCAAAGCAAGTAACACCACATTTAACCAGAAATAGACTTTCCACCAAAATAGTTTCATAACTCAGGAAATTATATCAGAAAGTTTTGAGCAAAGATTCATTAATAGGATGTTTGGAGGTTCGCATCTTTGTCGATTTGCTGAATCGGACTTTGTGCTTGTGTCGGATTAAATTCATTAACTATGATTGTCGATGGATTTTCAACAATTTTTACACTTGTCGTGAAAGGCTTGCCGGTAACAACCGCTTGTTTCGCTGCAACTGTAGGTTTTGCCGTAACAACTGGTGTTGTACTGACATATATATAAATAGTTGGTGTTGGTTCAATCCTTGTCGGAGATGTAGTCGTTTGTGCAGCTTTGGGTTCAGGTGTGAGTGTAGGAATCATCGTAACTGTAGCCTTTATTTCTGATCGTGGGAACTTGGTTGGTTTTGCAGAGACAGTTAAACCAGCTGCTGATGTTGCAGGAATCGTAACTCCAGCTGATTTGGTAGCAGTTTGCATTGCAAAAATTGTCGGAGTCGGAGAGATGACATCTGTCGGAACAACTGCTTTTGTGACTGCTACACCTTGTACTGATTCTTTTGTAGGGGGTACGATAAATGACACTATCGCTGATGAAACTGGGATAGCAATGAGTAGGCAGGATAGAAAGATGATGATCTTCTTATCCACGAAAAGATTATAACATCAATATAAATTAATGCAAAGACTATTTTCTGATTCTGAAGTTCAAATATTTATTGCCCCAATTATTTAACTGCAATCCTGAAGCATGTAATACTGAAGCGGATCCAATATTGTCAACATGTACATTCGCCCGAAGTTCTGTATAACCTCTTTCTTTAAAAGCATAATCGACAAGTGTTTTTACAGAAGTTTGCATATAGCCTTTATGCTGATATTCTCCGCCTAAATAATAACCCACAATTCCAATATCTGGCCTGTCCCCTGTCGGAGTTAAATTAATACTTCCTACTAGTTCATTCGTCTCATTCCAAACACCAAATCGAAGACGTTTTGGATCCCTACCTATGCTTTGTTGAAATGATTCTAAATTCGGATAATGCGAAGCTGTCGCCTCATCAAATTGTGAGAGATGCTCTCGATTTCGATCAATTAAATCAAAAGCAGCGGGAGCGTCTTCCATAGTGTATTGCCGTAAAATAACTCGTCCATCTGAAGAAACAAGTTGTATAGGCTGATGCATAGTATCCTCTTGGTGAAAGTACTGTTGTCTCTCTTTCGAACTCATGGAGAGAATTATAGCATGCTGTTGTCATTTTAGATTATATAACCTATAATGCCGCAAATGGTAGAGCAAGAAACAAAAGCAATAGTAATTCATGGAGGAGCAGGGGCTGTAAATATGTTTGATCAGCGAGATAAACAGAATCTTTCTGATAAAACGATTGCACTCGCAAGAATTGTCAGTAATGGATGGAAACAATTAGAAGCAAATAATTCAGCTCTTGAAGTAGTCACCAGTACTGTTATGCAATTAGAAAATGATCCAGCTTTCAATGCAGGGATCGGTGCTGCCATAGGACTTGGACGTGATGGCGAGCCGTTGGTTTCTCTGGACGCGAGCATCATGTTCGTTGACGAAGAAGGAAGTATTTGTTTTGGTGGTGTAACCGGCGTAACAAATATGGCAAATCCTATACTCGCGGCACGTGAAGTTATAGATACAGGCAGCATTTTGTTACATGGCGAAGGTGCCAATGATATAGCTGCGGCAGCTGCAGAAAAATATGCAATACCTCCTATTACGAACGAAATGATGATGACTGATTTAAAACTCGAAAGATTTCATGCGGGTCGAAAAACTACTGAAGGAGGAACAATAGGAGTCGTTGTATTCGATGGGACAACTATCGTTGCGGGTACTTCAACAGGTGGACGCAATAGAAAAGATTTTGGCAGAACTGGAGATTCATGTGTTCCAGGAAAAGGAACATATGCAAATAGACTTGGCGGTGCTTCCGCAACTGGAAATGGAGAAAAGATTTTGATACATGGAACAACGGAAAAAGCTGTAGAGCTACTCAACGATGGAAAAACTCCTCAAGAAGCGGCGGAATTAGTATCAAGCGAACTTGAACGGATAGGTGGAAATGGTGGGATAATTCTTTTGGATCGATTGGGAAGGATAGGAGTAGCAACAAATTCCACACACATGCCAAACGCCAGAATGTCCTCAAGAATGAGCCTGCCAAGGATAAATGTTAGATAATAAACTTGAAATTTTTAATTTCTCTGTCTGAGGAATGCGGGGATATCCCATTCGTCTTCTACTGACTTTTCGTCTTTCTTCTCCGGTTGTGGAGATTGGACATGTTGCTGTGGCTGTTCTTCGTCTTCGTCATGATCCTTTTGCTGATTTTGTTGCTCTTCTTGCTGGACTGGTGGTTGGGTCCTTGTCAAGGGAGTATCCGTAACTTGTGGCGTTGGCTGTTGGATGACGAATTGCTGCAGTCTTTGTTTTGCTTGATCGAATCCTGTTGCAACAACAGTGATACGGATCTGGTCATGCATGGTTTCATCAATAGTTGCACCAAAGATGATATTTGCATCAGGATCAGCTGCACTTGAAATGATCTTTGCTGCTTCATCAACTTCAGTCATCGTCAAATCATTACCACCGACGACGTTAAACAACACACCTCGTGCACCTTCCATACTGATTTCAAGGAGTGGAGAAGCTATCGCAGAACGTGCTGCCGTCTGGGCTCGATTTTCGCCGATACCACTGCCGATACCCATAAGGGCTGAACCGGCATCGGACATAATATTCCGGACATCGGCGAAATCGACATTGATAAGACCAGGCATTGTGATGATCTCAGAAATACCTTGGACACCTTGTGTGAGAACTGAATCAGCAACTTTGAATGCATCAAGCAAACTTAACTTTCGATCGACAACATCAAGGATTCTTTGATTTGGAATAACGATAAGAGTATCAACTTTGTCTTTGAGGTTGTCGATACCTTCTTCTGCACTAACCATTCTTCGAGTTCCTTCAAACATAAATGGCTTGGTAACAACAGCGACTGTCAAAGCACCAACTTCTTTTGCAATTTCAGCAACGACTGAAGTTGCTCCTGTACCTGTTCCTCCACCCATACCAGCTGTGAGAAAGACCATGTCTGAGCCCTCAAGTGCGTTTTTAATTTTTTCACGTGACTCTTCAGCAGCTTGCCGACCAATTTCAGGATCTCCACCTGATCCGAGTCCTTTGGTAAAGATTTCACCAATTTGAATCTTGGTATCAGCTTTGTTGAGAAGAAGTGCTTGTGCGTCTGTATTGATGGCTATGAAATCAACACCGTGGATACTTCCACTTGAGATCATTGAGCCGATAGCATTGCTACCACCACCACCAACACCCATGACACGAATTTTTGCGAAGTTAGTGGATTGCGGACGAATTAACATAGTCTTGTGGGCTGGTCAAATCCTACCAAATCTCTATCAGGTTTGCAATAAGTAAATGAGTATATTCTTGCTTCAGACTACAAGGATTTCCCCAATTTAGCTTTAAAAATAAAATTTTGCAAACAGTTTTTTTAGAGAGGTATTTAAGGAATGAAGCTTTTAACGAGGTTGATAACTTTTTTCATTACCTTGGAGGCACCACCATTTCCTGACGGCATTGAGAATCGTGAAGTCGTTCTTGCCGGAGCATTACCAATCCCATAGCGTATCAAACCAACAGCTGTAGAAAATGCTGGGTGCTGGACTTCATCAATAATTCCTTTGACATCGGTTGGCATACCGATTCTGACAGGCATTGCAAGTGAGCGTCGTGCAGATTCACGTAAACCTACAGTCAAAGCACCGCCACCTGTAAATACGATTCCTGCTGGAGTTTGTGCAGCAAAACCACTTTTCTTAATTTCGAGTCCAATCATTGTACAAATTTCATTAAGTCTTGGTCTTATGATGCCATCGACGAGAGTTTTCTGGGAGACTTTTCGGATTTCTTCCTGAAGATTCAGTGGCGTTAGATCAACTTCATCTGATGGCTTGTGGGTACTTTCATCATCACCTTCTCGAACTGTTCTTTTATTTTGGTTTTGTGAGAAGAAGAGTTTGATCTTTTCTGCACTCTCAAGTGAGATACGAAGCCCAATTGCGAGGTCGTTGGTTACATGTCTGGCTCCAATTGCGAGGACTGAAGAATATGCTACAGATCCTTCTGTATAAATTGAGATATCGGTAGTTCCTGCTCCGATATCAACTAAGATGACACCGAGTTCTTTTTCGGTATCGGAGAGAACAGCGAGCGAACTTGCATAACCACTAAATGCAAAACTATCGATATCAACTCCAACTTCTGAGAAAGCTTTTTCAAGATTTCGAAGAGAAACACTATTTGCTGTCACAATATGCGTATCAACTTCCAAACGTGTTCCTGACATCCCGACAGGATCTTTGATCCCTTCTTGTCCATCAACAATATAATTTCGTGGGAGAACATGGATAATGTCTCGAGTTGATGGGATTGAAATCGCTTTTGCAGCATCAATAACTCTTTGAAGATCACTTTCTGAAATTTCGCCATTTGGCGTAGCTACTGCGACTACTCCACGAGAATTTTGACAATCAATCTGACTGCCACCGAGTGAAACTAAAACATGGGAAGCAGAATATCCGGCCATTCGTTCAGCGGACTCAAGTGAAGCATTGATAGCATGTACTGCTTCTTCAATATCTACAACTTGTCCTTTACGAATACCTTGTGATTTAACTTCAGAAACACCGAGGACGTTAACAACATTGTCTATGACTTTTGCTATGACAGTAACGATTTTGTATGTTCCTACATCTATTGCAACAAGAATTTTTCCTTCGTTCATAATCTCATCATTTGAGCACGATTACGGGCTTTTCAAAACGCAAATCTAACCGTGAAAACAGCTTACCTTCCATTGTAAGGTGTGAAAGGATGAATTGTAAAGAGGCTATTTGGGCTATTATATCCTTTTGGGACGAAAATGTCACGAGCCCACCTTGCTTCAATTCTACAATATAGCTCTCCTCATCAGGCTTTTCGATTTTTGTATATGCAATGTGTTCTTTTTCGAGCTGTTTCTTTAATGTCTCAAGCTTCATGTCTTTTTCACTTGCTTGTACAAATTTCATACTCGCAAGCGGACTGACATACAGTGGTTTATTCATTTGTACCGTGAAAACATAAAAAGTTCCAGCGGCTATAGCAAAGATACTTCCTAGTCCAATTAAGCCAAAACCAATTATCTTTTTGGCATATCTTTTTTGTTTTCTATCGATTGTGTTTGTCTTTTTCATGTTGTACTACCTCTATAATTTTTTTGGCTGCATCTTTATTGATTAGTTCTTGTGTAACCATTGCGTGACTTTGGTAGGTTTCAATATTGGCAATCATCTCTCCAATCTTTTCAGCAAATAATTCTGGAGTTAAATTATCTTGATTATATGTTTCTCCAAGGCCAGTACTTTGAACAAACTCCGCATTTGTTTGTTGTTCATTACGTTGACCATATGGAAGTGGGATAAGTAAACAAGGCTTTCCTAAGTATAATATTTCACTCACTGTACTAATTCCAGATCTCGAAATGACTAGATCAGCATTAAGCATAACTGATACCACCTTGTCCGCTGGAATAAATTTCACTACTTCATACCGCTTTTGCAAATGATCAGACAAGTTCATTTTCTTATCCATCAATCGTTCAAAATCTCCAAACTCCTGAGCATTGCCTGTTTGATGAATGATCAAATATTTCTCAAGAAGCTTTTCCAATGCACCTTCAACCAAAAGGTTTATTCCATGTGCTCCACCGCTTCCTCCTGTAATGTAAAGTAATGGAACTTTCCCATTCGAGCGTCGTTCAGCTTCATCAGCATGTTCAAAGAATTCTTTGCGTAATGGATTTCCTGTCAGTATTGTTTTATTTGCTGGAAAAAACTGCTCTGAATATTTCCATGAGATACAAATCTTATTTGCAAATTTACTCGCAAGTTTATTTGCAAGGCCGGCTTGGAGTGTTTGCTCATGGACAACAATTGGAATCTTTTGCATTTTTGCGGCAACAGCAATTGGTACAGCAACATATCCTCCAAATGAGAGTACGACATCTGGCTTAAAATCCTTAAGAATTTTTATCGCTTGTTGCAATCCTGCGGGAATCTTTAGGAGTGAACTAAAAGTATGTGTGGTTATTCTGCGTTGCAACCGACCAGTTGTCAAAGCGATAAAAGGCAAACCTAATTTTTGTGCAGTTTGATACTCAAAGGAAAGTGCGTCATCGCCCTCAAAAGCATGCTTTCGTCCAACAAGCGTATATTCCCAATCTTGTGGCAATTTATCTAAAACAGCTAATGCGGGTGCAAAATGACCACCTCCACCAGCCACGATAAGAAGTTTCATGTCTTAAGTATATCATTCTTAAGAAAACCTGAGGAAAGAAACTTAAGATTTAGAACGCTCACCAAACCATTCTGTAATAATTGAAATAAATACAGATCGGAATTTCTCACTCTTCAAACTATGATCCGCTCCTTTAATTACTTTATGCGTTAGTTTCTTTTTATCTGTAATTGCATTCATATAATTTTCCATTGTTTGATGCGGACAAAGTTCATCTAATTCAGATTCGATGATCAGCATATCATTTTTAAAAGTATGGAGTGCACGAAGAGATGCTGTAGCCTCTAAAGAAAGTTTTTCTTTTCGCCATTCAGTTGTTTTTCTATTTGCGAATTTCACTTGTGGCTGGTCAAAACCCTCATCAGGATAATTTGCAGGAACACGAAGAACTAACCATTTTATTGCACGTTCCGCAGAAAGAATTGCTGCAAGATATGATCCAAAACTCGAACCGATCACTCCAATTCTTTCAGGATCTACTCCTTTTTGAGAAAGCAACAAATCATATGCTGCCGTCATATCATCCATATAATCTTCTCGAGAAAGTTTTCCTCGTTCACCTTCACTTTCACCATGACTTCGTAAATCAAATGTCATGCAAATATACCCTAATTTATTCAATTCTTGGGCATAAAGAATATTTCTTCTTTGACTACTCATCCAACCATGAACAAAAATGATTGCAGGATTTTTCTCTTTTATATCTTGTGGATATTGGATCGTTGCAGAAAGCTTTTGTCCATCGACTTGAAATGTGAGGTGCTCCATTAGGTGATTATACCAAGTTTATGATTTTGATTGCTTGGCGATGTTAAGAAGAATTCCTATGGATGCAAGGTCAACAATGAGGGCCGATCCTCCGTATGAAATAAATGGCAAAGGAACTCCAGTAAGGGGGACGAGGGCTGTCATTGCAGCCAAATTAATAACACATTGAATTCCAATGAATGCAATTATTCCCCCTGCAAGCAACTTACCAAAAGCATCTTTCGCACGAGATGCAATATATAAGCATCGCCAGATAAATGCAGCAAAGACAAAAATCAAAACCACAGAACCAAAGAATCCGAATTCTTCAGCGATAATTGGAAAAATCGAATCAGTAACATTTTCGGGGAGATATGCGTATTTCTGTAATGAGTTACCGACACCTAATCCAAATAACCCTCCAGAACCAAGTGCGATAAGAATTTGTTTTACGTGATAGGATGTATCATGAAGTGATCCACCAAGATTAAGAAAACTTGTTAAACGCCCGAGACGATAAGGTTCTGAAACGATATAGAAGAATGCACCTACCGCAACTACTGGTGCAATGAAGAAGAAATACATAATGTTCCCACCCGAAAGATAGTAAATAACTACGGCTTCAAACATAATGATTGAAGCTGTTCCAAGATCAGGCTGCATCAATACCAAAAATAAGATGGAACCCATCAATAAAATAAATGCACCAAATCTTCCTTTTTCTTTTTGAGAGAACCAAGCTGCTAAATAAATAGCTAATGCAAGTTTGATAAATTCAGCAGGTTGTACAGAAGTAAATCCTAAATTGATCCACCGACTTGCACCCAAAGCATGTGTCCCAATCCCGGGAACGAATACGAGAATGAGCAATCCAATTGCAGTAATTAATAAAGGAACTGCGAGATTATAAAATCTGTGATAATCAAATTTATAAGCAAAAAATAATGCGATAAAACCCAATACACACCATACAACTTGATCTCTAATAAATCCATATTTATCGCCGAAAAGATTGTATGCAATTACGGATGAGGAATTGAAAATCATCAGCAAGCCAAATAAAGTGAGGGCTGTCACCAAACTGAACAGCACAATATCAAACTTACCAGTAGTTACTTTTTTTAGACGAAATCTTGCTTTCATTTGGGCAGAAGCGATACTAAACTAAGGCAATGAATATACCAAGTACCGCCAAGAGGAAACCTATTAACCATGCACGCATTACGATCTTTGGCTCTTCCCAACCCTTTTTAAGGAAGTATAAATGTAATGGTGCAACAGGAAGTAATTTGCGTCCGAGATATTTCTTACCAAGTAATTGAATCAATGAGGAAGCAATTTCAACAACAAAGACTCCACCAATAATCATCAATGCAAACACTTTTCCTGTCAGCAATCCTGTCACAGCCAATGCTGCTCCAAGCGATAGTGAGCCAACATCACCGAGCCAAATACGTGCTTTATAAATATTAAAGTAAAGAAAAGCTGCGACACTACCGATAAGAATTGCCAAGAAAATTCCTAATGGTTGATCCAGAGTAACTGAGTTAATCGCGAGGAAAGCAAGCAAACAAATGATGAGTAATCCTGATGCCAATCCATCAAGTCCGTCGGTAATATTAAAAGCATTTACGAACGAAACGATTACAAATGCTGCAAATGGTATAAAGAACATGCCGAGGAACATCTGTCCAACTCCATGAATAAATATAAAGTTATATCCGAGTTGGAAATAGAAAACCCAAGAGATTATTAATGCTAATATCCATTGGATGATAAACTTGTGCCGAAATCGGAGACCAAAGAATTTTTCTTTCCCCGGAACCATTTTCTTTAAGTCATCGTAAAATCCAAGCAGTCCAAAACTAACAAAGGAGAAAAGAATAACAAAAACTTCCCATGGATTACTCTTAATATTAAAGATGCCATATGCCCATAGAGACCAAATTAAAACGACAACTATAATGAGTAATCCGCCACCATAGGGTGTTCCGGCTTTCCATGAATTATATTTGTCAAAAAGAGGTGTGCGATTGTCAAACATGTCTTTTGTGACCTGTTTGTGACGTCGGAGTTTTATCTTATATAAAAAGTCGATGAATGGCACGAGCAAAATTGCCGTGACAAAAGCAGACGATAACATAAGCCCTAACAGTCGTATCATTGCTACAATTATACTCTAATTTGCCTGAAATAGTAAATTGCTGGGTTAACTGTCAGTTTTTTTACCGTAATGAAAGATCTTTCGGTAGATATTTGTATCACGTTTTTTAAAGCCTAATTTAGTATACAGACTGTTTCCTGAGACACGTTCTGGCCTTGAAGTAAAGTCTACATATGCCGCTCCATGTTCTTTTGTAAATGAAACTGCATGCTCCAATAATGCAGAGCCAATACCCTGTCCTTGATAATGAGTATCTACAATGAGATCGTCCAAATAAGCTTTTCTCACATAAGGAATTCTATAGACCAGTGCAAGTATCATACCGGCAATTGTCCCATCAGAGGATGTAGCAATGAAAAGAAAATGATTTGGAGATGCAAGCATCTCTTTGATATCAGCGTCTGTTAACTCCTGATAATTATCGCCAACTTGTTGTGAAAGTAATCTGAGAGAATCACCTATTTCTGGAGAAAAAGATGTAAGCTGCTGTATTTTATATGATTGCTGTTCCATAGAAGTAGCCAAAAATTACTCTTTTGGCTCATTTGCTTTGATACTTTGATAGAGATTTTCGGCTTCTTGCAATTCCTCAGGAGTATTTACACCACGCCAAGGGATTTCGACTTGAATCGTTTCAATCGTCTCTCCTTGCTCTGCCGCAAGCTCAATTAAACTGACAATATAATATTCACCAGTCACAGGACTTTTTTTAATTTTCTTGAGGTATTTTTTCAAAAATGCAGTTGAAAAGAAATAGCATGCTGCGTTAATTTCCTGAATCTTTCGTTGCTCTTCAGTAGCATCTTTTTCTTCAACAATCGATGTCACTTTACCATCTTTATCTCGGACTACACGTCCAAGTCCAAAAGGATTGGGAAGTTTTACCGTTAAAAATGTTATCGCTGCATTTTCATCTATATGTTTTGCAGCAAGTTGGGAAATAACTTCCTTGGTATAAAAGGCAGAATCATCCCCATTGATCACTAGGACATCAGATACATGTTCTGGAACCTTTTTAAACCCACTTGCAACAGCATGTGCAGTTCCGAGTCTTTTTGTTTGTTCAGCAAAGATGATATGTGTATCATCTTTCAAAACTTCTTTGACGGATTCCTTGGCAAATCCTACAACCACGATGATTGAATCGAAATACATGTGCTCAAGAAGATCTATGGAATGTTTGACAAGTGGTTTGTTGGCAAGTTGAAAGGTCACTTTATTCATGCCTTTTGCTTTCATGCGCTTTCCTCGTCCTGCAGCTAAAACGATTGCTCCTAAATTTCTTTCCTCCTTTGTCATTCCTCCTCAGTAACCCTTTCAATTGATGCTCCTAAATTTGTGAATCGTGTCTCAAATGCTTCGTAGCCCCGATCTAATTTTTCAATACCAAATATTGTTGAAGTTCCTTTCGCAGCCAATGCAGCAAGTACAATTGCTGCACCAGCACGGATATCAAGTGTTGTCATGACGGCATTATGGAGTGTATTTGGCCCGGTAATTTTTACTGCATGGAAGTATTCAGGTTTATCATCCTCCAAATTATAATTATAAACCAATTCAGGATCTTTAACTTCTGGATTGAATAACTTGACCTTTGCACCCATTCGTTTGAGATCAGCAACATATCCTAATTTATTCTCAAAAACAGTTTCGTGGATAATTGCTTCACCTTCTGCTTGCGTCATGAGAATTGCCCAAGGTGCTTGCCAATCGGTCAAAAATCCTGGATGAATTCCTGTCTCAACATCAACTGCTTTTAGCGTACCATTTGCAAAGAATCTGATACCATCTTCTTTGATTTCGTATCCAGCACCTGTTGCTTTATATTTCTCCATGAAAGCATCGATATTTGCTTTATGAGCATCTTTAACAAAAATATCTCCTCCAGTAATAACAGCAGCAATGGCAAATGTTGCAACCTCAATACGATCAGGACTAATTGTCACTTCTGCTCCATGTAATTTCTTGGCACCTACAATTGTAATTTGACGATGTGCTGTTCTTTTGACATTCCCGCCCATTTTATTAATGAGTTCTATTACATCGTTTATTTCTGGTTCTTCAGCTGCATTATCCAAAACTGTTGTTCCTTCAGCTAAAGCAGCTGCGATAATCATTGTTTCGGTACCAGTATGTGTACTCTTTGGGAAATGGTAATTTGACGCTTTCAAACCTTTTGTGCGAGCATGAAAGTATCCATCCTCACTGTGATACGTAATATCAACCTGAAGCTTTCCAACGCCTTCAACTGTTCTATCAATCGGTCGTGCACCAAGTCTGCAGCCACCTGGATTTGGGATAATAGCTTCTCCAGTTCGAGCAAGTAAAGGACCAATAAACATAGATGATGTTCGAGCACGTGCAGCTTTATCAAGTGGGATTGATGAATGAGCAAATGATTGCATGCGTACCGTAACGGTATGATCTTCAAGCTTTACCTCAGCTCCAAGATCTTTCATGATATCAAGCATCACAAAAACATCTGCGATCAATGGAACATTGTGAATAATAACTTGCTCATCAGTAAGACAAGCTGCAACGAGGACCTTTAATGCTGCGTTTTTTGCTCCGGAAATACCAATTTCACCTTGTAATTTATTTCCGCCTTTAATAACAAATTTCTCCATAATTATTTAATGATGCTCTTTTTCTCTGTTTCTTCTCTTCTCCAAGCCACTGCCGCTTCTCCATGTTCCCATAATATTTTCTTTTCAGCAGGTATCAATTTAAATGCCGCTGATAAAATAATATCATTTGTCTCTTCCCACGCTCCATCAGTATATACGAAATGTGGCATTTGTCCATTATATGTTTGGATCTCCCCATTCTCGTGTAAAATCCGTACTGATTGCAATGCCTTATTTACTAGCAAATATTTTGGAATATATTTTGCATTTGTATAAATAGCTCCACCGACGGTTCCAGGTAATCCCAATTGATATTCTAGTCCAGCTAATCCTTCTTCAATTGTAAAGCGAACAAGCTGGTTCATATTTACACCGGATTCGGCATAAACAAGTATTTCTTGTACACCCATCTGGTTTTGCCTGATAGAACCTTTCATACTTGCCTTATCAAATCTTCTGCAATTGTTCTTAATTACCAAACCTGGTATATCTCTGTCCGATTCTATTCTAGCACCACCGCCCAGCATTCGAACAGGGATCTTCAGTTTTTGTGCTGCTGTTACTATCTTAATGATCTCATCAAGTTTGTCAATTTCGAGGTACAACTCTGCGTTAACATCAACTTTTACAATGGTATGTGTTGCTAATGATTCGTTTTGTTTTACTCGTTTTTCACCGATTAACTCTACAATCTTCCTGATACTATCACTCATAAAAAAGCCAGTTTGGTGTGGATCGTGTAGATATCACCTGCTCCCATGGAGACAAGTATTGTATCTGACCTAAACCTGTTTTCGTTGATATATTTTACCACATCATCCAAAGTCTCAAGGTAAATTACCTCTTTGTGATGATTACTTATGCCTACCGCAAGTTGCTTTGCCGAAACGCTTGGGTCAGCTTTTTCACGCAATGAGGCATAGATATCTGTTACGACAATGGTGTCGACATCTTCAAAAACTCTCAGAAAATCATTAAAGAGTTGTTTGGTTCGTGAATAGGTATGCGGTTGAAAAAGACAGACAATTTTTTTCTTTGGATATTGTTTGCGTAATGCTCCAAGAGTTTTTCTAATCTCGGTTGGATGATGTGCGTAATCGTCATATACTTTCGCACCTGTCTGTAAATCTCCGATAAATTCTAATCTACGTTTTGAACCTTCAAAAGCAAGTAATCCCTTTCTCACTTTTTCGATTGATAAGCCAACTTCAAGAGCAATGATAATTGCTGCCAATGCATTCAAAGCATTATGTTCACCGGCAACCCGAATTGCGAATTCACCCAATGGCACACCATGAGATTTTACCCAGAAGAATGTTTGATCACCTGAAATTGTCGCACGCTCAAGGACATAATCATTGCCAGCTCCAAATCCATATGTTACGGCTTTACGCTCATATTCTTTGAGTAACTTCCGAACTTCTGGATCATCACCACATGCAATCAGTAATCCTTTTGGAGACAGGTTATTTGCAAACTCTAGAAATGTTGAGCGGACAGAATCAATCGTTGGGTAAATATCAGGATGATCATGTTCAATATTGGTAAATATTGCAAAAGTTGGATGCTGCCAAAGAAATCTCGCACGTCTATCGTGAACTGGTTCTGTTGCATATTCATCAGCTTCGGCAACAAAATAACGACCTTTCCCTAAATAACCTGGCACACCAAGTGATTTTACATCCCCCGTACCAATAATATACGAAGGATCAAGCCCGTTTTCTTTTAGGATTGTGGCAATCATTGCTGTTGTTGTCGTTTTTCCATGCGTTCCTGCCACGGAAATACCAGTAAACTGTTCACCTAGGATTTCACCTTTCATAAAGGCTCCCGTTGCTTCACCGGCTGACATGACAGGAATCTTTTTTAGCTTTGCGGCATGGACTTCAATATTGTCATATCCTCCATGTGCTCCCGTTGTAATGACGAAATCCGGTTGGCTGACATGTTCTGCAGCAAATCCCTTGAGCGGTGTAATCTTTGCTTTTTTCAGTGCTGCATCAGTAATAAATTCCTGATCGACATCTGAGCCGGTTACGTCATACCCAGCGGATTTTGCAATCAAAGCTAGCGGCATCATATTTGTGCCTTTAATTCCTACAAAATGTATCTGTTTTTTTTTCATACTAGACTTATCACACTGATAAATAATGCATTTCTATCACCTCTACGGTAAGAGTAGAAACGATCATCATGCAGGGTACATATCTCTGAAATCGAAATATTTTCCTTAAGTATACCTTCTCTCATAAATATTTGCATCGCAACACTTCGTAGATCTAGATAAAATTTTCCTTGCTTTTCTTCCGATATATTCGTAAATGTGGAAAAAACATTCTTAAACTCCTTAATAATATCTTCACTGACTTCGTAACATGAAGCTTCAATCGAAGGACCGACACCCACGATAATATCTTTGGGATTTGACCCAAAATTTTCAATGAATACCTTTATTGTTTTTTGAAGAATTCCTGCAGCTAAGCCTCTTCTTCCAGCATGGACCGCACCAATGACATGCTTCTCTGGATCATAAAAAAAGACTGGCAAACAATCAGCAGTCTTTATGGCAAGCGGTAATTCCCTTTTATTTGTGACCATTCCATCGGTTTGCTCAAGGACGAGTTCCCGATCGTTTTCTACAATCGCAACATTTGTACCATGAACTTGTTTCATAGTAATCGGCATTTTAGGGAAGTTTTGAGCTTTAGCAAACTTAAGTACGTTGGCAAAATGAAGCTCTCCATTTTCTTTCTTCATCGAACCAAATGCTTTGGTGGAAATTGCGTGTGTTATTGCTGTGTAATCTGCAAAAATGTCCAATTTTACTACATCACTCATAAAAGTTTTCTCTCTTGTAGTGCTTCTTTTGCTGTTGCATTTTCATCCCATGGTTCTTCGCCTTTACCATAATTAATAGATTTCTCATGTCCTTTACCTGTCATCATAACGACATCGCCTTTCCCCGCAATCTTGATTGCAAAATGAATTGCTTCTTTTCTATCAGGAATAACAAAAACATACTTCTGTCCGCTTTTCATCCCAGAGCCGGATGCAATCAATGTGTGATCATGAACAATTTCGAATCGCTTATCAGTAATTCCTTTGAGAATCTCACTACTAATCTTATCAATAGGCTCATCTCGAGGATCTTCCGCTGTTACGATAATCACATCTGAATATCGTGAAGAGATTTTCCCCATTTCCGGCCTTTTATATGTATCTCTTTTAGCTGCAGCTCCAAAGACATGAATCAAGCGATTATTTGCAAGCTTCTTAATTTCCGGTAGTATTTCCGCAAACGAATTTGGAGTATGTGCAAAATCATTGATAACCATAAACTCCTTTTTATAAAGAATTTCTTGACGGCCAGTTGGAGCTTTGAATGTAGCTATACCTTTACGAATTGACACTTCAGGAATATGTAATTGCTGGAGTGCCGTAATTGCAGCCAGACAATTATATTTATTAAATTGCCCAATCAACTTCGTTGTGAATTGGAACGTATGTGGATTTACGTCTGAATCCTTTTTCATACCATATGTCACAATCTCTTCTTTTCCTTTTAGTTCCTTTTTTCTGATCTGCCAATATGAATGATCATCTTTATTCACAACTGCGACCTTTGCTCGACGGAGAAGTTTGGATTTAACATGTACATAATTCTCGTAGGTTTTATGATAATCCAAGTGTTCACGTGTAACATTAGTAACGACGCCAACATCAAAATGTACACCAGAAACTCGATGCTGATCAAGTGCGTGTGACGTAACTTCCAAAACCACATATTGCACACCTGCACTCTTTGCTTTTCGCAGATACGATTGGAGTGCAAATCGACCAGGGGTTGTTACATGAAATCCGATATCACTTGCATCACCATTAATAATTGCACCATTTGAAGAAATTAAAGCAGCCTTATATCCGGCTGCAATTAAACAGTGGTAGATGAGGCTAGAAGTCGTTGTTTTACCATCCGTGCCGGTCACACCAACAATGGTTAACCCTCGAGCGGGAAATCTATACGCAACATTTGCGATAATTGCTTGACCTAAATGATAGACGTTTTTTGCTTTTTGCCACATAGTTATTTTAAATAATGCCTGAGTAGCTCAAGAATTTTATCATAATATATGTAATAAATATAACCATTGATAATAAGAAGCACAGGAAAAAGAATAAACTTTTCAAAAAACTTTCCAGTTGTAACACGAAATGCTCGGATAGGAGGAAATCCAAAACTCCACGGCAAGGGCAAAAGCCATGGAACTCCTTCTTTGGTAAATGTATCCATCACTAAATGGGAAACAAAACCAATCATAAAAGCCCACCACACTACTTCTAAATTGATATCCGGGATACTGGGTTGAAGAAATTTGAGGAAGAGATTAAAAAGCGTTCCAAAGACAATAACACCAATGATTGAGTGAGAAAGAAATCTATGACCACCAAGTAATTTCCCAAAGAATCGTCCAAAGACATTCATAATGGGAAGATTACGCCAAAAAGGTGCTGTTGACTGATCAATATCAGGAGCAATCCCGCCAACCATATTTGCGGCCAATGCTACAATGGCTGTTCCCATAGTGACCTCAGGCAAAGGGTGTGTAACGACAACAACAGAAAGTGCTGTAAATGCAGCCAAATCATGTGTTCTTCCTGTCATAATACTCAGTATAGCAAATTTTGCTGAGCTATCCTATTTTGGATTGAGCTTGTTTCAACAATCTAAATATGAGATGCTAAACCAAATTCATATGAAGATTGTAAATAAAACAAACCAAATTACATTGGCCGAGAACATAATACAGGCAACATCACTGCGAGATCAAACATTGGGTTTACTGGCTCATAAAACTCCAGTGGCAATGCTTCTAAAAAGTAGATTTGGTATCCATACATTGTTTATGAAGTATCCGATCGATGTCCTAATTCTTGACAAGCATAACCAGGTAGCAACTATGAAAGAATATATGCAACCAAATACCTTCTTTATTTGGAATCCTTTGTATAGCACTATTATTGAACTACCGGTGGGAACGATATCCATGACAAAAACAGTACTGAAGGATAAGATTCTATTTATACAATTGTAAGACAGACTATAGTAAACAAAACAAAATCTGATATAATCACACTAATGAAACCACAAATTACATATGACGATTTCGTAAAACTAGATATCCGAGTTGGTACAGTAATTAACTGCGAAGAAAAACAAGGTTCAGATAAGCTCCTCCGTTTAACTGTAGACTTCGGCGAGCATGGAACTCGAAATATTCTTTCAGGAATCAAGCAATGGTATAAACCCGCTGATTTAAAGGATAAGCAATTTGTATTCGTTTTTAATCTCGCACCACGAAAAATGATGGGAGAAGAGTCTCAAGGAATGATCCTTGCGGCTGAGGGTAAAAAACCACAACCACTTAAACCTAAAGCGAAGGTGCCAGCAGGCTCACCAATTCTTTAATACAATGAACTACTTAGAGTTTGCCCTTACTATTGGGAAACTAAAATCGTTAAAACGTACCGGATGGGTTCGAAGAAACGTCCCTGATCCTGAAAATGTTGCAGCACATTCTTTCCGAACGGCCGTCCTCGCTATGACATTAGCACCCCAAGTTGGAGCTGACATTAACAAAACAATGAAAATGGCTTTGATTCATGATATCGGTGAAGCAAAAATTGGAGATGTTGTAGTTGCTTCGTGGGATGGAAAACGATTAGACATGCCCAAACTTGTACAAAAAAATGTTGAAGAAACTGCAGCTATTCATGAGATATTTGCTCTTATCGATGATACAGATTCTCCAGCACTTTTCGAGGAATTTCAAAAGAAAAAGACACTCGAAGCAAAACTTGTGACAGAAGTAGATAAGCTCGATATGGCAATCCAAGCGTATGAATATGAGAAAGCTTATGGAATTGATTTACAAGCATTTTTTAACAATGTCACTTCTATATTAAGGATAAAAGAGGTAAAGAAAATTTTTAATGAAGTCGAAGCAAAGCGAAAACATCTCACAATTCAACGATAATACTACTTATCTTCGGTAATAGGCTCTGTTGGGGGAATTCCATAATACGTCAAGATGTTTTTTGCGACATTGAAAAAGATTGGAGCAGCAGTTTCTGAACCATAGATTGAAGTTGATGGTCGATCGACAACCACAAGCATTAAGAATTTAGGATCATCCGCAGGTGCAAACCCTACAAATGACGCAATTGTTTTATTTGGATCATAATGCCCCTCTACTGGAATTTGAGCTGTACCGGTTTTTCCAGCTATTCGGTAGCCTTTGGGTGCAGCCCATTTTGACTCCCCATCTTCAACAGCTTTTACCATCATCTCAGTCATAACTCTCGCACTCTTGGGAGAAATAGGCTGACTCAATTGCTTTGGAGGGATTGGGATAACATTTCCATCAGCTGTCTGTACACTTGCAACGACATGAGGCTCCATCCGCTTCCCGTCATTTGCTATTGCAGAGAATGCGGTAAGTAAATTAATCGGAGTTAATGTTAAACCCTGTCCAAAAGTTGCAGTTGCTTGATCAATTTCGTACCAACTATCACGCTCTCGTAAACTTGGATATACTTCACCTTGTAAATCAATTCCCGTTGCCTGACCTACACCGAACTTTTCCATATACGCAAGCATCCTATCCAGTCCTAATAATCTTCCAGTGTAAACCATTCCCGTATTATCTGAATGGACAATAACATCGGTCATAGTACTATTCTCTGTATATTCATCATTCCACGTTTTAATTTTGTAACCACTTATCTCTACTGGCCCTGCACAAATCGGACATTTCGTATCAGGTTGCAATAACCCAGCGTCTAATGCTGAGGCCATAATGAGTGGCTTAAAAGTCGATCCAGGCTCATAGGCAAAAGATATAAAGGGATTTGAATAAAGCTTATCTGAGAAATCTTGATATGAACGAGGATCGTACGTGGGATATGATGACATGGCAAGGATACCTCCGGTCTTTGGATCCATTACAGCGGCCATACCACCTTGTGCACCATATGCCTGAATTCCCTTCTTTAATTCTTGGTCGAGCATGAATTGAATACGACGATCAACATGCAGTATCAAATCACGTCCATCAACCTTTTCTGTATTATCATTCATGTTTGCAAGGATAGGTTGACCACGAGCATCCTTCACGACAATTGCCATGCCATCTTTTCCACGCAATTGTCTATCATAATATCCCTCTAGACCAAAATATCCTTTATCCTTTCCTACATCATCTTTACCCACGAAACCCAACAAATTCGCTGCAGTTGATGCTTCTGGGTAAAAACGAATTGTCTGTTCTTGGAAGCCCACACCTGGTAATTCTTTCGCCTCAATTTTCTCTTTCAATACATGCTCAATTGGAGACTTCAACGGAACCCAAAACCTATTCATGGAAAGCTGAGCACTTATGGTAGCTTTATCGATATCAAGAAACTTTCCGAGCATTTCGGATTCTTTTTCTTTATCCTTTACTTCCTTTGGATTGGCAAAAACGAGGTAGGAAAGCTTATTTGCAGCAATTGCATAGTTATCGGAGGTTTTTATTTCTCCTCTTGTGGCAGTAAGAGTCACTTGGGCATCATATTGTTCCTGACCAAGTGCAGCTAACTCCTGAGCACGAACAACCTGCCAATAGAATAACCGTGAGATAATCAGCGAAAACAAGAAAAGAAAGAATAGTAATGTAAATCTATATCGCCATGTCATAGTGCAGTAGTAATAAGTGTATCAAAGCATAGACATAACAGAAAGGCCTGATACAGCTTCTGTAAATGTAAATGATTATCGCTTAGCCAATGGTAACGGAGCGGCCATGTTGAGATGTGATTTGGCTGGAGCAAATCCCATGGATTTTGCCTTAGCATTAATTGTTGTAAAGGAAGCTGCCTGAAGATATTGCTCTTTCAATAATTCGTTTTCTTTTTTCACTTCTTCAGCCTGATTTTGCAGATCAACAAGAGCAACTCCAGTTGTAGAGATATTGTTCACAAGATAAATGCGGACAATAGAAAGGACTACGACTATAAATCCTAGACCTCCTAATAATAATATTGGTTTTTTCATATTTTTTCAAAAACCCGCAATTTTGAACTTCTCGATCTACTATTTTCGGCAATCTCTTCTTGCGTCGGTATCACAGGCTTTTTCGTAATAATCTTCCCGAATCCTTTCTCTTCAAAGTCCAAAAATGCACGTTTTACAATCCTATCTTCCAGTGAATGAAAAGATATCACAGCAAGTCTTCCTCCCGTTGCCAGTAATGGAATGGCTTTGGGCAAAACTTCCCGTACACTATTCAGCTCATCATTGACTGCAATTCTTAACGCCTGAAAAACCTTTGTCGCAGGATGTATTCCTTTAGGCGACGAAGGTACCGCTCTTCTGATAATCTCAGCAAGCTCAGTTGTTGTTTCAATCCGTTTTATTTGACGGGTGCGAATAATACTCTCGACAATGGATCGAGAAAATCTTTCTTCACCCAATTTAGTAAATAATTCAAATAATTCATTCTTTGTTAATGCATTCACTAGATCACTTGCTCGAACCCCCAACTCCTGATCCATTCGCATATCAAGAGGTGCTTCCTTCATAAAGCTAAAACCTCTTTCAGCTGCATCAACATGATGGCTCGAGATTCCAAGATCTAAAAGAATCCCTGCCACATTTTCAAAGCCATGCTCTTTTGCAAGAACATCAATATCTTTAAAATTACCTTTTGCTAAGATTAATTCTTTACCAATCGTATGTTTTCCGGCTTTAAATTTTTTGGCAACATAGTTCAAAGCATCCTGGTCTTGATCAATTCCCAAAACTTTCCCCCCGTGTTCCAGGATGAGTGCAGTATGTCCCGCTCCTCCTAATGTTCCGTCTATATATTTTTTCTCAGGCTGTACATTCAGTAATTCAATTGTTTGTCGTAAGAGTACACTTACGTGATAATTATTCATCCTGCCATAACTCTATTCTGACTCAGATAGCCTTTCCGCTATTGAATCAATATTCTTTGCTAGTTCTTTTTGATGTTCATCCCAATGTTTCTTATCCCACACTTCAACAAATCTCTGGATCCCTACAAATACTATTTCATCTTTAATATTTGCAAAATTTCGTAGATACTCCGGAAGCACACATCTTCCCTTACTGTCTAGCTCGATATCTGACGCACTTCCCAATAAAAACCGTTGCATCTCACGTGTCGATTTATTTGTAAATGGTTTACCCTCTGTCCCTTCGAGCAAAGTTTTCCAGTTTTCTTCCGATACGATGATCAAACAATTTTCAAAACCTTTCGTAACAATTAACTTCTCGCCCAGCTCGTCTCGGAATTTTTTTGGTAGTCCTACTTGATATTTTTCACTAATTCGACTTTCGTATTGACCCAACAGCATATGTATTATTATCCTACTTTTTCCTACTTTTGACTACCTTTCACTATTTTCCTCTTTCCGTGAAAAGTTGTCAACATATAAGATGTGATTTGTAGTGGCTTGAGGGAATTGAAAGCACAAAATGTAGTGTTTTGGAATGTAAGAAAAACTTATTATAGGAGATGTGAAAAGTATTACTCTTCTACTTGGAGGGTGTCTTCAACATTGTAGATATTACCGTCATCTTTTGTAAGCTTAAGTGTGATGTCAACACTACTAACTCCTGAGTCATATCGGCAAACATTTCGAGAACAACTACCGAGATCTAGCTCTTCTGATTCATAACTTGATGCACCGGATTCGACATCAGCTTCACCAGTAATCCCTCGCTGTACTCTATCTTCGCCGCCTTCACTCTTTTCCTGTGCTGTTGAATCGGCTTCATAAACGAGTTCATATTCAATTGATTCTATACCTTGAGCTTTTGCAATTTTAAACATCACTTTTTTCTTATCCGGAGTAATTTCCATTGTAAGACCAATTTCTTCTGGGGTAATTGTCTTCACCATAGTTTCTGAAGCTTGCTCTTCAGGTTCAGCGGTGTTTTGATTGGCGACAAAGTAAAAGGCTCCAAGAGCAAGGAGGACGACAACTACTACGCCTACAGCAATGAGCACACTTTTATTCTTCAACATCTCCTACAGAATAACGGAAAGAATGCTCTGCTGTCAAGTGGAGTACTACTCTGACCTACTTCTGACATATTGCTGACCTAAAGAATAAATGGTAGAGTTAAATTACAGTGATAGAAGGTTGCCCGCGTTCTGCTGTTACTTCAAAGTTATCTGAAGGTCGTCCCTTACTACCTCTTACTGCGGTTAAAAAATCTCCTGAATTAGTACATTCCACTGAAAGAACCATTCAAGAAGAATGTGGTGTAGTGAGCTTTTATAATCCCAATGGCATTAAGCCTGGTGACTTGCAAGACATGTTCATGCAAGGTATGCAAGGAGTAAAACACCGCGGCCCCCAAGGGGCCGGTTTTGTATTAAGAACTATGGAAGGTCGAGTAAGTCGTTTTACAGGTGCCGGTAAGCTCGAAGAATCAATCCCTCAAGATACTTTAAAGAAGGAAATCAATGAAGATAAAGTTACCTGGATGATGGGACATACAAGATATGGAACAACTGGCGGCTATGCTCCAGAGAATATTCAACCATGTATTGCAGAAGCACTCGATGGCACAAAAATTTACGTCGCACATAATGGCAATTTCTCCGCTACTGAAAAGATGCGAACAATCCTCGATAAACAATATCCAGAAGATATAAGTGATACATACCTCTTTACACAAGTTCTTGCACAAATGGAGGGAGACTCATGGGATGAAAAGATTAGAAAAACAATGAATGCTATTCCCGGAGCTGCAAGTGTTTTGATAGGAATTGGTGATGCACTTTACGCTGCACGAGACAAAAAAGGGATGAGACCATTTGTCATTGGTAAAAAGGATGATACATGGATGACTGCTTCTGAGACGCTTGCATTTGATAATGCAGGTGCTGAGGTATACAGAGAGATACTCCCAGGTGAGATCGTACGATTCGATGATGAAGGTATAACAACTATAAAAAATGGCTCAAAGGAAAAGCAACGAGAATGTGCTTGGGAAGGAGTTTACTTTATGCAAGGTGAATCGCTGAGCAATCCTTCCCCTGAAGATTTACCACCATCTGAATGGGTTGAAAATAATGTTCTTCGTCGAAGTATCGGTATGCAATTAGCTGAAGAGGAAAAAGCAAGAGAAATGCATAAGAAACATATCGCCGAAAGTGAAAGGATTGCATATAAACCGTTCCAACCTGACTTTGTCGTAGGAATTCCCCAATCTGGCATACCGTTTGGAGAGGGATATGCTGAAGGAATGGGAATACCATATCTTCCACTTGTTAAGAAAATCACACAGGAGCGACAATTTCTTGACCAGGATGTAACAGGCATTAAAGAACGAGTCTCCGATAATCTCCTCATTCACGATCCTGAATCATGGAAAGGAAAAGTTGTTGTTCTTGTCGATGATTCAATTGTTCGAGGAAGTGTTTCAAAAGGATTAACAGAGACACTTCAAGAACTTGGAGCAGAAGTTCACTGGAGATCAGGTCTTCCAATGATTATGGATACATGTCACCTTGGAGTTAGTATCCGTGAAGAGAAAGAACTTATCGCTGCACGAAACCATGGAGATGAAGATGCAATTGCAGAAGAGGTTGGAGCAGCGAGTGTCCATTATATAACTGATGAAGGCTTTAACAAAGGCCGCCGCGGAGAACTGTATGTAGCACCACAAAAAGGCGAAGATGTTTATAAAGTGAATGGATTATGTGGAGGTTGTTTTACGTCTGGAGAAAACGATTATGCGTACAATAGAGAAAGACCTGTTACAGATATTTTTGTGAGCTTACGACAATAATTTTTTTGCAAAATATTCTTTAAGCTCTGCAAGCTTAACTCGTTCTTGCTTCATTGTATCTCTGTCTCTGACCGTTACAGCATCATCTTCAAGTGTTTCAAAGTCGACCGTCACACACCATGGTGTACCGATCTCATCTTGTGCAAGATATCTCTTTCCAATATTTCCGCGAGCATCAAAAATAGCCATGAAATCGTTACTGAGATCCTCAAAAAGAGCATTTGCTTTCTTTACTAGTTCCTCTTTATTCGCAAGGAGCGGGAAAACAGCAACTTTGTATGGAGCAATCTTTGGATCAATCTTAAGTACAGTTCTATTTTCTTCTTCAGTGTACGCATCGGCCAAAACCATAAGCATCAAACGATTGACACCAACTGCCGGTTCAATAACATGGGGTACGATTTTTTTCCCTGTTTGTGGATCAACAACAGACAAATCTTTATTTGAATAGTTAATATGCTGCGTTAAATCGTAATCAGTTCTATACGCGAGTCCCCATAACTCTTTTATTCCAAATGGAAATGCATATTCAAGATCTTCAGTTTTTTTACTATAGAATGATCGCTCTTCATCTGTATGAAGTCTCCATCGGAGATTTTCTTCTTTAATCCCTAATTGCTTTGTCACGAATTCGTGCATTCGCTTTTTCCAAGCTTCGTATAGCGGCTCCCAATCCGACTCTTGCGGATCAAAGAAGTATTCTATCTCCGCTTGATCGAATTCGATAGTGCGGAAAATAGAATTACCTGGTGTAATCTCATTTCGGAAAGATTTACCTTGTTGTGCGATACCAAAAGGTAACTTTACACGATTTGATGCTAGAACATTTTTAAAGTTAGTAAAGATTAATTGAGCAGTTTCTCCACGAAGATACCCCTTGCCCTCGTCTCCTTCGACAATTCCTAATTGGATAGGAAAGAGCTGATTAAACTTACGTACTTTTGTCCAATTATTATCCTTCTTTGGTGTTGAACCACACTTCGGACAAGGAATATTATGTTGTTTAATAATCGCATCAAATTGCTTTGTACTTAAACCTTCAACTTTTCCTGTCGAAATATATGCTGAGACAACCTCTTTTGTTAAAGGCTCTTCAAATTCTTTATGCTTTTCTGCGTAATCTTTTAATTCATCTCCATGCACTTCAAGATAATCTTCAACGAGATGGTCTCCACGCATACGTGCTTTACAAACTTTACAATCAACTAAGGCATCAGCAAATCCCGCTACATGACCTGATGCTTCCCAGATTTTATGATGAGAAATAATACTTCCATCGAGTCCAACCATATCAGGACGTTTTTGGACAAAATATTTCCACCAAAGATTTTTTATATTTCGAAGGAGTTCTGTACCAACAGGCCCATAATCATAGGTGTTTGCAAGCCCCCCATAGATCTCAGATCCCGGATAAATAAACCCACGACGTTTTGCTAGAGCAACAATCTTTTCCATTTTACCTGTGTCAATTGAGGTTTTCTTTTCTTTATCAGCCATGAAAGTATTATAACACGCTTATTGTAGTTTGGAGAAGATATTGTGGCTTTTGAGCTTACGCTCGAGGATGCTTTCTATCATTGTGTGGGTGTCGAAGTTCTTTGAAAGTGGATCTGATTTATTCCAATATCCTAACTCCGAAAGGAGTTCAATCTCGAAATGATGGAGTGTTTCATGCAAAGTCCCTCCTGCCTTTGATAAAGAAACTCTGGGAGCATCATTAACTCCTAGTCCAAATGTACCAATTGTATAATCATCAATATCTGAAGGAATCGTCAGTGGAGCGTTCATAACAATGTCCTGGTTGGATAAAAGGTTCAGAGTATTCTTTAATAAATAATACACATTACTATTCTCCTGCTCTTCTGGACAGAGTCCATCAACCAATTCACAGAGATGATACGCAAATCCTACTTTAGTAAAATCTTGCTTGATCTTGGCATGATCATCAATCATTTTTACTTCTGTCAATACATGCATTCCTTTTCCTTTATAAAGATTTAATGTTGCATGGTTAAGAAGTTCTATATGTGCAGATCTCCGACTTGTAATTTTGCGAACACCAGTAGCTTTAATAGTGAGTTTCCCAAAATGCGGGGTAAGAACTGTGACTAATCTATCTGCTTCACCTAAATTCTTTCTCTTGATGATGATTCCCTCAGTGCGAGTATTACGCATTGGCATTATTAAAGTATATCAGTTTATGAACGAGCAATCGAGCTGAGCTAGAAAATTTAGAGGTCGAGTTTGGTCTCTTTATCGGTTGTAAGATTAAATGTCTCTTCGGCTTTACCATTAATCGTTGTTGTATATTCATTTCCTGCAGTACCAGGTTGCTTTTGGATAAGTAATGGCAATGGTGACCCTTTTTCAAGTTTGAATGGAAGCTTGTATTTAACTTCAAGTGAGCCAACACCCTTTGGCCGAACAGTCACAAATCCTTCAATTACTGTCTTTCCAAGGTCTTCAGACGTTGTCATCTTAACTTGGGAACCTTTACTATCAATCAATTCACTACCCTTAGGAACATATATACGGATCCAGTCACGATATTCTGCATTCAAACAAAGTCCTCCACGCTCTAGATTACAATCTGATGGTGGGAATGGATTTTTATATTTGATCGTGAGCGTTTTTGTGATATTTCCGTCTTTGTCGACTTCATATGCATTATCTACAGTTTCTTGCATAAAGATATTTACTTTTGCACCAGAGAAATTAACTTCATTAATATGGAGATAATCACCCTCAAATGGCCTTATTTGGCCAGCCGCATTGAGAGCAACGATACCTTGTTGTGCTTGCTCATCATAAAGCTTAAACATAATATGCTTTTGCTGCGTCTGAGCAATAATTGATTGGAACAACGGTCCCCAGTATTGTTGTGGAGATGAAGAAAGTGCTTTCACCATAATTGCTGAGATCAAATCTCCGATAACACTCTTTCGATCAGTTTTTATGTAATTAACAGGACGGGAGATATCATTCTCAAGTGCGTAAATAACTTGTGGACAATCACATCGTGCATCTGTTTCTGTTGTAAACGTCTGGCCACCAGCTTGAACTTGATCATCGAGAATCTTAATTGTAGATACAAGAACATGCGTATCAATAGCGATAATGCCATCAACATCTTCCTTTAATGCTGCACGATTGTACATCTCTTCAAAAGTTTTCATCGACTCTAAGAAATCTGGTGATAAATTACTGTCACGCAAATTCAATGTGTACACCTTTGGAAGGTACTTCAAGATTGGAGCTGGAGCTTTTGGCTTATTTGGGATGGAATCATCTAGCTTATAAATATCATCTGATTTTTCGAATTTAATAATACCCTTATCAATACTAAAGACAGCATATGCTGTGATAAATCCACCAGTCGCACGAAGTTCTTTATCATTTTGGAATATTACGAGATACCGCTTCGCTTCTTGCTCTCCGAGAAGAGATGGAAGTGTTTTGATAAGAGGTTTTGCGTCACTGACAGCTGTAGCTGTTTGATCAGCTGTTACTCGAAGCATTGTAAGTTGATCTTTTACTTTATTACCAAAAATAATCTTTGGATAATGATTTGGATCTACTTGATCGATCTCTTCTTGAACTTTAACAAGTGAAGCTTCGATCTTATCTATTTCAGGTGTGATCTTACCCATACTCAAAACAGCTGTTTTGATACGATCTTCTGTTGATCCACCTGCAAAACTATCATTTCCCTTAAGTCCTAATACATCAGCATATGGAGTTAAAGAATCAGCAACTGTTTTTGCACTATCCAATCCATGTTCTCCAGCATTAAGCATATGCTCTGCA
Source organism: uncultured Gammaproteobacteria bacterium (assembly GCA_964507055.1). GTDB lineage: Bacteria > Patescibacteriota > Microgenomatia > Levybacterales > UBA12049 > JACDET01. Next base: position 700,896 of record CAZDOJ010000001.1, read on the forward strand.
TCCGAGTAATACCAGCCAACAATAGGAACAAACTTTAATGGAAGGAGATATCCAAGATTCTTCTGTGTCTCTTTTAATGAAACTTGTGTCTTGGAGATTTCTTGTGAGGCAAGTTCAACATTTTGTTTCTTCAATGCATTTTTAATAAGCATTGCTTGTCGATATGTCTTTAATCCAGATTGATATGTAGCGTATGCTGGAATACTAATTAAAACGACGATAAGAGCGAATATACCCAAACCAATATAAAGCTTTTTTGAAACTTTAAACTTTTTACCTCCTGTACTTCCTTTTCGTCTTTTTGCCATAGGATCCTCCGTTATGCTTTTACTGTTTGCGAAATCCTGCGGAGCTTTTCTCGATACATTTGTTGATGATTGTGCTGCAGGAGTTCTTGTTGATTGTGCAAATTCTATTTTATCAAATCCAGCCATTATATATAATCCCTTTTCAAAATATTGTACTCACCCGTTCGTAGTCATTAGCGGTACACTCTATGATACAGAAAATTTTCTTCGCTTGTCAACTTGACAATATCTGAATTAAGAAGCACCCTTCCCTGAAACCATGGCCCAAGGAGTCTTGAGGATGATGTAAATATCAAGCAAAATTGAATTTTTTCGTGCGTAATCTGCATCCATTTGGATACGTTTATCAAATTTTACTTCACTACGGCCTGAGACTTGCCAATAGCCGGTAATACCAGGCTTAACAGAGAGCACTTCTTTCACAAGTCCTTTTGTTTGTGGGTAGGTTTTTTGTTGTCTTTCAAGCTCTTCTGGATAATATGGACGAGGGCCAACAAGACTCATTTCTCCTTTGAGCACATTTAAAAGCTGAGGGATCTCATCTAATGAATATTTTCGAATAATTCTTCCAAACCGTGTTATTCGTGGATCATTTTTAATTTTGTAATTTCCACCTTTTTGCTGTTCTTCATATGCTTTTTTAAATTTTGGATCTGTTTTTAATAAGTAATATGCGTTGACGATCATTGATCTAAATTTATATGGATAGAAAAATTTATTGTCTCTTCCAACTCTTCGTGGAGTGTCTGCAAGAATAGGACCCTTTGATTCTAATTTAATTGCTATCGCGACAAAAATAATAATTGGAGAAAATAAAAGAAGGAGAAAAACAGAAGAAACAATATCAATAGTTCTCTTTACTATTTCGTAGGTTATGCTTTGAGTATGTTTTTTTGAAGACATGGCTATGCCAGATGTTCGTAATCTGTCCCGCTAAGATTTTGTACGAACTTCTTTATCTTAGGGACAGAATCTTTTGGACAAATGAGAATAACATCGTCCATGCTTACAACTACTAGACCTTGCAAATCGATACCCACAATCAACTGTTTTGTTTCATTATGCAAAATCGAATCGACACAATCTTCAAGCAATACTTTACCTTTTGTGACATTTGCATCAATATCATCACTGAGAGCTTCTTTTAAGGCTTCCCATGCACCAATATCACTCCATCCAATATCAGCTGAAATTACCATACCTGCTTTTGGATCCATCTTTTCTAAGATAGCATTATCAAAGGAGATCTTGTCTAATTTAGGATATGTTTCAGCCAATACTTTTTCATAGTCATCGGTACCATGTGCATCTTGAATCTTTTTAAGATCTTTAAATAACTCTGGTGAAAACTCTTCAAATAGCTTCCAGAGAAATCTTGGAGTTGTAGCGAAGTATCCTAAATTCCATGAATGTCGATTATCTTTTGCCCATTCTTTTGCAGTTTCAAGTGCAGGCCTATATTGAAACCCTGTAAATTCATGCACAGGAAATCCTTCAACATTTTCAGTTTCTTTCCCAAATTCAATATAACCAAGGTTTTGATTCGCGAATCGAGGCTTTTGTCCGATAAATACTATTTTCTCAGGATCCTTAAGAACTAGTTTTTCAGCAACACGAAGAATCTTACGGAACTCTGCTTCCTTCTTCACAAGGTGATCACTTCCCCAAAGAAGGACAATTGGTTCATCTGGGTTTGTTTTAACGAATTGCGAGATAACGAGTCCAACAGCGGGACCGACATCACGCATTTCAGGTTCAACAATGACGTTTGTCTCAGGTAGCTCAGGCAATTGCTCATGAATATGTCCTGCGTATTGTGTACCTGTTGAGATGTAGACATCTTCCCATGCAAATTCAGGGAATAACTTGTGAACAGCTATTTGGAGCATGGAACGATCAGCGATGATCTTTCCAAATTGTTTGGGAGCGTTTTTACGTGAGAGTGGCCATAATCTACTTCCAACTCCCCCTGCAAAAAGAACTATTTTCATATCGTATCTGTACCATTATAGTATTAAATCACTTTCTTCACAAGTCTAAGAAACTCCTCCTTAAACTTTTTTTCACTGAACTTCTCGGCATTCTTTCGAACAGCTTTTTTATCAAACTTCATTTGATCAAATTGTTTCAGAGCATCAATAAGCGACCCAACCGTTTGTTGCTCAAAGAATAAACCTGTTTTCCCTGCTACAACGGTATCCAACGTACCGCCTTTGCGTAATGCAATGACAGGCTTTCCAAAAGCTTGTGCTTCAACGACCACCAATCCAAAATCCTCAACTGCTGGGAAAATGAGTGCTTTGCAATCTCGATAATAGGTAATCAATTCTTTATCGGTTAAGTTTCCAAGAAATTCAACTGTTGGACCAGCCATTGATTCTAGCTCTTGCTTCCAACTTCCTTCTCCAACAATTTTTAGAGGAAGCTTTAATTTATTACATGCCTCGATAGCGATATCGACACGCTTATACTTGGTAAACTTTGAAAGACGCGAAACTACAAGAAAGTACCCTTTGTCTTTACTTTGTGCCATCGTTTTAGCTGATGGAGCCAACGTAACTGGAGGATACACAATGAGGGATTCACGTTGGTAGTATTTTGTAATTCGTCCCTGAACTTCTGATGATATTGCCACTAACATATCCGGACGTGCTGCAGCTGCTTTATCCCATTTCCGTAAATATGATACAACTGGATTTGCGGCCATACGTAAACCGGGATTTTTAAAATACTCTTCATAACCGCTCCAAAGATATCGAGTAGGAGTCAAGACATAGCTAATGTGTTTTGTTCCAGGCTTGGTAATTATTCCCTTTGCAGCTTCACTTGTCACAGATATAACTAAATCATAGTTCTCAAATGAAAACCGCTCAAACGCCATCGGCATAAGAAATGGATACATTTCATGATTTTTAACTGCATGAGGATATTTTTGTAAAAAAGAGGTTTTGATATCAAACACATCTGCCCACTTTGCAGTATGGGAATTATATACAGATGTAAAAAGAGGAGCTTTTGGGAATAGCTTGTGCAGGGCGAGAAGAACACGCTCTGCCCCACCCCATTTATTAACTCTATCGTAAACTAACGCTACTTTCATAAACTTTCACTGTTTCTTCAGCCATTTTCTTCCATGAGAACTGCTTTGCAAGAGCCATACCCTTTTCCTTTTTGGCTTGATATTGTTCTATATTTTTTAGAACTTTTTGCATTGTATCACTCATATTATCTATATCAAGCGGATTAAAGTAGATTGCAGCATCTTTATAGATTTCTTTAAATACCGGAATATCTGATGCAAGCACTAAGCACTGCTGCTGCATAGCTTCTAATCCTGGCAATCCAAACCCTTCCATCAATGAAGGAAAAACAAAGGCTTGAGCATTCTTATAGAGAGAACCTAGTTCTTCATCCGACACTATGCCTGTAAAAATTATACTTTTTTCAATAGATAATGTACTTGCATATTTTTCAAGCTCTTGGTAAAAATAATTCTTTTTTCCGACAAGAACTAGTTTTGTGGCAGGGAACTTCTCCAAAACATTTTTAAAACTTCTCAGCATACGTTCAATATTTTTATGTGGATAGGCATTCCCAACATACAATAAATATTGCGTGCTATGAAGCGAGTGCAGCAGATCATTCTTTGAATGTGTATGTATTGATAAATGAGGGTCTACTCCCTCGTAAATAACGGCTATCTTTTTTTCTGAAATAGGTAAATGATCTTGTATCTCTCGTTTTGTTGCTTCTGAAACAGCAATAATTTTTTGAGCTTTTTTAGCTGTTTGCTTAAGAATAAATTTATACCCAAGTCGTTTTAAATGGTACATTAGCGAAGGCAATGTCGATGCTTTACCTGTTGGAAAATGATTGATAATAAGATCGTGAATTGTAATAACGTAGGGCTGATTATATAGAACAGGAATAGAGAAGTAAGGGAAATGCACAAGATCTAAAGACTCGTTTTCTAAAACTTTATAAAATAATAATTGCTCTTCAATACTATGCCATTTGATATCAGTTTCTACCAATTTCCATCGACTAGCTTTCGCTTTTGTAAAGTTAAAAACTTCATTCGACGATGCAGCTGGAGTAACAAATAAAACATACTGATTCTTCGTATCTATTTGTTGAAGTTCTGTAATAAGATTGCGGATATATCTACCTACACCAGTTTCATTCCAAAGCCTGGCATCAATACCTATTCTCATGAATAAAGTATAACACAGCCGTACTATACTGATTTTGTGGTATCTGAATATACTGCATGGAGCTTCTTTGAAATCTGTTTCCAAGTATAGTTCTTCTCAATAAACTCTCTACCATTTTTGCTTACGGAGTTATACAAATTTTCATCCTTTAACACTTTAAGCGTTTCATCGGCCAACGATTCAGCATCATTTCCTACAAGTAATTCTTTACCATCTTTCGCTTCAAGAGCATCTGCACTTAAAGGCATTGTGATAACCGGAGTGCCACAACTCATAGACTCAAGAATTTTATAGCTTGTTCCACCTCCAACTCGAATTGGAGCTAACAATACTGCAGCTTTTTGAAATATCTCAGGTGTTTGCATAGCGGAACTTTCTTCATCAAAGAGTACATCTGGATCATTGGTCAAGTTACGAATTGAATCAGGTATACTACGTGCAACAAACCAAAGCTTCACATTATCTTCAGATAATTTTTTCTTTAAAATTGGCCAAATATCTTGAATAATAAATGTTGCACTATCTTTATTTTGAATCCATTTAAAATCTCCAATAAATAAAATTCTTTTCTCTTTCCGATCTCTTTTTTGAAAAGATAAAAAAGAGAATTGGTCTATATTTACTCCATTTGATACAACTTCGGCGTGAATACCGGATTTTTTCATAATGATAGTGTCATCATTTGAGACCGCAACGACCTTTTGAGCTTTTCGCCAAAGGAACTCTTCTTCATTTTTTATTTTCTGAATATCCAATGACAAAAGAGGCCTCAAGAAAATTGGAGCATTATTCATATATCGCTCATACACTTTATATTCGATATTATGTTCGACGAGCACTATTGGGATTGAAGTTTCAGGGATATTTTGCATGACGTAATATGTTTCGACATGAATAACATTAAAGTTTTTTTCTTTTAATAAGTTTTTAAGTACCGCTCGCATTTCTGGTAGATCATGACCTGTTGAAAGAAAAGATTTTGAAGAACTTGTGGCTTTCACGAGATTAGAGAAACTCCACTGCTTTTTTCTTTTTACAGTTATAACTTTATGACAAATCTTCTCAACTTCATGAACATCATCGTCGGTTTCATTTGGTCGTCTTTCACAAACAAGAGTAATTGTATAGAGGTGAGATAACTCTTTTATAAGATTGTACAATCTTACCTGACCACCTGAATAAAGAGGGTATGGTAAATACGATGAAACAATAAGGATATTCATACTACTTTTTATGCAAGTCGAAAATGGCGTACTGCTCTGTAAATGTAATTACTTTATATTCTTTTTCCCATTGCATTTTGTCTTGTTCTGACGGATTAATTAGTACTAAATAATCAGCACCTTTTTCAATAAGCTCAGGTATTGGATTTTGGAAACTTGCCCAGCCTTTCCTATTCATTTGATATAAAAGGGATGTATCTCCATTATAATTTGCCACTATTAAAGCATCATTTGGCGTAAGCTGTTGGACCGCAGCTCCCGCAGCTAATATTGAACGATTATTAATATTGAAATATTCTTTGACAATATTCCAGCTCATATAGAAACTTCCAGCTATGATTAATACCACAAGAACTTTTCCAAATGGAAGGAATTTAAGCTTCCATTGCATAAGATAATAACTTCCTATTGCCATAACTATAGCAACACTTGGAATAGTAGGAATTTGATAATAATCATGCTGCACATTTCCCGTCGCAATAATAGAAACAAAAAGAAGCGGACTTATGATAAAAGACACAAAAAATGGCCATTCTTTTATCGCACGTAATTTATATGCTCCAAAAGCAAGTAATGCTATACCAAAATATCCGCTTATTAATACAGTAAGCCTTTCATAGAAAATCCATCGAAAAAATGAAGGTCTAAAGCGGATGCCATTGCTGTTAAATAGCCATATATTTGCAGGAATCCCCTCGGGGAATTGTGATATCCATATCCGCCATGCTAAAAGAGGTGCAACTGCAAGAAAGGCAAAAATCCACATGTACCATTTCAGAACTATCCTCCAACCAAAATGTTTCAATGCAATATAAACGATTGGGAGAATAAAAAATAGAGAATGCGGCTTAAGCAAAAATGCTGTAGCTGTAAATAGGAGTGCTAATATAAATTGTATTACGATTGATTTAGTTTTTGATTTCTTTCTAGAAAGTTCTTCAATCCATCTATCAAAGAAATAAATTGCTCCCAAAAAGGCCATAACCATCGTAGTGTCTGGAAGTATAGTTCGACCATAGTAAATATTAAAAGGGATAAACATATAGAAGAATGCACTCAATAGTCCAATCGTGTTATTACTGTGACGTTTAACAATTAAATAAAGGAAAAGACCTGCAGCAACTGATGCAGACATGCTCACTAGCCTACCCCATTGTTCAATGGTAAAGACACCAAATAGCATAAATAATCCTGCCTGTAGGGCATTGTATATTGGGAATTCAACAAAGAAGTAACCATTCGGATTATCTAACCCTGATTGCACATTGGAAATATTAACCATCTTAGGATAGAGTAAATTAATTCCTTCGACAGTGTAGTTTCTTGAGACTGAAGAAGTTTCAGACTGGCGCCAGCTATGCCAATCAGCTATTGGATTATCAAATCCATATAACCGGACAATAAATCCTCCAAGGAGAATAAGAGCGAGAATAAGAAGGGTGTGGTTTTTTAGAAATTTCATTTTACTTCTGAAATTGTACCATTCTTGTATTGGAAGATGTACGTATTTGCCGGATTTGCTACTTTTGCAGATGTCGCCTGATCCAATGAATTTGTTTGTACAACCTTTGGTGTTTTCTCTCGATAGATGAACCACAATCCATCTTGTAAGCCAACAGGGAATAACCATACATCTTGATGTTTTGCAGGTACATTTACGAGATATAGCGTGTCCTTTGGAGTAAAGCTTGCATATCCTGTTCTAAATGTTAAGAGCATTCCTTGTGCAATCGAGCCTGATTGTGACCATTTTAACTGCTCATTTTTATTCTGATTACTAGCGAGGAGAGCGACAATAGCAAAGAGAATAAGAATAACACTTACAAATAATGTCTTTTGTTTAATAATCTGCTTAAGGAATGCATAGACAATAATAACAAACGACAAGCATAAGCCGAATGAGCCTAGATACATATATCGTGCAGAGATATTCCCCAAAGGCAAGAATGGAAGAAGTGAAATAAATGCAAAGATAATACCAAAAAGTATTAATTGGGCATTAGTATGCGTTATGAGTTTTGTTAACTGCTTTTTAGCTTTATAAAAGTAATACGCTCCAGCACCTAGGATAAGTAGACTTACGCCACTAAGAACAAGCCATTGTGATCGCAAATTACTTCGTAATCCGTCATACGCAGGAAGGAATGAAGCCCCGCCAAAGAACAATCCCAAGTATCCTAAAAAATTCCCTATGACATTAGGAACTATTTTGGCAAGATTATAGCTATAATCGCCCCCACCTGAAAATGCTCCAGATACGGATCTCATAACGAAGTACAACACAACCAGTAGAACAAAAGGTAGATATGTCATAAGCAATTTTGCAGAACGCTTTGGTTTATAAATAAGTACATCCATTGCAATAAATAGTAATGGGATAATTACTGAGATTTCATATGAGACAAACGCCAAGGCACTTAATATTACTGCACCTACATAAGCCACAGTCATATGTTTTGTTCTGAAATAGTGATAGCAAAGCATTGCATATAAAATAAACATTGATGCTAAACCAATTGAAAGGGTTGAGAACCAGAAGAGATTTTCTGTATGAGCAGGAAGCAACGCAAATAATACTGCAGTAAGGAACCCAACTAACCGTGATTTCGTTAAACGACTACCTAAAAGATATACGGCCACTGTTGATAAGAAATGAAGTAGCAGGATAAAAAGATGGTATCCTTCTGGATTGAAGGAGAATAACATATACAAGAAATAGACAACTACCTTATCCAATGGACGATAGAAGAAGTCTTGTGCATTCACAAAGTACATAGGTAGATCTGTTGGCATTGCGGTTGCAGCCCATCGCAACCAGGTAAAATCATCAGCAACAAAGAAGTTCTTAATCGAAGCTGCATAACCAACTAAAATTATAATTAATAAATAAAGAAGAAGCATAATTGGGGCCGTGAAGAAGCCCTTGAGTGATTGCTTGTAATCTATTGGCTTTTTTTGATAAAGTTTTGCAGCACCGACTCCAATACCCATAAGTATCCAGAACGGTTCCGCTACTTTAGAAGCTTCAAATACATCAATTAATACAGCATTTACTAATAGACCAATTGTTCCACCAGCCAAACCAAATAATAAAGCTCTGACAATCGGATCTTTCGTGTCTTTAACACTATGTTTCATGAAAATACCTAGAATCACAAAAATGAATAAGAAAGTTAGCAATCCTACTAATCCCGTTTCACCTAAAGCTCGTAGGTAATCATTATCTGTCGCAAGCGTCAAAGAAGAGTAACCTGTGCCAAAGATAGGACTAAAAAGGAACGCATTCCAATTTCTTGGCCATTCTGCTTGAAAACGAGTAGTAAACGAAATATCTAACGCATATGCTTTTTTAATGAGGAAACTTCCTGAAACAGAAGAAATTGCTATGTCCCCATTTTGGATTGATTGCAATTGTTCTTGTGTTAAGACAGTGGTGTATCCACTCTGAGATCCAGTTTTATCAGATCCAACAGTAAAATCACTTGCAGGCGGAACTTCGGCATTCTTTTGTTCCTCAGCCTTTTTGGCATCTGCAATTATTTTTTGAAGATCTGCAGGTAATGCATTTTCACTTGAAACCACTTGAACTTCCTGGATGGTATTTGAGAATCGCTGAATCGTTGCATTACCAAATAGCATCATTACACCAACACTTACAACCATTATCGGAATAATCCATCGCTTCTTTTGCCAAAGAATAAGCATACCAACAACACCGATAACATATGCCCCAAATGATGTACGCGATGAAGTAAAATTGAGAACTTCCAATGCAAATAAAGCAAGGATTGCGATAAGTATTTTCAATGACCATCGCTTTACTGCAAATACTAAAGCAATAAGGACAGGAATAACCATTACCATATATGCCGATAGGTCATAATGACCACCAAATGTTGAACTTACTCTGGATAATTCGTTTAGGCAAAGGGGTGTACCTTTTGCGAATTCTTCATTTCCAGTGAGAAAGGCTGGGAAGCAAAATGGATAGGTTTGGAAAAAGTCAGGAAAAATCTTCCAAAGTATTGTATAAAAACGCTGGCCAAAACCATAAAAAACGATACCTAAAATAGTTATACAAAGTGTTATAAGGTAGAAATAAACATCTTTGACATTTCTCACCGATGAGAAGGCGATGAAAAAGAGAATCATATATTCTATACGTCGGAAGTACTGGAGCCAAGCAACACTCGGGAAGAAATTAGCGAGCGTAGGAGCAATAAAGGTAAGACAATAAAGGAGTGAAGCAAGTCCAGCAACCCAATAGAGAATGAGTGCATAGCCTTCAGGTCTTGGTAGTGAGACTTTTCTCCGGACAAGCTGTATAAGCCAAATCAAAGCTAAAGCTGCAATAACAAAGTCTTCTAAACGAATGTATACCCATGTATTATCGATATTAATACTTGGAAGCTTAGGATAAAGTGCAGTAAAAAGAATCGCAAAAGCGACTCCAAAACGTAGAATATTATTATCAATAAGCTGCAATAACTTCTTCATCTACAAACAACTATATTACTAACAGATTGCCAACTTAGCAAGAACGACTTTTATCGGAACCATGCGGCACGCCCTAATTTATAGTGCAGATCTTTTGATTTACGTTCCCCAATGACTTTTGCAGGAACACCTCCAACTATAGCATATGGTTCAACTGATTTGGTAACAACAGCACCAGCTCCTACCACACTTCCCTTACCGAGAGTTACACCTGGAAGGATAATTGCACGTGGACCAATAAAGACATAATCATCAATGACTACCCTCTCCGAAATTGCATGAAAATCATCACTATGAATATCATGTTGGCTGTTATAGATCATGACTTCAGAAGCAATATCAACATGATCCCCAATAACCAACTTCTCTCTTCCATCTAAAACAGCATATTCACCTATAATTGTATCTTTTCCAATAACTATATTGCTTGGATTGTAGAAACGTGCACCTTCATGAAGCGTTGATCCTTCGCGAATTGTCATCCCTGCCAATCGATAAACGAATCTTCTGACATGATGCGAAGGGAAATGTCCTACGAGATGCAAAAGAAAAACAAAAAATTCACGTGCTACTGTGTTCGATCTGTTTTTTGCTTTTCTTTGAAATTCGTCTGAAAATAAATTCTGATTTAACTTACTTGCCATATTATTTTGCCGCAATATCAACGAGTACTTTTAATGTTTCTTTTGCAGTTTTTTCCCAGCTAAACTTATCAGCTTGTTTTTTCCCTTTTTCTACCAAAGTCTTTCGTAGTTCCTTATCATTTATAACCTTAGTAAGTTTTTGAGCAATGTCTTGGCTATCTTTGGGATCGATATAAATAGCAGCATCGCCGCCAGCTTCAGGCATACTGCTTATATTACTTGTAATAACAGGACATCCTTGCTTCATAGCTTCAACAACAGGCAAACCAAACCCTTCATAGAGGCTTGGAAGTACATAACAGAGAGCATTTTTATAGAAGATTTTAAGTTCATCATCATTTATTCCTTCAAGAAATCTCACTTTGTCCTGGACACCATATTTTTGTGGAGCGTTGAGTATCTCTTCATACAACCAACCTTTTTTACCAATAATTACTAATTGAAGATCGTCTTGATATTCAGCATGTAACTTTTTACTTTCCAGTAATAAAGCAAAAGCTTCAATGAGTCGTGATATATTTTTTCGGGGTTGTAGGGTACCAACAAATAGAACAAAATTATCGCTGATATTGTACTTTGCTTTTAGTTCGTTCATGGCGTAAACATGAGGTTCAAGTGAGACAGATTGCTTGATCCCAGGGTAAATTGTCTTCACTTTTTGCTCAGGAACTTTATATGTTTTAATTATATCATTTCTGCTTGAGTTACTAATTGTTAATACTTTACTTGCTTTCTCAACAGAATATTTTGTCCAATTACGAAGTTGATACATATCAGATTTATTAAATAGCTCTGGAAATTGGAGAAATGCTAGATCCATAATTGAAACAACGGTAGGGATCGGAGAAAATCTTGGAGCATAATGGGTTGGGCTAAAGAACACATCAGGTTTCGTTTTAGTGAGAAATAGACTCAATGGCAATCCAAATTGCGTCCAAAACTTACCAGGCCCAACAATCTTATATTTCCAATTAGAAGTCTCTTTAGGCAATACTTTAAGCGGATGTTGTTTTAAATAAATTACAAACTGTATATCAACCGATTTATTGGACTCTGCAAATTTTGCAAAATAATAGAGTAACCAATACGCATATTCGCTAATACCAACTCTTTTTTCTACATTTGCTTCATTACCATCAATTGCAATAATCATAATTGTTTCATCAACTTAATTTCCTGGATACGTTACAAATAAGCGAGATTCTTCAATACCTAAGATTTCTTTTGCATCTTTTTTGGTTGCCTCTGAGATACAGAATATTACGTCCGTTTCTTTTTTTACCCAAGCCAATTTCCTTTTTTGTGTTTCAATAATTTTTTGTGCGGTCTCTTCAGGAAATTTGTAAATGATAAGATCATAAAGTATTGTTGCCTTTTTTGCTTTTTTGGTTGGCGGTTCAGTCCAATCTGAAGTAATAAACATATCGACATTACCAATGAAATTTTCAATTGGCAGAATATGCATCCTATTCCAAAGAAGATCAAGAACTGTGGGAGGAATTTTAAAAGTTTTTACCCTGACGTTTTTTGCTTGTATAAAATCTAACGGAATTGTCCTTCGTAAACTTGAATAAAAAAGAATATATTCGTTATTTGGATCTGAGGTAATCATAGAAGACAAGAGGTTCTTAAGGTAATTTCCAACACCAGTCCTCTCATATGCCATTTGTGAAATATCTATACCAATCTTCATAATTTTCTCATTAACTCATTCTAACATAATTAACTTTTTGAAGTATTTTTGCTCTATCTGAAAAGAAGTGAATCAATAATATTTGGGTCAGATTGAATAGTTCTTTGTTTATCATTAAGTATATATTTCTCTATTCTAAAATGATTTGGAAATGTCCATGTTTTTTCTGGTTTTCCATCAATTCTTACTCTATTTTTTCGCCACCAATCACCCTGTGCATAATAATTTTCTTCATCTCCAGGAGCAATAATTAAATAGGTGACTTCTGATTTCTTATACGGTAAGACTTTGATTTGAGAATGTTCTTTACCAACAAAATTCATCGCATATCGAGGACTATAACCATAAGCATCAGGAGAAAAAATGTAATAACCAAATTCTTTATCACCTTGTTTATAGATAGTCTCAGCTAAACTTTTATTAAATAACCAACTCCCTGAATTTTTCCCAATAAAATTGTCGTATGACTGCATAACGGAATATGTGTATGTCATTATTGAAATTAATAAATATATAAATAAAGGATAGAAAATATATTTTTTTAAGCTCAATAAACTGGAACAAAAGATAATAACTATCATTGGTAAGAAAGGCCAGTAATAGTAACCCCATACGGTTCCCTTAAAGAAACTTGTAAGTATCCAAAAGCCTGCAATAAAGTAGAAGATTAGCATATATAATCTTTTGTACTCTGTCCTTTTCCTGATTGTTTGTATGAGTAGCCATGCAAAAATGGATAATATACAAAGAATAAGGAGAGTAGAAGGATATGGAACCATAGAAAAAGTGGAAATTATCCCATCGAAACGATTAACAATAAATTCTTGCATTGTCAGTTTTTCTCCTGCAGATTTAGTTATATGACTAATAAGTGCATTTGTTTGCAAAAAATTATTCCTCAGTTCAAAAACAATATATGTAGATAAAGGCAAAATGATACCCGATAAGGCTAATAACTCTTTATATCGTTTTGTTTTTATTATCTTTATAACTACAAGGATTGTTGCTAGTACAAGTAATGGTCCTCCAAAAGCTATTTGGAATTGTATAAGAAGTCCAAGAAGAAGATACGAAAAGAAGAGTTTTATAAAATTTTGATTTTGCAAATAAGAATAAAAAATGAGGAAAAAGAGAGGAAAGACCATAACGGCTCCAAAAGGATTAAATAAGCTCGATGCCATCGTTATGGATAAGCCAGAAATTAATAACGAGCTGAGTAAGCCTACACGCTGATTAAAGAGAGATTTACCCACATAAAATGTTATATAGGTTAAAATGAAAATCAGGCTTACCCAAAACCATCCTACTATCACTGGGTCTCCATTTGCAATGATGAAAGCAGGTAGATTAACATAAAACCATAAAGGTCCATGAAATACACCGGATATGCCGCCTGAGCGAGGTCCTAATAATGTTGGACTATGTGTTGTAACAATATCTTCAAGTAGAAGAAAATCTCGTGCAATATCTGTATGGAAAAAGATATCTTGATGAAGAACAAACCAAAAACTAAACGAGCTAAAAATTAGTGTGCCTAATATTAATAATATATTTATGGCATATCCAATACGGTTAGAATTATTTTTTTTTACTTCATTTTTTTTCACTTTTTTCTCAGTCATATTTCTATAGTATCAGAATCTCAACTGCAAATATATGAGCTATTTATTTTCATTTTTATATTCAATAAGTGCATGTATCAGTCCTGCACAAAGGAATAAGAATGCCCATGCAGCTGTAAGCTCTGCCAAATGTTCGTAATATATATAATAAAGGGTACTACTTAACACAAGGAAAAGACCTGAAACAATAAAAGAAATCTTACTTTTGAATTCCCCTGCGAGGATATATATCCATATTCCAATAAGTACAATATAGACAGCAGCATAAGTAATTTGAAAAATAAAAATATCGCTAAGAATCATTACCAGTAATAAAGATAAAAGAAATACTTTTATATATGTCAGATCAAATAAGATTTTTGATTTAGAATAAATTTGTTTTGGTATACGACTATAGATGAACGTATTAAATCGTCCAGAGACTTTCTCTCCTTGTGGTGTAATCAGCAGAAAGTGAATAATAAGAGGTAATAGGAAAATAAAGGAAACATATAAAACTTCTGCTGTTTTTAGTGCATTAAACTTTTTTAAAGTAAAGTAAACAAACTCTTTTTTATCAGATAAAAGAAAAGCTTTTGAAGTTTCATATTTACTGATTATGACGGGTTCACGTCTTGATACAGCAACAGCGTTTCTCTGATTTCCTTCAAGAGATTGTATTTCAAAAACATATTGTTTTCCCTGAGAATCAAGAATTTTAGGAAAACCAAATGGAAAAACAGGAACATCATAGATAAGACCTGCTCTATAATTATTCTGATAGTACCAGTCTTTAGCACCTTTCTCTTTAATACGAAAAACTACCTTATCTTCGTCTTTATATGGCACCCTACTAAAAATGGTAAATCTTACCGCTACAATGCCCAAATTATTTTCTGCGGCAGTAAACTCACCCTCTACCTTGTCTCCCGTTAGAAGTTTTTCATGCTGTACTTTAGTGAAAGTATCCTGACTATGATTATATGAAAGGATAAGAAAACTTTTATCATATGATGTTATATAAAGTAATGTGAATACTCCCCAAAGAGCAAAAAGTATCAATGGAACAAGCCCATATATTAATGATTTATTTAGTACACTTTTTCTTTCAGTTTTTTTCATATCGTTTTTTGAACTTGATAACGCTATATCCAATAAAACTTAATACTACTATAAATGTTGCTAGACTAATAATACCTCCAATATATGTATATGATTGTGGCTTGAAGTATAAAGTAATATTCATAGTATAACTACCATCTTTATTAATGACGCAATCGAATTTCTGACAGATCTCTCGCGGATCAATTTTATATGAATTAAGATATGCTTCATTCTTTAAATGAATATCGTCAGGAAGAAAGTAATTTAAATTTGTAAGAACTGCAAACCAATTAAAGTCACCCACTCGTACTTTCCATTGTGGATGATATGATTCTGAGAAATTTAAATAAAATGGTTCCTTTACATTATTTAATGTAATCGTATATTCAGTCGCATCATTAAATTGATAAGGAACTTCTTTTAAAAGAACTTTAGACTTTAGTTGCAGATTTTGCTTAGTCGTAAATATGTATGGAAGAAAATTTTTGTTCTCATAAACTGCGACCTGATCGGTACCTACATCAATTCTTTGGAGATATGAAATTCGATTAAGTTCTTTCAGATAATAGTCTCTATTTTTGCCATAGAATCTAAAGAAATCATCATCATTGGCGGTATCACGGAGAGGGATAATAACATATTTAATTGAAGAATTGTCGAGTAAATTATCCGCAATCGGTTTTTGCAAATTCTTTATGACTAACTCTGCCTCTGTATATTTGTCTAATTTTCTCTCTGCCTCCGTAATCTCCTGCCATGAACCATTTATTTGATCGACAGCCGATACTTGTGGATGATTATTTGTATATGTTGCCCAACGAGAATAAGTCGGAACCCAAAGTGTCCGAGAGAATGTATCTTGGTTGTTAATAAAGCTACTTAATACCTCGTAATCATGTGGAATATGCCGAGCAACAAAAAGAGTTTGTATTTCAGAAGTAATTAACGGCTTTGTGTTCCATAGAGTAAGAATAGCTATTAAAATTGTTGCAGCATACTTACCATATATTTTCCATTTCCCTTTACTCCAATTTTTCCATATCCAATCAATAAAAGCAGCAATAAGCACTGAATATCCGAGAACAATAAGAAAGAAAAATTTACTTGCTTCTCTATATGCATTAAATCCAGGAAAATTATCATACAACCATGGGTAAAAACCCGAAAATGGCTGTCCAACTTGTTTTGTTAATAAAATTCCAAGCAAGGCAATTATGCCAAAAAAGAGTACATACGGATTCCTTCTTTGTAAGAATAAACCTAAAATTGCAGCTAGGGGTATTAATAAAAAGTGAATAGGTATGGTTTGTTGAATAAAATCTGTCGTATGTCCACCGGTCCAGAATGGATGGAATAAAGTAAATGCATAATTAATATTAAGAAATTCATTACCAAAAAGTGATCGACTAAAGATAGTATTTGTTGCCAAAGTGCCCATGTTGACAAAACCTAATAGCCAATAGAGATTTAGTAACCCTACTATTATTAATGGCAATGAAGCATACAATGCAGTCATTATAAAAGTTTTTTTATTTGTTGTTCGTTGCAAAATGAACTGATAATAAAGATAATAAAACCCAAGTACGAAAACGATAATATAAAACGCTCTGAATTCATAGAAACTAATAAAAAAGAGTATAAGCCCGGAGACAACTGCATAAAACATTTTTTTTGACTCAAGCACTTTTTGAAAAAAGAGAAATCCTAAAGGTGCCAAGGCAAATGCGGTCATTAAGGTCAAATGCCCTGTTTGGATACTAAGAAAGTAAGTATTATATGCATAGATGAGTGAACCTATAAATGCTGCAATGACACTATTGATATTCTTTTTAATTAAAAAATAACTGGAAAATACACTAAAAAAAACGAGTGGCCACATAAATACTATTCGTTCAATGAGACCGTAGCTAAAATTAGCATTTGCTAATAGTCCATACAATAATTGAAATGGATAAAACGACGCAGTTACATTAACAGCACCCATTGATGTATTGGTCCATAGCTGAGGAAATGCTAAAAATTCTTTTAGAGTTATTGCAGACTGATAGCCCCAATCTCCGGATGTAAGTATTGAGAGGTTACTAAACCAACTCCAATGTGTAATTATTGCTATACACAATAGTAGTATGTATATTCCTATTGTCATCATCTTTTTTTTATAACTTTAGCTGGGACACCAGCGGCAATTGCGTTCGCAGAGATGTTTTTGGTAACAACAGCTCCAGCACCTATTATTGAATAATCACCAATTGTAACTCCAGGAAGAATAATTGCCCTTGTTCCAATCCATACATTCTTTCCAATTGTAATATTTTGATGTGGAAGTTTATATCCCTGCTCTTGAATAGGTTTATTTTTATCTTTAAACTCATGCATGTTATTCACAAATGTAACATCATGCCCTATTAAAGCACCTTGTTGGAGAATAATTTTACCGCCAATCGCGTAGCCCAATATGACATTACTCATTATTGAGACATCATCATGTATCTCAAGCAACTGAAAAGAACCAATATTCACTTTATTACTTATAGTTATATTTTTTCCAAACTTATTACCAAGCTTTACCTTAAAATAAATTTTACGCAAATAATTTCCTGGTGCAAAGGGAATTGATGCAATTACCATTGTATAAAATATATAATTTAGAAAAGAGAAAAACTTATTTATCATAATTTATTTGATTAGATTTTTATAAATATCAACATACTTGGGAATTATGGCAGTATCCCAATCATAATACTTTTCTGCATCATTGCGTGCTCGAATGCTTATTTCTTTGAGAATTTTTGGGTTATCCAAAAGAGAGATTATTTTTTTTGCAAGAGTTTTATAATCTTCTTGTTCTACCAAATAACCATTTATGCCATCCCTTATCGCATTTTCAAAGCCACCCACTTTTGAGCTGATAATTGTCAATCCTGAAGCCATTGCTTCCAAACAAATAGTCGCAAAACCTTCTGCTCTACTCATATTTAAAAATATATCAGCAGAATTATAGTATTTTCCCATTTCATAATGTGGGACATACCCTTCAAATTTTACTACATCTGCAATACCGAGTTTCTTCGCAAGTTGTTCTAAACTTTTACGCTGAGGTCCATCACCAACAATTCTTAACGTAAAATTATTCTTTTTTTTAACAACTTCGGCAATTCCTTTGAATAAAGCATCAAATCCTTTTCTCCGCATCAATGCTCCAACAGCCAGTATTTCAACTTTTTGATTATTTATCTTATTTGTATGACTTATATATTTTTTGCAATCTATACCTGGAGGAATTATAACAATTTTATTTTGAGCTATTCCCCTCTCTATGAGTATTGCTTTAGTTTTTTCATTGATAACAATTATTGTATTTGCTTTTTTGAGAGTCGAAGTAGAGAGAAATTTGAGTAGAGGATGTGCAAAAGATGTAATAACTTTTTCCAAAAAAATTATATGTATACCTTTTTTGTCAGAGGATACATCATGCATATTATCAGTAAATATTGGTAATTGATTTTGTATAGGGCCAATTACTTTGGGTACATTACTAAAAAGAAAAGAAAAATTAAATGTTCTATCGATTCCAAAAGGCAAGACATGATGAAGAACATCAAACTTTTCTTTATTCAGTAACTTTAATGCAAATTTCGAATAAAGGAGGTTAAATCTCAAGCTATTAGTAAGACTCAAATCAACTTCTCTTTTGTTAGGTTGTACTGCTATAACATTAAACGGAACTTTGTTCTTAAGATTCTTAAAGCCTGTAACTACCACTGAGTTAGGATTTTTATTTGCGATTCTTTGTGCAATTTGATAGGCCCAAGAGAGCTCTGAACCTCTATCACCATCGTCAAACACATAATGACACGGACAAAATAATATTTTCATAATTTATTTTCACTTGGAAACGTCTTTAATTATTGCATGTAATTGGGTTCTAAATTCTTTATATTTTTGGCTATTAAGCGTTTTAAACATATTAAATGTCATCTTTCTTCCTTGAATGATTAAAAAGGATGGTGTAATTTTTGCTACCATAAAACCTATTTTAAACTTTCTGGAATTTTTGACGGATGGAAATAACTCAGAAAACTTCCTATAATTTTCTTCCATTTGTACAGTTCCAAGATGCTTTTTTTCCTTAAACATCATAACAATTTGCAAATTCATAAGCTCCTCTGCTACAAAGTCCTCACTTAGATTTAGCTTATACTTTCTTTTTAATCGATTAAATATTGCAGAGAATTCAACGGTCGTATGTTCTCCAGCTTGTCGAATCTTTTTATCTTTCAGTGCACGAAATATTATTTGATCATCATGTGAACGAAAACCAATATTATTCTGTGCCAAACCATACGCATCATAATTATTAACGACATGGCCAATGAATTCTACTTGTGGATAAAGCGTCTTTGCTGCGGGAAAATATTTTAAAATGTTCTTATTATTGCGTAAAGCCAATCCTCCTATAAAAAGAGATTTCATCCAAATTTTCTTCATCGCATCTTCTCCTTTATTGAAGTACGTATCCTTTGGTACATAATTGATTATATATTCGATATTCATGTCTTCTGAGAATTGAACTAAATTACTGCAAACAAATGCAACCTTAGGATTTGCTTTAAAAATCTTTACATAGTTAGAAAGAACTTCGGGATTAAGAAGTACATCATCATCACCTAGCGTCACGATATAATCGCCTGTCGATCTTACCATTGAAGCTTCATAGTTCTTGGCAAATCGCAAACTTGTTTTGTTATGAAAGTATTTTATATTTTTATTTTTATAACCTACCACTAATTGTTTAATTGAATCGTTAGGTGTATCGTCTGAAATAATTAACTCTTTATTCTTATAATCTTGACGCAGAAAGGAATTAATTAATTGGCGGAGAGTATCAGGTCTATTATATGTGGGGACACAAACACTTATCTTATGCATACTAGTTAATGGCAAGGAATCGTATCAGTGCGTCATCCCATTGTGGCAATTCTATACCAAGCTTCTTTGCTTTTCTATTTTCGAGCGGGGTAAAAAGTGGAGGTTTTGAGGCCCTTTTATAATCCGCAAGTGCTACTGGAGTTATTTCAACATTCTTGAGATTTTTTATATCAAATGCTTTTTTTGCAAATTCCAAGCGAGAACTAATTCCTGCATTGGATAAATGATAAGTTCCATACTTATCAGTTTCGATTAGCTTTTTAATACCTTCTACCAGATCCAAGGAATATGTAGGCGTACTTACCTCATCTTTAACCAATTCAATTTTTTTATCTTTTATCGCTTTGTTTAAGACTGCATGGATAAAATTAGAATTCCATTTGCTATAAAGCCAAGAAGTTCGCACAATAAAATGCTTCTTAACTTTTTCTTTAATAATTTTTTCTGCTTCTAATTTCGTTTTACCAACAATTGTAATGGGATTTGGTTTATCATCTTCATGATAGGGAGTTTTCTTTTTTCCATCAAATACTTCATTTGTGCTAACGAGCAAAACAGCAGCATCAATCTCTGCAGCTGCTTCCGCAACATATTTTGTACCGTTCACATTTATGTCATATGCTTTATCTGGATGTAATGCACATTCATCGCCTCGTGTGAGTGATGCAAAGTGAAAAATAATATCAGGTTTGAATGCTTTAATCTGTTTATCAACTATTTTTTTGTCAGTAATATCAAGATTCTCTCGGGTGCCAAAAAACAAATCTTTTTGTGGATATATTTCAGCAATTGTTTTCGCTAACTGCCCATTTGCTCCTGTTATAAATATCTTCATAGAAAAACTTGATTGTAACTTAATATAACAAATTAAAGCTCAAATTGATAGTAGTGCCTCATGTATGAAGAGGATGAACGAATAGCAAATTTATAATTAGGAGATCTTTCGAAACTTAAGAAAGATATTATGGAATCCATCTTTGGAATACTCCATATCTTCCTTTTTCAAGAAGAATTCTTGAAAAAATGGCTTTCGTCTAAAAATCCATTTCGACACATATGTGTTCAATTGTGAAAGGACAGTCCATCCTCCAGCAGTAACAACACATTCTTCTATTGCAAACTTATTTTTTGTAGCATAACTAAGAAAATCTTTTTCTGTATAATGCCTGTGTCCTATTAACCAGAACGCTGGATCAAGAGAAGTAGAAATGAATGAACGATAAGGTGTAGAAAGATAAAACACTCCATTCTTTTTCAAAACTCGATGAACCTCTTTAAAGAATTTGTGCTCTGTATTTTGAGGAATATGTTCAATAACTTCCCAAGAAACAATTGTGTCAGCACTCTTATCTTTAAACGGCAGATCGATTGCACTACCTACCTTTGTCGAAAAATTCTTATTCTTAATGTTTTCATTTATTGTCTTTAAATCTTCTTCAGATATTTCTATACCTACAATACTTTTAGGTTTTTTCTTAAATGCATGCAGCTCAAACCAACCATATCCACAACCTACATTGATTATTGATTTATTTGTAATATCTTTAACATCTACAAAAGAAAGTGTTTTTTTTAATCTTCCAGTTAATCTTTTATCTGGCTTTTCGTTTAGTATATTCTTCATAATTTAGATACCAGTAATCCAATTCCGCCTGAGGAGAATTCAAGTCCTTTTAATACTACTGAACCGATTCCCACAGTTGGATTTTTCAAAAATGCTGAACGATTTCGGTAGTAGCACTTAACCTCTTCCAAAAGAAGACTTTGACCAGAGACATTATGTTTTTTGAAATAACTTCCAGCGGTTTTTCCATAACTAAATTTCTTGTAAATCATTCTACCCAACTTAAGATAGCCTAAGTTGTGATAAACAACATTTTTACAGTACCCTATTTTGCTAATTGCCTTGTATCTTCTATGTGTATCAAAGTCTTCACCAGAACTTAATTTCTCATCATATCCTCCAACCTTTTTAAAGATTTGAGTTCGGACAAGTCTAGCCGATTCAATATTGTCATTACCCCAATAACATTTTCGCTCAAATGCTTTACATTTACTCCAGTAACCATTTGTAATATCCTCCTCATGAACAATCAGTGCCCCAATTTCTTTTTCTTGCATAAATATTTTTGCTGCTTCAGTAAGTAATCCTTTAGACAAAATCATATCGCTATCTAAATGATAAAGGATACTTCCCTTTGCTGCACTTGCACCCTTGTTACGAGATTTTGTTGGTGGAGAATAAAATTTCGGTTTTTGAAGAGTTATTAACTTTACTTTATTTTTGTGGACTATAGATGGTGTTTCATCAGTGCTCGTTTGGTCTACAACAATAACTTCAATATTTTTATACGTCTGTTTTTTAATAGAATCCAAACATGCTTGTAAATATTTCTGGCTATTGTATGTAGGAATAATTACGGATATTAGAGGAAGTTTTTCAGACATGATTATGTAAAACAATATTTAGCCAGTTTATGATACTATTATTCATAGTTTAATACAAGAGATAACTTCTTATTTCGATGGATTTATTAATTTTTTCAGAGCTTATATCAAGTAATAATTTCTTTTTACTTTTAAGTCATTATTTTTCGTTTTTTGTTCCATTTAGTGGACTAGGTATTTATCTGCAAGGAGTACCAACTGCAAATATCTTGGATTTTTTTTGGGGAACAAATGCAGGACTAAGAACACTTCCATTGCTTTTTTTCCTATCGATACTTCAGTATGTTTTTCAGAATAATTGGAGTACTGCTTATTTGGCTATTTCAATTGTACTGCCATTTATTACATTCTTAATTGCATGTCGATTTCTGGGAAAACTTTCGCTATTTAATTTTATAGGTGCAATGTTCTATGGAGGAAATGTGTGGATTATTAATAGAATTTTTACGGGATTTTGGCAATTAAATTTGAGTTACGCATTTCTTCCTTTTCTCATTGTAATTCCATTACGATTAGTTTCTACCAAAGTTCATATAACTGAACTATTATTTCTTGTTTGTATTTATAGTATTGCAGCAAGCTTTGTGCTTATTTCTCAGCCTCATTTTCTTATTATTACTATACTTTTTGCCGTATTTCAATTTATACAATGTTGCATTTCTAAAGATACTGACGCTCTCAAAAGATTGCTTATTTTCTATTTACCATCTGCATTTCTTTTCTTTTGCATCAATGCTTATTTTTTTATACCTGGGATATTCTTTCCTGAAAAACTATTTACGGCACCAAATCAATACTTTTCAATAGGATCTGTCATATTCAACGGTCAAGGAAATTTAATCGAACACGTTCTTCGATTTGAACCTTTAGGACAATCTTCTCAAAATTTTACATGGACATGGATAAACTTTATACAGTTTATACCTATTCTGTTATTTCTTATCATTTTTCTTATCAATAAAAACCGACAATATATATATTTACTGCTTGTTTTACTATTTATTTTTTTTGCAAAAGGTTTAAATGAACCTTTTGCTGATATTAGTAGATGGATTTATCAAAACATCTTTTTTATGCATTATTTCCGCGATCCAGCAAGATTTATCGCTGGCGTTGTACTTTTTTCTTCAATGAGCATTGCAACATTTCATATAAAGAAAAAGCTTCCAAAAAAATTGCAACTACTTATAGTTGCTAGCACTATTTTACTTTTTATAACCATTAACATTAACTCGTTCTATCCACCAAAAACGGATATCTTTAAATCTACGAGTATCCCCAAAGAGTATCTTAACCTACAGAAATTTATTGCAAATGATCCTCGTATTGATGCACAACAGCGACTATTAATTCTTCCAAATAGACATGGATTACAGGGCTACCCTTGGTATACAAATCCTTCTCCAAATACATCCAACACCATATTCGATGCCATCCTACCATTAGAAATTTCTTTAGCAAATAGCTCAAATTACCCAGATAACTATTCGAATCAAATTAGTGCTTATATTTATGAAGAGTATACGAAAACTTATGATGAAAAGTTACTTATACCGCTCGGAGTACAATATGTTCTTATAGATGAATCGATTATTAAGCCGCAACTAGAAAAGGATATAGCTACGAGTTCTGCACAGGCATTATTAAACAATCCAGCGTATCAAAGAGTCTTTTATGAAAAGCCACTTAGTCTTTTTAAAGTGAATACTCAAGCAACTCTTTTTAGCGACCAGAAACCAGTTTTTGCCATTGGTAATTTAGCAACAATCACTAAACAATATGTTTCTGGTATCGAAAGACCAACTATTCTCCTTAATCAACCTATTAATAGGGATTTAATAAATAATTCATATTTAAAAGACAGGGAAATTTTAATTGATGTAAAGAATCCACTTTTAACTATTACGGCAGAATCACTTGCTGAAAAGTATTTTGTGGATATATTAAAGGCTGGATGGGATTATGACAAGATTTTTGGAAATTATGAACCATATAAGATGAAATCGGTCATAACTAATGGACAACTCTTTACCAGTGGAAGAGCCGTCGTTTCGCAACCTAAAAATGGATTCATGCATATAAATCATGATCTAGAACCCGGAACATATAAAATCCTAATTAAAGCTCTTTCAGAATTCGATAGTGTGGGGATAGAACTAGCAGCAGGAAACAAAAAAAACATTCAAGTGGATACAAGTAATCAGCTACTTTGGATCGATGCTGGAACAATTAAAATTGACAAAAAGCAGTCATATATAACATTAACAAAAACAGATAGTAATCCTTTAGTAATTGATTATCTACTTTTAGTTCCTGAAACAACTTGGAATGAGTCGAAGAATTCAATGAATCAAATTCTTCAAAATATGCGTGCTTATCATCCAATAAATACACAAAACTCAATTACTCAATTTACTATGCAAGATAGAGATATTATAGAATTGGGTAAAGCTTATCCTTATATTACTGCTCGCATAAGTTACAGCGATTATTGGAGAAGTGACACTCCTTCAGAAAATTTTATAAGCGATGCATATGGAATAACATTCATAGCAAAAAACATAAACATAAAAAATATAGATTACTATCCAAGTAAAATCTTCAAAGCTTTATTTCTTATAACATTGACTATTGGTATTATTGTCGGTTCTTATTGTTATTATTTTATTATAAAGAGACTGAAGAACCACTTATTTAAGTAATTGATTGTATTTGAAATATCTCTTTATTAAAGGTAGGAAGATGTTGCCCTAATTATAGTTTTTGAACTTGATCCATATATTCCTACCTGGGCAGCATTAGAAGTACCTGCTTGATAATTTAAGTAATAGGGTGTTTTTGAAGATACTGATAACACTTTAGTACGATTAACAGAGTAACCTACTCCTACTGTCCCACCACCTGCAGAATAAGTAATTCCTACTGCTGTAAGATCTGCATCACTTTCGGAATTATTAGCAGTAGAGAGTGTTGCCAATGCGTGTATTAAACCCGTAGTCCCATATCCCACCACAGCAGCTTGATAACTCGTATCCCAAATACCTATTGGGATATTAATCTGTAAAGCATTATACCATGTTCCATATGTTGGATTTGTTGTACCGATGAATGTATTATCCGTTACTTCCACTGTCCATTTGTTTGGATCAAGAGAGAATCCAACAGGTGCTTTTTGTGCGGAGAAATAAACAGTGCTAATCGTAGAATTTGCAAGTGTATAATCAGTCCCTCCATAAAGAGTTATTGTTGTATTTGGAGATGAGTAAGATATACCTGTAATAAGAAAGTATTTTATTGTTGATGATTGAGTAAGCCTGATTCTCATACCTGGAGTGTAAACACCGGTAAGATTTCCAGATGCAGTAGCAGTGAAGGTAGGCGTATCGGCTGAGGCATACGTCCAAGTCTCGCCAACATTAGTCCAACCACCTGCAATTGCATTTTGAGGTGTATTAGTGGTTGGTAGAGGTAGAGGATAATTAAGATCCTGACTTGCAAGCCCACTCATCCTTATCTTGACTGTTGTAACTCCATTGTCAGATGCATAGGGGCCTACCATAGCAAAACAATGTGAAGATGTACACTCACCCGGGTTATTCGCAAGAGGCTGCCAATAATACACACTATTCGTCGGATCTTTTATTTGAGTAGAGGCTATACTAGTCGTAAGATTTGCTCCAGTATAATCCCATTCCAGGCGACCTGTTGTTGGATCAAAAGTTACATTTGTTGCTGTAAAATCACTCGATGCAAATACACGTGGCACAAAAGTAAAAATGCTGATGCTTAAAAAACCGAATAGAAGCAAAAGAGAAAAGATTCGAAGATATTTTTGAATCCGAAATTTCTTCATTATAATTTTATATTGAAGAGTTTAAATTCTTTTGTCAATAGTGCAAACTCTATAAATAATTTAACTATAATTTAATAAGTTTCTGCATAAAGCGTACACTAACATCTGCTGTTTTATCCCATGAATATTGGAGAGAATCTTTATAAACTTCTTTTTGCATACTTATATATTCTTTCTTATTATGTAATATTTTAATTACTTTATTCGCAAGTTCCTCAGGTGTTTTATTGACTAAAATACCTGTCCGATTCTGTTTTACAATATCTCGAAACCCTTCAATGTTATAAACCACAGCAGGAGTTTTTACCAATCCTGCTTCAGGAATAGTTAATCCCCAACCCTCCTGCGTAGATGCACTTACAAGAAGATGCGATTTAGATAGGAGTAGGAACTTTTCTTTTTCATTGACAAATCCCAATAATTTCACGGATTCTTGTAAATGTAGTTTAGTAATTTTTTCTTTTAATTGATCTACAAATTGTTCTTCTCCTGAACCAACAAGCCAAAGTTTTACTGTTGGTAATTTCTTATGCATTAACGCCAACGCTTCTATAAGGTCCTGTGTTCCTTTTTGTTTATTTAAACGCCCTACAGAAATAAGCGTTAAATCCTTTTCTTTTTTCTCAATTTTTATATGCTTCGGAATCGTAATTCCCATTGGAAGTACCTCAATATTTTTTTGGTTGTACCCCACCGCAATAAGATCAATTTTCGTTGAAAGTGATATAACCATTGTCGGAACATTTTTATAAAGATATAAATACATTTTCTCGATGAATAAGAAAACCAGAGCAATAGGATAAGGGAAAATCTTAAAAAAAAGTTTACTAGCTACTTCACAAGTTAAGGCAACAGTTTTTTTCGGAGCATAGAGGGCAGAAAAAAAAGGAAACCAATGTACTTCGTCAACAATTACGTCATACTTATTTTTATTATTCATATAAAACAAAAATGCATGTATATGAACAGTCCACCACTTCCCTCGACGTTTAAAAAGGACATTATCTATCTTTTCTTCAGCCTTACTTTCCAAAAACGCAGATGAAAATTGCGTTACTTTATGGCCTGATTTTACCCATCTTTTTGCCATTTCGTGTGTCAGGATTTCTGCTCCTCCGCCTGCAGGATTCTTGATATCACGCCAATTTAATATAAGTATTCTCATGAGGATTTTGCAGTTTGGACACTCTCAACATTAAAGTTCTTTTTATTATTATAGTATTTAAGTATTCTCAATCGATAAAATACCGCGGCTGTGTCCCAAAGCATGAGGAAAATGATTCGCCACATACTGCCCGATGTTATACTACCACTTTTAAAGTTTATTTCAACTGGTGCCTCATAAATTCTTTTGTATCCTAATGCATATGACACTGCAAGCATCTCTATATCGAAAGCGTATCTTTTTACTATTAATCTTGGGAGAACATCTTGCACAACTTTTCTCTTAAAAAATTTGATACCCACTTGTGTATCTCGAACTTTAAATCCAAAGAGTATTCGGGTAAAAAGACGATACCCCCAGGATAATACTTTTCTAAAAAAAGGATAATTAACTTTTGATGCAGAATGGAGCTTTGATCCAACAATAACGTCAGCGTTATACCAAATCATATGATTAAGTAACATAGAAAAACCGACAGTATTTATATCCATCCCGGCATCAATAAATCCAATTACATCGCCTTTTGCTAACAACATCCCATATCGTATTGCATAACCTTTTCCTTGATTCTGTTTGTATGCAACAGTTTTTACTTTATTTGATTTAATTTTCTTTGTATTTTCAAATGTCTTATCAACCAATCCATCCACTACAATTATAATTTCATATTTAAACCCAACGGCATCCAATGTATCTGTAATATTTTTAATATCCCGAACAATAGTTTTTTCCTGTTTGTAAGCTGGGATTACAACTGAAAGTAAATTAATGGAGAAACTGTCGCGGTTATTCATAGAGGTAGTATAGCAAAAGATTTTTCTCAAACAAAGCTTTTAATGTTTCCTAATAACAAAAAGATAATAAAGCGATAGTCCTGCTACAAGTATACTTGTTACAACAATTGATGTCCCTACAATCTGAATAAATGTGTCGTGATACATATAAATTAAAATAATTTGTGCAAGTGCACCTAACAAAACAGGAATAAACACTTTTACTTGCTTTATAGAAAGATAAAAATTAACAATTATGAATAATAGTGTATAAAGAGACATGAATACACCAAACAAAACAAGCAGAGGCCCAAATGCTAAATTCTCTACTTTCTTAGTAAAGAACATTATTGTCGGTTCGGGGAAGAAATAATAAAATAGTGTTAAAAGAACGGACGGTGTAAGGACAAGCAGTATGGAAAGCTTAAATGTATTTGAGAAACTCTCTTTATTACTATACTTCTGCACAATAATAGGAAACATGACCGAACTTATGGGTGAAGAGATATAATAAATAACCTTTCCGATTAACGCTAAGCCAGCATATATACCAGCATCGGTCGGATTAAAGAAATGTTTTACAAGAATAATATCTATAGAAATTAGTGAGGTTAAACCTATCCAAGTTAAAGTCGATGGAATGCCGTATCGAAACAACTCTTTTGTGTCAATTGATGGCACATGAAGTTTTTTTGTGAAGACGAACTTTAATGGCCAAAAGCTCGCAACATATGCAAAAAGTGCTGATAAAAATATTGCACCAACTGCACCATTAACACTAAAGCCTAGAAGAACAGCAGAGACACCCACAACTAATTTAGCAATAGCACCAACCATGTTCACCATTACTTGAGCAGTAAAAGCAAGCTTCGCTTGAATAAATGCCATGTTTATAACACTTATAATCCCTAGAAAAATTATAAAACTCGTTAATATAAGCAAAGAGACATCTTTAATATGTAAAAATGCACCTATCTGAGGAATAAATATAAGAAAACCAATGAAGAAAACACAGCCAAGAATAAAGAAGAATTTCATTATTTTATAATAAAATCCTCGTGCCTTGTCGTATTCTTTTTTTGCAAAGTAGCTACCTGCAAATTGTATAACTAATGGAACTGATGCTGAAGCGATGAGTGCGGGAAATGATATTACGGAAATAATACTTGCAAGAACTCCGTAGTCCGCATTTGATAAATTCCGAGTCATGTAGACATTAAAAAGGAAATTAAAAAAGTTGGCTGATACATTACCGATAACAACAATTGCACTCCCATAAATTAGCGGATGTTTAATAAGTTTTACAGCTTTTTCTCTCATATTATTTTCTTTGCATAACTTTCTGGTAGACAAGTACTGTTTGCTCAGCAGTCTTTTCCCATTTAAATTCCTTTGCACGTTCAAGTCCTTTGCGTGATAGCTCTTTTTGTAAAGCTGGATTATCAAATACCTTTTTTATTCCACTCGCGATACTTTCAATACTATGACTATCGACATAATAACAAGCATCCCCGCCAACCTCAGGAAGTGAGCCTTCTTTTGTGGTTATAACTGCACATCCGGATTGCATTGCTTCAATAACAGGCAAACCGAAACCTTCATAATAGGAAGGCATAATAAAAACTGTTGCTATATTATAGAGTATGGTCAAATCTTCGGTAGGGACAAAACCTAAAGTAATAACCTTGTCATTACTACGAATCATATCCTGAACTTTCACCAAATCACTATTCCATGGGTTTTCTCTATCAAAATCTGTTTGGACAAGACTTTTCCCAACCAAAACAATTGGCAGACCTGTTTTTTTAACTGCTTGAAGTAAATTCGGAAGATTTTTATTCCATGTGACATCACCGACATATAATATAAACTTCTCAGGAAGATTGTACTTGCTTCGTATAACCTTTTTCACTGAACTAGTCTTGTCTAGCTTTTTAAACTCTTCTCCTGCTGCTAAATAGGATATAAAGACTTTATCCTCTGGAACACCAATTATTTCTACGATATCATCTTTCGATGATTGTGAATCCGTAATGATGGCATCGACTTTTCGAAGATTCATCTTTTGTATTTGCCAACGAATAGTACCCTTTACACCCACTGGAAAGTATTTGTGAAATTTAATTGGAGTAAGATCGTGAACAGTAACAATCGTTTTATGTTTTTTAACTAATGGTAATGTCAAGAAAAATGGATCAAAGTATGGATAGTGAACAATATCAGTATTAGATGGTATTTCGCTCGTTTTTGTAAAAAAGTTATATTTATTTTTGGGAAAATAAGAAAGAAGTGATCGCTTTAAATAGGTTAAATAAAACCCAACTCCTCGGATCTTATGACCAGTTTGTAATGGGGAGACATCGATGGCGATATTCATTATTAAAAATATTTCTCATTTAGCACTTTTTTTATGCCATTCCCACGCAGTCTTTATAATCGTTTCTAAGTCTGAGTACTTTGGATTAAATCCTAATTTTTCTTTTGCTTTCGTATTGTCTGCATATATTATTGCCGGATCACCAACTCTTCGTGGTCCCTCTTCAATTGGAAAATCTACACCACTTACTTTCTTTATCATTTCAAGAACTTCTCTATTTGAATAGCCATTTCCCGTACCCAAATTTATTGAATCACTCTGTTTTGTTTCATCAATTAACTTAAGTGCATCAATATGTGCTTGTGCAAGATCCAAGACATGAATGTAATCACGTATACAAGAACCATCTGGAGTATCGTAGTCAGTACCTAAGAGTTTAAAGGCTTTATTTTGTCCAAGTGCTGTTTTGATAGCGATTGGGATAATATGAGTTTCAGGATCGTGATCTTCACCAAGCGAACCATCTAATAAGGCTCCGGCTGCATTGAAATAACGCAAATTAATATATTTGATGTTATGCACTTTTTCATACCAAGATAGGATCGTCTCAAACATAAGTTTGGATTCACCATAAACACTTTCAGGTTTTTTTGATTCATCTTCTGTGACTGGAAGTGACGAGGGATAGCCATAAATTGAGCAACTTGATGAAAAAATTATATTTGGAATTTTTCTTTCATGCATGAATTCCAGAAGATTTAGTCCACCTTGAAGATTGCTTTGGAAATATTTATAGGGATTCTGCATTGATTCTCCCGCAAGAGCATACGCAGCAAAATGGATAACTGCATCAAAAGTACCAGTTACATTTTCTCTTAGATGATCGAGATCCGTAAGATCTCCAATAATGAGTGGGGCTGTGATTGATTCTTTGTGGCCATAAACGACATTGTCATAGACGACAACTTCATGCCCCTCTTTTAACAATTCCGCAACTGTTACGCTTCCAATATAACCTGTACCACCTGTAACTAATACTCTCATGTGCAGATCTTATTGTAGCAGAATTTCATGACTATTCAAATGCTGGGGTATAGAAAGAAATTGAGATATTTATTTGCGAGTGTGCCAATCCCATGCAGTTTTTACAATTGTTTCCAAATCAGAATATTTTGGCTTAAAACCTAATTCAGCCTGGATCTTACTAGAATCGGCAATGAGTTGATCAGGATCTCCAGGCCTTTTTTCTACAATCTCTATAGGGATAGCAATTCCACTCACTTTCTTTACAGTTTCAACAATCTGCTTATTAGAATAGCCACTACCAGTGCCCACATTGTAGAAAGATGCCCCTCCTGATTTCCAAAGCTTCTCAAGAGCCAGGATATGTGCTTCACAAAGATCTAAGACATGGATATAATCCCGCACACACGTACCATCTGAAGTATTATAGGTATCTCCAAATAATTTGAAACTACGCTTTTCTAAAGCTGCTAATATGACATTCGGAATAATATGCGTTTCAGGTTCATGCCTCTCACCTATACTTGCATCCAAAGAAGCACCTGAAGCATTAAAATAACGAAGAACAACGAAATTTAAATCATATGTTTTGTGATACCACTGCAATATTTTTTCAACCATAAGCTTACTTTCTCCATAAGGACTTTCTGGATTTTTGGGATGCTCTTCATCTATTGGCAACTTCGTTGGAGTACCATAGACAGCGGCGGTTGAAGAAAAAATAAAATTATTTACATTTTTCTTTTTCATTTCTTCAAGGACGTTCATTGCACCATCAATATTATTTTCAAAATATTTATTTGGAACTTGCATGGATTCACCAACTGCAATGTAAGCTGCAAAATGGATCACACCGTCAAATGTATTCTCAGAGAAAATTTTGGATACGAAGACTTTATCGAGGAGATCACCTTGATAAAATACTGCATTAGAGGCTACTGCATCGCTAAAACCCTTTTCGAGACTATCCGCAACCACAACTTCATGTCTTCGGGCGAGAAGAGCTTGAACCATATGACTTCCAATATAGCCAGCACCACCAGTTACAAGTATTTTCATAGCATATGTATTCTAGCAAAAATTATATAATCATGATAAAGAATTTTAATTTCGCTTTTCTTTCTTTATTACGAGTGTTTGATCAGGATAGATAGTAGTTTTAAGAGTTTTATATTTTGTATCTGCACCTCTAAAATTAATAAAATCTTCTTTATTTTTTACATCCTTAGGAATCACAAGATACATTACTTTTGTTTGATCTTTAATAAGACCTGGATCGTAAGGAACATCTTTTCCTGCATGAATACGGAATAAATAAGAATAATCATAAGTATAAATTGCATCGTTTGCAGCATATATCGTGTAGTCATTACTGCCAGCATCCTTTCTTATACCCTCCACTACATTCTCTTTTGCAGCCAATGTACCAAAATTCTTTGTAAGATCTTTATTTATGTTTGTTATATATTTAAATCCATTATTTGCAATTAATAGAAAGACAACAAACATAATAATAACCTTAATCCACTTAAGTTTATTGATAATAATTCCCACAGCGAGCAAGAAGATAATTTCGATTCCAATGAAATGATAATCCCACACTGGATTATTTGCAGTAAGATAAATAAAGAGAATTCCTGTAGTTATACTCAGAACCAATATTGATAGTTTTAACTCATTCGGTGTTTGTTTACCTCTGTTTTTGATAAAATAGTAAACGAGCCCTGCTGCAAAAATAAAAGCAAAAATAGACAATGACATTTGGAATAAATCTGCACCTCTCTCAAAAAATCTACTTATTATTTGTTCACGACTAAGGCCTGGAAGATCTACGACTCCACCGTAACTAAATAACGCATTGAGTAAGGCTTGTGTTTGTTGAAATTGATGTCGTAATTCGAATAGTAAAAAAGGAGAGAATGAAACTATTAATCCTAAACCAAAAAGTATGTTCTTCAGCATAAATTCTTTTAGAGAATGTATTTTATTTTTTTCTTTTAAGAATTCATTTATACCTTCATAGACCATATAAATAATAATTCCAAGCATCATTCCTATACCAAATGATAAGTGAAAGTTTAGAACCAATCCTGCACTAAAACCACCTGCAAAAAGGATAAACAGATTTTTAAAATGAAAACTGCTCGTTCTAATTAACAGTAAATATATTGTTACAAGAAAAAAGAGCGGAGCTAAATGCGGATTCCATAAATTCGTAAAGTAGCTTGAATAACTCGTTAGAAATAGTAACCACAAAATTGATATGGTACCTAATGTGAATACTTTTCGCATTTTAAAAAGTATAAAAGGAAAAACGAGAAGATAAGGCAATGTTTCGACAACAAATGTCACGACCTTTGGATCAGGTGAAAATAATTGTCCAACGCTTAAGAACCATATCCAATATGGTCCATAAAACACACCAGGAATTCCTGAAGTTGGACCGATTAATGTTGGCTTACTAAGATTTGAGAGTCCAGCAAGCATATCACGGGCAGGATCATACCAAAATGAGAAGTTTCCAGTAAAAACATTTGTCAAAATAATAGTAATGGGTATAAGAGATACCAAAAAGACTAGTGCAAAAAGAATTTTATTATTTCGATACAATAATTTTTGTGGTTTTAGTTTATTTTTCATTCTTTCTTTTCTTATATCGTATATATGCTCGAGGGAATCGCAATGCGGAAAAAAGAGAGAAAACAAATCCTTGGTATCCATCTAAGATACCTTTATGTCTCAGGTATGTTAAAAGGAACCAGCTTGCTGGCTTGAATAACATATAATTTGTTTGAACCTTAAAGGTGTCGCTATCTTTTTTCTCTGTTAATTCAGAGCTTATTAGATTTATATAACGACTATTTCGTTGAAGGTAACGTGCAAAATTTGGTGAGTCGATATGATAAAGATCATTTTGTAACCATCCTACTCTGCCATCAACTTCCATTTGTTCATGAACGTCTTTACAAGGCAAATATGCTTTCCCCTTGCGAATCAAACGAATAACACCATCAGGATAGACTCCTCCATATCGTAGATACTTCCCCAAAAAATAATTTAATCGTGGGATAAAAAACGCAGAATATTCTCCTGATTTTTTGCCAATCCTCCCATCCCTTTGTTCCAATAATTCTTGATGTTTTAGAAACAGATTTCTATTTGGTAAATTCTCTTGATATTTTTCAATTTCATGATCGGACATTTCTGTCATTTTGACAATCTCTGCTGCAAGTGCTGGACTTACTCTTTCATCTGCATCTAATTGAAGTATCCATTCAAACTGTGCCATGTCAATTCCCTTTTGCTTATTTATGTGGAATATTGGGGGATTATCTGTCACAACAATTTTTGCATTATATTTTTTCGAAATCTCTACAGTTTTATCAGTAGAAGAACCATCAATAATAATAATTTCATCAGCAATTTCTTTTACAGAGTCTAAACAATCTCCAATATTTTTCTCTTCATTAAATGTTGCTAATACTACTGATAACTTCTTATTCATATTCATAAATTGTTGTTGCTGGATTACCATCAGCATAGTTAAATTGTTTTACTTTCTTTCCTTTAAATGCTTCCTCACCAAGTGTCACAAAAAGATCGCCAGTCTTAAGCTGATTTCTACATTCTCCAAAATACGAATTACTTATAGCATAACAGTTCTTCGTTATTTGCCTTAATCCGCCTTCCTGTATATATTTATTTGGATCGTATTGGGTATAGAAGAGATAGAAAATATACGGTTGTTCAAAATTATTGGTAAAGATAATATTGTGGTCTGTATTTGATGTATATTGAATTGCTTCCTTATATCCATACTGCCAATCCTTTTGTACTTCTGTATTTGTATGGACAAAGTATTGATGAAGATAGTAAATAACATTAAAGATTAAGAATAATAAAGGTAAAAGAAGAATCATACGTGTTCGTACATTTTTAAGAGAAGAAAATGCATACCACCAGCCAAATGCTTCAAATATATGCCATGTTGGAAGGAAGATTAAACTTCTTGATGCATTTGGAGCATCAGTAGCTAAAGCCGAAGCCCCAGGGGCAAGTAATAACCATACAAATAATATCCAAGCGGTACGGAATTTATATTTTGTAAGATAAAATATTCCTAATAAAATAAATGCTATATTTGTAACATACAAGATCCCCATACCAGGCGTATGATGACGAGGATTATCGCCTTTCATGAAAAGCCAAACTGGATTAAAGTGTTCTAAGTAATTAGTAATATATTGCTGTAGGTAAACAACTCGCCGGTTATGTACTATTGTTCTTATCGGATCGCCATTTACTTGATCATAGTTCATTTGCTGGAGTGGCTTTTGCAACAATTGGGTTTGACTACCAGTAAATAATACACCCCTTCCACGTGCAGTTGTACGGCTGTCTACCACCCAAAAAATATTACTAAGAGCAAAGACAACAAGTAAGCTAATTATAAGCACTTTTTTGCTAAAGAAATATTTCCATCCATATAAAATAAGAACAATAAATAAGGCAGGAGCAAATAATTTGTCACTGTGATACGTATAAGCACTTAATGCAAGTGCAATTGCTCCCATAAACAAGTACTTATTTCTTTTGGCATTCAATCCCTTAATAAAGAGCCAACTTCCTAAAATAATAAAGAATAAACCTACATTGGCTTCATACGCAACTCTACTAAATTGAATCGACCATGGAGATATTGCAAAGAAAAGCATTGAGAAAAGTGCAACTGTCTTTGCATATTTCTCTTTTCTAAAAAGTTCAAATGTAAAAAGATATACAAATAGAATAGTAAGTGTGCCGAAAAAGGCTGAGGGCAAACGAGTGGAAAACTCATTAAATCCAAATAAAGCAATACCCGGGACTGATGCATAAATATATAATGGTTGTTTATAATCTCCAAATGCCTTAAAAGAAAGAGGAAGTATATTACCGTGTTCATCTTTACCTGTTTGCAAAATGGAGTATGCACTATAACCCCAAGATACTTCATCCCAATTTAAACTATTAGGAATATTTCCTAACTGATAAAATCGCAAAAAGCCGCCAATAAATAAGATTATGAGAAATAAAAGTAAAAACAGTTTTCTATTTAGTTTCATAAATCCAGAAAATCTCTTCCTTTCCAATTATAATCTTTTTTAACTTATTTGTATCGATATCTTTACCTTGAAAATCATCAGGGTATCCAATGATAGAGACATTCTTTTCTTTATAAGCATTACTAGGAATACTAAATTGAAGCTTATCTAGTTTCTCTACTTGACCGAACCCATACTCATCCACTGCACTGAGCGATGCTTTCTTTTGATATTGTTCAGGTGGGTACTTAAGATAGAAAAGCATAAAGATGTAAGGCTCACCATTTTTCTGAGTAATATAAAACTTTTTTAAATTAGAGTAATTATCCTTAACATACCCAGATAGGTCCGAATATCCACACTGCCAAGCACGTATTGAAGTCGCTCTTTGAGGATAATGATTTAAATAAAAATCCCATGAATAGAAAAGAGCGATGCTCTCGAGAGCAACTATTGTAATTAAAATTGGGATAAATTTCTTTCTTTTTCTCGCAAACATCAGGATATTGTAGACTCCATATGCAATCACACATATAAGCGGAATAAGCAAGAAGAGCGTTCGTGTTAGTGAATCTCCATTCCATGCAAAAGCAGCAGCTAACGGGGAAATTATAATCAAGGCGAGCAGAAAAAATCTCCATCGCTGACTGTTTTTAAATAGGTAAAATAGACCTATGAAGATGAACATATATTCAATAACTGTCATCGGAGACATAGAGTTATATCCAAAACGGGGATTGCTATCTCCATTGGTTGCAAGAAACTGCGGAGAAAAATAAGTAAGCTCATTAGAAATAACATCCCGCGTGCCCACAGTAAATTTGTTATACAGTGAATGTATACCACCTTCGTCTCTCAATTCGACTACCTTGAGCTTGAATCCACTGTTGTTAAATAGAAATAGATTTTCAACTCTTGCAGGTTTATATATAACGTCTGCGATTGCAGACACACTGATAGCTAGTAAGAAAATGCATATAAACAGCATGTTTTTCTTGAGCTTTTTCTTATAAATAAAATAACCAAGAGCATAACAAAAGAAGAAGAGAGCAAAAAGTCGACTTGATTGATACGAGAAAAGAGCCAAAAAAAGAGTAGCTATAAAAAATATTCCCAGATTCAGTTTTGTATTCTTTAAAAACTTTATAAAAAAGTATGTTGATAAGGATATAAGGAAAGCAGCAAGGAGTGCTTCATGTGCATGGCGTGCGATAATTCCTTTTCCTAGTGAAACACTCGTTACAAGAGCCCCTATTACAGCAATCTCATCTTTTTCAAAAAGCTCTTTTATCAAGAGATATATAACCAAAGGAAACAACAAAGCAATAACAATATTTAATGCACGGACGCCTGATTCATTTAAGCCAATCGTGGCGACAAAGGGAACCGAAAGGTAAGAATATAAAGGCATTTTATAATCGCCAAACGATTTAAGGCGAACAGGCAACGTATTCCCATATTCATCAGCACCAGTTTTGAGTAATGAATAGGCATTATACCCAAATGCTGCTTCATCAGCATTCATACAAGGTGGAGTTTCATTAAACTTAAATAAAGAAAAAAATAAGGAGAAGCAAATCGAAACTATTAATAAGAAAAGGATAGACTTTTTTGAAGATATAAAGTCTATCCTTGAGCCCGGTTTTTTAGGCGTCTTTTTTTTCATTAATTATTTATATCAATATTAGTTGATAAAGCGATATTTTACTAGCGTCCAAATAGCCTTTATTCCATCTCTAACGGTATTTAATTTCTTGCCTTCTTCATAACTTCTTGGATTCGTCGAAATTGGAACTTCTCTAATTTTGTGGCCTTGCTTGAGTAGCTTTGCTGTAATTTCAGGCTCTAATTCAAATCCCCTAGCATGTAGCGTAATATCTTTTAAAGCATCCTTTGGAAAAAGCTTGTAACAGCATTCCATATCAGTCAACCAATTGCCAAAGAATACACTTGTTATTAAACTTAATGTCTTATTACCAACGTAGTGAATGAAAAACCGTGGCGTTCGTTCATCTTTTGCAAAGTCTGGCATTCTATTTAAGCGCGTCCCATAAATAACTTTTGCCTCGCCCAGAATGACAAGCTCTAAAAGTTTTTTAATATCTTGTGGATCATATTCTAAGTCTGCATCTTGGATAATTATATAATTACCTTTCGCACGCTTGATACCAGTTCTTACAGCGGCCCCTTTACCCATATTTCGTTTATGATGAATAATCTTAAAATTAGCTTTTGTACTTTTTATCTTTGTTAAAAATTTTGCGGTGTTATCAGTTGAACCATCATTAACAATGATAATTTCTTTACTTACTACAGGAAGTTTTACTGCAAAAACTTTCTTTATTACTTGGGTTATTGTTTTTTCTTCATTGTAGACAGGAACAATAATAGATAGTTTTATTGAATTCATTGAAATATCAGTCTTTTATCTCAAGTATTATAACATTTCTGTTTTCAAATCTTTTTACAAAATACTTGGAATTAAACTTAAAGGGTAGTTTTTGATCCTGAACCTTTTGTAAATAAAGATATTTAATATTTTTAGCTTTTGCGTTTTTAGCAAACGACTCAACATTTTTTGTTGCAAATAATTCAGAAAGAGCATATTCTAATTTTTTAATATTTTGGCCATGTGACTCTATCATAGTAATACCAGAAATATAAGAATTTCTATCGGAAAAATATGCGACATATGTTGTGCTATGATCATGTGCATTTCTAGGATGAGATTGTACAAGAGCATCCCTTGAACTATGCAGACGAAGATAAGTAAGTGCCTCAATCTCTTCAGCAGGGATAATTGCTCCAGTATTTGTGATAATAACTGATGCTGCTGTTGCAGTTTCATAAAATGCCCTGGGAACAGTTAGGACAATCACAACAATAACTACTATGGTCGCCCATATTTTTTTCTTACGCATAAGCGTATATATTAAATACGCAGTGAAAAGAGCCATAACAGTAGTTGAGACAACAAAAAAATTAAATACATTAAAGCTCCCTGCTTTCTGCAGTGTTAAGAGGCCAAGGAGTTGGAAAAGAAGTATCCCAGGCAAAAAGAATAACATATGTTGCCATCCAAGCAGCTTGAATAAATCTTTATGGGGGATAATTCCCAGTAAACGAGTTCCATGGATACAGATCAAACCCACCAACGCTGCAAAGATATTATAGATAATTATATTTCTAGTATTGTCTGCTGCCTCATAAACTTGCATTCGGAGCCACCATTCTTGCATGTTTAAATTTTGATATCCCAAAAAGACTTTAGGCCATTCTAAGGGATAATATGCTAAACCACCGGAACTTGCGTTGGGAGGGAAATAAACTATCGATGCAATTGTTCCAAATAATATGAGTAAAAGAATAGTTCTATACTCCTTTACGAAAAGCTTTTTACAACTTTTGCCAAATGAATATTTTCTTACTAAATGAATAAGTGACACGATTATCCGTCCACAAACAATTAAGGCAAAACCAAGAGCTGTAAATATCCCGAAATAAACTTTAAACCCAACTAATGGAGCAAAGAAAAGTACCGAAAGGAATCCCCACTTATTTTGGTTTGATTGAATCCAATTATATAAAGGAATCAAGCCACTTATAAATATCATTTTTGCCGCAGCATGTGGCATGTTATAAAATTGCGTTATTCCATTATCAATTGCTGGTGTATAAAATCCAAACTTATGCTGTAAAATGAGCATGAAAATATATGCTGCATCTCCACCAAAGTAGAGAAAAAATAGTGCACATGCACTTGCCATTTTGGATTTTGTCCATAGACGCATTAACAAAAAGGTTGCCATACTGGTTATAACCGCTAAAAATAAGGGGATAAAATGAAAGAAAATATGATGGGCAGGAATGAACCAAACTCTGGAGAGCTCAGCAATATTAAGATCCATCCAATAATGATAATTTATAAGTTCTAAGGTAGCAGCTCCTGGTTCCCTTGGTGGGAAGGTAGTCATCATTTCTTGTATATAAGCCATATGCATTAAACCATCCACGCTATTGGGCCCCAGAAAGCGCATACCTTCACTAGTCATCCACCCTGAGCCAAGCATAACGAGTGATTGAAGAATTACCCCAACAAAAATAAATACACTAATAGATTTGTTTTGTCGTATTCTTCCAGTAACATAAATAAATATTTTTTTAAGTTCATTTCTATGTGGAATTGCGAGAATGGCTACGAGTAGTAGAAAAATGTAACTTACCCAGCGAAGCTGTAAATATCCTAAAATATATGCTTGCAATGTCCATAAAATATACCCCAAACATAGGGCAAGAACAAAGTTTGTGATACTCATTTTAGAGTCTATTTTCCGTATGAGCAGGAAACCTGGAAGATAAAACGAAATAAATACAGCAACGAAGAAGCCTATGAGTGATAACCAAAATTGATAATCAAGAATCGAATACATCAGTTATTAAAGTATATCAAGCTTTTCTTAGCAAGAATATATGTAAAGCTAGCTCGTGATTATCTCTTCAATTTTATGATTAAAAACCGCTTCGCTAAAATCCTTAGCTCTTTTCTCTGCATGTACTGAAAGGTACTTAAGTAATGTAGCGTTATGTACTAATTTTAATGTTTGCTGTATAAACTCTTCTTTTGTACTCCAAACTAATCCATTCACTTCATGAGAAACGATTTCTTTTTGTCCTCCGGCATTGATTACAACCGGAACGGTGCCACATCCCATCGCTTCAACAGTGGAAATACCGAAATGTTCTGCCAATTCAGGTCTTTCTTCTAAATTTTCTCCGAAACCTGAGGCATGCCAATAAATTTTTGCTTTGTTGTAGTACTGGAAAAGTTTTGTATTTGAAACATTTGTATAGAATTCAAC
Organism: uncultured Gammaproteobacteria bacterium; assembly: GCA_964507055.1. Taxonomy (GTDB): domain Bacteria; phylum Patescibacteriota; class Microgenomatia; order Levybacterales; family UBA12049; genus JACDET01. Next base: position 742,628 of record CAZDOJ010000001.1, read on the forward strand.
TGGATACCCTTTCGCAGCTTCTCTCAATTTAGTAAATTCTGTTTCATCTTTTTGCAGTAATCCAGCAGCAATAATAAACTTCCAATCTTTTAATCCAGCGTCAACCATTTCCTTAAATGCTTCGATCATAAAAGACTGTTTTTTGTAATCGTCTTCACGTCCGCTAATTTTTCGATACCGTCCAACATGCAAAATAATGTTTTCTTTTGCGACTGGTTCGTCATGAATTTCGACTGGAGGATATAAGATATCATCATGTATATTGGGAAAATACTTTTTATTAAATTGTCGAGTGAAAGAGGAATTATAAAAGATACCTGTAATACGTGTCGTTTTGAATTGCGAAAGTAAACCACTTTCTACTGTAGATAATGGCTGTTGGATATGCAGAAATAGTTTCCTAGACAAGGTCAGAGGGATACTTCCGTCACTTAATACGATAATTAAATCATAAGATTGAGTCGCTGAAAGTCGTTGTAATAGATTTGTATTGGAAGAAAAAATGTTTGGTTGTAAGTTTACCTTGCGTAAATCAATTGAGAAACGATCTGCTACAGCATCTAAGTCTTTTTTGTTATTCCAAAATATAGAGACATCGTGATGTGACGAGAGGCATGATGCAATCGTCATCATATACTTCTCTCCCCCACCTAAGTCATCTAAGTATGGATCATATATTCCAATTCTCACTTCTAAATTGTATCAATTTTTACATCTCTTGCATACAGAGATCACTCGTGTTAGGATATTTTTACCACTATGGATCCTAACTTGCAAAACGCTCTCATTTATTTCCTCTATGTATGGTCACTAATTTGGAAAGGCATTGCTTTATGGAGAGCAGCTCATTATAAACAACGAAATTGGTTTGTAGTCATGCTTGTAGTTAATACTGTTGGACTATTGGAGATACTTTATTTACTGCGTTTCTCGAAAAAAAGATTAACATTAGATGAAGTCAAACATTGGAAAAATAACTTTGTAAAGAGAAGCCCTGAAGAAAAGACAAGAGATTAATTATCTTTGTTTCAAATCTTTCTGTTGTCTTTCCCATAATCTCGCATACGTAATAAACATACTGTACGACTGAAAAATACTCTCAATTAATCCCGCAGTACCAATTCTGTATCCTTTCTGCTTTATATATGAATCATAAAATGCGGTAATCATAACTCTGAAAAAACGCCATGATACCATTTTTGGATGAGCGGCTTTATAACGCAGCTCCGCTTCGATTTTGGACCAGTGAATTGTTTTGTTTAGCATACTGGTCAGATCTTGGTGCGTGTAATGCTTTATAACTCCTATCGTGATTTCACCAATAGGTCCATCAACTCGTGCTGATTCGTGTACATCTCCATACCACTCAATTAATTTAGATTTTTTAAATAATCGTTCGAGGAATTCAACATTGGGCCAAGGATTGTTACCTAAATAATAGTTTTGTCGTTGCAATCGATATGCAGAATTTAAATCCCGTTTGCTATCTGTGACTTGCTTGATCTCTTCAATCAAACTAGGAGACAACCGCTCATCGACATCCAGATATAAAACCCACTTTCCTTTTGCTTTCTTGAGACCAAGATTACGTTTCTTTGCAAAACTCTCTGAAACATAGGGGAAAACAGATGCTCCCATATGCTTTGCAATTTCTGGAGTCCTATCAGAAGAATTATCATCGATTACGATAATTTCATCACAAAACGAAACAGAATCAAGACAATCGGCTATAAGATTCTCTGCATTTTTCGCTAGTATAATTGCTGATAATTTCATAAGTATTCTAAATGGGTTTTCTTTATATCACAATCTGTGTATTTATTCTAATTTACTGAACTATCTAAACCCGAAGTTTTCTTTTTGTTCGTAAGATATTCTTTTTCAATTTGCTTGAAGTTTCTTCAATTTTCTTATTATAGATCCAATATTCTAATTGCTTTTGTGATTTATAAATATTCCCTAAGCTCTTTGTTACTTCTTTCTCATCAACCTCTGTAAAGCCTTCTTTTTCCCACATTTTAAGATAAATTGTAAATTCATAAAAAGCCATAAGTATAGACAAAACTAAACCATGCAATCCGTCTTTATAACCCTTTCTTGCAAAATACCTGCTAAGGAATTCTTGAAACGGTGCGGAAAAAAGCTTGTGCCAAGAAAAAGATTCTTTTGCGATAATACGTTCATTCGCAGTAACAGAGGTATATCTATCTAATTTTTGGAGGAATTGAGAAACAGATACATAGTTCTGGTGAATTATTGCATATTCTTCTTGCGGCCCGAGATCAAGAATAGGTCCACTTATCTTTGGCTGACTGTGAATCACATTTGACCATACAACTGAACCTTTCTTGAAGAAACGGATATTATAATCTGGCCACCAACCAGTATTCTGAATCCACTTCTTAAATATCATATTCTTTCGAGGAATTCTGACACACGATGAGATAGCACCATTAACAACATGATCCTGTAGCTTTGAAGCTAATGTCGAGGGAACTTGCTCATCGGCATCAAGTATTAAGATCCAATCATTTGAAGCTTTTTCGATCGCAAAATTCCGACTTGGCTCAACAAAGCCCTGACTCTTATGAGGGAATATTTTATCTGTGTATTTTTTTGCAATCGTGAGAGTATTATCAGTTGATCCATCATCAACAACCACTATTTCATCGGCCCACTTTACTGATTCCAGACAAGATGTAATAGTATTTTCACCATTGAGCACGGTAATAATAACGGATATTTTATTTTTCATTTCTTTAGTAAAAATCTTTTTATTTCAAAAAGTTCTTTTTTTGCAAAAAAGTAAAAAGTTGCTGTATAACTTATTGCACCGAGTAGAATAATTACTCCAAGCGTAATAAAGTCAGTAACAAAAAGTTTTGCACCTACGAAAACAATTATACCCATTACCAAAGAACAAAGAAATGGTTTATAGACATTCTTTATAAACTCAAAAGTAATCTTTCTTTTAACGAGATAAACTGTGTAGAGAATAGTTAAAGATATGAAAAATGAAGCAGCCGCCACACCATTATATCCATAATAATAAATGAGAATTGGTGTAAGAATCCATGTTCCAATTGTCCATATGACCATAAGTGATAACGTAGTTTTTACTCTACCTGTTGCATCTAATACATTAATTAAAATTCCTGATAGTGAAGATATTGCGGCATTAAGACAGAAAAAGATCAAACTAATAATCGCTGGCTCCCATTTATGCCATTGTGGAATAAACTTTATAAAATATGGACCAGTTACAATAATGCCGACTAATACTGGAAACATCAGACTTGATACAAAAAACAAAGATTTTTCAATCGCTTTACGCATAATATCTGTATTCTCTTGAATACGAGAATATGTAGAAAATGTGACTTTAGTTACACTATCGACAATATATCTATATGCAAGAAAAGCAATCCTTTGTGCAAATCCTATGTATCCAATTTCAGTAAACGTAAGAAATTTTGTTAAAATAACTGTTAAAAGGTCATCTTTAATTGTAGCCAGAATATTCTTAGCTTGAAATTGAGCACCGAACTTTAGATGGCCTAATGATTCTCTATCTATTCCCAATCCAATCTTCCACGGTGAAATGTAATAGTAAAGTGGTACGGTAGCAATACTTGAGACTAAGAAAGCATACGTATAACTTTCCAAGCGATACCCCTGCAAAATCAATACAATTAACAACACATTAAAAATAAGTGACTCTGCGATTTGAGGAATAACGAGTTTTTGAAATTGGATTTTTCTCTCAAGGAGAATTGAAGGAATGGTTTTGAAGGAGGAAATAAATATTGTAGCAACAAGAGCAACGAGCAAGCCTTCACCTGCTTCACCAATTTTGAAATATACACTTATTTGATCTTTTAGAGCAAAAATTACTAGGAATATCACAAAAGTGATACTTGCTTGCAAGGTGAAACTTGTTTTTAAATCTTCGGGGGTTAACGCTTCTTTCTTCTGAACCAATGCCGCACCTAATCCAAAATCAGTAAAGAAACTAATAATTCTTTGAATTGCAATAACTGCGACATAAATACCTACATCTGCTGGGACAAGAATACTTAAGATAATTAATGAAGCTGCTGTCTGAATTATCTGAAGAATGAACGTGCGAGAAGCTAGAGCGATAATTGAACGCATTGATGCTCGCCCAAGTTGTTTGAGATTAAGCTCTTCCATATCGAAGATCGTACCATAAAGTAAAACTTTCTATAATTGCCCGAATAATAACTCGTACATTCCCACCACTTTGATCTCCATGCTTTCTTGGATAATGTGTCACTTTTACTTGAGCAATTTTCAAATTTTCTTTCTTTGCTTTTGCAAGAATCTCTGTTGTTAACATGGCCCCTTCTGATTTCAATGGGGAGATTGCTGCAATAGCTTCTTTTCTAAATAACTTAAATCCGCAATCAATATCTCTAAAATAAAATCTAAAGAAAATAAAATCCCAAACTTTTAGTAAATTCATAAGCACATGTCTGAATGGATGATCAATTCTACGATTACGATATCCAATTACGATATCATTATCTTCAATTTTTTCTATAAAGTTTTCAATTTCTGCGAAATCAAATTGACCATCACCGTCATTAAATACAACATATTTATATTTTGCATTTTTAAATCCTTCTCGCAATGCAGTCCCATAACCTCTGTTTGGTTGATGAGAGACAACTCGTAAGCGTTTATCCTTTTCTGCTAATTTTTTGGCAACTTGTAAAGTATTATCTGTCGAACCGTCGTCGACCATAATTATTTCCCATTTCTCTGCGACTTTTTCTGCAACTGGAATAGCATTTTTTACTACCTGTTTTACATTCGCTTCTTCATTCCAGAAAGGGAAAAATATTGTTAAAGAAGAAAGTTTATTTATTTTTTTCTTTTCTTTTTTCATGTAAATGAGTAACCTTTCTACTTGAGATTATACCAGCTACCAATACTATAACTCCAGTAAGAGTTATCATATTTGCGGCTTTTTCTATGGGAGTTTGTACATATGTTGCAATAACTGTATGCTTACCTTTTGGAAGTGACAGTTGTAATCCTGTAGAAGTATTTTTATATACAGTATTCTTGCCATCTACAGATATTTGCCAAGCAGGAAAGTATGCAATATTAAGCTTCACTACGCCATCTTTTATCATTAAAATTTCAGCTTTTGCTTGTTTCGATGTTACAGATTCAGATCGTATACTACCAATACTTTTTTCAACCTCGAATTTTTTAGTTGCAACATGTCGCTTATCTTTAGGCTTCTGGAAACCTGGAGGCATATATTCATCAGATATTTTTGAAGTATCCCACCGAATAAACGATGTATCTATGTACTGCTGTGAGGATTTAGGGACAATACTTGATGGAGCAAATACATCAATATTTACATAGATAATTGCTACAACGAGGAGTAAACAAAGTATAACTCTTTTCAAACCTGTCAAAGAAAGTACAAAAACACCTCCAAGAAATGAGATGAAAAAGCTTACTAAGATTAAAAATCTCCATGGGAATTGGAAGAACGACATGAGAGAGAATGTATCCCAAATAAACTTAGAATAGTCGACAGTTAATAGTAATGATAATCCTAGTCCACCAATACTTAATAGGATAGGTAAGGTTACCTTCTTATTTTTTCTCAGCAAAATAAGTGGAAGAAGAGATAATACTGCTAAGAGAAGATGGATTTTACCAACTTTGAATGATAGTCCATCCGTACATCCAGGTACGGATCCACCATATGCCCAAGGACTATCCAATAGTTGTGGAATACAGACAAAATGATCATGATAATCAGATCCGCCCCCGACTACAGAAAGTACATTTGTATATTTCATCTCAACTGGCACAGGCAACCAATAAAACGCAGACAGCATTATTCCAAGTATCAGACTAAATAACAAATATGAACCTGTGGTAAATTTATTTATTTTTGATCTAGCAATAAGAATCACTGTATAAGCAAAAATGAACGGAGAAACCATCATCGCTGTCAAGTTATGTGAAAGAATTATGACAGCGAAAGCAATTGAAGCTGTACTGATCCAAACCCATCGTTTGCGTTTTAAAAGTAATTTGGTTTCTTTTCCCTTTTCTTGTAACAAAAGTTGATGATTTTGAAACACTTTATAAAGTCCAAAGAAGACTAGGGGAATAAAAGCATATGCCCATAATTCAGCTATTGCCCCACGAACATATAAATTGAGAGCATGGTACGGAGCATATACATAAAGCATTGCAGACACAAATCCACCTAATCTTCCCCAAAATTCTTTTGCTAACAAATACATAAATACCCCAGCAAGAAGTGTTCCCAATCCGATCATAATTTTTGTAGCAATTAAGCTATCAAATCCTAAGATATTAAAAAAGCCTCCGATGTAATATGAAAAAGGTGCATAAAAATTAAAAATAGGATAACCGTAGCCGTAGCCTAAATTTTCGACCCATCGTACAGGGAAAATACCATCTGAAAGTGCATCTTTCATTTCCGAAACACGTGCTACTTGAGTATCATCATGCATTGGGAAAAACCCTTGAGAAAATAATGGAAAGATTGCGGGAATACTGAGAAAGAGCAATATAATTATTAAAAGTATATTCTTTTTCATTTTATTGCTTTAGTTCATACAGTGTGTAATAAGATTCTTTATCTTCTTTTTGAATTTGCAGAACCTTTGTGAGTGTCCATGTATCTGGAGCTAAGCCAATCCCTTCGCAAGGAGGACATGGTTGATAAAAGACAACATAAGTTGGCATTGTTTTGCTTGCATCGAGTATTTCTTGCGGAGGGGTATCATTTATTGGCCAGTAACCTTGAACTTTTATATTTGGATTCGTGCCAAGATATATATCGAGTGCATATGGCATGAGGCCAAATGTACCTTGCGTTGCTACATAAATTTTCTCATTTTTTGCTTTCGCTTCGAGAAACTTTACTGTTTCCTTCACGCCATTTCCGGCAGGCCAATCAGTAACGAATTGTTCTCTATCGCCTTGCGGAATTGCTGCTTTAGAAAAATTAGTCATGATATGAAAATCAGTAACGATCCACATGCCCGTAAATACAACTGCAATAAGCACTTTTAACCAGCCTGTTTTTACATATGTGAGTAATGTATACAACGAAAATGCACCCAATAAAATAAGCGGCATAGTCATAAAAAGAATAAATCGTGGATAGATAACTTTTCCAAAAAACGCCAAAGCCATAAAAGGAACAATAAACCATACAAGTAATAAAAGTTTTTCTCTTGTGTATTTCTTACTGACGAAGAATGAAGCAAGGACAAGAATAAGGAACGGAAGTGTCATATAACCAATCAACCAACCACTCAAACCTTGTAGGTTGCCAAATACATAAGCAAACGGATTCTGGAACCAGTCACTGAATGAATAAATGAACGTAAGATTTTTCTCGCCAATAATATGATAAAAAGGCGACAGTCGTAGAATTGCATAGATTGCCTGAGCCAATACAAATGCAACTACTGCAAATCCAAACCACTTAAAAAGTTTCTTCCTATCTAACTTTTCTTTGAATGGAAAAAGAAGCAAAGAAAACGGAAGCAAAATAAATCCAAAATTTGCACTTGTCTTCGTCAACATTCCTCCTCCAACAATCATCCCCAATAATAATGCTAAGTCTAATCGCACATATCTTGCAAGCAAAACGGAGAAATATAATGACCATATGATGAATAAGGCAACCATTGAATCATACAGAGCCATGCGATCATAGACCAAGGCAAACGGGTACAGGACATATAAGATGCTCGCTGTTAAACCAATAAACTTATTCTTAAATAGCTCTCTCCCAAGAAGGAACATACCTACCATTGAAGCAAAACCAGTAAAAACAGAGACAAGTCTTCCTGCAACTAAAGGATCTTTTACAAATTCGATAAGGATCATTGCTGCCCAAATAAATGACGGCTGCTTTCCATCGGTAAGAGAGATAAATCTCCATGTGGCATCATTATTTGCAATTTGAGCCCAACGGATATAGATGGCCTCATCAGTAAAGATAGGTAGCCCGGTGAGGTTATATAAGCGAGTAAAGAAGTATAATCCCGCTAACAAAACGAAGAATGTACTGAGATAGAGATGTTTTCTAATATAACGCATTATGGATATTATACTTAATACTATACCTTTTCAGCAATCAGGTGATTCAACCTAACTTTACTAAGAATTACTTCAAGGTCTTTTTTCCTGAACATGTACAATACGTTTAATGTGATCGGAGGAATAAAAATAAGTATATAAGTAATGATTGGCCAAATTACTGATTGTGTATTAATCCGATAAATAACCCACAGCAATGGATATGCAAATAAAGATGTAATTGAAAGACCTACTGTAGTTAAGAGCAACTTTTTATCAAGAACAAGTGGAATTAAAGGCAATATCCAAAGGACATACCAATTCCAATATGCTGTACTAATAAATAATAAATATACTAAGAGTACAACGATGTATGCATAGACAGGTTCTATATCATGCTTCCAAACCTGCCACGTAAAATAGAGTAACCATAACAGGAATAAGACAAAAACTACTTGTATTAATTGCGGCTGGAACAATAGAAGAACTGTAGGTAGCGATTGCCAGTAAACACCACCATTGTATGCAACTCGTTGCAAAAACTCTATAAGATTTACTTGCATAAACGAAAATAGTAATGTGTTTATGCTAACGAATCCTGCAACAAAAGAGAGCAATCCAAGATATTTTTTCTTTTTTACTAATGAAAGTAGACAAAAGAAGAATAAGACAATTGGAATTAATTTTACTTGCACTGCTAGGGCTAAAATTATGCCTGCAAAAAACCATAGCTTCTTACGGAAGAAATAATAACTGAGCAGTGTAAAGAAAATCATCATACTGTCGTTATGTCCCGAGCCGAATATTTCAAGTATAAAAATTGGATTCCAGAAAACGAATATTAATGCCCAATTTAGATAATTTTTCTTTTGCTCTTTTAGTACTAAATACAACACATAAAATATCCCAGCTGCAAATAATGCAGGGACCAATTTATAGAGAATAACAAGAGTGACCAAATCATTCTGTCCAATATACGATGGGAGCAAATATAACAAAAAGTGTATTCCACCATACACACTCGTTGTATCTTTCCAATCTGCTAATACACCAAATTGGTCATCTGGAAATGTAGCTGGCTTAACTTGCCAAATATTTTCACCATGTACTGTTGCTACACGTTCAGAAAAAATATAAGAGAAAATATCTGTGGATAATATCGGGAATGATACAAATGTTACTATTTGGAAAAGTACCGTAAACAGTATTATTTGTTTGAGCGTAAACTTTACCTTGAGAGCAATCAGATATAAAATTACCGCAGCTACAGAAACGGCTGCAAATATGATTGTGGGAATAGAATTTAACCCATATCCAGATAATATTGTTTGCATCGAAAAAAGAAAATCTTTTGCTGCTGGATAAAGATTTCCAATTCCAATAATTGCTCGAGGGTCTCGAAATAGTAAAACCCATGAGAGGATCAAATATGTAAAAAAACAAAGACTAAGCAAACTAGCAATTATGATTGGTAATTGGGATTTATGTAACTTCATGTTTTTTAATTTTATACAAAATTAGCCAGACTGTTAAAGTATACATAAATGGAATAATTAGAAGGAAGTATCGTGACCAAACAGGAATAAATGAAAGAAATAGGAGATAGATGATAATCCATATACATGGGAATACTATCATCGATTTGCGATATTTTCTAAAAACAAAAACTATAGTTATTGCTGAAATTACGGTAAGTAAAATCCATCCAAAATGCCATTCATCCACAACAGATATTTGCCCCCACCAATTAGCATATTTACCGGTAAATATAATTTCCCATGGAGCTGAGAAAGACCCTTTCGCACCTCCGGCATAAAAATTGATAATCCATTTTTGAACGCCTAGAAAATCCATAAATGAATTGCCTAACAAAAAGTATTGGATATAAGTAGCAACAAACACTATACCTGCAATCGGCAGTGTCATAATATACTTTTTAACTAGTTTGAGTTGCTTCGTGACAACTAAATAAAGCACAATTGCCCCTATAACGAGAGGAAATGTAGATGCTGTAGATTTAGTTGCAGCCATGAGACCAAGAACAACAGCAGAAGCAAAATACTTTTTTTTCAGGAAGAAGTAGCAGATCATGAAGAATAGTCCAATATATAAAAGATCTAACAAAGATATTTGAAGTTGTGTAAAAAATAACGGTTCAAAAGAAAGTAATAAGACTGGAATAAAGGCTGCTAATTTACTCTTAAAGAATAATGTATTAACGAGATAAAAAGCATATAAAGCAAACAGTCCACTTAATAATGCAAAGATATTCTGATTCTTAAAAATAAGCTCAGATAAACCAATAAGATACTTTCCAAGGGGTGGAATTTCTGCATTTAAAAGGGTCGGGTCTTTGCCATGAATGTATTCCCATCCTGCATATGTATATACACCATCATCGCCTATGGCATTTTTTTTGAGATCAGCTGCTGCTGCATTATTCTTATTCTGTTCAAACCATTGATCGTCCCAAATACATGTGTAGGGATTTACATGCGGATCCAAATTTTCACATGCAGGTTTGGTGCTCCATTGAGAATTCTCATACTTTAGCTTCCAATAATCTGCATTAAAAGGGGTAAGATAATCAGTTCTATATTCATATATTCTGAATGCAATATGTACCGCAAAAAGAATCAGTAAACCAATAAATACTTTCTTTCTCATTTCTTTTTCTTTCGTTTAACTTGACGTGCAAAAAGTATTTGCTTGTAAAAAAAGTAGGCGGTAATAATAAGAAATGCTAAAGTATAACTCAAGAAATTCATATCTAAAAGAATTTGAGGTATTGGCTTATCCCAGTTACCCGTAAAAAGGAATGGTACATAATTCATCAAGGAGAAAAATGACACAATGACAGCTGGAATTAGCACATAATATCGATAGGAAATGAGTGCAGCAAAAGCTAAAACATCAATAAGATACCACGGCTGAAATGTACCTCTATATGATTGTGCCGCCGCTCCCCCAATAAGAAGTATTACTGCTATGCCAATAATAAAACCCCATTTTCGATGAATCTTCTCGGCCTTCATTCGGTGGATAACGACAAATAGTGGTAATAAAACAGCTGTGACAAATTTTATTGCAATGGAAAGAAATAGTAGCCCATACGCTTTACCATGTTTTTCTATAATCATAAAATAGAATGCCCAAAGGGCAAAAAACATCATGACAATGTCAATGTGAGGACTTACAACACTTTCTATAAGCATCAGTGGATTTAATCCAAAGAAAATAAGCCCCATTACTTCTCGTTCCGGAGCAATCGTCTTTAATATTTTTCCAATAAAGAATACTGAACCGATGAAACAAGCTATCATTAACAATTTAAAAAGGAAAAATGTTGGCAAAAAGAATTGCAAACCTATGAAAGAAAGAGGTACTGTAATCACCAACCAGAACGGACCATATGGATATTCTCGATGGGTCCAACGCATAAATGAAAGCATCGGATCCTCAGGATAATCTAGAGCTTTTTGTACATAAGGATTGTCTCCATAATGAGTTATAATCTTTGCATCAAATATATAATTAAAAATATCATAGGAAAAAGCGTTGTAGGAAAAGGTAAGAATAATTGTGGCTGCACCAATCAAAATCCACGTAAACTTTTTTTGAATCTTCTTTTTGGTAGCTAGTCTTAAAAAGATTACATAAAAGACAAAAAGGATCACAACAAGTGAAACAAAAAGGGTTGCAGAAAGAGGCCTGTCAAAATATCCAATCTGTTGAAAAGAGCGTACAATTTCCTGAAGTGCTTCATTTCGAGAGAGAGCCAAACTTAAATCAATTTGTGTAAAACTGTAGAAGAATAATCCAACAAGCGGGACACAATAAAAGAAAAGGATTAAATATTCTTTTAATGATAAATTTTTAAATAGTGTTTTCACCATTAATTATATCTTCCTGCAAGTACATTTCTTTTAATTTTTACAAGATCTTTTACTCCCTGAATCGCATCGCGTACAGGATTAACTCTTCTCGTCTCTACATGAAGCCAATTTACATGAACTTCTTTTATTTTATAGCCATGATTTCTTGCAATGTAGAGAATCTCAATATCTGATCCAAAAGTAATTGCTGTCCCCTTAACTTTCTCAAAACCATTTTTTAGAACTTTTAATTTATTAAATACATCGTCCGCTGCTTTTGCAGTAAACAATTTAAATCCACATTGTGTGTCTGTTATATCATTAATGCCTATTATCATTTTTCTCATAATGATTGCACTTCGAGAAATAAATAAACGTATCTCCGGAGCACCTTTTCGCTGCGTACTTCTCGAACCAATGGCGATATCATAGTCTCCACTTTCAAGATATGGTAGTAAATTATTAACTTCTTCAATAGGAGTAGCCTGATCCATATCAGTAAAAAGACGGTACTCACCTTGTGCTTTCAACATGCCGGTAGTAACAGCACCAGCTTTTCCATAGTGAGGGTTTTTAATTAAGATAAAATGAGGATTTTCTTTTATAAATTTTTCGATAAACTCGACGCTACCGTCTCTCGATCCATCATCAGCGATGATTACTTCGTAGGAAATCTTTTTCTTTTCAAGAAAATGCTGTACTTTTTCAAGCACACCTTTCTGGAGATTAGCCATCTCATCATAGCAAGGAATAACAACAGAAAGAAATATTTTCTTCACTCTAGAATTATACCACTCTCTTCACTAATACTAAATATTAAACTTTATTAAATAAAATCAAATATTTCAATTTTTAATATAAAAATATAATTATTTAATTTTAATATATTGACAACAATATTATTATTTCATATATTTAACTTAATAAGCATGAATCCTACTCTTTCTTCACTTAAAACTTTTCTCGAACTCCCCTATGATCAACTTGAAGAGATGAACCTTACAATCAAAGAAAAAGGCGACACTTTATCCGCAAAGGAATTTGAAAAAGAATACATAGCATATTTATTAAAAGAAAAGCGTATCAAAGCAATCACTGTATGCTTCAGTGATATTGAAGGACGCTTTCACATGCTCGATTATGATAAAAAATTCCTCTTAGAATCTTTGGAGAATCTTACCTTTGATGGATCTTCTATTCGTGGATTCTCAGCCCAACATGAATCAGATCTCAGGCTTGATATTGATTGGCCGTCTATTCGATTTCTCCCAGCAGATGTTTTTGGGCTAGGTAAAGTTGTAGTCTTTGCATCAGTCCTCAACAGAGATCGTACCCCATATATTTCAGACTTTCGTGGGCAATTAAAGCTATATACTGAAGTGTTAAAAAAGAAACATGGGATCACTGCATATGGTGCACCTGAAATTGAAGGTTTTCTTGTGGACGGCATCCATGCAGAACAAGAATATGCTGCAAATGATGGATTTAAACTTATTTCAACAGGAGGATATTTCCACTCACTTCCACTTGATAAGCTTCGCCAATTCATCGATATGGCAGCTGAAGCACAGCGTGCAATGGGCTTCAGAAATGAGAAAGACCATCCAGAAGTTGCACCATCACAATTTGAAATGAATTTTTCCTATACTGAAGTTTTACGTGCGGCCGATCAGATACAATTGTACAAACTTGTCTGTCGCCAAGTTGCAAGAAATCTTGGATTGACTGCAACATTCTTACCAAAACCTGTGATTGGAATTAATGGTTCAGGAATGCATACTAATTTTTCTCTTTCGAAAAATGGTAAAAATATTTTTTATGACGCAAAAGGACAAGATGGACTATCAACAATAGCATGGGATTATATCACCAGACTGTTAAATCATGCACCTGAAATTTGCCTAACACTAAACTCATCAGTAAATGCATATCGTCGACTTGATCCCCACTTCGAAGCACCGAATCAAATTAAAGTTTCCTCTTTAGATCGAGGGTCGATGATTCGAATACCTGTAGCAAATGAAAAAACTGCACGAATTGAAGTGAGATCTGTAGCACCTGATGCAAATCCGTACCTTGTTTTCTACACAATCCTAAAGACAGGACAAGAAGGTACACCATTAAAAAAGAATGCAGTTCGTCGCGAACGAATGCGTTTCCTTCCTGATAATGTAAATGATGCGATCCGTATCTTTAAAGCAAGTAAGTTCATAACGAAAATTCTTGTAGAACAAAATCAGGATAAGTATGCAGCATTTAAGCAAGCAGCAGCAGACAGAAGTCCAAAAGCATTAGGTACAATTGTGAAAGAATCAGAAGTAATTTATCACCATGAGGTAACCAATCAAGTCCTCTGGAATAATTTTTAATCCTCAATAATCATACAAGGCTAATAAGGTATAATGTTTTTGCATGAAGAAAAACTATATTGATAAACTTGCTTATATCCTTGTTAGAAACCGCCGAGTGCTTGCGACCTTAAGCCGCGGAAAAGATACTTGGTTTTTACCTGGTGGGAAAAGGGAAGGAAATGAAACAGATATCCAAGCTTTAACGCGTGAAGTAAAAGAAGAACTTACAGTGGATATAATTGAAGATACTATCAAACCATATGGCGTTTTTGAAGCACAAGCACATGGCAAACCAGAAGGCACTATTGTCCGCATGACCTGTTATACAGCGAATTGTAGTGGGTTATTGCGTGCAAGTGCGGAGATTGAAAGAATAGATTTCCACTCCTATGCTGAAAGAGATATTTGCTCCACTGCAAGTAAACTCATTTATGATGATCTTAAAAAGAAAGATTTGATCGATTAATATGACACAACCATTTGCGAATCTCCCAAAACCAATTGAGGAAGCGATTGTCCAAACGCTCAATGAACATAAAGATACAGAATTTGATAGTAAGGCACAGGATCTCCATGCGAGATATATTGCTCAAGATAAAGGTAATCATAAAAGTTATTTTCAGGATTTTGCGAGTACTCTTGCATATCTTGCTCTCAGATCTCCTGCCACCTATGCACAAATTTATGCGACACTTGCAAATGCAAAAGAACTCCTTCCATCTTGGAAACCACGGACAATGCTCGATTTGGGAAGTGGTCCCGGTACAACAATTTGGGCTGCACATGAGGTGTGGGATACGATAACAGAGGCACGTGCAATTGACCAACAAAATTCTATCATTTCACTTGGTAAACAAATTGCTGATACTGCGATATTGCCAATCACAATAAATTGGAATCGACAAGATATCCGTGAAGGGATAGTAGAAGATGAAAAAACTTATGATGTCGTTGTTATCGCCAATGTATTAAATGAACTCAATCCAACCACTGCTGAAAAGGTCATAGGACAAGCGTTTAATAAAACATCTGGTGTTCTTGTAATTATTGAACCCGGTACACCAACTGGAAGTGCAATTGTACAGAATGCTGCAAAGATATTGAGTAAAGCTGGAACTCTTATTGCACCTTATATTGAATCTTTTGTTGTGCAGCAAAATGATTTTTATGTCCATTTCTCACAGAAGTTTACTCGTCCTGAATTCCAAAGAAGAATTAGACAACAGATGCGTGAAAGTTCATTAATGGCATCGGACTGGGAGGATGCAAAATATTCATATACTATTATTAGTAAGCTTCCAGCAGAGATAACACTGTGGGGCAGATGTGTGGGACCCGCACAGATACAAAAAGGTTTTCTGGAGATACCAATTCTTACGAAAACCTCTCTTGAGAAACTAAAAGTAATGAAGCGCAATAAACTACAATATAACTTCGCAAAGGATTTAAAATGGGGTGATTTAATAAAAAATAGAAGTGATATAATTGCATAGCCTATCACTTCATAAAATATGGAAAAGAAAACTAAACACATCGTTATTGTAGGTGCTTCTAGTGGATTAGGTAAAGCATTAGCTACTGCTTTAGCTCAAGAGAATAATCATTTATATCTCCTCTCCAGAAAAATTGAATCAACACAAACGAATTTTGATGCTATAAAGATTAACTGTGACATCAGAAGTGGTGAAAGTATCAGTGAAGCTTTCACTAAGATTGATAAACACACACAACAAATTGATGTCCTCATCAATTGTGCTGGGATAGGTTTGGTAAAAAGCATTGAAGATACAACACAAAATGAAATAGAAGACATTATTCAAACAAATCTTATTGGCTCAATAATTTCTTCACAGGAAGCATATAAAAGAATGCTTCTTCACAAATCAGGATATATTATCAATGTAACTTCCACTTCTAGTATAAAAGCTCGCCCAGAAGAAACAATTTATTGTGCAAGTAAAGCTGGATTACGACTTTTTACAGAGAGTCTCAGACTTGCAGCAGTTAAGAATAAGGTTCGAGTAACTGCAGTGGCACCTGGAGGGATGAATACAGCCTTCTGGAAAGAAGGCCACTCTCAAAACATACATGCATTTATGGATGCATCCGAGATTGCAGACCAAATTATTAATCTTATTAAAACTCCAACTTCAATTTCTCCAGCTGAGCTCATTATTGAACGAGGTGTGTAACCCCTTCACATTGCTATACGAGCCTCGATAAGGTAAAATAGAGCCTAGTAAACGGCCCGTTCGTATATCGGTTAGTACACCAGGTTCTCATCCTGGGAAGAGGGTTTCGACTACCCTACGGGTCACATTTCTTCAACGCTTCAAATTTGCTATAGTGGATATATGGTAAAGAAACATCTCAAAGATCACGGTAAGCATATCGATAAACGCCTCCGATTCCGTATCCGCATATATTTACTTATTTCCCTTATACTGCTTGGCGTCCTGCTCTTTAATGTGATCCGAGGAGCATTGAGAATTGATTATGGTTTGCTGGGACTAATGGGAGGAACAGGCGTGGGTATTATTGCTTCACGAATGTTTCACACTTCATGGGATAGTAATGCAAAGAAAGTTATCAGTCGTATCGATACATTTGGTGTAGGAATCCTTTTGCTTTATATTGTTTTTGAAATTCTGCGTGAAGATATCGTAAAGATATTTACCGGTGACGTTCAAGTAGCGACGACTGGTTTTGCTGTTCTTGCAGGATTGATGCTTGGACAAGTGATAGGTATGCGAGGGAAAATTATAGAGATATTAAAAGAACAAAAAGTTTTTGGTAGATAACTATTCTTGAGGTGCTTGATCCGGTGCACGCAGTTCACGCTTTTGTACGATAAAGTTACCAAACTTTTTCTCTTCAATCATAGTTGAAACAAGATTCTCTTCCTCAACACTGTGTTGAATCCAGTATTCATCAATTCCTTCTGGTGGTTCTATAATTAAATAACGCACTTTTGTTGTTTCAAGAGATTTTTGCATTGGCAGAAAGCTCAAATATCCAGCTTGATCTTTTCCCCAATAACTAGGAACATAATCATATTTTGGTTTTCCATATGTTTCAAAAAGATACGACCATGTTGTATTGATATAAAGAGGATTCGTAACTGTTGCTATAGCAAATGGCTCTTTCGCAGCACTTTGATAAACATATTCAAGAACCTGTCGTTCATAATATGTTGTCATTCCTTTTTGAATAGATAAGGGAGAATTCTGGTTACTCATCAGTGAATGAACAGAAAGAAACTGTATCGTACTTATAATGAGTAGCACTGCTGCAAGCACCCTCACATCTTTAATTAATTTTGTGAGAAAAATAGCAAAGAGTATTGCTAAAGGATAAAGGAACGGTGCATAGAAAAATAATATTAATAAATTACCTTTATTAAAGATAAATATAAATAGTATGCCTGTTAACCATATCAACGAAAGCTTTGTAAGTTCATCAGTTTTTGTAAAAAGTGTTTTTCTGAAAACAATAAGTACAGATAAAACGATGAAAAAGCCAAGTAGTGCAGGCAATGGCAAATAGGTCAGCGATAGTAACTTCATCCCATGATCAATGAGAGAAACGACAGTCTGTCCCACTTGAATTTCATGAGCTCCCTTACCAAAAACAAAATCTGCGATAATCGCTATTACATTGGTTTTAAATTTAATGTACGTAACAAAGAACGGCAACAAGCCGATAATCAATCCACCAATGAGGGCGAGAGTATTTTTAAGAATAAATGTTTGTTTAAATGCAAAATGATAAATAGGCAAAATAAATAATATGACAATGAATCCAAAATCTGATTGTATGAGTAACCCAAAGAAAAATCCTATTAAAGCTGCTGTCAGTAGTGATTTCTTATGAATATATTTCCATAAAAAGTAAAAGAGCGGAGGTGTGATAAATAATGCTAAAACTGGATTTGATAGCCATAATGCAAAGGAAATATAAAGAGGTGCCATTGCATACAATGCTGTTGAGACTGCTGCAACAGTGGTGCTTTGTGACATCTTTTTTGTCAGATACCACAATAATGGTATAAAGGCATATAATCCTACAAGTAAAATCGTCAATGCATTTTCAGGTATTCCCTGCCCCAAAGCATAAATAACTGCTAAAAAGTAGTACCACAGTACTCCATGATTAATCCCAGGAATATCTGATGAAGGTCCTAAAATTTTAATATTATGATCGTGCCAAATTGAATATGCTTCATATGCATCTCGAGCTTGATCATAGTAGAAAACTGTGTGAGTAGGAATGAGAGAGAAAGCGTAAAAGAACGAAATGAGGATTAAGAGTATAGCTAAGGCCGAAAGCATAAAGCCTTTCTTTTTGAACATATCACTTATTATAGTAGGGCAATTACGTAATAGCAATTAGAATTACATCATGGATTGTCTGGCAATAATCTTATATTTCATGCATAATAGGTTTATGGCTGAGACAGAACATCAAAGAGTACATACACATAAAACAGCTTCGTATCACAAACGTCTTCACAGTCGGAGACATATCATCAAAAGCTTTAAAGCTGAAGCAAACGCGAAGAGAACCTTTTCAGAAAAGATAGCAGATACATTAACAGCAAGGCTTGGGACGATGGTCTTTCTTATCGTTAATGCTTTGTTCTTTATTACTTGGATCGCACTTCATATGGGGATTTTTCCTTACTCTGCACAGTTCGATCCTTATCCATTTAACTTCCTCACATTTGTGGTTTCGTTAGAGGCAATTTTTCTCGCAATTATTGTTTTGATCTCACAAAACCGATCAGCAAAGATTGATGAAATACGTGAAGAGACAGCACTGCAAATCAATACAATTGCTGAAGAAGAAATTTCTAAATTACTGGAACTACAGATTAAAATTTTGCAGAAACAAGGAGTTGATCTTTCAAAAGATCCTGAAATTCGAGAGATGCTAGAACCGACGTCACCTGAAGAAATAGAAAAAGCTCTCGAAAAAGAAAATCAATAAATTAACGACTTTCTACTTGAAGTAAATATTCTTTACACTGGATTCCAGCAACATATCCCCCAAATGCTCCATTACTCGCTAAAACCCTATGACATGGAACGATGATACAAATCGGATTTCGACCAACCGCTGATCCAACGGCTCTGACTGCTTTTGGCTTACCGATCTTTTCTGCCAAATCCGTATAAGAAACTGTTTTCCCAGAAGGAATTTCCTGCAATGCTTTCCAGACAGATTCTTGGAATGGTGTTCCCGTAAACTTTATTGAGAAATCAAACTTTTTTCTCTTACCTTCAAAATACTCTCGTAACTCTTTCTGTGCTTTTTTTAAAACTGAATTCTCAGAATCCCACTTCCAATCTGAAGGGATTTGTGTAAAATATCGATCACCTTCGATATGCAAATGCGTTATGGCCTCTCCATCTGTAGCCAAGGTAATCTCTCCAACTGGTGAAGTCATCGTACTATAAATCATTTCTTTTGAACTTTCTTTTAATTGTAGTTGCACTACTGATGATTATAATAGACACAACAGCAAAAACAAAGCCAGGATCTGTAACGACATATATAATTCTATTTAAAAGTAATATATATGGTTTTTGAAGTAATTCTAACTTTGGTTGAGAATACACTGTAACCAAACTTGTTGATGAAGTATCAACAAAAAGTTCTTCTGAATTATTCACTCTCTTTGACGAAAGTTCTAAGACATAGTCTTTCCCTTTTGCATCAACAATAACTGGAATCCCAAACCCAAAGAAGGGAGATCCTTCAGCAGTATTCGCATCGCGAGTGTATGTTGCAATTTCTTTATTTTTACCATCCAACAACCTAATAGTAAATTTAGACAAACTACCACGTTCTAGATTCTCTGAAGGATGTTCCTGGGCATAACGCAAACGAATATATATAGCACTGAGATCTTGATCTTTTGCTTTAAAGGGTATCCGTAAAGCTTTTTCACTTACCTGTAATTCTGATGTTTGAGCGGTGATTGGATGTCGTGATAGTAGTAAAGTGGGAGAAAAACTACCAGAATACAAATAAAATATAATGGCAATACTACAAAAAGCAGTAACTACAACTCTACGTGTTGAAAATGATTGTGAAGCTTTTCTGACTTTTTCTTTTGAAGAAGCGAGTGTCGTTTCAAGTAAGTCTCTCTTGCTTTTGAAATATAATCGCTCGATGAAATAAAATAAGTAACTTGCTACTGCTACTCCCAAAATGATCATCAGGAAAAATACAAATGTATCGTTAAGATTTGGGAAACTCATTGTTGCTTTATTTACCCATTCAATAATATGAGTATGAGAAAGATACAAAGAATAACTAATTAACCCAAGAAATACTAACATTTTAGTACTAAAAATTTTATAAGAAAGCGTTTTAGGAACAATTGCCGAAGCAATGAGTAAAGCAATAATCCAACTTGAGACAAGATAGTAATAGTTCATGAATACGATACTTTGTCCATGACGAATATGTGTATCTCCCCATTGAAGTCCTACAAATAAGAGTAATATAAAAATTACAGAGAAAGGATTACTAACAAATGGTAAAAGCTTTTGCCAAATTTTTCCATTGCTTTGATAAATAGTACCAAGAACAACCCCCGCAACAAACCCACTTGCTCGTGCAATATTCATACTTTGCAGACCCGCAAATGGAACTATCGCGTAATCTAAATTAAAAAGAATTATTGTAACTGCAGCAATGCACAGAACCGAGAAAAATATTCCAAGCTTTTTACAAACATAAATCAAAGGAATAACAATAAAAGGATAGACTACATAAAATAAAACTTCAGGAGCCAAACTCCAAACCACACCACTCAACCGTAGAATATCTTTTGCAAAAGGCGTCGTCAATGTAAGATTTGAAAGTAAAGTTAGTATGTTTGTAATATCAGTTGCTCCTGGGTTCGCAAAGAAGCGAGGAGTAATGAAGATATTGAGAAAGACCAGTATTATCTGCAAACTAACAAATCCAAAAAAAAGTACCTTCCCAATATATCTTGAAACCATAGATGCTTTGAACAATTTCCACAGAAAAAATACACCTAAGGCAGTTCCTAAGAATATAAGTGCTTGCAAATAATATGGACTTCCTTTGATTTGTGAAATAAGCCAAAGAGAAGTAATTACAACACCTAAAATTGGAAAAATACGTGCATAGCGTTTTTGAATATACTTCCATGTAACGGGTATCGACGGGTACAAAAAAGCCATAAGAAAACCTGACAAAACGAAAAGTATTTGGACAGAATTTGGCCCTACAGCAAGGGTTTGATAAGCGGTGATAATAATAGGATTCGGTATAAATAATGAGGGAGAATAACCAGTATGAGAAAGTAGTACGGCGAATGCAGCAAATCCTCGCAATCCATCAAGTGCAGGCAATCTTGTTTTCACAACTCTATTATACAGATTTAATGGGAAGAATGAATCACTGCATGACCTTTTCCTCTAGATATCAACCAGAAATTCACAGGATAGGCAAAGACAAAAGCTATAGCTAAAGCAAAAACTAAACTTCCCCAGAATAGTATTGATGTGAGATGTGCATCCATTGCCCCAGGTATGAAAAACATAATTGCATTATCAACAATCTCCATAATAGTTATCGACAGTGTATCTGAAGCAAAAGCAAGTGGTAATGCTTTTTTGATTTGCATACCGGATCGCAATAGAGGCAATAATGTTAGCGAATAACCAAAAAAGAAAGCCAAAAGAATTGAAACAATAATCGTTTCTATATTTGGCCAATGAAAAATTGTCCCCAAAGTCATACCAAGTACTTCACCAATTGCACATCCGGTCAGACAATGCAGCGTTGCCATAAATGAAATATTTTTAAGACTTATTTGTTTGTGATTGTAATGTTCGTGATTCATAATTAAGGTTTTTTAAGAAGACTTTGCATTAATGTAATTTCTTCATTCTGCGTTGAAACGATATCATTACTTAATGTCTTTAGTTCAGTTCTTTTTGTAATTGGTTGGATAGCTTTTGCCATTGATACAGCCGCTTGATGATGGATTATCATGTCGTTCAGATATGATTGCTCAGCTTCTTCTGTACTTTTTCCAGCAAGTGATTTCATCATTGGTTTGTATATTCCATCATTTTTATATTCTGTACTAAACCATTCCTTGTACCACATCTTCATTTGTGTAATTTCTTTTTCCTGTGCTGTGATAATATTTTGTGCAAGTTCTTTAACTTCTGGTGTCTGAGCATTTTGTAGTACCTGCTGAGAAGAAGTCACCGCCTCTTCATGATGTGGGATCATCTCTTCGATAAAAGTTTTATCGTCTTTGACAGTCATCGCATGTTGGTCATGCCCTACAAGAGAATGCATATCTTGAGACATTTTTACCATGCCTTGATTGAGAGCATCATTATGGTCTTTTTTTTGCAAAAACCAACCACCAATACCAATGATGATCAGTATGAGAATAATTACCAAATATTTCATTTGCTGTTACGTTTAAAAAGTTTTACCAGCTCTTCAGTCGCTTTTTCCGGTTCGTTTTTGAATTGCTCTTTAATATGTGTCGTTAAATGTCGTTCAAAAAGTACTGTGTCTAAACTTCGGAGCGAACTTTGTATAGCAAGACTTTGATTAAGCAGATCCATACAATATTCATCATTATCAATCATTTTCTGCAAACCATCGAGTTGGCCCTTGATAATATTAATCCGCTTTTGTGCATGAACTTTGACATCTTCGTAATGTGATTTCATAAATTTATGATATACCCCTAGGGGGTATATGTCAAGAGAACACTAGGAGTATAATAGTAAAAAATGACTACTGAAGATATCCTCAGACACAGACTCTACAATGAACAACTCGTAACGCATCAATTCAAAACGGTAGCAGAACTTGTCAAATATCTAGGAGCTGTCCAATCACAGGACTATGCTGGAGCGAAATGGGCTTTAGCACAAAGACTCTCAAATATATCGGAGACAGAACTTGATAGAGCATATGACAATGGTGAAATATTGCGAACTCATGCACTTCGTCCGACGTGGCATTTTGTCCATCCTGAAGATATTTTGTGGATTCTTAGTTTGAATGCTCCTGGATTTAAAAGGATTTTAAAATACTATTACACACAACTAGACCTTAATGAAAAAGTCATGAAACAGTCCCAAGAGATTATGCAGGAAGCACTTCATGGAGGAAAAGCTTTGACACGAACGGAGATTGGAGAACTTTTATTGAGAGCAAAAATCCCTGGAAAAGGACAAGCACTTGGCCATATTATGGGCGAAGCTGAAATTGATGGAATTATTTGTAGTGGACCCCGAAAAGGCAAACAATTTACTTATATGCTCATTTCTGAACGAGCCCCACAAGCCAAAACATTGCAATGGGATGAAGCATTAAAAGAACTGACGAAACGATACTTCACAAGTCATGGACCTGCACAAATGAAAGATTTCGCATGGTGGACTGGTCTACCAATTGCAGAAGTGAAAAAAGGCTTGGAGCTAAATAGAGACAATTTGGTAAAGGAATCGATTTATGGAAATGACTATTGGCATTCTGAGAAGTCCAAAATCGAGAAGACTGTGCCAAAAAATGTGTATTTGTTACCTAACTACGATGAATATGCAATTGCGTATAAAGATCGCTCAGCTTTTTATGATCCTGCAAACACTGAAACATTTGATCAAAGAAATAATGTAATCTTTGGACATATGATCTTTATTGAGGGGAAAATTGTCGGAATGTGGAGAAGAACTATTCAAAAAAAGACAGTCGAAATCGAAACCCTCCTCTATCGTAAGCTCACAAACGATGAAGGAGAACGATTACACAAAGCCGCTAAAGACTATGGAAACTTCCTCAGCCTCGATGCCATCATAAAATAGCTTTAGATATTATTTGACATATTAAGTATTGCATCATTCCGTATATTATTATATAAATAGATAACAAGCTTTATATATGTCTGCCCCATATAAAAAGAATTATAAGAAATTGTTTTCTGCTGTATTTATCATATTCAGCCTACTTGGTGCATTTCAAGCCACCATTGATCATCAAACACCTACTCACACTACGGTGTTAGGTGCCGAGCGAAAAATTACGCCGACTCCAAAACCTTTGAAGGTAAAAGCAACACCAACTCCAGTTAATAAACCGCAAAAATCTACACCAGAAGTGAGTCTCTCGGGACTTAAAGTACAAGGTAATATTTTGGTAAATAATCAGGGCAAAACCGTTATTTTACGAGGAGCAAATAGAAGTGGGACAGAATATATGTGTGTTGGCGGAAATTTCTCTGAAGGCCCAACTGATGTAAATTCACTCCAAGCTATGAAGAAATGGAAACTCAATACAGTTCGAGTTCCACTGAATGAATCCTGTTGGCTTGGAATTAATGGCGTGAAATATGGTGGAGCTGCATACCAAAAATCTATACAAAATTATATCAATACAATTACCGCAAATAATATGGTCGCAATTTTGGACCTCCACTGGAATGCACCAGGAAATATAAAAGCTGAAGGACAGAACCCTATGCCAGATGCAGACCATTCACCAACATTTTGGAAGGAAGTTGCAACAACATTCAAAGCAAATGATAAAGTAGTTTTCGATATATTCAACGAACCAGATCCAATTCCTTATCGAGATAATTATCCAGGAGGATTTTCAAAATGGCAGCAAGATGATTTCAATTGTCTATTAAATGGATGTGAAGTAACAACGAAAAAAGATAATGTAAAATACCAAGCCGTTGGTACTCAAAAGCTTGTCGATACAGTACGTGCAACCGGTGCAAAGAACGTAATCATGGTGGCTGGTATACAATCAGCTCAAACAATTACGCAATACAAAGGCAACAAAAGTTCAAACCCAAGTGGTTATATGCCAATCGATCCCCAAAAGAATCTTGCAGTAGCAATGCATCAATATAATAAAGCCGCCTGTTCTGACGTAAAGTGTTGGGAAGATACAGTCGCACCAGTCGCAAAAGTCTATCCAATTATTACTGGAGAATTTGGTGATACTGATTGCTCCGATACTTATACCAAACAATTACTTCCATGGCTTGATAAAAATAAAATTAGCTATGTTGGATGGACATGGGATGTTTGGGCAAATAGTTGTGAGACCCTTATCAAAGATTATAATGGCACGCCTACACAACCATACGGACAAGCGTATTATAATCATCTCCAAAAAGTTAACTAATCAAACTCTTCAAATGATATAATTATGTATGACCTTTTCATATCCTCTTAAACTAAACTTCAAGCTTATGGCGTTAGCTCCCCGAATATCAGTAATTGACGCAAATAATCAGGAAATATTTTATATTGAACAAAAAGTACTTGCACTGAAAGAAGCTATAAAAGTGTTTGATAACCAGAAAGACAAAAACCTACTTTATACTATGCAAGCAAACCAAATCATTGATTTTGGGGCAACCTATATTTTTAAAGATGCAAAAAACCATCGTGATATTGGATCCATTCAACAAGAAGGTATGCGGTCATTGTTTCAGGCAAGCTATGCTATCACTGATAAAAATGGGGTAGATTCATATACTATTAAGCAAACAAATCCTATGATAGCTATATTGGATTCATTAATAAACATTATTCCATTCGCCGAGCTTGTAAGTGGATTTATACTCAATCCGACATATGCAGTGACAAAAAATGATGATCAACAAGTCATGATCACAATGAAAAAGAAACCAAGCTTTTTCGAATCAAACTTTGAGCTTGTGAAAGATCAATCAATACCCGAGAAAGACGAACTATTGTTACTCTTATCCATAGCAATGCTTGTTCAATTGGAACGAAATCGTGGCTAATTATTTGTAAAACTCGAAGATCACAAAAAGCACATACACCACGAGTAACGCTATTCCATTACGCCGCGAAATAAACTTTTTAGTCGTGAAGAAAACATAAAATAGAAGTAATGCTGTAGCAATAAAAATAAACGTGACAAAGAAGTTATCGACAGTTATGATTTCTCCACTATGCAAAAGCGTGAACACGCCAAAAAGAATTGTATTTACTGCTGCTGAACCCAAATAGTCACCCATTGCAACCTCTTTCTTCCCTGAGACAACAGATCGAATCGCAATAGAAAGTTCAGGTAAGTTGGTCCCTAAAGAAATAACTATCAAACCAATATAAAACGTCGAGATATTAAAAACATCAGCGAAATAAACTGTTTTATCAACAATAATATTACTTGAGAGAAAGACCAAACCAATACCGATAAGCATGGTAAGAATGTCTTTCAATGAATATGCTTTCGAATTAAAAAGTTCTTTGTTTTCGCGATTGAGTATCCCATCTTTCCGTTCCACAAGATAAAGCAATGCGACATACATGACTACAAGCAACGCACCTTCTAAATTTGTTATTCTTTTATCTAGAACTAATAAAGAAGGGGCTGATATGACAGCCAGAGTTGCAACAAGTGTCTTCTTATCAAGTTCATGTTTTAAACTTATACCCTTGCCAAAGACCGCAAGGATCGGAATAATAAAAAGAAACATGACGACAATCCCCCCGAGTAAATTCCCAACGAAAATCTCAGCATCATGATCTGCAACTGCTTGAATTCCTACAGAAAATTCTGGGATAGAAGTAAGAAGTCCAAGGAAAATGAAAGAGAAAGCAAAAGCTGAAAGTCGAAGTCTACTTGAAAATTTTGTTGCTGCTGCGACAATGAGCCCTGAACCATACCAAATAAGAACAAAGGCAGCAATGTAAAGAAGAGTATTGATCGTATTATCAAGAAGCATGCATTTTAAGTATATAAAGAAACGGCCGAGCAGACAAGTTACACAGCTTAATCAAGTTGATTAGATACTCTACTGAGGAGTTCATCCATAGAGAAAGGTTTTTCCATAAAGTCATTTGCTCCGGCTTTCATTGCAGACCAACCTATATCACGGCTCGCAGAGAATAGAATAATTGGGATATCTTTTGTTTGTGAGTTCTTTTTTAGATAGCGACAAATCTCTCTACCATCTTCATTATCCATCCAAACATCCATAAGGATAAGATCGACATCATTTGATTCGAGATCATAGAGCTTACTTGTATCCCGGATTATATGTACTGTATAACCTTCATCAGTCAAAATGAGTTTTATTGCTTCACAGATAGACTGATCGTCGTCCACAACAAGTATCTTTTTTCTTAAACCAATCGTACTCTTTTGAGACCTTGCTGAGGCATATAAAGTTTGCTTTTGATAGAATTCCATACAATTATATTGTATGGACGGAGTATGGGGATATCGTAAGAGATATGACGGAAATGTGTTTTATTTTCTTAAAAATCTTGTAAGCATACTCTACCGAGTTCTATTTAGCGAACCTTTTCCGCTTATCAGCTGGAATTTCAGAAGAATCTTTTGATATTGTCATAGATGTACTATCAACATCATATGTTTGTCCCCGCTCCATTGAAACAGGGCGTTTGCCAAATCTTTCAGGATAAAGCTTTACTGCGTGTGCTTCAAAAATACCTATAGCTGCACGTCGTACTGAAAAAATTCGAGCAGCTTCCGCAGGGTTCATTTCGTCCGAAGGTTTACTCCTATTATTTCCTAAGGGGTCTGAAAGAACTTCTAAGCGTTCAGTAGACATTCCTCCAATTACTCGTGCTATAGAGTCCTTAAATTGAATTCCTTTCGCTTCAGATCCATCATTTTTTAAATAACTTGCAACTTCTTCATGATATGCGATGGCAGCATCCACCACAGCATTCTTATTTGTTAGTGACTCTGGATCAACAATAGGTTCTGGAAGACGTAAAGCACGTTTTTCAGTTTCTTGAGTATGCGAAATACCGGATTCTAGTAAACTCATCCGTATAGTTTATATCATACTATAAGATATAACTTGACGATGATCTGACTTGAACCTGACAAAACTGAAGAGCTTTTTGCCTTAAATTGCTTGATGTGCGGTAACTATTGGTTCTTCATCAACTGCTTTATCAGCTACTTTTGCCTTTGGAAGAGGCTTGGTCAAAGCAATTTTCAGTACTTCATCCATTTGGCTAACAAACTTGAAATGTAAATCCTTAACTACTTCTTGTGGAATATCTTCAAGATCTTTCTTATTATCTTTTGGTAAGATAATTGTCTTCAATCCTGCTCTATGTGCAGCAATAACCTTCTCTTTTACTCCACCGATTTCAAGTGCTCGACCTCTTAGTGTAACTTCACCAGTCATAGCAACCTTACGATTAACAGGAATCTTAGTCAAAGCTGAAACAATAGCTGTTGAGATAGCTAGCCCCGCTGATGGGCCGTCCTTTGGTACTGCGCCTTCAGGTACGTGGACATGAATATCAGTTTTTTGGAATAACTTATCAGAGATTCCCATTGTGTGAGCCCGTGATCTGATATAGGAAAGTGCCGCTTGTGCTGATTCTTTCATCACATCTCCCAATTGTCCAGTCAAGGTAAGAACACCTTTTCCAGGCATCAATGCAACTTCTATAAAGAGGATATCGCCACCAGCCTCAGTCCATGCCAAACCTGTTGTTTGTCCTATTTCGTCTTTCTTTTCCATCATTGTACCGTGATACTTCATCGGTCCGAGGTACTTTGGTATATCGATCGCTTTCACAGTAATCTTTGATTTTTCGCCCTCTGCAACCTTCTTTGCAACCTTTCGGAGTACTGTTGCAATTCTTCGTTCTAGATTACGCACACCAGCTTCACGTGTGTAGTGATGAATAATGTATTGCAATGCTTCGTCAGTCAATTCAACCTGCTTATCTTTCAAACCATGATTTTCAAGCTGTTTTCCGATTAAGAAATCGTGTGAGATCTTGAATTTTTCATCATGTGTATATCCAGCAAAATGAATAATTTCAAGTCTGTCTCGAAGTGCTGGTGGAATTGTGTCCAAAACATTTGCTGTAGTAATGAACATAACATTGGAAAGATCAAAAGGAACTTCAAGATAGTGATCAGAGAAAGTACCATTCTGTTCTGGATCTAATGCTTCGAGTAATGCACTTGATGGATCTCCTCGGAAATCTGAACCTACTTTATCAATTTCATCGAGCATGAAGACTGGATTTTTTGTACCTGAGTCTTTAATGCCCTGAATGATACGACCTGGAAGTGCTCCAACATATGTTCGACGATGTCCTCGGATTTCAGCTTCATCACGGATACCACCAAGTGATACACGGACGAACTTTCGGCCTAATGCACGAGCAATAGATTTACCGATAGAAGTCTTACCAACACCTGGAGGTCCTGCAAAACAAAGGATAGGGCCCTTCATCTTTCCTGAAAGCTTATGAACTGCGAGATATTCAATAATACGCTCTTTTGCTTTTGATAAACCATAGTGATCCTCATCCAAAATCTTCTCAGCTGTTTTAATATTTGAACTATCTTTACTCTCTTGACTCCAAGGAAGTGCGACCATCAAATCAAGATAATTACGGATGTATCCAGCTTCAGGATTGAATTGATTCATATTTTGAAGCTTATTTAATTCCTTACGTGCTTTTTCTTCAACTTCTTGTGGCATCTTTGCCTCTTTTATTTTGTTAAGAAGGACTCGGATCTCAGAATTTTCTTCCTTATCACCCAATTCTTCTTCAATTGTTCGAAGTCTTTCGCGAAGCATTGCTTCACGAGCACCTTTTTCAAATCTTTCTTGCGTCTTAGAAGCAATTCGGCGTTCTAATTCGAGGATCTTTATTTCCTTTGCAAGAAGTTCTGTCAATTTTTGCAAACGTGCTTTTACATCGGTCATTTCAAGCAAATCTTGTCGTTCTTGTGGTTTAAGATCGAGTGCTGATGCAATAAGATCAGAAAGTTCTGCAGGTGAAGTTTCGGACATGATATTCATGAAAAGCAAAAAATCTGCTGACTTTCCAAAGTTCATAGCTTTACGGAATTCATTTGTAAGGTGATTGCAGAGTGCTTTAATCTCTTCATTCTTTTCAACTTCTTCTGGGAGCTCGACAACTCGTGCCATGAAATAAGATTCATGTTTTTCATATCCAAGGATTTTTACACGGGATAGACCACGAACCTGTGCATTTATTTCGCCATCAGTTCGGATCATACGTTCGATTCGAGATAAAGTACCGATCTCATAAAGGTCATCAGAACTTGGATCATTTAACCGAGCATTTTTCTGAAGGACGAAACAAACAACTCGTTCTTTTTGAAAAGCAGATTCAAGAGCTGCAAGACTTTTTGGACGTCCAAACGTAAGGACTGAATCTGTACTTGGGAAGATTATTCCATCTCTTATTGGAATTATTGGGACAACTTTTTCCATAATATTTTTTTTGATTTACCGACTTTTTGTGGTTGTCTGCAAATCGTATTAGCAATCTATCATAGATTCTGCTAATTGTCAATGACTCAGACTAGATCATATATTTTATCTATTTAAGACTGAGCCAATTGTGGATTACAATGTATCAACTTAACCTTCTACTGTCAACCCTACATTACTTTGTTGATAAGCTATTTAGCCTTGGTGTGCTTTTTAACCATAGAGAGAAGATCATCTATATTAAATGGTTTAAGGAGAAAATCATCTGCTCCCGATTCTTTCGTGATCTTTTCTGTCTCATTATTTGCAGACATCATGACAAGCGGTATATGTTTGGTATGGGGTTTTGATTTTATATTCTTTGCTATCTGCCCACCATCTTCTCCAAAAAGCCAAATATCCAAGAGGATCATATCAGGTGCATGCTTGTCGACTGTTTTATAGACATGCTCACCTTGATCAGCAGTTAAGACATCATAGCCCTCGTTTTCTAGAATAATCTTAACTACTTCTATGATTGCTTTATCGTCTTCAGCGACGAGGATCTTTTTCTTCATCTATTTTTCAACTAGTTTCGAATATATTACATGTCGATCTGAATATCCACTTTCCTTATTCCAATCACCATCGCATGTAATGAGGTTAAGCATCGGTGTTGAAGCATTTCCAAAAACCTCAGCTATTGGAAAATCTTTATTGGGATATTTCTTTGAATCGGTAACTTCAAAAGTCCATTCCTTTCCTTTATCGTCAGTCACTACAATTTCGTCTCCGGCTTCAAGCTTATTTAAATCCCAAAAGACTGCCGCTGAACCATCTTTTCTATCATAGTGTCCTGCAAGTACCGCATTTCCATTCATACCAGGTCGGAAACCAGGATTATACCATGCGGTGTTATCATCATTACTGGGAGTGTCCATTCTACCTTCTGAATCATTAGCGACAGATTCTACTGAAGCATCAACATTTATTTTTGGGATTCGAACATGCTTAGGAACTCCAGGTAAAGGAGCCTGAGTTACTTTCGCTAGTTCTTCTTCTGATTGTTTTGACTGGGTTGAAAGGACTTGTTTGTCATTATCATTTTTGACGAAGTGTGAGGCAGAGGTCCCAATTATTATCCCAGAAACAATAATGACTACTATTGTTACGAGTGCTTTTAACATAATAAAAAATTAATTATTTTCAACGGAGCAAGATGTATCAACAATGGTCAACACATCTTGCTCCATATTTTTAAACGACATATTAGTTTAACTAATATAAAGCTTAGTAAGCTCTGTTACCAGTTGCTGGTGCTTCACTTGGCATAGCTGCACTAGTTGTTGGTGTTACAGTTGTCGTGTTGTTTGTTGTGTTTGTAGGTGTTGCTGTTTGTGCAAATGTCATTGTTGCCGCTGCCATTGCTGAAACTGCGAATACACCTGTTGCGATTACTGCTTTTTTGATCATATACTCACCTCCCTTCGTGCAATTGAATTACTCTTTATATTTTAAAGCTCATTGAGTAGAAGCTTTATCGACCCATCAATAAACTGATGAGGAACGATTAATTCATCCTAACATACTTTTTATTTTGCCGTCAACCGCATAGCTATTTTCTTACATCTAAAAGTACCTGACTCTTTAAATATTCATACATTAAGATAAGCTTTTTACATAAAATCGACTAATATTTTGAGCTCTGTCATCTTGATAATTACATAAAGTTAAGAAAAAGTAGCTCAACATTTCTTTCTGATTCCTTACAAGATTTTGGTTAATCTCTTATTGTTAAGCATTATCCTAACTGGTGTATACAGAAAAAACTTTAGAACACATTTTAAATAGTTTTTAGGAAAGGAGGTGAATACACAATGGCTAAAACAATGAAAAAAGGAAAAGGCAGAGGTTTTGCTTCAATGAGCAAAGATAAACAGCGCGAAATCGCAAGTAAAGGTGGTCGTGCTGCGCATATCAAAGGCACTGCCCACAAATGGACAAGTGAGGAAGCTCGAAAAGCCGGTCAACTCGGTGGTCGTGCTCGCCAAAAGAAGTCCTAATGGAATTCGGATTCTCGACCGTTATAGACGAGAAGCGAACTAGGTTCGCAAACTTACTGCCCAATGCAGAGGAAGGAGGTGAAAAGTTTTTATGAATATTTTATCTTGGTTAATCTTTGGAACTATTGTAGGTATTGTCGCTAATGCTATTGACCCTGCACCTAATAGAGGCGGAATATTTGGTTCAATTTTATTAGGAATTGTTGGAGCACTCGTTGGCGGATTCCTAGCAAATCTCATATTCGGAATAACGGTGACCGGATTTAACGTAACATCATTCTTAGTCGCAATTGCTGGATCATTGCTATTACTCTTTGTCGGCAAAGCAATGCGAAGAGCCTAGGATATGATACGAAATATATACGGGAGTATGAGCAATCCCAAAATTTATAGATAAAAGAATATTGGGATTGCTTCTCTCGTAAATTAAGGATAAAAATAATTAATTTATTTTTGAAAGGAGGTGAAAAAACATGCAACTTATGCAAAATCAACAAAAGAAAAATAATAAACCAATAAGCCCTATTGCTGCCGGTATTACAGGCGTAGTTATCGGGGCAGCGGGAGCAGCTGCAATTGCTTTATCAGATAAAGAAACTCGTAAAAAAGCGACTGGTAAAGCGATGAAAGTAAAAGAAGATCTTCATAAATGGAGTTCTAAAACTATTAAAGATATGCAAACTCACGGAGAAAAAGTCAAAGCGAGTTCTAAAGACGCAATCGATAATAATAAAGAAACAGTCTCAAAACAATTAAAAGATAAAATTGATGAGACATTTAAATAAATGCAGCGATATTTAATAAAAGGAAAGGAGGAGAATTCATTCTTCTCCTTTTACTTTTATATTGCGTCTCTTAAAGAGGAATCATTTTGAGAATATAATGCCACCTCTTCTTCAAACCGTTTTATATTTCTTATAGTAATTAATCTTCCTGCTTTTCCAAGAAATCCTTTTTTTTCTAATTTTTTCATTTCAACAGAAGTCGTCTCACGCGTAATGCCAACGAGAGCGGCAACATCTCTATGTGTTAAAGGAACTTCTATGATAACTTCATTATCACCACTTGGCTTCCCAAAACGCTTTGCACAGACAAGGAGCGTAGTAGCTACTTTGATGTATGCGTTACTTAAGATAAGATACTCCATCCTACTAAATACTCCATCGACCCTACCCATAGCTTGAGTGGCTAAGTCATATAAGACATCAGGTTTTGTAGTAATAAACTTTATAAATTCTTCTTGTGGAGCACTCCATAATTCAAGCGGCGTAATTGCTTCAAGATAATACCCATTTACGCTTTTATTGAATCCATAGGTAAAAGGGAAAAAGTCTTTGGGTTTGAGAATCATAAGTGTTAGCTCTTCCCCATCTTCAGTTATTTTATAGACACGAACATATCCGTTCTTTATATAAAAAACATTTTTGGAGGCATCATTTGGTTGGAGGATCATAACTCGCTTTTTATAATAATGGAGTGGATTAGGTTCAAAAAATTCATCAAGTTGATCTGCTATAGACTTTTTTATCATAATCTTAGAATAATATATATAATAGCCATATGCTTTGATAGAAAAATGTGTATCATGTAAGAATATATTAAGAAACGGCTATAGACTCTTTGTGAATCCCTCATAATTTGGTAAGATTACCTGTATAAAATGAAAAATGATATTTTGGAGCAGATTTATCTGACTTCTCTGGATCTTCTTAACGCTAATTCAGCAAAGAAACTAGAATCGACAATCGTAGAATCATCAAAAAAATTGAGCGGAGCGGCTTATGCTCAGCTTTACTTCAACCAAAAAGACCGATTAAAGAAAATCTATAGCTCTGATGCCGAGATCAAAAAAAGTACGATGGTGAAAATGCCTGGATTTAAGAAATATGCTCTTAAACATAGTATCGCTACAGTTCCACAAGATGTTCTTAAAACGTGGAATATTGACCATATGCCACCGAATATTCATGCGATTACTGTGATCCCACTGCTACACAAAGATAATCCTCTGGGATTTCTTGTCCTATTTTTTATTGAGAAAACAGACCTAAGCGAAGAAACGAAAAAAGCCCTTCTTACACTAAGCCAAACAGCAGTTCTTGCGATAACAAAATCACGAATTCAGGAGGAATCCAAAAAAGCATTGGAAATACGAGATAGATTTATTTCGCTTGCTTCACATGAACTACGAACACCTTTGACTTCTTTACATGGATACATCCAATTGCTCCATGCAAGAATGTCAGGAAAAGAATCTGTTGAAGCACGGTGGATAAACGAATTACATATTGAGAGCATACGATTAACAACTTTAGTAAAAGAATTGCTCGATGTTAATAGAATCAAACAAGGTCAGTTTGCTTTCGTCTTTAGTGAGGTCCCTATGCAAGAGGTTGTTGAGAAAGCAATTGAACACTATCGATTAACTAGTGCAGATCATCCTATTACTTTCCAGAATAAACTGGAAGATGATGGCAAAGTCGTAGGAGATTTCGATAAGCTGGTTGAAATGGTTTCAGGTCTATTAGGAAACGCGATAAAATTTTCAAAGCCACAAGAAAAGATAGCCATTCTACTGAAAAGTACTCAGGGAATGCTTTCATTAACGGTAAAAGATACTGGAAAAGGTATAAGTAAGAAGGACCTTGCAGCTGTCTTTGATGGGTTTTATAAAAGTTCTCACGCAAGCCACCTAGAAGGTATGGGCGTCGGATTACTTTTAGCAAAGCATATCGTTGAGAATCATAGAGGGAAAATCAAAATCACTTCAAAAGAAAATAAGGGAACAAAAGTGGAAATTACATTACCGACGATTAAGGCTACTCCCCTTTAAAACGCATGCTTCATAGGGACCTAATGTGATTTGTGTTTCGTTATCAGCGATTGTATGATCCGCATTTGTAGATACAACTACCTGCATATCAGAAAACGGTAAGGTCCCAATTTGGTCCTGATCAGTAAAATTCAACAGAATAACTCGCATATCATTATCAATCGATCGAGTGAATGCAAAAATCTCATTGTTTTTAACGTCTAGACTATCATATGCACCATTAATAATAACCGCATCCTCCTGACGCATTTTTAGAAGCTTCCTGTAAAGTGAAAGCATTGAATGCACATCCTTACTTTCATTGGAAACATTTCGTTCCTCCCAAGCATTTTCCAAAGGCAACCACGGTGTTCCTTTCGTAAATCCAGCATTTTTTGAAGCATCCCATTGCATTGGAGTTCGGACTGGATCACGTCCAAATCCTGGCGACGTATATTCTTTCGTGTCATGAATCATTTCTCGCGGGATATGCACATCTTCCATACCAAGTTCCTCCCCATAATAAATAACAGGCATACCTGGAAGTGTCAAAAGTAATACTGCTGCAATCTTTGATTGCCCACGACCAAATCGTGTAGATATACGTGGCTTATCATGATTCCCAAAAACAAATGTTGGAAGCTCTGTTGGAGTTAAGGATTTGATATAAGCCGTAACAAATTGTCTGTATGAATCCGCACTCCAAGGAATACGTTGGAGTTCAAAGTTGAAGGGGATGACATTCCCACTGGAGATATTCTCGTAATATTTTTTGTAAATCGGGATTGCATCAGTTCCTTTTTTATTGAGATACGATTCAGTAATAAGAAATCCGTCACCATGTTCTTTAATGAATGAACCGAGTTCATCGATAATTTCAAATACTTTCTCTTGATCACGCATATATATATGCAACTTTTTATAAAACGGTTGTATCGCACCTTCAACATAGGTTAGATCATCAGGTTCATCAAGAAATCGTGGATCTTTCCAAAGGTAATTTGCAGCATCCAACCGAAATCCATCGACATCTTTATCAATCCAAAACTTGATAACCTTTTTTACTGCTTGCATCACTTCGGGATTTGCCCAATTGAGATCAGGCTGCTCAGTAAGAAATGAATGGAAATAATATTGTCCCGTTGATTCATCCCAAGCCCACGGTGTCGGCTCAAAAACACTCATCCAGTTATTTGGCT
The DNA here is from genome assembly GCA_964507055.1 of uncultured Gammaproteobacteria bacterium. Lineage (GTDB taxonomy): Bacteria > Patescibacteriota > Microgenomatia > Levybacterales > UBA12049 > JACDET01. Next base: position 779,334 of record CAZDOJ010000001.1, read on the forward strand.
CTTTGCCGTCGACTTTGTCTTTCCAAATATACCAATCTCTTTTGGGATTATCACGGCTGGATCGAGATTCTTGAAACCATGGATGCTGATCTGAGGTATGATTTACAACAAGATCGATTACCACTTTAATCCCTCGGGCATGTGCTTGTTCAATAAACTTTTCAAAATCTTTCAGAGTTCCAAACTCTGGGGAGACATCACAATAATTCTCAATATCATAGCCTCCATCCTTCATCGGAGATGGATAAAATGGAGTAATCCAGATGGCATTAATACCTAATTCTTTGAGGTAATCGAGTCGAAAAATGATGCCATTGAGATCACCATAGCCATCACCATTGGAATCTTGGAAACTTCGAGGATATATTTCGTATAGAACGAGATTATTCTTTGATGACATAACCAAAGCCACGAACAGAGTGCAGTAGCTTTTTCTCAGAATCTGAATCTACTTTCTTTCGGAGATATCCCATGTAGACATCGACGACACGGGTTTCAACATCACTTGAGTATAACCAGATTCGGGAAAGAATCATTTCTCGAGTAAGGATACGACCTTTGTTACTCATTAAATATTGCAATAATTTAAATTCCTGTGGAGTTAATTGGATTTGCTTGCCACTTCTTTTTACTTCCATTGTCTTTGAATCTAGTTCTAAATCTGCAACTTTCAAAACAGCTTCATTACTAACTTGTTTTCTGAGTCGGGCTTTAATACGAGCGAGAAATTCATCAGCGACAAATGGCTTTGTCATATAATCATCTGCACCAAGGTTTAATCCTTCAACAATATCGTTAATTGAGTCTTTTGCTGTAAGAATGATTATTGGGAGGTCTTTATACTTCTTACGAATTTCGCGAGTAACTGCTTCACCTGACATAACTGGAAGTCCAAGATCCATAACTACTAAATCAGGTTCAGTTTTTTTGAAGTAATCTAAGGCTGCGATACCATCAGAAACAGTATGCACGGAGTATCCGTTATCAAGAAGTAATTCTTTAAGATATTTTTGCAATCCACGGTCGTCTTCGACCACTAATATTGTTTGCATCATAACTCGTGCCATTATAGCAACAAATGTAAGAACGCACAACTCATAAAATAGCGTATGTAAAAAATTTCAAGTTAGAGAGATTTTCGTGGCCCATCTTCCGGCCCATCTTCTTCACCTGACCAATCAACTTCTCCTCCCAATGAATCAAGGGGAGAGTCGTCTGAATCCAATGGAGGCATAGAAGGTGGCGGCGTTTTAGGAGCTTCATGTGTAATCCACACACCCATTGGATCAAAGCCAGTTACCTCAGCAGTTCGTTGATCAATAGTTAATGGATCTCGGAGATCTGCAATATAGTATTCGACTCCCAATAGACTTGGATCTGTTACTTTATATCCTAAAATTTCACTTACTTGGTCAACAACTTTTTGGGTTGCTGTAGCCCGAGCTTCCACAATCTCTTCGGCAGTTGGATCCTCTTTGCCAGCTAGGGCATCAGTTGTGAAAGCATCAATTTCCAGCTGCCAACGAGACTGTGCAGCTGCTATATTTTCTTTGACTGGTTGTGCATACATTTCCAATTCTTGAGCATTGGCACGCAATCCTTTTGTTTTGTCTATATATTCTCGAATTGCTTCACGCTCCAAATCTTGTCCTACAGTAGCTTCTCGCATTATTCGTGCAGCTTGTACACTATCGAATGCTTCTGCATACTTTCCACGTTCGAAATCGCCAAAAAATGTATCCATTCGCTCTCTAAGTCCTTCTGGATCAGTCATCCCTACTCTATAAAAAATGGGACCGAGATTTCCATTACTATGGATCTTTTCCCCTGTAATAATACTGACTCTTTTTAGGACTTCTTCTTGTGCTCTTGAGTTGGCCTCAAATGGTGGATGATATTGCGAGTACCTATTAACAAGAGTTGTATGTTCTTCCTCAAACAGAAACTGAACAGCCTCAATATGACTTACGACCCCATATCTAAAATCGGAATATTCGTTTACTTCATGTATACCGTCACTCGTGTGAGAGGGATCTCTGTGGTATCTTTCCCGAAATAATTGTAGGGTTATTTCATCCCGATGTTGGGTGAATGATTTTTCATCACGACCCTCTGAATAAGTATTTGGATGTTTCGAAGGTCTCTGATGTATATCATGGGTAAAAAGTTGTATCCCGGGATCCCTAGGATCTATCATTCCTTTATCCAGCCATTCTTCCTGGGCAATTTCTTGGGCACGACGTGCGTATCTGCCACGGAATGTGAACCGTGAGGTTGCTTTAAAAGTTTCCCATCGTTCGCGGAAACCTTGTTTGGGTTGATCTGGTCTACCTGGTTGTGATTCTGGGTTTTTCATAAAGAGTCATTATAATCGAAAGATTAGGCACAAGCAAGTCTACAGTAAATATCTTATAGATTACAGTGTCTTTTGCTGATCTGTTTCTGGACCATCATTGTCGCCAGACCAGTCCACACCAGAATTTAACTCCTCCAATGAGATATCATCTTCAGAGAATTGCGGACGATCTTCACCTGATTGACCAGCGTGAGGAGTAGAACCTGGAAGTTTCTTTTCAAGAAGACCTTCTTTTTGCAGTGATCGGACAATCTTCCTTGTTTCATTAAATGTAAGCCCGGTAATTGTTGCTATTTCGTCCAATGTAGCATGAGGTCGTAACTGTATAATCTGATCTCGTTGTCGTTGTTGTGCTTCAAGAACTTCCTCTGTTGGAGAAGTATCTATTCCTTTCTTATCGAGAATAGCTTTTGCATCGTATAAGGATTCCAATGGATAATTGGTCTCTTCATGTATCTGTTTAATTGACTTACCAGCACGTAAACCGATAATCAGTGCTTCACGACGATCATTTCTCACAACATCACTTGTATCTTGCCAGTTCACAACATACCCATAATCACCTGCCTCGGTCAACCTTCGAGCAATATTTTCTTCACTAAGATAGACCGTTCTTGAAATATCTTTTATTCGGCTTCCTTCGTTATAAAGAGTAATAACCTCATCGTATCGATCACGTATTTCCTCAGCGGTTCGACCCTGAAGATCTGTAGGAATTTGAGATAGTACTGTATCTACCATTGGCTTTATAAGTTCCCATGAAACCCTATCTTGCACTTTACTTGCATAGGTACTCCATGCATGACGCATAGATCTTGCATCGCTTTCTTGATCATCCATATGCGGTGCAAAAATCTCAGCAACTCTTGCTAAGGAGTATGGACTGCCGAAAGGATCTTCATTACCTGCTTGTGATTCAACTGTTGTAAAGTATGTTTGCTTGAGAGTGGAGAGATCAGTTCTTGAAAGATCCATTCGGCTGAGTAATTCTTCGGCAGCATCTCTTCGGTCAACAGACCAAGCAGCGTCATTTCCAATTCCCCGAATTAACCGAGCAGCAAGATCTGTGGATTGGTCTGGAGTTAGTTCATTCATAGCAGCCATTGCTTCTGCTCTTACAGTGGTCCATTCAGCAGGATCACTGTGATAAAACTTCCACAGGTGGTTATCACCTAAATATTTTTCTATTATTTGCACTTGAGGATCAAGTTCATCAGGCCGGAGTAGTTTTATTTCACCCTTCGCGAGTGCACGTATCGATTCAAGATCACCCTCCACCTTTAAAGCATCTGCGTGGATCAGATGTTCCATCAGATCATCGACACGTCCCATACTTTTATCCCAAGTAGTTGATCCCATACTATTCAAATTAACAGCTCTTACCCATGTATCTCTGATATCCCAAAGCCCTTGGGTATCTGTTTGCAATACTTCAGCAAGGATAGTTCCTGACTGCAATAGAAGATTTGGATCGGAGGTATTACTCTGATTTTCTACTGCCCATAAATACCGCTCGGTCAATACATTAGAATCTAAGCCTTCAAGATCTACCCCTCTTAAAAGCTGTAAAGCAACGTATTTTGCATTCCCCTCTCTCCCCATTTTGCTAATGAGAGCTCTAGTAAACCACGTTCTTTCTTTTGTGTTTAATCTATTTATATCGTGCACTGCACCTTTGTATTCGTCACTTGCAGTTCGGCGATCAAGAAATCTCTTATACTGACTGGCAAACAATCTATATTCCAAAGTTGCGGCATTAAACTCAGTCCTTTTTTCTTCAGCTTCGTTCGTTTCTGGTACTTCAGGGACTTCACCACCTTGTTGTACCCAATAATCCAGTATATGTTCATCTGTACTTAACTTTTGTAAAGTATTTTTATACACACGTCTAACAGTCATCGAAGAGATACCCATTCTTTCCGCTATTATCTCTTGTGTTACACCATCTTTGAAAACCGCTTCAAGAATATCCCGCTCTCGTTCTGTTAAACTCTCAGTCACAGTATCAAATACGTTATGAACATCAACTGGTGTAGCCATAGACCTAGTAAGATATTCCTCTACTGTATCCTCTGGTACTACTCCTATTTCCTTAAAAATCATTCCAATGGCGGTTTGTATATGTAAATCAATTGGCTGAGAATCCATCGTACTGAGATGTTCAGCAATAGCTTGTCTTGTAGGCATTTCTCCGTGTTGCTCGAAATAATTATTAGCAAATGAATAGCCCTCCAGATAAACTAACTGAGCAATTCTGGGAATTCTAATCTCATCATCTTGTTGAACTCGTGCCTCAAAAATTGCACTTCTTACTCTTCTTGTAGCATATTGATAATAATCTACGCCTGAATCAGGATCATAGTCATCGAGTACATTGGTAAGCTCTGCTAGTCCTTCTTGAAACCTATCTTCAATTGTCATATGCTTTGTGGTATGCCTTCGGGCAGGTCCAAGGATAATACCGAGACTACAGTTTAAAAGAAGTTGTGATACAGAATTACTCTCTGTAATTACTGCCTCGAATTCCTGTTGAAATTTATTACTATTTTCTGGTGTATTGGTTCCAAAGGCTTCATTCGTTTGAATATCTGACAGTAACTCTGTACGCTGCGTATGCATTTGCTTTCGTGCTGAGGGTGTAGGATTCTCATTATAGTTATTGACTATAGATTTTTCTTGTGTGTATGCTCGAAACAAAACTGACCATTGACGCTGTGACAATTTCTGAGGATACCGAATAATTTTATTCCAGTAATCTGCATGCAAAGAAATGCTCCCAGCACCTTCTTCACGGGCTCTGTCAGCATATTCTTCTTCCCTAAATCGGCGAGCAACCGCACCAGGTCTATTTCTCTCTGTCATAATCGAATGATTATACTCCTGTTCTTCATCAAACTCAACCTATAGTGAGTTGACTCCAAAGAATAATTTATATTTAATAAAAAAGTTATGGGACATATAAATTATTTTACTATTCAACAATGATGAGCTTGACGAATTATTTTTTAATTGCTATAAATTTTACACACCTTAATATTTTTTCAAATACTCTTCTGTATCTAAAATCTCATCATTTTATTAATTCCTTACAAAATATTTAATCATTTACACTTTTCTTACCACTTTATGATTGAAAATTTATATGGGTCTTGACATAATAAAAGGTTGTTCATATACTGACTCACATAGCTCCTATGAACAACTGCCCAGCCCAAAATCAACAGAAAGGAAGAACAGAAGTCAGTATTTTAGCCACGAATAATCCCACTCCAAAAGCTTCAAAGAAAGGAATCCTTTTTGCATTTGTAAATTGCTTCCTTATTATCGTCTGCCTTTTACTCGCAGTCACCTCTGATCAATATAATTTGAATAAGATTTCAGAACTCGTTTCTCCTATGGCAGCGGCATCTGACACCAAACCATCACTTACACCATTAAAAGAAACAAAAAAGGGATACCAAGTATATGGTTATGCTCCACATTGGACCTTTAACAAACTCGATGATGTTGATTTCGATGTCCTCACTACATTTGCTTATTTTGGAGTTCCGATGCAATCAGATGGAAGTTTAGATAGACAAGATAAAGGATATGAAGTATTCAAAAGTGACAAAGCAACACAAATATTCCAAAAAGCACATGATGCAGGGACGAAAGTAAACCTCACAGTCACACTTATGGATAATGATCAAATCCTTTCATTCTTAGATAGTCAGCAAGCACAGGATACTGCTGTTAATGAAATTGTTACTGAAGTTCAAGCACGTGGCATCGACGGAGTCAGTATCGATGTGGAATATGTAGGAAGACCTGATCCATCATATAGAGCTAAATTCAGTAATTTTGTAGCTGCAGTTACTAACAAATTGCATCGTGAAATTCCAGGATCGCAAGTGACAGTTGCTGTCTATGCTCTTTCAGCAAAGCAACCACAATTGTATGATATCGCCGCACTTGGACAAAGTGCGGATAGTATTTTCATGATGGCATATGATTTTTCTGTCAAAGGATCAAAAACATCATCACCGACTGCACCGCTCTTTGGACATAAGGAAGGGAAATATGCATATGATATAGCAACTGCAGTTGAAGACTTTCTCAAAGTGATGCCTGCAGAAAAACTTATTTTGGGAGTACCATATTATGGGTATAACTATGTCGTATATACTCCAACTGTCAAAAGTAAGACAAGACCAGCAGGAAGTTGGAAAGGTGGTCCATCAGTACAAACATATGCAATTGCCCAATCAAATGTCAACGCAAACATGTCTGGCATAAACGACTATCAAGAAGGTTGGGATGACGATGCACAAGTTGGCTGGAGAGCATATAAATTAGCCAACACCAACACATGGAGAATGATATTTGTAGAGGATGAAAAGTCCCTTGGGATTAAATATGATTATGCAAAATCGCAAAACCTTGGTGGCGTCGGTATATGGGCGTTAGGCTTTGATCACGGCCACACAGAACTTTGGACACTATTACATACTAAATTTGGTGCGAAGGATATCGCTGATAGTCGCGGACTTTTATATAAGTAACTATGAATAACGCAAATATGCCCAACAACTTTTTTGATACATTGCCAGTCTCAAAGAGACAACTCCGAATCTTCCTTTGCACATTCTTAGCAATGTTTATTATGGTATGCCTCCAACATCTTGGAGTTCATGCACCGACAAATCCGATAAAACTTGTTATGCCAATTCCTCAGGAAGAAGAGATACAAGAAACTGGTGCAATGAAGATAATTAAGCCACTTCTTGAAGCTGTGCCAAATACATTTGTATTAAAGAATCCAACAAGTCCATTCTTTTCCCCGGCACACGCATCATCCGTTATGGATAGTGCAGCTGGATATGCAGTTATCGATCTTGATACAGGTGAGATTATAGCCGCAAAAGAAGGTAATGTACGATTACCAATCGCATCTATTACAAAAACCATGACAGCAGTCGTCGCTCTAGATTTGGCGGACAAGACAGAACTCTTTACAGTTTCGGAACATGCTGCAAGTATTGAACCCACCAAAATCGGTGTTATCCCAGGTGAAAAAATGACAGTAGATGAATTACTTCATGGGCTTATGCTTGTCTCAGGAAATGATGCAGCAGAAGTTATCCGTGAAGGGATTGATGCAAAATATAATGAGAAAATCTTTATTAAAGCCATGAATGAGAAAGCAAAAATTCTTGGCTTAAAAAATACGCATTTCTCCAATCCGCAAGGATTTGATAGTCCACAAAATTACAGTTCTGTTGAAGACTTAGCTATTCTTACTCATTATGCGTTGACCAACTATCCAGAACTCGCTTCGATTGTTTCAAAAGACTATTATTTCCTCCCTGCCAATGCAAACCACAAGCAATTTGATATGTATAACTGGAATGGACTTATCGGTGTCTATCCAAATGCCCAAGGCTTGAAAATTGGAAACACTGATGATGCTGGGAAGACAACTGTAGTGACATCAACCAGAAATGGCAAGAAAATGGCAGCTATAGTCTTAGGAGCTCCAAGAATACTTGAAAGAGATCTTTGGGCTGCTCAACTCTTAGATCTAGGATATGAACGAACGCTCGGATTGAAACCTGTTAAGGTTACAGAAGAACAATTAGGCAAAAAGTATAGTACGTGGAAATATTGGAATTAATGGCTTTATCGGTTTCGGTTGGTAGCAAGCACTAGGTTTTATATTATTTATAGCTGCCAACCGAAACATATTTCTCAATTGCAAAGAAAGGAGGTAATATGCAAGAAATAATTCGAATCATCGTTGAAGTATTTACAGGGAAGAAGCCGGCTGTCCAGCCAGTATATGTACCTAGTAAATAACTACAAGCTCATCCATAAACTTACATATATCTTACGTAGTTATTAATCTTTTCTTATTTGACTCTTGACAGTTAAAAAAAGAGTAACGTATAGTAATAGATGTCCCATGTTTAAAGAACTCATCAACGCCATCGGAATAACCCCAGCACAAGTAAGAATTTTCTTATTTACTTTTATTACAGTCTCAGTTGTTGTGACGCTTCAACATCTTGGAATACGATCTCCAATGCATCTCTTCTAAGCTTGACAAAAGCCTCATAATCGAACATCATAAAGTACACCATGTTTTTTTACGCTGGTATTGCCCTATCCATCTTTCTCGGTGCCCTCACTCTGTATATAATCAACAGGAGTTATTCGAACGGGATAAAAAAAGCACAGGAAACCATTATAGAATCAATCAATAACGGAATAATTGGGGTTGATGCTAACCAAAATATCATTATGGCAAATATGGCATTTGCAAAGTTGGTAAACATGCCAAAAGAAAAAATTGTCGGCCAGAATGTTGATAAAATACTCCAACTCTATGGAGGACAAACTATTGTCCCATTTGAGATTTATAGCCAACCATCAGAAGCAACCTCCAGAAGCGGAGTCAAACTGAGGAATCCAGAAGGAGAGATCCCCCTTTCATTAACAATTGCACCCCATGTATTCGGAGATCAGAAGAAAGGATTTCTCATCACAACACATAATCTTTCCCAAGAGAACCAACTTGAAGAAATGAAGGTAGACTTTGTCTCTATGGCAGCTCATGAATTAAGAACTCCGCTTACAGCAATCCGAGGATATGCATCGTTACTCCAAATGCATTATTCATCTCACTTAGAAGAAGCAGCTAAAGAACTTTTGACCAGATTGATTGTCAGTACAACCAACTTAACAAATCTTATTGATAATTTGCTCAGTGTCTCAAGAATTGAAAGAAATAACTTAACGATTGATACCAAACCAATCGAGTTAACTATCATTGTCAATGATATTTTTGAAAGCTTTCGTCAACAAGCTCAAACTCGTAAGCAAACATTTACGCTTTCTATGCCTGAACATTTGCCATTGGTTATGGCTGATCCATTCAGAATCGGACAAGTATTTATCAATTTGATTGGTAACGCAATTACGTATACCCAAGAAGGCGGATCAATCTCGGTCACAGTATTGGTCAGGGAGGGATTTCTTGAAATCGCAGTACAGGATAATGGTGAAGGTATTCCAGCAGATGCTGTTCCACGACTCTTTACAAAATTCTTCCGTGTTTCAGGTTCTCTTGAGCAGGGTTCAAAAGGAACTGGCCTTGGTCTCTATATAACTAAATCTATCGTCGAAATGCATAAAGGAAAAATCTGGGCAGAAAGTACAGTCAATAAAGGCTCCATATTTACCTTTACACTACCAATTGCTTCTCAACAAGAAATTAGTGTTCATAAACAGCATCCCATGAACGATTTCTTGACAGTCAAAAATGGACAAGGTATCATAGTTAAGAAAACACAATGAGAAAAGTACTTATAGCAGAAGACGATTTTTTTATCAGGGATATTTATAGTAAAGTTTTTACGCTATCCGGGTATGAAGTTGCTGTGGCCGTAGATGGTATGGATGCACTTGAAAAGATTAAGGCACAACAATACGACATGGTGCTTCTTGATATCATGATGCCACGAATGACAGGCATTGATGTGCTAAAGAATATCCGAACAATGGAAGCTCCTGCAAAGAGTACACCTGTTTTCATTATCACGAATCTTGGTCAGCAAAATGTGATTGAAGAAGCTTTCAAACTTGGAATGGATGGATATATCCTCAAGTCACAAGTTACCCCCCAGCAAATAGTTGATGAAATAAATAATTTCTTTCTCACGAAAGAATCTCTTCCACAAGGAGAAACTAATCAGTAGATTTCAATATTTTTACGACAATTTCTCTTTCTCTTGGACCATCTGATTCAACAATAACAACCCGTTGCCAAACACCAAGGTCTAGATGCTTCTCAATAATCGGTAAAGTTATCGATGTCCCAATCATACTTGTTAATATATGATCGACAACATGCGGAGGATTGTGTGGATGTCGATATTTTAATTTGGGCATAATTTCTTCAAACGCATCAAGCATATCCAAATCAGTTCCAGGATCAAGATCGGCTGTGGTTAAAGCTGCGGTTGTGTGTTTAATCGCGATGACACACACACCTTGTTCAACATTTTGATTCGCAAGAAGAGCATCAATTATATCTGTTATATCTACAATTGCTTTCTTCTTTGGCGTTTTAATATGAAGTTGCATTTTATAAAAATAGCGATACTATGGTCGCTATCCCAGATAATACCATTATACCAGTAATAAGCCACCCTGGACGATCAAGAATAGAATCACCGGAGCTATACTCATATTACCTGTTCTTACAAGGATATCCAGCAGTTTGGGTTATTATATTGACAAGTAAGCTCCACTAAGCATATTATTAATATGGAACTTATTTTAAGATTCTCTTAATAGTGAAAGCATTTATCACATCACCTAAATTTATTATGATTACAGTTGCATTACTTGCACTTGTTGTCATACCTCTTACGATCATCCAATCTCAAACTCAACAGAACACACAACAACAAGCAGATCAAGTTTCATGGGGTACAGACCAATCTGCATCCACAACATGTCCTGATGATGGAAACGGAGTTGTCATTTCCGCAACATTCTCCAATACAGAACCGAAAAAAACATCCACGGACATGGATGTTGTAGTAAAGGACCAACAAACAGGAAAATCAGTTGATATGGGTAAAGTACGTGGTGGAGAGACAAAGACTGTAGAAATTCTTACAGAAAAATCGACATTAAAAGCCGGATCAGTTACCTTTACATTAACATGGAGTGATGGACATAATGGCGATGACAGTAGAACAGCAAGCTATAAAGCGGTGAGTGACTGTGTCAAGCCAACACCTACTCCTACACCAACAGTGACTCCAACCCCAGTTCCTTCAGGTGAACCAACACCTACTCCTACTGTTTGCCCGACATTAGGACCTGTCAAGAATGTAACGATCGAGTGTCCTAATTGTCCATAATAATGCGTGAATACACTAGAGACTAAACCATCACAAAAAGTACCATTTCTCATCCTTCTCGGAGTTGTGCTGCTCGGTATCCCGCTAACAGTGTTCGCACTGCAGCAAACGCAAATTTTGCGTCAATTTGCATGGGGTACAGAGCAATCTGCGGAGGCTATTTGTTCTACCGAAAACGGTGGAGCAGTTGTAAAAGTTAGCTTCACAAATACAGAAAATTCTAGAGGGATGGATGTCATTGCTACAGATATCCAATCAGGAAAAACTGTTGACCTGGGTACAGTTGCAGGAAAAGAAACAAAAACTGGTGAAATCGTTACTGAATCAGAATCTCTTGAAGATGGCGGAGTTAAATTTGATTTAACATGGTCTGATGGCTCCTCAGGCAAAGATAGCCGAACTGCTACTTATAAGGGTGTTTCAGAATGTGCACCTCCCCCTCCCTTCTGTCCGGCAAACCCAGATGCTAATCGAGGTACATGTAAATGGGATACTCTTGAGGGTGCTGAAGGATATGAAGTTGTCGTAACTGACAAAGAGACAGGTGAGCCGGTCAAAGAAGAGACTGTTTCTAAAGATTCAACCGAGAGTACCTTTGTAATGACACCAGGTAAAGCATATATCTGTAAAGTGACACCAGTAAACGCATGCGGAAAAGGTGAAGGGACAGACAGTCCTGAGAAGATTTGTACGATACCAACACCAACGCCGACAGTTTCACCAACACCTCCAGCTTGTCCTGTACCTCCGTTGAAAAATGGTGTCTGTAAATGGGATGCTCTTGAAGGTGCGACAGAGTATAAGATTACAGTCCGAGATTCAGATAAAGACGAAATTATAAAAACTGGTACAGTGAAAGCACCAGATACATCATTCCAATATCCAGCAAATCCAACGACAAAATATCAGTGCACGGTTATTGCTGTAAATCAATGTAGCGAAGCACCACCTGTAGAAAGTCCACCAATATCTTGTGTACAACCAACGCCTACACCTACATTGCCGGGGCCAACGCCGACTCCAACAACGCCTGTGCCATCACCTACGCCGACAACGCCAGCACCGACACCAACACCAACCGTGCCGCCGCCAACACCTACTATACCGGCTCCAACGCCAACACCGGTAGTGATCGTTCGTGTACCAACATATATCACACAACCACCTGTTCAACAGCCGCCGGTTCAACAACCACCTGTTGTCCAGCAACCGCCTGTCGTAGTACAACAGCCACCAGTTGTCGTGCAACAACCTGGGCAGCAAATTGTCCAGCAACCAGGCCAAACAGTGGTGATTCAGCCAACACTTGTACCTGGACAACCATCACCTGTACCTACAATGAAGCCAACAGGCAGCTTGTCTAATTCAGTTATGCTTGTTAGTGCAAGTGTCGTACTTCTAATCGCTGGAACGCTTGTATTCTTCATTCTCTAAACGTATACTACAACCATGATAAGTAGGTTGGAGCCTGTTAGTTTTCTCCTTGTTAGTATCATTCCTCACGACGTCACAGACGAAGAAACATTCAAAGACTTAAAAGAACTCAAAGCATTAGTTGAAGCCCATGGAGGTAAGGTTGTGGATTTTGTGGTACAGCGAAGGGAGATACACGATAAAGGATTATATATTGGAAGTGGAAAGATAGCTGAAATAGCAGATATCATAAAGACACAAGATGTCGATGCTGTAATTCTCAACGCTGTTGTAAAACCAGGACACATCTTCGAGATCAAAAATATACTCAGTAAAGTAAAAAGGACAATTGAGGTTTGGGACAGAGTTGACTTGATACTCCAAATTTTCTCTCGCCATGCAAGCACAGCCGAAGCAAAACTACAAATAGAACTAGCTGCAATGAGACACATGGGGCCAAGAATCTATGGGATGGGAAAAGTTATGTCACGACAAGGTGGTGGTATTGGAACGCTTGGTATTGGAGAAACCAATACTGAACTTATGAAGCGTCATTGGAGGACGCAGATGAAGAAAGTACAAGATAAACTACAAAAACTTGCAACAGATCGAGAAAGACAGCTAGCACGACGCGAAAAGGTTGGATTGCAAACAGTATCCATTGTAGGCTATACCAATGCTGGCAAATCTTCCCTCTTTAATCTTTTAACCGGAAAAAAGAAAAATGTAGAAAACGCATTATTTGTAACACTTGATAGTAGTGTTGGTAAAATAAAACTACCAAAATCAAAAGATACAATTCTTCTTTCTGACACAATCGGCTTTATCCGTAATCTTCCTACAGAACTTATCGATGCTTTCCGATCAACACTGATGGAGTCAATGCATGCTGAGTTGTTACTTCATGTTATTGATATTTCTGATGATGATATGGATCGCAAAATACAAGCTGTTGAAGATGTCTTGGCAAGTTTGAATCTGCAAAATAAAAAACGTATGTATGTTTTTAATAAAATCGATCAAGCTGGTGGTGTGTCAGAGGAAACTTTACGAGAGTGGTATTCAGATTTTCATCCACAGTTTATCTCTGTTAAAAAAAGAACAAGAATTGAAACCATAACTGAAGCTATCGATGATGTATTAAATAATAATGATACACATCTCTTGCGTAAGAAGAAGCGAATTCATATTTAGAATCCTATTTTTTCTTTGACTTTTCGATCGTCAAGAATGAAATGATTGCACTAAGAAACGCTAGTGCAGCACCAATCCCAATAACTATTCTAAAAGAATAAAGAAATGATTCATCAATATATTGCTTAGCGAGAGCTTTCTCATTTTGACCAAAGCTTTCAGGTATTTGAATACCACCTAATTTATTCTTTTGGATAAGAATCTGCTCTTGTTGTGATTGTGATAAATTGGATTTTTCAATTGCATTAACTAAGTGTGATGAAAATGTTATCGACATAATCGCACCAAGTAGTGCAACTGCAAGAAGGGCAGCAACTCTCGATACTGCATTGTTAACTCCAGATGCAGCTCCAGAATAGCGTTTATCTACAGCTAGTGCAGACTTTGTTAGTGGTGCGATAACTAATGACATTCCTAATCCAAATAAAATAAGACCAGGCAAAAAAGCAATAAAATAATTTGCATGGATCCCAGGGAAAATCAGCAAAACCATCCCAATCCCCACAATCAATGGACCAATAATCATTGGTATTCGAGGGCCGATCCTATCACTCAGAGATCCACCCGGTCCGGAAAGAAAAGTAATTAGGAGTACAGATGGAAGCATACCCAGTCCTGCAATAATTGGAGAGTACTGTTGCAGTTGTTGGAAGTTGAGAATAAGAAAAAAGATAATTCCGTTCAAAGCAAAGTACAAAAAAAGCGTCACAAGATTTGCACCAGTTACGAGTTTTGATTGGAAAATCTTTAAAGGAAAAATTGGTTCTTGAATTTTTTTCTCCATAAAGACAAAAGCTACAATTGCACCAACACCGAAGAGCAAACTTCCAATAATCCATGTAGTATACAAACCTTGCACGGGCGCCTCAATCAGAGCATATGAAATTCCTAATAACCCGGTGAGTAATAATACTGTCCCCAAAATATCCAATCGTTGTGCTTCATCATTCTTTGTCTCTGGTACGTACTTAATTGTTAGAAATATCGCCAGAAGCCCAATTGGTATATTTAAGTAGAAAATTGACTGCCATCCAAGTGTTTCAACAAGCCAGCCACCAAGGAATGGTCCAAGTGCCGCAACTCCTCCAGCAAACCCTGACCACAAACCAATCGCTTTTCCCTGCTCTTTTTCCTCAAATACAGTACTAATAATACTTAAACTTCCAGGAATCATCATCGCTGCACCAATACCTTGGAGTGTTCGAAATGCAATCAGTTGTTCTATCGATTGAGATATCCCACAGAGAAACGAAGCGAGGATAAACAAGCCAATTCCATAAAGAAATACTTTCTTTCTTCCAAAGCGATCTCCAAATGACCCACTAATTAAAATCAACGAAGCAAGAATGAGAGCATAACTATTTACGATCCACTGCATATTATCAAGTGTCGCATTGAGTGAAGTTTGAATGACGGGTATCGCAATATTCACGACAGTTCCATCAAGAAATGCCATACCGCTTGCCAAGATAGTTCCAGCGAGAACCATTTTACCTGCAAAGTTCTTAACTGTATATTTGCTCATCCTTCCAGAGTATAGCAAAAAGCATATTGAGAAAACATGTATAATACATCTATGGAAATTTTATATAAAATTGTGGGCACAGTAAAAAAAGGTGCAGGCAATGGACGCAAGTTTGGATATCCAACTGCAAATGTGAGTTTGCAAAATCACGTTCCGGCAGGAGTCTATATTGCAGAAGTAACAATAGATGGACAGAAATATAAAGCAGCTACTTTTATTGGAAGTGCCGTAACATTTGGAGATGCTGAGTATAAATCGGAGAGTACAATACTTGATTTCGATCAAGATATTTATGACAAAGAAATAACTATAAATCTTGTAAAGAAACTTCGAGACAATATGAATTTCACATCAGAAAAAGAACTTATTAAAAATATAGAGAAAGATGTTGCAGATACCCGAAAATTCTTTGAAGAAAGAAATTAGTGTTTCAACTCTAATGCTACGTCTAAGGCTTTAAGAACTGCTTGTGCTCCTTCAATTCCTTTATTATGATCATTATCTCCAGCACGTGCAATCGCCTGTTCCTTTTCAAAGACAGCAAGTATTTCAATTGCTACAGGCATACTGTGATCTTGTGACAATTGCATCAGTGCTCGTGAACATTCATTGGCAATCATTTCAAAATGATATGTCTCACCTTTGACGATAATCCCGAAGGCTATAATCGCATCAAACTTCTTTGTCTCAGCTGCTACTTTCGCTACGAATGGAATCTCCCAGGATCCGGGTGCATTAAAGATTTCAATATTTTCTTCTGTTAGACCGGCATCCAAAAGAGTTGCTTTGGCATGCTTTTCTAAATTGTCATTGAGTTCTTGATGATAATCAGTACGAATGATTGCAATACGGACGTTTGCAGGATTTAACGATTTAAGAGCTAATTTTTTGTCTTGCTTTTGTAACATACTATTTATTTATAACAAATTTCTCAAGATATTTCGCGAGCACATCAACTTCAAGGTTTACAATATCGCCATCTTTTGCAGTATGAAGCATCGTTTTTTCCCAAGTATGAGGAATTATCCCCACTGTAAATTTCGCATCATCAATTGATATTACTGTTAAAGAAATTCCATTCATTGTTATTGAACCTTTCTCAACGATATATTTACTAATGGTTTGCGGAATACTTATTGAAAAGATTCGGCTGTTCCCTTCTTCTTTGATTGAGAGAATTTTGCCAACCGCATCAACATGACCTTGAACAATATGTCCAGCAAGAAATGTCTCACTTGTTGCAGGCAATTCTAAATTCACTAGACTTCCTTCATTGAGTTGTTGGATATTGGTTTTTGCTGATGTTTCTGGCATGAACTCGATTGAGAAAGTTTCTTCATCAAATGCAATTGCTGTTAAACAAATTCCATCAACAGCGATACTCATTCCAAGACTTAATTTACTAAGTAAACTTGTGTCTGTGGCAATGAGCAGCTTGCCTGAAGTTTTTTCTTTAACAGTTCCAAGGTGAGTAATGATGCCAGTAAACATGGACAAATTATAGCACTATTTTTTACTTCTGTGGACAAGCAATAGATAATTCCTTATACTTGACATCTTATGTACTCACCACTTTTAATAAAGCGACTCATTCTTTTCACAATCGGTTTTAGTGTCATTTTCTATGTTATTCGTGAAAGTGGATTTGTACCGCAAAACGCATTGTCTGAAGAAACCAGCAAAATCATTCCATTATTTTCTGGAATAACTGTTGTTTTTAGTATTATTTCTGGTTTTATAATTCAAGCACAATGGCATAAATGGGATACGCTTTTGGATGCTGCGCGTGGTGAGGTAAATATGCTCCGTCATATGTACATAATGGCAGGAAATTTCCCTTCGGTTGCAAGAACAAAACTCCAAAAATCTATCGAAATATATTTAGATATCTTATTGAAAAAATCAAATCCAAAACAACATCATAGAGGGGTCCGATCAGAGGAAGTAGATGAAGCAATGTATGATATTGATAAGCAGGTTTATTTTGCTCTCGAGAAATATAATCAAACAGGTATGGGTATGTTCATGCTATTTAATCGTGCAATGGAATTCCGAGAACAACGAATTCAGAATGGTAGTCAGCGGCTTCCTTTTATGTTAAAAGCATTAATCATTCTCTTAACAATTATTTTAGTTGCTGTCTCTTTCTTTATTTTCTTCGACAATATATGGTTTGAATTTATTTTCCGATTAATCCTTGCTTTGCTTGCGTACACTGTTTATTTAATTATTGAAGACTTAGATGATCCATTTCGTCCAGGGAATTGGCATCTGACATTCAAAGGGTATAAGGAATTATCACTGGAGATCAAAAAGAAAAAGAACTAAACTTCAAGCGGATGACGTTCGACATGATCAACCGTCCCATCCTCTAATGTAACTTCAATTATTTCTCCTCGCTGAATTACTTTTGAAGCATTCTCGGGATCCCAGAAATATCGTGGAGGCTTTTCCTGAATCAAATAATAATAGAGAACTGTTAACGGATCGCCGTGAGACACGAGAATGGTATCGTGACCTCCAGCAACCGTTTCATCACAAATACTTTTCATTCGTGAAAGCAATGATTTCTGCGTTTCACGAGTTCTATTATCTTCCTCTTCAATCCAATGATTCTCAGACGCATGCACTTTTCCTTGCAACTCTGGACATGAGGATTCAATAAGTCTCCGATCAATTGTCACCATTGATTGCGTATGAGCTGCGATAAGTTCAGCTGTTTGGACAGTCCGAACAATTGGACTAGCAATGATTGGCGTCTTTTCAAGCTTTTTTTCGACAAACCACTCACCTAGTGCAGAAGCTTGCCTACGACCGTATTCAGTCAAATGAAATGGTAAATGAAAAGCATAAAGATGTGCAGGATTGTAATACTCAGTGTGGCGAACGAAATAAAGCTTCATATATAGAGTATATGTTACAATTTACACATGAATCAAGAGTTTGATCGACAAGTGCAAAATCTCATTGATAAAAACTATCCTGAAATCCTTACTATTTCCGCTGATGAACTAAAGAATAAGCTCGAACCTTTACGTAAACACCTACCTCAAAATAAAGAGATTAATATCGAACTTGGAAAACTTCCTTTTGTTATTGTTATCAAGAGCCCTAATAGTAATGCTGAAAAACTTATGGACCTTGTGCAAAGAGAAGGTAAAAGCGGATTTTCAAAAATGTTCCCACATGAGGCCAAAGAATTCCTTCCTTTAGATTCTACTGTTATCCCCACCCATTTTGCATATCTTATGATAGATATCGATCGAGGTAAGAAAACCATTAATGTTCCACCAGATGACGCTTTAAAGATAATTCAATCGGAAGAGAGATCACCTCTAACAATTGATGAAGGGATAGCACTTGTGACACAATATCCGGAGTTCTTAGTAAAAAATAATTGTTATTCCCTCCTCGCCTCTCGTTGTCCAGGAAATAAACGCGTTCCTGCAATTTGGATTAATGCCGCCAAAAGACCAAATCTTGGCTGGTGTTGGGATGGCAATCCACATACATGGCTTGGATCCGCATCATGTAGCGAAAGACTTGGACTCTGATTTATTTCTGTAAGCTTTCCTCAAATTCCTGGAGCACAACTTCAAGCTTCTTTTCGTACACTTCCTCAAAAAGTTGTCTATGCAGTGATGGTGTGTTTAAGAACTCGTGATCAAATATATTAAATTTTTCTTGTCCATATGTTTTGATAAGATAACCAATGAACCCACCATACAACATATGTGAAACTTTGTACCGTTCTGCGGATTGTTCATCCAAACCACTAAATGAATCTGCAGTATAAATTTCATCTCCTTCTGTTGTTTCCTGTAGTTTTACTTTTTTTAAGCATTCGAGAAATTCTTTTTGAGAATAAAAACTTGGACCGCTCAAATAAAATGGTATTCCTTCAGATACATATGTTACTTTTGTAGCACGTGAAGCATTAATGATATTTGTATTTTGATGGAGTAACAAATGGACTAATTCATGCTTAATATATTCTTCTTCGTTTAGTTTTTGCTCAGCTATTTTTTCAGAATTAATATACAGGATATCACCAGTTTGGAGAGCCACTCCACCAAGACTGTCAGTGTTTAGCCAAGGGATATATCCTTTCATATGCGACTTATCTGTACGGATAAGTTTGATGTAGCGTGTACGAGGTAAATTAAATGTGATACTCGTTTCTGAGAGATATGATTCAAGATTTTGATAGTATGCAGGCAGTTCAGTATCTTTTTGGTAGTAAACAGAATATGTTTGTGCTTTAAGCTCTTCATATCCAGATTTAATCGGATTCCAAGGGAACAACGGACCAAACGCCAAAAGATAATAAAATAAAATTACACAAATAGCCGTTATCCAATATCTTTTTTTAAACTTTCTGATTTTCATGAGGTTTCAGATTTGTGGTTTTTACCAAGCCAGAATCCAAATACAATCCAAAATGCAGTCACAAGATATGCAATGATAAAAGCAATTCCAGAACCAAACTCATGGATTACAATTGCTGCCATTGCGGTGACGATTCCTCCACCCATAAATGGTTCAAATGCTAATTGCTTGTATGAGAATGTTTCTTTCGCTTTTACTTCATTTTTGGGATCAACCAATCGATTAAGGAGTAAACCAGTCGCTGTCATGCCCATTGATTGGCCGACATTGGTTAT
This sequence comes from uncultured Gammaproteobacteria bacterium, assembly GCA_964507055.1. Lineage (GTDB taxonomy): Bacteria > Patescibacteriota > Microgenomatia > Levybacterales > UBA12049 > JACDET01. Next base: position 799,401 of record CAZDOJ010000001.1, read on the forward strand.
ACCGTTAACGAACCAGTGCCGTGGAAAAAATCGTGGTGCAAAGAAATAGAAACTGCCAAGAATCCACAGAACTCCTGCACCAGCTAAGATTAAGAATACTGCCCAATTCTCTCCAATAACTCGTAGAGAAACTGTGGCAATTGCACTTGCTATCAATAAATCCAATCCGATCGAACTGAAATTTTCGATGGTACGTCTTTTGATAAGAGCTTGCTTATCAATCTTTTTCAGTGCTAATTGGACAAAAAGCCCTCCGAGCATTGCAAGTGTAAACAACGGCAAATAGGTAAAGAATCGTATATCAGTAAACGGCTGCATCGCGACATCTTCAAGCAAAATAAGTCCTTGCAACAAAATCCATCCAATACCAATTGATGCGGCAAAAGCCCCAATTGCAGTTATCAAAATTCTCGGATGTTCATTGAATTTACTTGCTAGATCAAGAAGATCATAGCCACTTTTTATGAGTTGCTTCTCCTGCTCTTTCCATACTTCTTCATTATCAAGTTTTGCACGATGTCGATTATAGAGATTGACGAGGATCACACCACTCACAATTGCTGCAATCAGACTAAATGTTGCAAGCCCCAAAGCAATATCCGTCCCTTCCGACCAACCAAGTTCTTCAAATGTCGGTGCAAGTCCAGCCGCTGTCCCATGACCTCCTTCAAAACTAATTTCAATCAACGATCCTACCATAGGATTTGTGCCAAATAATGGAGATAAAACGAAGAGTGACAACGCAATTCCAATAACATATTGTCCCCACGCAAGCGTATTCCCAAATGCAATCATTGGTGCAGATGTTTTCCAGATTTCCTTCATGCTCGGTATAAATTTACCAAGAAAAAGTCCTGCAAAAACAACATTGATCAGATACTTAGGAAACTGCTCCCAATAACTCGTGACCTCCGTTCCAATATAGCCTAGAATTTGTGGACCAAGAAGCAGTCCAATTATTCCAGCAATTAAAGAGCTCGGAATAAATAAATGTTGAAAAAATGGAGTACGGCGTTTTACAAAGCGTGCAACGATAATAATGATAAGAAGTAATATGAAGCTATCAACAATTGGTGGCATACAAAAAGTATAGCAAAAAAACGACCTTTCAAACTGTACTATTTACGGTGTAGGACTTGGTTCAGGAGTATTTGTTGGTGCAGATGTTGGCTCAGGAGTGTTTGTCGGTGCAGCAGTAGGATCGGGAGCTTTTGTTGCGGTTGGTTCAGGGGCACTTGTTGGTGCAGGTGTCGCAGTTGGGGCTGTTGTTGCGGATGACTTTGTCGGAATCGGTGGAACCTTTTTTGAGTTTGCATCAGATTCTTTTGCTCCATACACTTCTGGCATTGGCAATTCTTGTTGCTTTTGCTGTGATACTGGAGTTATCTTGGCTTCTTTTTTAGAGACATCCAAGCTCTTTGATGGATCATCTTTGCCCATAAACATATCGATAGCAAAAATAGCGATAAATGCTACAGCAAGAACTCCACCTACGATTCCCAACCATTTACTCATCGAGTCAGGAGTTGCATTAAGATCGGCAAAGAATCCAGTCTTTGGTTCCTTTTCCTTTTCTTCAAAATTCTCAACGATTACTTCGGGCTCAGGTTCATCGGATTTCACTTCATCTACAGAAGTTTTTACTTCGCTAGCGGATTCTTCAGATTTTGATTCCTCGCTCTTTTGTTCTTTTGCTTCGTCCCGTGTCGTTACATCTTTCTCTTCAGTAGATGATCCTTCGAGCTTTTGATCATTACTGGATGTCTCTGTAGTAGTTTTTGAAGTATCCATGTCTTTAAGTATAAACAAACTGGATTGATTTAACAATATTATTGAGCTATTTTTGCGGGTTTGTAGTAAAGACCAAGAACACCAGATGGTTCAAAGGCCTTAGAGTATATAAGTTGTAATGAGTTTCTTGTTTTGAGATCTTTAAATAACATTTTTCCTTCTCCAAGAACGACAGGTTGAACTTTCAACCGATATTCATCAACAAGCTGCAAACGTACGAGGGTTTGTGCAAGCCTTGCTCCACCGAATAAAACAATATCTCCGCCTGTGGATTCTTTTAATTTGGTGACTTCTTTTATAATATCTTCATCGTTTTGTACAGAAAGTACATATGAATTATTCCACTCTGCTTTTTCCAAAGTCTTTGAGACAACATACTTAGGAGAATCAACTACCCAATTAGCAAAATCCACTAATTCTTTTGGACTATTCGGATCTTTTGCCATCGCAGGCCAAGCTTGTGAAAAACCTTCGTAAAGAACTCGTCCAAGAATCATACTATCCACGGTTTTAAGTAAATCTGGGATAAGCTCCATGGAAATAGCTGGATCTTGGTTCTCCCAATCGAGTTCATCTTTCGGTCCACAGATATAGCCATCAAAAGAATAAACCATGTATAAAATTATCTTTCTCATATTCTTATGCAGCGGTTTCATCTACCTCGAAGATGCCAAAGGTATTGCCCTGCGTATCAAGAAAGTATCCCTGCCAACATTTACCGGGAACTGCAAACTTTGGAAGTGCGATTTGGCCATCAAGTGAAAGTATCTTTTGAGCGTATGCATCAAAATTATCTACTTCTATTGAACAAACAAACGCGTTTGCTCCACATTTTTCAGCTGGAATTGGACGCTTGAGCAAGCCACCATTTATTCCGTTTGTTTTAATAGCATAATACTCAATAGGTAATCCTTCTTGTTTTGTAAACTCCCATCCAAAAATTTGTCCGTAGAATTCTTTTGCGGCTGTCGGATCATCTGAATGGATTTCAAAAAACATTACATTATTCATAAAAAAAGTATACCATACAACGAATGCTACGCAAGCTCTGCAATATTACCTATACTCGTTTCATTGACAACGTGTATACTAAAATCAATTAAACTTCTTTCAAAAAAACATTCACACAACATACTCAAGTATCTTATCTATATTTGTTCTATTTGTGGTCCAATTCTCACATTACCTCAAATCTATTATATTTGGCTTCATAAAAATGCAGAAGGGGTAGTCATACTTTCGTGGGTTGGATATCTTCTCATTGCAATTGTTTGGACAATCTATGGCATAACATATAAGCAGAAGCTTGTGGCGTTAAGTAGCGGTCTCTGGATAATCGTCGAGACTATCGTAATAATTGAAGCACTGATGTACTAATAAATAAATGGAACGAGACGGTATGGAGTTTTTTTACAATACTCTGTATAGTCTTTAAGATTTTTCCTGAGAAGTTTTTCTTCATCGAGAAGTCTGAGCACGAGCATCAATGTCATTAATATTCCGATACCAATTCCCCAGTATGAATCCAGTGCCAAGGGTGTAAAGAGAAAAAGAAGCACAGCTCCAGCATACATAGGATGTCTTACAATTTTGTACGGCCCTGTTGTAATAACTTTTTGTTTGGAATCAGTTTCAACAATTGCTGAGGTAAAAGTATTTTCTTTAAACACAAGGAAAATAATAAATAATCCCAACGCCACCATCACATTTGCAAAAAGAATAACCTGCAAAGAAAGTTCTGGACTAAAGAAACGATGCTCTAGACTAGAAATAATATAAACGGCTATAAAAAGTATGCTTGTAATTATCTGAATTATTTTTTGTGTTTTTTCTTTTTCGGCGGATGGACCAACATGCAATCTTCTTTCCATTAATTCAGGATCATGTTTAAGAAAGTAATTGGTTATGAACAAAAGCGAACTAGCAAAGACTCCAAGATATAACCACCCTTGCCAGTATGTGAGCGTCCATGCAGGGAGAAATATGAAGAGAACCAAAGCCAAAGAAAATTTAAGCAGTCCTACATAGGAACGTCTCTCTAAATCTTTCATAATCTTATTCTAGCACTGTTTGTAAAATGAGATGCAATGCTCTTACACAATTTTGAAATAGTATTTTTTATAATAATCGCTATGTCTAAGGATCTCTTTTTTATGATATTTTTCGTCCTCGGAATCGTATTTGCACAATATGCAGGTACAGCTCTTGGCAATCGACTCGCACAATCAAATGTTCAAGCAAGTAATGCTTCTTCGGTTGCAACTCCAACCATTGTACCAACAGACGCCATTTCATCAACACCAATTCCCACAGTTTTGCCTGATATTTCAGAAATTGAAGATAACCCTGATCGAGCGGATGATGATAATCCAGGAGAAAGTAATAGAAACAGAAGAGGTCGAGATCACTAATATTAAGCCTTTTTGAGTCGGAGTTTACCACCCCACCAAACAAGTGGATAGGCAGTAACAGCAAGAGCAATTGGATACCAATGTTCTGACAGATTCCATCCAATAATAGCACCCAGTATGCCAGCGATTGTTCCGATAATAGCTAGTACTTTCACATGCTTCATCGGATTTTGTGGAGCAAGCATCGCAGTGACATAACCTCCGAGAACAGTGTAAGCACTACGATAAAGAAGTGCCAGAATCAACATCCAAGTAGTCATATAAACACCAGGCTCAGTTGGAGATGGGAAAATGCCAATCTTTTCTAATACTCCATCTGTGGCAGTAGAGAGAATCACGACGACGAGGAAACCAGCAAGAACCGCCCAAATACTTTTCCAAACATTTCCTTTTGCTTTTGGTGTAACCTTCTTTTTTGCTTTTTTAACTGCTTTTGCCATATCTTATTTAAAGTATATTCGTAAGAATTTTATTACGCAATATATCATTTCAATAGTGTATAAATGATGTGTTAACATTAGATTAAATATATGGATATTCAGACATTACAGACAGTCTATTACTCAATGAGTATCGTCTTTATGACACTTGCTCTCATCGCAATCATTGCATTAATTGTTGTGGGTATTAAACTCCTTATGAAAGTAAACAAAATCCATGCACAGATTGATGATATCTTAACGCAATTTCAGGATAATCCCACAGGAAAAGCATCTGAAATTTTGATGAGTGTCGGTGCAGGCTTGGCAAATGCTGGAGCGAAGAAAGTACGAGAACTAATTGATGAAAAGAGGAGAGGATAGTATGAATAAAGTTGTTCATTTTGAAATACCATTTGATGATAAAGAACGAGCAAAGAAATTCTACAGTGAAACTTTTGGTTGGGAATTTGATGATATGCCTGAAATCGGTTATACAGGAATTAAAACAACTCCAACGGATGAAACAAGTTTGCCGCTAGAACCAGGAGCAATCAATGGTGGATTAACTGCTCGAGGTAAAGATGTCGCAACACCAGTTGTTACGATTGATGTTGATTCGATTGATGAATACGTCAAAAAAGTTGAAGCAGCAGGTGGTCAAAGCATAAGTCCAAAAGGTGAAGTGCCGCAGATGGGATATTACGCGTATGTAAAAGATAGTGAAGGCAATGTCATCGGTTTGTGGCAAAGTATCTAAGACTATTTGTCCAAATACTTTAAAATAAGATGATTAGGCCAACTATTATCTTAATTGTGTATAATAATTTTTTTTAATATTTAAACCAATATAGCCGTTCAATCCAAATCCTTGTATAGCTAGTCGCTTCATCGATTCGACATGCATTGTCCCTGGTCTTACATAATTATATAGATATAAGGACCGATCATTAAACTCTACTTTTATATAGTCACTTCCGATTTCAAACGCTGCAATGTTTGAGTTCCCGTTTAGGTTTTTGTATGGTTGCATATGATGGCGCAACTATAGTTCACTCTAATTAAATTTTTATTAAATATACTTACTCGTCAACGAATCTTTCGCATTCTTCAGATCTTTGGGAGTTCCCTTAAACATTACTTCTCCACCTTTGTTCCCACCTTCTGGCCCCATGTCGATGATCCAGTCGGCATTTCTTATTACGTCCAAATTGTGCTCGATCACAATGACAGTATTGCCACTATCTACCAACCGATTCATGATCTCTAGAAGATGAGTGATGTCACTCATGTGTAGACCAGTTGTCGGCTCGTCCATCACATAGATACTTCCCTTTTTGTGGAGTTCACTTGCCAATTTAATTCTCTGGCATTCTCCACCAGACAATGTATTAAGAGGTTGGCCTAAAGTAAGATAATTCAGTCCAACATCATTCATTGCTCCCAGTTTCTTCACGACTTCTGGAAGATAGAAAAATTCCAAAGCTTCTTCAACATTCATTGCCAGAACATCCGCAATTGATTTACCATCCAATTTATACGCCAACACTTCATCTTTGAAGCGTTTCCCATTACAAATATCACACGGTGTTTTGACACCTTCAAGAAATGCTAGGTCTGTGTAGACAACTCCTTGTCCCTGGCAATTCTCACAAGCTCCTTTGGAATTAAAACTAAACAATCCTGGCTGGACTTTATTGGCAGCCGCAAATGCTTTTCGAACATCGTCCATAATGCCGGTGTATGTCGCTGGATTGCTTCTCGAATTTGCACCAACTGCAGATTGATCGATGGTAATTGCGTGAGGGTGCTGTTTGAGAAAGACTTGATGAATCAAAGAACTCTTTCCTGAACCAGCAACACCAGTAATCGCTGTCAGAACTCCGGTAGGGATATCGACGCTAATATTCTTTAAATTATTTACTTTGGCATCTTTGATAGAAAGCGAGCCTTTTGCATTACGAAAAGTTTCTTTAATCGGCATCTGCTTATTAAGATGCTTCCCTGTCAATGTATCTGACTTAAGCAAACTTTCAAGTGTCCCTTCGTGAACAATCTTTCCACCATGACTTCCTGCTCTTGGTCCTACATCGACAATGTGATCGGCAACATGAATGACATCAGGATCATGTTCAACGACAATTACAGTATTTCCTTTGTCCCGGAGCTTTTTCAAAAGATCATTTAGTCTATGCACGTCTCGTGGATGTAAACCAACACTCGGTTCGTCAAAGATATACATAACATCAATGAGACTAGAACTAAGATGCTTTACCATTTTTATACGCTGTGATTCACCGCCGGATAATGTATCTGTTTCGCGATTCAAACTCAGATATCCCAACCCGATATCGACAACATGCTGCAAGCGTTCCTTCAAGGTCTTTACCATCGACTCGGCAGTTGGTTCATCAATCTTCTCGACGACTTTAATCAGATCTCCAACTTCCATTGCTGCGAGTTCTGCGATATTGTTTCCATCAATTTTACTTGCCAAAACCTTTTGATTAAGTCGTGTACCATGACATTCATTACATGGACCATACTGAAGATATGGAGCAACAGTTTTTTGGGTGCGTTCAGAAAGTGTTTTTAAATCCCTCTTAATGTATGAGCGATTAAGCTTTTCGACAATTCCGAAATAACTGAGATTCATAGTGTTTTGTTCTCCCATTTGAATTTTGAACTTTCGATCTTTTCCATAGAGCAATAGATCCATTTCTTCCTTTGTATAATCACGAAGCTTTTTATCATTATCAAAAAATCCTGAAGTTTTATAACTTTCTTTTTCCCATGCTACAAATAATGGAACTTGTATTGCACCTTCATTGAGAGATTTATCCATATCCCAAAATCCCTCAGTATTAAAACCAATCTTTCTGCCCAACCCATTACATGCAAGACACATACCCTGTGGATCATTGAAAGAATATGCATTTGAAAAACCAGCAGAAGGTTTGCCAATTCGTGAGAAAAGTAAACGTAAAATCGTATAGATATCAGTTATCGTTCCCATCGTTGAATGAGAACCGCCACCCATTTTTTTCTGATCGACCATAATTGCCATACTCAAGTTTTCAATTGCATCGGCTTCTGGTTGAGAATATTTCGGGAGAAAGTTGCGGACGAACATGCTAAAAGTTTCGTATTCTTGCCTTTTTGCTTCTGTCGCTATAGTGTCAAAAACAATTGAAGATTTACCAGATCCAGAAACACCAGTAAAAATAGTTATTTTTCTTTTGGGGATTTGCAAACTAATATCTTGAAGGTTATTTTCGCGTGCACCCTTAATGACAATATATTCTTGGTTCATAGGAGAATTCAATTATAGCATGATTAGATTGCAATTTATTTATGATTAGCCTTTAATTAAATTATGGTCCCAAACAATCCTGCACAAACAACTCAGCCAACACAACCCGAACAAGTTCCTCAAACACCAACTACAAGTAGATCAAATCATAAGCTCATTATTGGGATCGTTTTAGGAGCACTCATCCTTACTGTAATTGCTATTGGTTATTTTTTTGTTGCACGTACAAATGCAGCGACTGTCTCTGGATACATTAATTTCACCGCATTAAAACCAGACCCACAAGACCAAGGACAAATAGCGTTAAAATACAGGAAGTACGGAACGACGGAAGAGTATAAAAAGATTGATTCACTACCGCAACTACAAGATACTGCACCTTGGACATGGACAGAAGCAGAAAATGGACAACCATATGAAGTTATCGCAGAACTTTCTGTTAATGATAAGTTGATAACGACATCTGAGCCACTAATCGTTACAGCACCTGCAATCAATCAAGAACTCGCTCTCCGTGTAACATGGCATGATTTACCGGTTGAGGTAGTACAAGAGCAAACAACAGCAATCAAGGGACATACTATTATTAATGGCTTGATCCCTGCAAGTAGTCGGCTTTTTATCCAGGCCAAAGCTATGGATGGAACTACATTTGAAACAGTAGCGACAATTAACACACCTACGAATGATAATCCTTGGGAATGGAAAGATGTAACTCCACTAAAAGATTATTCACTCAAAGGTATCCTCGTCAGTGGGACAACTGTTATCGGGACTTCGGACATCATGACTGCGGCGGGAGGAGATAACGAAATTGAATTGATGATAAATTCGATGGCACAACCAGATCCAACTCCAACACAAATTATCCAGCCAACGGCAAAACCGACTGCGACACCAACGCCAATTATTGTGACAGCTACTCCTGTTATGACTATTACATCCGTACCAACTGCAACTCCTATTCCTACAGAAATACCGACACCAACACCAGTTCCGGCAAAGGGCAAAATCTCAGGCAAGATTTTAATCAACGGACCGAAAGATGCAAATACAAGTGTTGTGCTTTTGTCGAGAAAGCCCGGACAAGGAGATTTCCAAACACTTACAAAAATTGATTATCCAAAACAAGATGGACAAAATTGGGAATGGGATGATGCTACTGTAGGAACTAATTATGAAATTATGGCAGAGTTACAGGTGAATAATAATACAACCGCTACTGCAAGATCGCAAGTAGTCGCTGGCCCTGCTAAAAATGTAGACTTCATCTTGAATACAGGAGTTACTGTGCCGACAACAAACGAGACGCCTTCATTGGCAGCATGTACAAATAATCATGACAATCAATGGGATGCCACAATACAATTTCCAAATGTAAATAATGCAGGAAATTATTGGTTCAAAGTTGGCACAAATCCGAGTTCTGCTGATACATTTAATTCAAAGCAACGGCCACAAACAAATACCGATAAACAAAATGTGACAATTCGTGTTGATAGTAAAAATCCTTATTTTGCTCAATATGCATTCTCTATTTGTATCAATTGCTCAAGCGATAAGAACTTTTCTAACTTCTCACATACAGTTCAATTTACATGTGGTGAAGATGGGCCTCCTGCACCGACACAGACTCCATTTCCAACGGCTATACCAACGACAACACCAGTTCCGACAAAAAAGCCAACATCTACACCTATTCCAATCTTAACAGTGCCTGTTGAGCTGAAACCAAGTCCTCGGTAGTGGAAAACTTATTTTGGGGTATTTTCTTTTTGCCAAGGCCAGCGACCTTCAATCTCCATATCAAAGGTAATACTCAGGAAAGATCGAATCACGACAAGTACAGCAAGCACACCAACACTAGTAAAACTTGGCTCACCTGTGACAGAACGGATAATATCACCAGCTACAAGAAATTCTAAACCAAGCAAAATACATCGCCCAAGATTCTTGCGGAAGGACTTATAGAGAAAAGCATAGGATTTACCATCAAAAAATTCGATTCCGACAAGAATGATTGATGCAACCACGCCAAAAATAATGACAAAAACGCCAAATAAGTCCAATATTTCCCCTGCTGTTTGTGCTAAAGCTAGTGGATCAAACATAATTTATCCTCTCTCTTAAGAGTGACAAAGAACAGCAGTTTTGTCAACGGAAAATCTCTTTATTAATTTTGATTTTCTAAAAATTATGCTATACTTACTATACTCCAAAGGGGAGTAACTGACGGTCTTTTGACCGGAGATAGGGTCAACATCACGAACACTGGTCCTATCAGCTAATCCATTTAGCTCCAGCCAGACCTTTGGCCTATTTTCGCATACGCGAAAAATATGAGGCCGAAGGTTTTTTTGTTTTTATCCCCACGCCTCATTATGTAATCCAAAAAAACTTCTGAAAGGAGGTGATATATATGAAATGTCCAGTAGACGGAACAGAATTGAAAATGTCTGATCGCGAAGGAGTCGAAATAGACTACTGTCCAAAATGTCGCGGTGTTTGGTTGGATCGTGGAGAACTCGATAAAATAATCGAACGATCCGAAGGAGCACAATCAGATAATCAAGATGAAAATTCTCGTGACAGAAGAAATCGTAATGACGATGACGAAGAAGGAGGATTTTTAGGTAATATCTTTGGAGGCTTCGGCCGAAATAACGATTAATAAAGGATCCTTTATATCCGGTGCTGGTACAGTATTGTTATCGGCACCGGATCGTTATTTCCAACGATTCTTTACATCATCCAATGAAGATACAAATAAGTAATCTCCATGCTTATTACTTTCATAGATAAATGCTTTTAAACTTTCACTTGAAAACTTCGAGAAATCTCCGAGGATAGCCAAACGGACATGATAATTGCTAAATTTCTGTAGCACATCTCCTAATTTTTTAGTACTTAAATCAAAGAAATCTTTTTCAAAATTATGTTCTCGAAGAACGATGAAGTCCGAAGGAGCATTTGCCATGATATCGATTGCGTCATCTGTATTTCTAATTAGGATATCATTGGAAACAATTTCACTAATTTGAATCGTATGCCAATGAATTACTTTGGTATCCATAAATAAAGTGTAACATATCTAGCTCTTTCATAAATACTGTACTCGTATATCACTTTTTTCGATTCACCATTTTTTGCAAGAATTCTTGGAGTAACTCTCTCATTTGAGGATCTTGTGTAAGCGTTGGAATGATTTCCTCTGCAACTTCAATGATATTAGTAGACCATTTTTGAGAATAATTAAGGGCACCTGTTGCTATAAATATCGCTCTCACTTTTTCAGATTCCAAATGGCGGATTGAACTACTTCCGTAATACTTATTAAGTATCTTTAATTCATCTTTGGTCGCGTTTCTTGCAGCGTAACTTATTAAGAGAGTATTCTTTCCTTCTTTTATATCTGAATTCACAGATTTACCTGTAACTCTCTCATCACCAAAAATACCAATAATATCGTCCTGGATTTGAAATGCTATTCCAAGCTGTGTACCAAAATTTTCTATACAGGATAGTTGCTTTAAATCAGCACCACCAAGTATTGCACCCACACAAAGAGGAGCTACAAAACTATATGTCGCTGTTTTTAGTTCATACATTTTCAAGATATGTTCTTCACTCTTTACCGATACTTTGGATAGTTCAATATCAAGCAACTGTCCGACTATCGTCTGCTGAATTTTGTTGCAATAAAAATCGATTGCTTTCTGTTTTTGATCAACATTGAAATTGGTATTATTTATGATTTGAGCCGACCAAACAAGACCAAGATCTCCAAAACAGAGAGCCAGAGATTCACCTTTTTTATCGTTACCAAGAGCAACATGCAAACTTGGTCTTCCCCTTCGTGACCTACCTTGATCAATAATGTCGTCATGAATAAGAAGAGCCGAATGAACAACTTCGAAAGCACTTGCAATCTCAAGGATCTGATCATCAACCTTTTTTCCAGCTAGCATATAACCTAAACACACTAACATCCCTCTGATCATTTTTCCACCAAATAAACTCTCTGAATAATGGTTATATTGTTTTTCTAAATAATTAATTCGGGGATTTTTTTGTGCAACTTGTAGCTGAAGCTTTTGCGTTATTTCTTGACTAATTTGTTGATTAAATTCTTTATAATTCATAATTTACTGATTAGTTATATAAGTATTGAGAAATGAAAGGGCTCGTTGTTTCTCTTTTCTTGCCGTTATAACAGCATGTTCTTGCTCGTCTATAAATTGCTCTAATATCTCTTTATTTGTAACTATGTCTATGCTGGAAAGAGCAAGACGTGCTTGATATACATGAAGTTCTATTAAGTCACACACGTCTTCAATTGTTTCATTCCAAAATGTCTGTTGCAGATTTGTAGTCGTCCTCTGTAGAAGTAATGCTGCAACACTATTTATATGTCCTTTTTTTAGATCACTCTCCCAATCATGTGCATCATCATTTATTTGTCGAGCAATTAAGTAATGTGAGAAAAAATTAAAGAGAGATGCAACATCATTTGCATACTGATTTTTATTACTTAAAAGTATCAAGGCGACACATCCCAATGCATGTCCCATTGAGCGATCGGCGAGAACTTGATATGAGCCATAATTAGGTAAAGAAAGCGAGGATAAGTTCGTCGCAGAATTAAAACGACAATGAGTCACTTCCCATGTGTTTACTTCTTCCAATCGATCCATAACCGACTGAAAAACTTTTTGAAAGCCAATCTCTTCCTTCAAAATGGAATTAAAAATAATTGTTAATTCTCGAAGACAAATATTTGCAAGTGGTAAAGATGGGATGTCCGGCTCATTATCAAGAAAGTCATCATAAATTGTATATGCAATCCATCCATAAAGACTTGCTGCCCCAAGTTGTACGAGAATATTCTTCGAAATTTCTTTCTTATCACTTAAAGATTGATAAAAATAATATGGAAGGAGTGTAATTTGCATCATACGATCTTTCTTCAGTGCTTTTTCAAGATAACTTAAGCCCCGCTTTTGTAGATTTGGTCCAAGTAACAATATTCTTTTTTTAACAATAGATACAACCTGGTTATGTATGGCATTCTTTTTTTTATTTTGATGTACTACTATATTTTCTTTTATTTTTTTGTTGTAAAGAGCATATGCTTCCAAGCAGAATGCTGTTGTTAAAGCTTCCGAACCGGCGACATATACTTTATCTTTTTGAGGGTTAACGCCAGTATAAAATGCTGCTGCGGGCCAACTCCCATCAATCCGCTGTAGCATAACAAGCTCCGCTATCAAACGAGAGACCGTACTTGATGATGCACCAAGATTGAGAAGAGAAATAGTTTTTAGAGCAATATCTAAAGATGTTACGGCAGACATTTGTAAAACAATTTTTTGAAGTTTTTTCCTCGATGAACCTTTTAATACTCGGGAAAGGAAATAAAATGTAGCAAAATGATTCGGATAATATGGTGTTGTAAATATTTTATTATTAATAATTTCAGTAAATAATTTTGATAACTTTGGCAATTTTATATCTTGCATTTGAAGGAAAAAAGCAATATTAGCATTCACACATACATCCACATCTTTCCATATACCTGGAGCAGTATTGCTTACTAACCATGTTTTGTACGGACCTCCCTCTTGAGTTTCTACCAATGTCAGAATTTTCACTATATGTGCCAATGCCTCACCAGTAATTAGCTTCTGATCAAAAAGATATAAAGCTGAGAGTGTACAGAAAGTATCATCCAAATCGTCAGGATACGCCATTGTTTTAGCTTCTGGGGATTGCCTATCCCAATAATTCCAGGTCCATGAAGAGCTTTTTTGAGAAAGTAAGAATTTAACAGAACTTTTTATAATGCCATCGGTATTTTTTGAATGCGTTAGATTTGTTAAGGACTGCATAATGAGAGCCGTTGAGAAGATGGTTTTATATTGTATCCTGCTTTTAAAATTAGTATCCGGAGATGAAAAGCTCGTAAAGCATCCATTTTTGTCTTGAACTTTTTGTAAATATGTAATTCCTCGTTCTGACGATTTTTGTAAGGAAATCTCAAGCATTAGAGAAAGGGTAGTTTGAAAAGATTAAAAAAATATTAAATCTTTTTGAGTAGAGGAAAGGTTATTGTAAAAGTACTTCCGACATTTAATTTTGAATCTACTAAGACTTGTCCCTTAAAATCCTTTGTTACAATATCATAACTAATGGAAAGACCAACTCCAGTCCCCTTCCGATAGCCTTTTGTCGAAAAGAATGGTTCAAATATTTTCTCTAGATCTTTTGCTGATATGCCTTTTCCAAAATCTTGAATAATTATTTTTACTTCTTCTACTTCTTTTGAAAGAAAGATGTCGACGGTCCTTCTTTTTCTGCGTAATCCATCATAGGCATCAATTGCGTTTGAGAGGAAGTTACACATAAATTGGTGAAACTTTAAGGGATTGCCATAGATACGGATAGTCTTAGTGAAATGAAAGCCTACAAGTACCTTATTCTTTTTTGATTTATAATTAAGTATCTCAATTGCTTCATAGATTTCATTATTAACTGAGAAATATTCAAGTAAGTCCTGATTATTTACTTGCTTTCTTGTCGATAAAATAAAACTTTCAAGTCGATTTATACCTACAGTTGCTCGAGCAACGATAGCATGCATATCATCAATATTGTTCTTACTACTTTCCAATTGTTTTAAATTCGCAGATACTAAGTTGACGGAATTAGAAAGGTCATGAAGGAATTCCGAAGCAGACTTACCAAATTCTGCAAACTTATACAATTGAGCAACTCGTACTGCTTGCTCTTGCCGCAACGCTTTTGTTTTTTCTTCTACTTTTTGGGCTAAAGAATCCCTCTCTCTTTGTAATGCTTTTTCAGAAAGTCTAGCTCTCTTTAAAGCAAGTTCACCTTCTCTATTAAATAACCATGATACTATCGCTATTACCAAAAATGTTACTGTAGCGACAATAGTATCGCCCATTGTAAGTTCTGTACGCTGCCAAAGTAGTTGCGGTGCTTCGAGGTATACTAATTGTACTATTGTTATCACAGATAAAGATATCCCGATGACTACTGCTACAATAAGAGAGAGCCTACTATTGATTAGTATCCCTGAAAAAACAATTATAAGAGCATATGTTAAAAGACCTTGCGGAAAATCAGCACCCCAACGGTAGGCACCCCATGTAGTAAGAAGATATAAAGAAGTAATAATAATGTAGGAAGCAATATTTGATTTCCCAATTCTTGATAAATAGTAATTAAATAGCAGGAAACAGAGTATGAGTATTAATTCTCTCGACGCACCTTTAACAGCTAAGTGAAACAATTCGCTGATAAGTGCATCAGCGAGAGCTATACATGTTAAAAGAATAAAGCTCAATAATAGAATATTGAGAATACGTTCACGCCTAGACTTGTCCTTATTCTTTGAACGAGAATCCACTAAAAGCCTTGCGATTGATACTGTATTTTGAAATACATTTAGTAAACTTCGTTTTAGCATCAGAACAATTATAAACTTTTTCTCTGTTTACCTGCTATTACCTATTTTGTTAGTAAACTAACTCCATGGGTGAAAAGCTGATTCAGCAATAATCTTTTTTTCAGATTTTGCTTTATTATTACGAATAGACTTATTCGTTAATAATTCTTTCATTAAGGATTTCATGACATCACCTCCTTTCATTCTTCTATCTTATACCCATATCCATGTACGGTTTTGATAAGTTTTTTATTATAATTTCTATCAACTTGGTCTCTGAGATATTTAATATGGACATCCACTACATTATTATCCGATTCGTAGCTACTTTCCCAAATATGGTCAAATATCATAGAACGGGTTAAAACTCTTCCAGCATTTCTCATCATATATTCTAAAAGGTCAAAATCTTTTCTTTTAAGTTGGAGCACTTGGTTATTTCTTTTTGCTACCCTTTGTGTGAGATCTATTGTTAGACTATCTACTGCAATGACATTTGAATGAAGTTTTGGAGAAGAACGTCGTAAAACAGCCTCAATTCTTGCATGAATCTCTTTTTCATCAACTGGTTTTACAATATAGTCATCTGCCCCACTATTGAGTGCTTGAACTTTATTAGCAACTTCGCCAGTACCTGTGAGCATAATTATTGGAGTTGTTATACCTTCAGCTCGGAGATCCTTGCAAACTTGTATCCCATCAATATCAGGTAATTGATAATCAATGATGATCAAACTGTAATCATAGATATATGCCTTATACTCTCCTTCTTGACCGGTGTTTGCAATTTCAAAGATATAATACTTCTGAAGACCAGAGGCTAAAGTCTCAGCACTTACTTTATCATCCTCTATTAAAAGTATTTTCATATCTCATTCTATATTACCAAGAAAGATTAAAAAAATATTAAATGATTAATGTGTTAATCATTTTTTAACAAAAGCTACCTTTAATTATTGATAGAGATCTATGTCTAAAGGTAGAGCAATTATTATTTTCTTCACGATAGTAACGATAGTTGCAGTTACGTTTTTCGGATTTAATAAATACAGGCAGCCTCAACAATCAAAGACATTTCATGCAGTTTTTCTCTCAAATGATCAAGTTTATTTTGGTAAGGTTGCGGAGGATACCGAGACTAATTTAACGCTTACTGATGTCTACTATCTTAAAGCAAGTACAGACACGACAGCAATAAAAAATCTTACGAAAGAAAATTCAGCAACAGCTAAATTGGCGTTGGTAAAGCTGGGGGAAGAACTCCATGCTCCAAAAGACAAGATCGCTATTAATAAAGAACATATCTTATTTACTGAAGAAATGGAATCAAATGGAACAATTATGGATGCAATTAGAAGGTATGAACAAAAAATTTCTCAATAACATAGCGATTGGATGCACTTTATTTTTGGGTTCACTAATACAGCCTATGACTATTTTTGCTTCTCCAAAAATTGATGTCGCTCCCCTCAAACTACTAGATCAAGAAACAACAAAGTACATAGGGGGAGAGGAAAAACCAGTGGCTGTTTGGGAGATGCCAATTGACCAAGATCTTTTAAGAGAATTAGGTCTTATGCAAAATGGTGAAAGCTCTGCACCAATAAATACCAACCATATACAATATCTCACAACAGTATTACAGAACGAATCCCTTATTTTACAAGGACGATCACCACTGTACTTTAGAAACTCTTCAAACATCAATCAGATTTCTATAGAAATTAACACTCCTACACAGAATCGATATATTACATTGCCAGATAGATCTGGAGAAATTACAGTACTTGGACAGACAATCTCAGGAGAAGAAATTGATGATCGCGGAATTGATTTGGTAACAAAAACTACAGGAGATTATGTGCAATCCGTAGTCTCGGGCAGTGGCATAGCAATATCTGGAGGTACGGGAAAAGGGATAACAGCAGATCTTTCTCTTGGCGATCTTACCAAAGATTGGATACAATCTGCACCATTTGATATTGTAATTAACAATCCCGATAGCGGTCTCAAATTAATCGATGCAAGTGGAAATCACTTTGCAAGAATTGCTGTAGATACACTTGCCAATGATGTAACACTGAAATTAAGCGGAGCAGGAGGAACACTCCTTACTGATGATAACTTCTCATCACTTGTTGACTTACCTGATGGATTAGATAACCTCTCTGGACTTACAGATCTTGTTGCTGCACGTTCAAACTTAGGACTCGGAGATATTGCTACTCAAAATACAAACGACTTCCTTACTGTTTCAAATAATCTCTCGGAGTTAACGGATATAACACAAGCACGTAGCAATTTAGCACTTGGGGACATCGTGACACAAAACAGCAGTTCTTTTTTTAGTACAGCAAATAATTTATCAGAATTAACTGACACATCAATCGCTCAAACAAATTTAGGTTTAGGGACTATGGCAACAGAATCAGTAGAAAATTTTTTAAATGCGAACAATAATCTTTCGGAGATTACAGACTCTGCACTTGCCCGAAGTAACTTAGCCCTTGGAAGTATCGCTATATATGATAATGATGATTTCTTTAATGTATCAAATAATCTTGCTGAAATTACTGATATGAGTATGGCTCGGGGTAATTTAGGACTCGAAGAAATGGCGACACAACATATTAGCAGTTTCCTTCAAACAGCAAACAGCTTGTCAGAAGTTGATCCATCAACTGCAAGAACAAACCTTGGATTAGGCGATATTGCAACACAATCAATAGGATCATTTTTACAAGTCAGTAATAATTTAGCTGAGATCGACCCAATGGCTGCAAGAATAAACTTAGGACTTGGATCAAGTGCTATACAAAATGCTAATGCCTTTTTACAAACTACAAATAACTTATCTGAAATTGCAGATCCTTCGATTGCAAGAATGTCACTCGGTTTAGGAACAATTGCGACACAACCACTTTCAAATTTTGTGCAGACAACAAACAACCTTTCAGACATAAGCAATACAACAATTGGAAGGACTAATTTAGGACTTGGTTCGATTGCCACGCAAAGTGCTTCAAGTATCGCACTTACGGGAGGAACACTTAACGGTGTAGCAATCGGAGCAACTACACCAGCAAATGCGGCATTTAGCACTCTCACCTCGTCAGGCAATACGGTACTCGGATCATCTGGGAGTACAACAATTGGTAATGGATCCAGTACCGTCCAAATTTCATCGAACGGACTTAATATTTCATCAAGTGGAGCAATTTCAGGAGTAACAGGATACACACAATCATCGGGCAATTTTGCATTGTCGGGTAATGGAAGTCTTACTACGGGTACAGGCAATGTATCAATAAATGGAGATACGACAGTAGCATCGGGAAAAACAGTAAATCTCACATCGAATGACAGTCTAAGAGTTGGTGGAAGCATCGTCCCACAAACAGTGACAATTGTTGTACCAATGCTTGCAACCCTCTCAGTAGGATTGAACGATCAGGTAGTTTTTGTTTCTGATAATGTCTATGCATTAGCAGGTGCACGATGTGTCTATTCTGCTGCTGCGTCGATTGGAGCAAATCTTCAAGTGACTGTTGATGCAGGGACCGCTGCACCAGGGACAGGAACAGACCAACTCACAGCAAGTATTAATCTCGGAAGCACATTAAATACTGTTTATACAGGAACTGTGATTGGATCACCTACTCCTATCAATATAAACGATAAAGTAAGTATAGACTTTTCAGGAACACTCATAGGAATTCTTGGAAGTTGCACAATCACACTCAAAAGAACATAATTATGACCAAATCAATAAAAATAATTATTCTTCTTTCAGCATTTTGCCTTATAACATTTGGTGTTCTCTTTTGGTTAAATACTTCAAAAGCAGCTACTTTAACTGATATTTTTTATTATGAACCTTGTGTAAATACAAAAAAATATTATATCGCGACAATTGATGAGAGGTTTAAGTTTTCCAATAACGAGTTTAAAAACCAAATTAATGATGCAGCAGCTATGTGGTCAGATGCATATGGAGCAAATTTATTTACCTACGATCCACATGGAACGCTTTCAATAAATCTTGTCTATAACAGAAGAAATACTCCTAAATGGATTGAGCAGTACGATCCTATTACTGATGAACAACTTGCACTTACGCAAGCGGAGACGAGAGCACAGGAAGAAAAAAATCATCAAGAGTTGCAACGAATTAGTGAAGAGCGAGAACTGTTAAAAAAAGTTAGTAAAGTAACATTAATGCCAGAAGAAGATGAATCTCGATATATTGATGAAATAACTATTGCCACTGAAATGATGATGAGTGGAGATATCGCAACAATTGAAGAAGCAGTTTACGATCCAACGGATGAGAAAATTGATATTTTTACTTATCGATCACCTGCAGAATTAAAACATACTTTAGCTCATGAAATGGGACATGCACTTGGATTAGAACATACAGATGATCCTAATTCAATTATGTATTTTGAAGTGAATGATGCAATAAAACTTACAGAAGCAGATAAAAAAGAATTACAACAAGCATGCGGCTCTCAAAATATGGCAATTCATATGAAACGATCAATGGATATGCTCCCTTATTATTTGGGACTTCCGGAAACACTGCTTATCTCCTACTAATCCACTATTAATTCACAATAACATTGAGGAGTTTTTGTGGTAAAGATTGGTCTGATGGTTGTGTAAGTGTTTGTTGTTGGGGCACAACTTGATCCGTGACAGTATTAACAATTTGAGGTACCTGTTGGATAGTCTCTTGGACAGATGGCTGTGAAGGAATTATCACAGGATTTGTTGGTATAGAGGGATTGCTTTGAACTTGTGAGACCTGATTAATAATCTGTGGCAAAGCATTCTGTATACCTGGTTGTACAATTTGTTTTTCTACTTTTGCTGTGACAGGAGCAGCTAAAGCACTGACAGGAGAAGAAACAGTTTGCAATTGATCTTGATATCGAGACAATATTTCCTTGTTTGTTATTTCACCAATGAGGTAGTCACCCATATCTTTTTGATAAACATTTAATGCTTTAGAAACTATCTGATTTGCCTGAGGTGTCAAATCATTATCAATATCAGCGATGATTGCTCCACTATAAGGAATTATTGGAAGCTCGGTTCTTCCTGCACCTAAATCAGATACTAACTTCGTAAGTGCCAAAGATCTGGTCGTGGTAAGTGCATCAAGAACTTCACTGTTTTTTATTTTTTCAGAACCGAGATTTTCAACTGCATTGAGTAGTGCAACATCGTAGATATCTGGCTTTCTCATTAATCGTTGCATGAACTCGCTGTCACTAATGTCATTAACACCATCAAAATTTGTTACAAATTTTTCAAGTGCTTCTTTTTTAGCAGACGCTATCTCTTTAACAAGTGCACCGGATTCATTGGTATCGTTAAGATCTGCCAATGTTTTCTTAAGATGAGCCTCCATCACAATTAACCTTTTGAGATCTTCAAGATCACCAGATGCATAGTGATTGATAAATTGAAGTCTTTCTTTTTCAGGCAGCTGTATTAATGTTTTCTCAAGTTTATTAACAGCAGTATCAGAGGCAGCACGAGTAATATTGCGTGCGTCTTCATTCTCAGTAATTGGTAAGAGATCAAGTGTTTCTATAGATTGAATTAATCGAACGGGAGAGTTTCCTGCAAATCCTAGTACAGCATTTAATTGTTCTTCTTCCGGTAAAGAAACAAGTTCTTGTACAAATACACCTGCGACTGTTTGTTCGAGAAGTGAAATAGTAGGCCTTGCCCCAATACCAACTCTATTTTCTAAATCATTAAGAATATTAATTGTATGGAGTGCTTCTACAGGTGAATTAATTGAACCAGTAACTAAATTTGTCACAACATCTGCATCATTGTCCGAAACATCAAGCAAATGTGTCACAATAACTCCAACCTCTGCAAGATGATCAAGTCGGACTTTCTCTATTTCAAGCGAAACAAGATTTGTATCTATATTCTCAGCTGCTTGTAGTAATATTTGCTGGACTATCAATTGATTACTCATACCGTTGAAAAGAACGATTGTTGCATCAGTATCTCGAACAGGAGAATCAGTAATTATTTCGCCAGCTTTTTTAACTAAATCTGAAGATCCTTTAAAAGTATCAACCGCTAGTTGGTCAGTATCTTCACCAGTATTCTTTTCGAGAAGCATCAAACCTTCAAGTGTTTTCATATTTGACTGCTCCAAATAGTTGTACGTTTTTCCAAGAGGATCTGGTGTCACCCAATTATCTAACGAACGATTTAATTCAACCATTGGATAAAGAATATTGTCCGGAAGTGTTGGTGAGACATCTCCTGCAAGTACTTCATTTGGAAGAGTAAGATCATTTAATAAACCCGGTTGGATTGCTGGATCAAAATTCCCAGTATTTACAAGTTCACCTAAAGCCAAAGATCGATTGGAATCATTTGTTGTCGAACTATTTCCATTGCCAGGCGTTGTTGTAATATTTGTTGTATTTCCAGGATTCTGTGGTTGATTAAAAATAACTGGAGATGATTGTCCAGTTTGTTGTGGAATAAAATACATCATGGGGACATAATATGGCATTGAACCACTTCCTGAATTAGTTATTTGATTTGATGAAGGTAACCCTCTTGTAGAACTACTATTACTACTCGTTGTAGGATCTGTACTTCCAGAAGTTAACGGGATAAGAATTTGCTCACCAGTTCCTGAAACACCAGCGAGGGCATAGCGTTGTGTACCTGTATTTGCATCCTCTCTTTGTAAAAGGGCCTGCGACCTATCGAAGAAATAGAGAACTACGTTACCCAAAAGAAATAGAAGCAATAGTGCAAGTCCACAAATAATACCTCCAGAGACAATTTTGGATCCAACGGATTGTTTCGCTGAATGAGTAGGTTCAACTACATTTGTATGTTTGTTCTCTTTCATATCGCCTATATGAATATATTGAGATATAAAAATTAAAATTCTATTAATTAGTTTTTTTTAGTTAAAAATGCTATCGTAAATATATGGTAAATATTGTTGTACAACCGGATTGCGGGAACGCTCCAAAGAAAGAATTACTAAGAGATTTCACAATCGCATTCCCCAAACAACAAGCATCATTTCTTTTGGACAATATTGCGGATGAAATCCAATGGGAGATGGTTGGAGATAAACTAATTAATGGAAAAATCGAAGCGGAGAAATCCATCAATGCAATGATGGATGATTCTATAAAAGAATTAGTAATAAAAGAAATTATAACTCATGGAGATACAGGATCAGTAAATGGAACAATGGAATTTAAAGATGGTTCGAAATTTGCTTTTTGTGATATCTATAAATTTACAAGTCATGCAAAGGACGCAAAAATTAAAGAAATAACATCATTTATAATTGCATTGAAATCATAATTATTTCTTTCTTTCCGCAAGATATTCTTTCAGTCGTATTGCAACAATTTTCCGAATTAATGGAAATGGCAATGGTTCATTAATTGGAAATTGAATTGTTCCTTTCCCTGAGGTATTGTACCTCGCAGTTTCTGGAAACTTTTTAACCATTTCATCAGTAAAAGGATAAAGAGAAATATGTTTTTTCCATGCCGCAAAATAAATAATATAATCACCATTGAGAAAAAATGTTGGCATATTATAACGAATCCCTTCCTCAACATTGGGGATTTCTTCTTCAATAGTTTTTTTCAACGCATATAAAATGAGTTGCACTTCTTTAGGAAAAGTTTTTATATAACTATCAATAGTACCAATTTCATTTGCCATAGAATATTTCTTTATTTGTGTTTTTAGTATATCACTAACTCTTGCTATCTCTTGCATATACAGTTATGCTCATGTGAGAATTATGAATTTACAAAGATTTCGTGCACAAAAGGTAGCTGTATTCCAGGGACTACTTCTCGGATTCCTCATTTTTCTATTGAATTGCGTTTTAGTCTTCGTATACATGGATGAAACCACACATAACCTTCTTAGTTATATCCCGATTCTTTTAATATTGGGCTTTGCTGGAAGAACTGGATATTTACGAATGAAACAAACGAAGAATAGTAGCTATGCTATCCAAAGCAGCATTCTTACAGCAAGTATAGGTTTATTGCTGGGTTTTGGAAGTCTCTTTATACTCACATTCTCATTCATAGATGTTGTCAGAAATAATCCACTCACCTTGCAAAACTTTCAACTGAGTGGACAAAAAAACTTGGATACATTTATAAGAGATACTGTTATTCAAGCGACAATAGCCTCGGTACCCGTAAGTATAATCTTGGGAATTATTTCCGGAGCCTTTGGAGCATTACATTATAGAACTCAAATTAAAAGATAGTACTAAGCTGGAACTTCTAGTAGTTCGAATCCAGGATGTTTCATGTAAGAGGTGGAGCCTAATGATTTGCTATTACCAAGTCGAATGATTTTCGTGGCCGGACTTTAGAAAAATAGTAATCTTCAGCTATATCCCATCGTCCATGCCAATCGTTCATATATTCTTCGCTTTCTCTTTTTCTAAGCCTTGCTCTTCTATTTGCATCATCAGGAACTTCAACTAAAATACTAAAATCAATGAGATCTTGTAGTTCAGGACGTGTAGAATATGCTCCATCAAGCACTATCAAAGGCTTGGGATCACTATGAAGCATATTTTGAGATAATCCATGCCCCGCTTTCCAGTCAAATGGTTGCCAAGAAGCTGATTTACCCGCTAGCAACGGCTCCAATACTTCTGATCTAATACGCTTCCAATCAATAGCCAATGCAGCTTTTTCTTTTGGACTTTTTTTATCCCATTCATCATTGGAACCACCTGTCCAAAAATCATCTGCAATGATTTCTACTCCTCCCAGACGTTCAGCGATTTTCTTTGCAATAGTGGATTTACCAGTACCACTTCTTCCATCAAGTGCCACAAGCATTGGTTTGTTACCTTTTTTTATAATCTCATCAATAGCAGAGATTGCTTTTTCAATACCTGGATTTGTAGCTAACCTTTCACTCATATTTGAAGTATATCAAATGTCTGAATCTGAGGTAGGTTATTTGCTGAGCGTGCGGGTCAAGACCTGTTTTATCGTTATAGCGAATATTTATGCCTCAAGATCAAGATCGACAATACACATATGGTGATCTGAGTTTGCTTTTCTTATTTCAACGTTTTTTAGTTCCCAATGTTTTGTAAAAAGAATATGATCTTGCTGTCCCTTTCCTGGTGTTGTTTCTGTGTCTTCGAAAGCTTCTTTGTATTTATTATTTTCAAAAACATCAGGTAGAATTTTTCGCAGACTAGAATAATTGAAATCTCCTAAAACAACTGTTGGGTTCGTTGAAAAAGGAACAAGTAATTCAGTTATATCATCTCTTATCTTCTGAAACTCTGGCTCATCATAGTCTCTTTCAAAATAATGAAATGGTGCTAAGTGACAATTCATGACAACGATCTTTTCTTCATTATAAGAAATTGTGGTAACTAAAAATCCTACATCGAATGTTATCCATGTATCTCCGTTAGGTCTTATTATCGTAAGGTTGGGATTTGGTAATTGATGAAAGAAAGAATTTATAATTTTAAACTTACTAAGCGTTGCTAAGGACAATTTATTGCCTTCTTTAATGTGTGATCTTCCATAAGGATGGTTCTCAAAAAATTTATATCCTAATTCTTTTGCCAATATTCCTGAATGAGTTTTTGAGTCATCTTCATTGTGTGTATGTGCTTCTTGTAATGCAACTACATCGGGATTCAGTTGCTTTATTTGATGTTTGAAATACTGAAGATCCTCTTTCTCATAATTAAGTGCGTCTTCTATTGCTCCAGAAAAAGTATGTCCACCAGCGATGTTCCAAGATAAAACCTTCATTACGGGGTTATTATAACAAAAATTAAGCAGGAAAGAGAGTTTAGAACCAAACAATCATTATAAGAGTGTACTTTGTTACTGTATAGTAATAATTTAAGTCTCAACAAGGATATTTTGCCACTTCAATTTTACCTTGAGGGTACTGAATCGTAGCTTTAGGGTTATAGTCCGATTTTGCTGCTGGACCAGGATTCGAACCTAGATAAACGGATTCAGAGTCCGTTGTCCTACCATTAGACGATCCAGCAATATTGAACAATGAAGCTATTTTACTAAATATAGGTGCAAAAAGCTATTTATAATCCCTTCAAGACACGCCTATGTAACCGTGTATTTTTATTTCTCACTCTGTTAAATTCTTCACGAACCATGCCTGCACGATCAGCCAAGACATCCTGAGTAACGATAGTTTTTCCATTTTGTGTAAATTCATCTTGTGCACTGTCTACTTTTACAGACGCAGTACCATCTATAAGAAGTGTTCGTCGTTTTGCAGTTGCTTTCAGCTGCGAGACTAAAATATCTGAAATAGTAACAAATACTCCTGGATCATCTGCAATCATGTTCCAGAGAGTAGGTTTATCTACTTCAATTAACTCTGCTTCTGTAGCAGTATGAGCAGTATTTGTATAATGTGTTGAGTCAAATATTTCCCCTCCAACAATATTTCCCTCATTATATATACCAAGGACAAGTCCTCTTCCATTTTTACTTCGGCTATCTGCTTCAGGATTATTCTGAAATCTTGTATAAACAGTTCCAGATTTTACAATATAAATTGATTCTCCATGATCACCTTGCTGATAAATTTTCTTTTTTGCAGGAAGATAAAACTCTTCTCCATAAGAACCTGCTTTTTCAATAATATTTAATATCCCTCGCTCTGAAGTTGCCATAATAGCGGATTATAACAAAACACCACATAAAATGAAAGCTTATAGTATGATTAGCGGAAAAGTTTGAGGACGTAGGGGAGGAAGATTAATCCACCGATAACGGCAGCGGCAAGAGCTGTTAGAAGTACCATGCCTGCTGATACATCCTTGGCAATCTTTGCCTCTTGGCGGTGTTCTTTCGTAATCAGATCGACCATTTTTTCAATGGCAGAATTAACCATCTCAGCGGAAATAACCATCATAATGGTTAAACCTAAAATACCCATTTCAAACGGCGTCACTTTGAGTGCGACACTGGCATTGATAACGAGCAAACCGACGATAAAATGAGCCAAAAGGTTCTGATCGTTTCGGAACACATAGTGAATTCCCTCAAACGCGTATTTAAATGACCTGATAAATCTTCGAGGACTAAGCATAATTTATGAAAAAGTTTTTGCTAGAGCGTATATACACAATGATAGCAGAATGCCCAGCAATCCTCCAACCACTGTTTCTGGTAAGGTATGTCTTTTAATCCGTAAACGAGCCCACGCAACCAGAGGGATCAAAAAGAGCGTAGCAAGATACCAACCGTTATAGATAATTGCCAATGCAAAAATTAACGCAGAAATCGTTGCAACATGCATACTTGCCTTCAATCGTGTATTGATAATACTTGCCAAACCAATACCAATGAGAATCCCAATAGTTATGACAACAAGAGCATTGGGTCCATTAAAGATAAATAATCCGCCCAGATAAAATACTGCCAAAACACCACTGACAAGAAAGAGTAATGGACGTTGTGTCCTTTTTGAGACATCCATATTTGTAAAGATTTTTTTCTTTACACAATACGCGATAAATAGTGTCATTGCTGAAAGAAAAATTGCTGTATATGCTGTCCATAATGAAGCGTAAACGATATCGTCTCCATTTTTAAGAAGGATGAAAAAAGGCACAAGAAGCAAAAGGAAAACAGGATTAAGCACAAAAGAAATAAAATGTGCGAGTGAGTTACTCATGGTGTATCGCTGAATCAAGTTTTGCGAGAACTGCATCCTTTCCGAGAATTGCAAGTGACTCCGGTAAAGGCAATCCCCTTTCTTGACCTGTTACTATTTTATATAAAATTGGCATCTTGATGCTATGCTCTTTTAGAATAACCCGTAAAGCATCCATAATAGTGTCTTTATTCCAATCTTCAACTGACTCAAATCTCTTCATCATAGCCTGAGCAATCGATGCTTCTTTTTCATCAGAGATATGAAATTTTGCATCAGGCAGAAAATGTCTAATCTGTGGATAGAATTCTTTTAATGTAGCGATACGCGATTGTGCTATGAGGACAATTTCTCGCAATGTATTTTCATCAAGCGATGCAAAATATTCCAACGGATAAAACTTCTTTAATGCATGTTCTAAATCTTCAATCTTCATTTCTCGGATGTATTCACCATTCATCCATGTCAATTTCGTTAAATCAAAAATAGGACCAACCTGCTTAATATCTTTTAAATCAAAAACTGCAATAAATTCATCAAGTGAGAAAATTTCTTTTTCTTCAGGATGGCTCCATCCCATCAGTGCTAAAAAGTTAAGAATTGCTTGTGGGAGAAATCCTTCTTCTATGAACCACGTAACATTTGTGTGACCATGTCTTTTGGATAATTTTGATTTATCTGGATTACGCAATGTCGGAGTATGATACAGTTTTGGTATATCCCATCCGAAATATTGATACAATAAAACATGCTTTGGAGCGGAAGAAATCCATTCTTCTCCTCGAACAACATGCGTTACACCCATTTCATGATCATCGACAACTGCAGCTAAATGATAGGTAGGATATCCGTCAGATTTAAGGATAACTTGCTCGGTAACTTGATCTGGTGCAAAAGTGATTTCGCCTCGAATTTCGTCTTGAACGACAACTTCTTTTGATTTATCGACACGCATTCGTAAAATCCAATCTCCTCTCTCAATCATTTCCTCCACAGTCTTAGGAGGTTCTTCTGTTGTTTCGGTTACAGCCTTTACTTCTTTTTGTGTGTAGTCTTTCTTCTGACCAGCTTCAGCTTTTGCATAATACGCAAAGTACGCAAGATCTTTATCAATAAGTTGTTGAGCATATTTATGGTATATTGCCAAACGCTCTGATTGTCGATATGGTCCGTTCTCTCCACCTTTTCGTACACTTTCATCTTCACTTAGGCCAAACCAGTCAAGTGCAGAAAAAATGACATCCTCGGAACCTTCAACAAAACGTGCTCTATCGGTATCTTCTATACGAACGAGAAACTTGCCATTGAGCTTTTTTGCATAGGCATAATTAAATAGAGCTTGATAAATAGTCCCAATATGTGGATATCCAGTCGGACTTGGTGCAATTCTTGTTCTAACCATTCTTGCATTATAGGTAAAATTTACCCTATACTCAAGTTATGACCCTACATAATACTGCCGAGTTCATGAAGAAAGCTGGAATAGCATCTTCAATAGGCTTGGGCGGAATCATCCTTATCGTTATTTTCTTCAGAATTGGTATAGTTGTTAAGAACATTTTGTTCCCACCAAAAATAGAACCAGCAAACCAAGCCTATGGAAAGATACCCTTTCTTGAATTTCCTCAAAGTACTGTCGATGGAGATTTTACATATACTATAGATACTCTTTCAGGTACTCTCCCAGAATTCCCGGATAGAGTAAATGTTTACCCAGTTATCAATAATCCACCGAACCTTTTGAATTTAGATTCAGTTAAAAAGAAAATTGTTGCTATGAAAATGATTGATACGACAGGTAATCCATTGCCTGAAATTCCACGAGGAGGACCTATGTATGAATGGGATGAAACAACCGGACTTGAGCGAAAAGTTATTTTTGATATCGTATCGTTAAACTTTACACTGACATCAGAATATCTCAGTTCCAATACAGTTCTTCGAGCAAATAGATTTAGAGATCTTCAAGACGAAACAGCTGCTGTGCCGACAGTACAATCATTCTTGGAAGATATTACTTCATACCCTGATGATGTTGATTTAGAAAAAACCCGTAATCCTGATCCAAAAGTGAATTATGTCACCAAACCGCAAATGTTCACAATCCAAGGAAGTGAACTCATACCAGCAACGAGTCTTTCCAACGCACAAGTAATTAGAGTTGACCTGTATCAAAAAGATGTTGCATACGATCTTGAAGCCGGTCGTGAAGGAGATCTTACCAAATTCAGAAAATTTGAAATGAATATGCCAATCCTCTATCCAAAGCCTCCATACTCAACAATGAACTTTCTTGTAGCATCTGGAAATAATTCTGTTGAAATAGTATCAGCGATTTATAATCATAAAGCATTGAATTTAAAACCTGATGAAATAGGTACCTACCCTATTAAAACCGCAGAAGAAGCATTTAAGGACCTTCAAGATGGAAGCGGATACGTCGCTGCATATAGCGGTGGAGATAACCAGATACTTATCAATAATATCTATCTAGCATATTTCCTTGGAGAAGCGGAGCAAGAATATCTTATGCCTATTGTTGTCTTCGAGGGACCAAATGGATTCTTTGCATATGTAAATGCTGTGAAAGACGAAGCACTTGAATAAACTATTTATTATCAAGTGACTCAAGCGAAGGTGAAACATACTGTACATTCTCTTCAATAAAATCCATCAAAATACCTGTATCTGTAAACCGATCCTGACTCTGCATAACGACAATAATGTAGGTATGTCCATTTTTAACAGTTGATGTTACGAGCACTTCACCAGCACCTTCAGTCGTTCCTGTTTTGATACCAGTAACACCTTCAGATCCCAGTAATCTATTTAAATTTGCTAAAGGATATGTCCGCATATATGAGAGATCGCTAATTGTTTTATAACGAGTTGAGGTAATCTCTGTAAAAACAGGATGCGTAATTGCATGGGAAGCAAGTCGAGAAAGATCGACAACTGTTGTGTAATCTCCATCATCATCCAATCCTGAGGGATCTGCGTAATGTGTTTTAGTCAAATGAAGCGATGCAGCTTTATCATTCATTTTTTTGATGAAAGCATCAGAACCACCTGGGTAATTATCAGCAATCGCCTGTGCTGCATCATTTGCGGAAGGCAACATCATTGCATAGAGAAGATCTTTAAAACGAAACTTATCACCTGGAACTAATCCCAAACCTGAACCCTCAACTCCAGAGGATTTAATAGTTAAAATAGCATCCAAGGCATAATAGTCTAAGCCTGTCAAAGCAGTCATGATTTTTGTTGTTGATGCCATTGAAAAACGCAATTGCGGATTCTTTGAGTAAAGTATTACTTGTGAATCAGCATCAACGATGATTGCTGCATTTGCGGATATTACAGGCTGTTCAACCTTTTGGACAAAAGGGTATGGATTTACTTTTGTTGTAACACCTGAAGCATGAAATTCTTCATCGGCGACTGTAGTAAACATTTGGCTATTAATGACATTTAGCGTAACCAGAATCATAAGCAAAATAAGTGGGAACAAAATCAACTGGAGATCGGACTCATTCTTCTGCAGGAACTTCCGCATATTTTTGTGTCGACGAACAAAGCGTAACTTAGAAAGTGGGATGGGTTTGAACGAAAATTTGAGCGATGAAATTTTTGTTAAAAGCGGTGTAAACAGTTTCTTTATTTCGCCCCCATTGAAAGTTATATTTTCATTTATGGATGAAGTTGTGTGTTTTTCAGCTAATTCTTTCAGTGCGGATTCAACAATAACATCTTTCGGCTTTGAAGAAGCCTTAGAAGATACGTCTTTTTGCTTATTTGGTTTTGCTTTTACGAACTTTTTCGTTTTTTTCTTCGATAGCTGAAAATCTTTCATCGACACGCTCCATATCTCGTGGGAACATAGCTGCCTCACGAATGTTTTTCAGACCAAGCACCTGCATTGTGATACGTTCAGCACCAAATGCAAATCCTCCTTCAGGTGGGACTCCATATCGGAAAGCTTCCATAAACATACTTATTTTATTCGGATCCATTTTCCAAGCTTTCACATGATCCTGAAGCTGCTTATAGTCATTGATTCTTCTTCCACCTGACAACCACTCTACACCACGGCAGAGCAGGTCCATTCCTTCATTATACTCGGGTTCCTCAGGGTTTGGATAGACATAAAATGGCTTCTTCTTCGTTGGATATCCGTAAATGAATACCAAATCTGATCCAGTTTCTTCTTTTACAATTGCACAAATTTCTCGTTCATCTTCAGGATTAAGATCTTTTTCTCCGCGTACATCTCTTTTCGAATGTGCATAAATCTTTTCCTGTGCTTCACGCAAACTCATTGTCGGAGTTTTATCAATCATTACAGGAAGCTCGACACCAAATAGTTCTAACTCTTTTTTACACTTTTTATCTAACTCATTAAAAATAAATCGTACCGTTGCTTCGGCCATATCACGAACATCAGTCCATGAATCGATAAACGACATTTCGGCATCCAACGAAACAACTTCTGTGAGATGTCTTGCGGTAACACTTGGCTCTGCACGAAAAACTTTATTTACGGAGAAAACTCGCTCAAAGGCACTCATAACAATTTGCTTATAGAGCTGCGGGCTTTGCGAGAGATATGCTTTATGTTCAAAATATTCGACTTGAAAAACTTCTGCTCCACCTTCTGCAACAGCTGGTGCGATTGATGGTGCTTGGAATTCAAAGAATTCTTCTGACTTCATAAATTCTCGGAATGAATCAATGATGACTGCTTGGACTTTAAATATTGCCTGGACTTGCGGATGACGTAATGACAATGCTCGATGATCAAGAAGGGTTGGTAATTCCAAATTAAGCGTTTCCCCGCCCATATCAAACGGCAATGTCTCTGCTTCTGCGAGGACTTCTACTTCGATCGCTTCTACTTCAACTGTACCACTTGCGAGTTTTTCGTTTACCAAATGATCAGGTCGTTTTTTAACTAAACCTTTTATAGCGACAACATATTCTGGACGAAATTCACTAGCTTTTTTATGTGCTTCCTCAGAAACTTTTGGATGAAAAACAACTTGCACTAATCCTGATCGATCACGAATATCTATAAAAATTAATTTCCCATGATCTCGTCGAGAATGAACCCAACCTTGAAGAAGTATTTCTTTATCTATATGTTCTGGAGTTTTTGCCGCTAAGACGCGTTGAGAAACTTTCATCATGATGCATATCATACCGGAAAACTCATCTCTTGACAAGGTGGAGCCGCTTACAATATACTTACAACAACTATATGCAAATGTATCAATCTTGCCGCCACAATTTTATGATTAAGAATCTCTACGTCCTTTGGACAAACGGGAGATTGGTGACGTGATACATACAAGAAAAGTATAAAAACAAAAAACCAATCTCCTCAAAGTAGGAGATTTTTTTTGGAAAGAAGACAAAATTATGACAAGTACAGAAATATTAAGACCACAAATTCGACGACCTGCAACATTGCAGGCATTTGATTCTGCTTGCAGTACCACTGAAGTTGGAAAAGTTGTTGTGGGAAATAGACTAGCTCAATCTGGAGACATCAGAAGATTGGGAAGTGAAGTTGCAAGAGGATCAGAAGCAAGTAACACTCGAGTCACAGAACTTTCTGAGCGAGTTAATACTGCAGTTTATACGGCAATCGAAAGAATGTATGACCTAGCACCAACAACAGAGAATGGTGATGGAGAGACACCACAGACCTTTTTTCAAAGACACATGGGTATTGCAGATAACACAGTTCGAAAATTGGCTGAGAGTGTAAATTCAAATGATCCGTTATTGCAGGAAGCACCACAAGAATTTGCATCACCAGCAGATGTTATCAAACATCTGTCGTCACCGGATACAACTCCGGAATCGCGAAGAGCGGTTACAACACGATTGGCATTTGGTCTAACTTCAGCCGAACAAGCACCATACTTCGAAGGGGCTGCAGAAGTTTTATCTCAGGTAGATGCAATGATCAGTACTGACATTGTTACAGCACCCCGTGAGTCAGGAATGGTTTACACAGTGCACAATAATGATACTAATGAGGTTTACCGCATGGAGACTGATTTAGAAGCATTACTTGCACAAGATATTACAGAAGATACGCATGTTAAAGCTCATGACTTACATGGAGATTTCCAACATATTGGTTTTACGGATAACCCCGATATAGGCCTAGTTGCTATCAGATCTAGAATAAAATCTGAAAATACTGCACTTTTGAAAACGGTACGTGCAGCAATTACAAGAACAACCAAAGAGGTAAAAAAACCGGAAGATATAGAAAAAGGAAATAATATAGTTGCTACTGATACAAAAGATTTTGTCGGATCAACTTTTGTAGCAATGGATGCAGAAACAAGTTATGACGAAAAAGTTGTTAAGCTTAGAGAAAAAGTTAAACAGCAGTTTATGGATTTGTATCCTAACTTAACCGATGAAGATTTTGAAGAGGACTCAAAAACAGGTAAAAAACCTGATCAAGTTGATTTCAAATTTCAAAGATTCTTGGTAAATAATATTCCTGGTATAGAAGGCTATTACGAAGTTATGTTCTTTGGTCAAGATTATTTTGACTATAAGTATGCGGTTGGTACAACCGATGAAGAGACAGGCATACCGAATGGTTGTGCACACTCACTCTATGAAGGGAAAAGATTTTTTGATACGTATAGTGAAATTTTCAAACCCGAAGATGCTGACGGAATCAAACGAAAAATGTACGAAGACAGAGTGACACAATTATTTGCAGACAACCGAGTCGATATATCAGACTTACAAAAGGAATATGAAGAACAGCAATTAGTAAAAGGTGGAGATATCTTTGTAGGAGATTCGAGATTTACTTCAGCAGGGGTTGTGTATGCAAGTATCTAATTGTTAAAAATTAAGTCTCGTACTTTTAGTTGCAGTTTGGTAGTACCATTCCACGTATTCTCATCGAGTACGTATGCTATATCTACTTTGTCGCCTACTTTAAGTTCTGCTGCAAATTCGCCCATGCCAAATGCAATTGCTTCAAATGATTTTCCATTTTGTGAAACAATAAGCTTGAGGTGATTTGCTTCTTTTCCTAGAACTCGAATGTTCTCGACACTAACACCTTTACTTGCAAATACTGGTTCGGGATTTGCCATGCCAAACGGTGCTAAGGTTTGCAGCTTTTGATAAAGCTCTTCGCTGAGAAAATCTAAAGACAGTTCCATATCTATTTTCAAAACCCTTGTGAGGATTTCCTCACCCAATAATGCGAGTGAATTATTTTCCAGAAGTTCTTGTAGTTGTGCAAACTTTGCTGTTTCAATTGTAAACCCTGCAGCCATTGGATGTCCTCCGACATTTACAAAATGTTCTTCGTGACTCCTTAGAAAATCTATGATATTAAAACCACTCACTGATCGTGCAGATCCTTTACTATATGTTTCCCCTATCGAGAGCACAATTGATGGACGATAAAACGCTTCGACTAATCTCCCCGCAACCAAACCAATCACACCTTCTTTATACGTCTCATGACCAATGATCAGTATATGCTTTGCTTGATCCAAAGAATTAATTTGCATAACTGCATGATCAGCTGCCTCTTTTAAAAGGAATTGTCTTTCTTTATTCGTCAATTCTAATTGCGATGAAAGTAATGTTGCACGCTGCTTGTCTTTTGTACAAAGTAAACGCAAACTATCCATTGCGGATTCGATTCTCCCAGCAGCATTTAAACGAGGTCCGATGATATATCCAATTTCATAAACACCAATCGTATCTTGTTTAATTCCTGATTGTGTAAATAACGCCACTAAACCAATTCTGTCAGTAGTGCGAAGTTTTTCTAACCCATGCATTACAAGTGTTCGATTCGCACCAGTGAGCGGTACAAGATCTGCTACCGTACCTAATGCAGCGAGTTCAAGATGAATATCCTTTGAAGAATCAAAGCCACCGTGGATCTTTCTTAATTCTTTTGACAAAAGATATGCAACTCCTGCACCGCATAAATTGGTTGTGTGTACAATTGCATGTGCATCAGGTTTTGTTTCACCTACAGTGTGATGGTCTGTGACGATAACATCAATTCCTAATTTATTGGCAAATGAGACTGCTTCATGTGCAACGATTCCATTGTCGACAGTGATGATCAATTTGATTTCGTTAATTTTCTCCTGTGCATTCTCGATACCTTTTAACGAAAGCCCATATCCTTCCTCAGTTCTACTTGGGATGTATGGTAAACATTTCGCACCAAGATCATGTAATGTTTCCCATAGAATTGCACTCCCTGTAATTCCATCGACATCGTAATCTCCAAAAACTACAATTTGTTCTTTTTTCTCAATTGCTTGGTTAATCCTTTTCAGTGCTTTTTTTAAATTTGTTGCATCGATACCTACAGACTTCGGGGTGACATCTTCTAAACTTGGATGCAGAAAATTTTCAACATCATCCTTTTTTTCTAACCCTCTATTTGCGAGGAGTACTTTTATAATAGTATCTACAGTTACCTCTTGTTGATCATTCGAAACAAAAGTCCATTTTTTCTTTGTTGGCATGGTATAATTTTAACAGCATGAAGCAAGTTGTGCCAGACGAAATCAAGAAAATATACGAGGTTTTTCGTGGTGCAGGTTTTCGACTCTACCTTGTTGGCGGATCAGTCCGTAATATCTTAATTTATAAACAGGATGCTATACAAAATATAAAAGATTGGGATATGACCACAGATGCAACTCCAGAACAAATGTTGCAATTATTCCCTGATGCATTTTACGATAACGCTTTTGGGACAGTTGGTATACCGGTTAAAAGCCTCATTGAGACAGAACATCCTGGTGTTGTTGAGATTACGACCTTCCGCACAGAACGTGGATATACAGACAGAAGACATCCAAGTGAAGTGAAATGGGGCAAAACCATTAAAGAAGATCTGGCTCGACGGGATTTTACGATGAATGCAATTGCAATGGAATTTACAGGAGACTTTGCTGAAATTAATACAGAGCAACTCATTGATTTATACAATGGAGCAGATGATATTAAGAATAAGATCATTAGAACTGTTGGTAATCCCATGGAACGATTTAAAGAAGACGCACTTCGTCTCATGAGAGCTATCCGCTTTGCATCACAACTGGGTTTCCAAATTGAAGAAACGACGATGCGAGCAATCACAGAAGATGCACCTCTGTTGGCAAATATTGCTCGAGAACGAGTACGAGACGAACTAATGAAAATACTTGCAAGTGAGTATCCATATGAAGGTGTTATGCTTTTGAAAAACACAGGACTGTTAGAGCAAATTGTCCCGGAACTTCTGGAAGGAGTTGGCGTATCACAGGTCCGTCCGGGTAGACATCACAAAGATGATGTCTTTACACATAATGTCCTTTCGTTAAAACATTGTACCTCAGCAGATCCTGTTGTTCGTTTTGCAACTTTGATCCATGATATTGGCAAGCCACGTGTAGCTGCTGCTGATAGTGATGGTTATATCATTTTCCATAATCATGAAATCATTGGTGCAAAAATGGCATACGAGATCTGTGATCGTTTACGATTTTCAAAAAAGAATAAAGAGAAAGTTGTAAAACTCATACGCTGGCATATGTTTACGGTTGATGAACATATTACAGATAGTGCTGTCCGTAGATTTATCCGTCGGATTGGAAATGGAAATGTAAAAGATATGATGGATCTTCGGGTCGGTGACAGACTTGGTGGAGGGACGCAAACAGCCGAGAGTTGGAGATTGAAATTATTTAAGAAACGTGTCGAAGATCAATTAGCTCCTGCACCATTCTCAATTAATGATCTTGCGATAGATGGAAATGATATCATGAAAGAGTTAGATATCAAACCTGGTAAACATATTGGAGAAATTTTACAAAAGCTTTTTGAGGAAGTTGATGAAGATCTAAATAATAATACAAGAGAATATCTACTGAATCGAGTACAAAAGCTTCATAAGAAATAACTATTTCTTCTTAGTAACTGCTACTTTTTGTACTGATGTACAAAAGGCACATCGCTTTGCTTCCATTGGAATCTCACTTAAACATTCAGTGCATTTCTTTGATGTTGGATCGAGTGGTTTCTTATTCTTTTGCATATTTGCCATAAGTTTATTCATAGGAGTAACAACAAAGAAATAAATGACCGCTGCATTAATAAAGAATGCGATTAAAACATTAATGAAATCCCCTACTAAAAACTTAGAATTATTAATTGTAAATGAGATTTGTGAGAAGTCTGGTTGCCCACCAATTGCAGCAATAAAAGGTGTAATCAAATCTTTCACCAATGCTGTAACAACCGCACTAAATGACGCACCAATAATGATACCAACTGCTAAATCAACAGCATTACCTTTAACGATAAATTGCTTGAAGCCCTGAAGCGTTTCTTTAACCATCAAGTGTATTATATGAGATATAGCTGAACTGTCAAGAGATATGTTGCAATTTCAAACTATACTATTATAATAGTACTGCAGAGTAAGAATTGCCCACTTTGCAATCAGTTCAGAAATACAGTTTATGACAACACCGCACATACACTAACCGCTCGTATTTTTAAAACTCGCAAATAGGCACTTCTCAGCAGATTTTCATATGTTTAAACATATACCGAAAGAACCAATTGCATACGGTATGTATCTTACCAAAATGCACAAACGCTGGGCCTTCATGGCTTTATTTTGCGTGTTTGTAGCGACCGGTTTTGATAGATCCTCAGTTATTATTCTCAAAAATTTAACAGATTCAATCACACTTGGAGCTCATGCCCTGGATTCAATTTGGGTTTGGGCCATTGGATATCCTCTTGTATTATTAGCAGCGCATATCTTTTGGCGATGTAGCGGTTTTACGGGAATGCGATGGTTCATGAACTATCGTGCGTCATCATATGAATCGCTTTATAACTACTTATCACTTCATAGTAAAGATTTTTTTAGTAGTCGATTTGCTGGAGCATTAACAAATAAAATTAATAATGCGACAGATGGGTCTGAGAGTATTTTTGAAAAAGCATTATGGCAATTTATACCATTGGTAATAGGACTTGTTTGGTATGTGGCTTTTGCATGGACACAGAATTATATATTAGGAGTAATTATCGCAGCATGGTCAACAATCTTTATCGCTATAAACATATGGTTTGCGAGAAAACTCCAACCCCGCTCCTATAAATCGGCAGAAACATTATCTAATCTAAAAGGAAGAATTGTTGATTCACTTTCAAATATTTCACTCGTTCATGAATATGCCAATATCTCAGGCGAACGATCATACATCAAAAAATATATTCATTCCCATAAGACAGCTGGACTAAGCCATTGGACAATGAGTGAATGGATACTCACGTTTAATGGAATCTTTATTTTCCTCTTTGTGCTGTTAATGATAGGAACCTCAGTTTATTTATTTCAAAACGGAACGATAAGTATCGGGACAGTTGTGATGATTATTGCAATCGTAA
This sequence comes from uncultured Gammaproteobacteria bacterium, assembly GCA_964507055.1. Lineage (GTDB taxonomy): Bacteria > Patescibacteriota > Microgenomatia > Levybacterales > UBA12049 > JACDET01. Next base: position 837,990 of record CAZDOJ010000001.1, read on the forward strand.
GCAATCTGTACGGACAATTACTTTTTATTGGACAAGAATTGAGAGATGCAGCGACATATTATGGTGAAGCAAAAGAAGGACTTCATGAAATTTTGAAAGAACACACAATCGTCGATGCACCAAATGCAAAAGATGTCGCAATCTCTAAAGGAGAGATCATCATTGATGGCATGGACTTTCAGTACGAAGAAAAGAAAATTTTTCATAACTTCTCTTTAGCAATCCCTGCGGGGCAAAAAGTTGGACTTGTTGGAAGAAGTGGAGCAGGAAAGACTACTTTTGTTTCTTTACTCCTCAGACATTTTGATTTAAATGATGGAAAGATTTCTATTGATGGCAATGATATTTCTCAAATTACGTTAAATAGTTTACGAAGTGCTATCGCATTTGTACCACAGGATACAAGTCTTTTCCATCGAACTATTAAAGATAACATACGTTACAGTAATGAAAAGGCTTCTGATGAACAGGTGAGAAAAGCAGCTGAACAGAGCCAATCGAGTGAGTTCATTGAAAGTTTACCTCGAGGATACGATACACTTGTTGGTGAAAGAGGTATAAAACTCTCTGGAGGGCAAAGACAAAGAATTGCTATAGCTCGTGCTTTCTTAAAAGATGCTCCAATTGTGGTCTTTGATGAAGCAACAAGTAGTCTTGATAGTCAAAGTGAACATGCAATTCAGGAGTCTATTGAAAAGCTTATGAAGAATCGAACAGTTATTGCCATTGCTCATAGACTTTCAACATTAAAGAAAATGGATAGAATTGTTGTTATTGAGAATGGAAAGATTGTTGAAGATGGTGTGCCAGATGAGTTATTACAGAAGAAAAATGGTGTGTTCAAGAATCTTTGGGATCATCAAATTAATGGATTCATCATGGACGAGCAGTAATCTGCTATAATGTATTTATGACCAAACAAGAACTTAAAGACGAATTAAAGAAATCAATGCTCGCAAAGGATTCTGAGAAAACTGGTGTACTCCGTATGGTGATCTCAGCCCTCGGATATTATGAAATTGAAAAAGGTGGTGCAGGATATGAAGCAACGGACGAAGACGTCATGACTGTATTGCAAAAACAAGTAAAGCAGCGACGTGATTCTGTGGAACAATTCAAAGCTGGCGGACGAGAAGATCTTGTCGAAAATGAAATGAAAGAGATCGCTTTGCTCGATCCCTATTTACCAGCACAAATGGGCGAAGATGAAATAGCTAAGCTTGTCGATGAAGCAATTGCGTCAACAGGAGCGTCTGGAGCACAAGATATGGGTAAGGTTATGGGAGCTCTTATGCCAAAAACAAAAGGCAAAGCAGATGGTGGACTTGTTAGTAAAATTGTTCGAGAGAAACTTCAATAATTACTCTTCTAGAGAAAATGCTTTGAGAATAGAAGCTTTATAAAAATCAGGAATATTTAGAGTATCCAATTCATGTGGAGAAAATTGTTTAAACTCAGCATTTCCACCTTCTCCAACTAATTCAAACTCGCCAACTTTTTTAATGATTTTACAAAGATATGTCACAATCAAAACTCCATGTGATTCATCAATAGAATTATTCACTTTGTACATATGGGTCTGCAAAATATCTTTGACATGGACCTCAAAGCCTAACTCTTCTTCCATTTCCCGCAATACCGTTTGCTCAGGTTGTTCTCCTTCTTCTAATTTCCCTCCAGGAATTTCCCATTCCTCTCGTTCATTTTTACGCAACCATACTTTGCCATTTTCTATGACTAACCCTTTCACTGATATTGGAACCATGTATGTATTCATAATGTTATACCTATATTTTTAAGTTCTTTTTCAAGTTCACTTGCTGATGTAAAGAGTATCCCATGCATTCCTAACAGATTTGCAGTATCGACATTTATTTGGAGATCATCGACATAGAATGTTTCATGTGCTGCTGCATCAATCTTTTGAAGTGCGACTTTATAAATTTGCGGATCTGGTTTTCTCATATTTATTTGATAAGAAAAAATGAGTTCATCGAATTCATCATACATTCCTTTTTGTGTTAGATACATAGCATGCTCTGCAACGGTATTTGAAAGTATAGCCAAAGGCATTTGTTGTTCTTTAAGACGTTTAACAATTTGTAAAACCTCTTTGTGCACGTAGTGTTTGTGGAACTCTTCTTCTGAAAGTTTGATATGATCAATAAGAAAATCTTCTGGAGAGAATAAAGTACTTTTATGGAGCACTCCTCCAACATCAAAAATGCCTGCCTTTATCATAAGCCAAATATATTTTTTATCTTTTGTACAAACGATGGCGATTGAGAAACTGCTTGAGAAGGTTGAGCAACTTGCACAGTAATATTCTCTCCTCCTTGGGATTGTAATTGTGCTGCTTGCTCAGGAGTCAATTGCAATTGATTGGGGTCAATTTGTACAACTTGGGCATTCTGTCCTTGCTGTGAAAGTGCTTGTTGGACTGCTCCATTTGAGAACAAATCTCGAATCTTTGTATTCATGAGGGCATTATTCCCGGTCATTCCTAAAAGTTGTTGAAATTTTTCAGGACTTATATGCATACCCTGCATGACCATTCCTTGAGCCTGGGGGTTATTTTTAAGAACTTCACCAAGCGTTTGATCCAAGACGCCTTGGTGTTGTTGTCCAACTTCAGGTGGAAGAGTGTGGTTAGCGTCTGTGGTTGGGGTATCAGCCATCTTTAGAGTATAACAGATTAAGCCCTTTTACGAGTTTTTCTTTTTTCTGCCCATTCTTGCCAAACGACAAGCAAAGGAGCAGCATTAAAGATTGAAGAATATGTTCCAGCTGCCATACCGAGAAGCATAGCAACGATAAACCAACGGATAGTTTCTCCACCAAAAATAAGGAGCGTTGTAAGAACAAGCATTGTCGTTAATGATGTATTTAAAGATCGGACAAGAGTTTGTAGTACGGAGTCATTTGCAACCTGTGCAAATGGTGCCTCAATATTTCTCTTAAGATTTTCTCTAATACGATCAAATACAACAATTGTGTCATGAACAGAGAAACCAAGAACAGTAAGTAAGGCCGTCACAAAGAGACTATCAATTTCGACATTAAAGAAGTGGCCTAATAAAGAGAATATACCAATAACCACGAGGGCATCATGCAGCATCGCAATAATCGCACACACACCAAACCTCCACGAGCTTACTGGTTTTCGAACTCCACGGAATGACCATGCAATATAGAAGACAATGAGGATTGATGCAATGGTAATCGAGCTCAGTGCGTTAATCGCTGTTTCCTGACCAATGACCGGACCAATTGTTTCGAATTGTTCTTGGGTAACTTTTCCGGTTTTGGCTTGAAGCTCTTTAATAAGCTCAGCATCTTGCTTATCAGTTAAAGGCTTTGTACGAAGAATGACCTGATCTTCCGAAGGTTGTAGTGTTACAAGTTCTATATTCTTTGATTCGAATACGTCTCGGATTTGTTCAACTTTTTGTTCGTTAACGACTTGTGGATATTGTAAAACTATTCGTGAACCACCTGTAAAATCAATCGAAAGTTTCAAGCCCCAAAGGAACAACGAAATAACACCAGGAATAATGATGAGTAATGAAAATGCAAAATACCAATTTCTTTTTCCTATAATATCTAACATAATTTAGTCCTTCTTATAAAAAATCTGTAACAATGTTCGTGTCACAAAAATAGCTGAGAAGAGTGAAACAATAATACCAAGTGCAAGGGTAAAAGCAAAGCCACGAACAACACCAGTTCCAAAATAGAACAATACTGAACTTGTAATCAAACTTGCCATGTTTGAATCTCGAATCGAAAGCCAAGCTCGCTCAAATCCAAGATCAATTGCTGCTCTATTTGATCGACCACGTCGCTGTTCTTCCTTCATTCTTTCAAAGATAAGAATATTTGCATCCACTGCGATACCTACAGAGAGGATAAATCCTGCGATACCTGCGAGTGTCAATGTAACAGGAATTAATCGGAACAAAGCAAGAAGAATTAATGAATACACGGCTAATGCGATTGAAGCAATAAAACCAAGTCTTCCATAAAGAACAGTCATAAAGATTACGACAACGACAAAACCAATGAGTCCTGCAAGAAGACTTTTTTGCACTGATTCTTGACCAAGTGTCGCACCAATCGCCTGCTGTTGAAGTACATCAAGTGAAACTGGTAAAGCACCCGCATTGAGTTGGATTTGCAAACTGTTAGCCTGTTGTGTATTAAAGTCGCCGGTGATAACAGCACTTCCTCCAAAGATTGGTTCATTCACTCGAGGTGCTTCAATAAGTTGATCATCAAGTGCAATAGCTATAATCTTTCCCACATTTCGTTCTGTAATGTCCCCAAATTTCTTCGCTCCGTCTGTTGTAAATTGAAGCTCTACTTGCGGCTTCCCTGAATTTGGATCGAAGACAACTGATGCTTTTTTGAGATCATTACCATTGAGTTCTGTTTGCTTTGCAGTCGGACCAAGTAACTGAGGAATTCCGAGAGGTTTTCCCTGTGCTGCCAAGGCAGCGGCTTCACTTGCTGATTCAGCTGAGCCACTTGCAAGAGGTGCTCCTTCTTCCCAAAAAGTTAGCTTTGCCGTTTGACCAACAAGCTGAACAGCCTGATTGACGTCGGTTACACCTGGAATTTCAACAAGGATACGATATTCATTACCAGATTTTGAGGTCTGTACTAAGGGCTCAGAAACACCCAAGAAATTAATACGCTTTTCAATAACTTCCTTTGCAGAATTCAATGCATTCTCACGCTCAGCAGTTGCGACATCTTTCATATCTGCACGCAAAGTAATACTAGTACCACCTTGAAGATCAAGTCCACGCTTAAATGAAAGATCTCGCCCTAGGTTTTGGAGTAATGCAATACCTTGGTAATCATATTTCACTGCATAAGATTGTCCTGTGAATGGATTTGGAATAGCGAAGTCAACTTTAAGAGGAGTAGCGAGATTGATAACAATACTCACAATTGTTACGAAGAGGATTAAAAAAAATGCCATACGGGGGTTATTCATCATGTCAGTAATCCTTCCTCATCTCCGATTATCATTACTCGTGAATTTGAAAGTATAGAGACAATAAATGGATCAGTTCGTTGCTTTCGGAATTTAAATTCCTCTTCAGTCATTGCTGTATAGTTAATCTCACTTCCCAAACGCATTTCTTCATTTCGGACAAGAATCGCAAGTTCTGGTAAAACGACTGTTCCTACGACAATCAAGTCGACATCCTCAGGATTTTCTTTAATCCTTCGAACAAACTTTCCCGAGAACATCGCGAACTTTATCTTTCCTAACTTTGGCCTATTCTCCAAAATCTGTTGTCCAAGACCGATTGTCTTTGCACCAATTTTAAGAAGATCAAAATAAAACGGATAATCTTTATTAAGAGAGTAATAAACTCTATTTGCTCGCTGTTCCTTTTGTAGGACACCTTTTTTCTCAAGTGATAGAAGTTCTCTCCGTACAGCGTTTATTTCTTCTTCCGTTCGACGTACACATTCGCGAACATGATACATTTCGTTAGGTTGTGTTAAAAAGAGGTTGAGCAGTTTTATACGTGTTTTTGATGTAATTAAATCTGAAAACATACTTTTAAGAGTCTTTGGAGATTATAGCAAAGATGTGTTCATTTTGACTAGATTGAGTTTTACTATAGATCTTTCTGAGGATTACTTAACATTTACGTCTGCACCAATTGCCTGCACTTCGAACCAAATTTTACCAGGATTGAATTTAATATCCTGGCCACTACTATCTGTTAAACTTAAATGAGCCTGTCTATCTGCCTTTTCCCAAGTTGCTTCGATTTCTTTACCTCCTACAAAGACAAGTGCATCTCCGGAACCCTTCGTACCATAAAGCATGTGTGCATTATTCTCATAGCCATCATTCGCATGACTTTCTTTCATAAAGAGTACTACTACATTTGTTGTACTTAATTGTTTTTTGGTATTACGATCCATATGTGGATCTCCGCCATTCTTTCTGAGATAGACATTTGCCGTAGGGTCATAGGTCCAAGTTACAGAGTAATCTGGGTAATCCCATGGGATATCAATTATTTGTGCTTTTGTTCCGACAACTGGCTTGGAATTAAATGTATACGGTGTAAATGATTCATCCCATGCCTTACCGTCTTTATCAACATTTGTCAGACCTCGCTCTTTTCCGACATCCCACAACTTAGTTGTAACAGAATACATTGTATGTTCTGTAGCAACTTCTCGACCCAATCTACTTTCGTCACGCTTAAATGTAGGGAAACCAATTGAGAATTGACTAAGATCATTATATGAACCCCAACCATAATCATTAATTTGTCCAAGTGCGTTTGCAGGTCCAGGAGTATTTGCACCGCCTACGTGTGCATAAAGAGGATATTCACCATATTCAGATACAAAATCTAAGAAATAAGTACGTGCAGAACGGACAGGGCCAACGATACCAGCATCCTGACAATAGTAAATATTAAGTGTTCTTGTAATACCGCCTTCTGCAATTACTTCGTACGTTATATCTGCAGCTTCAATACCGGATTGTGGACGAGCATCAAGATGGTTTTCAATCATAACACCAAGAGGTCCATGAGTTTCCCACCATGCTTTCTGGTCTTTTGGATAGAGAACTCCTGTAAGGGGACACGCTTCTGTCTTTTCACCTTCAAATGTTAACGCTTCATAATCATTAGTAACTTTTCCACCATCAGCTTTTGGCTTATCACCACCAGCTAAGTTTGTGAGTGCGGGTTGTTGGGAAAAAATTGCGTAGGAGGCACCGGCAGTAATAAGATAAACGATAAATCCTAATAAAAATATTTTTTTCATATTGGCAGTCTATTCTCAGTTATTTGAAGCTACAGCCATTTTAATAGCTTTCTTTTCTTCTTCTGAGAGTTCAAGTTCTACACCTTTTCCTCGAAAGACCTTTTTGGTATACCATCTTGTCCCAGTTCGAGAATAAAGTGCTGTTATAACGATACCCGTATCATGTGCATCTACCATTGCTAAGATAAAACTTTGATCTCCTCCCGTATCTTTAAACGGATTAAAACGAAGAAGACCGATTTTCTGCAAATGATACCGTTCGTCTTTTTCTATTCTATCACAACGAGCAACTAGTTTGGCAATATCTTTTTTACTTTCATGAATATCTGTCGTAACACTACTGAGAATATCATCAAGATTTTTTTTACTTCCTCCTTGAGATAAAACTACGTAATTCGAGCGTAATTTTCGCAAAGAAAGGGTTGTAAAGATAAGCCAAATAATAACAATTATAAGTCCGATTAATGCAAGCTGAACTGCCATAGAGACATATTAGCCTCTTGACATGCTACAAGTCAATAGTGTAACCTAGGCTCATTCATGCCTAAAAAGAAACGTACACGTCAACAGAAGTTACAGACAGATGCAAAGCGTCAGTCAACACCGAGGACTCACGTTAATGCCTCCGCTGCAGTTACTCGTGAAGTTAAAGAGCCAAGAAGCAAAGAAACCCCATCTGGTACATTTTCACTCCCAGAAAAATATATAGAGCAAGTAGCTACCGCAACTCATATCCCACCAAAAACAGTTACTATCGCAACAGCAGAATATGGTTATCTTCGCGGAGATCTATTAAAAACCACCTTGTTAACTTTTGGTATCGTTGCTATCGAGCTAATTGTGCACTTTTTTGTTATGAATTAGTGACTGATTATTACCACCATTGTGCAAAGCAATGGAAGTTATTTATGAAACATCTGATATTATTCGCAGTTGCACCCCATACTCTGTTATGCAGTTCTATGAGGTATATGAAGGGAGGTGAATGATAACTATGGCATCAATGTATTGTGTTAAATGTCGCGCAAAGAAAGAAGTCGACAATCCAGAAAAGGTTACTATGAAAAATGGTAAACCAGCTTTGAAGGCAAAGTGCCCAACTTGTGGTACAGGTATGTACAAAATTGGCGCAAACTAGTCTGAAGCAATTATGTTATCACTTTGTGATAACCGCTTTCTCCTTGAAGCCAAAACTTCAAGGAACATAATAAAACCCCGCTTTTGCGGGGTTTTTATTTTATAAACCTACTACGCCTTGACATCAAATTTGCAGAGATGAAACAATAGACGTAGTGAAATCAATCATCAACTTCTTCAAAGCAATTGGCAACTTCTTGAACAACTCAGAAGATTATATGGATGACCGTGTAAGGACTGGCTTATTTGTCGATGATATAAAACGTCTTGAGAAAGAAAATAAAGAGCATCTTTCTAAAGAAACCAAAAAGATATCAGCAAAAATAGAAAAATCTTCTTCATATCAAAAAGCGATGAGTCTCCTAAAATCTTTCTGGAAAATTCTTCTGCGAATCCCCTTTTTTGAAGATGGCTTCTTTTTACTGAAAGATGCGATAACAATTGCTATTAAGTACTATGCAATCCTCTTTATAACCTTTGCATTTACTTTCCCAACTTTGGTTCTGCTTATGAATTTCTTTGATTCAAATGTAACAGTATTTTTCTTTGGACTATTACCAATCATTTTGTGGAATATCTACTGCTTATCTGCATTATATCTATGTATCCAAAAGCGAGAAAAAGGAGAAAAAATCCAGCTTTGGCCTTGTTATTCTTTGGTTTTTAAACAATTGCCATCTATATTATTTATAAGTATATCGCAATTAGCAGTATTTATAGAGGTTACAGTATTGTACTCAATTGTATTATTATTCTTTGGATACTTCTTTGATGCTATAGGTTTACCATGGGGTGATTCATTTATCTATTGGTTTGGGACAATATTTTTTGGACTTTTACTACTTATTGGTATTTTTATCTTTACGATCATATTGCATCAATCATATTTTTATTCCCTATTTGAAGGTAAAAAAATAAATGATGCATTTCATGCAGGAATTTTTGTAGTCAAAATATACGCTACGCCAATAATTATCTTTTACTTATTAGTCTATATCTTCGCTTGTGCAATAATTTATGGGGCGTCACTATACTATTTATATATAGGTTTTGCTTTAAGTATCTATCTGCTCCTTCATGCTAGTATCTTTCTCGGCTTTTTATTACGAAGAAGGTTTTTTAATACTCTGTCTGTTCAATCTACAAATGTTAGTACCAAATCTACATTTACATTCACTATCCTTATCATTTTTGGTTTTGTAAATTATGTACTTAGTGCATTTGTTATCACTAGTCAGTTCCAATACATAACAAGTAGTGTAGAAAAATATAGAGATAATTATTTCTTGTCGAAAGCCCTTATAACATACACAAACGACATTTATGGGTTCATGATCCAGTATCCTCAAAACTGGGCGGACTATGAATGGAGAGGTAGTTCTGTGACCTTCTATAATAACTACACAGGGACAGTTACCGGAGGTATATGGCTTAATATCTCAGTTACTCCTTATTCAGATGAAGCATTTGTCAAATATTATGAGGCAAGACCCGGGCTTGTGACCTTAAATAAAGATACCAATGATGTGATAACCAAAGTTTCAAATATTTCTGTCCAAGGTTATCCTGGGGTAAACTATACCTACTATATTCCACAGGATCCTTATCCACAATATCAGACACATTATATAATCCGTAAAGATCAATATCTCTATAGAATTACATTTACAACACTCGATAAAGATGTTGAAGGAAATAATACCGATTTATATGAAAGGGTTGTCGGATCGTTTAGATTTCTCCAATAATTCTCTTCTTTTTAATGAGTACGCCAATACAAATAACTAATCATAATCATGAAGTAATACATGGTGTACTGAAAGATCAAAGGACGTTACAACCAATGATCTTAATATGTAATGGTTACAAAAGCACACGTACTCACCCTGCAATTACAGCAATTGCAAATAAATTGTATAAAAAAGGTCATACAGTTTTTACGTTTAATTACTCAAAAAGTGCTCAAGCTAGTAATGTCGAGGGGCAGGTCAATGACATTCAGGCAATCATTACTCACTTTGTTGAGTATAAGGAGTTTATTGTAATTGGGGGAAGCTTTGGAGCACTAAGTGCAACAATCGGAGCTCGTAAGTTGGATCAAATTAAAAAACTTATAACTATTAATGGCTTCTTCGGCACAAATGAATTACTCGGAAAAACAAAAAGAATGTTTACATTATTTAGCATTGCTTCATACTTTATACCTAAATATAAAAAAACCTTTACCTATATTCAGAAAGAATTATTCTTAGGCAAAGTTACTGTCCCTACTCTAGTAATCTATGCTGAAGATGATGAAATAGTAAAAAGTATCCAATCAAAAAAGTTTTTTGATCAACTACAAAAAGATAAACATATCCATATTTTAAAAAATGCCGATCATCATCTTACGAAACATGAATCAATCGAAGAAGTAGTTACCATTATCGACTCCTGGATAACATCAAAAAGTTAGAAGATTATTGTTCGTGCCCTAATTTAAATACTTTCACATGTTTGAGATCCCATTGTCCTTTTATAACTGCAGTGCCAAAGCCCGCAACCTCATATAAAGGATCACCGAGAGGTTTGCATTCAGGATCTTCGCAAACAACCATTAGCTGTGTCGTTACAGTACGTCTATCAGGGTCCACAGCGGGAGTTTCGATAGTAACTGGCTTACGACCATATATTTCCATATAATATCTATATCCATGATCAGAATTCCCAGGAGTAATAAGTGCAAAATTAAATGGCTTGTCATCTAATTTTGAAATAACAAATTCCGATATGTTTTTAATTTGATCTTTTTGCTTATTTGGTTCAAATCGAAAAGGATTGTGCATCAGATTTAAGACAAGTAACCCAACCAAAAGTAATCCAGATAAATAGGCTCCATAGAAGATTTTTCCTTTCTTTAGATCAGCAATCCTTGATAATAAGTAGCCGATCATCAAGAACGGTAAAGGAAAAAGGAAGACTAAATAGTAATCATAGATAGGTTTTTTATAAAAGCCGAAAAGAAAAACGCCAATCACTAACCAGACAAGTAAGAGCATTACTGCAAGTTTGTTCTTGTAGCGAACTAACACAATGATGGTAGCCAGAGCCACAATCATCACCAATAAACCGAATAACTGTAAAAATATGAGAGAAAAGTCAGAATAATCGACAGGCTGTGGAAAAACAAAAAGTAACCTAGCAAATGTCCTGAAGAATACATCTGCAATGGGTTCATAAAAGGCATTGTATGTAGCATATCCACTTTGTGCACTATCCGTCGTAATAAATGCAAAAATTGTTTTAAGGTTAGGGAATCCGTGTCGTACTTCAAATGCCAAAAATGGTGAAAACCCAATAATAAAGCCAATAAAGATCTGTAAGTAATATTTAATAGTCTGCAATATTTTAATCTTTCCATTAACGTACCAGTTCATGATAAACACAAGAATTGCCACCGCAGCTGCAAGAAAAAGTGAAATATAATGCAATTGGATACAAATTCCGAGAAGAATACCAGTAAGGATATAATATTTCCACGACCTTGCGGTTGTAACAGCTTTAAGAAGCGAATACATTGTCAAAAGAGCAAAAAATGGTACGACATTGGGGTTCCATGACGACCGTGAATATTGAATAACAAGTGGTGATACAGCATAGAGTGCAGCTGCAAATAGTCCAGCTTTCTCGTCAAATAACTTTCTACCCATCAGATAAACAATCCATGTAGTGAGCGTACCGATAATCCCAACCATAATCGCTGGCCCTACTGGATCTAATTGCCAAAGCCATAAGAAAGGAGCCATCATATAGTAGTAAATTGGTCCTGTAAAGAAGTCACCAGCTGATGCACGTGGACCAAGCAGCGTAAGATTTCCTTCAAGTATTCCTTTTACCACGAGCACATCTCGTCCTTCATCACCCAAAAAGGTCATATAATCGGAGACTCTATAAATCCGCATAAATGCTGCAACAAGAAGAATAACTACTAAAAATAGAATAGTTTTATATTTCATGATTTCTGTTAGACAAGCTCACTATGATGCTTTTGATTATTTTTTAAATAATGTGTTTTCCAAATTACTTTGTTATAGATAAAGTAGTTTAATGGTATGACAAGAAGTATTATTGTCGGAACCAAAATAACCATAGATGTTGGAACATTGAAACCATACAGATAAATATGTTCGCCTAAATTATGTACAGCTATATAAACTACTAATGTTTGTAAACCGATAGATCCAAGCGAGGCAACATTGAACTTCACAAGTCTCTTAAAAAAGCCACCTTGTTCTGGAATAGATTTAGTGTCACCAAATGTCCAAAGATTATTAAGAATAAAATTAGAAAGAATTGCTGTTTCTCCACCAATCGTTGCAGCTATGAACTGTTCTATTCCAAACCGATATAAAATGTATACGGTGAGAAACTGCAAAAAGAATCCTGTGCCACCAATAACGAGAAATTTTATAAATCGCTTTCGTGAATAGATTCCAAGACGTAAAACAACATAGAATGATTCGAACTGATCTTTCTGACTAATCTTACTTGTCCCCTTTTCACGCTCTAAGAAAACAATTGGAACTTCTTTTACCTTTGCTCCAAGTTTTACAACATCATGAAGAATTTGCATTTTATAGGCAAAATTATTCGAGAGAAGATTATCGAGATCAACTTTTTTAAGAATTGATGTTCTCGAAAGTTTGAAACCAGAGGTCATATCATGGATCGAGAAGTTACCCCAAACAACTCTCGTAAAGAGGTTGCCAAAGACACTCAATACTTTCCGGTCGAGTCCCCATTCCTTCGGTATGGATCCACCAGGAACATATCGACTACCGATAACATAGTCAGCACCATCGTCCATTGCTTCAATAAGTCGTGGGATGTCATGAGGATTATGCTGAAAATCTGCATCAAACTCCATGACTGCATCTGCATCCATTTCAACCATGGCATGCTTCATACCACGGACATATGCATAACCTAAACCTTTTTTGTCTCCAGAAAGAAGTGTTATATTTTTCCACTTTTTTATGAACTGCTTCACTTCATCTGCTGTCCCATCTGGAGATTTATCATCAACGACAAGAATTTGCATAGTATGCTTTTTAATTTGCGGAAAAATCTCTTCCTCAAGAAGTGGGATAAGACGGGAAATGTTCACACGCTCATTATACGTGGGTAGGATAATAACAATTTTCATGCATTTCGAAATGACTGATTTGCCGACTGCTTAATAAGTGTAACATAATTTAACTGCATACTCGTATGATACTAAAATCCATAGATTATTGGAAGAGCAAGTGATATTGATAAATCAAGCTATTAGGCAAAATATAGAAGAATTTTATTTATCTTTTTCTCGTTCGAGGTCTGCTTTGACCATCATTTCAACAAGTTCTGGGAACGAAGTCTTTGGCTTCCAACCAAGTTCCTTAGTAGCCTTACTATGATCACCAATTAGGTAATCTACTTCAGCTGGACGATTAAACTTAGCGCTATCAGAAACTACATACTTTCTCCAATCTTCAATCCCCGCTGCTTTAAATGCTAAAGTAACAAACTCTTCAACAGAATGTGTTTCTCCTGTTGATACTACATAATCATCTGGTTTATCTTGTTGAAGCATTAACCACATAGCTTCTACATAATCTCCTGCAAATCCCCAATCTCTTTTCGCATCAAGATTTCCTAATTCTAATTTATCTTGCTTACCTAATTTAATACGTGCCACCGCATGAGTAATCTTTCGGGTTACGAACTCAATACCACGTCGTGGAGATTCGTGATTAAAAAGAATACCTGAGCATGCATACATATCATAACTTTCTCGATAATTAAGTGTTATGTAATGTCCATATACTTTTGCAACACCATAAGGACTACGAGGATGGAATCGGGTTGTTTCTTTTTGAATCGGCTCTGTTACTTTTCCGAACATTTCAGAACTTGATGCTTGATAGAATCTTATTTTTTTATTCGTTGTGCGAATTGCCTCAAGTACTCTTGTTACACCCAAGGCAGTAAATTCACCTGTCAACACAGGCTGATCCCAGGATGTTTTTACAAATGATTGAGCCGCGAGGTTGTATACTTCATCAGCTTCAGATGCGACGATAGCATCAGTTAAAGATCCTTGATCAAGAAGATCTGCTGAAAGAAGTTCAACTTTGTCTTGGATGTGTTTGATGTTTTCAAAATTTGGAGTACTCAGTCTTCGTACTGTGCCGTACACTTTGTAGCCTTTTTCGAGGAGTAGTTCTGCGAGATATGATCCGTCTTGTCCTGTTATTCCTGTTATAAGAGCACGCTTCATAAATTAATATTTCTCTATTCTAAACTATATTTCTCCAATAGTCCAGTGTATCTTTCAGCGTTTTTTCAAAAGGAATTTCAGCTTCCCAACCTATCGCATCTTTTACTTTTTTTGTGTCTGCAAAAATATCAGGAACATCACTTGGACGCATTTTTGCAGGATCTTGTTCAACTGTGATCTTTGATTCAGATAAAGCTAAGAGTCCATCAAGAATTTCTTGAGCACTTCTGGATTTTCCCGAACCTGCATTATACACTTCTCCAGGCTCGCCTTTTTCTAAAAGCATTGGGTATAAGCGAACCATATCTCGAACATCAGTGAAATCACGTTTGGCATCTAAATTTCCGACTCTCATTATTGGTTCTCGTTTTGATTTTTCTATCTCGGCAATTTGCTTAGCAAAATCTGAAACAACAAATGTGGGAGCTTGTCTTGGACCGACATGATTAAATGGACGGACGCGAACAATAGGAAGTTTATATGATAACTGATATTGAAATCCGAGGTAATCCTGAGCAATTTTTGAAACTGCATATGGGTTTGCAGGACGATGTGGAGTGTTCTCGCTTACGGGAAGATCTTCGGGTCGGATAAAACCATAGACTTCCGCTGATGTAACAAGCAGTACTTTTGTCTGCAGCATTTCTTTTTCTTTTAAACTGAGAAAAAGATTAAGTTGTGAATCGATATTTGCATGAAAGGTATGGATTGGATCTTTTATGCTCTGAGGGACATTTGATTGTGCAGCCAAATGAAAAATCCAGTCAGGTTTTACTTCATCGAGTAGTACATCCACGTCTGATTTATTTTGCAAATCAGCTTTAAGAAATTTGAGGCGATCACCTGATCCGGTTGGGGATTCTGATCTATATGTCCCGTAAATTGTGTAATCACTAGTTGCAAGTAAATGATCAGTTAAGTGACTTCCGACAAAACCTGAGGCTCCAGTAATAAGTACCTTTTTCATTATCTTCCTACACCGATGTAATTAAAGCCGAGTTCACGTGCTTCTTCAGGATTATAGAGATTACGAGCGTCAACAATGAGTGGTGAGTTCAGCCATTTTTTAACTTGTTTAAGCTCCAAATCTTTAAATTCATTCCATTCAGTTAATACAAGCATAGCGTCTGCATCTGTAAGTGCTTCTTTCGCAGACTTAGCAAATGTTATATCAGAAATAACTTTTGCTGCCGTTTCACGTGCTTCAGGATCATAGGCTGAGATAATTGCTCCGTCATTTTTTAGCAACTCCAAAATATCAATTGCAGGAGCATCACGCATATCATCAGTATTTGCTTTAAATGCTAATCCAAGAACTCCAATACGCTTTCCACGAACATCACCTAATGCATGTCTGACCTTCTTCACAATGTCACGTTTTGCTTGAGAATTAACTTGTTCTGTTTGATTGAGTAAACCAAAATCATAATCGAAATCTTTTGCAATTGTGATCAAAGCACGAACATCCTTCGGGAAGCAACTTCCACCGTATCCTGGTCCTGGAGCCAAGAATTTATCCCCGATACGATTATCCATACCAATTCCCTCAAGCACTTTGATACCATCTGCACCGACAAGTTCGGATAACTTTGCAATTGCATTTGCATATGAAATTTTCATTGCTAAGAAAGAGTTAGCCGCATATTTGATCAACTCAGCTGTATCAAAATCTGTAGAAACAACTGGAGCATCTACTGGTTTATGCAAGTCTACTAATAATTTTTTAGCCCGATCACTTTTTGTACCGATAACAACACGATCGGGATGTAACGTATCTGAGATTGCACTTCCTTCACGCAAGAATTCTGGAATTGATGCATAATCAAATTCTGCACCCTGAGGCTTATTTTCTTGAATAATTCTACTCACTTTTCTATTGGTACCTGATGGTACTGTACTCTTTGTTGCAACGACTGTGTATCCTGACAAATGCTTTGCTATCTTTTCTGCAACACTTAATACAGTTTTCAAATTAGCATCGCCAGTCTTTGTTGTCGGAGTTCCAACTGCAATAAACACAGCATCTGAATCAGGGATAGCTGGATTATAATCAAGAGTAAAAAGAAGACGTTTTGCTTTAATATTCTTTTTAACCAGCTCTGTAAGGCCTGGTTCGTAAAACGGAGTAATTCCCTTTTTAAGATCATCAATTTTTTCTTGCGTATGTCCTATGACGTAAACTGTATTTCCAAAATCAGCAAAAACAGCTGCTGTTACTAAACCCACGTATCCATGTCCAATGAAAGTTATTGTCATATTATTTCAATTCCAAGAGGCCTTCTTCGAAGGATTTCATTCTTACCCCAAGTTGATCTATTTTATCATTATTTATTGTTAAGTCAAATGGTCTTGGGGCTTTGCTTGCAAAGTATTCAGCACGTGTTGTCTTACTAATCAACGATTCATCATAACCAAAATTCTTAGCAATAAGGAGACTTGCATCATATGGAGTTAAACTCTGGCTACCAACAGCATGATAAATTCCGGTTGCATTATTTGTTATTAAAGCATCAATAGCTGGAGCAAGATCGTCAATAAATGTTGGAGTAAAGATATGATCAGTAATTGCTTTAATTGGTAATCCTTCTGCTAATCTTCCTGCAACTGCTCGAACAAAATCTTTCTTCGCATCAAACGATTTTCGATACGGATAAGCAATTCGCAAAATGATATAGGGTATTCCTGCTTTTTTAACAACTTCCTCACCTTTTTCCTTGGTCTCAGCATACCAACCGAGTGGTAAAGGTGTATCTTCTTCTGTATATCCACCTTTTGGTGTATCCTCACCATTAAAGACAAAGTCGGTCGATATATAAATCATTTTTTTATTACCGATCTTACATGCAGTAGCTACATTTTGTGTTCCAGCAACATTAATCTTATATGCAGGGCCTTCTTCTCCTAATTCTTTATCTTGTTCACAACCATCTACATCTGCTTTTGCTGCAAGATGAATAACTACAGCATGTTCAGTATCATTTTTTATAACATCAAGGCTATCAGGATTGGTTATATCAACACCACTTGTCAAACTCAAATCATCAAATGAATATTTGTATTGCAACAATTCAACGATTCGTGAACCAACTAAACCTGATCCTCCAATTGTAAATATTTTCATAATTTTCCTTGTTCCAATAACTCCTTATATAATAATATAGTAGCACTATGGCTTGCTGCAACTATTTTGCCTGAGATAACATTATCAACAGCCTCATCCAATGTCATCTGTATCTGACTAATTTCTTCATCTTCATCCGGATGAGCTTCTCCTTCAGATAGATCAGTTGCGACAAAAACATAAATCTTGGAATTCATGTTTACTGAAGCTTCCCACTCTGCTATTTGCTTCCAAGATTTTGCAGTGAGACCAGTTTCCTCCTGCAATTCTCTTTGGGCAGTTGCCATAGGTTCTCCATCTTCTTCCATCGTTCCGGCAACTACTTCCAATAATGTCTTATTAAATGCGTCACGATGCTGTGAGATTATATGAAGCTTTCCATCAGGATAGATTGGGAGAATAAACACAGCAGAATTCCTTTCTATAAATTCTTTCGTAAATGTTTTCCCATGCTTCTCTAAGATAACTTTATTTATGCGGAAATACTTTGCACGGTATGCTTCTTCTTTGGAAATAATCTTCATCTGTCTTCGTATTGTTTTTGATAGTATTCTGCGTACTCTCCAGATTTGATTCGTTGCCACCATTCAGGATTATCCCGATACCAAGCAACTGTCTTTTCAAGCCACTCATCAAAACTATGCTGCGGAGCCCAACCTAATTCATTTTTGATCTTTGACCAATCGACATCGTATTTTCGATCATGTCCTGGACGATCTTTCACATATTCAATTGAACTCTCATCTTTTCCCAAAAGTTTAATAATCTTCCTTGCGATTTCAATGTTGGGAGCGAGTTCTGTCATACCCCCAACTAAATATGTTTCACCAATTTTACCTTTTTGTAAAACCATGTCAATTGCTCGACAATGATCTTCAACATAGAGCCAATCTCTGACATACAGTCCGTCCCCGTAGATTGGAACCTTTTTCCCTTCGAGCAAATTAGTGATCGTTAAAGGAATAAATTTTTCGGGGAATTGATATGGTCCAAAATTGTTTGAACAATTTGTAATTGTCACAGGCAAACCAAATGCGATATTGTAAGCTCGGACTAAATGATCTGATCCAGCTTTACTTGCAGGATAAACACTTCTTGGTTCGTAATTAGTCTTTTCTGTAAACTTTCTTGTATCTCCAAGTTCTATGTGTCCAAAAACTTCATCAGTTCCGATATGGTGGAATCGTTTCACTTGATTTTCCAATGCTGCATCTAAAAGAACCTGTGTTCCAACAACATTGGTTAAAACTGTCGTAAGACGATCCATATTTGCACGATCATTATGGCTTTCAGCTGCGAAGTGAACGACAACATCAATTCCTGGCATGACTGCATTGACTGCATCAGGATCGCTGATATCACCTTGGACAAATGAGTAATTTTCATTCGCCTCAATCGATGCAAGATTTTCAAGATTTCCTGCGTAGGTTAATTTATCGAAGTTAACGATATGGTCTTCGGGATGGTTTTTAAGCCAATACAGAATAAAATTAGAGCCAATAAATCCGGCGCCACCGGTTACGAGTATTTTCATATAAAGACAGTGTTTACTTGAGTTCCCCAGCTGCTACTTTTTCTTGAACCAAAATATTGGCACGAAGAAGTTCATCATAAGAAGTGCCAGCATCAATCCACCAGTCAATAAGCTCGAATGACATGGTACCTTCTTTTACGTAGAAGTTATTGAGATCAGTAACTTCAAGTTCTCCACGAGCTGATGGCGACAATCCTTTGATAAACTCGAAGACTCGACTGTCATACATATAGATACCTGTTTGAGCATAATCTGATTTAGGGAACTCTGGCTTTTCTTCGATTGAAAGTACTTTTCCGTTCTCATCTGTTTCGATGACACCATATTGCTTTGATTCTGTTGGCATCTTTATACCAAATATTTTTGCACCTTTATCTTGGGATTCCAATGCTTCAACAGATTTCTTTAAGTTATGACCAAAGATATTATCACCAAGCAATACTGTAACTTTTTCACCTCTCGCGAATTCTTCAGCAAGCATAATTGCATCAGCAATTCCACCTTTTGGATTTTTTTGTACTGCATAATAAAGCTTGAGACCAAACTCTTCTCCCGCTCCAAGTAAACTTGCAAAATGACCAGCATGATCAGCAGATGAAGTTAAAAGTACTTCTTTAATCCCTGCTTTTGCCATAGCTTCAAGGGGATAATAGATCATCGGTTTATTGTAGATCGGAAGGAGATGCTTATTGGTTACGTATGTAAGTGGACGGAGTCTTGTTGCCAAACCTCCAGCTAATATAACACCTTTCATAGATTACTTGTCATTATACTACAAGAGTTTCACTTTCACAAAGCGTGATTATTGCTTCACTTTTAGCTTTGATAGTGCTCTTTTTTGCATAAGATCAATCCCTTTAAAAATCCCCCACTGTACAAATGCAGGATATGTATTATGATAATTTTTTCTGTAAAATGTTCTCATAGAATCAAATCTCCATCCTTGTGCTCGCTTCTTTCCCTCAACATTTGCTGTCGTAACATTTTGCGAGGCAGCCTTGATACCACTTGAAGCTCCGCCAATATGCATAATCTTTACTTCTCCTATATAATATACTTTGTATCCAAGTTCGTGGATATCGTAACAAAACTGAAGATCTTCGCCGTAAAAGAAATAATCTTCATCCCACCAACCGACTTTCTCTCCAACTTCACGCCGTACCATCATGAAAGCTCCTTCAACTGCATCGACTTCATGCGTGGTATTGAGATCTTTCCAACCTTGTGTGTATCCGGAAAATAAACGATTCTTTGGGAACTTTCTCTGTAATCCCGAAAAGAATGTGAACGCATTCCATGGGGTTGGAAATCCGCGATGACAATTAAAATCAAGATCACCATCTTTATTTATTAGCTTACAAGAAGCTGCACCAGCATCTGGATGTGCATCCATGAAGGAGATTAGATGAGTAAGTGTTTTGGGGTAAACGATTGTATCGGGATTGAGGAATAGAACATATCGTCCCTTTGCAAAAGGTAGTCCTTTATTATTTCCAGCTGCAAATCCAATATTCCCACCATTATCGACCGCATGAAAAGATTTGATCTTTGTGTGCTTTTTGTATTCTTTAAATGCTTGATAAGAATTATCCGGAGATTGGTTATCGGTGACAATAACTTCAATATTTCCAGAAGCAACATCTTGGGGATAATGCTTTTCAATTGATTTAATAGCATCAAGCGTTATTTCCTTTGTATTATATGAAAGAATAATAATCGATAAATCTACACGTGCCATATCAAAATCATTATATACAGATTGGTATCAAATGAACAGCTTAGTCGCAATTAGTATATAATAGAAGCATGAAACACGTTGCTGTCGTCACAGTAAACTACAATACAGAACAAGATACGATTGATCTCCTTCACAGCCTTAAAAAAATAAATAAACAAAATATTAAACTCGATATTATTATTGTCGATAATGGTTCAAAAGATGTTTTTGAACTTCCAAACGATAGTAAGAAAGATCACATTAAACTTATACGATCCGATACCAATACAGGCTTTTCTGGTGGATACAATATGGGGATAAAAGAAGCATTAGTAAAACAAGCAGAATATGTATTGATCGTCAATAACGATACATTAATGCATCCGGATATGATTGTGCATCTCTTAGCAGTCCTTGATAGTGAGGCATCTATTGGAGTCACTACACCAAAGATATACTTCGCGAAGGGACATGAATTCCATAAAGATCGGTATAAGAAAGACGATCTTGGGAAAGTATTTTGGTTCGCTGGAGGACATACTGATTGGGCAAATGTACAGAGTATCCATAGAGGCGTTGATGAAGTTGATCATGGACAATATGATAAAACTGAAGAAATTGGATTTGCAACGGGATGCTGCATGATGTTTAAGAGAGAAGTGCTAGAGAAAGTCGGAATGTTTGATGATGATTTCTTTCTTTACTACGAAGATGCTGACCTCAACGAACGAATCAGAAGAGCGGGATATAAGATCTTCTATGTACCAGATGCTGTTTTAACACATGTTAACGCTGCATCTTCAGGTGGAGCCGGAAACGGAAATGTATTGCAGGATTATTTTATTACGCGAAACAAAATGCTCTTCGGTATGAAATATGCACCGTTCAGAACCAAATTGGCATTGATTCGAGAAAGTTTACGATTACTGAGAAATGGACGGGAATTTCAAAAAATTGCTCTTCAAGATTATTATCAAGGAAGATTTAATAAAGGTACATTCTTTGAAAAGCGTAAATAATTTAGATAGCTTCTAGAGCTTTTGTATAAGTTTCCACAAGATAAGGTTTATTTGTAACTTTCCCTAAGCGAATCAAACTTTTTGCTTTAGTAACCATCATCGCTTTGACAATCTTATATTCCGTAGGCGAACGATGTTTCTTATAAAAATACAAAAGGTTTTTATAGATATTAACTATCGCAAAAGTTTTATTTGTACTTCCATGCTCTTTATGCAAGACCAAGACATCTGGATAGAAGTAAACATCTTTTCCAGCCAGATGTGCTCGATAGCAAATTTCCATATCTTCTGTATACATAAAAATCTTCTCATCAAATCCACCTAGTGCATCAAATGCAGTTTTGCGAATCATCATAAGTCCACCTTTTACCCAATCAACTTTCTCAATTCCGTCAGGACTTTTATCAAGCATTCCATAGCGTTGTCCGCCAGCCAAAAGTAAAGCCGCATAGCCTAATGTATAAAACTTTCCAGTTGATGCTTGAAGCGTGCCATCAAAATTACGCAATTGTCCACCTAAAATAGCAACCTCTTTATGTTCATCCATGTATTTTGCCATTGCAAAAACTCCATGATCTTTGACAATAGTGTCATTGTTCAAAAATAGTATGTATTTTCCCTTCGCTGATTTTGCTCCAAGATTGCATCCTGCTCCAAAACCACTGTTGGAAGGATTAGCGATGACATGCATATTTTTGTATGCTTTTTCTTTTATTTCTTTTTTCATTGCATGCACCGAACCATCTTGAGAATCATTATCAACGATGATAAGTTCGATATCATCGAACTCAAATTCGTGCTTAAATACTTCATACAATGACTGCATACAATCAATTGTTAATTGATGTCTCTTATAATTTAACGTCACAATAGAAAGTGTCATACTTTATTCTCCTTTAAAACAGATCTATCTGTACGTACGAAGAGTTTTCGGGCTCTATAGCGGGAATCTTTCACCCTATCCATCTGTGCAAGTGCCAAAAGAAATCCCTGAATAAAAACAAAATCTCTTCGGAGAATCGCTTTGAGCAAATGATATGGCATCCAAAAAATATGTGAAAGTAATAAATTTTTATCTGTTATATTTTTCCATATAAAAAAGTATTGATTTCGATATGCGATCTTCTGAATATGCTTTGGCTTAAATTTTGTTTTTATTGCTCCTTCTTCATGTTCATGGACAACGACGCTTTGTGGTTCAAAAATTATTTTGTATCCCGATTTCCACGCACGGTAGCAAAGATCAATGTCTTCCCAATAGAACGGATTAAACAAGTTATCAAGTCCTCCTAATTTATCCCAAATCTTCTTATTGAAAGCACTACTTCCCCCACTTGCCCAAAGTGAATGACCCGCTGAAACATCTGCTGCTTTATGCTGGAGAAATCCTCGTTGCCACCAACCAACTGCACGGCCACGAGGAACACTTTTGCCTTCTTCCATACTTTCATCAAGACATCCAACTGCAAACACTTTTTCATCTGAAAAATGAGCAAGTAACGGTTCGAGAAATTCCTTGTATGGCCGAACATCTGAGTTAAACAAGATAAGTATATCTCCTGTAGCAAGCAATACTCCACGATTCACATTCTTTGAAAAACCTGATTCCTCTCTTTTTGTATTATCAATTGTTTTTCCAATAATATGTTTTTCCTTAATTGCGTTAATGAAATCGGCAATAACTTCCGCTGATTTATCAGTGGAAGGGTCATTGGGAATAATGATTTCTACTTTTCCTTTTTTATATTCTTTTACTGATTCGAGAACATGCGGAAGATTTTTCTTTAATATCTTTTCTCCATTGTAGTTTGGGATAATAATACTAATGTTCATAACTCGTCTATACACTAAAAAGGTACAGGGAGAGTACCACACCCAGGCAGGCAATCAAAATATATTCTATAACAAGTCGCACATGTAATTCATGATGTACATAATGATGAAGCAACGACCAGATGAAATAGCAAGTCGCTGTCATCGTAATAATAAGTGCCTGTAACTTATTATCATGATTATTTAAAACGATAAGCGTCAAACCCAATCCAAAAATGATCAGCGTTGAACTGTAATACCAAATATGTTTGCGAAGATCTGTAATCATTATAAAATAACTCCTCTCCCTATAATTATACCTGCTACCAAAATGAACAATAAGAAGAGAATATGATCAAGATTATGAGAGAATGCTCTGACAATCTTCTTGCGTTCAATGATAACGGCATCCAGTACTAAGACAAAAATAAAGAATAGGAGGAAGAAGTAGGAGATATTCTGCTTAACAGAATTTACATCAAGAAGTGGTGTACTTTGTACCGATGCGACACCAGCCAGGTCTTTCGGATCTTGATCAGTACTCGCAGTTACCGCTTCTGGCGTTGGTGACGGTTCAGGCGTTAATGTTGGTTCATTGGTATTAACAGGTGGTGCCAAACCCGTTGGAACTGCCGCTAATTGTCCATTTTCATCTTTCGGAGTATAAGGACTTCCAAACATCTGTACTACTAAAACTGTATCTGAACCGGTAAGTGTTCCTGGTAAGACCGCAAACCCAATGTCTGTATAATTAGGTGATAGCATATTCTCCCGATGTGTTGGACTATCCATCCAGGCATCAACAACTGCCTGACCACTATCAAAACCTCGTGCCAAATTTTCACCAGCATAAAGATATTGATACCCTGAATCCTTTATAAATACCCAAGGAGTTGTCCCATCAGGTGCGACGTGTGCCCAATAATTCTTGGCAAACATATGATGTGCTTTATGATCTGCGGCTGACGATAATTTGGCATTGAGCTTCAAAGGGGCAAGTCCATTTGCTTGCCGTTTGATATTCGTGTATGTAAGTAAATCTTGTATCGATATACTTGTTGAATCTCCGAGTACAGCGGGATATTGCTTTTCAACCCCAGCCAAGGTTATCAATCCGGACATCAAAAAGGCAACGATTAGAAAGATGATTTCGTAGTGTAATACTCGTGGACGATAATTATTGGTATGTCGAGGAATAAATAAATGGTGAAGAAAGTTTTTCATACTATGTAAAGTATACATTGTCGAGATGAGAGAGTAAATCTGCTTTTGCATTGACATATCCTCCTTAACTGACTACAATCGCAAGACTTCTATGACAGAAAATCCAAGGCCCACACCAAGAACAGCTACAGAAAGATTAGGAGATAGAACGCTCTTGCAGCATATGCTTCAACGAGCACATGACGTATCTCCGACAACAGATCAAACACCTTGTATGGGTCACGATGTTGGAAGTAGTTTACGTGATAAGCTTGTGGATAATACTGCAAAGATTGAAAGATTACGAAGCGATCCTACATTATTTACGACTGAATAACTAGCTATAAATTGCTTCAACACTTTCCCCTACTTTATTAGTATTTACAGGAATATTTAATAGTTGACCTAAAGTATTTGCAATTGTTATACCAACGCGTACCCCAGTAAATGAACCCGGTCCAGGATGCACTTCTATTCCTGTAATATCTTTTAATGCAAGCTTATGGTCCGCAAGCAATGATTGAATCATTGGTATAACAACTTGTCCTTTCCGATGATTAGGAATTTGTTTACGAATATCTTCTTTTCCATCAATTTTTAGACTGATAATAATCTCTTTATTATTTGATGTATCTATATAAAGAATGTTTTCCATAGTATTACACTTTTACTTGTACAGCACCTTGTCGTAAAATCTTCCAAGGAGTTTCAACAACAGAAATAACCGTAGAAGCTTCCTTAGTGAACGTTTCTCCTGGTACAACATAATCAACTAATCGCACTAACTCTGGATCCAAAGCTTCAAAAGTATATGGTGTCTGATGCTTTGGGAAATTAGCCGAAGAACCAATTATGGGTACACCAACACCATTGATTATTTCGAGTGTCGTCAAATGATTTGGAACGCGTACTCCTAGAGTATCACCTTTGCGAACCAATGCAGGAATCTTTTCACTTTTACATGGCAATACAATTGTTAACCCACCGGGCCAATGTGGAGCAATGAGTTTATCAATGACATCTTGTGATACTGGTTGGGTAAATGGTTCAAGCATTTCAAGACTTGCAGCTAAGACAGGAGTTGCCTTGTCTTCAGGACGCCTCCGCAAAGCAAATAAACGCTCTACAGATTCTTCATTATCAATTCTACAACCAATTCCAAATGCTGTATCTGTAGGAAAAATGACTACGCCACCATCTTTGAGTATTTGCACTGCTTTTTGTATGTGATCCATGAGAGCATTTTATCATAAAATGAGCTTGACAAGCCTCACTCTTCCCATCTATGCTTAAGATGAGGTCATAATGGATCAAAACGTCGAAACAGCTACTTCGTATTACAATGCACATAGAAGAAAGTCATTTTTTCTATCTCGTCTCTTTGTATTAATATCAATGCTTGTGCTTATTGTTACTCTCGGTATTAATGTAGCTGTTCTTTATCAACAACGAACTTCAGCAACGACAAGAGCATCAGGACCTGTGGGACAAAATAATCTTCCGGCACTGCCGCAAGGTTGTGAATATCAAACAAAACAAAATGGTGTTGTCGTTGTTTGCCCAACGGATAAGCCAAACGCATCACCAACCCTAGCATCAAATCCTGAATTTCCAATTAAGGTGGAATTACCAGAACTTCCTGAACCATGTACATATGCTTCTTCGAATGGAGGCTTTGCTGTAAATTGTTCTTCTCCAAATGTAGTTATCCCAACATCCGCTGTCAGGACAGTAACTTCATGTCAGGTTGGCACAGAGAAAGATACGCTTATTTGTCGGGAAACTGATAATGATAAAGTGGTAGTACCATTGCCTCCATTACCGCAGGGATGCGAATACCAAGTAGTTGCGAGAAATTATTTTGTTGCATGTAAGCCAAATTAGTAGTGGCTTTATTATCTTTGTGCTGGGATATCTTTTACTTGTACACTAACACTAGCACGCATAACTTGAGCTTTCCCATCATCAACAAATTCACCTGTAAAAATTGTTTCTCGCGTTGCGGTCCCCCAATATTTGGCTTCCATTGTATAACCATCTTTTTCAAAATCTAATTTTAAAGATTCGGAGTGGAACCCATTTTTCCCAGAGCCATGTGTCACAACCTCCACTGACTCTCTATCATCAGAGTATTTGTCATAATAAATTTCTGCGTGTTCTCCAGGAGGGCAAGCAAGGCTTATAATAAGTTTATCTTGCATCACATGTGCTTCTCCGACACCATCTTCTGCATAGTTACCCTTTGGTACTGTATCAAAAGCCCTGCACAACAATTCGAGACCTACTAAATCAGCAAATTTTGATCTTTCCAGACCCTCATACGCAGGAGGAATCTGATCAGCTTCTAAACGTGGGACACCAATAGTTCGCGGAAGAAGTACTCCAATAGCAGGCATAAATTCCTTTTCGAAACGAGAGATAATAACTTCAGGACGGGGTACTCTATCCTTTCGTGAAGATATATCTGCATTGCTTTCCAATAAAAATCTTGGTCTATCCACCATAATTCGGGGATTATCTCATAGCACTATAGACGCTGTCAATAAAATGAGTGATTGCTACTGAGCAATTCGTATTTTCCTCTTATCCTCTTGAAGATACTCAAAATAAATATCAATTTTATTCTTAGGAAGCACCTTTTTAATCTTTTCTGGCCATTCAATTGCTACAATATTTTCTTTCTCTCCGAGTAACTCTTTTAATCCTAGACCATCAATATCATTTTCAGATGC
Source organism: uncultured Gammaproteobacteria bacterium (assembly GCA_964507055.1). GTDB lineage: Bacteria > Patescibacteriota > Microgenomatia > Levybacterales > UBA12049 > JACDET01. Next base: position 865,376 of record CAZDOJ010000001.1, read on the forward strand.
AATTCTGTATAAATCTACATGATACAAATTCTGAATATTGGAATCGTTTCCAATAGCATACGTTCGCATGATAATAAATGTTGGTGAAATGATATTTCGTTTAATACCTAAGCCTTTGGCTAATCCTTGCATAAATGTTGTTTTGCCAGAACCTAAATCACCATGCAATGCTAACACTTCGCCACCTTTTAATTTCTTCGCAAGTTCCAAACCGAGTGCTTGAGTTTCCTCAAAGCTTTTTGTAATTATTTTTTCCATATTATGCTCGCTGCTTTAATTTTTTCAAAAATAAAAGAACAGCACACGCAATTATAAACCCTGCACCCAAAATTGTAAAAAGAGCAGGTGCACTGGAAGCACCTTTCACTTTCATCGGAATTGATGGTAGAGGAATTCGAGTCGGTTCATTTGCTTTCGTTTTTGCTCCAAGAACAGCGGTTGGATACGCACCTCGACTGGCAACTTTTGCTGAGGGACTTACGGAGCGAGGTGATATAGGAACTCCTGAAATTCTTGGAGAAGACGTTGGGGAAGAAACTCGTGTTGTAGGTGTTCGTGTGGCAGTGGTTCTTGAAATAGTAGATCCCGATTGTGTTTGATTTGACGAAGCGACTTGAGTGACTGCAGGTTTTGCGGTTGGTTCGGGTTCGTCGGTTGCCGTTGGCATTGGGCCAGCATTTGCACTTCCCCGTGTGGGATTAGATAGATACGCAAAACTACCAGTTCCATCAGGATATCTTCCCATTGCGACATCATAACCAGGCCCATCAGTATAAGTGAGCTGGTCTGCGATAGATCCATTTGGATTAAACAGAACGACAGTATCACCATCGTTATTAAACATTGATGCACTCAACTCAATATAATAATGCTGACTATCACTTCCAGCAATTACTCCATCAAGGCTTTTCTTTGCACTCCCACCTTCATCACTTGCAAAATCTGCATCATCATCAATCCAATAATTTTTGAGATTACTACTATCCGTGACATAGAATTCCACCCATTCTTTACTTCCTGCATTTGGATGAGTGAGTACTTCATTAAGAGAAACTGGACCTGCTGCATAAGCTTGATTTGGCACACTCACCAGTAAAACAAGAAGAGAACCTAGTATAATGAGAAGAGACTGCATGATAATTTAATCATACATGAGAATTATGCCAATGTCATTAGTTTTGGAGAAGGTTAGTTATACCAACCATATGAAGAAATGCCAGCGTAGTAATCAGAAAACTTTAGATCAGGACCGTTCCATGGATCATGCATTATGTAATTCCCAGAAGAACCACTTTTCAAAACAATAAAATGGGAATTTCCTTTAACTCCAACAATAACGGGCTCACCACCTGCTAACTTACTATCAATTGCTGATTGGTTGTAGCCGGATGCCGAAGAAAATTTACCTCCACCCCACGGAATTGCCATGTAGGCTGTATTTGAAAAGAAGTATGAACTATTGCTTGTTACTGAGGCCGGAGTTACATCTTCTCCGTGCTTTTTCATAATCATTGCCATTGATGTCGCTAAACATCCAACTTCCCAAACATATTCTGGCGAAGATCCCATATTTGAATTGCCCCATCGAGAATCACGTTGATTAAAATACCATCCATCAGGACTTGCTTGAGGAGGTAGAACAGATCCACCGTGTCCTCTTGCAAAAGACTTCATAGAATTGACCTGTGCTCGAGCTTGGGAGAGTAGCTGTTGGTAGTGAGCTTCGTCGTTCTTGGTCGTGGCCAGAAGAGTTTGTTTTGATGCTTTATCTTTATCTAACTGTACTTGATATCCTTCTAATTGCTTGTTCAATTCTTCAACCTTCTTTTTCTTTTGCTCGAGGATGACTTTTTGATTCGCGTAATCATTACGTGCTTGCTGAGTATCATAGAGCAGTTGTCTATCATGACTTTGAACAATTTTTAAATAATTTGATCGAGACATAAGGTCGGATATATTTCCGGATGCCAACAACACTTGTAACTCTTTCGCATCACCTGCTTGATAGGTTGCGACAATTCTATTAAGTAAGACTTTTGTCACGTTATCGAGTGAGCCTTCCAAATTACTCATCCGCTTACTTGCTGATTCGATATCGAGGGTAATCTCCATTACTTCTTTTTGCGTTGTATCAATACGATATTCAGTCAATGAAATTTGCCCATCCATTGCAGCTATTTGAGAAGAGAGAGAATTACCCTGCGATTTGAGATCGGATACTTTTCTTTCTAATTCGCGGATACGATTATTGAGATCCGAAACTTGTTGCTGATTAGCAGTTTGTGCATAAACGAATGCACCACTTAATCCAAAACCTAGGATAGCAAGAGTAAATATTATTAACTTTTTCATATGTTTGTAATTAAGTTCCTGAATTACTTCAGGAGAACATTATAAACTATTTCAAATACCGACGTACGGCAAGTGAGCTGGCGAGGATGCCAAGGAAAACTGCGATAAGCAATTCTCCAAAAAGTAGTGCAACCAAAAAGATTGGTGACACCGGCAGTACAGGAATACCCTTTAAGAATGTTTCAAGGTATGGCGTCGCATAAAGCAATCCACCTGAGGCAATCACCCAACCGATAAGTGTTCCAAGTACTCCATAGAAAATACCTTCAAGAATGAAAGGCCAACGAATATACCAATTCGTCGCGGAAAGTAACTTCATAATTTCAATTTCTTCCTTCTTTTGTGAAACTTTGAATCCGATGACCGTCATCATAATAAAGACTGAAACCAAGGCTAAGACTGCAATTAATGTAATACCGATAATACGCACGGCGTTGGTCCAACTTGCCAAGGTAGAAACAATATCCTTCTGATAAATCACTTCATTTACATAGGGAGACGATCGTAAAGTATTTGAAACAGGCTCAAGATCTTCAATTTTGTATGTCGAAATCTCAAGTGATGCAGGCAAAATATCTTCTGTCACAAGATCAAGAAGCAAAGGATCATCTTTATTTTGCTCTTTGTAAATTTGTAGTGCTTCAGCCTTGGAGACATACTTTGTTGAGGCAATTTGTCCTGATTGTTGGAGCTGAGCTCTCAGTTGATCAATATCTTGTGGTTTTGCTTCATCTTTAAAGAAGGCTGTTACTTGTGGCTTTGATTCGAAATATTGAATAACCGCTGATGATCCAAAGACGATAAATGAGAAAATGGTAATCGAAAGAAATGTCAGCATCATAATAAAAACAGCTGCCATTGACTGATATGGACTTCTTCGAATATGTTTTAATGTTGTTTTGGTTGCTCGCATATTATTCTTCTTTCTTCGCATGAGACTTTGGCTCACGCTTATCATCTCTTGTCAGAATACCTTTTTCAAGAATTAATGTTCTTTTCTGCATACTATTTACAATGTCAGCATTGTGGGTCGCCATAATAATTGTTGTGCCGCTATCATTGATATCTTGCAACAATTTTACAATCTCCCACGTAGTAGCATTATCTAAATTACCAGTTGGTTCATCTGCAAGCAAGATCTCGGGATTAAAAGCCAAAGCTCTCGCAATTGCTGCTCTTTGTAATTCTCCTCCGGATAGTTGGATAGGAAATTTGTTAATATGTTCCTGAATTCCGACACGTTCGATAATCTCTTCAACACGCTTTTTAGCATCATGTGTATCCATATTTCCAACTTCTAAAGGAAACATGATATTTTCAAAAATTGTACGATCACGCAAAAGCTTTAAATCCTGAAATACCATTCCAATATTTTTTCTAAGATGATGCACTTTTTTATGAGGAAGTGTAACTAAATCCCAATCACCAATATGAATTGCACCACTTGTCGGGACAGTATCTCGGATCAATAACCGGAACAATGTTGTCTTCCCAGATCCGGAAGGACCCACAAGAAAGACAAATTCACCTCTATCAATATTAAAAGTAACATCGGCAAGTGCTGTATTTCCCGTCGGATATGCTTTGGTAACATTTTCTAGTCGTATCATAAGTCATTGCGAGGAATATTTATGAAGCTGCAATCTCTTCCCCGACGAGATCACTGCTTCCGCCCAATGACGGATTGTTCTACGAGATTATTGAACCTCAACTCGTCCAACATCCATGAGCCAGCCTGCATGCTGTGCGGTTTGAGTAGCTCCCCATACCTTTATCTTCTTATCAACAAATTTGGATAGATCAACGGTTGAAGAAGTCATATAGACGTTTTGACTTTCACCACCTGGTCGCTCCAAATGATATTGTCCTTCCCCTTCAATGCCGCCTTCTTTAAGCGTTCCCTCAGCTGTATCTTTATATGCTGAAGTATCTTCTGTACCAAAGGTCTGACCTTTTGCAGGGGCATTTGGATTAAGTGCACCGGGTACCACACTTTTTTGTCCTGGTTTCGAAGAAAACGCTGCAACTCCATAGCCAGTGCCTACTCCAAGTGCTGCCATAACCAACAGTACGACAAGAATTTGTACTGTTGATGGTCCTTTCTTTGTATCCTTAAATGATTGCATAGTTGATCCTGATGATTTGCTTTCAAATGCTAATTTTGAGGTAGAAGACCCGTCTGTTTTTGTAGCAACAGAAGCCGGTGTTGAACTTGTTGCTGGCTGAGATTGTTTTGGTGTTTCTTTGCTTTCCATACGGATTTCTTACCTGGCCGTTATCCTTAGTAAAACATATTTGCGATCTTTTGGCAACACTCGCAAACTCGCCTGAAAGTCTTGGTATAATACATCAATGGTAAAACACAATGTACAAATAATGGGGATATTAAATATTACACCCGATTCATTTTCTGATGGAGGCTTATATAAAGATAAAAATCATGCTGTCCACCATGCCGAAAAAATGGTACAAGAAGGTGCAGATATCATTGATATTGGTGGAGAGTCAACAAGGCCTGGTGCAAGTGAAATAACTGAAGACGAAGAGTTAAAACGTGTTATTCCCGTTATTAAAGAGCTCAAAAAGAAATTGCCTCATCTGATTCTTTCGATTGATACCCGAAAGTCAGCTGTTGCACAAGCAGCTGTAAAAGAAGGATGCACTATTATTAATAGCCTTGGAGGATTTTTATATGATGAAAGACTAGCAAACGTCGCTGCAAATGCTCAAGTACAATGTCTTATCTACCACATAAAAGGCACCCCAAAGACCATGCAAAAAGGAAAGATAACCTATGACAATGTCATTGATGAAATATCTCAGTTCTTTAAAAACCAAATCGAAATTGGTAAAAAAGCAGGAATGAGAGATGAGCAATTCATCATCGATCCTGGAATTGGATTTGGAAAAACAATGGAACAGAATTTCGCAATAATCCGTCATCTTCATGCCTTCAAAAAACTTCAGTACCCAATTGCCATTGGAGTCTCAAGAAAAAGTCATCTGGGCATGTTGTTGCAGGAACAATTGCAACTTGATACACTACCATCCGTTGATGAGAGACTCGAAGCATCACTTGCTGAAACTGCAATTGCAATAATAAACGGTGCAACCATCGTACGAACGCATGATGTACTGCAAACCAAGAAATTTATAACAACACTAGAAACAATAATTTCCAATGAACATTCAAGCATTTAAAACAAAAAAAATAACCTCAGGAGATAGTCTCTTTACTATTCTCGATGAGAGTTTACCAAAACCTCAGGAGAATTCTGTTATTGCTGTGACCTCAAAAATTGTAGGCATTTGTGAGGGACGTTTGGTCAAAGCAGGGACACTTGAAGAGAAATTTAAACTTGCAGAAAAAGAAGCAGATTATTATCTCCCACCGGAAGAAAACCAGTATGGCATCATGCTCTCCATCAATCATAATCTCTTGGTCGCATCTGCAGGTATTGACGCATCCAACAGTGACGGATACTTTAGTCTCTGGCCAAAAGATCCACAAAAAAGCGTCAATAAGATACGAGAATATTTGTCAAAGAAACATAACCTCAAACATATTGGTGTCATTCTCACTGATAGTAAATTAAGTCCGCTCCGCTGGGGTGTCACTGGCTATGCAATAACGCATAGTGGTTTTCGGGCACTTAATAGTTATATCGGCAAGGAAGACCTTTTTGGAAGAGAGATGCATATGGAACAAACAAATGTTATTGATTCACTTTCGTCAGCTGCTGTATTAGTCATGGGAGAAGGCTCAGAACAAACCCCACTGGCAGTTGTAACAGATTTGCCTTTTGTAGAGTTTCAGGAGAGAAATCCCAATGAAGAAGAACTCAACGCATTGAGAATTGAAATAAAAGATGACGTCTACGCTTCAATGCTTTCAGCAGTGCCGTGGAAAAAAGGCAAAAAATAACCTCACTTTAATAATTTGCTACCTTTAAGATCTGCTGCAGTAACAACCAGCTTTTCTCGAATTACACCGGCAACTTCAGGCTTGATCGCATTTAAAACCATCTCAGCTCTGGGAAGATCTTCCACTGGTCCTGCAACAATTCCAACTGCCAGATGCAATGCTCTTTCACGCCTATTTACTCGCTCTATGGAATCGGGGACGTTACTCGTCGTAGTTGTAGTTAAAATTTTTCCTAATTCAAACACTCTATTTACTACTGTTTGGCCCTGCTTAGGTTCTTGGGGAGTAACTAAACTTTGTTGGATAGTCGCTAAATATTCTGCTTTTCTTCTTTCACTCATAGGAAATATTATACTAAAAATAAAAGCATATTGAGGATATTAAGAAAGCATACGCAGTTCCTCTTCAATAAATTGATCTAATTCTCCCCCTAGTACTGCATCGGTATTTCCTGTTTCGACATTTGTACGAAGATCCTTTACCATACGATATGGATGCAGGACATACGATCGGATTTGATTTCCCCACCCTGGAGTTTTATAGCCACCTTTTAATGCAGCTTCTTCTTTCTTTCTTTTTTCCTCTTCAATTGCCCAGAGTTTTGCCTTGAGAAGTTTCATCGCGAACTCTCTATTCTGTCCTTGATAGCGTTGTGTTTGGGCGGTGACGACAATTCCTGAAGGAATATGCTTCAAACGTACAGCAGTACTCACTTTATTTACGTTTTGTCCACCGTGACCACCTGAACGAAAAGCATCAAATTCGATGTCATCATCTTTAATTTCAATTGTGTCATCTTGTACAATTTCGGGCAAAACTTCAACCATCGCAAATGATGTTTGGCGAAGTGCATCAGCATTAAATGGTGATAGTCGGACCAAACGATGGACGCCAGCTTCGTGTTTGAGATATCCATATGCATACTTCCCTTCAACAGCAAGTGTAATACTTTTGAGTCCAGCTTCTTCGCCAGGAGTTTGATCAAGGATGTCATATGCCCAACCTTTTTTCTCAAAATACTTTGTGTACATACGAAAAAGGATCGAAACCCAATCCATCGCTTCTGTCCCACCTTGTCCGGAATGAATCGCGAAAATTGCATTGGATTTATCATTTGGGGATGAAAAGAACATTAAGAGTTCCATCTTTTTCAAGAGTTTCTCAGCTTCAGCATGTTCTCCTTCTTCCATCCAAAATTCAAGCAGTTCTACTTCTTCAACCTCTTTCTGCAGAGAAGACATCTCTTTCATTTTCGTTGCAGCGGTTTGATGATCATCCCAGAAACCAGGCTTCATACTTTCGGCTTCCAGCTCACGAATGCGTTTCCGTTTTTCGTCGGCATTAATCTTTTCTATTAATTTGGTACTACGCGTGTGTAAATCGTCCATGATCTGTACATTATACTACGAGTAAGAGTTTATTTTTCTCGATTGGTGAAGTTGTTGAGCTGGTCCTCTGAATATTCCCTGGCATTTTGTAAATCTTGAGGAATTTTCTGGAAGCGTTGGAGGAAACCGAAAATATCTCCAACCGTTACATCACTTGCACTGTCTGCTGCTTTCTCAGCTTGTTTCCCTATATCGGATTGGATCTCGTTACTGACTTCTTGAGCTTTCTCTGTACTTGCACCTTTTACACCTACTGTTTGCTGTGCTATTCCATAATAATTACTTACAGCATACACAATAGCAGCAAGGACCAAAAAAGCGATGATATTTCTTAGGACAGACATCGTATCTAGTATACCAAATAGAAAGAAATAGGAACCTTTACTTCCTCATCAATTTTTGACATACTTAATTATGGATCACCACTTTTCTAAAAATCCTCGAACTTTTCCAGACTTTCCACTCGCAGAACTGCACACGCATATCGGATCAGCAATTAATCCTTTTGTGTATTGGCAAATCGCACATGAACAAGGAGAGAAACTTCCGAAGAAAGATTACCATGAATTCGTCGAACATATTACCCTATCTCCAAACAGAAAAATGAAGCTCAATGAATATCTCAAAAAAATTTACCATCCAGTCCTAGACAAACTCAGTTCAGGAACATTTGCTCTTGAAAAAGCGATGTATGAAACCATGGGCGGTGCATATAGAAACAACATTAAGCATATTGAAATTCGCGGAAATATCATGCGACACAATAATAACGGAGAACAGGATCTTGATCACATCATCATGGCAATGCTTCGGGGTATGGAACGAGCATTTCTTGAATATCCAAATCTTTCTGGTGGATATATATTCTGTCTTGCACGGGAATTTGATATTGAGAAAAACGCGATAATGATTGAGAAAGCTATTAAGTATAAAAGACGTGGCGTTGTCGCAATCGATTTTGCTGGTGGTTCTAATCCGAATTTCCATTTGAAGGATTATAAAAACTTGATTGTAAAAGCAAAACGTGCTGGACTTGCTGTAACAACACATTCAGGAGAGGTTGATGATTCAAATGACATGTGGGAAGCACTTGAATATATTAAGCCTCAGAGAATCGGACATGGGATTAAAGCAGCTTACGATAAACCATTGATGAAAGAATTGGTGAAACAGGACATTGTTCTTGAAGTTTGTCCTCTGAGTAATCTGATGACCAAAGCTGTTGAAAATGAAGAAGAGCTAAAATTTATTTTACGGACATTTATTGAAAATAATGTAAAATTCACAATCAATACGGATTGGCCCGAAATGATTGCTGATGCCCATTTATGGAGACAATTTGCATTCCTGCGAGAGAAAGGAATTATGACCGAAGAAGAACTTAAGCGATGTAATAAAATTGCTTTTGCTTCGGCTTTTGCACCAAAGGGCGGCCTCAACGCTTATTTGTAGTATAATACGCTTATGGATCAGAAAAACATTTGCACAATGTATATCGTTCGCCATGGACAGTCGGTTGCGAATGAACAAGGTAGACACGGTATGGATACGCCTTTAACTGAAAAAGGGCAAGAACAGGCATGTGAAGCAGCACAAAAACTAAAAGATGTTCATTTTGATATAGCATTTTCTTCTCCATTGCAGCGTGCATATGAAACAGCAAAAACAATTGCGGCAGAACATAATTTAGCAGTAAATATAAAAGAAGCTTTGAAAGAAAGAAACGAAGGAGCAATTGATGGAAGGCTTAGTCAAGAAGTTCGAGAAGAATTAAAGGATCTTTATGAAATGCGTCACACACTTCCCTACGATGAATGGAAATCAGTAAAGCTAACCGAAGGTTATGAAAGCGACGAAGAATTAATGTCACGCTTCATCACGGAACTTCGTGAAATCGCTATTGCTTACCCTAGTAAAACTGTCCTTGTTGGAAGCCATGTCGGCCTGATGAAAACGCTTCTCGTCCATTTAGGCGAAGGTACACATGCAACATTGAAGGGTCAAGCGTTTAAGAATACTGGCTATATTGTGTTGAAGTCTGATGGTATAGAGTTTGAAATCGCAGAAACATACGGTATCAACAAGCCAGAAGATCAATTAAAATAGTTCCTCGTATGACAGATAAAACAAACTGGAGTATCTCCCGCCAGTCCAATCAATATATTGAAGATCTTTTTATCCCGAAGGATGAAGCATTGGATTTTGCTATCAAAAATAGTAAGAAGCATAATCTCCCACCGATTCAGATTAATGCAGTCATCGGACGCATGCTGTACCTTCAAGCAAAATCGATCAATGCCAAAAACATATTGGAGATTGGGACACTCGGAGCATATAGCACTATTTGGTTGGCAAAAGCATTACCAAAAGATGGAAAGATTGTCACAATTGAACATAATTCTAGTTATGCAGCAGTCGCTCAAGAAAATATCGAACATGCCAAACTTGAAAACAAAGTAGAACTCAAAATTGGTGAAGCATTAGAAGTCTTACCAAAAATAAAGCAAACCTTCGATTTCTTTTTCATTGATGCTCACAAAGAAGAATATATTCAGTACGTTGAGCATGCAATTCAATTGAGCAAACCTGGATCAGTCATTATTTGTGATAATGTCCTAAGGAATGGTTGGGTAACCAAAGGAACTTTTGAAAAAGAATATTATGCAAAGCTCCATGAATTCAATCAATGGCTAGCCAATAATGAACAACTTGAATCAACGATTGTACCAACAGTCCTTCCACTAAAGGATCGAGATTATGTCGATGGAATTAGTGTGAGTTTGGTAAAGTAGCTACCTCATAGACGAAAGCTCACGTAAAAAGAGATTATAATCGCCACTATCCACTTTTCCATTATCATCAAGATCCGTATTGATTGCAGGAACGTGAACTTGGCATACATTCTTGTTAAAAGGAGCATTTGGATCACTCATAGGAAGTGGATTAATTACTCCGTACCCACAATCAAGAAAAGCATTGTAGTCCATAACATTGATCAAATTGTCTCCCGTAACATCACCAGCATTCAAAATGATTTGTGATACAACATTTTCTTGATTAGATGTTATCGTAACAGCTACATTCCTTTGCAGATATTTATCACTTTTGACATGCATAACATATGTACCAGAAGGAAAAGCACTTCCTAGATCCAATTTCCCTACAAAGTTTCCTGAAGCTGCATCATAGGTAATAGCAGCTGATTTACTGGCAACTTGGTTATTTGCACTATCAAACAGACGTACAGACAAATTCCGTTGCGGAGTTTGAGGAGACTTATTACTTAAGCTTCCTCCACCAGGATTAGAATTATCTCCTGACGACCCAACTCCGTGAAGAGCAATTGTAAATGAAAGTGTTGTAGAAGGACCTCCAGGATTTGGTGTCGTTGAAACCACCGGACTAACAGTTGGCTGTGGAGTAAAAAATGGCGTTGGAGGCGTTGCCCCAAAGTGAATAGCCACCGTTGCTTGTGTTGTAGTTGCTGTCATCGTTTGCACAGAGATCTTATGGTCTTCGTCAAAGAAAACCATACCTGGCTCCAATGCGGCATCAGCAAATGTAGTAGTTCCTGGATTTGCATCAAGAAGAACAGCATCACACTTCGATCCACCTGGGCAATCTGCTGGGGAAAGCCGGAGACTTATACCCTTAAAGACATTCGAACTAGGACGATCTGGAATGGAAAGATACGTAAAGAAATTATCTAGCGTATCAAGACCATAAGGTTGTCGATATTCTAAATAATAGTACTGCTGAGCACCAGAAGCGGTAGTCGTACTTCTCGGTATTTTAATAAGCTGGACAGACGAAGACGATTGTTCTTGTGGAGCAAGTGTATATGTTCCTGTAGAGGTTACCTGCTGAATATTTTCAGGTGCAAACCATCCTGATAATTCTTTGTGAACATTACTGATGTGACCCAAACCGCCCCCTAATGGTTCATATGGATCACCTGCATCATCCACACAGTTATTGCTTATCGTAACTCTTCGTCCAGTGCTATCTGTACAAGAAAATGCATAAGCATGATCTAAATAGTCAACACTTGACTGGTCATTCTCAAGCGGTAATGCATGAGCAATTTCATGGAGCAATACATGTTTGTAATTGTCTATTGGCCACGTTAGATCATACATAACGATATAATGACTTGTTGCACTTGTTAAGCCAACAAATCCTTTACATCCATTTGTCACAGGGAACATAAAAATGAACTTATCGTAGTTATTCATATCATTTCCTGCTTTTTGTGCTTCTTGTTTGGCTAATTCTCCCCAATTTCGAACTTGCTCATTTGGACATTCTGTCGAAGGTGTTCCAATAGTAAGATCATATGGGATTGTGTACCAGCCAAAGACATCTCCATCAGGGCTTGTTTTGCCCTGCATATTATATAAACCATAAGATATTTCCTTAAAATAATTTTTGCTTGAGTCTGCATCAGTAAATATTTGCTTCTTTGCATCGGCTGGAGTTACAGGTTGAATCGTGTTATTTCTGAAATTAAACAAAATGACTGCAGTCTTAATATTTTTGGTAGTTGAGGAAGCTGTAACTTTGGACTGTGGCTCATCAATAATTTGTATAGCATTTGGAAGCTTTACGTCCACATGCAGTACGTTATTATGTTGTGTACCGACTACTTTAACTCGTGAACCTGAAGTAAGTTGTGAAGGAATCCCATTTACAAACTGCAGTCGTAAACTTCGCCTATCTAAAGTTTCTAATAGATATTCTTCTGTCGACTTTCCTGAGATTTGATCAAGAATAAGAATTGAAACTTTCCCTTCAACGACACTTGTTGTTGATTGTGTGGACGAACGAGAGCGAATATCATTTATCTCTAAACGAAATATGCTTACAGGGAGAATAATCAGTCCCATAAGCAAACTAAGTAAAATAAAAAAGGTCGGAGTATTGCGAAATTTTCGCATCATTAGTACATTATCGTGCCTTTACCCTGCAAAGTAAACTCTCTGACTATTCAGACATTTCCCATTTTCCATACAACCACTCTAAATTTTCCTCTGGAAATTGCTCCCTGACAGTACTCGCAACATGTTGCTTTATCTCATAGAGCCATCGACCTTGTGCTGAAGACTTTGCAGATACTTCTCTTTTATAGTTTTCGGAAATCTTCTTTCCCTGATCATCATTCACAGCATCTGAAACCAAAGCCATGGTTTGACGTAAAACATCAACACGATTAGCTTGGTGAGGATCATTAAAAAAGAACGATATATCATTAATTATTTCTGAATCTATTGTCGTACCTGGATAATAATATTTATTATTAATAAACCCTAGTATGACACGACCAACCTCTTCTGTTGAACCTACCCATAAGTTCTGTAATCTCTCTGGCGTTATCTGGAATCGGCCTTCTCGCTTTACTTTTGAAAGTATACGCTGAGAAAGAGCTGCATCTTTAGTAAGTGGATATTCTGTAGAATAACGAACTTCTGCTTTTCGATGGTGAGAATTCATTGCTTTTCCGATACGATCCACTTGATCCTCCGTGACATCAGTATCAAAAAAATGATCCCATGTATCTGGAGGGTCTTTCAGGACCGCATCCGTCAGAAGTGAACCTATACCTTCTCTATTTGTTTGTGGAAATCGACTATTACCTTTTAAATAGTCATTAAACCATGAGTCCTTTACATCTTGCGAAGAATCTCTTTCATAGGACATTGTAACTTCTGTACCAATACCACCTTCTGCCATAGTAATTTATGATATCACAGCATTGCTAATGAAGTTATTTATCAAAGCCACGAAGTTATCAGTAATTCTCCCCTGCATTAGTAATAAGAAGTGAATGAGGATGTGATTCTGTAAGACTTGCTTGGGTAATTTGGAGGAATTGGGCTTTCCTTTGGAGATCTGGAATTGTCTTGGCACCGACATAATAAAGACCAGATTTGATACCTCCAATTGCTTGATCAATGACAGACTGGACACTACCTTTGACGGGAACCAACCCCTCAACTCCTTCCGCAACCAAAACTCTATCTTTATAATCTTTACCGTGATATTCATCTTCAGATTTGATTTTGGTTCCTTTTTGCATTGCACCGATTGAACCCATGCCCCGATACTCTTTAAAAACGTAATTGGATTTATTTTTTTGGAAAATACTTTGAAAACGCTGAGGCACTTGAGCACGTGTCAATGTAACTTTCTTTCCAGGAGACTCTTTGGTAGAAGCAAAAAAGCTTCCCATCATCACAGCTGACGCACCGGTTGCAAAGGCTTTGACCATGTCCCCTGAGTATTTAATCCCACCATCAGCAATGACTGGTATCTTTTTCTTTGCCGCACTTCGTACAACTTCAGTTAGAGCAGTAATCTGTGGAACTCCCATTCCTGAAATAATTCTCGTTGTACAAATAGCACCAGGCCCCATACCAACTCTGAGACAATCTGCTCCTGCTGCAATTAAGGCTTCCGCTCCATCAAATGTTGCAATATTGCCACCCATGATTTCAATCTTGGGATACTTCTTTTTGATAAACTTTATTGCATCAATAATTTGCTTGGTATAACCATGTGCGGAGTCGACAACAACCAATGACACATCTGCCTTCACCAATGCCTCAAGTCTTTCCTGGTAATTCCCACTTGCTCCGACAGCTGCACCGACAAATAATCCTTTTACTCTCACCTTTGCAACATGTTTTGCTTGATCATTAATGGAAAGATTGCGGTGGATAATACCAATGCCACCGAGCTCCGCCAAACCGATAGCGAGTTCTGACTCTGTGACGGTATCCATTGGTGCTGAAACAAATGGAGCAGTCAATGTAATCTTCTTCGTTAATTTTGTGGACAAATCTATGTCACCACGAGAAAAATCTGCATAGCCGGGAAGAAGGAGGACGTCGTCAAAGGTCAAACCGAGAGGAAGTGTTTGCTTAACCATAATTTAATTTATATCATTTAAGCCGTCTTGTCAATGAAAATTACTTTCTTTGACGTTTGGATCTTTGTATTCTAATGTTCTTAATTTTATAATCTTCAATCGTGGGATTAGCGAGAAAACCTGCGGTAAATTCTCTTACAATTTCTGAAACTTTATCTCTTGATTCTGCTGTAACCGTAAGATCATAAAATTTGCCAGCTTGCATATCAGTAACAGGATGACCCTTTCGTACGAGAGCACTTTCAATAGCAGCTGTTTGGGGATCAAGTATTTCAGGTTTCTGAAATGTTTCAACTCTAACTCGAAACTCAGGAGACATAAGCACATTATATAAATTCTTTTTACTATGTCAATAACATAGTAAGCTCATCCATTCTCTAAGCTAATAAGAGAGCCATAGACAATGATACAAAAATTTAATTAATAGTGTATGAGTTTGTCTGTTATATTGACACCCAAACTAGCTTCATGATAGCTTTAATTAGACCCTGTTTTCTACAGAGTATTTATTGCTTCAAAAATGATTAGATTAATTGGTGTTACTAAAAAAGATAAGGATATACTACTCTACTACGCCTATACAAAAAACGGTAAGAATTTCTTTAAATGTGTCGCAAGTTCCGATGGATTTGAATTTGATGGTACGACAAAGTATGTAATAATCACAGACACCAAAGGTCGTGAGGATGCAAAGTATGATTTCAGGAACTTTAATATAACTCCACAAGGTGATAAATTTGCGGTAGCATTTAAAGCAGGTCCCAAAGCAAAAGACCTTACTTTTGCAGTCTCAGACCAACTACTCCGCTGGACCAAAATCAACAAAGAAGAAACTATTAAAGAAGCCGGAGCACTTGTACCGGATTATAAGTACAAGCACCGACACGTTCTCTACACAGGCGAACAGAGTATAAAAGTCGCCTACTCGTCTCAGCTTGAGAGTTGGAAAACAGTCGATAAGCCTGTCCTTGAAAGTCGTGCAGGCTTTTTTGATGATGGAGACCTTGAGATTGCAAAAGTCTTTATCCATGCAGAGCAAATCCTTGTGATCTACTACTCGAAGTCACAAAAAGGAAAACACACTGTCTATAAAGTCGGTGCTGCATATTTTGATCCAAAGAACCCTGAACATCTTCTTTGGAGAACTGAGAAACCTCTTTGGGAACAACCAGCACACCAACATGCAGATCCTTTACAGCCGCTTGATGTCGAAATGACGAAAGAGTACCTCATCCTTTATTGGACAGTAAATGATTCCAATATTTATGCAGTAACATGCCCACTTCCAGGTGGAAGTCTCAGAGAAAAGGATATTCAAATCCTTTTGAAGAAGCCTCACCAGAATCCAATTTTGAAACCACGTCCTGATCGAGTTTGGGAATCACGAGCAGTATTTAATTCAGCAGCACTGTATGAAGATGGCAAAGTACATTTCCTGTATCGTGCATTGGGAGATAGTGATCTTTCAGTCATTGGCTATGCAACAAGTTCCGATGGACTGACCATCGATGAGCGGTCCGAAGAACCGATTTATCTTCCACGTGAACCATTTGAAACCCCTGGCGGACAAGCATTCAAATCATTTGCAGATCACTTCGCATCCGGTGGAGGATATGGTGGAATCGAAGACCCACGTGTCACCAAAGTTGATGATACAGTCTTTATGACATATGTTGCATTTGATGGATGGAGTCCCCCACGAGCAGCTCTAACATCAATTCCTCTTGAGGATTTTCTCGCAAAGAATTGGAGCAAATGGAAAAAACCGCAACTCATTTCCCCTCCAGGGATGGTCAACAAGAGTGCAGTTATCTTCCCAGAAAAAATCAATGGAAAATATGTCGTTATCCATAGAGTGTATCCAAACATTCTGATTGATGTTCTTGATGATTTGAACTTCGATGATAAATATCTTACTGGTCATCATTTCATTCCACCTCGAAAGGGTCATTGGGACAGTAAAAAGATTGGTGCTGGTGCTCCTCCGATGTTAACGAAAGATGGGTGGCTCCTCATTTACCAATCTGTTGGATACCAAGATCCAGGTCGATATAAGATCGGTGCTATGGTTTTGGATAAAGACGATCCAACAAAGGTTCTGTATCGAACGAATAATCCAATTGTCTCACCAGACATGCCATATGATAATGAAGGTTTTAAAGCAGGCGTTGTCTATCCTTGCGGTGCAGTTATCAAAGATGACAATCTCTTTGTCTATTATGGTGGAGCAGATACAATCGTGGCAGCCGCTACCGCAAACGTCGATGACTTCCTCGATAAGATGAAGAATCACAAAGAACCAAAGATGAGAAAAGTTAAAGCACCTGTGCTACACTCTAATCACACAGCACATGTGTAAAGTAGAAATTCGGGTACAGTATGATAAAACTACAACGCTCTTCAAATAATCCAATCCTCAGCCCTGATCCAAAAAATCCTTGGGAACACGATGGAGCGTTCAATGGATGTGTCGCCTATCATGAGGGGACTTATCATATGGTTTACCGTGCTTTATCTTCAGAGAAAAGACAAAACGGTGTCAACCTGCGTGTATCCACAGTTGGTTATGCTACAAGTACTGATGGAGTAACTTTTGGAGAACATAGAATGCTCTTTGAACCAACAGAAGATTGGGAAATATATGGAGTCGAGGATCCACGTATTACATTCCATAACGGCAAATTCTATATATTCTACACAGCACTTTCAGTCTATCCATTTGCAGCCTATGGTATTAAAACCGCTGTCGCTATTACAACTGATTTTAAGACATTTGAGAAACATCCAGTTAGTACATTCAATGCAAAAGCTCAGGCACTTTTCCCCGAAAAGATTAATGGAAAACTTGCGTCCCTCATTACAATAAATACAGATATGCCACCGGCAAAAATATGTGTCGCGACATTTGATAATGAAGCAGATATTTGGTCACCTTATTATTGGCAGGAATGGTATGACAATGTAAATCAACATTCGCTGCATTTATTGCGTGATCTTCGTGATCAAATAGAACTTGGTGCACCACCAATCAAAACACCAGATGGATGGTTTGTCATCTATTCATATATAGGGAATTATCTTTCAAACAATAAGAATTTTGGTATTGAAGCTGTACTTTTGGATTTGGATGATCCGAGGAAAGTTATTGCGAGAACTGAGCATTCACTTCTTGATCCTGAAGCGGAGTATGAATTGCATGGAGATGTGCCAAACATTGTTTTTCCTTCGGGTGCACTTGTGAAAGATGATGAACTCTTCGTTTATTATGGAGCGGCAGATACACGAGTTGGACTCGCTTCGGCAAAGATCGCTGATATCATAGCTGAAATGAAACCGGCAGAGTCTGTACCAAATCTTGCACTTTCCGCAGAAGCAAAACAAGCAAATGCCAAACAACCGAAATTCCAACGCTTTGAAGGAAATCCCATTATCAAACCAGCACTTGAATCAGAATGGCAGGCTTTTGGGACATTTAATCCTGCTGTAGTTTATGAGAAAAACAAATTCCATATCGTCTATAGAGCACAAGCCGTCAAAGGAACGTCTGTCATGGGATATGCCGTGAGCAGTGATGGCTTCACAATAGATGAGAATTTAGATGAACCAATTTATTTTCCACGTGAATCATTTGAACAAAAGATTCATGAAACCGGCAACTCAGGATGTGAAGACCCAAGACTTTCCCGAATTGATGACAAGTATTACATGCTTTATACAGCATATGACGGCGTCAATCCTCCTCGTGTCGCGATGACTTCAATACCGGTTGAGGACTTTCTTAATCGCAAATGGAATTGGTCACCAGCACAACTCATCTCTCCACCCGAAGTTGATGATAAAGATGCATGCATAGTGAAAGGTAAGGCTGCTGGAACGTACTTAGCATTCCATCGACTTGGATATGATATTTGGTTGGATATCAGAAAAGATCTTATCTTTAATGAATCTAATTGGCTCAAAGGTGAAGTGATAGCACATCCAAGAGCAGATCATTGGGATAATGTGAAGTTGGGTATTAGTGCTCCACCAATTGAAACAGAAAAAGGTTGGTTATTACTGTATCATGGGGTTTCAGAACCAGGAAATGTTTATAAAGTTGGTGCGATGCTTTTGGACTATGATGATCCAAGAAAGGTTCTTGCTAGAACCGATGAACCAGTCTTTGAACCCGAAACAGAATACGAAAAAGTCGGAGTCGTTCCAAATGTAGTCTTCCCTTGCGGTGCAGTTGATGTAAACGGAACTATCTTTATGTACTATGGCGGTGCTGATGAAGTAATTGGAGTTGCTACTATGAAGGTAAACGATCTACTGAATCTTCTTAAATAAATTACAATTCGTAGTGCTCGTATGATTTCGTAATTACAGGTAAATATGTCTTTTCAAAATAATCCCGCAGCATACGCGTCGCACTAAATTGGTGCAGAATAAGTTCACGACCATCCCGTTGCATCATATGCCACTTTGTTTGGTCCTGATCGTAATAAGTTGGAATAACTTGTTGCTCGAGTATATCGAGAAGACTTGTTTGGATAGTATCACTATCAAAAGACCATCCAATCCTGTTCACGTCAATTTCATCCATCCATCCATCTTTGGTGCTTAATGGTAAAACTCCATTGAGACTCGCTTTCATACCACTTGTCCCACATGCTTCTGAACCGACGACTGGAGTATTGAGCCAAACGTCTGATCCGCTGATCATTAATTTTGCCAATGTTTTATTGTAGTCTGCCAAATAAACCACGCTTCCTTTTAACTCATTGTCGAGCATCTTTTGCAAAGTATTAATAAGCTCTCGCCCTTCATCATCTGCCTGATGAGAGATACCAGCCATTACAATGCGTACAGGTCGATCTGCATTTTTTGCAATTGAAACAAACCGCTCCAGATCTCCATATAAAGCTAGCGGTCTCTTATAACGAACCATTCTTCTTGCCCAACCCAAAAGTAATTCATTTTCATCCCAATGCTGGCCAGTTTCTTTTGCAATATAACTAAGCAAAGCTTTTTTACTCGTGTCATGATATGCCATACTTTCCCAACTTGGTGTATGAATGCCGTTTGTAACTGGTTCCCATACAAAATCCGGCCAAAACTTGCTTGCTTCTTTGACGTGCAACTTACTCACTCCGTTGATTTTTCCTGCCAATCGCATTGCAAAGACTGCAAGGTAAAAATCATGTGAATCCTCAATCGTTCCTAAATCGGAAATCTTTGTGACAGGAATTTCTAGTTGACTAGCATACTTACCAAGCATCATATGAATCAACTCATTACTAAAGATATCGTTGCCAGCTGGAACTAATGTATGATTGGTAAAAACCACATGATGGGAAGCCATTTTTGATGCCTCTTCAAAAGAGATGTTTCGCTTCTGCATCTCATGTCTTATGATTTCCAAGACAAGTAAAGCGGAGTGACCTTCATTCATGTGATAAAGTGAAGGTTGTACACCAAGTGATTCAAGTAATCGAAATCCACCAATTCCCAAAATCATTTCTTGTTTGAGTCGAACTTGCTTATCCGCGTCATACAGTTTGTAACCAATTGCACGGTCTTCAGGAGAATTCTCAGGAACATTGGTATCAAGTAAGTACAGTGGAATAGAATTATTTTGCCAAACCCAACATCGGACAAACACATCATGGTCTCCTACTGGAACTGCTATTATGAGCGGCTTTTGGTCTTTCTTATCTAAAACAGGTTGTAAGCCTTGATTTTCAGGTGTTGGGATAATATGCTCACTATCCTTATCATGATGTGGGTCAAAACCATATCGACTTTGATAATATAAACCTACAGAAACAGCAGGAATATGCCTATCTGCAAGTTCTTTGATAAAGTCCCCTGCAAGAATCCCAAGCCCACCTGCATACGTTGGAAGCTTATCTGAGAGAGCATATTCAATACTAAAATACGCTAGGGGTTTTTTCTGCAAAAGTTGATAGGGCTTAGTTGTTCGAAATTCTTCAAACCAAATTTCGTGTTCATTAACCATTACTTTATTTTAAGCTAATTGCTCCGGAGATGCTACTGTCGCGATTGTTTCTTTTCTTTTTGCAGCGACCCTTTTATACCAGCTGTCGTATTGTGTCGCAGCATGGCTCCATGAAAAATCACTTTCAAGACAATTTTTAACAAGCATTTTCCATAATTTCGGATGATTATAGATAATCAATGACTGCATGATCGTACCATATAAAGACCATGCGTCTTTATTTTTGAAAGAGAACCCATTCCCTTCTTTTGTTGCAGGATTATAATCAGTGATAATATCACTTAATCCCCCTGTTCTTCGTATAATTGGGACACAACCGTATCGTAATGCTTCTAAAGCAATGATACCGCCTGGTTCAAAAAGGCTAGGAATAAGCATCATGTCAGCACCTGCGAATATCTTCTTTGGTAATCGGAAATCTGGACGCAAATGCAAACCTACTTGTTCAGGAAATGTCTTTTGTAAGACTGTTAATTCCAAACGATAGCGTTCTTCTCCACTTCCAAGAAAAACAATTTGTACATCAGGTCGTTCACTCAATAAATGAGGTAACGCTTCAAGTACCATATCTAATCCTTTTTGTTTTACCATTCGTCCACTTAACGCAAGCAGCGGTCGATGAAAATCCGGTGTAAGACCGAAAAGCTTTTGTAGTTCTCTTTTATTTTCTTCTCGTGCATGGACAAAAGAATTGGCATTAAAGTTTTTCTTAATAGACTTATCTGTATGTGGATTAAATTTTTCTGTATCTAGTCCATTAAGAATTCCTGTCAACCGTCCTCGTACTTCTTGTAAAATTTCATCTAAACCTTCAGCGTATTCAGGAGTCATAACTTCGACTGCATGTGTTGGACTAACAGTATTGATAGCATCAGCATTCAACAAACCTCTTTTTAATGGATTTTGTAACTGAAGTACTGGATTTGTCAGAGCAGCAGGTAACGGTTTACCTGTATCGAATTCTTCTTTCGGCGAATAACGAAAATCATAGTTACCTTGAAGAGAAAAATTATGAACTGTATAGACAATTGGTGTTTTACGGAAGATATCTTTATATCGAGGATGTCGGCGAGCTAAATCAAGGAAATAGCCTGTATGCCAATCGTGAGCATGAATAATATCAGGCTTCCACCCATCATTCATGCCTGAGTTTGTTGAAAGCTTAACTTGTTGCTGCATCATCCATTCAAGACATGCTTTGGATAAAAGTGCAAAGCGAGTGTGATCATCTTTATATCCATACACATTTGCACGGAGTTCGTAATATTCTTTATTCTCAAGAAAGTATGCATGGATTTTAGAATTTTTATCTCGATATGATTTTACATTACAAATAATTGGTCGATCTTCTATGTCCATATCCTCAGGCACTTTCAGATCAGTATATTCCATTTGTAATTTCCAATTGCCTTCGATTGTTGTTTCATCCATCGCACCATATTTCGGAGTAAAAATGCGGACATCATGTCCTAATTTGCGGAGCTCCTTAGGGAGAAAATACATGAATTGACTCAACCCCCCAACTGAAACAAAAGGAGCAACTTCAGCAGCAAGTAAGAGGATATTCATGCCTATATGATACCATAAAAATGAAACTTAAGCGATAAGCAGACTGTGAAGACAATCTAAACTACCGTTATAGAGGCTTTCTTTTAAGCTTTAACAAATAGCCAAGAAATGTTGCGGTCGGGTGAATAATAATCCACATAAAGATAATCAGTAAATACTGATACCACTCCAATGGAATGTAAAAGAAAGTAAATACAATACCACCCAATATAAAATCAATTTGATCAAAAGGAACCCAACTTCGTCCAGGTTGAATATTCTGTCTCCTTTTGAAGAAACTTTTCACCGCATCTCCAGCTAACGCTCCAAATCCAAGAAGAAAACCCAATAGAATCGGATTTACTTCGTTATAATTTATGGGCAGGAAATCACGCTGCCAACTGATTGTGTTGTAAAAGAAAATTTGTAAGTAGACGCCAATAATTGCTACAATTGTTCCAAGTAAAAAGCCACGAATTGTTTTATGACTTCCAAGAATTCTTTTTCCTTGGAATTTTAATCCAAAATCTACAGGATAATTATATGGTCGCAAAAACTTAATTTTTCCAGAACCAAACGCCACGACATTTGCGAGTCCTGCGGGTCCAAAAAACCAAAATGCAAAGAAGAATTCTTTAAGAAGCTGTTCAACCATTTGTTAATATTATCTTATTTTTAATACGATTTACCAATGGGCAAAGTAACGTATACATTGGTGCTCTCTTGCGGGAAAGCTCAGGGTTAATCAAAAGTCGTTTCAAAGATTTTTGTGTCGGCATTTCAGCGACAATACTATATGTTTTTCCCATTCCCATAATACAATGAGAATCACTACTAGCTGCCTGAGATTTTTGATGCAGATTGGCAAATGCTAATGATTCTTCTGGCTTTCCTCTGACCTGCCCTCGTCCGTTAAAGACTTCTACAATATCTATTTCATCTTTTATCTTATCAAGACTTGATTGCTGTAACCCTTTTCTAAATATTTCATATGGATGCGGTATATAGACAAGTGCATCCTGTTGTCTGATTCGGTTAACAGTCTCTACTGCATCTAATCCAGCGGGTATTGTTTCTTGCAAAAACAATCCTATGATTTCTCCCTCCGTCGTTGTGATCTCTTCACCGATAATGATCTTATCACCATGTTTTTGTTGCATAATTCGAGCAAAACTAGTTTCATTATGATCTGTTATAGCAATGCAATCGAGTCGTTCGGAAGAAAGTAATTTCTCATATTCCTCTGCAGTAATACCTCCATCATGTGATATGATTGAGTGAGAATGTAGATCAACTTTATACTGTGTTTTATCCATGCTAAGTCAAAGTAAACAATCAGTCGAAAAAGTCCTCGAGCCACTAATTGAACCATTATCAAAGGTTAACCCAAACGTGCTTACTCTCTTAGGTAGTATACCACCTCTGGTATTCTTTGTCGCTATTATTAACCATATATATTGGCTGGCAATAGTTGCTTTCATTGGAAATCTCTTTGATCTTCTCGATGGTATGGTTGCTAGAAAATATAAAAAAGTGACAGCATTTGGAGGCTTTTTGGATTCCACACTTGATCGAGTTGGAGATTTTCTGATCATTACTTCATTTTCATTTGCAGGAATCGTTCGTTGGGAATTAACTATTCCATTACTACTTTTTGCATTCCTCACAAGTTATATTAGAAGTCGTGGAGAATTAGCAAAACCATCAGTAAGTTTTGCAGTAGGAATTGTTGAGAGAACAGAGCGTTTGATTGTTGTTGTTCTGGCATTAATCCTTCACATGATCTTTCCAGATTACTCATTTTCAGGACTTAATGTGATGGAAGTAAGCTTTTTATTCTTAGCAATTTTATCCTTTTACACAGTTTTGCAGAGAATTATGTATGCCTACCGAAAATTATAAATACTATTTCAACTTCACGCCTATTGAAGTCTGACACTAATCAATCTTGTACTTTTTGATAAACTCTTCAACTTTTTCTCGTGCTATTGAATCTGTATATTGTTTGGGTGGAGACTTCATGAAATATGATGATGGCTCAACCAAAGGACCTCCTACATTATTGTCTAAAGCAAGTTTACAACATCTGATTGCATCAATTACAACTCCCGCTGAATTTGGTGAGTCCTCCACAGAAAGACGTGCTTCAATATGCATTGGCACATCTCCAAAATGACGACTTTCAATCCGTATAAATGCCACTTTATTATCTTTCATCCATTCAACGTAATCACTTGGGCCTATGTGTACATTTTCAGGAAGAATCGAGTCATCATGTAAATCAATTTGAGAAGTGACAGATTGTGTTTTGGATATTTCTTTGGACTTTAGTCTTTTTCTTTCGAGCATGTTTTGAAAGTCAGTATTGCCGCCAACATTTAATTGATACGTTCTATCAATTGGCATCCCTCGATCTAAGAATAAATTAGTTAAAACTCTGTGAACAATTGTCGCTCCAACTTGTGCTTTTATATCATCACCAACAATTGGTACATTTGCTTCTGTAAATTTTTTGCTCCATTTTTTGTCTGTTGCTATAAATACAGGCATACAATTAACCATTCCTACTTTTGCACGTAAGCAAATATCAGCCCAATACTCTACTGCTTTTTGACTACCTACAGGAAGATAATTCACAAGGATTTCAGCACCAGAATCTTTTAAGATTTTTACTGGATCTGGAATTTTATTCTTGGAAACTTTGATAACATCTTTGACATACTCACCAATTCCATCCATTACCTCAGCATTTTTAACAGTAACACCTAGTTTTTGAACATTCGCGAAAATCGCGGTATTATTTGGATGTGCATAAATTGCCTCTCCCAAATCTTTTCCAACTTTTGTTTCATTGACATCGAAGGCAGCAACAACTTCAATATCACTAATAGTGTAGCCACCAAAATTCGTATGCATCAAACCAAATATCCGGTCATCTTCCTTAGCATTTTTATAATAAGTTAGTCCTTGAATAAGTGAAGATGCACAGTTGCCAATGCCTACAACCGCAATTTTTATTTTTTTATTCCTCATAAGATCTAAAGATACCAGATGAGTTGATAGTTGTAAAATTAATGATTCTTATGTTATATTAATAAAATTAATGATAGAAGAATTACACAGATTTATACTATTGGTTGAGAAGCGAAATGTAACGAAGGTCGCAGATAAGGTTTTTATCACACAGTCTGCAATGTCTCAATCAATCAAACGACTTGAGAAAGAACTTGGAGTAAAGTTAGTCATTCAGAAAGGTAAGCAGTTAGATATTACGAGTGATGGTATGGCAGTTGCAGAACTCGGGACAAAAATCCTTCAACTCTGGGAACGTGCAAAAGATCCTCAAAAGCGTATAGGCGAAAAACAAATAATATCTCTTGGCCTTTTTGATAATGCAGCACTTAAATTAGGTGAGTATTTTCAAGATTCAATTATAAAAAATGATTTCAAAATAGAGCTAACGATTAATGCATCAGGAAAAATTTTCTCACAGCTTATGCTTGGCATATATGATCTTGCAATCTGTGTCGTAGATAATAAAAATTCCCTTCCGAAAACAGTACATCATATAAAAAGCTTCACCGAAGAATTGATTCCTGTTTCATCAAAAAAATTTAAGGGTAAGCTTGAAGATATCCCATTTATTTTATATAACATTGGTTCACATACAAGAGAACATATTGATGAGATATTTGAAAAAAATCAAATCAAGCCAAATGTCTTTGCAGAATCAACGAGTACTACTTTTATGAAAGAACTTGCTCTTCTTGGAAGCGGTATCGCTTTATTACCAAAGAATTCTGTTTCTGCTGAATTGTCACAAGGACTTCTAAAAAAATACTCTTTGCCTTTTAAGTTTTATCGCGAATATGGTCTTTATATTTCGACACAAAGTCTACTTCAAAAGGACCATCAGATTATTAAGGATATAAGTAAGATATTGGGGAAATAGTTATTTCGTTTTTCCTAAGCCTTTCATTGCTTCAAGGACTTCGATTGGGACAGCAAAAACAACTGTATTGGATTGATCGGAAGATATGTCATTGATTGAATTTAATGTTCTCAAATGCAATGCTCCAGGTGCATTAGCCATAAGTTTTGCGGCTTTTGAGAGATTTTCTGCGGCAACAACTTCTCCCTCAGAATTAATAATAGTAGCTCGTCTTTCTCGCTCTGCTTCAGCTTGTTTTGCCATTGTTCTTTTCATGGTTTCTGGCAAAACGATATCTTTTAATTCAACAGTGAGAACTTCAAGTCCCCATTGTGTCGTTGTTTCTCGAACAATATCCTTAATTCTCGTTGCTACCTTATCACGATTTGTAAGTAAGGAATCGAGGTCAATTTCACCAATAACATTTCGCATAGTAGTTTGTGCCAATTGATGAACTGCCACATAAAAATTCTCTACTTCAAGAACTGCTTTCGATGCATCTGTTACTTTGTAATAAATAACTGCGGAGATACTCGCAGAGATATTATCTTTGGTAATTGCTTCTTGATTTGGGACATCTACAGCTTTTGTACGGATATCAATTTTTTGATATGACTGCACAATCGGAAGCACAATTCTCCATCCAGGTTCCATAACACCTGTATATTTCCCAAATGAGAATTTTACACCGCGTTGATATTGATTAATTTGTTTAATCGAAATAAGTAGAATAAAAAGAATCGGCAAAATGATTATTGCAAGTTCCATTGAAGTTATTGTATACCCGGGAGAGAGCTATTGCAAGCTTTATCTATGAAATATGTGCCTATACATCTCTTCAACAAATCTTACAATACTATATAGACAATAACGAGTCTTGGGTATATAATTCTTTTTTATGCTAAGATTTTGCTCATTCATTGCCACACAGGGAAAACACTTAACTCCTTAAATCGCACGTATTAATACGAATATTTACTTGCAGGAATAACCTGACCACTATTATCGTTATGCAAACTCAAATAATTACAAATCATATAAATCAATTTGCTTCAAATGCCCCAACTGTTGTTGTATCTGCAACAGGTAAAGAAAGGCTTGTTTGGACAGAAATCGATTTGAAGAAATTTAGAGACAATTATCTAAATATCAAAAAGTTTGTGCAACCTGATGTAAAAATTATGGGAGTTCTTAAAGCCAATGCATATGGACATGGAATCAAGCATATTGGCCATGAATTAGAGAAATTAGGTGCAAATTACCTTGCAGTTGCATGTATTTATGAAGGAAAGCAATTAAGAGACGCTGGTATTACTTTGCCTATTCTTCTTCTTGGATATACGGATCCACACAGCGTTGCTTTAGCACTTGATTACAATTTAACTATAAGCGTCAAAGATGAAGATGTATTGAAAGAAATTGCGGAACAGGCGGAAAAAAAGAATATCACTGCAAATATTCACGTAAATGTTGATACTGGTATGCATTTTTATGGGGTTACTCC
The DNA here is from genome assembly GCA_964507055.1 of uncultured Gammaproteobacteria bacterium. GTDB lineage: Bacteria > Patescibacteriota > Microgenomatia > Levybacterales > UBA12049 > JACDET01. The sequence goes on from CAZDOJ010000001.1 coordinate 892,953, forward strand.
TGACAAGGCTATTCCTCTTATTATTAATACACAGTCGTACAAACATGTTTTCTTGGAGGGTATCTTTAGTCATTTTGCTGATGCAGAAGCAGAAGATTTAACATATGCATATCAACAGGTCGCTGCATTTGAATATATTCTTGATGAAGTTAAGAAATATGGGATAACTCCTCCTTTAATTCATATGGCAAATGGGGCTGCGATAGTAAGAATGCCGAAAGCTCACTTCACAATGGTCCGACCTGGGACATTTTTATATGGCCCGCAAACCGGTGAGCAAATTCCAGGATACACGCCCGAACAAGTTTTATCTTTTAAAACTGTAATTACACATATAAGAAAACTAAACGAAGGCGAAAGTGTAGGATATGGACAATCTTTCATTGCCAATAAGGAATCTGTCATTGCTTCAATACCCGTGGGCTATGCAGATGGCTTCCACAGAAACACGGAATACTTCGGATATGTTTTAGTACATGGGAAAAAAGCTCCAGTTATTATTAAACCAGCAATGGATCAGACCGCAATTGATATCACAGGAATCCAAGATGTAAAAGTGGGAGATGAAGTTGTATTAATAGGAGAACAAGGCAAATCAGAAATAACTCTCAATGAAGTTGCTGAACATATGCATACCGCAAATTACGCAATTTTATCGGGTATTACAGAACGTGTATCAAGAAAGTACAAGGGGTAATTTTATGCAAAAAAACATACATGCACATACAATAAGTACCAAAGTAATTACATCTCAAGGACTGAAAGTTTCTGATAAGACATTTGCAAAACTGAGAGATAAAGCATTTGCACGAAGACCTATGCTTCGCCATATTCTTGATATTTATGGTGATATGACATTGCTCGAATTTGCTAGAATTTATAATAGAACTAACGAAAAGTACATCCCAGAAAAACGGAAAGAAGAATTTATTGCGACATTTACAAATGAAGTCGAACGACTACTAGGAAAAGATGTTGCCAGAACATGTCAGAAACAACTAGATGCTATATACAGAGTTATAACAACAGACCATCATGGCCCTATCAGCGAACCTGGAATGGTAAACGGTAATATCCATAAAGCAATGCCATATTTATCAGGTGATGATCTGGTCAAAAATATTATTGTCCTAGGATGTGCAAATGTTTCTTTTGATAATGAATCATTTCCCCGTGGCCTACTCTTCCATTCTAATCAAGATACTCAGACATTGTTAAATCAAATTGTATTTTATCCACGTGCCGTTCGACCATGTCCTGTTATTTATTATCCAGCGTATACAACTGAGAATCTTGAAAATGCGAAAAAAAGAATTATCACATGGGTACAAGAGAAGACAATAACTGAAACGCAAAAAGAAGAATTAAATCAACTTCTCTCAGATATTTATGCACACCCATCTGTCCTTTCTAGTACATTCTTTTCAGAACAGATTACAAGGACAAATTATATGTTGTGGAAGCGGATCATGAAAGAGCAGCCAAAAGCCCCAAACCTCATTTATATTGAACAAGAAAATATTGTAAATCAGCTTATTCTTAATTATCACTTAGACAATAAGACTTTGGTCAATAAATTATTATTTACTCCAAAATACCATAAATTGATAGAAAAATATTTTGACGGTATTCTTTGCGGCTTTTCAACAAAAGATAAAACTGGCACATACCTATTTTGGGCATTACCAAAAGGACAAAAGTATCGCGTACAATTATGGAAAAAAGGAAATAAACTCCAAACTGAAGATGGACAGTACCAGATAGAACTTACACCAGATGGTATTCGAAACGCGATTTTGAATAAAGAACTTATTCCAAGTACACTCATGTCATTTATTCTTCTCGCTTTCTATTATGGAGTGAGGCTCATTGGTGGATCCAATCAAACAACGTACCTTACCCAAATGAAGGAGGCATTTATGAACATGCAAAAAGAATATGGCGATATGGAAAGTTATGCATTTGCTGAAGACGTTGTGACAACAGACCTTTCTATTGCTATAGAAAGTTTATCATTTGTCCAGACGCCAAGCGATAATAAAGTTCCAGCAACAGGTATTGATTTAGTATTGTACGGAAATAAATCAACTGTTCGGATTATGAGACAAATCGCCAGTGTGTTAACAGTAAAAGAAACTTTTTTTAGATCGCTTCCAGATTGCTATCGTTGGTATTACAAAGAAGCAGAACGTGATCCAAAACTTTCTCAAATTACCAAAGAAGATATGGAAAAATACTTAGGAATAGAACACAAAATAGTCGCTTCAGCTACAATAAGCTAATAAGTATTGTATCTGCTACAATAACTAAACAAATGTCTATACTCCCTCAGATAGATATTCGTACAATATTTTTTCTAACCAACTACTACGGTACATTCTATGAACACAATTCATCAAACTTTAGAGCAATATTTTGGATATGATACTTTCCGTCCTTTGCAAGAAGAAATTGTAAAAGATGTTCTTAATCAAAAGCATGTCTTTGTACTTATGCCAACCGGAGGAGGAAAATCACTTTGTTATCAATTGCCAAGTGTCGTTCTTAAAGGGACAACCATAGTGATTTCTCCTTTAATTTCCTTAATGAAAGATCAGGTGGATTCACTCAATATTAGTGGAATTAAAGCAGCATTCTTGAATAGTTCACTTTCATCTTCCGAGCAGAAAAAAGTATTGCAACAATTACAATCAAAGGAAATTTCTCTTTTATATGTAGCACCTGAAAGACTTGCACAACCCGGTTTTATAGATACTTTAAAGGATATTGATATAAATTTCTTTGCAATTGATGAAGCCCATTGTATTTCGCAATGGGGACATGATTTCCGACCTGAATATAGACAGCTAAGAATCTTAAGAAAACATTTTCCCCATAAATCTATCATTGCACTGACAGCGACTGCTACCCCTCGTGTAAAGTCCGATATCATAAAAGAGTTAGACATAACAGACGCTGCAGTCTATCAAGCAAGTTTTGTCCGTCCAAATCTTTCATACAAAATCCTTCCCAAACAAAAACCTTTTGATCAAACACTTGCATATATCAAGTCGCGACCAAATGAAGCAGGAATTGTGTATTGCCAATCTCGAAAGAAAGTTGAAAGTGTTGCGGAGCGACTAGAAGCAGAGGGTATACGAGCACTTCCATATCATGCAGGGTTGCCAGATGAAATACGTCAAAAGAATCAAGAACGATTTCTCAAAGAAGATGTAGATGTTATTGTCGCAACAGTTGCATTCGGTATGGGAATTAATAAATCAAATGTACGATATGTTATCCACTATGATTTACCACAAAGTCTTGAACATTATTATCAAGAAACCGGTCGGGCTGGACGAGACGGGTTACCAAGTGAATGTCTTTTTCTTTATAGTATCGCTGACAAGTATACATACGAACGATTTATTTTAGAAAAACAACGTGATGAAGAACAGCTAATTGCAAAGGCACAATTGCAACGAGTTGTTGATTACGCCACAAGTAGGATTTGTCGAAGAAATCTTTTACTCCAATACTTTGCAGAAGAATCAAAAGAAACAAAATGTAATGCATGTGACAATTGCCTTAATCCTCAAGTAACGATTGATGGCACAGTTCTTGCCCAAAAAATTCTTTCATGTGTTTACCGTGTGCAGGAAAGATTTGGTATTGGGCATATTGCAGGAATTCTTACTGGTTCACAACAAAAAAAAATTATGCAATATCAACATGATAAACTTTCAACGTATGGAATAATTACAGATTATTCGTCACAAGAAATAAAAATGTTTATTTACGAGTTACTGCAATTAGGATATTTACAGCAATCAAAAGACCAATATGGACTTTTGTCATTAACAGCAAAAAGTAAACCACTATTACTTGGAAAAGATACAATCCAACTAACAAAACCTATGGAGCAAAAAATTACAGTTAAAGAGAAACGTGATGCATACGATGATTACAACATGAACTCGCAACTCTTTAACCGTTTGCGATCCGTCCGGAAGAAACTTGCTGATGAACAGAGTGTCCCTCCATATATCATCTTTTCTGATGCAACACTCAAAGAAATGGCAACAACAATTCCACTGAGTCTAAAGCAGTTTGCACAAATCAAAGGAGTCGGTGCACAGAAATTAGAACAATATGGAGAAATATTTATTAGAACGATTAAAGGATTTGTAAGTTCATCAGTTTGAGGAACTCTGAGGTAGGTTAAAAAAGAATGTTGAACCCCTACCAAGAGTACTTTCTGCCCATATTTCTCCAGCATGCTGTCTCACGATTTCACTCGATATATATAATCCCAAACCTAATCCTGGAAATGTATTCTCACGAGCTCCGCCAATACGATAAAATCGTTCAAAAACTCTTTTTAATTTATCAGCACTAATACCCAAACCAAAATCCTGTACACTAAGTTGCATTTTATTATTTCTATTGGTAATGCTCACAATCACTTTATCAGCATTAGGTGAGTATTTTATTGCATTGGAGATGAAATTTGTCAGTACTTGGCCAACTCTCTCACGATCTGCATTTACAAAAGTGTCCTGCACTTGATTGAAAATAATAGTATGTTTTTCAGAAGTTTTCTGCATATCCTCAATAATCTCATAAGCTAAATCCGAAAGGTTAAATGATTCTTGCTGCAACGATAATTTTCCTCTTTCAATCTTTGTAACATCTAGTAAATCACCAACAAGTGTATTTAATTTTGTAAGCTGCCTATCCATTTTTGTTAAGCCATTAAGTAATTCAGTATTCCCTTCTGATGTGGCTTTTTTCTGAAGTATTTGCGTATATGCTTTTAACGATGTTAAGGGTGTTTTTAATTCATGAGATGCTACTCCAATAAATTCATCTTTATATTTCACTTCTTTTTTAAGTTGTGCTGCAACCGTACGAAGATTTATTTCTGTCATCACGGATTTTGCAAGTTCCGTTAAAATTTCGATTTCATCTTTTGTCCATTTTCGTGGTTTAAAATCAACTACACAACAAGTCCCGAGTGCGTACCCCTCAGGAGTAATAAGTGGAATTCCCGCATATGCCACAACTCCCATTCCTTGAACAGATGGAAAATCACTAAATAAAGGATTTTCTCTCGCATCTTCAAGTATAAGTGGTTCTGTATGGCTTATTATATGTTGGCAAAATGAAGGATGTGCCCGAATCTCTCTTTCTGTCGTGATAGGTTCTGGTAAACCGTAGTGACTCTTCACAAAATCACGGTTCTTTTCAAGCAGAGTAACAAACGAGACAGGTGTTTTAAGTAACTTAGACGCAAGTTTGGTCAATCTATCAAAAGAAGCTTCAGCAGGAGTATCAAGAAGTTGTGTATTTTTAACAGCTTGGAGTCTCAAAGGATCATTTACAACTTTTTTAATTTGATTCCTTTGTTTACTTTTATCGGTGCTTACTAAAATTTTCTCTTTTTTACCCATGTATTATTGCAACTTAGCCTTACTTGAAATAACTTTTTCATCCCCAGACGTGGTTGATTGTGAGGATCCAATATTTATCAAAAAAATCGCAATTACTGCAAATACTAATCCAACTATTTGTAACGGGGTAAGATTATTTTTAAAAATGAGAAATGCTAGAAATGCTACAACGCTTGATTGCATACCTGCAACTGCTAATGCTAATCCTGCATTTGGAGCTATCGCTGCAGCTTGATATAAAAGATAATTCCCCAATGCACTTAAAAGACCTATTACTAGAAGCAAGGCAATATTGCCGATCGTTATTTCAAATTTCTGATTGCCAAAATAAAATGTTTGTACTGAATAGTAAACAACAAATATTACCCCAATTCCTAAAAGGATAAAAGAAACAGGGAGCCCTTTCTTTGCCAAAACAGTTATAAGAAAAGACATTGCTGAGAGACATGTAAGTGCAGATAAAGAATATATGAACCAAGTGTTATTCATAATTATTCACCTGTTTGTGGATAGTGACATTTCTTCCATTTTTTACCTGATCCACACCAACAAGGATCATTGCGGCTTAGTTTTGCTTTTGCTTCTTTTGGTGCGGCCGGGACTGCCGAAACTTCACTTTCAGGAGTATTGGTCATCATCTTTCTTGGAGCTGCCTGTCCTGGGACCTCAGGATGTGCTGGACCTTGATGGACTGATCCATCTGCGTGTGTATGTGTTTCAGTTGTATGGACATGTCCAGGAGCACCGTGTGGTGGATTGGTATTTTGCTGCCCCTGCACTTGAATCTTATAAATCCTTCTAACAATTTCGTCATCGATTCCGACAATCAATGTTTCAAACATTCTAAATGCCTCATTCTTATATTCAACCAATGGATCTCGTTGTGCATATCCACGCAAACCAATACCTTGTCGCAAATTATCAATAGCATCAAGATGATTCATCCAAAGATTATCAATAACTGACAATGAGACATACTTTTCGACTTGACGCATTAATTGTGGGCCAAGTTGTTCCTCACGTTTTTTGTATACATCATCTGCCAGGCTGATAAGAAAGTCTATTTTCTCTTCTGTACCTTTGACCTGTTGTAATTGTGTTATGAGCTGTTCTTTTGAAGCATCATCAAATGGAATAATGAGAACAAATCCATCAACTATTTCACTATTTAATTTGAGTGGTTCTTCAGAAGCACTTGCAACAGATAATTCGACCAAACTTCGAATTGCTGTGTGAATTCGTTCAAGGACATCTTCTTTCAATGTACTTTTATCATCAAGTGTCGCTTCAAGAATTGCTCGTCGCCGACCGTAGACAATTTCGCGCTGCTTATTAAGCACGTCATCATATTCAACCAAATGTTTTCGAGTATCAAAATTAAACCCTTCAACTTTTACTTGAGCATTTTCAATTGATTTACTGACAAGCGGATGTTCAAGTGGAACATCTTCCGGCATATTAAATCGTGTCATAAGACCTGCAATACGATCTCCGCCAAAAAGACGCATAATTTCATCATCCAATGCTACGAAGAATCGTGACGCACCCGGATCACCTTGTCGACCTGAACGTCCACGAAGCTGATTATCAATACGACGTGATTCATGTCGCTCTGTACCGATGACGTATAACCCTCCCAATTTCAAAACCTCATCATGCTCTTTCTCCCATTGCTTATATTCCTTTGAACTACGATTGACTGTACCATCATCGTTCTTTGGAGTCTCTCCACCCAAAACAATATCCACACCACGGCCTGCCATGTTTGTAGCAACTGTAACCGCACCTTTTTTACCTGCATCAGCAATAATTTCAGCCTCTTTAATATGATTTTTTGCATTCAATACTTGATGTTTAATTTTACGTCGACGTAATAATTCTGAAATGATTTCATTTTTATCAATAGATGTTGTACCGACAAGAACTGGTTGTCCTTTTTTATATGCTTCTTCGATTGAATCAACTGCTGCAGAATACTTTGCACGTGCTGTTTTGTAAACGGCATCTGCATGATCAAGTCTTTGCACATCACGAAATGTTGGGATAACAACTACATCCAATTTATAAATCTTCTTAAATTCCTCTGCTTCTGTTAATGCTGTACCCGTCATACCAGAAAGAGTTTCGTACATACGGAAGTAATTCTGGAGCGAAACTGTCGCAAGAGTTTTGGATTCACGTTGAATTGGAACTCCTTCTTTTGCTTCAATCGCCTGATGAATACCTTCTGAGAGTCTTCGTCCTTCGAGAAGTCGTCCCGTAAATTCATCTACCAAAACAACTTGATTGTCCTGAACAATATATTCTTTCTCTCGATGGAATAATGCACGAGCCTTTAAGGCCGCTTCCAAATGGTACACTGTATCAAAGTCTTTTTCATAAATATTTTTAATTCCGTATAATTTTTCAACTTTCCCAATACCATGATCTGTAAGATGAGCTGTTTTGAATTTCTCATCAATTTTGAAATCTGTTTCAGCAGACAATTTATCAATAACTTTTGCGTATTCGTAATATCTCTGTGACGGAGATTCGTCTGGTGCAGAAATGATGTGAGGAGTTCGAGCTTCGTCAATAAGAACAGAATCGACTTCGTCCACAATTGCATAATTATATCCACGCTGCACAAGATTATTCATATCTTGTGCCATATTGTCGCGGAGGTAATCAAAACCAAATTCTGAATTAATACCATAGGTAACATCTGCATCATATGCTTGTTTGCGGGTAATATTTTTTAAATGAAGCAATCGGTAATCTGTCGCTTGAGCATTTGTGTATTCTGTGTCATAGAGAAATGATTGGTCATTAATCATCGCAGCGACACTGACGCCAAGCATATCAAAGACAGGTCCCATCCAACCAGCATCACGACGAGCGAGATAATCATTTACGGTAACTAAGTGAGCACCTTTACCTGTTAAACTATGTAAATAAAGAGCCGGAACAGCAGTTAGTGTCTTTCCTTCACCTGTTTTTTGCTCGGCGACTTTACCTTGAGCAAGTGTAATTGCACCCATTAACTGTTGATCAAAATGACGCATGCCAAGCGTTCTTCGTGCTGCTTCGCGAGCAAGAGCAAATGCTTCTGGAAGTATATCCATCAATTTCTCACCATCAGCAATACGCTTTTTAAATTCTTCAGTCTTTTTGGGAAAATCTTTATCTTTGAGTTTTTTTACCTTTTCTTCTTCGGCATTAATCTTGTCGACAATCGGCTGGAGATTTTTGATTTCTTTCTTATTGGAATCGAATAGTTTGTTGATTATACCTAGCATATGTATTAGTCATTTGAAGGGACAGAATGACGTTTAGCAATTAATAATAGCACATTGCAGCCTCAATTGAAACAGCAGTTTCAGCCTATTTACGAGGAACAATTTTATCTTTACCCATATACTTTTGTAAGACTTCTGGGATCAAAACTGAACCATCTTCTTGTTGGAAATTTTCAAGTATAGCGGCAATTGGACGATTCATTGAGAAAGCAGTTCCGTTGAGGACATTAAGATATTTTCTTTGATCACCATCTTGATAACGCATGTTGAGACGACGTGATTGGAAGTCTGTTACGGTTGAAGTTGAAGTTACTTCACGGTATTTCTCCTGCGATGGGAACCACGCTTCGATATCGTATTTGCGGGCTGCATTAAATCCAAGATCTCCCGTGCAAATAAGTAAAACCTGATATGGTAAGCCCAAATCTTGGAAAAACTTTTCTTCAAGGGCCAACATATATGCATGTTCTTTATCATCTTCACCTTCTGCAACAAATGAAACCATTTCAACTTTATTAAATTGATGTACACGGAAAATACCCTTAGTATCTTTGCCATAACTCCCTGCCTCGCGACGGAAACACGAAGAATAGCTCACATAACGACGAGGCAATTGTTCTTTTTTCAAAACATCATTCATATGAAGTGGAACAACTGATTGCTCTGAGGTACCGACTAAATAGAATCCGTCTTTATCAAGTTCAAAGATATTGTCTGCTTCTCCCATTGCAGTATATCCAAGTCCTTCCATGATTTCCTTTTTAACCAAAACTGGTGGAGTAACAGGAATAAATCCTTCTTTAATTAATGTATCAAAAGCAAATTGGCGTAATGCATTTTCGAGCATTGCTCCATCTCCCAAAAGATAGTTAAAACGTGCACCGCTTACAACTGCTGCTTGTTTGACGTCGATAATACCAAGTGATTCGCCCAATTGGAGATGATCTTTGGGGGTAAATGCGAACTTCTTTGGTTCACCAACTGTCTTCATTACTTCATTCTCAGAATCATCTTTACCGACTTTTACATCTGGTTTTGATGGATTTGGAATACTCATGAGAATTTGCTTTAATTGGGTTTCAACTTCTTGCATAGCATTTTCTTTCACTTCCAAAGCTTCTTTGACTTTCTTTCCTTTTTCTACTTGTTCAGGCGTGGGTTTGCCAGTAATACCTTTAGCAATGGCATTTCGTTCTTCACGAATCTTTTGAACTTCTTTTGCGATAGATTGAGCTTTTTCATCTAGCTTGAGAAGGGTTTCAGTATCTACAGTAACACCTTTGGCTTCTGAAGCTTTTTTAATATCTTGAGGGTTCTGGCGAATACGATTAATATCTAACATAGGAACTGAGAGAGATTATACTGCTTTTTGCAAAGCTGTGCAACGAAGGAACTATTTGCGGGATGTTGTTTTTCGCTTTGCTGCTTTTGCGGCACTAGCGATCTTTGCTTTTGCGAACTTAGCTGCTTTCTTTGATTTCGCTGAAACATTCTTTGGAGCTTCTTTAATAACATCTGAAGCTACATGCTTTGTAAGTTGTGACTTCATACGAGCTGCTTTATTTGCGTTAAGAATATTGTGCTTAACTGCTTTATCAACTGCACTAAATGCTTTACTTACAGATTCTGCTTTCTTGTCTGTCTCAGCAACTTTCAAGAGACTTTTGAAGAGATCTTTAACTTTTTTGTTACGAGCTGTACGGACTTTGTCCTGTCGTAATTTTTTCTTTGCGTGTTTTAGTAACGGCATTTCGTAATTTTAGCATGTTATGCCTAAAAAAACAACAATCACAACTATATTGCACAAAAGCAAACATAGAACTTCCAATCTCATTTCAGGACGACTATAATAGTACAGTACAAGAAATATGAAAAACGGATTTTTATCCAAAAGCCTCGATCTCCTGACCCGTCGACAAACCAATATTCTTTCGGCGGCATTTGTGATCATGGTTACTGTCATTATCTCCCAATTATTAGGATTGGTTCGACAAAGACTCTTGGTCGGTATCTTTGGTGCTTCCAATGAATTAGGTATCTATCTCTATGCTACACAGCTTCCAGATACTCTTTTCCAGCTAACAATAGCAGCAGCTCTTTCATCTGCTTTTATACCTGTTTTTTCAGATTATCTAGCCAAAGGAAAAGAACAAGAGGCACATAAAATGGCTTCGACGTTACTCTCATTAGGTTTTGCAATCTTTACCGTGCTATCGATACTCATGGCTATCTTTGCCCGAGATATCCTCCAGATTTTTAATCTTGGATCAAATTTCTCTCCACATGACATGGATCTCATGGCAAATATGATGCGTATTATTATTTTTGGACAATTACTTTTCATTGTCGGGACATTCTTTACGGCATTACTACAGTCGTATAATCATTTCTTTATTCCAGGTATTGCAGCTGCTCTTTATAATTTGGGAATTATTATTGGTGTTATTTCTTTCTCAAGCAGCTTGGGAATTTATTCGACAACGGTCGGCGTCCTTTTGGGAGGATTTATTTTTATCCTTGTCCAAATACCACTTGCTAGAAAAATAGGTTTTCGATTCAAACCATCTTTCGCTTATATAAAATCTGATGGTGTAAAGAAGATTGGGAAATTGATGTGGCCTCGTACAATTTCAGTTGTCCTCTTCCAATTAGGAACTGTGGCAATCGGATCATTTATCTCTTTTCTTTCAGACCCTGGACGTATGAATGTTATTTTCGACTTTGCGAAGACATTGGCTTTTGCACCAGTTGCACTCTTTGGACAAACTATTGCCCAAGCCGCTTTCCCAGTCCTCTCAAGAGAAAAAGACAAACCTGCTGAATTTAAAGAGACTTTTATTAATAGTTTCAATCAAATGCTTTATCTTGTTTTACCGGTTTCAGTGCTTATCTTAGTTTTAAGAATTCCACTCGTTCGATTGGTCTTTGGTGCAAGTAAATTTGACTGGCCAGCAACTGTATTAACGGGACAAACACTTGCCTTCTTCAGTATTTCTATTTTTGCACAGGCTTTGATTACATTGGTTTTACGGGCTTTTTATGCACAGCATGATACGAAGATTCCGCTCATTGTCGGTGCAATTTCAACAGCTGTTTTGATCGCAGCTTCATATATATTTATCATTGTGCTTCATTGGGGCGTTGAAAGTTTGGGCATAGCATTCTCAATCGCAAGTATTCTCCAACTTGTAGTACTCTTCCTTATTTTGGAGAAAAAAGTCGGAGGATTTAATAAGTTAGCATTGTTAAGTTCTTGGGCAAAGTTCTTTATCTCGTCATTCCTTACAGCATTTGCATTGTACATCCCAATCAAACTTCTCGATCAACTCGTATTCGACACGACTAGAACTGTTAATTTAATTATCTTAACCGGTATTTCAAGCCTTTTGGGTCTTTCACTCTATCTCTTCCTCACTTGGTTCTTTGATGTGAAAGAAGCAAAAGCATACGTCTTGATGGCGAAGAAGATTGGTAACTGGAGAGATATCCTCAAGAAGTCTCAAGAGTTATTGGGAATGGGTACTGGGAAAATGAGCTGAGAAGATCTGCGTCATTGACCCTTAGCATGCTGAATAGCTTCTCTTAAATTAACAATTACAGCTTCAGTTGGAAGTGTTCCTTCTAATCGGAGCGGTACATGATTTCTCTCATGTCCATTATCTATGGTCGCGTACCCCCAATGCGGCATATGTTCAACAGTGACTTTTGATCTTCCAATACCATATTTGTTTGGGATATTGGGGCCAACATGACTTTCTTCAATAACATTTAATGGTTTCCCCAAGTCCATAAGTGTCGCAACGACGGACATTCCCGTTTCCCAATGATGGGGAGCAACTTCAGCGGGTTTTTTCGCAGATGCAGCAATCTTTTCGTATGTAAGCCCTCTAACTCTTCTTTCAGCCATAAGAGGCATTATACATCAATAAAGATTGAATACATGACAAAAACCAAACATTTTTGCCAATAAAAAACCCGCCATAAAGCGGGTAATTTGCAGTCTCTTAAACAGATGTCTTTTAGAACATTCCGCCCATGCCTCCAGGCATACCGCCTGGCATTCCGCCACCGGCTGCTGGATCGTTCTTTTCTGGGATATCAGCGATAAGACATTCTGTTGTAAGAACCATTGTTCCAACACTTGCAGCATTCTGTACAGCACTTCGTGTAACTTTTGCTGGATCAACGATACCCGCTTTAAGCATAGATTCAAATTTACCTGTCATTGCGTTAAATCCAAGATCACTATCTTTTTTACCTTTATCTGTTTCTTCAACATTGCGAATAACCCAACCATCATCTTCTCCAGCATTCTTTACAATCCATCGGATTGGCTGTTCAAGTGCCGCATGAAGAATATCAACACCGATCTTTTGATCTTCAACTTCAATCTTTTCTTTCAACGCTGGAAGAACTTTTCGAGCTTTTAGTAATGCAACTCCACCACCAGGGACGATTCCTTCTTCAAGAGCAGCTTTTGTTGCAGCAACCGCATCGATAACACGCTCTTTCTTTTCTTTCATTTCAACTTCTGTAGCTGCTCCGACATTGATAACAGCAACCCCACCAGTTAACTTAGCAAGTCTTTCTTGAAGCTTTTCTCGATCGTAATCTGATGTCGATGCTTTGATAGCTCCCTTAATTTGAGATATTCGTGCGTCAATTGCTTTCTTAACGCCTTTTCCACCGATAACTCGTGTGCTTTCTTTATCAGCCCAAACTTTATCAGCCTGACCACAATCTTCGATAGTAACACTTTCAAGAGTGCGACCTGTATCCTCTGAGATAACTGTTCCACCAGTTAAGATAGCGATATCTTGAAGCATTTCTTTTCTCTTATCACCAAATCCTGGAGCCTTGATAGCAAGTGCATTAAATGTACCTTTGAGACGATTTACAATAAGTGCTGCAAGTGCTTCACCCTCAATATCATCTGCAATGATAACGAGATTCTTTGAAACTTTTACAAAGTTCTCGAGGAAAGGAACAAATTCATTGAGTGCTGAGATCTTCTTATCAGTAATGAGAATGTATGGACTAGCAATTTCGGCTTCCATCTTATCTGTATTTGTCGCAAAGTATGCACTGACATATCCTTTATCAAATTCCATACCTTCTTTATAAAGAACTTCCATTTCCATTGTGCGGCCTTCTTCAACGGTAACAACTCCATCTTTACCAACTTTATTCAATGCTTCAGCGATGAGTTTACCAATTACTTCATCTTGTGCAGAAATAGTAGCAACGCGGACAACATCTTCATCTTTGACTGGTCGTGCCATCTTTTCGACTTCAGCAATAACTGCTGCCACTGCTTTATTGACACCTTCACGGAGGATCATAGGATTTGCACCAGCTGCAACGTATTTCATACCTTCATTTACGATTGCTTGTGCAAGAACTGTAGCTGTTGTTGTACCATCTCCAGCTTTATCGTTTGTTTTACTTGCTGCTTCTTTTGCAAGCTGTACACCCATATTTTCAAATGGGTCTTTGAGTTCAATCTCTTTTGCAACTGTCACACCATCATGAACAACTGTAGGTGCTCCCCATTTCTTCTCAAGTGCTACATTACGACCCTTTGGTCCAAGTGTCGTAATAACAGCCTTTGCTAAGACGTTAACGCCTTTTACTAATGATGCTCTTGCTTCTTCTCCGAATTGAATTTGTTTTGCCATAATTTCTCCTTATTCTACGATTGCGAGTATATCAGTTTGTTTGACAAGTTTCCACTCTTCATTTCCAACTTTAACTTCATCGCCGCCCCATTTTTTGAACATAATCTTTTGACCAACTTTAACAATCATTGGAATCAAATTACCTCGGTCATCGTATACGCCTGTACCAACAGCAACGATTTCACCGATTTGCGGTTTTTCTTTTGAAGTTTCTGGTAGATATAAACCTCCTGCGGTTTTGGTTTCAGCCTTCACAGGCTTTACAAGGACGTTATCGAAAAGTGGTTTGATATTTGTTTTAGTTGCCATAGCAATATTATTTACGATGAGTTATCACTCGTTTTAACAATATGCTAATTTATACAATAGAACGCGTATCTTGTCAAGCCCTATAGCCTTAATGCAAACCCTAATTCGTCTCTATACTATAGTATACATACAGTGAAATTCTCTGTCACTTTCACCGCTGGATGAAAAAGCTGAGCTTGTGAAAATAATTCTTCTTGACACAGCCATTTTTCTTCTATACGATAAAATTACCGTTTACTTTATAAGCGGATAGTGTAGTATATATGAACTCAAAAGGTAAAAAATTTCTTCTCGGTGGATTCCTCGTTATGCTTCTCGTAGGTATTCCTCTTTCTGTATATTTGGTTCAACAACAACAAGAAGTTCGAAGTAGAGCTGAAAAGTCTACAATAGTTACTTTTACACCAGATTCAACGCAAGCTGCACCTATTCAAAAAGCAGTTGGAGACAGTGTCCCTCTTGATATTAATGTCGATCCAGGTAAGAATTTAGTTTCATTCGTAAAGCTTGAGATTAGTTATGATCCTGAAGTTTTGGCGACATCTTCAGCAAATGCTTTCCAAGCAAATACAACGGCGTTCCCTTCTGTTCTTGAAGGACCAGTCTACACACCGGGTAAAATTGCTGTGACCCTTTCTGTTGGACCAGATCCGACGAAAGCTATTCAGCAAAAAGTAAAAGCAGCGACAGTAACATTTACTGCATTAAAGGATACTCCTCCTGGTACACCAACTTTGGTTACATATAGCTCAAATACACAAGTACTTTCTATTGGATCAAACGATCAGGCTAGTGAGAACGTACTCTCTACGGCAACTCCAGCGACAATTGCTATTGGAGGAGCTGCACCATCACCAAGCGATCAACCAATTCCTACAGGCACTATCGCACCAACAGTTCCAATTACAGATAGTCCTACACAAGCACCATTACCAACAGATGTTCCATTGCCTACAGATATATTGTCGCCAACACCAACTGGTCCAGTTACAAGTGGCCCACCAAACACTGCACCTGTATGTAGTAGCATCGTTGCTGATCGTGAGTTAACGGGAGCAGCACCTTTCTCAATCACATTAACTGCAAATGGTAGTGATACTGATGGAACAATTGGCAAAGTTACATTTAACTTTGGCGATGGTCAACAAAGTGATGTCACAACATCTGGTGGAATCGGAACCGCTTCTGTTAACGTACAAGCGTCCCATACATATAACAATCCAGGTACATATCAAGCAACTGCAATCTTGACAGACAGCTCTGCTGGCGTAAGTCTCCCAAGTGATACATGTAAGCAAACTATCACTGTAACTGAAGCAAGTGGTAGTGCAAGTCCTGCACCAAACACTGGTGGTGGAAATGTAGTTCTTACGCCAACTATGCCTCCAACTGGTGCGACTGAAACAGCTATCGGAATTGGAGTTGCCGTCATGATGTTAATCGTAGGCGGAGGATTACTCTTCTTCGTCCTCTAGTTTAAACGCTATTTCTGCTATACTTCCACAAATATGTATTCTGAGCAGTATCACCGCATCAAAAACTTAGAACGGAAACTGAGGACAGCAGGAAGTCCGATAGACGCGGCACGTGTACGAAAAGTTGCGAGCGACTATAAGAAACCTATTGTCATCGTAGAAGTTACCACAAAAAATAAAAAAGGAGAAATTGTCCTCTAGTTGCTATGCTATAATTTCTTTGATGAAAAATGTAACTATCCTTCATGGTACTGATGCAACTTCTCAAGACAACTGGTTTCCTTGGGTGAAAAAAGAATTAGAAGCAGATGGTTGGAAAACCTGGGTACCAAACTTACCAAAAGCAAATAAACCAAACATCAAGCGTTACAATAGATTTCTTGGTGAACAAAAAGAATTTGAATTAAATGAAGAAACAGTTTTAATTGGTCATTCATCAGGGGCTGTAGCAATACTTGGATTACTTCAATCTTTACCAAAAGATATTATCATCAAACGAATTATTCTTGTTGCAGCGTTCAAAAATGATTTAGGATGGGATTCATTAAAAGAACTTTTTGAAGAACCCTTTGATTTTGAAAGAATTAAAAAGCATGTTAAAGAGGTAACATTACTTCACGCAGATAATGATCCATATATTGGTTTGGACCAAGCAGAATATTTGGCTGATGTGTTAGATGGAGAATTAATAATCCTGAAAGGACAAAAGCATTTTAGCGAAAGTATGGATCCGAAATATAATAAGTTTCCTTTTATTGTGGAATTATTAAAAGACTAGTTAAGAGCATAAACATTTCGAACAATACCTGGAATGGTGAGGGCCTGTTTTCTAACTGGATTCACGTTGAACTGCGTCCAATTGTCACCTTTCTTAACTTCTCTCCCTACAAGTTCAACACTATCCAGAAATTTAAATTCTTCGTTTAGCATTGCTGGTTTATATGGATCAGACTTATCCTTTGCTATCTTTCTGATGTGCATAAGATATTGACCTTTTTCTCCAGCATCTTTCATCGATTCATCTTCCAAATCTATATCTTCAGGTGTTCTTCCAATTGTTACTTGTCTTGATATAGTTTCATCCTTGTCGCTCGATTCGAACATTATTACACCATTTCCTTGAATCACTTCTACAGGTTTACAACCAATATCATATGTTGTAAGGGAATTAAATTCTCCAAAAGCTGAAGCAAGAGGTTTCATATCTTCGGGTATATCACTTCTTCGACCGTCACCTATTTTAAGTTCAGGTAAAGTATCTACTCGGCCAGTTTCGCCTAACTCAGACATAATTTATATATATCACAATCTAGCTCACAGATACAATAATCTATTTACTATCTGAAATCATTGAAAAGAGTGCTGATTGTGGAAGCTGTACTTTTCCTTGTGAAACCATACGCTTCTTTCCTTTTTTCTGTGCTTCCAAAAGTTTATCTTTACGAGTTCTGTCTCCTCCACTCATCTTTGCCAAGACATCTTTTCTATATGGTGGGATTTCTTCACGAGCAACAATATTGTTATTCACAGTCGCCTGGATAATTTGGCGGAACTGCTGCCTCTCGAGTGAATCTTTCAGTTTTTCAGCTTTTTGACGGGCTACATAAATTGCTTCATCTTTGTAAACCAATTCAGATAATACATCAATTGGATTAGTATTAATAAGAATATCCAATTTGACCAAATCAGCTTGTTTGTAATCAGTTAATTCATAATCTAGTGACCCAAAACCTGCAGTTACAGATTTTATTTCTCCATCCAGTCCACGAATAAACATACTATATGGCATCTCATACGATAAGACGGCATATGCTTCGTGATATTGCATATCTAAAAGAAAACCTTTCTTCTTTTGACAAACGGTCATAATACTTCCAACATATTCAGCTGGTGCATAAATATTAAGAAGCATGTATGGTTCATAAATTCCCCCATCCTCACGAGTCTCATAAAGTACCTGCGGCATAGTGAGTAAAAGGTCCAAATCATATTCTTGCTTCAATCGTTCCTTCACAATGTCGGCATGGAGAAGTCCAAGAAATCCTACTCGGAATCCACTTCCTAAATATGCGGAGTACTCATCAGTGTAAGTAAGAGCTGTATCATTTAACTCCAATTTCCCAAGTGCTTCACGAAGTCTGACGAAATCATCAGAAGATGTGGGATACATACCGAAGAAAACCATTGGCTTTGGAGTGACGTACCCAGCTAAAGGTTCAACCGTAGATCCTTCTTCAATAACTGTATCTCCCACACGTGCTTGGCGGATATCTTTTATGCCACAAGCTATATAACCAATTTCACCAGTTTCTAAGGAATCAGCTTCTTTGAGAAATGGCGTAAACGTACCTGCTTCTACGACGTTATTTTTTAACTTGTTTTGATAAAACTGGACAGAATCACCTTTGGCTATTTTGCCGTCAATGATACGGACATAGGCTATAACGCCTCTGTATTCGTCATACACAGAATCAAATATCAAAGCACGCAGTGGTGCATCAACTTTTCCTTGTGGTGCTGGGATTTTCTCAACAATCAATTCCAAAAGCTTATCGACATTTTCTCCAGTCTTTGCCGAGATAAAAAGTATTTCATCTTTTTTAAATCCAAAAGCTTCAAGCTCTTTCACGACAGACTCTGTCATAGCATTTGGTAAATCGATTTTGTTGAGGACTGGAATCATGACCAATCCTTCTTTCTTCGCAACTTGGTAATGTGCCACAGTCTGTGCTTGAATTCCTTGTGTCGCATCAACCAATAAAACTGCACCTTCACAAGCAGCAAGCGTACGGGAAACTTCATACGAGAAATCGACATGCCCAGGAGTATCAATCAGATTCAACTGATACGTCTCGTCATTACGCTTGTAGTTCATGCGAACTGGAGCAAGTTTAATTGTAATACCCCTTTTGCGAGAGATAACATTTTGGTCAAGAAATTGCTCCTGAAGTTTATCCTTTGCAATTGTATGCGTATACTCTAAGAGTCTATCTGATAATGTAGATTTCCCATGATCTATATGAGCAATGATCGCAAAATTTCGGATATGACTAAGTGTTTGCATGTGCACATTGTACCGTATTTAGCTTCGGATAGCAAAATTATAAACGCATGTGATCCACTTCGATTCTTTTCGTCTTGGTAAAATATGCTACAATAGGAAAACAATGAAAAAATTCCACTACATTCTTCTTGTGCTTATTGTTGGTGTCTTTATCGCCATTATTTATGCTAACCAACAACAAAATGGCAACACTACAAATGCTACACAAACTCCGACAATTCCACCGGATGGTCAGACAATGAACTTTAATATGAACCAAGGAAATGGCCAGCAACAACAACCACAACAACAAGGCGGGCAAGTACAAGGGCAACAAACAGGTGCTCAACCAACATTTGGCGTTGAAGAAGGTGTAAAGGCAACATATTCAGCTGTCATTAAAACTTCGAAAGGAGATATTGAAGCAACACTCTATGGGAAAGAAGCCCCAAACACTGTAAAAAACTTCATCACAAAAAGTAAAAGTGGTTTCTATAAGAATCTTAGCTTCCATCGAGTTGAAGATTGGGTTGTTCAGGGAGGAGATCCAAAAGGTGATGGAACCGGTGGTGGTTTAATGAGAACTGAATTAAACACACAACCTTTCGTTCCTGGCTCTTTGGGAATTGCACGCGGGGCTGACATCAGGGTCTCAAATGATTCACAGTTTTTTATTACAAAGACCGAGGCGTCACATTTGGATCAACAATATACAAACTTCGGAATGGTTACCAAAGGAATGGATGTCGTGAATAAGATGCAAATTGGCGATAAAATACTTAGTATTACTGTGAACTAGTTGGACCATAGACTCTCGGCAACCGCAAGTCCCCCATTCTTCCATTGCCTATTCCAACTCCCCTAAAAATACCATGGCTATTTGGCTGCCACAAGCTGTGTCTATAATCATATCCTTGAGATTCCCCACCATTAATTGGAACCCTATTTAATGGGGACACATTGTGCTTTACTGCAGGAAAAACTTGTGTCACGGTATCAGCAAACCTTACTTCGAGAGGCTCTTCTCGTTGCTCTTTACTGAAATAATATATATGGTCTTTATCACGCAAGCGAAATCTGTACGGTTCAATCGATGAAGTACCTCCTATTGTTTTCGTTCCTGCATTTGTTTCACCAGGATGTTTTAAGATAAGAACTGGAGTTTCTTTATCAATCTTAGTTTTATGTCCATAAGCCGCAAATAACTCATGTAAATCAATTTGTGCAGCAAAGTCATAAACGAATGCATTTACTGGAACATCGGGAAGCGTCTCTTTTAATAGAAAGCGGAATTTATCAAGTGAATCAACCCGAGACATTTCTTCTCGTAGATCTTCACTATCATAAGGTATGTGTATTATGTCCTCTCGCTCAACCATAGTGCCATTATGATAGCATACGATGTCAACTTGAATACAAAAAAACCGCCTTGTAAGCGGTTCAGAATTAGATATAAACTGCTGTTTACCAACGGAATGAACTGAAGGCTTTGTTTGCTTCTGCTTGTTTGAGGGCGATTTCTCGCTTTCGGACTGCTTCTCCTTGATTTTGAAGAGCATCCATAAGTTCAGCTGCCAATTTTTCGGCAAATGTGTGATATTCTTTGTTTGCTCTCTTACGAGCCGCTTCGATAATCCATCGCAAAGCGAGTGACATACGGCGTTCTGCACGGACTTCAGTAGGGACTTGATAATTCGCACCACCAATACGTCGAGCTTTTACTTCGATTTTTGGACCTACGTTTTGCATAGCTTTTTCAAAAGCCTTTAGTGGATCTTCGCCTTTTGCTTCAATAATCTTGAATGCATTATACACTTGTGTTTGCGCGATTGTCTTTTTACCATCAATCATGATGTAATTGATAAGCTTCGCAACTACAAATGAATTGTAGATTGTATCTGGTGCAATTACTCTTTTTGTTACTTTAGCGTGTCTCATATATTTTTATAACTAAGCTGCAGCTTTCTGCATCTTTGTACCATAGATACTTCGTGATGTCTTTCTCTTTTCAACACCAAGAAGATCAAATTTACCTCGAACCGCGTGATATTTTACACCTGGAAGGTCACGAACACGACCTCCACGAACCAATACGATACCGTGTTCAGAAAGAGTGTGTCCTTCACCTTGGATGTACGCCGTAACTTCCATTTTATTAGAAAGCTTCACACGAGCAACTTTACGAAGTGCTGAGTTAGGCTTCTTCGGTGTCATTGTTTTAACCAATGTGACAACGCCACGCTTTTGTGGTGAATCGGCCTCAACGTATGCACGATCTTTTGCATTAAAAAGTCTCTTCAAAGCCGTAGCCTTGGTTTTACCGACTCTTTTTACTCTTCCTCTTTTTGTTAATTGTGATAATGTTGGCATATGTTTTGGTATTATAACACATTTACCCTCAGAATGGATCACATTCTCGCGAAATTCGCGTGGAGTATTTAGTAGTTGTATAAAGAATTAAGTAAAACGATTATATGCTTCAGTATCCGTAATACTTACTTCTTAAAACTTTATACTCTAGACGGTAGCAGGTGTTTCTTCAACTTCTGGTTCTTTAACTTCATCTTCAGTTGCTTCTGCAACTTCTTCTTTAACTACTTCAGTATTTTTTTCTTTTGATTCTTCGTCTGAACCATTTGATCCGCCTTCTTCTTCCTCAGGTTCAAAACTTCCGCTCATACCAGCGACTGGAATCAATCGACCAATGATGACGTTTTCTTTCAAACCAAGGAGCTTATCAACTCGACCTTCAAGTGCAGCTTCTGTCAAAACCTTTGTAGTTTCTTGGAATGATGCAGCTGAGAGCCATGAATCTGAGAATAACGCTGACTTTGTGATACCCAAGATAACTTGGCGACCTGTTGCTGGTTCTCCGCCTTCTGAGAGAACTTCTGCATTCATTTCTTCAAATCGTGCCTTTGTTACAAAGTCACCAGGAATAAGTGCTGTGTCTCCGACTGTTTCAACGATGATCTTATCAGACATCTTTCGGATAGTAACTTCAAAGTGCTTATCGTTAATACCAATACCTTGTGATTCATATACCTTTTGAACTTCAGTAATGAGGTATCTTTGAACCATTGAGAGTCCACCGATCTTCAAAACTTCTTTTGGATCCAAATCACCTTCTGCAAGAGCTGTACCAGCATTGATTTCTTCACCATCTTGTACTTTTAATGTCGCTGATAATGGAACGAAGTATTCTTGTGATTCGATTGGTTTGATCTTTGTATTCTTAACTGTAATTACGTGTCCTTCGTTATTTGTTTCGATCTTCACTTTACCAGTGATTTCTGAAACCGCTGCCAAATTCTTTGGAGTTCTCATTTCAAAGAGTTCTTCAACACGTGGCAAACCTTGAGTCACGTCACTCATAACAACTCCACCATAATGTCGTACACGCATAGTAAGCTGAGTACCAGGTTCACCGATACTTTGTGCAGCCATAACTCCGACTGGAACTCCGAGACCAATTCGCTTCTTTGTTGAAAGATCCCAACCATAACATGAAGCACAGAGTCCGTATGGAAGAGCACATGTCAAAGGTGATCGTACAACTGCTTCTTCAACTTCGTTTTCTTCAAGAAGGTGGACATTTTCTTCATTAACTTCTTCACCAGCTTTTATAGCAATCTTCTTTGAGTTCTTCGCCATTGCATTTTCTCCAAGGACACGACCCATGAGTCTGTCTCCAAATGCTGCAGTTCTTTCTTTTTCGCCTCGAACTATAGTGATACCATTTGTAGTTCCACAATCTTCTTCTCGGATGATAACTTCATGTGCTACGTCAACAAGTCTTCGAGTTAAGTATCCAGCATTCGCTGTCTTAAGAGCTGAGTCGGTCAAACCTTTACGTGAACCTCTTGCTGAAGCTACGTATTCAAAGATTGAAAGACCTTCTCGGAAGTTAGACTTAACTGGAAGTTCAACGATCTTACCCATAGGATCAACGATAAGTCCACGAAGCGCCGAAAGCTGCTTAAGCTGTTCAAGACCTGCACGAGATCCACCAGAATCGATAGAAATCTTAATTGGGTTGTTTGGTTTCAATGATTTCCATGAAATATCTCCAACAGTATTAGTAACCTTCAACCAAACTTCGTTACTAAGTCTCTTCTTTTCAGAGAGAGTAATAAGTCCTTGCTGATATTCTTGATCGATTTCTGCAACCTTCTTTTCTCCTTCTCTAACCATTGCATCTTTTTCAGGAACAATTTCATTATCAAACATACTTACAGATACACCCGAGATAGTTGCTCCGAAGAATCCAAGACTCTTAATCTTATCAATAAGTGCTGCAACAGTATCGCCATCATAGATCTTCATTGATCGAGTGATAAGTTTCTTAATCCCACCTGCATTGATAGCTTCATTTACGTAACCATAGTCTGCTGGAAGCAATTCGTTGAATTTAATACGTCCAACTGAAGTTTCGATAACTTTTGCTACACCATCATGAGTCATGATACGAACTGTGATCGGTTGTCTCATACGTACTTTTCCGATGTCATAAGCCAAGAGAGCTGAATTTGGTTCACTAAAGTGTGCCTGATCTTCTTCACTCTTTCGAAGGGTTTCATCAATTGTTGTAAGGTAATATGTACCCAAAGCCATTTCCTTGTTTGGAAGTGTAATTGGATCTCCACTAGCTGGCTTCAAAAGGTTATGATTTGGCATCATAAGTTGGATCGCTTCTTCTTGAGCTTTTGCAGATAATGGGATGTGAACAGCCATTTGGTCACCGTCAAAGTCGGCGTTATAACCTGCACATACACAAGGATGCAATTGGATCGCTGCCCCTTCAATAAGAACAGGATAGAATGCTTGAATACCGAGTTTGTGCAATGTAGGAGCACGGTTCAAAAGAACTGGATGATTCTTTGTGATTTCTTCAAGAATATCAAATACCTCTGGTGGTCGCTTTTCGATATATCGCTTTGCTGACTTAATGTTTGTAGCCAAACCTCGAACGATAACTTCTCGAAGGATGAAAGGCTTAAACATTTCAAGTGCCATTTCTTTTGGAAGACCACATTGGTTCAATTTAAGTTCAGGACCAACTACGATAACTGAACGTCCTGAGTAATCAACACGCTTTCCAAGAAGATTCTGTCTGAATCGTCCCTGCTTACCTCGAAGCATGTCAGAAAGTGATCGAAGTGCTGATGACATTGTTTGTGAACTTCGCTGTGATGAATCAATAAGTGCATCAACTGATTCCTGGAGCATTCTCTTTTCATTCCTCAAGATGATTTCAGGAGCACCAAGAGCAAGAAGATGCTTCAAACGATTGTTTCGGTTAATAACTCTTCGGTAAAGATCGTTTAAATCTGATGTCGCAAATCTTCCACCTGAAAGCTGAACCATAGGTCGAAGGTCTGGTGGGATAACTGGAAGTACAGTCATAACCATAGCTTCTGGAGTGATATCTGCTTTTCGCATATTTTCAAGGAGTCGAAGTCTCTTAACGAGCTTCAAGTATCGCTGTGCACTTGCTTTTTCAGATTCAGTTCGAAGATTAGCAATCAATGTAGGGATGTCGAGCTTTGTGACAACTTCCAAAAGTGCCTCTGAACCAGTCTTAATAGTAAAGAAGATTGGTGTATCGTATTCAAGGAGCTTGAAGTATTCATCTTCTGAAAGAACACTTCCAACTCGAAGACTCTTCAAAAGCTTCGTGAATGTATCAGAAATTTCATCCAATTTCTTAAGTTCACCTTCAAGAGATTCAGAATTTCGAGTCAATTTTTGTCGTGCTGCGAGATCAATTTCTTCTTCAATCAATTGCTTTTGCTCATCTGAACCTTTACTCTTAATTTCTTTCTTCTTTTCTTCAGCTTCAGCATTAATCTTATCGCCTTCTGTATCCATACGTTCTGTCAACGCATCTTTTCGCTTTGTCATTGTTTCGACAAATGTATCAAGAGCTTCTTTCTTCTTTTCCTCATCAATGTTTGTAATCAGGTATGAAGCATAGTAGATGATAGATTCAAGACTCTTTTGTTGAATATCCAAAAGAAGTGAAAGTGCACTTGATGCTCCCTTGAAATACCATACGTGGGCAACTGGTGATGAAAGAGTAATGTGACCAAGTCTTTCACGTCGAACACGTGAGAGTGTAACTTCTACACCACATTTATCACAAACGATTCCTCGGTAACGGATTCTCTTGTATTTACCACAATAACATTCCCAGTCCTTCGTAGGTCCAAATATTCTTTCGTCAAAAAGACCATCTTTTTCTGGTCGAAGAGTTCGGTAGTTAATGGTTTCTGGCTTTGTAACTTCACCATATGACCATTGCATAATATCTTCATTTTTAGCCAAAAGAAGCTTCAATGATTTGAAATCAGCGATATTTAAATCTTTTAATATATTCTTATTTTTGTCTTTGTTATTCATATTATTTAACATCTCCCTCAGCTGCTTCCAAATCAGCTTCACTTGGTTCTTCTTCAATTTCTACTTCAACTTCTTTTTCTTCTGGCTCTTCAGCTACTGGTTCTGCTTCTAAAGTTTCTTCAAGTTCTTTTACTTCTTCTTTGACTTCTTCAGATGCAACTTCGGCCTTTTCTTCAACTTCTTCTTTTTCTTCAACTGCTCCGACTGGAATAACATTCAAACCGAGTGACTGCAATTCTTTGATCAAAACTTTGAATGATTCAGGAACCTTTGGTGTAGGGATATCTGTTCCCTTAACGATAGCTTCAAAAGCTTTCGCACGGCCGACAACATCATCAGACTTAATTGTAAGCATTTCCTGAAGGATGTATCGTGCTCGATGAGATTCAAGAGCCCAAACTTCCATTTCTCCAAGTCTCTGTCCACCCATTTGTGCTTTACCACCAAGTGGCTGCTGAGTGACAAGTGAGTATGGTCCAGTAGAACGAGCGTGAGTCTTATCCTCAACCATGTGGATAAGCTTCATAATGTATTCTATACCAACCACTACCGGATTTTCAAATGGAATTCCAGTTTTACCATCAATCAAGTTCATTTTACCATTTACTGGCAAGCCTGCTTCTTTCAAAAGATCAGTCATTCTATTTTCATCAATCTTTTCAAATGCTGGAACTCCAACTTTAAGTCCGAGCTTTTGAGCTGCATATCCAACGTGAGCCTCCATGATCTGACCAAGATTCATACGAGCAAGGATAGATACAGGAGAGATAATGATATCAATCGGTGTACCATCTTCCAAATGAGGCATATCCGCAACTGGAAGAATTCTTGAAATAATACCCTTGTTACCATGTCGTCCAGCAAGTTTGTCCCCAACTGAAACGTGTCTGAATTGTGCAACTTCAACAATGATTTTTCGCATTGTTCCTGGTTCTAATTCATCACCTTGCTTACGATCCAAAACTTGGATTGAAATAACTGTTCCTCGTTCTCCGTGTGGCATTCTCAAAGAAGTATCTCGAACTTCTCGTGCTTGCTCACCAAAGATTGCTCGCAAAAGTCTTTCTTCTGCTGTTAATTCTGTTTCACCTTTTGGTGCAATCTTTCCAACAAGAATGTCTCCAGGTGAGACTTCGGATCCTAACACGACGACACCTGTTTCGTCAAGGTTTGCGAGATCTTCTTCACTTACATTTGGAATATCTCGTGTTGTTTCTTCAGGTCCGAGCTTTGTTTCAACTACAGCTGCTTCATACTTTTCAATATGGATACTTGAAAGTACGTTTTGCTTCACAAGATTGTCTGAGACAACGATAGCATCTTCATAACCAAGTCCATCGAGTGATGCATATGCGATCAAAAGATTTCGTCCGAGTGCGAGTTCTCCAAGTTGACTTGAAGGACCATCAATCAAAACATCACCTTTTTTAACCAATTGACCTTGTGTAACCATTGCTCTTTGTGTGTATGAAGTAGCTTGTGAAGTTCTTTCGAATGCTTCGATTGGGAATGACATTGTATCTCCATTTTGACCTTCGATATTTACCTTATCAGCGTCAACATACATAACCTTTGCATCAAATGGAGCGTGGATAACCCGACCCATAACTGCTGAAATATCTGCTTCCATACCTGTACCAACAACTGGACTTTGTGGATTAACCAATGGAACAGCCTGACATTGCATGTGGGTACCCATCAACGCACGATTAGCTTCATCGTGAGCGATAAAAGGAATCAAAGATGCTGATGTACCAACAACTTGTCGTGGAACAATGTCGATGTATTGCAACATTTCTCGATCTACTTCAGTAAAGTCTCCATTGTATCGAACTGGTACACGCTCATCAAGAATTTCACCTTTATCGCCGATACTTACACCAGCATGAGTAATGTATGCTTCTCTTTCGTCGTCTGCACTGAGGTATACGGTTTCATCACTAATTCGGACTTTGTTTCCATCTTTAACAACTTTTCGATAAGGTGCTTCAAGGAAACCATAATCATTTACTCGAGAATAAAGAGCCATGTACGTAACCAAACCAATGTTTGGACCTTCAGGACTTCGGATAGGATCAATTCTTCCATATTGTGAAGAATTAATGTCACGGATTGAGAAGGCTGCACGTTCTCGAGAGATACCGCCTGTACCCATAACGGTCAAACGGTTAAGGTTGTCTATTTCTGAAAGTGGGTTTGTCTGGTCAAGAATTGTGGAGAGCTGAGAGGTTCGGAAGAATTCATTAATAGCTGCCATAATTGGACGTGCATTAATAAGGTTTCCAACAGTGACAGGAACATCTGCTTGCAAAAGTGACATCCTTTCTTTGATACTTCTTTCAACTCTCAATACACCAACTCTAAATGCATTAATCGCTACTAATTCTCCTACACTTCGAACACGTCGGTTTGAAAGTGAATCAATATCATCTGTGTTACCTTTACCAGCTTCGAGCTTCATAAGGTATGAGAGCGTTGCGATAATATCTTCGATAGTCAAAACATGTTCTTCTGATGGTTCAAATCCTTCAACTGCTTTAAGTCTTTTGTTAATCTTGTATCTTCCAACTACTCCAAGGTCATATCGTCGGTTATTGAAGAATAAGTTACTGAAGTATTCTCGTACCTTATCAAGAACAACTGGTTCACCTGGATGCATCTTTCGGAAAATTTCGATTAATGCTTCTGTATCACTTGTTGTTTCGTCTTTTGCGAGGGTGTTCTGAATTAATTGTGCTCCTGCTTCTCCTGCAACATCCTTGAACTTTTCTTTGATCGCATCATTGTCTGAAAGACCAAGTGCTCGAAGGAATGTTGTTGCCAAGAACTTTCGGCGTCGATCAATCTTTACCGTAATAGTACCGTATCGAGTTGTTGCAAATTCGAGCCATGAACCGTGTACTGGTCGGATTTCTGTTGAATAAAGAGTTTTTCCAGTAATTGGATCTTGTGTTCCTGTGAAGAAAACACCAGATGAACGAACAAGCTGGTTAACAACTGCACGTTCGATACCGTTTACAACGAAAGTACCTCGTACTGTCATTTGAGGGATATCACCCAAGAACACTTCTGCTTTGTGGTTTTCGCCAGTCTTTTTATTTGTGAGTGTTACTCCTACTGTTAATGGAGCATTGTAAGTAAGACCTTTATATAACGCCATTTCTGGAGTGATAGTTGGTTTACCGATTTTGTGCTCGTGGAATTCTAATGACCAGTTCTTTCCTGTAAAATCATCAACTGGTGTAATTTCTTGAAGAATTTCTGGAATACCTTTTTCTTGAAAAAGTTTGTACGACGCTTTTTGTACTGCCAAGAGGTCTAACTTTGGTAAGTCTTTATAATCTTTTCCCCAATTCTGGCGAACGTATTTAATATTGTCTTGTGCGTCTGATTGCTTCGGCATTGGTAGTTAAATTGTAGGCAGGTTTGCTATTCATGCAAAAAAGATACAGAGGGCAATGCCCTTGTATCTTCATCGGTAAATGAGAGCTATACGTTTATATCATACAATATAATTCTCTGTCAATACTTATTATGTATATTGGTACAAAAAAGCCACTTTCCTTACAAAAGTGACGCATTTATATCCCAGGCGTACTAAAGTTACGTGACGCATCATCAACGATAAGTACCCAATCATTATTGCTTCCCTGCGAAGGTGGAATAAATTGGACAGAGGCACCTTTGGTAATATTATTTATAACTGTAGCTGCACCTGTTCTTGGGTTGTACCAGTAAGCTTTAACTGTGATTCCGGAAAGTTTATTTAAATTTGCATTGAACGTCTGCCCATCAGGACTATATATCATAAGATATGATCCATCTGATGACCTTGTAGCCTGTATCCGACTCATCCCGCTTCCTGCTGCTGTTGTAATAATACTTTGATCTGGAATTCTTATTAAGTATGGACGTGATTCTACTAATTTTTTTAGATATTGCATCTGCATTGCTCCTGAAGCATTCATTGCCTGAGTCCAATTAACACGTGCTCCTGTAACTGGATTACTCCCACTATAGAATTGCCATACCGAATGATGTCCATATGTATGTCCAAATGCACCTGCAAAAACTGACCAATAGGCAAACTTACGAACTTGATGTGGAGTAGAATAACCTTGGGAAGTTTGCCAACAAATCAAATGGTCTTCATAAAGAGGTTCCCCATCTATGACAGGCTTGATAGGATTACGGGCATAATCTGTTTGAATAAGGTCATATGAAAGAGCATCATTGAGACAATGTCCACTTTGTACCATATCAAAATCAAGCCATGTATCATTATGAAATGTTGTCGCTGAGGTTTGATTACCAATAGGATGATATGTCATAAGCATCTTACTGTAATCTTCAGTGCCTGTCATACCTATAGCTATACCTTTTGCCATGGCACGCCATATTGCTGCTTGCGTATTTGCATCATCGCCTCCGAAAACCCAAATCAGATTATTATTCGCATAGCGTTGTCCAAGAAATTGACCATATCCTTCAGCGTTGGAGGAAGTGACAATTGAACCAGCTTGATTGTGTGACCATACAGGAAGGAAGGCTACGTAGATTCCTCTCTTTTCTGCTTCAGTAATAAAGTAATCTACATGATCCCAATAATCGTATTCTGTAGCATTACTAGGGTTTGAGCCTATCGTGGTGATAGGATTTGCAACTGATCCATTAATTGGATTATCTCCATATTTGTTCGGTCCTCTTGGTCCAGCATCAGGAAATATAGCCACCGCTTGAATGACATTAAATCCTTGACTCTGCTTCGCATTAAGATAGGTGATCATCTCTTCCCGTGTAAGTTTGGTAAAGACACTCCAAGCAGTATCTCCTAACCAGAAAAAGGGTGTGCCATCATTTTTTACAAGATATCTTTTATCGGCACTCACATGTAGTGCCCCAGTACTTCCAGTTGGTGGAAGGGTTGGAATGACAACATTTGTTGGCAAAGGTGTTGTGGAAGCTACTGTCGTTGGAATGACAGCTGTTGGTATAGATGTAGCAGTCAGTGAGGGGATCTCAGTTGGTGAGAGAGTTATTGAACCTGTTGCATATATTTCCATTCCAGAAAGGTTAAAATCTCCTCCTGTCTGAAGCAAAGAAACATTCCCATCAGTTATGACCGTAGTATATGGCCCCAGTCTCTTCCAACTTCCTTTTGCGCCACTATTTAAATTAGAAGCAACAGTTCTGCCTTCGAGAGCAAGTGAAAAAGTCGCAGGTGAGCTATCTTCCCATGAATACATATATATATCATATGTTCCATTAGCAATAGGTACATTTACAGTTAAGGTTCCCACAGAGCTTCTCCATACAGATGAGCGGATCATTTGTGCTTTATTTGTACTAACCGATGGAGAAAGACTAATACTTTGATTTGCAAACCTTCGACCATTTGTGGTTACACCACTAGTACTTTCAGCTTGAAAGACGACACCGTCTACTGTTAATTGTGAACCATTAAAGTTGACCGCTTTAATAAGCTGTTCTCCCGCCGCATTCGCACTATACATATGCAATGTAAAAAATGTTGCCATAAAGAGAAAGGATGAGGAAAAAACAACAAAGAGAAGAAAATGTCTATTAATTATTTTTTTAATCAATAGCAGATTTTTATTCATGAATACAATATGAGCTTAGAGAAATTCTTTTTCTAAGTCAATAATCAGATTACAAACTTATTAATCTAGTAGTAAGGTTGCCAGTAACTATTATGCGAAGATAATTCCTTAAGGAAGGCGCCACTGCTGTTGAGGTAATGATGCATTACAAGTTGAGATCCGTAATTTAGTTGTGTCTGCTCCGGTATTGTTAACAGCTGCCAAACATTTGTTTGAATTCGGATTACGTAGCGTCCCGTTAGTCTGTGGAACCCATTGTTGAGCAAGCCCTCCATTACAATCCCAGAGCCATACCGGTGTACTTTCAGCAGTTCCACTATATTGTATATCCATGCACTTACCAAGAGATTTGAGATATTTGACTTGGTTACCGGTATTTCCAAATACGGTCCATTGTTGTGCACCAGTACCATTACAAGAGTATATTTGAAGTAATGTCCCATTTGTTGTATTTGAGCCAGGTATATCAAGGCATTTGCTCGAAATCCCCTTAACAGCTCCTATAACTCGAGTTTGTCCAGTCATTTGTACCCAAAGTTGATCAAGTGTCTTCCCCCCTGTCGACTGTTGAAAAATTGCTTCACTATATGTACCATTATGCCCTGCTACATTTAATTTACGGATGATATTGGGGTCATATGTATTCTTAATCCAATTAAGAAAGTATGCTGAAGTTCCATAACCATCTGTATAGTAGGACATTCCTCCCGGAACAGTTGGAGTTCTATCCTTATAGATATATTCACGAGTCCAATCAGCTATACCTTCAATAACCCATCCCGGAGTACCACCTGGATAATTTTGCATTATATGTGTGGATTCATGAACAAAAAGACCTACGTCAGATGGATTATTTCTTGCATAATCGGCATTGAGCGTGATAGTTCCAGATCCAGCATCTGCTCCAGCTAGTCCATTGAAGTTAGGATCAATAACAACTTTTATAGTACAGGTGGGTAAATAATTTGGTGCAGCAATTGCATCTCCTACGACAGGATACCAAGTTTTTATTACAGGGATTACTGATGTTTGTACCCAATTTTCAGTATCAGGTGCTAAAGAAGTATCACTTGTTACTGTAGGAATACAGGTTTTGTTAGGTTGAGGCGTAGGCGATACTGTTGGAATAGCTGTAGGGGTTATAGTTGGTACTGTTGGCGTAGGAGTCGGAATAGTAGTAGCTGTCGGAACAATGGTTGGAGCAGTAGTTGGAGCAGTAGTTGGCAGGGCTGTTGGTGTTGCAGTAGGCACTGATGTCGGAATCATTGTAGGTGTTGCCACCGTATTGAGCTGAAAACTCATATCATCGACATAAAAAACGTGAGTTCTTGAACCAGGATTTTGTATTACTTGAAAATCAAGAGCAGTACGACCTGTTGATTGAATAATGTACGTGTTTGAAACCTGTTGCCACTGTGTTGTTAATGTCACTGCAGGTCCATATACTGTGCGGGCGGCTGTGCTTCCTCCTCGCTCTCGAAGAGAGAGATATGCTTTACGACCAGCGTTAGAATCAGATCGAACCCAAGCTGTGGCTAGATAGGCTTGTCCTTTTTGAGGATTTGCGATTGATTGGGAAGATTCTATTATATAATATGTGCCTCCAGTCGATGTAACTTTACAAGAAGCTGTCCCAGATCGCTTAATAGACGTATTCTTAGAAAGACTCGCTTGATATCCTGTGAAGTAATTGGTCCCAGATTCACAGCCAGGGTTGCTTAATACATTAGGACCGGCAGCATTAGCTTGACCATTCATAAAGGTAGAAAAAATAGCCACAAGAAGAAATATAAAAAAGCTGTAAACAACTGTATGAGGAGTTCGGGTTTTTCTTAAGAAATTTATACTATATTGAAACATAACTTCACTCAAGAGTATTCCTTTCTACATACTATGTCAATAGACAGTTTCGTATTTAGCCTTATTTTTTATTATTAGGAGATCTAAAAGATTTCTTCTAAGGCACTACAATACAAAAATTGTATGCATAGACAGATTCGTGGATTCGCTCAAAGTATGACAGTTTTCAAATCAGAACATATAGAGAATTACCTAAAGCTCAAATGCTTATCTATCAATTTCTAGCTACTACAAAATATATAAGCACTAGAATAAACTTTCTTTATTAAACTTACAGTTGCATGCTATAATAATAGTCTACTATGACCGCATCTGAAATAGTTACAAAATATATTGCATTTTACGAAAGTGAGGAACGAAGATCGCATAAAAGAATAGCAAATTCTCCACTCGTACCACAAAATGATCCAACAACATTATTCACTTCTAGTGGCATGCAACCACTTGTACCATATCTGTTAGGCGAAACTCATCCTTTGGGAACAAAGCTTGTGAATGTTCAGAATTCATTCCGTGCTGTGGATATAGACGAAATTGGAGACAATAGGCACACAACATTTTTCCGCATGCTTGGGAATTGGAGTTTGGGAGATTACTTCAAGAAAGAACAAATCCCGTGGATTTATGAATTTTTAACACAAGAACTCAAGCTTGATCCTGAAAAGCTTTACGTCACTGTTTTCGAAGGGACTGATGACGTACCAGCTGATGATGAAGCAATTGCAATCTGGAAAGACCAATTTAAGAATGCTGGGGTTGCAAGTGAAGGACGAATTTTCTTATATGATGCTTCAAAGAATTGGTGGTCACGATCGGGTCCTCCAGAAAAAATGCCAGCTGGTGAACCAGGTGGGCCAAGTAGTGAAATCTTCTATGACTTTGGGGCAGATCTCAAGATCCATGAATCAAGTCAATTCAAAGACGAAAAGTGTCATCCAAATTGTGATTGTGGCCGATATATAGAAATAGGTAACAACGTCTTTATGGCATATAAAAAGCAAGAAGATGGTTCACTCCAGCCATTGCCAAAACCAAATGTCGATTTCGGTGGAGGTTTGGAAAGACTATTAATAGCTTCTGAACATCAACCAGATGTCTTCCAATCAAGTTTGTTAAAACCCGTCATTAAAGCAATAGAAAAAGAAACGCAGAAAGAATACAAAGCAAATGAACTTAGCATGAGAATCATTACAGATCATTTCGTCGCAGCAAGCTTTATTACACTTTCTGGAGTTCGTCCATCAAATCGAGATCAAGGATATATTTTGAGGAGATTGATTCGCCGTGGATTTGATCATTTTTCCAAGCTTGCAGGTAACGATGTATCACCTATTATTGAAACAATTGTCGAACAATATAAAGACACAGATCCAGAACTTGTTACACAATATGAAGAGATCAAACTCACAATCCTTGAGGAAGTTAAGAAATATTCGACAGCACTTACCAAAGCAAAAGCATATATTTTGAAACAGCATAAACAAACTGGAGACGAGCTTATGGGAGTTACCGAAATTACACCAGAAGACGTGTTCTATTTATATTCCTCTCACGGACTTTCTCCTACGCAGGTTGAAAGTTTGGGATATGTCTTCAATCGCCAAAAATTCGCGGAACTTATGGAGAAGCATCAGAACTTGAGTAAACAAGGTGCAGGACAGAAATTCCGAGGTGGATTGGCAGATCATCAAGAAAAAACAGTCATGGGACACACCGCAACGCATCTTTTACACCAAGCACTTCGTGATACGTTTGGCAAACAATTACACCAATCAGGTTCGAACATTACAACTGAACGTCTTCGATTTGACTTCAACTTCGATCGAAAACTCACGGATGAAGAGATTAAAAAGCTTGAAGATGTCGTCAATGGTAAAATTAAAGACAATCTTCGGGTTCATTTTGAAATGATCCCGACTGATGAAGCAAAACAAATTGGAGCAATTGGACTTTTTGAAGATACATACGCGGATACATCAAAAATCTATTTCATCGGTGGAGATT
Source organism: uncultured Gammaproteobacteria bacterium (assembly GCA_964507055.1). GTDB lineage: Bacteria > Patescibacteriota > Microgenomatia > Levybacterales > UBA12049 > JACDET01. Next base: position 928,055 of record CAZDOJ010000001.1, read on the forward strand.
CAAGTGACCCCAAGGCTGCATACTCAATCGAATTTTGTGGAGGACCACATGTAGAATTTACAGGAAAGCTAAAATCGTTTAAGATAATAAAGCAGGAGAACCTTGGCAATAAAATGCGAAGAGTTTATGCTGTTGTTGGAGATTAACGAATAGTAAAAAACAATTATATGAAACTGCCCATCCCATTTTTTAATTCAAAGAACGACGACTCTGACTATTACTTAGCATTACTTCTCACGGAAGATAAAGCAAGTGCAGTCATTCTCAAAGCTACAGAAGAAAAACTTAAACCCCTGAATACTCATTCGGAATTCTTTCCTGAATCAATAGAGCATCTTAATCTTGAAGAGTTTATTACCACAATTGATAAAACCATAAGTCGTGCTGAAGAAATCTTGCCACCACAGATTGAGACACATAAAACTGTCTTTGGAGTAAAAGACAAGTGGGTCGATCGTGAAACAAAAAAAATTAAAAAAGAGTATCTCGATAAACTAAAAAAGGTCTGTGATGCACTTGATCTTACTCCTATCGGGTTTATGGTGACAACGGAAGCAATCACTCATTTGATCGAAGATGAAGAAGGTGCACCTGTTTCAGCAGTATTTGCCGAGATTGGTGAAAAACAAATCTCACTGAGCTTGCTTCGCGGTGGAAAAGTAGTTGAAACGATCAGTAGTACACTAATGCACTCAGCTCCACACACTGTGGATAAACTATTGTCTCATTTTACAGTTCCTGTCTTACCAGCACGAATTGTGTTGTATTTGAATAAACCTGACGAGGAAGCAAATCAAGCATTTATTTCACATCAATGGAGTAAGAGTTTGCCATTTCTCCATGTACCCCAAGTTACCGTCCTTCCTGTACATTTTGATACACGATCACTAACATATGGTGCTGCTACACAAATGGGGTTCACAGTATCAGAACCACATCACGAAGCCTTGCCTAAATTAACGAAAGAAGAGAAGAAAGAGGAAGAAGAAATTGCTGCAGAAGAACCACTTGAGGCAGTGAACGAGGAGGTTGAGAAAGATACAGAAACACCTGAGGAAGAACAAAGCGAGCTTAAAATGGATAATATTGCACCTGTTCCTGCTTCAGAAGAAAATTCAAGTGATTTTGGATTTGTTGTAGACGGTGAACCAGTTGCACAAAAAGCTGTCCATCATGAACCAGAAGGCTCTCATCATTCAGAAATTGAGACCGAAACACATGGACATTCTTCTCACGAATCTCATCATCGAGACGAAGATGAGGATGAAGAACGACCTCATAGATCAAAAAGTCTCTCTGAGAGATTACCATTCTTAGCAAACCTTTCACTTCCAAAAAATATAAAGATGCCAAATGTCAGTGGGATGATGGGTAGCATGAGCGGGAAGAAAGCACCGCTTAAGATTATTGTTCCGCTTCTTATAGTAATCATTCTTTTGGTCGGGACAAGCTTCTTTTACATTAATGTCGTGAAAGCAACGGTTTCGCTATCGGTAAAACCAAATATCGTTAACGAACAAGCTTCTGTCACATTTTCAAGTGATGACTCAAACAATTTTTCCAACAATGTGATCGCTGCAAGAAGTATTTCTGCCTCAATTCAAACAGAATTATCTGGCAATGCTACTGGTAAAAAAGATGTGGGCGAAAAAGCTAAAGGAACTGTCACATTCTTTAATAATGATAACGACCCAGTAACGCTAAGCTCCGGTGCTGAAATACGTGCAAGTAATGGAGAAGTTTTTGTTTTGGATAAAGAAGCAAAGATTCCAGCAGCAACTGGTGATATATTCACAGGAACCAAACCAGGAAATGCTGACGCATCAGTAATAGCAAAAGATCTAGGAACAGAAGGAAATGTCCCTTCTGGTACACGATTTACTGTGGGTTCCGCCAGTACACTTGCAGCAAGAAATGATAGTGCATTCTCCGGAGGAACGACGAAAAATGTCACGGTTGTTTCAAAAAGTGATTTGGACAAACTCCGTGCTGACATTTTGAAAAAGGGTCAAGCTGAAGCGCAAGGTAAACTTGCAGAAGAGGCAGAAAGTGGAGAAACAGTTCTACCAGTCATAAGCTCACCATCTTTAGAAAACGCGACTTTTGATAAAAAAGAAGGAGACGAGGCAACCAAAGTTACATTAAAAGGAAATGTCATATACCAAGGACTTGCATACAATAATGATGATCTTAAAGAATATGGATTAACTGTACTTAAGTCTCAATACGCTGATGATGTCACATTTGCAGAGAGCAGTATAAAAAGTACTGTGGAAGATGTTAATTTAGACGATCCAAAGACTGCAGAAGCACAAGTAACGGTTGAAGGTGGACAACTTCCAGAAATGGATACTGCTGATATTATCAAAAACGTCAAGGACCAATCACTTGGACAAGCTCGGGAAACTATTTCAAACCTGCCTCAGGTAACAAAGACTGATATTACGTTTTCTCCTCCAATATTTATTATTCCTGATTTGTTCCCTCGCCTGCCAAATCAAATTAGCGTAGAAATAAAAACTGAGTAACTGCCATGAAAACACAAATCTATAAAAAGGGAAACCGAAAAGATGTTCGGAAGATTATTCGTTTCGGAGGATTATTCTCATCTATTCTTGGATTGATCATCGGGATGTACACATTCTTCCCACTTATCTCGTACGAACTCTATATTAAACCGGCTTTTGCAAGCCAGACATTTGCTGCACCAATACCACAAAAAACAATTATTACGCAGGATTATATTCAGAGCTTATTTAAAAACACTGCGACATCACTTAGAAATCTGGGCACAAATAATTCTCAAAGTTGGATGCCAACAACATATAAAGAGATGGAAGTTGCGTCACAACTCTCCAACTATTACCTTTCAATTCCCAAGCTAGGAATCACAAATGCCAATGTTTCGACAATCAGTAACAATGTTGATGAACACTTAGTTCATTTTCCTGGAACGAATCTTCCACCAAATCAAGGGAATGCCGCAATCTTTGGACATTCTACCCTTCCACAATGGTTTGATCCAACCAACTATAAAGCAATATTCGCGACAGCACACACACTTCAGATTGGTGATGCAATCAATGTAACAATTAATAATCAAATCTATACATATAAGATTGTCGACATTTCTATTGTTGATCCAGAGCAAGCAACCTACTTTGATCAAAATACTGATGGAAGTTACCTCACGCTTGTGACATGCACACCACCGGGAACGATATGGAAACGATTGCTAATAAAGGCTAAACTTGAGACAATATAAAAGAAAGGAGGATGACATATGCAAGATAATGTACAACAATCACGAGCAATGATTCTATTAAAAAAGGTATGGCCATATCTTAATAGAGTAATCAACTCCGTGGTCTACTTTATCATTATGATTATTAAAAACTTTTTCAAAAGTGCCATCCAAATGATTCAAGGTAAATAATGACTGAAGACCAACTTGCCCTGCAAGCTATACAAAAAAAACTCGTTGGGAAAAGACTCAACTACGAAGAAATTTTTGCCGTTATGGATGCAATAAGCCATGAACGCCTTTCGCAAGTACTTACCACCTACTTTGCTGCATCTGGCTACTCCAAAGGATTTTCTAACGAAGAAATGTATTTCCTCACCAAAGCAATGATTGAAACCGGTGAGAAGTTAGAATTTAAAGGCATTGTCGCAGATAAACATTCTATTGGAGGAGTTCCTGGAACAAGAACAACACTTATTGTTACACCAATCGTGGCAGCCGCTGGATTTACCATACCAAAAAGCTCATCTCGTGCAATCACTACGCCTGGAGGAACTGGAGATGATATGGAAGTATTGGCCCCAGTGACTTTTGGTAAGAAGGATATTTATCGAATAGTTGCTCAAACTGGAGCATGTATCGTTTGGGGCGGCGGAGTTGATATTGCACCAGCAGATGATGATTTAATACAAGTTGAAGAACCATTGCTTCTGGAAAGCTTTGATAAAATTCTCGTATCAATTATGGCAAAGAAGGTTGCGTTTGGATCAAATCATATTGTAATCGATGTCCCCTATGGCAAGCATGTTAAAGTGCATAATAAGGCGGATGCAATGATCTTGAAACGTAAATTTGAATACTTGGCAAAGCGATTTAACGTAAAGCTTAATGTATACGTTCACGACACTAACGAACCAGCAGGTCGTGGAATAGGGCCCCTTCTTGAAACAAAAGAAGCATTGAAGGTACTCGAGCAATTACCTGATAGACCTATGGATTTGGAAGAGAAGGGACTCCATCTTGCTGGTATGGTATTGGATCTTTGTCTTGAAGATTCACCAAAGAAGTTGCAAGACAAAATTAAAGAAGAATTTGGTAATGGAAGAAAATGGGCTGAATATATTCTTTCAAGCGGGCACGCATTGAAAAAGATGCGTGAAATTATTAAAGCACAGGGTGGAAACTCTGGTATAATAAGTACGGATCTTCATCCTGGTAAACACACATATGAAGTAAAAGCAAAAGTTACCGGGGTAGTGAAAGAGATTGATAGTAAGAATGCTACACTTCTTGCAAAAATATTGGGTGCACCAAAGGAAAAGAAAAGTGGCATTTATTTACTTAAGAAAAGTGGCGAACATATAAAGCTTGGTGAAACAACCTTTATCATGTATAGTGAAAAAGAACATAACCTGAATGAAGCAAAGGACTCGTTATCACACTTCCCAATATTCACGTACAAATAGTATGAAAAAGTTTTCATTTCTTATCGTTATGATTGCACTTATTGTTGGTGGTATTGGTGCATGGTGGATCAATGGAACGGCACCAGCAGATCCCTCAAACTCTACAACAAAAAGTTTTGTTATTAACAAAGGAGAAGGAGTTCGACAAGTCGCCAATAACTTAAAAGCTGAAGGACTCATCAAAGATCCAATCATTTTCTTTTTATTCCTCAAACAACAAGGCCTCGATGGTAAAATCCAAGCAGGTGAATTCACACTCGCACCATCAATGAACGCTTCTGAAGTTGCACAAGAATTACAAACTGCAACAAATGATGTGACTGTCACAATTCCGGAAGGAAAACGGGCTGAGGAAGTAGCAGATCTCCTACAACAATCTCTCCCTAATTATGATGAATCATGGAGACCACAACTAGTGGCTCAAGAGGGATACCTTTTTCCAGATACATATTCATTTCCAAAAGATGCTGATATAGATATGGTTATTACTACAATGCAAGATAATTTCGAAAAGAAATACTCAAGCATTCCAGCAGGAAGGAATAGTAACTTACCAAAATCTGAAATTGTAACACTTGCTTCTATGGTAGAACGAGAAGCAAAACATGATGAAGATAGACCAATCGTTGCTGCTATTATGCTCAATCGAATTAAGGCTGGTATGTCATTGGATATTGATGCAACTGTACAATATGCGACAGGTACATCAAGCGATTGGTGGCCAACACTGAACGATGCTGCAAGAAACATCGCACCTGATTCTTCATACAATACGTACACGCATCAAGGTTTGCCACCTACTCCAATTTCAAATCCAGGACTAGCGGTACTTCAAGCTGTCATCAATGCACCAGACACAGATTATGTTTTCTATATTACTGACAAGAATGGTATCAATCGTTACGCAAAGACTCTCCAAGAACATAATGCCAATATAGAAAAATACGGCCTCTAAAAACATACTTGGCAATAAAGCATGATTAAAGTAGTTATTATTTCGATACTTCTTATTACTTCTATTGTCACCTATGATTTACTTGTTGGGAAGAAAAGTAATCCGTCATACTATACAGCTCCTGGTATATTTTGTTCTCAGGGCTGGGCAGCAATTACGTTACCTCCTTTCGGAATTTTTATGTGCCCCATGTATACAGACAACCAGTCAGTGAAGGCTCATGAGATCGCACATTGGAACCAATACCATCAAATGGGCACATTAGGATTTTATGGAAACTACATTGCAGGATGGATAGTTGTAGGCTTTAACTATGAGAATAACTGGATGGAAAAAGAAGCTGTTGAAAAATCAAAAGGCTCAGCAATTTAACCTTTTTTCTTTAGCCCGCGGAACCAACGTCGACCTTGAATAGCTTTCTCTGGAGCTTTCACCTCTGGCTCATCAAGAGCTTCAATGCGATCTGCAACTGATGGCTCTTCTTCCTCTTTTACTTCTGCTACTTTTTCAACTGGCTTAGGTGCTGCTTTTGGTACTTCTTTTTTAACTTCCTTTACTTCTGCTTTTTTCTCAACTTTTGCGATAGTCTCTTCTTCCTTTTGAACAGCCGCTGCTGCTTGTGGATTTGATTTTACATAATCTTCTTCTTCATCAATTTCATCAAAGAGTTCTGAAATATCATCAGTCTGATTTGCATATTGCTCCATTTTTGAGAGCTTACTTATAATTTTTTCTGAAACATCACGTAATATTTCGCGGCCTTTTTTTGTAGTGAAGAGCAGTGCGATAAGTACCCCGACGATGACTCCAAAGATGAAGCCGTTTCCTCCGCCTTGTTGTTTTGTTTCTCGTTGATCCATATGTATCTAATTGTTGGGATGTATTATTGAGTGGAAGTATCTAATTATTGTTCTTTACTTCTACCTAATAGGCTCTGTACGAACTTGGCAACAGTCAAAAGTGATGTAGCTTTGGTTCCAAGTGCCAATGATGAGAGAGCTGAAAGAGGAGCATCAATATTTTCTGTAATTGACTCTGCGTTATCGAGGACTCGATTTGTTTTAACAAGAGTTTCGCGTAATTCTTTCAGAATATAATACACTTGGACTCCTAGAATAACCAATAAAATTGTCAAAACAAGGATGACGAGAAGTAAGACCATTTGGACAGGATCTATCATACTTAATTAGAGTAACCTAATGGTAACTCTTCTGTCAAGTAAAAATTAGGAAAGAAATATAACAATTGATATATAAATATCCTTAAAAGCATCAGAGGAATACTAAGCAAGCTCTACTTTACGAGAATATTTCTTTGCTCTACTGTTTCTTTACCAAAACGATTTGTTGCTTTAATTGAGATTGTCGTATTTCCAGGAAAGAGGGTTAATCGTTTACTAAATTTTCCATCACTGCTCACTGTAACTGGTTGATTATTTACATAGACAGTTGCGTTATTATCTGCTTTACCTGAAACCATAATTTCCTTTGTAGTCGTGCTATTGGGTGCAGGAGAATCAACTGAAAGCGATGGCGGGAAGAATGCTGCACTATATTGAAAGAAGAGGTAAATAAGAAAAAGGACTAAGGCGATACTGGCAATAAGCAGTGATTGCTGAAAGCGAATACGCTGCAACGGAAATTCTTCTTGTTTGACTAATGAATCAGGAAGTACTTTATATGCTTTCTTTTCATCAAATTCACGTTTAAAAAGTGCTGTGATCTCAGCTTTGGATAAGCCTAAGTAAGTGGCATAATTACGTACAAATCCTTGAGCATACGCTGGTGAGGGCAACTTATTGTACTCCCCTTTTTCAATTGCCGAAAGGAAAATAGGTTTTATTTTTATTGCCTGTGAAACCTCTTCCAAACTTAATTTCTTTTGCACACGTAATGTGTGAAGCCTTTGTCCTAACTTAACCATATTATTTTATCCTTGTCTCATTTTCTATATTATAGAGTTTTTTCAATAGGTAAATCCTAAGGCAGCTTGTAAAGGCAGTAAAAGTCTTTTTAATTATTGTTCTCCTTGCTGTTGACCTGCAAGATAGTCTTGTGCATTTTGTCGCAAAACCTCACGAGGCTTTGCTCCATCAGCTGGTCCGATAATACCAATCTCCTCCAATTGATCCATCATACGAGCCGCTCGAGCATAACCAACAGACATTTTTCGTTGCAAGAATGAGGCAGATGCTGTATTGAATTGTAATACAAGTTGAATTGCTTCTTCAATTTGGCCATCTTTACCATCTGATCCACTTGATGAACCCTTACCGGTTGCACCTTTCATCGGAAGTGGCTGACTCACAATTTCTTCTGTATATTCAACAGGATAGTTCTTTGACTTCAAAAATTCAACTAGTGTTCTTACTTCTTTCTCAGAAACGAATGTTCCCTGAATACGACTTGGCTTCGCTTGATCTGGAGGAATATAAAGCATGTCTCCCCGACCAAGAAGCTTTTCAGCTCCAACACTATCTATAATAACACGCGAGTCAATCATAGAAGATACATTAAAGGCGATACGGCAAGGGATATTTGCTTTAATCAGACCGGTGATGACATTAACCGATGGACGTTGCGTCGCGATTACCAAATGAATACCTGTTGCACGAGCCATTTGTGCCAAACGAGCAATAGCATCTTCAACTTCAACTGGAGCGAACATCATAAGATCAGCTAATTCGTCAATAAAAATAACAATATATGGTAACGCCTGGAAACCTGAAAGTTCATTGTACCCATCAATATTACGTACTCCACGCTCCGCAAATATTTTATATCTTCTATCCATCTCATTCATCGCCCATTTTAACGCAGAAAGGATCTTCGCAGGATCAACAATAACTGGAGTAAGTAGATGCGGGATACCATTATACATCGTAAATTCAACACGCTTCGGATCGATCATGATCATTCTAACTTCTTGTGGAGACGCTCGGAAAAGGATGGATGCGATGAACGCATTACTCAAAACTGACTTACCAGAACCAGTTGTACCAGCAACAAGAACGTGTGGCATTTTAGCAATATCAACCGCCATAGGATTTCCTGAGACATCAAGACCTAGTGCAACGACTAGTTTGGACTTGGCTTTTTGCATTGGAGTCGAAGTAAGCATAGAACGAAGTGTCACAACTTCAAGTGATCTGTTAGGAATTTCTATACCGACAAGATTGCGTCCAGGAATCGGTGCTTCAATACGGATTTGCCCTGTTGGAGCTTCAGTTGCAAGTGCTAAGTCATTTGCGAGTGATGTAATCTTTGATACTTTTGTTCCAAGTGCAATTTCAAGTGCATATTGGGTAACAGCAGGACCGAGGTTTGCTTCAGCGACTCTGGTATCAATACCAAAACTTTGTAATGTGCTCTCAATCGTAGCAGCCGTTTTCTTCACATCCCCACGTTCAGCTTTTTTTCCAGGATCTTCGGATAATAAGGATGGAGAAGGATATTCCCATACTCCGGGAGCACTTCCCGCAATAATATTACTGACGAGTCTTTCAGGAACAAGCTCTTGATCCTTCTTCGGTGCGGGAGTAACTGGACGAGTATTCTCTTTCATTGGTGCAATCTTGTCTTCATCTTCCTCACCCTTTTGTCCTCCTTTAATCTGCAATCCTTTACCTTTTGCGAGTAATGGTTTTTCTCTCTTAAATGAAGCAAAGAGCTGGGTTGGAATAAGCCGACCTAAGCCCTCTTTAATACCACCCACCGCTTGTAACACTTCATCAATCGAAGTATCAAAGAATACTAAAATACCGACAAGTAATCCTCCAAGAAACACCAAATTTGCACCAGCTGGAGTAATGATTTCTTCTAAAATCGAATAAATCTCTGTGCCAACACTACCACTTCTGATCAATCCAACTAAAGATACAAAAACCAACATATATCCGACAGTTACATTGAGTTGCGATAGATATGTTTTCAATCTCAGGAAGAGAAAACCAAAGCAGAAAAGTGCAAAAGGGAAAAGGACAGCTAATGGCCCAAACATCTGCTCAAGCTTAGTACTAGCAACCAGTGTTGACTCGCTTTTATTAATTAAAGCGAACAAGAAAAGCAGCCCAGCCAGGAAAAATCCAAGACTGAAGATGTTATAAACTGTTTTCTTTTTCAGCTTAAGTTTAAGTGGTTTTTTGCGACTACTACGTTTACCGGGCATATCATCATTATAATGCGAACTTAAGGTTTTAGCAATTTATAATAGGCTTATTGTGAGCAAGTGAAGTTAGCGTCTTTTTGAAGTTTTACCATGCCACCCCATTCAACTGCTGTGAATCCTGATCTTGTTGGTATTGATCCAATTGATGGAGCATCAACAACTTTACGATCTTTTAATGGTTCAAAGTATACTCTTACTCTGATTGTTGTATCTGGTTTTGGAGAAATTGTAAGTTTCTCAATTTGGTCTACCACTGATACTGGCATCACACCTACAAAGTAATATGGTGAGTATGGTAGATACTTATTCCAGTATTCTTTAAAGTCTGCAGTTTCCTTTGCATTCAAACCGAGCTTCGGAAGGATTTCTGAGTACAGAGAATCTAGTTCTGTATACGATGCTACATATCCCTTTGTTGGCTTATCAAATGAATTATCTGGAATTTCAGCTTCATAGTATAAGTATGGGAATGTTGTACCTTCAGAATAAATCGTTCCATCAGGATCAGCGGTAACATTCCAACCACCTTGTGGGTACTGTGGAATGGTATTCTTCAACGGTCCTGTTGCATCAACACGTACAGCAGTTTGTTGTGTTTGCGTTGGATAGAGATAGATCGCAGGCTTGCAATCAGGCGTGAACCAACTGTAGACGGGAGTATCGACGAGATAGAACCACTTCAATTGAAGATTTTCTTTTGCTTCGCTTGAGAATTGAACGGGTTGCTGTGTTGGAATATATTCATATGCGTCATTACCATCAATGAGATATACCGTGCCAAGATGGTAGTAAAGAGTATACGCTTGATTTCGAGATTGAACAAAAAGAGTCCCTCCATTTTGCACACCTTGTCGTGCTTGCAAAGCATTTAATGTACCTTTAATATCTGCATAAATATACGCTGGTTCATTCAATGCTGTTCCAGGACTTGTTACATCTGTTGTGTTAAACGCAGCCGGAGGGAATTGACTTGTTCTCCAATAATCAACTGTCTGTCGTTCTCCACCTTTGCTTGTACAATTCTTAACAAAGTCTGGAATCGCTATGCCATCTTTGATATAGACATTGAATAAGACCATGTTCTTATTCTTCTTTCCTGAATCAACATACACAAAATCATCTCCAATTGGTTGACCATAGTAATTCTTTCCATTAGCTTTATACATATCTTTTCCATTTGCATTTCCACCTGAGGCAACACCAATTTTTGCCATATCACCTTTTACTTTATCTTCAGTGATACCAGCATTAATCTTGAGGAGGTTAAACTTAACACCGTTATAGGTAACCTGATCTGCAGTGTTTGGTGGATCGTAATCAACACAAGCTACAGCATCAACAGCGGTTGTATTGACAGGGTCGTAGTTTGGTTTCATTGCGGTTGTTGCTGAAAGTGCAACAGCAGCTACTGCAACAACTCCAACAACGATGATTCCACTATCTTTCATACTACATTACCAGTATATTCATTTCTTCGAAGAGTTGTAAAGATATCAAAGAGGGTCAAATCTAATGCAGCTATACTTCTATGACGACAGGTAAGACTAATGGACGTATTTTAAGCTTCTTATATAAGTGTCTTTCAGCAATTTCCCCAATTGACCGACGAACATGAAACCAATTAGTGACTTCACCTTTTTTTGCAGAAAATACCTTTTCAATCTCAGCGGTAAGCGATTGTGATAATTCCTTGGTATTTGTAATAGATGATCCACGAGCGATAACTTCAGGCTTTTCTGCTAATTGTCCATCAGAGGATTTCACTTCTGCCATAATAATCATAAATCCTTCCTTGGCAAGCTTTTCTCTATCGCGGATAACAAAACTATCAACCTCTTCACCAGAAACTTCATCAACATATACATGCTTTATTGGAACTTTTTTACCGTAGCGAACACTCTGCTTTGAAAAGATAACTTCTCTTCCATTTTCGACCAAAAAGATATCATTCCTTTTGTAACCCATTTTTTGTGCTGTTGTACGATAGTTCACCATATGTCGATAAGTACCACTAATTGGTAAAAGGTAACGAGGTTGTGTTAATGAGATAAGGAGCATATGATCTCCTGCTGATCCATGCCCTGAAACATGAAATGTCCCACCTAGAGGAGAATTATGCAATACTTTTGATCCTGTCTTGGAAATTGAATCTGTAAGAGCGTTTACTGAAAGTTCATTTCCAGGAATTGTGTCTGAAGAAAAAAGCACACTATCGAGTGGATCTAATGCAACATCCTTGTGTTCTCCCTCTGCAATTCTTGTCATTGCAGAATTCTCTTGCCCCTGACTTCCTGCGACTATCATACAAATTTGTTTGCTTTTAAATTTGGAAACTTCTGAAAGCGGAACTTCAGTTCCTGGACGCATATGAAGATAGCCCAAACGCTCACCTATTTGCTTTACTTTCAGCATCGAACGACCAACAAAACAAACTTTTCGTCCAACTTTTTCAGCAGCTTGTATTGCCTGATTCATTCGAGAGATGTTAGAAGAATACGTTGTAATAATAAACTTTCCTGGACATTCTCTCATCTCACGCTCAAAATTGGCACCTAAATGAGTTTCAGAAGGAGTAAAACCATCTTTTTCTGAACCAAGACAATCAGACATTAAACAAATAAATCCTTCTTGTGCTGCTTCTGTTATTTTGAGAAATTCAGTTCTTTTACCATCAGCAGGTGTAAAATCAAATTTGAAATCGCTTCCATGAAAAAGATTTCCTGCCGGTGATTTAATAATGATATTTGCACTGTCAGGAACAGAGTGTGTTACTCGAACAAATGAAACAGTGAAATCTCCCAATCGAACTTCTGAGTCAGTAAACTGTACTGTATTCACAATAGGTTTCATTTTATAATCGAGGAGTTTTTCATTTGCTAATGCTGCTGTTAAAGGAGATGCGTATACAGGAAATTCTGGAAGTTGTGGCAATATAAATGGAATTCCTCCGATATGATCTTCGTGTCCATGTGTGAGAACCAATCCAACAATTTTTTTCTTTCCTGACTTTAATGCTTCAAGCAATGGGGCAATATCTGGTAGTAACAGATTAACACCGAGCATTCCTTCATCGGGAAAACCTATACCACAATCAACAATAAGAATTTGATCTTTATATTCATAAAGATACATATTACGAGTGACATCTTCTTCTCCTCCCAATGCCATAAATGAGATTGTTGGAAGATTTGGTGAAGTTTTTTGAGAGTTTATATTTTTCTGATTTTCCATAATTCGAACTGGTATAGTATACCTTGAGGGATATATTTAAACAAGCTTAGGTCTACACTTCTGATGTGAAGAGTTTATGATTATCTGCAGTAATTTTAATATTCTTTGCTTCTCCTGCTACAATCATTCGTGCGGCTTTTCGACACATCATATTTACAAGTCGTTCAAGTCCACGAATTCCAGGGTCATAACCAAGAGGGCGGATAATAATTTCCCAAACCGGTTCATCAATTACTAATTGCTCTGGTTTAAGTCCAATTAATTTACTAACTTTAGGAAAGACATAATCTCGTCCGATATGCATTTTTTCCTCATCATTGTATGAAGGCATTTGGATAATTTCCAAACGGTCGATAACAGCAGTTGAAATAGCAGTCGTATTGTTTGCGGTAGCTACGAATAGTGAATTTGAAAGATTGAATGGATAATCCACATAATGATCAGAGAATGCATTGTTCTGTCCAGGATCCAAAAGTTCGATAAGAACACCCATGATGTCAGCACGAGCGGCTTCAGTTACACGATCTAATTCATCAAGCAATAGAACTGGATTCTTTGTTTGGGCATGGACAAGTCTTTTAATAATTTGTCCAGGTTCTGCATCAGGAAAGAAACGTGACTGTCCACGAAGAACACGAGAGTCAGCCATACCTCCAAATGGAATACGTTCAAACTGTCTTCCAAGTGCTTCAGCAATAGACATCGCAAATGTTGTTTTTCCTGTACCAGCCAATCCAACGAAACATAGAACAGGCGATTGTGTTGCGAAATCAGGTCCATTATTTTGAATATTAAGCATGATTGAGGCGATATACTCGAGCATACGGCTTTTTAACATCTCCAAACCGAAATGGTCTCGATCCAGGACTTCTTTTGCTTTCTTTAAGTTTAGGATGTCTTCACTTTTACTTATCCAAGGCAAACCAGTAACCCAATTGATATATCGTTGTGTTGATTCATATTCCATAATATACGTAGAGCTCATAAATCCTGCTCCTGAACGGATTAATGCAAGACGTGCTATACGATCTTCAAGAAGTTTGCGTAAATCATCAGGAACCGGAGCTTTTTCGACTTTTTCACCTAATGCTCTGATCTGGTCATATGATTCGCCTTTACTGTTGGTCGTTGTGGGTTGTGTAATTGTTCCTCCGCCACCTGATGCAGCATTCGCAGTTTGTATAACATTGGCGGTTTGAGCAGCACTTGCGGCTTGCACTTGTACAGCTTCCACTGCTTCTTGTTGTTGAGCTACTTGGCTACTTGGTAATGCAGCAATCGGCTGATCACCGTTATTTGCAGAATTGTCACCATTAACTCCCCCTCCAGTTGTTGGAGCTTGAGATTGTGGTGATTGTGGTGCAGCCGGAGCTGAACCTGGTGGTTGGGCAGTTGGGTCCATATATCTATATTACTACATTTTTGTCTCTTAGGAAATAAATAGCCATAGCTGGGAACATAATAATAACGAGGGATTAATACTCAGTTGGAGAAGAATAATAAAACTTATCTACTAAATCGTTTCTTTGGACCAAATTTGCCTCTTGGTGCTCTTTTTTCTTCACTTTCTCTTTGTAACTGTCTCGCTAATGGATGATCTGATCGTGGTGCACGATCTGCACTTGGTCTGTCATTTCGGTCATTTCTTCGGAACGGAGGACGACTACCACTTTGTGGACGATCAAAAGATCTTCCTCCACGATCTCCACCACCTTGTGGGCGATCAAAGTTTGGTTGTTTTTCTTCGCCTTCTCCACCTTCATCGGCTGGACCATCGTCATCAAGAAGCATAGTGAGGTTAATTCTTCCTTGTTGATCTTTCTCTTCAACTCTCACTTTTACGATATCACCAATTGCTACAACTTCTGCTGGATCTTTTACGAATCCTCGCTTCATTTTACTGACATGGACCATTCCATCTCTACCTGGAAGATATTCAACGAAAGCTCCAAAAGGAAGGATTCTCTTTACTTCACCTTCAAACTCTTCACCTGGGACAACTTCTCGAGTCATTCCACTGATCCAATCAACTGCTTTTTGTACTGCTTCTGCAGAAACACCTGTGATACTTACTTTACCATCATCATCGATATCTACATCAGCACCTGTTGTAGCGATAATATTTTTGATATTCTTTCCACTCGGTCCGATAACTTCACCAATCTTTTCAACAGGTACATGAATTTGTTCGATCTTTGGTGCATATTCAGAAACTGCAGCTCGTGGTTCAGATATAGCATTAACAATTACTTCAAGAATCTTCATACGAGCTGTTCGAGCTCGAGCTAAGATTTCTGAAACTTGCTGATCAGTAAGCCCTGGAATCTTAACATCCAATTGGATTGCGGTAATACCTTTTTCTGTACCTGCAACTTTGAAATCCATGTCTCCAGAAAAATCTTCAAGCCCGATGATATCAGTCAAAAGAGTATATTTGTCACCTTCTGACATCATACCAATTGAAATACCAGCGACAGGTGCAGTGATTGGTACACCAGCATCCATCAATGCAAGTGTTGAACCACAAGTTGATCCCATTGAACTTGATCCGTTCTGAGAAAGAACTTCAGAAACGACACGAATTGTGTATGGGAAATCTTCTTTTGCTGGGAGTACTGCTCGCAAAGCTTTTTCAGCCAATGCTCCATGCCCAATCTCTCGTCGGCCAGGAGTTCCAACGCGACCTGTTTGGCCAAATGAATATGGAAGACCTGAATAGTGGTGCATATAATGTCGTGATTCTTCGCCTTCTGCAGTTTCAATAAGCTGTTCCATTCGTGGAGATCCAAGAGTTGCGATACTGAGAACTTGTGTCAAACCTCTTTGGAATAATCCTGAACCGTGAACTCGTGGAATAAGACCGACTTCTCCAGTAATTTCACGCAGTTCATCAACCTTTCGGCCATCTGCTCGCTTTTGCTTGTTAACGACGTCGGATCGGATCATCTTGAACATAACTTTTTCAAGTGCTGTTGCGAGTGTTTTCTTATCGATATCTTCTGTAGGATTCTTTTCTTTGAACTCATCATATACTTTATTAACAAGAAGACCTGTTTCATTTCCGCCACCTTCTTTACCAACTCGGGTTTCAATGATCTTTTGGATATCTTCTTTGTATGTTTTTTCAAAAAGTTCAATTGCTTCTGTAAGTTGAGCATCTTGCTCTGGAACTGGAAGTTTTTCTTGGCCTACTTTTTTAACAAGTTCTTCAATTGCTGCGATAACCTTTCGTGTTTCTTCGTGAGCTTTAACGATACCCTCGTGAACAATTTCTTCACTTACCTGCATTGCACCGGTTTCGACCATGTTAGTCAAATCTTTTGTTTGTGACACAACAAGATCAAGATCAGAAGTCAATTGTTCAGGACGTGTTGGATTACTGATAAATCCGCCTTCTTCTGTATATCCCATACGAATACCAGCGATTGGACCATTCCAAGGAATTCGTGAGATAGCGAGTGCAGCAGAAACTGTGTTAAATGCAACCATATCAGCATCATTATCTTCATCTATAGAGAGAATTGTGATGATAACTTGGACATCATGTTTGAATGCTTTAGGGAAAAGTGGACGGATTGATCGGTCAATGAGACGTCCTGTGAGAATACCATCATCAGATGGACGACCTTCTCTTTTAACCCATCGACTACCTTTAATGCGGCCACCAGCGTATAATCTTTCTTGTACTTCAACTGATAATGGGAAGTAATCAAGTGAGCTTTCGCCACCTTCAACAACAGTTACAAGAACGACCGTATCACCGACACGTCCGAGAACCGCTGCTGTTGCTTGTGGAGCAAGTACACCTGTTTCAAATGTTAAAGTCTTTCCTGCAAATTCAGCAGAGACTGAGGTTTTATTCATGTTTTTTTATTATATATCCTTTCGCGTTCGTCTACAAACAGTAATTTAAAATTTCTTATGAAGAAATATTCGTAGTCGTAAATTAGTCTTTTAATCCGATCTTAGCCAAGATACCGGAAACTCTTTTGTCATCAACCTTTTTCAAGAAGTTAATAAGTCTTCGTCTTTTAGCAATCATTGATAAAAGTCCTCGTCGGCTGTGGACATCATGAGCATGTGCTTTCAAATGTTCAGCTAGTCTTTGAATTCTTGTTGTAAGAAGTGCAATTTGAACTTCAGGACTTCCTGTGTCGCCTTTCGTTGTTTGGTACTCTGTAATGATTTCTTGTTTTTGTGTAGTGCTTAATGGCATAACAGAATGTATTATAGCATTTAAATCGACGAACAACAAGTAGCATGTAAGAAATTACCTCTATGCTATAATCGCAAGATGTCTTTTTTGGAAAGATTCTCTCAACAAAGAAAACCCATCGAAGCCTCTACCAGTCCACAAGGAATACGTATTGAAAAACATTTTTTGCCTGAGCCATTAGCTCCACGAGCATCACTTCATAACTTATCCCAGATTTCAGAAGTAGCATCTATTCGTCAAACCGGTACTGAAGTTCTCTACCCAGATAGCGGTGTAAGTTACACATTTTCACCACCAGATCAAAGCGATAAATATACAAATAATTTGGATCGTTGTATTACAGTAATACTTGCAGGAAAAACTCCAAAAACCCAAGATGAAATGTCGGCATTGCTCCATATTAGCCCTTTCTTTCTTGTAGATGAACGAGCTCAAGATTCTTTATCGGTTTTACTAGAACAATTTAAAGAAATTACCGCAAAGGGAGCTCCTAAGGCTATTATTGCTGGTGGATTAGTTATCCGAGGTGGATATACCAACCTAAGCTATAAAGAAGAGTATCAAACACTTATAAGTAACGTACAAGCTAACTTAAAAGAGACCTTAGATACTACAGCAGTTGTTGTTAATCCCAAGAGAAAAAATCCACATAATCTTACACATATCTATTATGAAACCTCCACACAAACCGCTCACATTATCGAATCAGGAGCAGCATCTCGGAGAGAAAAGCGACCACAAATACCGCCAACTGTATTAGGAGATGGAGAGAGAAGTCCCCTTCGATTAGGACAACAGCGGAGACAGCATACAGTATATGTATGGGATGATCTTGTGATGAATTCACCTAGTGTTTCAGTTGAAGAACCACCGAGAATTGTAGAAGATATTCCTTTAGAGGAAAATAATAAACAAATTATCTGGGATGAATTTGAAGGACCTGAAAAAGGAAAGACACTCTAAATTTTACTCTAATTAGACGTCTGAAGAGCCTTTATAGACTTTTGGTGTCAGCCAATCGAGTGGCGGAGCATCATCTTGTTGATCTGCTGTTTGTGCTGGTTGAGCTGCAGGAGCTGGTGCAGGTTGTGGTGCTGCTGCTGGAGCAGGTGCTTGTGGTCTAGGCGTAGGTGCTGGCTGTGGTCGTGGTGCCGGAGCTGGTACAGGTTGTGTTACTCTTGGCTGTTGCTGAGGACGAGGTGCTGGTTGTGGAACTGAATCCTGATCAGCGAATTGTCTTGGTGCTGGCTGTCCACTTACTCTTCGTGCTCCTCGTTTCATTAAAAATGCTGAAACTTCAAATGCTAATGAACTTGTTCGTGGATCTTGGAAGTTCTTTGTCGCGGTCATAATACCACTCAACAAATTCTGTGCAGCATCTTGTTCTACTTGGAAACCAAGTGTTAATACAATATCTGCAACATGTTCACTTACAGATGAAGCTTGAGGATCGATTAAAACGATATCTCCGTAACCTTGATTATTTGCTTTGTTATCAATATTAATGATACTGATATTCGAGAACTTCTGTTCATCAAATACATCACCAAGATCTGAAAGACTTGCTGCACCTACAGTAATCAACAAATCAATTGTGCCACTTCCACGTGTGTATTTAACATCTTGCTCATCAAATGAAAGTCCTTGTTCTGAAGCCTTTACAATAATGTTCAGTAAATTATTTTCAAGCGTGTATGAGACTTTTTCGATTTCTCCTTCTTGGTATGGGAATGAAACGATCAAATCGCCAGCATCCCCACCAAAAGCATGTTGTACTTTATTAATACCTACTAAAGATGAAATTTCAACTATAGGATCTGTTGGACTTGCGATACTAACTTTTTTGTTCGCATTTTTAAGAAGTAAATAAAGTGCAAGAGCTGCACCCATTTCATCAATTGAAGGTTCACGACCAACTGCAATTCCAATGCTATTTGCTTTGCCGATCGAGTCTTTAAGTTTTTGAATTATAGTTTTATCCATAAGTTATGCTCAATTCTGCCTAACAGAACTAACTATGGGATATTATCATATCTCCGACCTGGATGTCAAGCCCCCCTGAGAGAACTACTCCAGCCTCATTACCTTTTTCTACTTTTGAGGTAGGATTTTTGCCGACACGAAGCGATTGCATCGTAGTTTCGCCGACAACATCTTCTCCACGAAGAATTCTCAATCTATCCCCTCGAGCAATTCTTCCATCAATTACAGAGATACCAAATGCAAATGTCTTTTCGAAAGGAAATTTTGCAAGCACTTTCGCAGTTCCAAAGACTTGTTCCATTTGAGACTGTAATTTACCTTCCAGAGCATCACTTACTTCATCCAACATTTCATAAATAATTTCGTAATTTCTCAAGAGTACTTTTTCAGCGAAAGCAAAACTGATCAGGTCAGGCTTCACTTTGGTATTGAAGCTTAACAAGATGCTTCCGGTTGATTTAGCTAAGAGCACATCAGCCTCACTTACTTCACCGGTTTTTTGCTGGACAATCTTTATACCTTCGGGGAATGCATTAACGATAGCCTCAAGTGATCCTTGTGAATCAGCAACTAAAACAACAGAAATACCTTTATGTTCTTCTGCACGTCTATATACTAATTCCTTCTTAAGTGATTGCTCTGCTACTTCAGGAGTCGCTGATTCTGCATGTGCTTTATCTGTAATCAGACTTCCAACCTGTGGTACATTTGCAAAACCAAGTATCTCAATAGCTTCACCAACAGTTGCACTTTGTACAGGCTTGCCCAATGTGTTCTGCAGTGTTCGGATCTTAAAAATTTGGCCGTCAATCTGAACTTCTTCACGCACAGACATACTACCGTTCTTGATAATAGCTGTAGCTTTTGCTCCTGCACGATTATCAAGTCTTGATTCAATAACCACTGCAGACAATGAAGCTGTACTCGCAATATCTTCAGAATATGTTGGTGATTTGTGCATATCAAACATTAAGAGAACTAAATCGAGCAATTCTTTAATGTTCTTCCCAGTTTTTGCAGAAACTTCAATGACAGGTGTTTCTCCACCATAGCCTTCAAGCTGAATCCCTTCTTTCATTAATTCTTGTTTTGCCTTTTCAGGATTTGCTGTTGGAAGATCTGATTTAGTGAGGACAACAATGTAATTTGTTTTCGCTTCTTGAAGTGCTTGGATACTTTCTTTCGTCTGAGGCTTTACACCATCTCCAGCTGAAACGACAAGCAGACTTAAATCTGCAGCCTGCACACCTCGGCCACGCATCTTTGTAAATGCTTCATGTCCAGGTGTATCAATAAAGGTAATCCATCGATCTTCGCCTTCGTGAACAATTTCGACTTCAGATGCACCAATTTTTTGTGTAATCCCACCTTTTTCCCTATCAGCTATTGAACTCTTACGGATTGCATCAAGAAGTGTAGTCTTACCATGATCGACATGACCGAGTACCGCAACTACAGGCGGGAAAATCTTTTGTACTGATGGTTTTGTATCTTTTTTTGACATATATATTTAGAAGTATGTAGAGGCAATAAGAGGCTTTTGGAGAAGTAAGATTTCTATTTACATGTGATGTTTAGTCGCATTTCTCATAACATTCAAGCTTCCCATGTCTTACTTCTCATCTGAGGCTGATTTCGCAGCTTCAGATTCCTCAGTTGCTTCTACTGCAACTCCATCTTTCCCTTCAATTTCAATTCGATATTTTGTCAATTTGTATGCAAGTCGTACGTTTTGTCCATCTTTTCCGATAGCTAAAGACAATTCATCTTGAGGAACAAAAACGTGAGCAACTTTCTCAGCTTCATCAATTTCGACACGAACATTCTTTGCTGGAGAAAGAGCTTGTGCGATATAAGTAGCTGTATCTTCTGACCATTGGATAATATCAATCTTTTCAAGACCACCCAATTCTTGAATAATAGCTTGGACACGAACACCTTTTTGTCCCACACATGAACCTACTGGATCGATCCCTGGTTGTGTTGAGAATACCGCAATCTTTGCTCTATTTCCAGGTTCTCGAACGACAGCTTTAATTTCAACACTTCCTTGTGCAACTTCTGGAACTTCTCGCTTGAACAAACCTTCAAGTAGACCATTGTGGGATCGAGAAACGACTATTTCTTCACCCTTCATACCTTGACGTATTTCTGAAAGATAAAAAGAAAGTCTTTGGTTTAAGTGATATTTTTCATTAGAAATTTGTTCTGAAACAGGCATAATAGCTTCAGCTTTGCCTATATCAACAATAACATTTGGCCCTGCAAAACGAAGAACCATTCCGTTTACAATTTCACCGATTTTTACTCGATAATCTGTAAATATAGCTTCTTTTTCTTTTTCTCGGATCTTTTGGAGAATAACTTGCTTTGCAGTCTGTGCAGCAATACGTCCAAATCCTGGAGGCGTGACATCTTTATCGTTCTGGAAGATTTTTGCTTCACCAGAATTAGGATCTAATACAGCACGGTATTCATCCACTTCAACTCCTGGATGGTCTTTTCGATATGCTGCTAAGATAGCATTCTGGACGGTATCAAGCACAACATCAACGTCGACCCCACGTTCTGAGGCGACTTGGTTTAAGGCTAATGCGAATTCACTTCGTTGGATAGCTGGCATAGAGCTTAGTATACCAGATACAAGCGTAACCTTCAACCACCGCGTGGGGAGATTATGGAGCAACTTCATTCGAAGTAATTGATTGAATACGAACAAGTTCTGGAAGATTAACAACAAAATCAAGCCGCTGAACAATTTGCAGTGAAGGGTTCTCGATATTATTACCACAAAGATCTCTGTTGTTTTGTAACGCACCACCTGTTTGTGCGGCATTCACAATAAGTACTCCCGCAAGATTTAATCGAAGATCAGCACAACTATTGGTACTTTGCATAATAAAGGACTTATCAGTACTGAAAATTCCTGCAAGGTTTGTAGTGGTTGCTGTCGGTGCAGAACCGACAGCTGGCGGAACAATAATATTTCCAGAAACTGAGAAAACGACAGTTGAACCTACTGGTGTTAGAATATTTCCTTTAATAGTTAAGTTACCATCGATTATAAAGACATAATGTTGGTTGGCAGGAAATGTAAAACCATTTAAGAAAACATCACCGGTTGCTGTATAGGTCCCTTGAGGCAAGCTTGCAGGGAGCGTGCAGTTAGAAAGTGTACAAATGGTGGAAAGATTTGTGGGTGTCGTATCGGATGCTTTTACTTTAGAACTAAGATAGTTATACGATGAAAAAATACCTCCGCTATTTGAAGGAACATATACTTCAGGATAAGAATAGCCTCCAACTACTTGATTGGTACTTGAAGATTGGCCAGTACCAAATGATGCTTGAGAATCCCCTGAATAAATTATCCCAGGAGTACCACAAGTTACATCTGAGGTCATCATTGTCTTACCTGCAGGGACAGGATTGTCTATACCGTTATCCATACGCAATTCTCCGCATTGTACCTGCATCCATGGATTAAAGTTGGTAAGATAATAATTCAAATTTGAGATATCACCAGGAAGTGTTGTAACCGTACCATTTCTGCTTTCTTCATTTCCAAAGGTATTCATAGAGTTTGAATCTGAAGCATACTCAGCTTCTATCCAATCTGCAGATCTGGCGATACTTGAAACTCTCACTTCATCAATTTTTCCATCCATACACCACGCATAATTACCTGAACTACAAGCACCATTTGGATCTGCTCGGCCAATCATATACGGTTCTGAACTTGTATAATTTCTCAGTGTGCCAGAATAAGTGGAGCTATCAAGCAAGACACCATTCACATATAGCTTAATACTTTTCGCAACACTATCTATTGTCTGCACAACATACGCCCAGTTACCAGTAGGAAACACTGTCGGCTCTGATTTTGTCACAAAGGCAGAGCTCGTCGTATTACGACCTGTCGCAAGGTAATACTGCCCATTAACATAGCTTAGTCCACTAAAATTTCCTCGTCTTCCAATAATTGCATAGTCGCTAAGTCCGGTATTATCGGGAATCGTGTCAGGATTTACCCAAGCACTAAATGTATAACTAGCATTTGTTAGGCCAACAATACTCGCGGGTGAACTTGGGATCGAAATACCAGTATTTGCAACTTTTCCTCCTGCAAAATCGAGGGCATGTCCAATCTTACCCGTTGTAAAATCTGAAGGCTGAGACGCGGAGACAAGCTTCGTACCATTATTTCTATTACTTGTAGAATCGGTAACTGTACTAATATTCCCATCATTTAAATGAGTTACAATTGCATAACTACTATTCCAAACATTGGCGGCATTTTGCCCATCAGTTGCCGTCGAGTTGTTATAGTACATCCAAATAAAGTCAGCATTTGAATTTGCATCGATTTGTGGTACTTTCACCCAAAGATCCGAAGTCCCAGTCTCATCCCATCTTTCAATTTCATGGGACAAGACATTGACGCCATCAGCATCAACAAATCTCACATCTTGTCCCAAATTTTGGGTTTTCGCATAGTCAATATTTGTACTATTGAGGGAGACTCTCAGTGGGAAATTAACCAAACTTTCAGCGGAAGCTGTATTATTAATAGTAATTTTTCTCCTTGATAGCCACTTTGGATCCCACCAATCGGTGGTCGGCTCTTCAGCTGAAATACCATCACTTGTATAGACTTCAATTCCAGAAAGGTTGAAATCTCCTCCAGATTGGAATAAGGAGAGACTGCCATCACTCACCGTAACATGGTAAGGGCCAAGCTTTTTCCAAGTACCAGCACTCCCGCTTTCGAGATTTGAAGCTTTTGCAATACCTTCAAAGCCAAGATTATATGTTGTGGATGTAGTATCCTCCCACGTATAGACATATACAGAATAGTCTCCATTTGCAATTGGGATATCAACTGTTAGCTGGACATTATTACTCCTCCAAATTGAAGAACGAATCATTTGAGCTTTATTCGTACTAACCGAAGGATTGAGGGTAATACCTTGATTTTGGAAATTCGCCCCGTTAGTCGTGATGCCAGCTGTCGATTGAGCTTGAAAAGTGACACCATCAACATCAAGTTGTGGTCCATTAAAGTTAATTGCTTTTACCAGTGTTTGAACAGGTAATGTCGAACTTGGAGTTCCTTCATAAAGCTGTACATCGTCAACCCAAACAGTTCCTGTTGCTGTCGCAACTTGGAAACCGACAAGTGCATTACTCTTTGTTTCGGTTGCTTGGAATGTATAGGTAAATTGCTGCCAGTTGGTATTCAGTGATGGAGTCTTTCTCGTATATAGAGTGTATGGCTCATCTGCATCCTGTACTACAGCATCAATAGTGCGGTTATTTGACGCCTTAGCCCAAAAGCTGAGTGTATATGTTTTGCCTGAGGTGACAGGGATACCATACGTTGCTAACTCCAGATCGTGAGGATCTGTAGTGGTGGCTGTCACGGCCACTTGAGCAGAATAAGCACCATGCGTACTCGTAGAATTTGTCGCCGTAAATGTACCATTTGCTGATCCTCTTTTTTGCAAGAACCAATTTGCAGTTCCTTGTTCAAAACTCCAATTCTGTACAAAATTTTCTCTTGTTGAAGGTGTATTGGTCGGTTCAATTGCCGTTGCTCCTGCTGTGAAAACAGCATCGTCAACATAAAATGCATTACCTGCCACGGCTTGTTCCTGTACTACATAAAGTTCAACATTAGTCCTTCCCGAGGATTGGATCGACATAGTGGAGGTAACTAACTGCCACGAGGTTGTAATATAAACAGGTTGGCCATAAACAGTTCTACTTGCGGAAGACCCACCATTCTCGCGAATAGCAACATATACTGGCTTACCTGTATTAGAATCCCCACGCACATAGACAGCACCGCTGAATTGTTGACCTACTTGAGGATTTGCAATTGATCCAGCAAATTGCATCGTGTAGAGATTTCCTGTGGACTGAGTAGCCTTGCACGATCCTGCACCAGAACGAACAGGACTAGTAACACGAGAGATTGTAGCTTGATATCCTGTAATTCCTGACGTATTTGTGTCGCATGTAGGATTTTGCAATACATTAACGACTGCTGCCCGTGTCCCCGTAAAGAAATCCGAAAACGAAATAATCCCAAGGAATGTAATGAGAAATGCACTTAGGAAAAACAAAAATGTATGGTGTCTTTTATTAAAGTCTATTTTAAGCATAATTATTCACATTTGGCCCCTGTTGCACTATTGGTATTACATTCTGGTCCAAGCGTAACTTGAAATGATGGAGGGGGTCCATTCAATGGATATGTCATCCTATACCCTGATGTGAGCGGAGAGACAAGTGAAACTGTATATGTTCCAGGCGGCAAAGCTCCGCTAGAGTATGTTCCATTGGTCGTCTCGACTGTTTTTCTCGCGGGTCCTGAGAAGAAAATAAGCATAGGATCCGTAATGAGTGTGTCAGGTGAAGCCAATTTTAGATCTTTATCAAAGTCATTTACGATATTTCCAGAAATTGTAAATCCTGTTGCATTTCCAAAATCAATATTATCGTACGTGTTCCCAGATTCAACGCTTAAGTTATACGATTTGGTATCTGTTGTTTGATACCAGCCTGATTGAACAACTTCCGTAAATACAAAATCTTTAGTACACAAACCTGTAAAAGAGAACTTACCTGCTGAATTTGTTTTTGCTGTAATTGGGATATCTAAGTCTTCTGCGGACGCCTGAACTGTCCAGTTATAAAGAGGGGAATCTCCCCCATCATAAACCTTATTTGTATTTTTGTCTTCAAATATAGTTCCATTAACCACACCTGTTCCAATATCTTCAGCAATACTTTGGTAAATAGATTCAAGCGTAGAAGTTGATGGAGAATTATAGAATCGTCCTCCATTTGTATCAGCAATCTGCTGCATAAAAATAGGATCGAAAGAACCTGAACCCTGTCCAATACCAATAACCTGATAGATGATGTTTTGTCCATTAACACCGTTAATTGTCGCAGCCATTGCTGCGTTCTCTGCGGCATCTATTGAGACATTGCCACCATTTGATCCTATCATCTGATTTGTCGCACCATCGGTCATGACGATCACAACTTTCTGTGCATTTCTTGTTGAACGTGATAGTTCACCATTTGCGAGAGCAATACCACATTCTACACATGTTCCTCCACCGCTCGTTGGAATATTTGTAATTGCAGTTTTCATCGCTGAAATATTGGTTGTTAAAGGCTGGGACACTCTCGTGAAGCTATAATTTGGATAGCTCGTACTTCCTGCGAACTGGACGAGGGAATATTGAGCATTTTTAACATGAGCTGAAACAATATCGATAAAGCTACTCGCCGCACGTTTTGCAGCAAGAGACTTAGTGAGTCCAGTCGTTGGATCCACTTCGTCCATACTTCCAGAATCGTCAAAGACAAGAACAATATCAACACCATTTGCACTACATGATCCACCTACTTTTGTTGTCGTTCCTTCTACTATTCCAAAATTAATTGTACGATCTGTGGAAAGTGAGAAATTGAGTGAATTTGCAGTAGTACTTCTATATCCTGTTGGTGTATCAACTCGAATTGTATAATCTCCACTTCCTTGATCCGCAAATAAATATGCCCCACTAGCATCAGTCGTTTTCGGAACTGGCGTACTTTTTGTCAAAGTTACTACCCCACCCTGATAAAGCGGTTCACTAGGGTCAAGCAATCCATTCTTATTTAAATCTATAAACACTTTACCAGCAATGTTATAGAGCGTAACCATACCAAATTCAACAGTTTTTGACGTCGTTCCAGTTGATGTCCCAGCTGTAGTAGGATTGGTGAAAGTAACAGTTTGTGTATTAACTGTCGTACTCTTCTTTTTTGCAGGTAGTGTATAGGTAATTGTATATGTACCAGCGTAAAGATTGGGAAAAGAAAAACTACCAGAGTTATTCGTAACCGCTGAACCTGTCGCTGTCCCTGAGAGCAAAATATTTACACCTTCTTCAATTGAATCTCCTGACCCCTTTTTACCATCTTCATTTCTATCTTCGAATATCGATCCTGAAATTGTAAAAAGTGGTATGATTCCAAAATTAAGTGTCCTATTGGGCCCGACTGCAAAATTTTCTTCCGAGGGTGTTGAGGCCTGATAATTGGCTGGCAAAGGAAACTCCGCATTATATGTACCAGCGAAAAGCTGTGCTGTGTAAGTCCCATCAGAACCACTCCGTGCAGTTATTGTAGCAGGTCCAGTAAAGGTAATCGTACCACCTGTATAATTGCCATCAGCACTATCATCGGAACCATTTCTGTTGTTATCAAGGAATATTGTCCCAGAAACCGTATAGTATTGTGCTATACCGAAATTGACTGATTGATTTGCATTCAAAGTCACAGATTTAGGATTTGTACTTGTTGTTTTGTAGCCTCCTGGAACTGCTACTGTTACTGTATATGTCCCAGCAAACAAAGAAGGAAATGTGAAGTCTCCGTTGGAATCAGTTGTGGTAGTCGTGGAAGTAGGACCCGAAACAGAAACCGTTATACCATTATTTCCAGATTCATCAGTATCTTTTGTTGTATCAATATCGGTATCTGTAAATACATTTCCAGTAAGCGTATGGACAAAACCAATACCAAAGTTTACAGTCTTGTTCGACGTTAAAGAAACCGATTGCGGGTTGGTCGAAGTGTTTTTATATCCGTTGGGTACAGTAATCGTCACTGTATAATCTCCTCTTGGTAAGGTCACTGAGTATCCTCCCGTCAAACTTGTGGTTGTCGTGGTAGAAGATGCACCAGTAATAGTAACTGTCACACTACTAACACCAACTTCAAGAGTATCTTTATTGCCATTGGCATTGGCATCAACATATACACTTCCCGAAAGAACAGCCGTTGGAATAGGTGTTGGAGTAGGTGTATTAGTCGGAGGAGCTGGTGTCGGTGTGTTGGAAGGCGTCGGTGTATTGGACGGAACTGCTTGTGCGATAAGATCACCTAATACTCCTTTTTCTGCATTCCTTTCTTTCCCCGGCTGCGGTGAAACAAGTTGCTTTACTTGCTGCACCTTTTCAGGATAAAAAATACTTGCTGCACTTGTAATTATGCCTACAAAAACAATTGCTATAAAAATAGTGTTCGTAATTTTTAATATATTTAATTGAGGCTTTTTAAACATGCACAAGAAGAAGAGACTTCTCTCCCTATACTCATTATAGGTACTTACCCCGCCTCAAGCAACGATGCATTTTTAGATAAAATTTAAAGAATTTCTTAGGAGATATCTGCGTGAAGTGCACCAGTTCCGTCGATTGTAAAGTTTACTTTCTTGCCTCGATCGATTTCTTTGGTCAATCGTTTCTGAGCAATCATATCTTCAACAGTATCCTGTAAATATCGACGTAACGGTCGAGCACCAAAATCTTTATCAAATCCTTCTTGCGTAATCTTTTCGATGACTGCATCATCAAAAGAAAGTGTAATATCTTGTTTTGCTAATGATTCTATCAGCTGATCGAGTAGCAGCTTTGTCACTGCGATCACTTGTTCCGGACCAAGTGGTTTAAATGTTACAACATCGTCAAAACGATTAAGTAATTCTGGTTTGAAAATGCCTTTTGTTTGTAGTTGTTCCAAAAGACGTTGCTCAAATTTCTTATCTATTGGTGTACCCTTTTCAACTTCTTCACGGATGAACTCAGATCCTGCATTTGATGTTGCGATGATAATAGCATTACGGAATGAAACAGTCGCTCCTTTATTATCTGTTAATCTTCCATCATCAAGCACTTGAAGGAAGAGATTGTGAATAGCAGGATTTGCTTTCTCAAATTCATCAAGAAGGATAAGCGAGGCTGGATTATCATGGATTTTATCAGTCAATTGTCCACGATCTTCTCCTTCACCAGGAGCAGCTCCAAGAAGTCGTTTCAATCCATTTTCATCTGTATATTCACTCATATCCAAACGAATCATTCGTTGTTCACCACCATAATAGAACTGTGCCAGTGCTTTCGCTGTTTCTGTTTTACCAACACCAGTTGGTCCCAAGAAAAGGAATGAGATTGGCCGTTCGCTTGTCGTCATCCCAGAGCGAATACGACGCATTGCTTCACTTATTGCAACAACTGCCGTATCTTGTGCGATAACTCGTTCATGCAATTTATCTTCCAAATGCAATAATAAATTAATCTCCTGGCCTGTAGGAAGTGCTATGGCGACATGACTTGTTGCTTCTACTTTCTTTACAACATCTTGCTCACTGACCATTTTGCGATGCGTCTTTTCAAAGGCAGGTCGTTCTTTTTCCTGAGAGACAGCATTGGCTACAGTTTCGAGCAATGATACGGCACTTCCCGGAAGTACTTGATCTTGGAAGAACCGTTCTGCTAGCTCAACGGCACTTACAAGTGCTCGATAACTTATAATTACTCTATATTTATCTTCAATTTTTGCAGCCTCGCCTAACGCCATTTGAATAGCATCCGCAGGCTCAACAGGTTTTAATTCAACAACGGTAAAGGCTTCTTTCAGAGGATTTTTTTCCATATATTTCTTGTACGTACCAGTTGTCATCGTCGCAACCATGGGAACATTACCGCTTTTTAGATATGGGAGAAGAGCTCCTGAAAGATCCAAACCATAAGAAGTCGCTCCAAGAATATTTTGGAAATCAGGAATATACATGAAGACATCATTGGCATGAGATATTTCAGCAATAATGTTTTGCAGTCGTGCTTCAAGATCATTTCTATTTCCAGCACCCGCAGTCAAAGCACCTACTAATAATTGAAAGATTCGCTTGTGATTCAAATAACCACCCAAATTGCCACTAAAGCTGTGATATGCCAATGCTCTTACTAAATTCTCTTTTCCTGCACCGATATCTCCCACGATCAAAACATTATTATTTTCAATTTTGGTGAGACCTTCAAGCATTGTTTTAAATTCTGCTTCTCTGCCACCAATATGCGGTTCTGTCTGCAATGCATAATTTGTAAACAGAGCTGTATATTTCTTTGTCTCTGGTGTCCATCCGGAATTGAGTGCTTCACCGATACCACTTCCAGTAAATTTGATTCGTACAGGTTTGGGATTCTCTTCATCTGGCATATCAAGTCGAACCCAATACAGAATATTGTACAGATCAGTTATTTTAAGTTGCTTTGCAAAAAGAATCTTTGTGTCTTTTTCAATTAAGAATAAATATGCTACAAGCACATCAAGAGTTGTTACATATTTCGCTTTAAAAGTTTGTGCTGTTTGAAATGCACTTTGGGCAAGAAGTTTTTTATCAACATCATTTACCACTAATTCTTTACTTGTGATGTTGGCTTTTTGAAGGACTAATTTTACTTGAGGGTAAGTGATTAAGCGTTTAATAAGCGTTGACGTATTTGGTTCTGTAATAAATCCATATAAAGCAGCGAGTGTAAACGATTCATACATATTTTCTTCTTTATTCTTTGACACTTCTATTGTTGGAACAGCACGACTCACTTTATAGTGAAAAAATACTTCAAACATTACAAACAAATTAAAAAGAAATACGCTAACCTTTGGAGGGATATCATATGCGATCTGATAAAGAATAAGCGAAAAAAGCATTGCAAAAATGACAAGCCTAATACTTCGTACAAGTGCGGTTCGATAAAAACGATATAGTCGGACAGATAATTCCATAAATTAAATCACTATAAAAACAATAACCAAATAGTTGCGAATGGCAAAAATATATACCCAAGAAATATTGTTACCTCAAGCAGCAAAAGGAGTGCGAGCATTAAGACATCAGCAAGGATAAGCCATGTTTTTACAAACATACCCATTGCTCTTGAAAAACCCACAAGTCCTTGCCGATATTCATTTTTAATCGGTTGGAAATATGTTTTAAGGAACAACGGTAATGAGAATAAATGAAAGAATGAGCTGTTCAACGAAGCAAAGAACTGCAGTAATGATAAAGGACTTTCGTAGAACCAAAACTTCAAAAACATAAAAGGAATATTTAAATAACTTCTATGCCAGACAAAATGTGGTACATGAATTTGGACAGGTTTTACATTTTTCATATTTCCAACACAAACATGCCGAACGAGTTCGGACCATACTTTAAGTATATGCAGTAAGCAAGAGAATTACAATGGAACGAAGGATGACATGAGAAAATAGAGGGGCTATTCAATCTCTTCTTGTCGAGTCTGTGGAGCTACATAATTAACAGGTCTAAAACTGTTAGGAATTCCAGAGTAATTGTAAGCCGTTTGAGGAGACATTGCCGCACCATTTGAAGCGACTCCATTTGCAGGAGGTGGTGTGCTATCTACTGCACCATTCGGCAAACTTGTTGGTGCTGGCGTTTGGAATACAGGGCTCGTATTCTCTGCCTGAGCAGGAGCCGCAGGTGATGCCGGAGCAACTGGCACTGCTGCTGGATCATTCACAACTGCACCAGCAGGGGCCGGAGCAACTGGTTCTGAACCTACAGGAGTATTCACTGGAGCATCAGCTGGAGTTGTTGAGTCTGTTGGTTGTTGAGATTGATCTTGTGTCGAACCTTGTGCATCCTGCGGTGCATTAGGATCTGTTCCTTCGACAGGTTTATCTGTTGGAGGTTGATCTCCACCATCGGTAGGTTGTCCTTCTTGTGCTGCAGGTGCATCATCGACTGCGATATTCTTCACACCAGCTGTCTCGAGAACGAGAATAGCAATCTCATCCTTTTGTCCTGCAGCTGCCACCATATCTTCAACCATCTTTTCTAGTTCCTCATATTTAACGGTATCCTTAACAGCCAATACTGCTGCTGCTAATTGATTGCCTTTTTGACTTGCTTCATTCAATTTCGCTTGAACTGATGTGTACTTCTCTTTATCAGATGGTGTCTCTGCTGTAACAGGATTATTGATAAGCAAGAGGTGCTTCTTAAAGTTACGCAGTGGTTCATGTGCTAATTCTTCTTCGATAACTTTGAGAATCTCAGTAGCCAATGGATCGCCTGAGTCTTTTGCAGCTTGTAGTTCTTTCTGAATAGCTGCGATGTCATCATCAGAAGTTATATCTGTAATTGCCAAGATCTTACTTGCAAGCTCATTATTCTCTTTCTTTGCCTTCTGCATCTTTTCATATACAAGATTAAACTGGTCTTTCACTTCAGGATCAGCGAGATAAAGTGGATTAATAAGCTGCTTTAGAACATTCTTGAATTTCGTGACAGGCTCTTCGTTGTGTGCTTCTTCCGCTTCTTCTACAAGCTCACTATTTACTGCTGCAAGGATATCTTCAGCCAAGCTATCTTCATTTTCTTTAGCAGCCTTCAAATCTGTCATCAAATCCTCAATTGCAGAATCGGAAGTTGTATCATTAACCGCGAGAATCTTAGTAGCCAAAGCATTTCCTCGTTGGCTCTCCATATTGAGTTTCTCATGGAGTTCCATGAACCGGATCTTCTTATTATTATCTTTGATATCGTCAGGGTGAATGATTTCAAGAAGGATCTTTTTTAGCTTCAAAGACGCTTGGATCTGTTGTGCCATACTATTGGCAAGCTCAATAATTTCAAATGCTAAATTGTCACCCTTTGCCTTTGCTTCTTCAATCTGTTTACGCAATGTTTGAATCTGTTTCAAATCAGTAGAGACAGTCACTTCTAAAATACTGCTTGCCATTGCATTCTTATCTGTTCGAGCTTGGATTAACTTGTCATGAAGGACAATAAATCGTGACTTATCAACTGTACTTGTAATGTTGTCTGGATTTGCCAAGTTGATCAAAACAGTTCTGAACTGTTCATCAGATAATGGCATAACTGTTGCACCAGCTCCACCTTTGTTAAAGACGAACTCATTTGTATTATCACTGTAATCAATAACAATCGTGTCCCCAGCAACAAATTTCTTTGAAATGATCGCTAATGCGATAGGATTCTCAATCGCTGTTTGGACAAGTCTTCGGAGAGGTCGAGCACCATAGACAGGATCATATCCATCTTTCGCAAGCTGATTGATAGCCTTTTCTGTGATCTGCAGATTGTAGCCTTGCTCTTTCAAAAGCTTTGCAGTCTTTGCGATCGCCAAACGTGCGATTCCAGCCATATGTTCTGGTTGCAATGGCTTAAAGATAACAACTTCATCAAAACGATTAAGGACTTCCGGACGGAAGAATTTAATAAGTTCTTCGCGAACTTTAACCTGCATATCCTTAAAGATTTTTTCAAACTCTTCTGGAGTTCTCTTTGCTTTTGAATCCACGTTGCTCAAAAATTGCTGGATAATGCCACTTCCGATATTGGAAGTACAAATAACGATAGTATTCTTAAATGAAATTGTATTACCTTTGTTATCAGTCAAACGTCCATCTTCAAGCAGTTGGAGCAAGATATTAAATACATCAGGATGAGCTTTTTCGATTTCATCAAGAAGTACGATAGAATAAGGTTTCTTTCGAACAGCTTCAGTTAATTGGCCACCTTCTTCATATCCAACGTATCCTGGAGGTGCACCAATAAGTTTTGCAACTTCATGCTTCTCCATGTATTCAGACATATCCATACGAGCCATTGCATCATCACGTCCGAAAAGAAGTTCTGCAAGTGTCTTTGCAAGTTCGGTTTTACCTACACCGGTAGGACCAAGGAATACGAAAGATGCGATAGGGCGATTTGCTGCAGCTAAACCGATTCTTCCACGTCGTACAGCTTCCGAAACAGCACCAACAGCTTCTTCTTGATCAACCATTCTATGATGGATTCGGTCCTCAAGCTTAAGAAGCTTTTCACTTTCATCTTCAGTAAGCTTCGTAATTGGAATACCAGTCCAAGCACTGACGACTTTTTCAATATCAGCCTTTTTGATTGATGTATCTCCTCCACCACGATTACCACCGTCTATTTGGAGCTTAACTTCAGAAGCAGCTTCATCGAGAAGGTCGATCGCCTTATCTGGAAGGTATCTTTCACCAATATATTTTTTAGAAAGTTTGACACACTCTTTCAAAGCATCATCTGGGATTTGAATTCTGTGGAATTTCTCGTACTTTGGTCGAATAACCTTAAGCATCTCGAACGCATTCTCTTCACTTGGTTCATCTGCAGTGACAGGCTGGAATCGTCGTTCAAAGGCCTTATCTTTCTCAAAATTCTTTCGATATTCAATAGTTGTTGTTGCACCAATAAGCTGGAAATGACCACGTGCCAAATGAGGCTTGATGATGTTTGCTGCATTCATACCTTCACCCTCGCCAGTTCCCATCAAAGCATGAATTTCATCAATAAAGAGAATGATTCGATTATTTGAACCAAGTACCTCGTTAATAACACCTCGCATACGTTCTTCAAATTCTCCTCTGTGACTTGCACCAGCAACTAACGACGCCACATCAAGTTGGAAAATCCTTTTTTCCTGAAGATCTTTTGGAACTGCACCCTGTACAATTTTTTGTGCAAGCCCTTCGACTAATGCTGTTTTACCAACACCAGGTTCACCGATAATAATCGGATTATTTTTTGTTCTTCGAAGCAAAACATGGACCATACGATCAACTTCTTTATCACGCCCAGCAACGGGGTCAAGGCGTCCCGCTCGAGCTTCTTCAGTAAGATCAATACCATATTTTTCAAGAACTGTCTTCTTCCCAAAATTGCTATTAGGGTTTTTTGAAAGCTTCTCGACCATTTGCTCTTTCTTTAAGTTGTGCTTTTCCAAAAGTTTACCAGTGGTATATTTAGGATCAAAGAGTACTATTAATATATCTTCAGGTGCTATAAAGTTTGCTCCATGCATTTTTGCATCTCGATATGCTTGATCGAATACTTCTTGAGCGGTTTTACTCAGCGTTGGTTGGCCTTTATAAACCCCCATTTTTTCAGATGCTTGAATTTCTTTAGAAATTTGTCCACCATCAGCATTCATTTCCCCAAGCATTGCATACAACTGTTGGTCATAAAGAAGTCCAATAAGAACTTGATCAGGTTCAATGAACTGTTGCTTTATACGCTTTGTCTCTTCTTGAGCGTGTGTCAAAGCTTGTGTTGCACGAGGGTCAAGGTGACTGAGAGCTGAAAGATCCGATTGACCTGCTGCGGGATGTGCTGTTGCACCATCAGATCCTGCAGGTGCTTGTCCCGGTTGACCTGGCTGAGCAGCCTGACCTGGTTGTGCGTTTGGATCTGGTTGTCCTTGTTGTGGGTTTTGACCATCTTGAGATGCTCCTTGTTGTACTGGCTGACCGGAAGCATCGGTTTGAACAGGAGCATTTGGATCAGCAGGACCTGATGAAACTGGGGTTTCGTTTGTCGGAGACTGTACTGCATTCGGATCAGATGGAGCCCCAGTTGGGACAGGAGCAGCAGTGCTTGCATTTGGGTCAGCAGGAGATTGAGCCTGTGTATTTTGAGGCTGATTTTGAGCACCATTTGGTTGAGGAGTTATACCATCTGGTTGATCTTTTTTCTGGTTAAAAATGTTTCCGAACATAGTCCTATTATCTATTAAATACTAAATTTTCACAAAGAACAAGCCCCCCTAAAAAGAGTTATTCGTTCTTGTTGTCTTTACAGACTTTTCTATTATTTGCCTAATTTTTAGCACTTTCGTCTTCTTTTTTATCATTCTCTGTTGCAGACAATTCTTGTGCTGATTCAGACTTATTTGTATCGACTGTAATAGCAACTTTACCTTCTTCGTCTTTTTGCAATTCTGCTATAACATTCTTTCCGGCTTCTGCCTTGGCTTTTAAGTAGCCCATAACTTCTTGTGATGAGAATCCTCCAAGCATAAGCATTGGCAATATCTCAGAGACCTTCTCCATTCCTTCTGCTTGCTTTTGCGTATCAGATGAACCGAGCAATTCAATAGTTTCTTCTACCATCTTTACATCGGATTCGATCCATGCGATACGACCTGTTGCTTCACTACCAAATTCTGCAGGAACTGGAAGTGTTCTATAATTTTCTTCCCATAGCTTTTTAACTTCTTCATAATCTTCATCAGAAACTGGTTGAAGTTTGTTATCTTCAGGAGCGATACTATCATCAGGGAGATGCTCAAGAATTGATTGAGCAACTGGTTCTCCCTTTGCGTTTGCATCTTTTAGTTTCTCACTAAGTTTTTCTATGTCATCTACTGAAGTAACATCTTTTGTAGCAAGAATCTCTTTTGCTAACTCATTTCCTTCTTCACTCGCCTTAGTGAGAGAATCATGTAATTCAGTAAATCGTTTCTTATCTGCCTCTACCGTCGACTTTGTAGGATCTGCAATCTGAGAAAGAACAGTCTTTACAGTATCAGATTTCTTCCCTTGAGCCTTCATTGATGCTCGAAGAAGAACCGCAGCAGTAACATTACCTTTCTGTTTTTCATCTAATAGGGTCTGGCGTACGTTCTCAAACTTAGATCTTTCAGTGCTATCTGTTATCGCTGAAGGATTTGCAATCTTACTAAGAACGCTTTGTACTTTCTCTATCTCTGCTGTCCGTGAAGCATCTTTCTTCAATGCTCTTGTTTCAAACTGTGCAATATCTCTCAGTTTTGGAACCTGTAAATTAACCATATTGAATATTTCATTCGAGATTTGAGGAGCAGAGATAGTTGTATGATTTGTGACATTTGTTACATTTCCGAGAGAACTAAGAGGACTCTCATCTTCATCATCAGCAGAACTCGAGCTTGAACCAGCTGAGCTACTTGAATCAGATGAATCTGTTTGCTCCATAGATGCAACCATAGTCTTTGCAGCATGAGTGGATGTTGTATTAACACTAATCTTATCTTCTTCGTCTGCAGCCAATGTCTTGGATACATCTTTCGCAGCATCCTGCTTTGCTTGGAGATACGAGACGATTTCATTTTGTGAAAAACCTCCAACCATAAGGAAAGGTAAAATGTTTGAAACTTGCTGCATACCTTCTTTGACTTCTTCCTCATTGGTTGACGAGAGTAATCCAATAGTTTCATCAATACTTTCGATATCATCTTTAATCCACTCTGATCGAGTACCAGCCATACCTTGAGGTACTTCGAGGTTTTGGTAGTTCTGCTTCCACATATCTCGAACTGCCTGATAGTCTTCTTTACTAACATTCTGTACCCGATTAGTAGTAGGCAATGAAGCAGTCTTTTGTGCCAATGCCGCAACTTCTGCTGCCACTGGTTCACCTTTTACTTGAGCCTCTTGAATCTTCTGTTGTAATGCCTCAATTTCAGACACTGATGTTTTATCACTTACTTTAAGAATTGATGTAGCAAGTTGGTTTCCTTGAGAGCTTGCTTTTTCAAGAGTTGCTTTCAATTTGGTAACAGCCTGTTTATCTGCAGTGTGTGTTACAGAACCAGGATTCGCCATCTGTGAAAGAACATTCTTAATTGATGAAGTTGCTTGAGCTTGTTGCTGTACTGTTGTTGAAACTGATTTTCCAAGATGAGTATTAGAGACTTGACTCAATTGCCCCTGAATCTTCTCAATTTCTTTATCTGATGTCTTATCACTTACTTTAAGAATTGATTGAGCAAGTTGACTTTTTTCTGTGGTCTTTGCCCCCTGGCTTTCTTTAACAAGCATTCCATTGAGCTTTGTCATCTTGTCACGATTAGTTACGTTCGCAAGTGAAGGGTTTGCCATTTGCTTTAAGGATTCACGCATCTGTTGATTTGAGACTTGTGTATTGCGTTTCGCAGTTACGCTTGCAGCATTCATGATTGAGTTAGCAAGAAGATTACCTTTCTCATTATTTGTAGAGATATTCTCATGAATCTCAACATATCTATCTCTTTCTACAGTATTTGTAACTGATACCGGATTTGCGATTCTCTCAAGAGTCTGTGTCATTCGAGTAGTTTCTTGTTGCTTCGATTGGTCACGAGACATAAGAGCCGCATCGTATTTAGCAATGTCACGAAGACTAGGAACTTTAACATTTGCAGCACTGAGCACTTGGGCATTAACAGTTGCACTATTAATATTTGCCAATGGTATGGAGGTCGGCTGTGCAAAGGTTGCCTGCATATTCTGAACATTCAATTCCTTAGCTGCACCTGCAGGTCCAGGACCCAAATCCTTTGGTATTGCAAATTTCTTGGCAAAAGGTAATGCAATTGCGGCACCACCAGGAGATTCGGACTTACCACCGCCTCCAGGAGGTTGCTTATTCGTTGATGCCATATTAACAAGTGTTTTCATCACTGCTGTATCACCAGGAGCGAAATTGGAAGCATAATCCAGGAAAATCTGTAGCAAAATCCATGGAAGCAGAATAACAATCCACAACATGATAAGAGAAACAACATAAAGTGCGAAAGTTTCGATCAAGTTAACACTATTCGTAGGCGTAACGAACTGTCGTGGTCCACCAAGAAGAATATTAACAGCAGT
The DNA here is from genome assembly GCA_964507055.1 of uncultured Gammaproteobacteria bacterium. Taxonomy (GTDB): domain Bacteria; phylum Patescibacteriota; class Microgenomatia; order Levybacterales; family UBA12049; genus JACDET01. The sequence continues at coordinate 966,634 of CAZDOJ010000001.1, forward strand.
AGGGAAGACAATTTGGCTTGCATTACCAATATTTGAATTAACGAATACAAGTGGGATCTGATTCTTCCAAAGATACACTAAACCATTAAGGAAGATCGCAAATAAAGGTGCATACAATAACCATCGGAAAAATTCTCCGATCCAGATCTTTGCTGTATTTCGAACAGGATAATAAAGGAGCAAGATTGGGAAAATTGGAGAAACAATAATGAAGAACCAAAGAATAATTTTTCGGACCAAAAGTAAGAAGACCATTACGAAATATGTCAGTGCAGTTAGTTTGGTCAATAAGAGAGAGATAAATGCAGACTCAGCATATTGATCCCCAAGCAAACGTAAACCTACAAAAGTTCGATAATCCCATCCTACATAAAGAAGATCCTTTTGTGAGATACAATCCGGTGGACATGGATTATTGATATTTGAACGTAGAAAGAAACCTTGGATCAAATCGGTAAACTGATAGAAGAACTGCAGTAACGAGTACGAGAATACAATAAGTAAGACAACAGCCACAAATCGTGGAATAAAACGCATGATTGTAAGACTTTTACCTCTGGTAATAATAATAACCATTGAGGTTGCAAGAATAACAACAAATAAGAGTGGTACTACGATATAAAGAACGATCAATGACCAATACTGTGCGATTGGATTGTTACTGTCATCGCATTGTCTGTCGGTTACACGATTTACACAAACCCAGTTGTAATTCTTCAACGTCCAGTCAAGAAAAAGTCCTGCACGAGCAGCGTTCTTACCGATAAATGTAACTTCAGGATCAATAACCCAAATAGACTGAGAGGCTGCAGAAGATCCAGTTGTAGGTTGCTGTTGTCCAGGCTGCAATTGCGTACCGGGACCAGGACCACCGGCAGCAAAAGTATTAGCTGGAGAAGAAAACGCGATAATCGCAAAAATGAACGTGAATAGAATGGACAGAATTCTTTTCATAAATATGTTTAACTAAACCCAGGAACTCTCAAGATATCAACGACTACTACTTGAATAAATACATAACCGAAAATAGCTAATAATAACCCGGTAATCGCATAAAAAATATAGCTTTTTCCTACGTTTACTCTTTGTGGGTCCCCTCTTGAAGTCATAATAGTATATCCTCCAAGGATGAGAGCAATGAGAGCAACCCCTCCTACAAAACTTAACCCAATAGGGTAAAACTCTTGAACGAATCCAATTGGATCATTCGGCAAGCATCCGAAGTCAGTTGCGACACGATCCAATGGGCATGTAGTTGCAGCCATATATTAACACTAACATATATTGAAATCGAAACACAATAGGTTTTACTGAGGAAAGTATGTACAGAATTAGAACCAGCTTTTTTTTGAAGACTCACCCTTTTCTTCTTTCAGAAGGTCTTCCAGGAGTTGTTTCTCTTTATGACCTAATTTCTTTGGAACAACAACTTTAATCTTTACATAGTGATCACCTTTGCCACCGCCTCTAAGTCGTGGAACTCCACGTCCTGAAAGTCTAATTAGTGTTCCTGGTTGCGTCCCAGCTGGAACACGAATTTTAACATCGCCTTCAATAGTTTTGATAGAAAGTTCAACACCTAATGCAACCTGCGGATAAGAAAGTTCTTCTTCTGTGACAATATCATACCCTTCGCGTCCAAACTTTTTATCAGGTAGTACATCAATCAGAACATCATAGTCATCAAATCGAATCCGTGAACCTCGATCAACACCGGCTGGAACTTTGATCTTTTGCTTTTTCTCATTAATTGTTACATTCTTTTCTGCACCATGAACGGCTTCATCAAAAGACACTGTGAGAGAATAAACCGGTCTTCGAGGACGTTGTGCTCCAAAACCTCCACCAAAAAATTGCTCAAAAATATCAAATGGGTCAGAAAATCCACCAAAATCAGCACCTTGACCGTTCGAAGTATATGTATAACTAAATGGACCTTGCTGTCCTCCAAATGGCCCTCCTCCACCGAATGGTCCTTGTCCTGCTCCTTGCTCAAAGGCAGCATGACCAAACTGGTCATATTGTTGGCGTTTTTGTACGTTTGATAAGACTTCGTAAGCTTTCGTTACTTCTTTAAATTTAGCTTCCCCTTCTTTTGTCTTATTTCGATCAGGATGATATTGCATAGCAAGCTTACGATATGCCTTTTTTATATCATCAGCACTTGCACTTTTCGTGAGGCCTAATATTTCGTAATAGTCTTTGGAATCTGCCATAGGTCATTATTATACTAAAAAAGCGCTCCTCGCGCCCTTTTCTTATTTATATCTAGACTGCAATTAATCTACAACTTCGCCTTCCGCTGCTTTGTCTTTTTTATCTTTATCTTTTGGTTCTCCTTCAGCCGGTTCACCGTCTTTTTCTTCTTTCTCTATTTCTTCTGTATTTTGTGCTTGCTGTCCTTGTGCATATGCAGCTTCACCAATCTTTGAAAGCGTATCTGAAAGCTCTTTCGTCTTTGCTTCAATATCTTCTTTGCTACCAGTTTCTAGGATGTCTTTCAGTGCTTTAATCTTTTCTTCAACCTCAGTCTTTATCTCTGCTGGGACTTTGTCTCCGCCATCTTTCAATGATTTTTCTGCTGTAAAGATAAGTGCATCAGCATGATTTTTTGCTTCAATTACTGCTTTTTTCTCTTCGTCTTCTTTTGCATGAACTTCAGCATCTTGTGTCATCTTTTCTACTTCTTCTTTCGAAAGTCCTGTTGAACCAGTAATCTTAATACTTTGTTCTTTGCCTGATGCTTTATCTTTTGCTGTAACACTTACAATACCACTCGCATCAATATCAAATGTAACTTCAACTTGTGGAACACCTCGAGGTGCTGGTGGAATACCATCAAGAATAAACCGTCCAAGTGATTTATTATCTGCCGCCATTGGACGTTCTCCCTGAAGAACATTAATTTCAACTTGTGTTTGATTGTCTGCTGCGGTTGAGAATGTCTGAGACTTTGATGTAGGAATTGTCGTATTTCGGTTAATTAATGGTGTTGAAACGCTTCCCAAGGTTTCAATTCCGAGCGTTAATGGAGTTACATCCAAAAGGAGGACATCTTTTACTTCTCCACCAAGAACACCCGCTTGTACTGCTGCTCCTACTGCTACTACTTCGTCGGGATTTACTGATCGATTTGGTTCTTTACCAAAGAACTTTGTAACTGCATCAACAACTTTTGGCATACGAGTCATACCACCTACCATGATGACTTCATCGATTTCTGACTTTTGCTTCCCTGCATCACTTAATGCTTTTTCGACAGGTTTGAGTGATTTTTGGATAAGATCATCGACAATTTGCTCAAGCTTTGCTCGAGTCAAAGTCATTGTTAAATGAAGTGGACCATCTTTGCCTTGTGTAATAAATGGCTGATTAATTTGTGCTTCTTGTGAAGTAGAAAGTTCGATCTTTGCTTTTTCAGCAGATTCTTTCAATCGTTGCAATGCTTGTGGATCTTTTCGAAGATCGATATTGTTTTCTTTATTAAATTCTTCAGCGATGTAATCGATAATTTTCTTATCGAAATCATCTCCACCAAGATGTGTATCACCATTTGTTGATTTCACTTCGTAGACACCTTCACCAAGTTCAAGGATTGAGATATCAAATGTACCTCCACCTAAGTCATAAACTGCGATTGTATGTGCGTTCTTTTTATCCAAACCATATGCAAGTGCTGCTGCTGTAGGTTCATTAATAATACGAAGGACTTCAAGACCTGCAATCTCACCTGCTTGTTTGGTTGCTTGACGCTCACTATCATCAAAGTACGCTGGCACTGTAATAACAGCTTGTGTTACTTTATCACCGAGATATGATTCTGCGTCCGCTTTGATCTTCTGGAGAATCTGTGCTGAAAGTTCTTGTGGAGTGTAAGTCTTTCCATCAACTTCAACAACAGCCATATCATCACGACCTGCTTTAATTGTGTATGGAAGCCATTTAATATCTTCCTGAACTGTTGGGTCGTTGAATTTCTTACCCATTAATCTTTTGATAGAGAAGATTGTCTGTTTTGACTTCAAAACTAATTGTCTTTTCGCTACATCTCCAACCACATGAGATTTTGGATCTACGACTGATGGTATAGTGTTGCGACCTTCTGCAGAGTGGATTACTTTTGGTGCTCCACCTTCCATAACGGCTACACATGAATTTGTTGTTCCTAAATCAATACCAATTATTTTTCCCATAAATTTCCTTTCTTAGTTCTTTTCAGAACCGACAGTCACTTGTGCTGCCCGTAATAATTTTTCGTTAAGCATAAATCCTACTCGTGTTTCTGAAACCACTTTGCCTTCTTTTCCTTCTTCGGTCGCAATTGCCTCCATTATTGATGGATCGAAGTCTTTGCCGATAGTTTCAATTTTTGTAACCCCTTCGGATTTTAAGATATCAAAGAAATGATTTGTGGTCACTTCTAGATTTTTATCTTGAACATGCTGTTGAGCAAGTAACAGTGTATCTAAAACTGTCAAAATTCTCAAGAGCAAATCTTTGTTTGCTGATCTTATTAATTCTAATCGTTCGTCTGACGTTCGCTTTTGCAAATTTTGATAATCAGCAAGAGCTCTCTTATATTTGTTCTCTGACTCTTCCAATCGTTGCTCTAACTCTTCAATCTCTTTCGAGACTTCATCTACTTCTTGATCTTGTTGTGTTGTTTCGTCTTGTGTCATGATCGTAATCCAATTATTCTACCAGCCCTTTGCACTCGTTTCAATAAGATCAGAGAAGTATCGAACTGTTGGAATAATTGTCGTATAGCGTAGACGTGCTGGTCCCAGTACTCCAATTCTTCCTTTTACATTCAATGGTGTTGTATATTCTGTGAATATAAACCCATATGGTCCACGAAGTCGTGTACCAAGCTCATCTTCAATTAAGATATGTACTTCTTCATCATCATGAACTGTTGCAAATATCGTTTCAAAGTTATCATATTCATCAAGTGCTTCAAGTAATGTTTTGGTAACATCAATGTCGTAAAACTCAGGCATCTCCAAAATATTTGCATATCCTGAACAATAGATTTCACCTTCATTCGTTGTCGCAATCGCTAATGTATTCGTCTTTTCAGCAAGTGAGCGTGTTGTTTCTTTTAAGAAACGCTGCATGCGTTCTCGATAATCCCAAACTTTTTCTTTTAACGCAACTTCTTCGACAGTCGAAAGTTCTTTTTCTTTCATCAACTCTCTGACGTAGAATTTCATTCCCTGTGCTGTTGGCACACGTCCAGCTGATGAATGAGGTTTTTTGAGATAACCATACTCAGACAATCGAACCATTTCGTTTCGGATTGTCGCAGGACTAGCACTTAAATTATGCTTTTTTTCAATTGTTTCAGATCCGACAGGATCAGCAGTTTCTATGTATTCCTCTATGATACTACGAAGAATCTCAATTTGGCGTTGCGTTAAGTTATGCATACTTTCAAACGAACAGAATTAGCAATAATATATCACGAGTGCCAAACACTGTCAAGCCCTCTCCTTACTATAAAAATAATAGCTGTTAACTAAATAGACCTTTCTATTGATTTTTAGTGAGGTATTTGTCATGCTGAACAGGTGAGAAAATATTTAAACTTTGTTACTGTATTTCTTTCCTTCATGTCTTTCCTTCTCTTCTTTAGTGTTGCGTCTGTTTACGCGGGTAACGCCGGTGAAATGGACGAATGTAGCACAAGTGGTGTAAATCTTAATGCTGACCAAACGTGCATGGCTGGACTTAAATGTAATACTACTGACTACGATGATGAAATAGCAAAGAGACACGGATGGGGTTACATTGTTCTAGGTTGGGAAGGACTTTGCGTTAAAGAAAAATTTGTGGACTGCACATGTGCAGGTGGTGGTGGTAAGGCAGGAATCGGACAAAATGGGATAGAATGTCCTGGAAAACCAACGGTGTATTGCAGTGACAAAGATGATGCCTGTTATTCACAAGGCGGAGCAACTATTGATAGAGGCGAGATTAATTTTAATAAGAACGATGCAGCGTATACCGATACTGCTATAAGAAATGTCGCATGTACGCCTGTAAAACCAGAAGCAACTTGTACATGTATCGGCAACGGGACAGTAAATGAAAATAACTTTAGCTGTACTGCACCTGACGGTACGACAGGTACTGGAACATGCAAAAGCCAATTTCAATGTCAGCCTAACGACGGACAAATCATACCACAAGATCAAATTGAAAATGCTCGGGGTAATGTTGACGGAAGTCACGTATTAAAAAACATTAAATGTGACAGACCTATGGCAGAATGTACATGTGATCCAAATGTTGCAGCGAATGGTTTTCATTGTACACAATTTGGAAAGACAGAAACAGACACATGTGATACGCCAGAACAAAAATGCATTACAGATCCAAACTCAATACTTCTCAACGGAGAATCTACAGAGAATCAGCTTTTTGGTGGTGCACCATTAAAAGGTATTAGATGTGAATTACCAAATTTAGCAGACAAACAAAAGATCTATCCAACAACGCCACCTCCACCTCCTCCTCCTTGTCTTGATAATTTGAATCCAGAAGGCTGTCCGACATTCAGTACAGCAGTTGGTAAATTAGGCACTAAACCTGAGGAATTTATTAAATCGCTCTTTGCTGTGCTCTTGAGTGTTTCTGGAGGTATCGCGATTCTTCTTATCATGAGAGCTGGTTATCAAATGATGACATCTCAAGGAGAACCTCAAAAACTTAATAATGCACGGGACCACCTCGTTGCTGCTATTGTTGGACTTATTTTTCTTATCTTCTCTTTTGTAATATTGCAGATTATTGGTTTTGATATCCTCCGTCTCCCTGGTTTTGGCGGCTGATTTATCTCTCCGTAATATTCAATACAGTTTATGAAAATTCAGTTCCACTCAAAAGAGAAAGACAGTATTGGCAAAAGAAAAAGATCAATTCTATTTTTGGTTATCGGCCTTATTTCGCTTTTTAGTTTGGGTTTTCTTGTCTATGCTATTGATCCAAATTTTCAAATAAACATCCTTACCCTTTCAATACCTATGCTGCCAATCTTTATGATCTTACTTTTTGCAACGCTTTTCTTTCTTGGCTCTTTTGCCTTTAAAAGCAAAACGCATGGTGTGCTTATTGGAGTTTTTGTCATTATTTACCTACTGTTCAGATTAAATCATCTTACGCATCCATTTTTCCTCATTTTACTTTTTGCATTGTTTCTTACTCTTGAACTATTCGTTTCATACAGAAGATAAGGTAGTATCAGCCTCGTAAGTGTGATACAATTTGTGGATATTATGGCAAAATTTTATATTACTAGTGCAATCCCCTACGTTAATGCGAGACCTCATATCGGTTGGGCTTTGGAAATCGTTCAAGCGGATACGATTGTTCGATACCGCAGGCAACAAGGAGACGAAGTCCGATACCTTTGTGGCTCAGATGAAAACTCATTAAAGAATGTTCAAGCAGCTGAAAAGGCTGGTAAACCGGTTCAGGAATTTGTTGATGAATATAGCTCATACTTCACTGCTTTGGCAAAGAATCTTAATGTAGCATTTGATGTTTTCCAAAGAGGAAGTAACAAAGATCATCATAAAGCTTCCCAGGAATTATGGAAACGTTGTTACGAAAATGGAGATATTTATAAAAAAGCATACACAGGTTTATATTGTGTCGGCTGCGAAATGTTCTATACAAAGGATGAGTTAAACGAAAATGGTGAATGTTTTGAACATCCGGGGAAAAAACTTGATGAAGTAACTGAAGAAAATTATTTCTTTAAGCTCTCTGCATATAAAAAGCAACTTATCGATTTAATCAAATCCGATACATTAGCAATTATTCCAGCATTTAGAAAGAATGAGATTCTTTCATTCTTAGATGGTAATTTGGAGGATATAAGTATTTCTCGATCTAATGAACGTGCAAAGAATTGGGGAGTAACAGTACCAAATGATGATACGCAAAAGATGTATGTTTGGTTTGATGCTCTAAACATTTACCAAAGTGGTGTTGGATTCGGAAATGATGAAGAAAGCTACAAAAAATGGTGGCCAGCAGATGTCCATGCAATTGGTAAAGGTATTATCCGCTTCCATGCAGTGTATTGGCCAGCATTTCTTATTTCTGCAAAACTTCCTTTGCCTAAGAAATTATTTGTCCATGAATATATAACTGTAAATGGGCAAAAGATGTCTAAGTCATTAGGAAATGTTGTAGATCCAAATGACTATGTCCAAAAGTATGGTGTAGATGCTTTGCGTTATTATCTTCTCGCAAAACTTTCTCCGTTCTCTGATGGAGATTTCTCTGAAGAGAAGTTTACGCTCGCATACAATGCAGATTTAGCAAATGGCTTAGGAAACCTTGTGGCACGAGTCGCAAAATTGAGCGAAACTATCGATATTACGCTTGAAGAAACAGATAGGGAATCTCTTAAGGAAGTATTAAAAGAAAAAGCATACATTGAAGCTTGGGATGCATACAAATTTAATGATGCTCTTTCATTCATTTGGCAAAGGATTACAGCAGTAGATAAATATATTAATGATGAGAAACCTTGGGTACTTGTTAAATCTGATACTGAGAAAGCTAAAGAGGTGCTGACGAAATGTATAGATGAGATTCGAAAAATTGCAATAGCACTTGAACCATTCTTACCTGAAACCGCACAGAAGATTCAGGAACAATTTAAAGGACCAAAGATTGTATCAAGCAAACCATTATTCCCTAGACTGTAATATATAAATGATTGATGTACACTGCCATCTCCAATTCCAAAAGTTCGAAGAGGACTACGACATTGTTATTCGTGCAGCTTTTGAGGCAGGTATTACCAAAATAATTAATACAGGAACACAATTGTCTTCTAGCCGTAAAGCTATAGAGTTTGCAGAAAACTATGACCAACTATATGCTATTGTTGGTGTCCATCCTCATCATGCGGATAAAATAAAAACACATCCCGAAACAGTTGAGCATACGGAGACAAAAGCAAAAGATACTCATATACAAACCACAAATGAAAATTATTGGCTTGAAGAACTGGAAAAAATGACAAAGCATCCAAAAGTCATTGGCATTGGAGAGATAGGGATGGATTACTTTGCTTACAAATCAAACGGTATTGTTGATCAGAAAGTACAGCAGGAAATATTTGAAGCACAAATTGAATTAGCACATAAAGCAAAACTTCCACTACAAATTCATAATCGTCAGGCCGGTGAAGATGTTATAAGAATTCTAAAAGCAAAAAAGCACATGTTGCAATCAGTTCCAGGGATGTTCCATTGTTTTGCTGGAACAAAAGAAGTACTAAAAGATGCACTGGATTTAGGCTTCTTTATAGGTTTTGATGGAAATACAACATATAAAGGTATTGCACCAGGCGAAACAGTGGAATTATCAGAACTAGCGAAAAGCACTCCACTTGATAGAATTGTTATAGAAACGGATGCACCATACCTTACCCCGGTACCATATCGTGGAAAAAGGAATGAACCACAGTATGCTATACTCACTGCGAAATACATTGCTGATCTTAAAGGTGTTCTTTATGAATCACTAGTGGAACAGACAGACAAAAATGTCTATACTATTTTTAATATATGACAAGTTTTTTTGAGAAGATATTCACCCGCTATCCAAATAAAACAAGACGCCTTCTTGAGATTTTTCCTGGACTTATGGCTTGGACGCTTATTACTGCACCGATTTGGGGTTCATTTCTTATTCCAACTGCACTTGCATACTTTATCCTTTTCTTCGACGTCTACTGGCTCTACAAATCATTTAATCTTGTCTATACAGCATCGATCTCTTCAAAGAAGATAAAACAAGCTGAGCAAACAGATTGGTATGCAAAAGTAAAAGATTTAGAGCATGTTCGCAAAGTTCATCACACACTTATTATTCTTAATTATAAAGAATCTGTTGAGAAAGTAAGCAAAACACTTGATATCTTAGCAAATCAAAGTTTCCCTGCAAAACAATTACATATTGTTCTTGCTATGGAAGAACGAGAAACTGAAGCAAAAGAACGTGGAGCTGCACTTGTGAAGAAGTACAAAGACGTTTTTGGAAATATCTTCCCGACATTCCACCCTGACGTCCTAGGCGAAGTAAAAGGGAAATCTTCAAACGAGGCATACGCAGGACGTGAAGCATATAAACGATTGTATGAAGAAGGCAATCTTGATATTAATTATGCAACAATCTCATCCGTAGACGCTGATTCTCTTTTCCATAAAGAGTATTTCGCATATTTAACATATAAATTCTTAAAAGATCCAAAACGCCATAATAAATTCTGGCAATCAGCAATTGTATTCCATAATAATATTTGGGAAGTTCCAGCACCAACTCGTGTCACATCTTTCTTTGGTACGTTGTATAGAATCGCACTCCTTGTTCAAGGAGATAAGCTTCTCACTCACGCAACATATTCATTATCTTTTAAACTACTTAAGGAAATTGACTTCTGGGATGTTGATGTCATTCCAGAAGATTATCGCATATTCTTTAAAGCGTTTTACCAGAAAAAAGGTGAGATCTGGTGTGAGCCTATTTTCCTCAAGACAGGTATGGACGCTGCACAATCAAAAGGATACATTGATAGTTTGAAGAATAAATATCATCAAGAGAGAAGATGGTCTTGGGGCGTTTCGGACAATCCTCTTTTTATTAAATGGTGGTTTAATGTCCCAGGGGTTCCATTTTTCAGAAAAACAGCACTTATGTTCAACGTACTCTTAGACCATATTCTTTGGCCAAGTAGTTGGTTCATTGTCACTATTGCAGCAAATGTCATGGCAATAATTAATCCTGTTTATTCAAGAACGGCACTTGGATTTAGTTTGCCGCAACTCGCAGGTGCTATCCTTAATTTTGCTCTCATCGCACTACTAGCTATGCTTTATATTGATTACAAAAATAGACCCGCAAATAAGAATCTACCGATGTATAGAAAATTACTTTTCCCATTTGAATTTTTGCTTATGCCATTGGTCGGATTTTTCTTATCAGCTCTTCCTGCTTTAATATCACACACACAATTAATGTTGGGTAAACGACTTGAGTATAAAGTGACAGATAAAGTCTAACTCCATTCTCTCCCAAATTACTAATTGAACTCTGAGGCAATAAAGTAGAAAATAGATATAGGTATTTTATGAAATTTCTCTCTAACTTAGAAAAGAATAAAACATTCTGGTCAATTTTTTCACTATGTATTATTTTTTTCATACTTCGTTTGCCATCACTCATCGAACCACATTGGTACGGTGATGAAGGGATATATCAAGTTATTGGGCAAGCACTTCACCAAGGTCAATTGTTGTATAAAGATATTTGGGATAACAAACCACCACTACTGTATGTATTCTATGCTTTTGCAAATGGTGATCAAGCAACGATGCGATTACTTTCAATGATAGCAGGACTTGTATCTGTACCACTGTTCTTTTTTTTAACCCAAAGATTATTCCAATCGCATAAAATAAGTACTATCGCTACTACAGTTTACGTTATTCTCTTTGGTTCCCCTTTCCTTGAGGGAAATATCGCAAACGCTGAAAACTTTATACTTCCTCTCACAATTTTTTCTGGTCTTCTTATATATTCTTCGACAAACACTCATGACAATTTAAAATTAAACACAAACAAAAGAGTTATATTTTTTGTAAGCGGACTCTTACTGGGAATAGCGTTTCTCTTCAAAATTGTCGCAATTTTTGATGCCATAGCCTTTACGCTTTTTCTTCTTTTTCTTGCCGTTCCCAAACTTTCAAAGCGATCGTTGAAACTTGCAACAATATCAATTCTTCCATTACTGATTGGATTCCTCGTACCATTTGTCTTTTCGATAATCTATTTTTCAATGCACGGAATACTCGCTGAATACTTATCTAGTGCTTTCTCACGTAATATTGACTATGTGGGTTTTGAAAACTATCTATTTGGAGTACCTCAAGGATTACTCATAGTAAAAATATTCTTGTTAATTGGAGCGACAATACTTATTTTTATAAATCGTCGTTTGTTTCATAAGCCAACTCTTTTTCTTTTATTGTGGACTACTTTTGCATTGTTTAGTGCAAATTTCTCAGGCAGACCATATACTCATTATTTGCTCGTTCTCTTACCGACTTTCTGTCTCTTTATTGCTTACTTAATCCAAGCAAAGAAACGACGTGAACAGAAGCTTGCAGTCCTGGTAGTTCTTGGAATGAGTATTATCTTCTCATTAACTTTTCCACTCTATGGCGTAGGAAAAACATTTGCATATTATCAAAATGCAGTTTCGTTTTTAACTAATACGAGAGACCTACGATCATATCAATCATTTTTTGATCCAGAGACACCAAGAGACTATGCCATTGCTTCATTTCTCAAAGCGAATACAAATGAAAAAGACAGAATTTTCATCTGGGGAGATAGTGCACAAATATATGCTATGTCGGAGAAACTTCCTCCATATAAATATGCAGTGGCATATCATGTTATACAAAGTCCGCAGCTATTGCATGAAACACAACAAGCAATTGATACTGTCAAGCCCAAATATATAATAGTACTCCCAGAAACCCAGCCCTTGCTGTTTAGCGTGCCACTTTATATAATTCGATTTAATATAGAAGGGGCTATTATTTATGAACGGAGCATTTAAAAAAGTTCAGGCGGACAAAATCATTCGTGTTGCAATGGGTATTTCACTCGGCTTAGTCGTCATGCATGCGTTGTATATTGCCATTCACTTCCTATCACTTCCACCAGTCCTACCACTTTATAATCAAATGCCATGGGGAGAAACACGACTAGGGTCAAAGTTTGAAATATTCATCCCACTTATAATTACATTTTCATTCTTTCTTTTTAACTACTTTCTTTTGGCTAAACTGTATACAGCAATGCCTCTGGTCTCTCGTATATTGGGAATTACATCGTTACTCGTTTCAGTTTTATCAATTATATTTATAATCAGGACGCTACAGCTTATTTTATAATGACTACTGTACCAGACATAACAACATTTGCAATTTTACCCTTCATTGCAGCTCTTATAATTACTGCATCTTTGACATTTGTAGCAATACACCTATCCAAAAAACTTGGCTTAATCGATGATCCTAAATTACATAAACATCCAGGAATAATACATACAAAACCAATACCAAGAGGCGGAGGTCTCCCACTTTTTTTTGGAGCCCTTTTTGCAAGCTTACTATTCATACCTTTCAATGGCATGATGAGTGCTGTTTTTTTTGCAGCATTTCTTGCATTATCTGTCGGTATCATTGATGACAAACTCAACGCACAATCGAAAGATGTCTCGCCATACATTCGCTTTCTTGTAAACATAGTTACAGCAATTATTGTTGTTGCGAGTGGCGTAACAATACACTTTATTACGAATCCTTTTGGTCCGGGAGTTCTTCAACTCGATGCAATTTCATTTGGATTACCATTCTTGCCATTCTCACTTTTACTTTCTGATATAGTTTCGATTATTTGGTTGATATGGGTTATGAATATGATTAATTGGAGTAAAGGAGTTGATGGACAGATGCCAGGAGTAGTCGCAATATCAGCTATCGTCATTGGTATACTTAGTCTAAAACTTAATTCTACGGGCGATGGTAGCTTTATAGATGCTCAACTCTCGTTCGTTATCGCTGGATGTGCGATAGGATTTTTATTATTTAATTTTTATCCAGCAAAGATATTTCCTGGATATGGAGCTACTGCTTTATATCTTCTCCTTGGGGTAGCATCGATCTTGACCAGTGCGAAACTCGCAACTGCAATTCTTGTTATGGGTGTGCCGATGGTCGATGCATTATTTATCATAATACGCAGAATTTTAAATAAAAAATCTCCTTTCCAGGGTGACAAAAAACATCTCCACCATATTCTGTTGAAATTAGGGTATAATCAAAGACAGGTCGCATTGTATTACTGGTGCTTCTCTGCTATATTAGGGCTAATTGCTCTCGGTTTGGAAAGTAAAAGTAAAATCTTTGCAATTATTATGGTAATAGCAATTACAGGCGGGGCTTTACTCTTTTTACACAGGATTACAAAAACAAAAAATGAAGAAATCACTTCGTAATATTTTCCGTCTGCTCCGTCCACGTCAGTGGATAAAAAACTTTGCAATTTTTGCAGCTCTCCTCTTTAGTGGCCAACTTTTCGATATAACACTCATTCAAAAAGTATCAGAAGGATTTTTAATCTTCTGTGCCATATCGAGTGCTATCTATGTCATCAATGATATTCTCGATGTAGAGAAAGACAAACTTCATCCTTTCAAGAAATTCCGACCAATTGCGAACGGTGATGTATCAGTAAGAACAGCAATCATTGTCGCAACGATACTTGCAGCAGGATCAATTATAGCAAGTTACTTTATTGATCCTGCATTCTTTATTATCACAATTATCTATTTTGTTTTACAACTTGGATATTCAGCATATTTGAAGCACATCGAAATTGTCGATATTCTTACGCTTGCTGCAGGATATATTCTTAGGGTGTTTGCCGGTGAAATCGTAACTGATACACATATTTCTGCTTGGCTTTTCCTTACCGTTATTTCATTGTCACTTTTTCTTGCTATTGGAAAACGCCGCTCTGAAATTACGTTGCTATCACATCAGCCAGGACCACAACTTGCTACACGAAAAACACTTTCTCACTACACTGATAAACTCTTAGATATTTATCTTTCAATCTTCGCGACTTCAACATTTATTTCGTACGCATTGTTTACCTTCCTTGAGAATCCTGCGGGCTTACAATTTGCATTTGATATTATTCCAGCTGATATTCTTGGCACATACTTACAACGAAAATGGCTTATGATTACAATCATTCCAGTCGCATATGGACTCATGCGGTATTTACAGAGGATTTACGAAAAACATGAAGGAGAAAGTCCGGAGAGGTTATTGTTCTCTGATCGTCCGCTTCTAATTTCAGTAATTTTTTGGGTAATTCTTGTCGTTATTCTTACTTATACTCTCTAATATATTATTCTTCTTTACTTGCATACTCAGAACTTATCCATCCTTTGGTTCCATCATCAAGTGTAATTTCATACCAACCTTCTTGCTCGGTCGTTAAAGGATATGATTGCCCTGGAGAAACTCTTCCTACCTCCGCACCAGTAGTCGATGCAGTTGCACGAACTCTTAGGAACCCTGTAGGGGTATCCTGGATCTTTACACGCTGCTGAGCAACAGTAGGGGTTGGTGATGTTAAAGATGCAGAATCAGATGCTGGCTGAGGCAGTGTACCGCTTGTGCTTAAGTATGCGGTAACAGTCAATTTATATCCTCTTGGTGTTCGAATCCTTACTTCTTTTTCTGAATAACCTTCTTTTCTAATTTTCAGCACATGGTCAGACTCAGTAGGATCTTTATAGTGAAGAGGGGTTGTGCCAATCAATGAGTCGTCGAGCAATACTTCTGATCCCTGAGGAAAGGATGCTACAAGTAACTCAGTCTTTTGTTTGTCCGCAAGCGGAGAAAGTGAGATAATACTTCCTTCAGAGAGAGCATTTTTACCAAACTTTCTATCTACCACCGTAAGTACTGCTTGAGAGATAGTTACTTTTTCTTGAAATTCTCGGAGATTGGTATCAAGAGGTACAAGTCGAATTGTATACTCTCCAGCAGATAACATATCTGCTGCTTCACACTTACAAAGTGGTGTTTGTCCCAAATATTTATTGTTGAGATATACTTTACTTTCAGGGCTTGAGGTTACCTGCAATGCCCCTTTTTGTGCATTGAGAGAGAAGTAATACTGTACAGCAAAGTATAATGCTAGAGCGAGCACTAATGAGGCTGTAAATACAATTAAAACTTTCTTCATGAAGCGTTGTTCTGGGTACAATTCATATTATCATGTGGTACTAAGAATGACAAACTTTAACAGATTGTATCAGGCACATCTATATGCCATAATTCCTTATGTGGTTTTTCTTTGCTTTAGCTTCGGCAATTATTTATTCTTTTCGTGGCGTTCTTGAGAAGAGAATAATTGGTAATACAAATCGCTATGTCCTGGGATTTGCGGTACGTCTTTTTGCACTACCCTTTTTTTTTATTCCTCTTTTTCTTTTTCCAGATAAAGTAATTCCTATTCAAAATTTATCTTTCGAGTTTTGGTTTGCAATTGCATTTATAGCTTTTATTTGTACACCATTAGAAACAGTCTTCTATTATAAAGCGTTAAAGGAAGAAGAAGTTTCATTTGTCCTTCCTCTTTTAAGTTTGGCGCCTGTTATCACACTTGCATGTAGTGCGTTATTTCTTCGCGAGTTTCCAAATATATTTGGAATTATTGGTGTTCTTCTCATTATTCTTGGGATTTACACACTGAAGCTTAATCACGCACGAGAAGGGATTATGCAACCTTTTCGCCATATTAAAAATAACAAAGGAGCACAAATGATGACTATTGTATTTCTTTCCTTAGGTATTGGTAGTGTAATTGATAAAGTGGGAGTTTCAAATTCAAATGCTTATGTATTTGCATTGGTTAATTACATTGGTGTTTCGACGACGCTTTTCTTTATCACAGTAATTAAAGCACGAAAACATCTTCGAGAACTACAAACATATTGGAAACAATTTTTATTACTTGGAGCAGTTGTCGCAGGATATACTTTATTGTATGTGCTTGCACTTGAAGAAAGTTTTGCGTCTTACGCAATCGCTATTAGAAATGCAAGTATTATATTCACGATCGTTTTAGGCTATTTATTCTTTAAAGAGAAAGATATAAAACAGAAGATACTGGCGGCAGTAATTATTGCTGCAGGGCTGGTATTTATTAAAATCTTGGGATAAGAACTAAACTTCTTTAAATCGTTTTTGTACAAATGATTTGTCTAATGAAAGAATTAACCAGGCAGCTTTTGGTCCATGGTTTTTCCCAATCAGTGCTGAATAAATTGCAGCAAATGTTTCTTTACCATTAAGCCCCAATGTTTTACCAAGTTCATAGATTTGTGTTTGTAGTGCTTCAGCATCCCAATCTTTTTGTAATTCGTCAGCAACTTTATGCAATAATTCTTTTTGTTTTTCTGATAATGTTTTTACTTCATCAGGTAAAGCATCTCGCACCAAGAATTTATCAGACTCTGAAGCATACTGCTCAATCCAAACTTTCGCATATTTCGCCCATTCTTCAAGACCTTCTTTTTTAATTTTACTTCGCATATTTGGCATTTGCACCCATTGAGCCAGAGCTGAGAATCGAACTGCTGGTGGCTTTTGAGCAGTATTAATTTGTGATAATTCAAAAACCCTTGCAAGATCTTCATCTCCCTTATTAAAGAAAGCTTCAGCCGCTTTTTGATAGTCATCAAATAATTTAGGAATAGTCTCACCTTCGGGATCAAAATTAATTGCTTGGTTCATTCTTGTTCGAACCATTAAGAAGCGAAGTAATTCTGGAGGTAAAATCTCAAGCATTTCAGCAGCACTTGAACCCAAACCTTTTGATGATGACATCTTCTTCCCTCCTATCAGAAAGAATTCGTAAGGCAATGCATAAGGCACTTTATAATTAAAAACTCTTTCTGCAACTAACGAAGTTAGGTCATGAGATCCACCTCGGCTCATATGATCTTTCCCAGCACCTTCGACAGTAACACCTAAGACTTTCCATTTAGCAGACCATTCTATTTTCCAAGGAAGTTTTCCCGCTATCCCTTTTTCAGTACTGAATGGTGAAACTTTCTCTGTTATACCGCATCCCTTTGTCCATTTAACTTGATCAACATTACATGTAAAAGTCACTAATTCACCATCCCAGTCTGTAACCTTCGTTGTTGCAACTTTTCCACAACCAGTACAATAAACTTGAAATGGATACCAATTATTAGGAAGTGGTTTCTTATACATCTCTTCATAAATTCCTCGTATCGTTTTTGCATTATCTAGTGCTTCTTTAATCACAGGATTCATTTTTCCACTCGTATAAAGATCTGTTGACCAAATTATTTCAGGGAAGCAACCAATTGCATTAAATACTTTTATGAAATCTTTTGCGTAGTATTCAGCATAATTTTTGAAACCTTTTTCAGGTGATGGAACTTTATAAAGAGGCAATCCCATGTATTTTTGATATTCCTCCTGAGGTAAATAGACTGGTAACCCATCCATAGGATCGTGATTATCAAAAATGTATGTATATTTTGTTTTGACACCCAAATCCTTAAGCGTTCTAAAAACTAATTCATGTACAACAACACCACGGAGCGAACCGACATGAATTTTGCCAGAAGGTGTCTTCATATCATCCACCCATTCAAGAGGCAAGTTTCTTTTCTTTAATTCTTTTGCAACTTCATCAGCCCAAAACATAAGCTCTATTATACACCCTTCTTGGTATTATCACCCAACTTTTTGGCCACTTTCTATAACACTTTTAATACGTGTACCCGCAGAATTTCGAAACACTTCAATTTCATCTGTTGTATACCTGGGTTCAAATTGCGGACTCCTCCTAAGAGTTATACCAGCTGCTTCCATTCCTCCAGAATGAGAATAGAGAATGGGAGACTTTACTACTTCTAATAATCCTTCTTCCCCAATATGCATAAAGTCTCGAGATGCTGGTTGCGGTTTCAATGGATAATGAGAACCATTGGCATCAATACCTCTTTGTACCTCTGATATATTGCGGCCGAAGACTGTATATCCAAGATGCTGTGCATCCAGAACTGTTGAAACAAGTGCAATATTATTTGACACCGTTAATTCACTAGGAGAGATATCAAATACTACTTTATAGCCATACGGTTCTACATGTTGCGGCCGGACGTCAATTCTGTCGGGATCATGTTCTGTATTTAATAAAATCCCTTGAATATATGATTTCATAAACAGGGCAAGCAAAGAATAATATTCAGGTCCCATTGATTGTTGTTCTGCTTCCAAATGTGCTGTTTTTGTTCTTCCATCAACAATTGATTGCGTGTTTATATTTCCAAAATTAGCATGTGGTAGTGGCACAGATCGAGGCATTTTAAGATGAGGGCGATAAACATCTGGTGTAAGATGTTCAATAACAATTGGCTTGTCATAATCTCCTGCAGAAGTATGCGATACTTGAAGGCCTCCGAGTTTTGCTCCGACATATGCAAGCTTAGTTTCATCAAGAAGCTGTGTCGGATATATGGTCGGAACTTTTGAATCCTTATGCTGATGTAATTCTTCAGGCGTTAACTCTGGCATACTTGTTGCGACAATCAAACCACCTCTTTCCCAATACCCTGCAGGTGTACCAACAACAGAAACACGTCCATCTGTTAAGCGTGATAACGCATGTATCTTTGTAGTACTTGGTCTATCGACAACATTTCCAAAAAATTCATTTTCAAGATGACCTCGTGTTTCGTTTCTTGAAACAACCGCACTATTGTTGGCTGCATCGCTTTGACGAGTACCAAGACCTAATTCTGCACGACCGGGATGAATGTGTACCTGAGATACACCTTCTGGCAAAATTCTTTTTGAGACTCCTGATTCGATAAGTAATGACATAGTTTCTCCACAAAAAAACCCCTCATGTGAGGGGTAGTCTTAATGCTTGCAACATAAAGATTCCCTCAAAAGAGAGGTTTCTTTGTTGTCTTAGCAATAATAGTTACGAATTTCATATTGTAGAGGTATTTTAGCAAAACTATTGTACAATCTCAACTTCCACTTCTGGCTCAAAACCAAAAGTTTTTTTACAGGTATTTTTAATGTGTTTAATTATTTCTAAAACATCCTGTGCTTTTGCACCTCCAAGGTTTACGATGAACAAAGCATGTTTTTCGGAAACCTGAGCATTACCCACTCGATATCCTTTGAGTCCAAACTTTTCAATAAGGCTTGCCATAGCAACTTTACCATACCATTTCTTTTCTACATTTTCTTTAAATTCTGGGAAAACTGATAAGACTTTTTCGATCTCTTCAGGTTTTCTAAGATTTTTAAAGACTGACCCACAATTAGGATATTCGAGCGGATGACGATCTTTTCGGCTTTGCTTATTTTTTTCTGCTGTTAGTTTTGCTTCTGAAAATTCTTCTTCAGTTGCTTTTTTTAGACCAAATGTTGCAGTAACTACAACCATTTCTTTTTTGGATTTAACGACACTTCCTCGATAAACAAATTGTAATTCTTCATTCGTTAAGGTTTTTAACTCTGGTGTTTCTCCGGTATAATCAATTACTTCTGCACGAATTAAACTGTCTTTGATTTCACCACCATATGCCCCAACATTACCTCGTACTGCTGCTCCAACTGTACCGGGAAGTCCACCTGCCCATTCAAGCCCGATGAGGTGATTATCGAATGCATAATCTATAACCTCTCCTAAAACTATTCCCGCAAAAGCGGTAACTTCACTTCCTGAGACTTGCAATGTACTTTCTCCTGGTGTTGAAATAATCTGAATTACTGCACCATCGAAATAATCATCGGAGAAAATAAGATTTGTCCCTTGACCACATATAAAAACCTTCTTAGGTTTCTTTGCTTTAATAAACGATAATGCCTCCTCTAAATCTTTCCTATTTTTACATTCAAGGAAATATTTTGCTTTACCACCAATTTTATACCAAAGGACTTCTGCTAAGGAAAAATCTTCATGAATTTGCATGATGGAGTTATTGTAGAGAAAATTTCGTTAAGAAGCAATCTTATTCATTACCTTCAGCGACAAGATGTTCTGGAAGTCTAAAGAGCCCTTCGTCAAGTCTCTTTTGATCTAAGTAATGACTAATAAATCCAACTGATCGAGACAATACAAACAATGCATTAAAAAATTCTGTATCAACTAATCTACGTAACTCTGTATGGTCCATATGCTCCTTTTCAGAAAGAATATCTAAGAGCACTGCTGCGATTGCTCCATCAACATTAAGAATAAGATTACCTTTTTTTGCCGCAGTTATTTTTTCTATTTCTAATGCAAAGGTTATAAATTGTTTCTCTTTAAGAGTCTTCGTAAACTTTTTAATTTCTGCAACTCGTGGATCAGGGAAATCGACTCGATACTTTTTATGTCCAATTCCAGAAATATATTTTTTCTTGCGAGCAAACTCTTCAACAAAGCCTGATGGTCGCTCTTGTGCAATAACACCGTCTAACCAATTACCTGCAGCTTGATTAATAGCTCCACCAAATCGAGGGCCGATTGTAAGTAATCCAGCTGATAAAGAAGATACAAGATCGCGACCCGCACGTGCTGTAATAATTGTATTCATTGCTCCAGAAACATACGGGCCATGATCCGCAAGTAAACGGAGAATAAAATCAACAAACTCTACCAGCTCTTTTGATTTTGCTTTCTTCCCCAAAAAGAGTGAGGACACGACACCAGCGAAAGAATTATTCTTTGCGAAAGAAAGTAAGTCTTCCTGCAGTAATTGTGGTTGCCCGGCTTTATCAATTGATATTGTTGAGGTAATTAATGACTTTTGTCGAGACTTCAAAGACGCAACTATTTCATTAAGATCTTGAGAAGTTGATTTTTCATCTGGAATTTGTTTAATGAGATTCATAAACTCAGTATATGAATTTGCGACATTGGCACCTGCTTGCTGTAATATTTTTCTTTTACCAAGTGCTGTCTCTTCATGTGTCTGAGCTAAAGCTTTTGCATGACCAAATTGCGGAGGTGTTTCAAACATATCAGCAATCGATCCTGCGATATAACAAATTACACGTTTGGTAATTTTCTTCTCTCGGAGTAGCTGAGCAATTTCATATTCATCAGTTCCTCCTAATTCGCCAAAATATACTATCGCTTTTGTTTGCGGATCTTTCTCAGCAGAAAGAAACGCATCTTTTGGAGTTGTCAGAGGGAACCGCTCACCGCCAAAAGAAAGGGAAAAAGAAATTCGTTTTCCTAATTGCACAACTGTGTTAATAATTTCATTTGTCATTCCACCAGAAGCAGAGAGAACGGCAACAGATCCGGCATCAAAAAGTTTTGCTTCACTTAACTGTCGGATATCAACGCCACCAATTGCTCCAAGTTTTATACTATTTGGAATTATTAAACCGATACTTGAAGGACCAATTAAAAACTTACCAGTTTTATTTATTTCTTTATGGAGAGCAATTGTATGTTGTTCTGGAACTCCCTCTGCAAAGACGACGCCACCATTTACATTTGGAAAACCATGTAAAAATTCAAGTGTTGATTGCAAGACACGCCTTCCAGAAGAAAGATTTAAGAAAAAATTACATTCCTTTTTCTTAGGTTCTGGTAGAGCATTTGACGATGCATAAACAGGAATTAATATTTCTTTTTTACCAAAGAAGTATCGCTCATTATTTCTTCCTGAAGCAATAATTCCAATAATACTTGGCTTTGATTTTTTTGCCAAGAAGTCAAAATCTAAAATTGCTTGAATAATTGTAGGATAACTTCCAATTGTAACTATACGTGCTTCAGTTTTTCTTAAAGATGCGATATTTATCATATTGTTTTTAATGCTAACGCTACTATTTCCTGTAATGGCATTTCAGGTCCCGAAACATTTCCATATAAGTTTTCTTTTTGTAAAAAGTCTTGCATTTGTGCGAGTCCTTCAGATTGATGAGGACCACCACGTCGTACAAATACTTGAATATTTTGCTTCTTCAAATTATTTTTCTCTTCATCGAGTGCTTTGATAATACCTGCAAAAGTTAAGCGAATATCCGTAAAGTTTGCAACACCACCAGCAATAACAAGCACTTTCTTTTTCGCTTTTGATTTTAAAAGTAACTGGAGTAAATGCTTGGTATACAAATACACTTCTTCAGTATTCGGGTTCCCGCTATACTCTCCATAATTAGCTATCTCTTTTCCATATCCAAGATTATAAACTTCGTCAGCAAGAACAATGCTTGCCCCTCCACCGGAGAGAAGCATAAAGACAGAACCATCTGGATTAAGGACATCAAGTTTGAAAGACGCCTGGCTTTTTTTTGCAAGATCTTCAATAGCTTCTTCTTCCATCAATTTTTTGCGTAGATCTGCTTGTCTAAAATCGCTACTCTTCCACATATCATTAACAAAAAACTCTGCAGAACTATCCACTTCTGCCGCAATATCTAGAAAAGCCACAGAGTCTTCAAGTACAATCAATGGGTTAATTTCAAAGAAGGTAAAGTGGTACGTATGAAATATATCGTATATAGTTTGCAGTATTGGCAACGAAACCCCAAGTTCTTTAGCAACAATATCGAGTTGATTTGCAGAGGTAATCAATAATTTCTGCATTGCACTTTGGTTATCTTCAACATCAATTCCTCCTTTATTTGAATAGAGGACTTCAACTCCCTCGCGTGTAAGGCTCAATGAGAGATATTTTTCTGTAGTTTTTTCATGTGTGATAAAAGGTTCAATAATAAAATTTGTATATCCTTTTTTTGATAGTTTCAGTAACCCACTAGCGACTTCAAAAGAAGACTGGTCGAGAAACACAAGCCCTTGCTTCATTCGTTTTTTAACGCCTTCATCTACTTTTACAACGTATGTCTTGTCTTTTCTTAATTTTGAATTATCAAATGGTCGTGAGGCGTCAACAGATATTCCTTCATAAGAAAGTTCGAGTTCTTTGGAGAGAAGCTGCTTTGCTCTAAATTCGCTAATCTTTTTTCGTGCCATGCTCTGAGGTTTATTTTAGCACACCGAGGTCTTTGCCGACTGCGATAAATGCAGTGATCCCTTTATCGATATCTTCTTTGCTATGCGCAGCTGAAGGGATAACACGGATACGTGCAGCTCCTTTTGCGACCATTGGGAAAATAATTGGAGTTGCGAATACATCTTTTTCAAAGAGTTTTGCACTGAATTCTTTTGCAACTTCTTCATCACCAAGCATAACAGGAGTAATTGGAGTTTGGGAGTTGCCAGTATCAAATCCTGCTTTCTTAAGCTCTGCTCTTAAGTAATTTGTATTGTCCCAAAGTTTTTTAACTACTTCATCTGATTCTTGAAGAATTGAAACTGCTGTAAGTGCTGCTGCTGTATCAGGAATCGTCAAAGCAATTGAAAAAAGTCGTTGTCTCGCTTTTTGGTTATAATAATCAATTAAAATTTGCTTTGCTGCGATAAAGCCACCCATTACAGAAAATGCTTTTGAAAGACTTCCAACTTCAATATCAACTTCTCCAACAAGTCCAAAATGATCGACCACACCTCGTCCTCCATTCCCCATCACACCTTCTCCATGAGCATCATCAACCATTGTTAAGGCATCGTATTTTTTAGCAAGCTTTACTATTTCAGGAAGAGGAGCCAAATCACCATCCATAGAAAAGACTCCATCTGTGACAATAAGAATATATGGTTTTTCTCCATTAGCTTTTGCAACGGATTGGATTTCTGTAGCTTGAATAAGTTTTGCTTCAAGGTCTGACATATCAGCATGCTTGTAAATCATTTTATTCTTTACTCCTGATAATCGAACAGCATCGATGATGGATGCATGATTTAATTCGTCTGAAATAACAATATCTTCTTTTCCAATAATAGTTTGTATTGCTGCAGCATTTGCCGCATATGCACTTGAAAAAACAACTGCTGCCTCTGTACCTTTAAAATTTGCAATTGCTTTTTCTAATTCCAAGTGGAGACTATGTGTTCCAGCGAGTGTTCGATATCCAGTACCAATACCAAATGTATCGAGTGCATCCTTTGCAGCTTTTTTCAATCGATCATCGACAGCAAATCCCAAGTAATGGCTTGAACAGAAGTTAAGTTTTTCCTGACCATCTATTGTAAGATACGCACCTTGACTGGAAGTAATGACACGAGGAGATTTTGCAGTTTTTTGAGCGTCTTCTAACTTTTTATAAAAATCTGATTGTGAGTTCATGGTTCAAGAATGACTTTGCCGCATTCACCGGACTTCATAACTTCCATCGCCTTTTCAAACTCTGAAAGTTTAAATTTGTGAGTAACAATCTTTTGCAAGTCCACCTGCTTGTCTACTAAAAGCTTTGTTGTATCTTCCCATGTTTCCCAAATCATCCGACCAAAAACTGAGCCAATGGTTATCTCCTTATTGATAAGATATTTACCCCAATCGATATTAATGGATTCTTTTGGTATACCAAATGCTATAATCTTTCCTCCAATTCGGACAGCATCAAGTGCGATTTCAATACCAATACGATTTCCACTCATTTCCAAAACAGCGTCAAATGTACCGTATTCTGATTCATCGATCTTTTCTGTAACTCGATCAAATCCGACCTTCATCGCTAAGTCTCTTCGATATTCACGTCTATTTACTCCAACAACCTCTGTTGCACCGTATGCTTTTGCGACCATTCCTGCACATAAACCAGTAGGTCCAAGTCCCATGACAAGAACTTTCTTTCCTTTCACTTCAGCTTTGGAAACTACATTTACAGCGTTACCCAATGGCTCCTGGACACTCATTGCTTCAACGGGAATTGAAGGATCATTTTTCCATGTTGTTCTTACCGGAATTGTCGCATATTCAGCAAATGCTCCGTCACGTCCAATTCCGAAAAGCTCCATATTCTCACAAATATGGTAATTTTTAATCTGACATTGATAACAATTCTCGCAGAAAATATGAGTTTCTGAAGACACGAGATCGCCTACTTTGAACTGTGTTTTTTCTTTTGTGTTAATCTTAACAACCTCTCCAACCATCTCGTGCCCCATGATTTGCGGCGGCTTTATGTGAGCTTCTGCCCAAGGTATCCAATTGTAAATACCTATATCAGTACCACAAATCGAAGCATACTTAACTCGTACAAGTACTTCTTCGTCTTTCGGTTCGGGTATTGCAACTTGTTTGATAGTTACACCTGGTGCGGGTTTTTCTTTGAGGACGGCAAGCATAGTATCTTTACTCATATGTTGATAATTATATCACGTATACAGAGGATTAAACTATTAGCTTATAGAGACTACTGTGTAGACCATTTTGCCTGCAGGAGCATCTACTTCTATTTCTGAGCCAACAGTTTTTCCAAGAAGTGCTTTTCCAAGAGGAGATTCATGAGAAATCTTCTTTTCTGCAGGATCAGCCTCCCATTCACCGACGACAGTAAATAGTACTTCTTTTCCGCTTGTCTTAACTAAAACTTTGGATCCTAAATCGACAGCTTGGGAACTATGTGCTTTTGTGTCTGAAATAATTTCTACACTTTTAAGAAGTCCTTCAAGCTCTTCGAGCCTTCCGTCTATAAAGGCTAATTCTTCTCTTGCCGCTGTATACTCAGCATTTTCTGAAAGATCACCCATTTCGCGTGCAGCGGATAATCGTTCGACAACTTCTGGACGTCGCTTATCATTGAGGTCTTTATATTCTTCCTTCAGGTCTTCAAACCCTTTTGGTGTAAGATAAATTTTCTTTGCATTCATAGCATTTCATCGCTCAGTAGCCTGAGTCTGAGCCAGTATAATTAATATTCATAGGTTTGTCAATAAACCTAATTGTCGCATTTTTAGCTTTAACTGCTTAAGCGTTTCCGCCCTATAGTCCCTTGGATGAAATGCTAAATGTGTATTTGTGACAGTTTCGTTGGTTCTATGGTTCTTCATAATGAAAATTTGTAAGAGACGTAATGCTCTTTCTGATGACAGAAAAAAGATTAATCTACTCAATACTTTTATAAACATAGCATTCGTTTTTGATTTCGGTAATATCATACTATCAGAAGTACCATTGGGCAAATATGCTTTTACCCAATTGTTACTTTTTATAAAGGAAGCATACATGTTGTCTCTTTCATAAAGAGGTTTCATTTGAGCAATTTCGTGTGCAGTATAAACGTCCCGCTTCTCAATAGGCCATGCTGTCTCTGTTTCGTCTATAATCAGGTTTATACAGAACATATTTTGCGTTTTTGTATCTCCTCTCTTACGCCTCTTTCGCATAAAGGTTAAATAGATTAAAACCCAAAATCTTGTCGTAAAAACTTTTCCTTTCTCAGTAATAATAAAAAGATCGATGTCATCTTTAGGCATTACATTTCGTGCTGCAAGACCTCCACTGATTCCTAACAATCGAATACTTGGAATTGCGAACAATACACTTGAAACTTCTTCCGCGATACTCATTTTTTTTTGCACCTCATCAAGGTTCTTTTTCCTTTTACTGATATTTGCGGTCTTATTGGGTAGAGTAACGTATCCATCCTGAGAAAGAATATGTGTACTTAAGCCATTCAAGGCTACTTCAAAATCTTTTTTCTTTATCTTTGTATCAGTAATTAAATACTGCCATAACTCATCCTTTGTTAAAGGAAAATGAAAGACATCACCATAGATAAGAGTTGTCAGGATTGCACGCTCTCCACGCGTGAAGTTATCATCAAGAGGATTACTTCTTTTTCTTTTCAGAGATCTCATATTTCTTATATACTTGCAAAACTCCTGCGTTTAGTGGTTCGACGACTGTTTCAGCAGAATCACTATCAACAGTCATTGATCGGACAGCCGTACCCAAATATGTATTGAGCATCGTGTTCATACCAGATTCACCATCATGAGTATCACTCGCAAACATAGAAGAAGATGCATCATCCATTTGACTTAAGAATGGATACACAAGCGGTTCCTCTCGCAAGTTCTCTCGCAAATCTTTCCTTGCATATGGTTCCCCAAAAGCACGAGTTTTTGCAGCTTCTGTATAGAATTTCTCTGAAGTTTCTTTCTCAGCTAAATACTTCATGAATTCCAATGCAGCCTTTTGATTTTTGCTTTTGGATGATACTCCTTCGACCCAGTAGCTGGCAACAGTTGTTTTCTTTCCATAAAGCTCGGGAACCGGATGAATCTTAAATTGTAGATCCTTATTTAACCTTTGGATTGCAAAGACATCCCAAGAATATCCAAAGTATATAGCGAGCTTACCTCGACTAAATGCAAGTAAGGAATTATCCAGTGTACTATCCCACACATTCTCGTCGCCAGTCGCAAAAGATGTATAGAACTCTAAAGCATCTGCTTGGCTTTTTGTGGAAGTAGTAAACTGATCCATATTCACCCCTTGCTGGATAAAAAGAAGTGAAATGACATCTGGTGCATGATTAATGTTGTCGTATGTACCAAGGGCTGCCCCAGCTGTTTGAATCTTCCCTGTCGAGTCTTTTACAGTAAGCTGTTTGGATACTTTAACAAAATCATCCCAATTTGTCGGAACCTGCACACCTGCTTCTTCAAAAAGCTTCGGGTTAACAAACATTGCAAGGGAATCTGTACTTAATGGTATTCCGTAAATTGCACCATTTGCAATAAGATCTTTTTGCATAACAGGATAATATCTTTCTTTGAATTGATCTGGCGTAATAACATCAGATGATAATGGAAGTAATACTCCAGCTAACATTGGACGCCATGTATTGTGGTAACGGAAAATATCTGGTCCAGAACCATTATCAACTCTCGCTAATAATCGATCTCTATATTCTTCTGGTGTACGCTTTTGATATTCAATATCTATATTTGGATGATCTTTCTCAAAATCAGCGATAAGTACTTGCATCGCATTTCCCTCTTCCCATAATCCCCACCATTGTAACTTCACCTGCTGAGTACTTTGACCTTTTGGCATGAGGAAAAATATAAGTAGCCCTAAAGCAAGGAGTGCACCGACACCAATTAATATCTTTTTGATCATGCCTCCCCCAAGGAATCCGGCAGGTGGCGGTGGAGGGGCAACACCTGCTTCTGTTTGTGCCCCATCTGCTGCTGGATCGATTGGCTGACCAGTAGCTGGGTCAATAGCAGGAGCTGCGTCAGGATCTGCATTTGGATCAAGCGGTTGTCCTGTCGCAGGATCAACAGCTGGAGCAGCATTAGGGTCAACTGTCGGATCGACAGTTGTAGGGTCAGCAGGAATAGCGTTGGGATCTTGATTCGGATCGACAACGGCATTTGGATCTACTTGCTGATTAGGATCGGGTAAAGCATTCGGATCTTGGAGCTGTGGATCAACTGGCTGTGTCGGATCAGCCACAGGAGCATTTGGATCTGCGGGCGGAGGATCACTTGCAGGTGTTCCATCAGGATTGGTTTTATTGAAGACAACATTTTCGTCCATAGCGAGGCCTATTTATAGTATAATACCTATAGATGGACCATGACAATCTTATCTCAAATTAACCAGCTTGTAAAACAATTTCGAAAGAGTTTACCGAAAAAATCGGTTATACAGCGTATTGGAAAAAGTGTCTTCTGGTTTACTTTGGGCGGTGTACTCGGGCTATTCTTCTTTATCAGTTTTGTCTATATACTCTATCAAAATGCTCACACGGATCGAGTGTATGACGGAGTTTTGGTCAACGGCATAGATTTTGGAGGAAAGTCAGAAAATGAAGTTCGAGACTATTTCCTTGAAAAGAATAGAAAAATCCAAGATACTACATTTACGTTAACATCTCCTCAGGTAACAGCAACTATCTCAGCAGAACAACTTAATTTTGGCTACGATGCGGATCTCCTTGCAAAGCAGGCAATGAGTATCGGGAGATCTGATGATCATTTATCCAATATGAGCCTCATTCTCCAGGCGTATGTACAAAATGTACAACTGCCACCTGCATATAGATATTCAGAGAAAGATTTAGATACTACCTTTGCAACGCTAAAGGAAAAGGTGGACATAAAACCGGTTGATCCATTATTTAATTTTGAAAACAATCGGGTTGTTTCATTTAGGCTTGGCAGCGATGGAAAAGCAGTCGATGAAGATACGCTTGCTGAAGTTATTCTGTCCCAATCACGATCAGCACTGCTCAGTGAAAAACCTCAAGCTGTGACAATTGCCGTCCCTGTGCGATCTGTCCCATCAGCAGTTGCGGAAGATAAAGCACAAGGGCTGGGAATAAAAGAAAAGGTAGGAGAAGGGACATCAAGGTTCATTGGTTCGATTGAAAATCGTATTTTTAATATTAGTCTCGCGGCTACCCGCTTAAACGGTACTATTATAAAGCCCGGTGAAGTCTTCTCATTTAACAAAGCTGTAGGTGATATTTCTGTCTTTAATGGATATCGTCAGGCATATGTCATCAGCGGTGGCAAAACAGTCCTTGGAGACGGTGGAGGTGTTTGTCAGGTATCTACTACATTATTCAGAGCTGCATTGGCAGCAGGACTACCTATTGTTGAACGAAATCCACATGCATATAGAGTCAGTTACTATGAAGCTGAGACTGGACCAGGAATTGATGCAGCTATTTATACACCAAATGTTGATTTGAAATTTAAGAATGATACTCCAAAATCATTATTGATCCAAACATATATTGATTTGGATACCCAAAGACTAACATTTGCTTTGTATGGGACGAAAGATGATCGTGAAGTAGCAATTTCCAAACCAGTTGTTGTCTCAGAATCGCCAGCACCAGAACCGTCATATCAAGATGATCCAAATTTACCAAAGGGCGAAGTCAAGCAAGTAGATTTTGCTGCACCTGGTGCAAATGTGTACTTTACCAGAACTGTTACAAAAGATGGTGATACAAAGACTGATAAGTTTGCCTCAAATTATCGCCCTTGGCAGGCTGTGTTCATGCGTGGCACAAAGGAATAATTTTGTTTATGAATAAAATCTTCAAGGTAGAACAAGCACGACAATTAGGTGCACAATTGGATGATCAGAGAAAGAATGTTGTGATAGCAGGAGGCTGTTTCGATATTCTTCACGTAGGACATCTCACATTTCTTGAAAAAGCAAAAGAACATGGAGATACGTTGTGTATTCTTATTGAATCAGATGAAAGTATCAAGAAATCAAAAGGTGAACAACGGCCGATAAACATTCAGGCAGACCGATCAAAACTTGTTGCAGCATTATCAATGGTCGATTATGTTATTGAGCTTGCTCCAAATATGTCTAATGATGACTACGATGCTCTGGTAATTGATCTAAAACCTGCTATAATCGCAACAACGAAGGGCGATAAAAATAGAGCCCATAAAGAACGACAAGCAGCTATTATAAATGCAAAAGTAATTGATGTTGTCGATCCTGTTGAGAATCAATCAACAACGAGGGTATTTAAAATATTGCACGAAATATGAGTCTCAGTAAAATTATTATTATTTTTGTTATTATTCTAATCGCATTTGGCGGAGTGCTCTTTTATCAATTTAGCCAAGCGGGTGCTCCGACTTCAAAAGCGACTATTGGCGAACATACATTTATGGTCTCGGTCGTACAGACTCCAGAAGATATGCAAAAAGGTCTTTCAGGAAGAAACTCATTACCACAAGACCAAGGTATGCTTTTTGTTTTTGAACAGCCAAGTGATCCAGCTTTTTGGATGAAGGATATGAAATTTTCACTCGATATGATTTTTATTAACAAAGACAAAATTGTTTCAATTGCAAAGAATGCAAAACCAGCAGAAGCAAATAACGAAAATCCGCCATTGTACTCAGCAGGTCAACAAGTGGATAAAGTCTTAGAAATTAACGGTGGACTTGCTGATAAATATCAACTAAAAGTTGGTGACACAATTAACCTCGAACTAAAAGAATCTTCCACGAAGTAAGAAGTAAATGATTAGATAGTGCACAGGGTAGATGAGATAAAAAAGATACTGCATTTTAATCCCCTCTTTATGATTATAAAAATGAATAAATACGAGTGAAATGAGACCACAAAGCTGCACAATACCAAGAGTATTGCCTTGTGCGAGGAAGTAAAGTGACATTAAAAAGTAAATCCATATTTGTGAAATAAGTAATCCACGGTAGTTCTTAAAATATATATAAAATGCCACGATAGAAAGAACTCCAAAACCTCCATAATCAGTATTTATTGCAGTCGCCAAAGCTGCAGCTACTGCTGTTACCAATACCCAATGAATTTTCATTGGAGTTTTCTTGATCAAAATTATTGCACCCAACCCAATACTTAGCGTAAAGAATATATTAAGTGTAAGTATATTTGGCTCAACCAATTGATTGACAAGCATATACGGAAACTGAGAAATAATTGCAAGCACTAGGAGCCGAAGAAAATATTTATTTATATTCTTTGTGTGGAATGCTCCATTAGCAATTAACCAAGCAAACAGTGGAAAAGATAATCTTCCAATAGCACGAAGTACATAACTTTCGGGGAAAAAGAATAAACCGATATGGTCTATCAGCATTGTAATAAGAGCAATAATTTTTATATGAAAGGCATTCATTCCTTTATTATAGAGCTTTCAGTTACAAATGATATAATGAGTCGTAATTATGAAAATATTAGGCATAGAATCGTCTTGTGATGAAACTTCTGCAGCAGTTCTTGAAGGGACAGGAAATAAACTTGTTCTTAAGTCCAACGTGGTAGCATCCTCTCTCGCAATGCATATACCTACTGGAGGAATTATCCCAGAAAATGCAGCACGAGAACAACTCAAATATATTCTTCCTGTTATTAACCAAGCAGTTGAAGAAGCAGAGACAAAACTTGAAGATATTGATGCAATTGCTGTGACCTATGGTCCGGGATTGATCGGATCACTCCTTGTTGGAGTGGAAACTGCAAAAACAATTGCCTATGTTTTACAGAAACCAATTATACCTATTAACCATATGGTTGGACATATTTACGCAAATTTCATCGAAGAAGAGAACATTACGTTTCCGCTTCTTGCACTTGTTGTTTCAGGTGGACATACAGATCTGCTGTTGATGAAAAAGCATGGCCATTTCCAATTGCTTGGAGGAACACGAGATGATGCAGCAGGTGAAGCACTTGATAAAATCGGACGTTTAATTGATGTTGCATATCCTGCCGGACCGGTTATAGAAAAACTTGCAAAAGAAGGCGATCCAGGAAGATTTCGATTCCCACGCCCGCTTGTAGGATCACCTGATTTCGATTTTTCATTTTCTGGATTAAAAACTGCTGTACTTCGTGAGGTAAAATCGCTGGAAAAAATTGATGACCAAACAAGAAAAGATATTTCGCGTGGGACTCTCGATGCGATCATCGATATCCTTATCAAAAAAACATTGAAAGCAGCCGAGAAATATAATGTACAATCGATTATAGTATCCGGAGGAGTTGCGGCTAACCAAACTTTGCGAACATCTTTTGAAACAGAAATTGCAAAAAGAAGATCACAAGTAAATCTTTTTGTACCTCCACGAAAACTCTGCACAGATAATGCAGCAATGATTGCAGCTGCCGCATACTTTAATCCTGATGAAAAACCATTGAACGATATCACAGCAAATCCTGAACTTTATTTTGATTAATATGTATCCTACGTACGAACAGATAGAAAAACTTCATAAGAAATACGCACCTTCAGAAGAGCTTTATGAATTAGTGTTTACTCATTGCCAAATTGTTTGGGAAATTGCTGCACAGATTATCAAAGGTAAAAAACTTCCAGTGAATGAAGAACTTGTTAAAGCGAGTGCATTACTCCATGACATCGGCACATACAAATTCATGCAGGAATTTAATGAAACTGGTACATCGAAATACTATCAACATGGACTTGAGGGCTATCAAATAGTAAAAGCTGAAGGATTGCCAGAAGAACTATGCTTGATACTCCTTCATCATATGCGACTGGGATTAACGAAAGATGCAGTTATATATGAACAGCTGGATCTTCCAGTTCAGGATTATTCTCCAACCACAATTGAGGAAAAATTGGTTATGTATGCGGATAAATTTCATTCAAAGAAACCTCAATTCAATTCATTTAAAGGTTATCGAAATTTCATTCAGCAATTTGGACAGGAACAAGTAGATAAATTTGACGCACTAGCACAAGAATTTGGAATACCAGATTTAGAAAAATTAGCCTCAAGATATACGCATCCGATAAAATAACAATCTAGTACAAAATACATCTAGCAATATCAAACTAGTCTGTTATACTAGAGGTGAAAGTACATACGATGAAAATCCTGTCCTTGATCCTCACAAGCATTCTTATATTGATCCTTGCAACTCCAGCAACAGTCTCAGCTCAAGAAAAACGGAACTATTCAAATCATATTCTTATAATGCAGCAAATTCTTTTATCTCACTCAACAACAGAACTATATAATACGAAAGTACTTGGATTACAAACAAAAGAAAAAATAGTAAAGCCAACACCTGAAACAAAGCATAAAACAAAAACGGCAGAACAAACTCCATCAATCAAACAAGCAGTACAAGAAGCACCATCATCATCCGATGCAATGACATATATTATCCAAGGAATTAATGCATATCGTGCAGCACAAGGATTGGGAGCTGTGAGAACAAGTGCGGAGACATGTGCATTTGCTGAGACGAGAGCTCAAGAAATTAATGGAAGTTTTTCACATGATGGATTCCAAAGCAGAGCAGATAATAAGTCTCTCCCATATAGTTCTTGGTCAGGTATAACAGAAAATATTGCAATGACACCAGATTATAAAAGTGTTGTCGATATGTGGGCAAATTCACCTGGACATGCGGCAAATATGAGAGCAAATACACCATATGTTTGTGTCAGACAAAATGGAAATTACTTTGCCTATGAAGGTATGAAACCATAACTTCCCTTTTCAAAATTCTCCCTGTATAATCTGCTGTATGTCGCCTCTTATTATTGATGACCGAATCTATGGAAAAGTAACAATTACCAATTCACTCATCATCGATCTTATATATTCAAAGCCCTTTCAAAGGCTCAAGCATATCAATCAATCAGGTGCAGGAAATTATATTCAGACATATAGGGATGTTACTCGCTATGAACATTGTATAGGAGCATGGTATCTTTCCAATAAATTTAATCGACCAATAGAAGAACAAGTCGCATCCCTCCTGCATGATATTCCCCATACTGCATTCTCACACGTGATTGATTATGTAGTCCATGATAAAAAATATGAATATCATGATCACTTTTATAAAAAGATTATCTTGAATTCTGAGATCCCACAGATCTTAGCAAACCATAACACTTCTCTAGAAAAAGTATTAGCGAAAGATGCCTTTCCACTTCTTAATAATGACCTGCCAGATATCTCATTCGATCGGTGGGATTATTTTATGCGGGACGGATTTTCGTGTCATTTATTGCCAAAAGAAACAATAGATCTTTTTCTTGAAAAGATCAAAGAACGCAACGAAAAGTTTTATTTTGATGATGTAAAAATTGCCAGCTTATTCGCAATTATGTTTATGAACGCATCAAGATTACTTTGGCTCGATCCGACTTCTCATGGTGCATTTTTTCTACTTTCGGAGGCAATAAGGATTGGTCTCGATAAGAGATATATTACCCATGAAGATTTTTTTACAACAGATGCAGTACTTCTTGAAAAATTAAAAGAGACAAATGACCAAGATATACTTCATTATATTGAGCGATTAAAGCCAGGTAAAGAATTCCACTTTGCTCCCAAAGAAAAAGCTCAATTCTCTGGACCCAATAAACCACGATTCGTTGACCCTTGGGTTTTGCTTGATGATAAACTGGTACTACTTTCAAGTGTCATTCCGGGATTGCATGAGTATCATATGGAATTCAAAGAACGCTACTCATACGAAGCTGTTTCCCAATCGTGATACAATAACCCTATGCAAGATCTGTCCATCATCCTTACTGTCATTATCCTCGGATTTGTCGGTTTATTCTTTTTCATTAATAAAAAACTCTCGTCACAAAAACCACAAACTGATCAAGCACTTGTTGAATGGCTAAAAACAATGCAGACATCACTTGAAGTGACAAATAGAACGCTCAATGAATCAATGCATTCAAATTCTACAACCATGGTACGAACACTTCAGGAAAATTCAAAACAACTAAATGAGCGTTTAGATAAGGCTGCAGAGGTTATTCGCGATGTAGGAAAAGAAGTCGGACAGATGAGTGAGATTGGACGCAGTATGAAAGAATTGCAGGATTTTTTGAAGAGCCCAAAACTACGCGGAAACATTGGGGAGCAAGTATTAAAAGACCTTATCACGCAAGTATTTCCAAAGAATAGTTTTCATTTACAATATCAATTCAAATCTGGAGAAAAGGTTGATGCCGCAATTCAAACCGATGCAGGGATACTTCCGATAGATTCTAAATTTCCTATGGAGAATTTTCAAAAATCGGTAAAAGCTGAAAATGAAGCAGATAAAAAAGCTTATCATAAAGAGTTTGCACGAGACATAAAAAAGCACATTGATGCTATCGCCAAGAAATATATCTTGCCTGAAGAAGGTACTATGGATTTCGCGTTAATGTATGTGCCAAGCGAAAGTGTTTTTTATGATATTGTCATGATGGATGAGATCATCGATTACGCGAGAACAAAGCGGGTTTATATCGTTTCTCCTGGAACTTTATATGCACATTTGCAAACAATTCTACTTTCGTACGAGGGCAAAAAGATAGAGGAACAATCGCGACAGGTTTTGCGTTTACTCCGAGGCCTTCAAGTTGATTACGATAAAGTAAATGATTCGATGGATGTTTTGGGAAAGCACTTAAATAATGCCTCAAACCAATATGTTAACGTTAATAAAGGCTTTATGGGCTTTGGGCAAAAATTATCAAGTGTAAAACATTTAAATACATCTGTCCAAAAAGAGATTTCTAAGGAATTGGATGAATAGTTCTTGTATTTTATATTTTTTCTTTGTACACTAAACTTATTATGAATTTCGCATCAATTGCTCCAAGACCAGTCTATCGATCAATGAGCCGCCCTGTTAAAGTTTCCCCTAATGGAAATATGTACAAGATCGCAGTTGCGAGGAATGATGCCTCCGGAAATACGATTCAAAACCATGAAATCTGGATGACTAAAGAAGCAGTCCAAAAGCACTTTGGGGGTATGACAGAAGACCCAAAAAATTATCAATTGATGCAGTTTGCGAAACACGTTTACGATAAACAACTACTCACTGCCAATGGTAAACTTCCGCATAATGGAATTCTTGTTACAAGCAACAGTACTATGCATGGGAATACGAAGCTTTGGCCAAGTACGCTAGTTCATCCTGAAATCAAATACTAAATTCTTCAAGAATAAATTGACCCATTGGACCAAATGCTTCAATTTCCGACCCTTCATGTAAAGAAAATAATTCTCTCTTGAAGCTACTTTTTCCCTCTTTTATCGAAAGCATAATAAATTGTTCACTTGGCGATGATGCAATTGAAAAATATCTGGCAGTCCCTCTTTCATCTGACGTATGGGGAAGTAGTAGTTGGAGGTATTGCCCAGCAGAATGCATTAAACTTTGATTTGCAGAGAAATAGAACGCACAAATGTTAGGTTTTAAATACTGTTTTTTCATTAATGTTAGTCTATATTTTTTAACTGAAAAACTCATAGCACCATTATAATCGATTTTTATTTTGCAATCTTTGGAAATATGCTAGAATGTGCTCTATGCCCGATATCTCCTCTTTAAATCCTGAGCAACAAAAGGCTGTAATGCATGGCGAGGGACCTTTACTTATTATTGCCGGTGCTGGTACCGGTAAAACCACTGTTGTCACAAAACGAATTGAACATCTGATCATTGATAAGAATATCCCACCATCAAATATCCTTGCTTTAACATTTACCGAAAAAGCTGCACAAGAAATGGAGACTCGTATTGACGAGATCCTTCCGTACGGATACACAACACTTTGGATTGAAACCTTTCATGCTTTTTGTGATCGTATTCTTAGACAAGAAGCGGTTCATATCGGGCTGACTCCTTCTTTCACTTTATTAACAGAAGCAGAATGCCTTCTTTTTCTAAGAAAACATTTATTCGAATTTAATCTCGAATATTTCAGGCCGCTTGGGAATCCGATGAAATTTCTTCAAGGAATGCTAACGCACTTTAGTAGACTACGTGATGACGATATAACCCCTGAACAATATTTATCTTATGCAAAAAAACTTGAGCAAAAACAAACAACCGATGATGATCCAATAGATATTAAGAAAACGCTTGAACTAGCAAATGCTTTTGCTAAGTACGAAGAATTAAAAGCCAAAGAAGGAGTTATGGATTATTCAAATTTAATTTCTAATACATTAAAACTCTTTCGTGAACGGCCTACAATATTAAAAAAGTATCAAGATCAATTCCAGTATGTTTTCGTTGATGAATTCCAAGATACGAATTTCGCACAAAATGAAATGGCAATACTTCTTGCTGGGACTCGGCAAAATATAACAGTCGTTGGAGATGATGATCAGAGTATTTATCGTTGGCGTGGTGCAGCAATTGCAAACATGATGCAATTTCGCCAGCATTTTCCAAAAGCCGAAATAATAGCCTTAACAAAAAATTACCGCTCGACAAAAAGAATTCTCGATGGAGCATATACACTCATCCAAAATAATAATCCTGATCGATTAGAAGTGAAAGAGAATATCGATAAACGACTTGAAGGAATGCGTGGAATTGATGGGGATGAAATTACTTTTATATTAGAAAATAACGGGGATGAAGAAGCCGAGGCAGTCGCAAAAGCTATACAAAAAGAAGTCAAAAAAACGAAAAGACCATATAATGAAATTGCAATTCTTGTCAGAGCAAACGACCATGCGACTCCATTTCAACGATCGCTTGATCGATTAAAAATTCCATTTCAATTCCTTGGTCCCGGACATCTCTATGAACAAAATGAGATAAAGGATCTTATCGCTTATTTACATGTATTGGCAGATTTTGAAGATACTGGATCTCTTTATCGAGTACTTACTATGCCGATCTTTGGACTGCAAGCAAGGGATATTGCAGCAATACTTAATTTCTCCAAACGTGGAAATATGACATTATTTGAAGCGATGGAACGAGTCGAGGAAACGATGCTGACAGAAGAAGGAAAAGAAAAAATTCTTCAGATCATAAAAATGATTAAAAAGCATCTTGAGCAAGTTCCTCAGGAGCAAGCCGGACAAATTTTGTATCACTTCTTTGAAGATTCAGGACTTCTTGGGCACTATCTTGATCCTGGTTCGATGCGTACAGAAAAAGAGGCACAGAATGTTGCGAAATTCTTTGAGAAACTTCAAGGCTTTGCAAATAATAAAACCGATGCGTCAGTTTTTGCGGTCGTAGATTGGATTGATCTCTCAATGGAGCTAGGAGAAAGTCCTATGGCAGCTGAGGTTGATTGGACAAAAAATAATGCAGTAAATATTCTCACAATTCACTCAAGTAAAGGTTTGGAATTCCCTGTCGTTTTTGTTGTGAATCTCGTCACGCAACGATTTCCAAGTCGAGATAGAAAAGAACAAATTCCTGTTCCACCGGACATTATTCGAGAGACACTACCTGAAGGAGATGAAGGCTTACAGGAAGAGCGACGATTGTTTTATGTAGCAATAACGCGTGCACAAGAAAAATTATTTCTTACAGCTGCAAGGTTTTATAACGAAGGAAAAAGAGAACGAAAGATTTCTCCATTTGTCATGGAAACACTCGGCGATGCTTTTGTACAAAACACTATGAAAAAACAAGCAGCTGAACCAATCGGACAACAGCTTTCATTACTTGAAGTCTTTAATGCCAATATCACAGAGAAACCTGTGGATGAAATAAAGAAACCAGAAC
The DNA here is from genome assembly GCA_964507055.1 of uncultured Gammaproteobacteria bacterium. GTDB lineage: Bacteria > Patescibacteriota > Microgenomatia > Levybacterales > UBA12049 > JACDET01. Next base: position 1,006,169 of record CAZDOJ010000001.1, read on the forward strand.
CAATCGATATCACCTACATTTCATATTCTCAATTACAGACATTTGGGATGTGTCCTTTGCATTATAAATTACGTTATTTACTGAATCTTCCATCTCCCACGTCCCCTGCTTTGAGTTATGGAGTTAGTGTTCATGGAGCACTAAGGGATTTCTTTATGGAGATGAAACAAGGTACAAATGTCTCACAAGAAACAGTAAAAGAACTTTTAAAGAAGAACTGGATTGCTCAGGGATATGCAAGTAAACAGCATGAACAACAAACATATCAACAGGCAGAAACTATGCTTCAGGACTACAGCAGTAAAATTGTTACAAACAAGCCCAATACAATTGCGATTGAAACGCCTTTCAATTTCTGGCTTGGCAAACTAAAAGTTGGAGGAAGAATTGATAGAATCGATCAATTACCTGATGGCCGAATAGAAATCATTGATTATAAAACCGGTAAGAATGTTCCGACAGAGAAAAAAGTGCAGGAAGATTTACAGCTGTCGATATATGCTTTAGCTGCAACAGAAGTTCATGATAGTATTTTGGGGAAAACACCAGATGAAGTTGTCTTAACGCTCCACTATCTAGAAGATGATATAAAGCTTTCAACAACAAGATCGAAAGACGCATTACTTTTTGCGAAAGAGCAAATTCTCCAAAAAGTAGATGAAATAAGTAAAAGCTCATTCCATTGTAGTGCAACTATGCAATGCAAAAATTGCGAATATAAAATGCTCTGTCAAAATAGTAAAGCATAAAAGCCCCCTACTTGAAAAATAACCCCAAGTAAGCCAGTATAGAAGTGTGGGTATAAAAAAATTAATACATATTTGGGACCATAAAGCCTGGCAACGCGGTAAAGTAGATACAGGTACGATGTACATTATCGTCATCTTACTCATCCTCTTTGGCATTGCATATCTTGTGACTGGTCCTTCCCCGACGCAATCAACTGTTAATACTGGTACCGAAGTAGTTATTGGGGAAGCACAATCGGAAGATGCTAAGGCTCGATTACAGTTATATACATTTGCGGCAGCGACAATTACGCCGCCGGCATCATCTGTTTGTTCCAAAGGCGGTATCAATACAAGACCTGAAATTCTTGTGTATAGTACCCCTAAAAACGGCGAAGCAATAAGTATAGATGGGCAGATAAAGGTTTGGGCAAATGATACTGCACCTCTGCTTATTGCACCAGGAGAAAGGATCACAAGAAATTCCGGAGCAATCATCGCACCAGGTGATCGTGCAGCAAAAGCACCTGATGGCTATATCTGGGCCCCTGCTTTATATATATTTCCACAAACAGTAGACGCTGGAGGACAACCATATTTTCCTTCAAGTATTCGAGGAGATTACAATAATGGCACGATACGATTGGCTTTTGGAATAGAACGTCTACCCGCAAGTATTCAACTACAAAATCGCTATACTGCACAATATATATGGAATGTTAAAGATCTAGGACTTCAACCTGGTTCATATCAGTTACAATTTGTAATTCATGATGGAGGGACAGGTCGTGCAGTTAAATGTATAAGTATGCGAGTTTACGAGAATCCTGATAAACGCTGGACAATCCCCGACTAATTTGCCTTTCATATTGCTATAGGGTAAAATATCCATATCCTGGGAAGAAGGATCGTTACCTTGATGTATTTCAGGGAGGAAAGTCCAGACAACAGTATGCAGGGGATGGAGTGTAAGCTCCGACTGGTAAGCTCTGAGTAATCAGAGTGAACAGCTGGTATCCAAACATTTTGCTCACGAAAGGTGTTTGGAGCAGATTCTGAATTGACAGAATTTGAGAGCAGCAGAGACGAGTGAGTATGAAACGGGCAATCCCACCTGTTGCAACTTCCGAATGATATGTAGCCCCGCTTTGCGGGACGAGAGGTGCATACCCGAGTATCGAAGCGAAGGCACTTGCCGCATAGGCAGGCTTGATGAATAAATATCATCACAGAGAAAAATTACGATCACGAACAGAATCTGGCTTACTCTCTTCCTAGGATATTTTATATGCGACAACAAAGTTCCAATTTTGGAATGTAAGGATATCAGCTTTCTAGAAACTATTGAAAATAGTTCTGTAAAACTCTTATCGGATTGATTTCTTCAATGTCTTACCTGCGGTAAAACCAGGTGCTTTGCGAGCAGCAAGAGTAATAGCTTGTCCAGTTTTTGGATTCCGTCCAACACGCTGTTGTCGACTTCTGACACTAAATGTTCCAAAACCAGTAAGTACAACTTTTTCTCCACGCTTTAATGAATCACGGATAGTATTCAGTGTTGTCTGGACAGCATCACGTGATGCTTTATTCGTAAGATTAGCTTTTTTAGCAACAATTTCAATGAGATCTTTTTTAGTCAAAGAAACTCACCCCCTTTATTGTGGGCATTACAGAATGAGAATTCAAGAAAAGAAAAGGTTGAGGTGTAACCGAATTGGAGGAACTACGAAATATGGGCAAGGTAATTGTTGGGCAAATCATTCGATTAGATTAACAATACAAGGAAAATGAGTTATTGTCAAGAGTAAATAACACTTGATTAACCTATTGTGGTTTCTGGGTAGACTGCTCTGAATTCTCGAATTGCTGTTACTTTTACTTCGCCAGGTATAGCCAAGGATCTACTTACTTCTTCTTGAATCTTTCGTGAAAGAAGCACTGTTTGTGCGTCATCCAATTTCCCAGGATTGATGATAACTCTGAGTTCACGACCAGCTTCAAATGCATATGCATCTTCAACGCCTTCGTAATTCTTTGCTATCTGTTCCATTTCAGTCAATCTCTGACCATATTTCTCAAGATCCTCATATCGAGCTCCTGGACGAGATGCAGATATAGCATCAGCTATATGCACGATGATTGACTCAACGCTTGAGAACGGCTTATCTTCATGATGTTCAGCAACTGCGTTAATGATCGGTTCTGGGAAGTTATATCGCTTGAGGAGCTCTACACCGAGCTTGACGTGGCTTCCATCTCCTTCAAGGATCTTTCCAATATCATGGAATAGACATCCAAGACGGACGATATCCACATTGGCCCCAATCTCTTGTGCAATATGAACACCAATCTTTGTTTCTTCAAGAGTGTGGACGAGTAAATTCTGTCCATACGAAGTTCTAAATTTCATTCTACCAAGAAGTGGATACAGATCAACTGGAAGACTAAAGATATTTACTTCATTTGCAAGCTTCTCTCCTTCTTGAGCCATAATCTTTTCAAGTTCTTCTTTCGTTTGATTAACAACTTCTTCAATACGGAAAGGCTGAACACGAGTATCTTTTAATAATTTTTCAAGAGATCTTCGAGCAACTTCTCGTCGAACTTGGTCAAATGAGGAGAGACGAATGATTCCTTCTTCATCTAGATCGACATCTACACCAGTTGCTTGTTCAAATGCACGAATATTTCGGCCTTCTTTTCCGATGATACGACCTTTCATTTCTTCGTCAGCAACTTTGACGATTGAGACAGTATATTCAGGGATAAAAGACAACGCACCATGCTTGATACTATCTAAAACAATTTCTTGTGCTCGAACGTCTGATGTTTTTTTCGCTTCTTCTTCTTTATCTTTGAGAATTTTTGCCATCATTTGTGCGGCATCTTTTTCTGTTTCAGAAAGGAGTTGTTTTTTTGCTTCGTCGATGGTAAGTCCGGAAACCTTTTCAAGTTTCTTTACATATTCCTGTCTTTTTTTCTCAATATCTTCTTTGTCTGATTCTAGGCTTTCAGCTTTCGCTTCAATTTTTTCCTGTCTTTGGAGAAGTTTTTTCTCTAACTCAATTAAATCTTGTTGTGATGCGTTACTCATAATATTTTCTATGCAAAGAGGCGGACAATGGATGCCTAAGCTGTGTATCTAATGGTGAAGACGATTTTTCTCTTCATACAATACGAAGCAACTTCTCTTGCTAATCTTCCCTGTATTATACTGCACAAGGCACAATTTATGCAACTGGAATTCTTACAAAGTTATTCTGACGAGTTTAATTGACTATCAATTGCCTTTTTTGATGTATCCCAGCTAAACCCACGTCGTGCTAAAAATGATCCTACTTTCTGATAAATGACTTGTCGTGGCTCTCCCACGAGTTTTGCTATGCGTTTTCCAATGAGGTTCTTGGCTTGTGTGAGTTCATCAGGAATATCTTCATGCTTTTCTTCCATAACTTTGGCAATAACTTCTTTTGCAATACCTTTTCGCGCAAGTTCAATCTGAAGCATACGTTTTCCTCGAGGACGGAACATTGCACGCGACCGTATCCAGGATTTTGCAAATTCTTCATCGTTAAGAAATTTTTGCTCATAAAGTTTAGCAACAATTGCATCGATAATATCTGGATCGGCATTCTTTTTAATGAGATAATCACGAATTTCTTTTTCTGAGCGATTACGAATAGTGAGGTAACGATAAACAAGTGAGAAGTATTTTTCAATTCGATCCTGAAGTTCCATTATGAAATTATACCACTAAGATTCTGTATCTTTTTTAATAGCTCGTGCATATCTTTCAGGTTGTAAACCAATACCCCGATGTCCTGACTTCTCAATCATTTCAACATGTTCTTTTGCAGCATCTTCATCACCATAAAACTTAACGAGTATTTCAATTGGGATCAGTAAGTCAAATTGAGGCATTTTAACCTCCACTGATATTCCTTCCTCTCTTAATTTTACAAAATCTTTAAAGGCTTTACTTCCAAATGCTCGAATTGCTGTACGGACACCTAGAGCACTTATTTTTAGTTTTCCTTTGTCATCAATCTTATCTGGAGTACCTTCAAACGATTGCTTAAGGGGATCCTTCACTGAATCTCCTCGCTCTAGAAATAATCTTAATGCTTCTTCAGGTTCGCTCTCTACAACAGCTGCTATTTGTGCTTCATGACCAGATAATGCTGATTCTTGCTCTTCGCTTAAATATACATCATTGGAAACTGCTGTATCTGCCGATGAACGGGAAATACCTTCCTGAGTATTTGACTGTGGACCTAAAATCTTATCGAGATCATCTGCACTTATCCCCTGCATAGGGAAAGCATCTAATGCATCAATTGAAACACCGAGAGGACCATCTAACTGAGTCATACCTCGTCCGTAATGAATTCTTTGCTTAATTCCTTTGTTAAAACCTGCAGGACTATCGAGCACGATACGCATATTTTCTTTTACCGCTTCTCTTTGGAAGAACTCCGGCTCTTCTTTTTTAATAATTCGTATCGCTCTTCTTAGTTCTTCTGCACCAAGTGAATGAGCAACAATATCTATTCCAGATGCTGCATGATCTTTGATGACGTTTGCCATGTCTTGATAACGACGGGGATTAGGTTCGTCTATAGATACGGATGAATTAAACGCAGTAATATTCTCTCGGCCATTGTATACTTTGGCAAAACCCTCAATCATCCCATATTCTGCATGCAAACCGGCAGTGTTGGTCATCATTCCCGGAAGGATAAGGCAATGACGAGGTCGTTCTCTATCTCGTACTTCTGGTATAGCCTTTAATGTTTCACTCATAGCAGGATTATACCATTATTTACTCAATCTCTTTGCGAGTTCAGCAAGAATTCCAGGCTGAGGACCCCATGGAGCCATATGGGTAGAAAGTGGCGTTACTACAAGTCGATCATCCCTTCCTTGCAGAAATTGTTTTGCATTATCAACTGTCATTAACGTATCGTATTCCGGAACTACCATATTTATCTTTAGTCCAGCATTTTGAAGTGAATTCATTTTCTCCAAAACCTTTCCTCGAAGAAACGTATCGAGCATTAATCGCCTACGTGCTTGAGATGCTGAACGGCTTCGGCCATAGCGAATATTTGAAATGATAGGATCACTGTAATCATCTGCATATTTGTTTTCCAATGCACCTTTTACAACTTTTCGAGTTAATCTTCCCCGTTGCCGAAGAGCTTTTCGTGCAGACATCCGCTGCCGCCATGTAAGTTGATCTGCATATGCATATTCTGCAAGTCTTGCGTCAATTTCCCGCAATTTTTGTTTTTCACTAAAATCCATATACTGAGCATAATCTCTATCAGCGTTAGCATCGACAGACAATACATCACTACGCATATGGGATATTTTACCTGCCATAGCCTGAACACTATCAATCATTTCACCACGCTCAAGCACATGAGAAGGTACGACACTTGCTGAAACAATGCCCTGAAGTACACTGGATTTTCCAGGTAATGTCTTTCCAAAAAACTTTCCAGCCTCTTGCACACCAAGCTTTGCATACTTGGCACCATATCGTATGCCCTGTCTCCAATTCTTGAAAAAACCAGCAGGTGAAACCAAAATTAGATTAATATTATCGAGATTTTCTTTGTTTTTGAAGAAGTTTGGATCGTGTTTTTCTATTTCTTTAAATGCTTCGATCGTTTCAGCCGCACCAAAAGAATGAGCCAGGATTGTTGTTTTACCATTCTCAATTTTTGACTTTAGGGATCTACCCATTTCTACAAAACGATTTGGGGAAGATTTGTCTCCAAAAAGAACAGAATTATAAACTGTTACTTTATCTCGACCAAACTCATTTTGCAAGGTACTATTAATAGCCCGCAAGCCATCATTGGTGCCTGTAGCCCCTGAGATAAAAACCACTTGTTGTGATGTTTCTTGTCGTTTAATTTCGGGAGATATCCCCACAGATAAAGTTTCAGCCATATCTGAAGTATAGCATAAATCGAGGTCAAAAATAAACTATAGGACTATGTTGGGTGGTCTAACTTTTAGAGGTCTTCTGGGAGTTCGTCGTCATCACTTTCTTCTCCACCAACTACGAGAGGTGCACGGCCGTCTTTGTTTTGTGTCATAATTTTCTCAACAACTTCCTTTTGCATTGCTGGGTTTTCTTTTAATTTCTCAATTGTCGCGACCTTACCTTGACCAAGAAGTTCATCATTGTAGCGATAGAAAGCACCAGATTTACTAATAACACCCATTTCTACTGCAACGTCCAAAATACCACCTTCTCGAGAAATACCTTCTGTTGTAATATCAAATTCTGCCATTCTGAAAGGAGCAGCAATTTTATTTTTTACGACCTTTACACGATGACGTGAGCCAATAACTCTATCCCCATCTTTCAGAGTTTCAATTTTTCGGATATCCATACGAACTGATGAATAGAATTTTAGTGCCATACCACCGGTAGTCGTTTCGGGATTACCAAACATAACACCAATTTTTTGTCGAAGCTGATTTGTAAAGATAACTATTGTACGAGACTTAGAAATGACAGCTGTAAGCTTTCGAAGTGCTTGAGACATCAAACGTGCTTGTAGACCCATCACTGAATCGCCCATTTCACCTTCGATTTCAGCTCGTGGAACCAACGCTGCAACTGAATCAACAACCAAAACATCTACTCCACCAGAACGGACCAAACTTTCAGTAATTTCAAGTGCTTGTTCTCCAGTATCAGGCTGCGAGATAAGGAGCTCATCAAGTTTTACACCGAGTTGCTGTGCACGAAGTGGGTCGAGTGCATGTTCAGCATCAATAAAAGCAGCAATACCACCATGCTTTTGAGCTTGTGCAATGGTTGAGAGACAAACCGTAGTTTTACCAGATGCTTCTGGACCATAGATCTCTACAATTCTTCCTCTTGGGAGTCCACCAGCTCCAAGAGCCAAATCAAGCGGAAGACAACCGGTAGAGATAACTGAAATGTCTAATTTTTGACCTGCTTCTCCAAAACGCATAATAGAACCACGACCATACTGTTTTTCGATTTGGTCCATCGCCATTTTTATGGATTCAAGCTTTTTTGAGGCATCATTTTGTTGTTCTACTGGAGTTGATTTTTGTGAATTTGCGGATGATCGAGCCATAATGTATTTAAAATAATAGCACCTTTGAAATAAATTACAAGTACCAGTTTCGGTTATTTTTTAATAACAAAATACTTTTTACATGTGCTAAAATTTTATTTGCAAACGGAGTGTAGTATAGTGGTAGTACGCTGGGCTGGGGGTCCGGTAGTCGACGGCCTATTCGCAGCACTCCGGCCCAAATTAATCTTTTTAAAATAGACATATCTCTATAATAATTGGTTTCTAAAATAATTACAATAGGCTTTTTACTATGCGCGACATCAAGCTTGAAGTAGGAACAAAAGTCTTTCTTCAAAACAAAACAGACCAATTTTTGATGCTCAAACGAGCTCATCCTTATCCAGGGGAAAAGTTCTGTAGCTGGGATATTCCAGGTGGGAGAATCAAACCAGGAGAAACACAATTTGAGGCATTAAAGCGGGAAGTCCTTGAAGAGACAGGCTTACTACAAATAAAGATACTAGCGATACTTGGCGTACAAGATATTCTCCAAGTCCAATCGAAACATACAGTTCGAGTGACATATTTAGGAAAATGTTCCAATACGAAAACCGTGAAGATAGATACAAAAGAGCATTCTGAATATAAATGGCTTTCTTTAAAGGAAATATCTCAGACACCCCATGACAAATTCCTTGACCCAATTATTAAGATACTTCAAGACCAGAAAAAATAAATCGGTTAAATTGATACTGTAGATTAGAGTTGAGGGGACTGTCGATTTGGGATAGGTTGACCTTGTGTTGCTCCTGAACCACTTGCTGCACCTGAGCCAGCTGTACCGACTGTGATTACTGTACCTGTTCCTGATTTAAGAACTGAGTTAGCAACACCTCGAGCTGTTACAAGTGTCGTTGGCAAAAGTCCAAGTTGTGTTTCTTTACCCAATGCGTTTGCTCGGACAGTAAATGTAACGGTAGCGACAACCCCTGTTCCTTTAACTGGAGTTCCATTTGGAGTAATACCGAATGCATATGTGTATCTTCCTGTCTGAGGATCATTTTTATCAATAAGTACTGCAGGGTTTTGGATCAAGGTTCCTGGAATAACTTTCACATTTGAAAGAACAGTTGGATCATATCCGAGTTCTAATTGAACTGCGGTTACATCATTACTTGTAGTATCAATTGTTACTTGTGCGGTACCTTGTTGCCCTGGAGCAACAGTAAGCGGATTTGGGGCTAATGCGAGTACTGTATTTGCAGGAGTCGTTGGCTCAGGCTGTTGTACGGTTTGAGATGGTTGTGGTGTTGAAGGAGCATTCTGTTGTTGTCCTGCACGAAGTGCAACAACGAAAAGAACAACTGTTACAATAACGAGTCCAGTAATAAGGGCAAGTGTTTTTCTTGGCATAGTCTATATCCATAGTAATACATTTTTTTCATCTATTGCAATAGACACAAACTGTATCAGAATAGCGAAAATAATTATCCCCTAGCACCTTGTTCATTCTCGTTTTATAATAGCGTAGTATGGTGCTCTTTTTTCTTTTTCTTACTGAACTGTTTGTCCTTTTCCTCTTATCAAGACAAGTGACACGCACAGTTTCATACCTGCTGTATTTGCTATCAAGAAGTAAGAGAATAACCATACACGGTATGGCATTCCTATTTTTTCCCGGAACAGTTATCCATGAACTTTCGCATGCAATTATGGCGGGACTTTTGGGCGTTCGAGTCGGTGCTATGGAATTTATTCCTGTTATAGAAGGAGATCGAGTAAAATTAGGAAGCGTTCAAGTTGCCCATACAGATTTTGTACGACGTTTTTTTATAGGAGCTGCTCCATTCTTTACTGGAACACTACTTATTTTGGGACTATTATATTACGCGGCAAGTAATCAACTCTTCGACAATGTATGGATCACACTTCTTATTGGCTATGCAGTTTTTGAAATTGGTAATACTATGTTCTCAAGCAAGAAAGACATGGAAGGAGCAATGGAACTCCTCATCACTATTGCTGTAGTTACAATTATAATATACTTACTTGGTGTCAGAATTCCTGCTGCGAATCTAGACAATTTCTTCGCCAATATACTTGTGCAAGATATCTTACAAAAAGGTTCACTTTTTTTACTGGTGCCTATTGTTCTTGATCTTGCAGTCATTGGATTGTTGAGAATTTTCAAAAGATAATCCTTTTGTAAAATTACACTTTTTGCGATAGAATATATTTCATGTCAAAGAATTTTCTCATCGCATGCGTTATTGGTCTCATCGCACTTGTCATTTTTGGATATTTTATATTTGGACTTAATGGGCGACCAACATCAAATACGATCACGACAGATGCACCTAGTAGTATGACTCCTACAACAGCTGATAATGTCAAGATTGAAGACATAACAGAAGGATCAGGTCCTGAGGTTAAAAGCGGGGATAATGTTGTACTCAATTATACAGGCACTCTTACTGACGGAACAAAATTTGACAGTTCATATGACCGCAATGAGCCATTTCAAACAAAAATTGGAGTCGGTCAAGTAATTAAAGGTTGGGATTTAGGGGTTGTCGGGATGAAAGTCGGAGGCAAAAGAAAATTAACAATTCCACCTTCTCTAGCATATGGTGATCAGACTGTGGGAAGTATTCCTGCAAATTCAATCCTTATTTTTGAGATTGAATTGCTTCAAATTAAATAACCGCTTATATTTATACTATTTTTTGCAACAAAAAGCAGTATCTTACTAAAGAAATACTACACAAGTAACCCTGTATATTTTTCCCAAGTGAAATACTGCTTTTACGCTGTTTTTGTTGTGGATGCCGCAGCCTTACGTGCCTCGCAAACTTTGCAGTCTTTGATATGCGTAACGAGCAAATACAATCCTGAAACACCAACTAAAATATAAAAGAAGTTGAGAACGTCAGGATTAAAACCAAGCACTTGCTGAATAAGATCGAATCCTTCACCGTTTGCATCTGCAGGGATAACCCCAAACAAACCTAAATCAAGTGCTCCGATTACTACAAGTACAAATGCTATCATGTGAAGCCATTTTTTAACTGTCATAAAATTACTACGATCACCTCCTATCTGCTGTTGCTCATCTAGTCTACTAATAATGGTAATTTATCGTCAAGTGGGATTTTCAGGAAACTTCAGGGTCAGAATGGTGCTTTTTCTCATTTATCTCAAGGGCATGGTCTTTTTCTTCTTTTTGAGCAATAAGGAGTAAGCCTGCTGCGATAAATACTAAATTCTTAAGAGCATGTTCGCCAGCTAATGAGAGTACTGGAAAACGAGGAGCAAACCCTTGAGTGAATAAGACGGCTAGTGTTAAGACAAGAAGATGGACACTCATAATAATGGCTGAGAATTTAACATATTTATTTGAAAGAAATGCCGCTCCAATCAGAATTTCCAGAAATGCAGCCACAAATAACAATAGCTGCGATTCGCCAAGTCCTGGAATTGCTTTAATAAGAATTTCCTCAACTGGGGATGCATTAAAAAGTTTGAGAACACCCATCCATACAAAAACAATACCAAGAGAAAGTCGAAGCAGCATTATTGACCTATCTCGTAAAAAGTTCAATGACATGAGGATAGTATACAAGGTTTTATGCGTTTGTAAAATAATACGTGCAGCGAATTTAAAGAGCATCTATAATATAACTATGACTTCTGGTGAAACAGTTATCGCATTACTCCTTGGAATTATTGCTTGGTTTCTTTATCAGATCGCAAAACAACTTAGTTATCTTACTGGTAAAAAAATACGATTCAGATTTTTTAATTGGAAGATAACTAATCCGCTCAAACAATCACGGACACAAATGCGAGAACAAGAGAAACTTCCTAATTAAAATGTATTGACTTTATGCAGGCCTCAATCCATACTCTAGGTATGTTCGAACATCTTACAGATTTTGGATACGTCCGCACTCGCAAACAAGCACTCGGTTTTTATATTGTGTACTTACTGTTAACGGCACTCTGTGCAGCAATAATAGGTGCATTTGTTGCCTTTTTTATCTATGAAGACGCATTTGATGTAGGCGTAAAACTTGGTACTATCGTCGGAATAATCGGCAGTATTACACTTTCGTTCCTTATCCTTTCCGCAAAGAAACTTACGGGAAATTTCTGGCTTCTATTATTTGCATTGATCGGTGGCCTATTGCAAACTTTAGGTGGTGGCGTGATCAGTTTGATTATCCCTGCGTATTTAACTACTTTGAAGAAGCACAAGTTATAATTCGTTCTCAAGCTTTTGCAGATCTTGATTAATTTCCTGGGCATGAATTACAGGATCAACATCTTTATAATGTTTTACTATATTGCCCTCTGGATCGATAAGATACGTCTCGCGTTTTAATCCTGGCTTTCCCTGAAATTGTTCAGGATACCAGGCACCATATGCTTTACTTACTGTCCCCTCCTCATCTGATAATAATGGGAAGTTCAAATTATGCTTCTGAGCAAATGCTTGATGTGATGCAACAGAATCTAATGAAACACCCAGAATAATAACATTCTGTTTTTGCAATTCACTTAAAGCATCACGAAAAGCACATGCTTCAGTGGTACATCCGGGTGTATCGTCTTTTGGATAGAAGTAAAGCACAACCCATTTCCCTTGATAACCAGCTAATGTATGTTCTTCGCCGTTTTGATCAGGTAAGGAAAATTCTGGTGCTTTCTCGTGTATTTGCATGATCACATACTACCACTAAATGCCAAGGAAACTCAATCGTGATTCTCTGAAGGACCTATTGATGATCGTCGAACTGGTTTGTGCATATCTACAATTACACCTTGTCGTCCCAAACTAGCCCATGATGGTCTCCAATCAGGATGACCTACGTGAGCTGATTCTCTCTTATCTACAGCATTATTTGCCAGGGCTTCCCCACTTAGTATGCGTAACTCTTCTGCTGCTTGAGCAGCTGGCATGGATCCTTTCCGTTCCATAAAAAGTGTATTATGCCTATTTTTTTCTTGACTTTCAAGCCCATGCAACGCATACTCATTTTATGTACTTTCCGAAAGTTTTTAGAGGTCTTTTTGATTTTGGATATCAACGCCGCGGCTTAGAAGTTCCGGTCTTTTATATCACATACCTCATTGGCTCTATCATGGCAGGAGCTGTGGTTGGGACAATCGTGTCAGCAATTGCGAGAAGTGACAATGTCCGCATAGCATGGAGTATTGATTACCTCACGGCAAGTATTGTCTTTCTTATAGTATCCCACATGATAATTTTAAAAAAGGGTTTAGCAGACAATATAAAGATCATTTGGATCCTCCCAATAGTAGCTGCTGCTCTTACCCTTTTAGCGGGTGGACATCTAACCGGTCTCATAATACCTACTATACTGAGTGCTATGGCAAACAAACATATAACCCAATCTCCATTGAAGTCCGATCCAGAAAATGCTAAAACGGAGAACAAGAAAGAAGCTCAAACAAACCAAGAATCTGATCCAAATCAACAAGCAGCATAGAGGAATTAGCATAGGAAAAAGCTTCCAAATCTGATATATTGATTGCACACTCCTTCTCTATGAATACTCAGTCTTCATCATCCAAATTTACCTTTATTGATTTATTTGCAGGGATTGGAGGTTTCAGACTCGCTTTAGAAAAATATGGTGGAGAATGTGTATTTAGTTCTGAATGGGACAAAAAATCTCAGGAAACATACGCTGCAAACTTTAAAGAAATTCCCCATGGCGATATTACAAAAATTAAGGAGAAAGATATACCAGCTCATGACATTTTATGTGCAGGATTTCCATGTCAAGCTTTTAGTATCTCTGGAAAAAGGTTAGGATTTAATGATACACGAGGAACTCTTTTTTTTGATATTGCTAGAATAACCAAGCTTCATACTCCCAAAATACTTTTTCTAGAAAATGTCAAAAACTTCACAAAACATGATGGTGGAAAAACATTGACAGTAGTTTTGCATACCCTTAAAGAACTCAATTACACGCCTTTTTATAAAGTCCTCAGATCTAGCGATTATAATGTGCCACAAGCAAGAGAGCGGGTATATATCGTTGCTTTTCGAAATGATCTTAAGGTTGAAGAGTTTCATTTTCCAAACCCATCTAAGAGTATCAACGTAGTTAAGGATATTCTTGAACCTGCGAATAAAGTAGCAATGGAAAATTATATTCTCCGCAAAGATATCAATATGTATGGACTGGATAAAATTTCTACAGATAAACGAAAACCCCTCCAGATAGGAAAGATTAGCAAAGGTGGACAAGGAGAAAGGATTTATTCTATAGACGCAGCGGGAATAACACTATCAGCATATGGTGGTGGGGCAGCAAGTAAAACTGGAGCTTATTGGGTGAATGAAAAAGTGAGAAAACTAACCCCCCGAGAATGTGCAAGATTGCAAGGATTTCCTGAATCCTATATAATTCACGGCACGAGGAATGTAGCTTATAGACAATTTGGCGATAGTGTTTCGGTTCCAGTCCTTGAGGCAATTTTTAATAAAATTATAGCTACTTGTCCGACAATTCTTCATGACAATGCAAAAAAGAATGTGAAGAAAAATATAATCGTGCAAGCACATCAATTAATCATAAATACATCAAATGCATACTAATCTTACTGAGCTTATACAACGAGGATCTTCAACAGCAAAAGCTGGTTTTCAAAATGAAAAAGATATCATTAAAAAATTCAATAATTGGAAAGGAGATAAAGATGCACAAGAATGGTTAGGAATAATGGCATATCCGATTGAGAACATTGAAAAGATTGAAGCTCTGCAGGTTAAAGGTTCACATAAAGCAGATATCCAGATAAAAATTACAGTCCGTTCTAACGAAACTCGTATAGCAGAGAATATTTCTATAAAGTTAGCAAGTAACCCTCAAGGTTTCAATCAAATAGATAAAAGGAGAATAGATAAATATGTTAAATTATGGGCAATCCCTCAAAACGTGTCAAATCCATTAAGGCTATTTACCGGAGAGACTATGCCTACCTGTAAAAATACCAAAGATCCTCGAAGAATGTTTCTAAATGAACTTGACGCAGAATCGCAAACTTCCTTAATGAAATTTTTTGATGAAAACAAAACGATGATTATAAGTGATCTCTTTAAAGGCAGAGATGAATTTTCTGCTTCTTGGATGATAATTTATCAAAAACACGTGAAGATATGGACTTTGCTCCCTATTGCTGTCGTCATAAAATACTATGCTTCAGGTGACGTTCGGATCACAAAACAAGGAGGGCTAAAGATAGGACGAGTAGGGATGCAACGAAAAGGTGGAGATCAAGGGAGAGAGAGTGCTAAAATGCTTCAGTTTAAATTTAATCCTTGTGAAATTGTAAACAATAGCTTGTCTCAATAAAAGTAACTATGCATGAATCTCTCATTAAATTATGATTAAACTATTTTTTGACATAGAAACTATTCCCTCTGCTGATGAACATAAGGAAACTCATTTAGAGATTTTACGCAAGAAACATGCAGGGAAAGAAGATGATGAACTACATCGTGGGACATCTTTTGAAGGGACATTTGGTAGGATCTGTTGCATTGGGGTTATCAAGGAAGGACCAGATGGCGTGATACAAAAAGAAGTTTTCTCAGGTACAGAAAAAGAGATTCTAGAGAAATTCTGGGAAGCGGGAATTGGTGTACATAGGTTTGTAGGACATAACATTTGGGCTTTTGATCTCCCCTTTATTTACAAACGATCTATCATTAACGGAGTCAAACCATTGAAGCTCAACCTTGCACGGTACCGCGATGTACCGATCTTCGATACGATGCTCCAATGGGAACTTTGGAATATGCAAAAGACACAAAAACTCGATACACTTGCCAAAATATTTGACTTGCCAACAAGTAAAGATGAGATGGATGGATCTATGGTCTGGGATTATTACCAAGCGGGTCGTCTTGAAGATATCTGCAAGTATTGCATGAAAGATGTAGAACTTACTCGCAAAGTCTACTATAAAATGGCATACGATGATATGCCTTCTTCAAAAGAAGCTCTCTCTTTCTAATTTTGACAATGAAGTGGAGCACCATCACATGCTATACCGTCACCATCGCCATCCCTTGCAGAACATCCGCAGCTATTTAGTTGATATTGTGCTTCAGCACAACTCGTCATCCGTGTACAAGTGAGACTACAATTACAGCTTCCTCCAGGGTTACCAACGGTTGGTGCAACATATATCTTTGTTGGTGCTGTATAAACTTTTGTGGGAAGGCTTGTGGGGACTCTCGGCCGAACAGTTGGAATTGAGGTGGATGTTACCGCTAGAGTTGGATTATTTGTAGGATCATCCTGTATAGTTTTCTCTGTAGGAACTTGCGTTACCTCCATGACTGGGGATGCAATCTCTGCATCTTGATTGCCAGAAGTATCCATAGCCGAACCCATGACCATACCACTTATAAGGAGTGCTGGAACAAAGAATAGCTTTGATTTATACCATTTTTTAGATTTTTGCTCATCCATAAATTGTGACTCAGTATATGGCATTGTTATTAAATCTATATTAAATAATTCTCAATTTCTTGAGAACTATAGACTACGAATCTTACTTGAAAACTTTCTTCAGCATTGCCATACTGAATATATGGCAAGGATTGAAAAAGATGAACTTCTCGAAGAAAAGCGGATGATGATACGCCTAGAAGCTGCGGGATATAGAGACTACAATAAAACACTCCTTCTTATTTCAGCTGGTGCATTTGTTCTCTCGTTCTTCATCCTTGATAGGATGTCTAATCCTAACTTTATGCTTTTTCTCGTCTATACATGGCTTTTCTGGACAGTCGCCCTTCTCATGCAACTTGGAGCACTCAGTATGTATCCAAAAGCTATTCGAGAAGAATTAACGGCACTACACGAAGGACCTAAGGAAAAAGAAGGATCAAAATTTAATCAACCATACTTTGTTATGAGCAAGATGGGATTGTTATCGACAGTATCACTCGGTTTGGGGATATTCTTTTTTATCGTCTTCGTATTATATAACCTCAATTGCTTCTAATTATTTCTGCGGAGCGTTACTTGAACGAAGAAAATTCTTTGCCCAGCTTACAGTGCTAACTAATATACTTGTTCTGTGAGGATTTTCCCCTTTCACGATATTCTTATATCCAGCTGCAAGTACAGCTTCCCTTTCCGTCATTTTTTCAACGTGATCTCCAGGATTTGGAAAGAAGGGAAGAACCTTCCCGCTATTTCCATTTACAGAACCTTTCTCTGGAGCTGTTGAAAGAGTAACACCAACTATTTCTTCTCCAATACGAGAATATGTGACATCAAACCCTTCACCATCTCCATGCATATGGAATTTTAAAGAAACTGGATCGTCATTACCAGTAAAACCCAAGTCCTTAAATACCTTACTTATTGGCAAGGGAGCATAGTGTATATCTTCAGATGTGGGCATCAATGTAACTTCGCTGACACCATGTGCATCACGCTCTGTGACCATCACTTTTTCTGAATCATACTCTGTGGGGTTTAAAGTTCGAAGGGATTGGACGTCTACAACAGCAGCAGCTAGCCGTTGTCGATCTAAGCGTATATCTGCGAGGTGTCCATGTTCTGCACTCATTGAATTGATCAGATTATATACAATATGATCTACTTACGCAAACCTGGCTATTACTTAGCGGCAATATCCTCAATGGATTTTTTGCTTCGTGCAGAAAAATCATAATCATTCGCATCGTAGCCGTCCTGAACATGATCATCTTTATGCTTGATGAGAAGCCAGCTATTCTTCGGTCCCCAACCTTTTGTCTTTACCATAGCAAATGATCCTTGCATCTTTTTGCCATGCAAAACAAATTTGATCTCGCCTTTATCCATTCCCTCCATCATTACTTTTTCACCACGCTCTCGATCAGATATTTCTTCACGGACACCTTTACTTATTTCAATTTCCGGGATGTAATACCCTTCGTCCCAAATCATCACAGGACCAGCTCCATAATTACCTTCAGGGATAACGCCTTCAAAGTTACGATAATCCATTTCATGATCAGTTGTGGGAAGTGCGAGTCGCTTAAAAGCACTGTCTAAAGTTGGTCCTTTGGCGATTGCCCATGAAGGCATGACACCGTTAATTTCCAAACGGAAATCATAATGAAGCGAAGTAGCTTTGTGCTTGTGGATGACAAATTTTAGTTTTTCTTCGGCCATAGAGCTATTATACATCAGAATTTATTTTTTAAAATCTAAACCTGAGGAGTACGCCAAAAAGACTAAATAAGAGCAATATCAAACTGGGGCTTGCATTATTAAACATCTTATAGTAGAATACCCTTTTGTTATGATTAACTACGAAGACCTGAGCGATCAGGAAAAATATATAGATTATCCAGAAGAATTCGTTGAAGAACTCCGAAACGAGTATCTTACTGGAAACGAAGATGAAGCACTTAATCGTGCTGAAGAAGTTGGACTTGATATCCGAGATATCATCAGTTAAATCTTCATCCAACTCTTCACATCCTGGACACATCGGTCCATATCCCGTTTTATTTCAAAATTCCAGAATCGTATCACTTGCCATCCATTTTCTATCAGCCATAGATTTCGTGTAATATCGTGTGGCCAGATAAGCTCCTCATGATATCTGATACACCAATCAATATGCGTACTGCACCAACGATAGACTCGTTGCTTGTCTATAGAATCGAAGTTCACGTAAGATCGTTCGTGATCCATCCAATCGATTTCTATTTCTGTATTTTCCCCCTTTTTTGCTAACTGACTGTCAATTGAACTCATTGCATCGGCACGTAAATGTTCATAGCCATCAACCTCAACATCATACTTTCGATCATTCTTCACGACTGCAATATCCAAATGATATACCTTTCTTTTTTTTGGATTCTCAATAGTGTAGTCGAGAGATGATTCTTTCTCAGAGAAAATCTTATGCTTCATAAGTTCTGTATAGAACTGCACTTCCAAGCCTTTTGCGGCCTCAAATCCAAACCCTTTTAATCGCCAGGTATGCTGACCTTTTTCATCTTTATCACGAATGACAGAGGTATGGAGAGAACCATAGAGTAAACTATTTACTTGTTCCCGTTGTGACAAATCTAGCGATAATCGCTGCAAAATGCCTTTGGTTGATAGAGGACCATCCTTAAGTGATGCTAAAATTTTATCTTCAAGCGATTTTCCAAACATATGTGCATTGTAACAAAAACTGCTATAGTGAAAATATGCATAGACCATTAAGCCCTATTACGGAAATGCTTATCAGGGAGATACGAGAAGTTCGTACACTTATTAAAGATATACAGGGAAAAATTGCAAATGTAGACTTAGAAGAAGAGCTAAAGAAGATAGAAAAGAACAAGTAAGCTTAAGGCAAAATATATAAATCCTGATTATATCCACCCACTCCGACAAATTCTGCTTCCTTTTTTAGAATTGCTTCAAACGGACGACATGCAAAACACCCACCTTTAGGGCAAATATACTCTCCTTTCATTCGAGCATCTTTTACTTTCTTTGCGGTTTCCAAAACGATTGCATGTGCTTCTTCAAGCGATGGCAATTTTACTGAAATTGGATCATTATCACGATCCAGATACCAATAACTTCCTCGAGTTGCTTTGCGTTTCTGACAATTTGCAACAATGAGTGCATAAATCGGAAGCTGTAAAGATGCAGCTGATTCATCATTCTTACCTGTTTTGAAATCTATGATATGGACGCTATCATCTTCAGGAAGATATTCGAGCCAATCGATTTTGCCGCACAAGATAATATTTTCTTCTTCAGAAATATAATAATTTGGTAATTCCTTTTGGATCTTAATTGCTTTATTCGAAAGTGGTCCAGGATTATCCATCACTCGTTGCAACATCTTTGCCCCTCGATCTTTCACATATGCTTCTTGTTCGGCATTATTGAACCCTCCCATTTTGCCGGAGACTTTTGCCCAGGATCGTTCATAAGCATCGTGCAATGAGACATTAAATCGGTCTACAGCAGGTAAAAGAGACAGTGCTTCGAGCACTTCATGCACACTTTGTCCAAGTGCCAGAGAAGGATTAATAATATTTACTTTATGCCTTGTGTGTGGATCTTTGTACACATTACGAAGGTAATATAACCGAGGACAATTGATGAAATCTCCCATCGACGAATTACTTACCCAAACCGCTGAGAATTTATCTTGTGCCATACGAAGGTTATTATATACTTCTGATTTTTTAATTTCTACTCGGCTGAATCTTTACAAAACTTACAAAAATAAACTGCTATAATAGATATATGGCTGATGATCAGAAGCTCAAAATTGAAGACATCAAAGTTGGGAACGGACAAGAAGTAAAAGACGGTGATCATGTCACTATCCACTACACGGGATGGCTTGAAGAGCCGCAAGGATCTGGAAAAATAGGAAAAAAGTTTGATAGCTCAGTAGATCGTGGCACTCCATTTGAAACTCCAATTGGCGTCGGATACGTAATCAAAGGTTGGGATTTAGGTGTTATCGGTATGAAAGTCGGTGGCAAAAGAAGACTCACTATCCCTCATGAATTAGGGTATGGCAAATATGGTGCTGGTGCAGATATTCCAGGTTTTGCAACGCTCATCTTTGAAGTCGAACTCCTCAATATTAAATAATCCTATGGTGAAGTACAAACAACAAGTTGCCGATATGCTTTCCGCTCATGAAGATATCTTCAAAGAGTTTAAAAAATTGCATGATAAATATGAAGAAGATCCTAAAAAATATCAGACAGAGTTCAATGAAAAAGGTTTAGAGATTCAGGCAATTCTTCGTCGATGGGAAAACAATCTTTGCGGTAAATCAGAATCAGGAAAATATGGAAAATTCTCAAGTAACTTAGCAGACAAATTTCGAGAAGAAGTACGTGTCCACTTCCCGAAGATTGATAATATCGGAATGCTCCACTAACTATCTATTAAATAGTTTTCGTAATTCAAATTTCGTTTGTTCCAAGACCCTTTTCTTATTTGCAGGCAACGATCTTCCAGAACGGTTAATGTAAAAACTTAACATGTTCATTGCCGATTGAAAAGACTTGGATGGGTTTGGATTAGTAACAACAACAGAATGTTTGATAGAAGCCGCAATCCGTTTGGGATTACTCCACGTAAGTACATTTGGTTTTTGATCTAGAGCATCAGTTACCATATGACTTTATTTATACCATCGGTGTATGAGAATTCTGTAAGATTTCATTAAATTGACTTTATGCTCCCTTTATGGAATGCTGAGTAAGATCAGCTATGATTGTTTTACACCAAAATAAAGAACAACTTATTATCGGTGCCGATACGAGAAAGACTGCTGTACTTACATTTGTGGGATTTATTATCCTTGCATGGATCGTCTTTTCGCTGCTTACCTATTCACCATTTTTTCCCAAAGATCGAATTGTTCCAGTTGCGACTGGAGCAGTAACGATAATGTGTGTATGTATGGCATACTATTTCTATCGTGTATATGGAAATATCCGTTATACCTTTGATAAGAAGACAAAAATACTTTTGATATTTTCAGAAACATTATTAGGAACAAAGAGACAGGCTATTGATCTTTATCATATTCAAAGCATCGAAGAAAGAGATACATCTACCTATGCATATCATGGACATATGTCCGGTGCAGCAGATGAGTATCACACAACAAAAAATGATAATTATTACACGACTATTGTTTTACATTTTTCTCGAAAAAGAGAACTCAATCTCGTCCCAAATGCAGCATATTTTTTCCTTCATCCTTTTAACCACCTTACAGATGAGATTGATCACGGACTCGGAAAAGTTATCGCTGATTTCTTAGATGTACCATTAGTAAAACAGCAACTGAAGAGAAGTAATTTAGTTAAATAAATTGCTAATAAGACTATGTAGTGAGGCTAATTCAGTTTGTATAAATATGGCAATTGCACCATCTTTATCTTTTACACGCTGCTTTACTTGAATATCCATCTCTTGAACCTTTGCCTCAATTTCCTTTACTTTCTTTTCCACTTCGGGGCTTGTCGTAACAGTAGGTTCTGGAGTCGTTGTAATTTTTGCTTCTAGAGCCGGTGATGCAGCAACGCTGGATTCAAAATTATTTACCTCAACTTTTGTTGTACCATCTTCAGATTTATAATCTACGTTCTCGTTCGTAGTCGTACATGTACCATTAATGCAAACAGTTGAAGTATTCTCTCCACCAGTTGTTGTGCATGTTCCGTTGTGACAGACAGTCGAACTCCCAGAAGTTTCTGAGCTCACATTAACTTGAGAAGACCCTTCACTATTAGAGACTTGGACGTGGACTTCTGCAAACGCAGACGAAGGAAAAAGAAGTAAACCGAGTGTGCTAATGAGAATGGCAGCTCTCTTCATATTTAATATATCTTACTATAACAATAAAGAAATCATTTTGCAAATTTGACTATGTTTACGGTATAATTTGATCACGACATGAGTGGCTCATCACAAAGGGTTAATACAAATCACTTCTCTACTGAAAAATTTCCGGAAGTTATTGCTTTTTGTGAACGTGATGAAAGCAGTCATGTCGCAACCGCTACTGAAGAAAGTTACACATATACCCTCAACGGCAAAACTATCTATACTCTCAAGAAAATTAACGGTCAGTGGGAATTAATGGAGATGGATGAAAAAAGAGTTGTGCGAGTGAGCACAGGAAAAAGTCTTGGGATGGTTCTTTGGCACGCTCTTCGATTTTCAGATGCAGATAAACCAAAGCAAGAAGAACGAGTTAATATACTTATCCCAGTCGCCAAAACTGATCTCGAAAAAGCACTCGCCTTTATGTATTACTATGGCGGCTACCCAGGCAATTTCCTCGACCATACTCCAGATCTTGATGCAATCGTTGAACGATTTGTTGATCCTGATATCTCTATCCTTTCTTATTCATACGTCCCAGTTACACATCTTGAATGGCTCCGTGAAATCCTTAAAACAGATGGACTCCTCCAAGAAGGTGCTAGCAATGCTTTGTGGATTTATAAAAAGTAACCCAAATCCCAATTTTAACGTGTTATAATACCCCAATGGCCCAACCCTCCGTGGAACAAAACTCCGGCCTTGAAGATCAAGCTTTACTCATTGCAGGAGAAATTTTCAATTTAATAAATCAATATACGCATGACAGCACCGTCTCAAAATTTTTTCTTGCCGATGAGGTAGCGAATGCATGTTATGGACTTGCGGCAGGATTTACAGCAGTTGTGTATACTCCATCATTGGATCCGGAGGAAACCATTGACTGTGCGCTCCTCTCGTTTCTCTATGCATTGATGACGTATGGTTTTAATATTTACTTAAAAGAGCGTTCACTTCGAACAAATGCAGCACCCTATCGGATGCCAATGGATATAAAAATAATAAAGAATGCACAAAAGACAACACTGGCAAAAACATCGAAAGGTAATCTTGTATCGACTCCTTTAGCTGATAAGATAATCGCAATTATCATGGAGAATATTGAGCATCAAATGGATTTGGATGAATTTCATCTCAAAAAGCATCGCATGAACAAGACAAAATTCTGGAACTATTCAAAGTTATCGTTATATTGGGGATATAATTTTGCGGAGACGTTAATTGAACCGAAGCGAAAACCAACGAAAGATTAAACAGATTTAACAACTTCCCAAGGGAATTCTTCACGTCCAAAGTGGCCATATGCTGCAGTCTTACTATAGATTGGTCGAGCCAAATCTAATGCTTCGATAATACCTTTGACTGAAGTATCAATAAGTTTGTCTTTAAATGCATGCAGTTCTTCATCACTTACTTTTGCAGTACCAAATGTTTCGATTGTTTGCATCAATGGACGAGGTTGTCCGATAACGTATGCCAAACCAACTTCGCATTTGTCAGCGAGACCTGCTGCAACGATATTCTTTGCGATATACCGAGCTGCATATGCACCACTTCGAT
The DNA here is from genome assembly GCA_964507055.1 of uncultured Gammaproteobacteria bacterium. GTDB lineage: Bacteria > Patescibacteriota > Microgenomatia > Levybacterales > UBA12049 > JACDET01. The sequence continues at coordinate 1,029,953 of CAZDOJ010000001.1, forward strand.
CAACTTTACTTGGATCTTTACCACTAAATGCTCCGCCACCAACTCTTGCGTATCCACCATAGGTATCAACAACGATCTTTCGTCCTGTCAATCCAGCGTCTGATTCTGGTCCAGGAATATGCCATAGACCTGTACCATTTATGATGATATCTTTATCTTCAGGAAGAGCGAGTTTGTATTTTTCAAGAACTGGAGTAAAAATTGATTTAATTACATCTGCTCGAACTTGTTCTGCACTTGTTTCTTCACTATGAGCAACCGCTGCAACGAGTTTTTCAATAGCAACTGGTTTGCCATCTTCATAACGAATTGTTACTTGTGTCTTTCCATCAGGTCGAAGCCATGGAAGTTCTTTTGTTTCACGAGCTTCATCGATTCGTCGGGTAAGTGCATGTGCGAGGGTAATTGGAAGAGGCATAAGTTCAGGAGTTTCATTGCAAGCATAGCCAAACATCATACCTTGGTCGCCTGCACCATCTTGGTCAACACCCATAGCAATTTCAGGAGATTGTGCATGAATATTGTCAAAGAATGCTGATTCTTGACTAAAACCCCATGCAGGTACTGTGTATCCAAGCTTTTCGATTGTTTCCCGGACAATTGTTTCGAAGTTAACTTTTGCAGTTGATTTGATTTCCCCAAAAAGACTGATTTGATTTGCTCCAGCAACTGTTTCAACACCTGCTCGTGAGTGAGGATCTTGTGCCAATAATGCATCGACAATTGCGTCACTGATCTGATCACAGATTTTATCTGGATGTCCTGCACATACTGATTCTGATGTAAATAATGTTGTATTAGCCATAAAAAAATCCCTCTGCTAAAGGGATCGTATAATTTTGCCCTTTAGACCACATCTCTCCTTATGGAGACTGGCACCCGTTAACGTAAGGGTTGCCGGCTCACCGAAGTGAACTCTCTTGATGTTTTCATATTATTGCATAAATACAGTTGGTTTTCAAGATGAAATACTAAGCTCGAAGCGTGCTTATATTTTTATTCTTTTTTCTTTCCCGAACAAGTGCATAATTAATGACGAAAAGGATAAATACATTTGCACCCAGAGCTCCAATTTCATACCATTGCAATCGCATCAATGCAAAAAATTGTGTCAGGAAAATAGTAATAAGCATTGCTATCTGAAAATAACGAAATGCTTCATAGCGAGAGAGTCGAAGAGCAAAAAGGCCAATTAATACAAATGCACCAGCCAGAATGGAGGAATAGAGTTGTCCTGTTTCACTAAATGGCAATGATGGTTTCCCGACAAAAAGTAATATAGACGTCGTAAATATCCATACAGTTTGTGCCGTCAAAAAGACGATAACAAGATTGGTGATGAAACCTGATTTCGCTATACGATAATAATAAACCCGCAGCATTTGCCTAAAACGCGTAAAAATACCAGGCTTTGGTGCAGGAACAACGTCCAAATCAGAAAGCAACTTTTTCAGAGAGCGAACGATTGGATTCTTAGGATCACATTTCTTAAGATACTCTGCAGCCCTTTTTTCCTCCTCTCGATCAAAGTCATTGATCGCTGATTCTTTGATCATCTCAATTGCATTAACTAAATATTCCCTTTGAGAAATTTCTCGATATCGAGGAATAAAGCGAGATATCAAAAAGAGCAATACGAAAATAATATAGATTAATGCAATTGTCGGTTGAAAGAAGTAATCATTATCTTTTGTTACGAACTTTCCCAACTCATCGATAAAGGCTCCAAAGCCAATCCCTCCAAGTAATGCAGCTACAGAAGCAGCTTTCTGACTCATAAAAGATAATAGGATGAAAAGTGCAGCCATCATAAAAAACCCACCCCACAACATATGGGCAATATGAAAGGATCCTCCACCTAATTGGGGATAGTTTGTAAGCTCAAGAAAAATACGAATAACAAAAACACTAACAACAGCAGATACAATAAAGTTCTCACGGTAAGAATCTGCCTCAATATTTCTGATAAATAAATCTTTTAGGATCATTTTGCTCTACGTATTATAGCATTCCTTACGCATCAAACTTATGCTACAGTAATGATATGGCCGAACAGGTGGAAGTACATCATCATCAATTACGAAACTGGCTTCTTCTTCTGATGGTAGCATTTATCGCACTTGTTGGACTCGCACTCTCCATACAACGTCCAAGCTCATTATCTGCAATTCCATTCTTTGCTCCGACAGCGACACCAACTCCACTGGCGTCACAAAATATTACAGTTACGTCTCCAAAAACAAATGACCAGATCAGTCAGTTATTTACAGTTTCCGGCCGTGCACGTGTCTTTGAGAATGTGGTAATAATTCGTCTGAAAGAAAAGCTTTCGGGTAAAATTGTGGGAGAGATACCTGCCACAACAAATGCACAAGATATGGGACAATACGGAGATTTTAATGCGGGCATTCAATTAAGCGATCCCAATCTTCGAGTGGGAACAGAATTTGTTGTTGAAGTCTTTCAATATTCAGCGAAGGACGGGAAAGAGATTGATAAAGTATCGATACCGGTGACATTTGCACCGACTGCTCAATAAGCAATTACTTTTTCTTGCGATTACTCCTGGCAACAACAAGTACACCCGATTCCTGGACATTGGTTCTATCATTACTTACAGGATCAATCACAGTTGTTTTGTGGGTAAATTGATAACCTTTAATATCACCACGTTTCGATGCCGTTTTTTTCTGTTCTTCCTGTAAGGCTATCATCAATGGATCTATTTTCGTATCGTCATATCCAAATAATTCATACATTCTTTTTATTTCATCAAGATATCGAGTTGTAAATGTATTGATAGGGTGACCATTAGGTCCGATATTAGAAGGATTCTGCATTTCCTCTTCTGTCAGAGGATTATCTTTTATTTGTGTAAAAGCATGCTTCAGAGCTTCCGGTGTTCGTTGTTCTGCTGGTATTATTTTATTTTGTGCTTCGAGTGACTTCTGACGCCTTCGGTAAAGTGCAATACCACCTGCCCCAAGTAGGACAGTTCCTAGAACAGCACTTCCAATGGTAGCTACCGTCCCAACATCCGCAGGCTCACCACTATCCAAGGATCCTGGAGGTGAAATAACAGGAGTTTCAGAACCTCCTGGCACAGTACCTTGTCCTCCAACAGGAGGGGTGGTATCTCCAAAGAGAGCTTCGTTCACTACGGGATCACTAAGGAGTGCAAGTACTTGTTCATTCTTTCTAGCTGTATCACTTTCTTGATAGATATGAATAATCTGATCTTTTACAGTCTGAGAAAGCATCCCAGGCTTCATTGAAAGAATAATTTTCGTGGCCAACATATCCGCAGAGGTAACTCCATCACTTGCTGACTGATGATTGAGTTCTTGGATATTTTTTATTCCATCCTTTACCTTTTGCGGTAAAGAAGATTCCTCAATTGCTTCACTATCAACAGATGCAATGGTTCCAATAACAGAAGCAGCAGGATCACTCATGCCTATGTATTCTGCATCGACAGGCATCGTTTTGAAATTAATGTGAGGATTTATTGTAGTATTTACAACCTGCTCTACTCTATTAATAGGATTAACTTCTGCATTGCTCGGATCATGCCCCAGCCCTTCTTTTAGAACAGTTTCAGTATTATCCCAAAGATTATCTCCTTTTTCAGCAAGTGTTCGTGTTTGAAGAACCCCTGATGACACTGCTGCATCTACCTCAGGATTCGTTATGACAACATCGGCAATTGGCTGTACATCAAGAGAAGGTGGACTATCTTCAGCACGGACAGGAGTAATACCGAGTGTTGTAAGCACATCTACCGCTTCTTCTCTACGATCATCTAGCGTTTGTGCGTGCTTCACTTCATCAACTGCTGTAACCAAATGCGTATCACCACGGCCTTCTGCAGCTTCCGCAATTGTATGACTGACACCATCGTCCAAAATGTTAAGAATAGTTCTATTCGCAAAAATTAAATTGCGATCAGCTACTTGTGGATTTGCGGCTTCAAGTACTGCTCTAGAAACCTTTACTTGCTCTGAAGTAGGATCAGTAGGAAGAGCACCACCTAAAAACGCATCTGCGACTGTGTTCATAGTATCGCCGTTTTCCACAGCATAAGCATTCATGTCACTTGTCACGACAGTTGGTGTAGAAACTCGCTGTACGGTTGGGGGGACATTTAAAGTTCCGCTCTCTAAATTTAAGGCTAAACCCTGCGGTCGAGGAATACTATCTAATTGTATGACGCCAGGTTTGTGTGCTTCTGAAGCATTAGCAGAAACTGCTGTTGCAAGCATTGTAGGACCTGCCGCAATTGCACCTGTAACAGCCAATGCTGTCAATGCTCTACCTTTTCTCCTTTTAGGAGCTTCACGCTCTAACATGAACGGATTATACTCATTATACTCACATAAATCAATACTATGAGCCAAAATTCTCTCTTTTCATAACAAGTTCTTACACACAGAAAAAGTTTATATTCTTTGCCTGGGCCTTATGCTATGATTTAAATACGTAGTATTATGTCAACGCCAGATGGATCATTACCAGAAGTACAACAGTCGCAGACAGAATCAGAGCAAGGTTCTGAACCAGAACTTGAAGTTACAAGATTAGGCAGATCAGCAGATCGAGTACTTTCACCTGAAAATGTAGGAAAATCCGAAAATGCAATTGTGAGAGTAGGAAAAGACGCTTCAGTAGTTATAGGGAAGGGAGATAAAAACCTTACAGTGTATAGTGATGATGGAGAGATTGTGGGACTATCGAACACTAATCTTGTTATGGCAGATTGGGGTGCACTTGCATCACCGGAAGACGGTTCATGGAAACTTATACGGAGTGTGGCAGACGCACAAATAGATGAGAATAATATCTTACTTGAAGATTTACCTACGGAATTACGATCTGTAGCACAGAATCTTCTTGGATCTGGAACTTCAGTAGAATTACCGCAAGAATCTTGGGAAATAAAAACCACCGATATGAGTCAGGTTGCCATTGATAATGATGACGGCTATGTTGTTATATACCAACCAGGCACTCCTAACTTTATTGCTTTTAAGACCGAAAATGCACAAGGTGAGGCTTTGGCTGTACGGAATTGGCAACGGATTGACACACAAACAGATGACCCGAGACAAATTTTCCAAGAGAGAGCTCACTATATGCAACTTGAAAATACTCGGTCGTTGCGACATACAAGGAATGGTGTATCCATTATTGTTGCAGAAAATGGTGTTGATTTTCGAAGAGGTGCTCAAGGTGTACATGCTGAAAATCTTCCCAATGTGCAAAATAATGTTAGTGAAGACCCAAGTTCTCCGGGAGTTGTTTACTTCTGTAGCGAAAACGATACAGTAATAAGACGTATTGATACAAACTCTTCAAATCCAAAATCAGAAGAAATTCCACTCCCTTCCGAGTATCCTGGAATCCAAAATCTTACGCTAGATAAAACAGGAAACTTTCTCACATTTACATCGAAAGGTACATTCTATGTGCTTGAAAAAAATACTTTACGCGAAGTACATGAAATACCCAATATATATCACGCTTCATTAGATGCTAGCGATATTATAAAAGGAATAGATGTAGAGGGACATTTAGTTACATTCCAAGCAGACTTCCAACCACTTGTTCAGGCTATTCGTGCGAGAGAAGTAGCAGAAGCTGCACAGAAAGCTGCTGAACAACTTGATCCTGATGCTATTGCGACACAAAAGGCTGCTGAATTGGATAGACAATTTGGCCATCTTAAAGGACAGCGAGATGATTTGGCAGCACAAATCAAAAGTAGAGTTGAAGGGATTACTGATCTTAACGCATTTAATGAAGAATTTGATCGAGTCACACAGCTTATCAATGGAATGGGATTACAACCTGGAGAACAAGATTATATGCGTCCGGCTTTAGAAAAAGTGGTCCAAGAGCGAAGACAGGCAGTCGTTGCAGATGTCTTTTCTACTGATTTAACTTCCCTCCAAGAACTCATTGAAGGATCCATGGATATGTCCACATACGCACAAGCGGCAAATGTTCTCGCAAATCTTAATTCTTTACGTGGAGATATAACTGATGAAACTGTCAAGCAACGGCTCCAACAACTTGAAGGTCGTTTTCAGGAAAAAGATAAGCAGTTCCGAAGAGAACAAAATGAGCATATCAAAGTAACAACAGCAGATGTTCTTGCAAGAGCGAAGCAAGCTATTGCTGCAATGAAAAGTAAAAGTGCTTTAGCAGTTTGGTCTGAGGAAGAGCTATCAACATTCAGATCAGAACTTGGAAACCTTCGTGTTATCAGTATTCCCGAGAACCATGGAGTTATTGATCAAGCACAGACTGCAATCTTCCGTGCAATCAAAGAACGTCGGGAAGCAATTGAAGATATGGAAGCAGCAACTGGAACAACAGAGACAGACCTGCGTGAAATTCAAATTAATTCATACAAGGAAGAAATAAGAAGCCTTCTTGAAACAATGGGAGATCAAGGTTTCCAAAATAGAGATCAAATTGCTCGGTACCTCGAAGGGAGTAATCGTTACACTGATTTGCAAGAGCAGGTTATAGAATTATTACGAAGCGATCCTCAAGCAGGTCGAGAAATTAGAAGAGAGCTCGGAGTTTCTTTAGCTCTTTATATGGCAGAGGTTGAGAGAGCTACTCGCTCTGATGCAGACGGTGACGGACGACCTATGGTGATGCTAGGAGAGGTTCCGTTCCCTGTATGGCAAGAACGACGTAAATCCAAACGTGAAAAAGAAAAACATGTTGAACTCACTTTTATTCCTGATCCAAATGCTGCCCCAATGAGAGAAAACGGAAAAACAGTAACACTTGGAGAGATTGGCGTACAAGTAAGAAATGGCAAACCAGACGTAACAATTTCACGAGTCTATCAAGGCAAAACTGACGAGGAGGATTGGAGAAATGGCTTAGTCGAATACCGTGGAACATACACAGAAGGAACTCGAGTTACTAATATTGAGATGCAAAAGATAAAAAGTGATTATCGAGATTGGCAAAAAGGCGAAGGTTCTGATATCAGAAAAGAGTTATCAGCAAAGAAAAAAGCATTCCAAGACTTCTTCCTTGAGCGTCCTGTAACACTGCCGGACGGATCAGAGGTAACACTAAGTGAAGCAAAGTCACGTATAAAAGGCTTTAGAGAGCGAGGAGAAGAAGTCCCAATGATTGCTGTTGATACAAAAAAAGGTACAACAATACAAAAGCCATATGAATTTGCTGAAGGAGATACTGCAACGGATTGGGAGCAAGAATACAAAAGATTAGTGGAAGAGTATGGAGAATTTGCAGCAGAAAAGCATACACTTCTTTTTGAGCGTCTCGATGAATTGAAGAAAGCACCGGATACTGACGAACCAAGTAGTCTTGGATATGTTCCTGAATGGAAGAGTCATTGGACGATAGATAAACAAACATCAGAATACCTCGGAAAGATGGCAAAAGACGCAACAATGCAGTTAGAACTTCAGCAAGGCATCATCAATCTTGAAGGTCACGCTGGAACAGGGAAAGACGTCTTGGTTAAGATGTTCTGTCATGAAACAAAGAGACCGTACTTTGCCTTTGATTGTTCCAAGTGGACAGTAGAAAGTGATCTCGCAGAAGATATCACACTTGAAAATGGCAGTGTGGTAAAGATACCGTCAGCAGTTCTTCAGGCAATTGAAACTCCAGGAGCAGTACTTTACTTTAATGAAATTAACGCAATGCCTGAGCCTACTCAAATTTTCCTCCACTCACTTCTGGATGAAAAACGTACACTTACATTGAAAACAAGTGGAGGAAAATCAGTTAGAGCATTACCAAGTGTTCTCTTTATGAGTTCCATGAATCCGAATTACCCAGGAACTTTTGATCCACAATTTGCGACAAAGAGTCGTATGGATTACCTCCCTATAGACTATCCACCACTTGTCGATCCTGAGAATACAAGTAAATTTAGTGCATCAGAAGCACTTCGTATCGCACGAGGTGTTGATTCACTTGAAGAACATACATATGACCTGGACCTCAAACATAATGAGTTTGTAAAAATTTGGGATAAATATATAAACGGTGAAGCAAATGATGCACCACATATCAGCCGAGAACAGCATTTTGATTTGCAAACCATTCAGGCACTTGTACAATTTGCTGATCAATTACGAACCGCATTTAAAGATAAGTTTAGTCCGTCAAGAGCTACTCAGAGAGATAGGGATGCTCTTAAAATTAGTCAGCCAATGACAGGACGTGAGCTTGCAAAATGTGCATATGATTTAAGTGTCATGGATGATACTCAAAAAATTGGTACAGGGGCTGATCCAGTAGCAACTGCAAAAAGACTTATTGAGCAACGACTTCTAACAAAAGTTTCGAATGCCCAGGAATTAGAAAAAGTTACGACAGAGCTCAGAACCTGGACAGTACAACCACGACCGTAATATATGGCAGAAGAATTTCATGGACCACGCCCTGAGTCGGAAGACCGACAACAGACAAGACCTATTAATCCAACAACTTCTGAGGAGGTCAAGGGAAACCGTGTTATAGAATGGGTCAAGAACTTGTTTACGAGAAGAGATAAAACGACACATAGAGAGGTAGAAAAGCCAGAAACTCCACGATTCAGGCCTCCGGAGAGACCCGAACAGGACAAACAACAACCCGAAAATTTTGATAAGACACATGCACGGGAAAAATTATTCTTGGCAGAACAAGGAACAGATGGCTTACAAGTATTACCAGGTAACCACTGGGCTATGCATTATCCCAATGGTGCAGAAGAAAAAAAGGCTGCTGTTGAAAGATTATTTGATGGATCTTCTCGACCATCAGCAGAAATTGCCAATGTCACGCCTGATGCATTAATTTATGATCAAAAAGATATCCAAAGACATGGATTGGATCCTGTGAGGCAGCGAATTGATAAAACTGTTACTACTTTTGAAAATTTTGATTTCCCCCGCTTTACGGCATTTGTTTCTGAGATGAGCGGCACCACTATGACTCCTGAAATGGCCGAAAAGTATTACCACACAATTGCGGAAGATAAAGCAAAACAAGTAATGCTCAATACCTATGATCACGCGGACAAAGATGCTGTTATAGCTTCTCTCCGGCAGGAAATAACATCTGTGGCAACGAATGCAGCCTCCATTGAACCTATGCAAAAAATACTCTCTGCTGGAGGCATCAACGCACTAAATCCGCAGGGTATGGGCATGTTCCAAGAGCAACGACAAATTGAAGACTCATTGCAGAGTGACCAAAAAGCTATATATGAAGAGATAAAGAGCGCATATAAAGATTACATTGAACATGGAGATGAACAAGCATACAGAACAATTGTCGAGACGATTAAATCATTCCATGCGGCCGAACAAGAGCAACAGACTCAAGAAGAAAAACCTACTCCCCCTTCAGAATCAGAGTTAAGTGAGCCGCCGGAAGCAAGTGACGAATATAATCCACCGAAAGAATCTGATCCAACAAATAAACGATATTATGAAGTAACTCCAGCGGGCAAAAATACTGAGCCTCCACAAGGATATTATGCAAGCCGTAAAGATTCTGATTTTGACTTTGATACAAAATCTTGGTCTACACCTACTCGAGTGGTGCCATGGACACAATCAATTTCAGGAGATGATAGACAAACAATTACCGGTATCTCTGGAACAACTACTTTTGGGATTCCGGTTCCTGAAGGATATGCACTGGATATGAATTCGTTTAAAGTATCTGGCAATCCAACGATCACCCGTGACCAACATGGTTGTTTTTATATCCAAAATACCGAACGCGGACAATTTAAAATTGATTTTGTAAAGGAAGAACCGCCCTTCCAAAAAGATGCAAGCTTTGCTGATACACAAACAATTCATAGAGGGCTTCTTACGCATGACGCTGAATCATTTATTGCTGAATTAAAACAAGCCAATGTACCGGCTATAGAGCGTGCAGAAAAGATTCTAGAATTTATCCACCAAAGGCATGTTTATCCGGCAGATTTTGCAGAAGCTGCACAAATTCAGGATGAGCTGAGAAATAGATCAACCCCTGATAATTATATTCAAACTCTCGAGCTATCAAGAAAGCTTGAATGCCTTTCTGCAAATACATTGTTTATTGCAATGCTCAGACATGCTGGAGTTTCCTCACGAGTCATCGGAGGACACAATGTTTCAGAACTCACCGACCAAAAAGTTGTGATGGATGAATCGACTTCTCATGCATGGTCTGAAGTTTGGGATGGAGACAAATGGATAACAATGGATGCAACACCACCCAAAGAACAACAAGTTCAAGAACAAGGCAATGAAGGACAGGAGAAAGAAAGCCCCTCAGAGTTTGGAGAAGATGGTCTTCCAAAAGAAGCAGTAACTGATGAAGAAAAAGCTGAAGCAGAAAAAAACCTTGAAGCGTCACATGAAGCAGCAGAACAGGCTCTCCAACAAAGAGATCATATGCAGGAACAGATGGAAAATGCCGCTTCATTTCAGGATTTTGAAGATCTCAAAAATGATATAGCAAATGATCCAGCACTTTTTGAGGATATGAAAGAAGCACTGGAAAAGATCATTGAAGCAAAAGAAGAACAGAAAAAAGAAGAAGTAAAAGAAGAGCTCAACCAGATGATGGAAGATGGTTTTTTAAGCGAAGAAGATGAAAAACGAATACGAGAGCTCATAGACCAACGCTCAGGACAAGGTCTTGATGAATTAAAACGTCAAATCGAAACTGAAAGTAAAGCATTTCAGGAATTTGATAATTTGCGTGAAGAAGTCACACCATTGGTTGATGAATGGTACGATTACTTTGTCGAGCGACTTCCAAAAGAAGACGTTATTGAACTAGATGAAGATAGTACAGGTAGAAAAGGAACAATTAACAAGCAAGCATTAAAACGACCAGGGAGTCAAATGTTTGGACAAGTATTCAATCCTCGGACTTTCCGACCTGAAATTCGTCCCAAATTCCTTGCATCAATTGCTGTAGATGTAAGTCTATCAATGGCCACACCAACTCCAGGAGGAAGTACACGACTTGATGATGCAAAAAAACTGATGGTATTTTATAACGAACTCTTTTCAAGGATCAGCAAAGAGCACGGATACATCCGTTTCTCTCTCTATTCCTTCGCAAAAGATGTCAATGTTATTAAGCAATTTGATCAGGAATACAATTCATCTGAACGATATGATTTCCCTGATGGAAAGCAATCAACTATCAAAAAACGATTGATGGAAAGCTTGAAATTAGATCAGTATACAAATATGTTTGGGGCTGTCCAAACTGCAGCACATGACCTTAATGAGGAAATACAGAGTTATCCGGATTATGCATCATCACTCTACTTTGTGGGAGACGGAGGAGATTCATTCGTTCACCCTGAAACTGTAAGAAGATTTCTAGCAATGAGTGAAGAGCAGGGAGGATTTGGAGATCATAATGTGCATGCAATTATGTTGGGCGACGAGCAACAAAAAAGCATTTTGGCAAATTCCTTTGGTGTAACAAATACTACCGTTGCTCCTGATTTTGAAACACTTATAGAACAAAGCATGTATAAATTCGATGAAGATATGGAAGATTATTTTGCCGGGAAGGTAAATTAATTTTTCACTTTTGGAGCTTTTTTCGAAGCACGGATCTCATTGATGATTTGCTCCATTGCTCGCCTTGCAGCAGCTAAGTCAACATTTGTATTCGTATCAGCCATGGTTTTTGTATCATCATGATCTGTTTTTTTCAAGATATCTTCAAAGAACTCTTTACCAAGTGCAGCTTTTCCTTCTTCAATATCGGCAAATTCCCGTATGGTGTTTTCTTGCACTTTCATGTCATGAGATAAAAAGTAAGATTTCCAGGCGAGCCTTTCTATCGTCAATTTTTCTGCTGGCTCCATGTAATCATACATATTAAGAACCTGCATTTTAAGTTTGTCTTCAATCGGCAACAGTTTTATAGCGTCTTTTGTAGTCATTAATTTGAGTATAGCATAATGCTCTTATCAGATTTTTCCGCTTAAGTGGTCAAATATTACACCCTCCGAGAAGAATGCTGCAAATTCAGACTTACCCCGATCACGAACAGATTTAATCATTCGCTCAAGTTTTGCATCAGCAGTCGAACCAATACTAGCCACGCCAAAATATGATTCCATCAGTTTAACCAAATCACTTTTACTCAGTACTGTTTGATTTCTATCAAACGCTGCCTCTGTCCCCACTTTTCCTCCGTACGAAACGGAATGGTCTCGACTATGGCTAAATATAAGATCCATGATATTCTTGTATGCTTGATCGGCGTCTACAGTCGATTTTGTTAAATCGTCAGGATCAGCTTTATCTCTTTTTAATGCGAATAATTTATCAACATCCTGATCCTGAGGCATCTGATCCATAATTTCTTCAGTAATTGGGCCGTATCTTCCTACTGCTCTCTGGATTGCATCCAATTGTGGGGTTTTAATACCCTCCTTATCCAACTTTGCCAAAGTCTCTTCACCTTTTGTCTTTCTGGTATCAAGGTCTACAAGCATGCGGGATAATCCTTTCTGCCTCGCACTTACCCTTCGATAAATCTCGGTTTTTACACCACGCAACTGTTGCTCTGTCAGTGTTGCTACGGTTGCACCACCACTGATCTTTTCCTGAATCCGTGCAGCAATCTCTTTTTCATTGAGGCCATAGAGATCGAGTTCAGCAAAGCCATATTTAGCAGGATCCGTTAAATCCGTAAGCTCCGTACTTTGACTAGCAAGCACTGAATCAACGCGAATAGCACGTGCCTCGGCCATTGCATGAAGAAGGGTTATACGATTATCGGAGATAGCATTTTCTGAAGCCGGCCATCCCTTCGTAGGATCTGCCTCATTTGCTTTATTAATTCGTTTTACAAGCTCATCAAATGATTGTGTCTGTAAGTCGCCGAGTTGAAGAGCTGAACCAGTAGCATTCCATCCTTCCACTTTCGCTCGTGCCTTTGCCATTTCAAACATAGTAACATTCGTTGAATCTCTACCTTCTGTTTCAGTGCTTGTAAGCTTCTCCTGTTGTTCATGTAGTGTACTTTCCTTTTCAATCAAATCACTTTGAGCCTGCTCCAATATTTGTCGTCTAGCTTCAATTTTATCAGCCCGGCTCTTAAATCTTGATTCATTGCGAAGATCAACCTCACGCTGCAACGCTTGTGCACGTGCACCCGACAACCTCTGCCTCGCACTTTCAAGAGTCCTCTGTTTAATACTATATTCGTTATTGTTTGTTTGCGGTAAACCTTCTGCATCAGCCACAGCTTGAGCTAACGGATCAATATATTTCTTATTGAATTCGTTCATACGTTCAGCAATTTCACTATCTAGCTTTTCGTATTCACTGTTTATGGATTTGATACTTTGTCCATTAATTGAAACGCTTTCTGATCCACCATCACCCAAAGCATCTTGCAAAGCTTTTTGAATTTCCGCAACAGATGCATTTGGATTACCCGAGATTGAAACTCCTCGTAAAACTTTATCTCGTTCCCGCTGCATTTTGCCTATCTCACCACGAATTTCACCAACTTTTGTTTCATAGGTATCGAGAGCATTTGCTTCAGCCTTTAGTATGGTCTCATCTCCACTGATTGATTCTTGCTCTTTCGTAAGTCTCTTTCGCTCCTCGTCCACCAATTTTCCAGAACGATGAGCTGCTTTTGCTTCTGTAATCTTGTCGTAGGTACGCATCGTGTAATCCGCATTTCCATCCACAAGACTTTGAAAAACGATACTTACTTCAGCACCTATAGCTTTTTCTGTAGCTTTTCTCCACCGATCGACATTTGCGGCAACATCAACATTGTTCTGGTCAAAATCAGGATTGGTAATCCAGCGTTCGGTGCCATTAGGATTAAATAAGGGTGTCGACTTTGCATCGGTATAACTAGCTACCTTCATTCCAATCCCCAAAATAGGTCGACCATTACTGTAATTCCGGCGATTGCCCGCTGCATCTGTATAGAGAGAATATTTAGGCACCATAATAACTTCACCACTTGGTAATGTATACGGCTGGAGGTCAGCAATATCTTTACCTACAGCAGTTCCTTCCTGTTCAGCCCGCGTAACAGGGACCATTATAGGATCGCCATTAGGAAAATTGAGAAGTGTCCCAGTAGAATCAGTCGCCTGCTCGAGACGAGGGACCTCTACTAGTTGCATTCTATTTCGACCCGTTGCAGGATCAATTACGGGTGCACCTGATGCGTCAAGTACGGAAATACTAATTCTATCCATCACTGGCACATCTATCGTTTTAATAACATTGGTTTCTAGGGTATTCCCTTTTCTATCTCGTATACCATCTCTATTTGCGTTAAATTCACGCATGACACTTTGCTCAAAATCTGTACCTTGACGAGGCCTTCTGTTAGTCCCTTCTAAAAGCCAGGAAACATCCATTGGACGCCGATATTCACGAGGAATATTATTGTCAGATTGAAATTCTAAGACCGCTTTTGCTTCGGCTACAAGATCTGCTTCAAGCCGCTTTCGATCAACTGCTGTACCTGCGACAACGCTTTCACGCTTTCGAACTTCATTACCATCAACTTCGTAGTCCGTAGGATTAACATTATGGAATGCTTTAACCCATTCAATAGCGGCTGCATTTGGGCTTTTGCCTTCAGGCGTTGGTGCATTTGGATCGCCTAAAAATACCTTTAGAGCTTCAGCAGATGTCGCGGTATCCATCGTTTCTCCTCTTTGAGAAGCATATCTTGCAGCAGCAAAAGCATTGACCCCAGCTATAGCAGCGATACCACCCCATGGACCTCCTCCTGCAATAAGTCCAAGAGCACCTGCAGAAAGAGCAGCTACATTTCCGCCAGCCATAGCAGCAAGTACTTTACCTTTTGTATTCAGTCTTGCCCCACGATCTCTCCCATAGACATCACCAGTAGGAGCTTTTATCCAGTCTTTAACGCTTCTTGCAGCCTCACGAAGTACTCGACCTTTTCCTACTGTGTATGTATTGTCTTCTCCGATCTTATCTATAGGTTCGCCAGGCTCTGTAGTCATTGAAAAAGCCGCAGCCATAGCCTTTTCTTGCAGTTGGTATTGTCGGATTTGATACACAGCAGCCATCCCTCGATCTGTATGCATAAACGCATCAAGTGCATCCTCATCTATGGCTAACTGACGACCGTCTTTTCCGGTACCAGGCTGTGACTTCACCATTCTATCGAAAATATTTATATAATACTCATGTCCGGTAGTTCTAAGAAAGTTATTAAATTCGCTTTGAGAACGAGTTCTTCGCATTTCCAACAATTTCTCAAGGTCTTGCCGCATACCATTGCTGAACTTTTTTACAGTTTCTTCAGAAACATTCGTTTCGCGATTGATTCGTTTTTCTTTTCCAGATGTCTTTTCAAGCCCACCCTCAGGACCTTGACGTCCGGCATCATAGCCTGGACTATGAACGAACTTCGCCTTAAGTGACTTTGGTCCTGCATCAGCATTGTTACCTCTTCCCCTTCTTAGAGGATTCTTACTTCTTTTTTCATTTTGTGGTGCATCATTTCCTGAAGCAGAAGACGAACGCTCAATTATTTCTGTAGCCATATCTAAATGTTACTTGATTGAAGTATAAATATCAATTATGATTGTCCTATATGCCAGAGAATGAAGAACATCAAGGGGGTCCAGAGAATCAACCACCTACACCAGAAGAGATACGAACCCGAGAAGTTGATACTGTTGCAAAAAAATTGCTTTCTGAAAAAGCTGCTGCTAGTAAGTTAGTAGATGAAGCCGATAGAACGAAAGCAGATAAGGCACTTGTCTTTTTTGATAGATTGCAAAATGACCCGGAGCCAGACTTTGATGTAGGAGGGAGTAACTTGAAGATGCCAGCCTTCAGCGTCGATAAATATAGCTTTAAAAATAATGAAGCTTCTATTGCTGGATTTCATAAAACAACTGGCGAAGGTTTACTGCTGTGTTCTGTTAATGATAGTGACGGTGATGTAATAGTTGGTGATGATGGCAAACCTGTCTTGTTCGAATTCCCAAGAGATGAGGTGCTCAACGCACAAGTTCATTCTGAAAAGACCGTGCTTCGTGATGCATTCTCTGATGATGAACAAACACTTTTTAATACCTATGCAGAATCTCTTCCTCAAAATGATCATCCAGTTCCACCAGCAGAAGGTGCTTCCGATTTAGTGGATAGTATCGCTGAAAAACAAGGCATACTCAGAACAGCTGATCTCCAAGATTTCATTGATCAACTTCCTGATGAGAAAAAAACTCCAGAAGTGCAAGACGCCATAGATGCACTCCAAGACCGTAAGCTTGCAACAGCAGCAGATTTTCGTACAATCGTTGAAGCTGCAGGATATGATGATGACACATTAGGAGACGAACTAGGAGCAGACATAGCAGCACAAAGGGCACAGCATGAGACAGATCTCGCAGCACTCGCAGAACCAGACGGAGCTGATGTAGCAACACGTGATGAGCTTAATGCAAAAATTGCTGAAGCAGATCAAAAACTCGCTTTAGTCGATAAAGCTAAAGATGCTATGGCTGAGACAAAAGTACCTGACGTTCCTGAGAGAGAGTTGGATGGTGAAGCTGTTGATAATGTTACAAAGGAAATAAGAGCACAAATAGCATCGCTAGAAGGTATCCTCGAAACGTATTATCATAAATTGGAGAATGGTGATGTAGTGTTGAAAGAAAACCTTACAAAGGCCGAAGCAAATACCATGCGTCAAGCTGAACGACTTCGTGCAGAATTTGCTTTAGCAGAGAAAGCGACAGGAATCCTTGGTCCACTGAGAAGGCTTCAGGTATTAACTGATGCAAAGGAAACTTATGACAAGGAACTCAAAGGATTTGCGACACCACAAGGCATAGAAAAATTATTGAAAGATCCTGATCTCCTTGCAGGCGTAGCAATAGCACAAACCGAATTACAGGCAACACTAGGTCTCACTGATGCTGAGATGAAAGCAGCTGGAGAAGAAGAGGGTGGTTGGGAAAAGCTCATGGAAGATGATAAGTATGCGGATAAAGAAGATGAACTTAATGAAAAAACTTTTGGAGATATCGATAAAACAGAACTTTATCAAATGATAGATGAAGTGAAGCAATCACATCTTGATATCAAGGATGCTCGTTGGAATAGTCGATTAAGGGAATTCGCATTCAGGAATAAAGGGAAACGTCTCGGTATACTCGCACTTCTTCTTGCAGCAATACCAGTCGCTGCTGCTGCCATGACTGTCGCAGTAACAGTAGGAGCAGTTGGTGCAGCAGGTAAAGGAATGCAACAACACTAAAGTTTGTAATCTAGACCACATACATTTCCAGTACTCTGATGTATAGTTATATTATGATGAAATTGCTAGGCATTCGCGTAACAATCTTCCTAGTACCTCTTTTCCTCTTCCTTTTTAGTTTTCCCCCACATACATTCGCAGCAGATTTTCGTACAGGGGAAGAAGTCCGTGTCCCTGAAACTGAACAAAATCTTGATAACCTGTATCTTTTTGGTGGAAATATTACCCTTGATGCACCAGTCTCCAATGAACTAACAACAGCAGGTGGAGATATAAATATCAATGGACCCATCGAAGGCAGTGCACTTATTGGTGGTGGAAATATCACAATCCGAGGTGCTATAGGAAATAATGCACGTATAGCCGGTGGAGACATAACTATCGATGCACCTATTACACAAGATTTAGTAATTACTGGAGGGAATATCATATTAACAAAGAATGCTTCGATCGGCGGTGATATTTTATTTGCAGGAGGAAAGCTCACTGTTGATGGACCTGTTTCAGGAAAGATTCAAGCACAAGGCGGAAATGTCACCATTAATAGTAGTGTTGGAGGAGATGTTTCGGGAGGGATTGAAGACCTCAAACTTGGATCAACTGCAGATATCAAAGGCAATCTTTCATACAGGTCGCCCGAGAGGGCACAGATTGCTCAAGGAGCAACAGTTGCAGGGCAAACGAACTATCAACCAGAACGCAAAGATCATGACCGTAATGAGGGAGCTGCTGGATTTTTCGCTGGAGCAGCAGTTTATAAACTACTCGCAGACATTATCATTTGTTTACTCTTCGTTTATTTCTTCCGAAGAGCACTTGTAACTACATTCAATCGTATGCGTATCGCTCCTGTTAAAAGTGGAGCGATTGGATTTGCTTTTATAATTCTTGTCCCAATCGCAGGATTTTTACTTTTCCTTCTTATTATGCTGGGCGTTGCGACAATGCTTGGGTACATAATGGCTTGGCTGATTAGTATATTTATTGCACAACTTTTCCTTGGCTGGGCTATTATGAACTGGCTCCAACGAAATAATAAAGATACATATATTCTCGACTGGAAAGCTGCTGTGATTGGGCCAATTATAGTATTTATCTTGATGTTTATCCCTATCTTTGGCTGGTTAGTCTTTGCAGTTGTTTTTCTTATCGCACTTGGTGCAATGCTTGGAGAATTGACTCATCTAGTCTCAGCTCAAAAGTCACTTTCATCTCCACAAAAATCTACACCGTCAAAGAGAAAATAGTAAATCGGGACATATCTGCTACTGCAGATACATCTGTTCGTAGATACTGTAAATATTTTGAAATAAGTTTCATGTGAGGAAAAATTCTTGGATGCAGGGTATTTCGAAGTTTAACGCTTTGGTGATTGCTTCTTTCGTCGTGCTTTACCACCAGTACCGACTGTTCGTCGTTCTCTGATACGTGAATCACGTGTTAAGAAACCTTTTTTCTTAAGAAGTGCTCTGTATTCTTCAGGATTGAGCTTGGTCAATGCATTTGCAATACCAGCGATTGTTGCTTGAAGTTGACCTGATGGTCCACCGCCTGCAACTTTAATAGTGAATGCGAAATTCTTTTGGTGTGCGTTTGTAATGCGAAGGGGTTCTGTGTAAAGGTGTCGACTAACATCACCTGAGAAATATTGATCGATAGGTTTTTCGTTTACGAACATATCGCCTTTTTTAACAGCGTGCTCACCCCATGTAAGTTCAGCCTTTGTTGTTTCGTATAAACGAACACGTGCTACTGATTCTTTTCGTCGTCCGACTGCGAAGACATAATCTTTTCGAGCTGTTTTATTTCTTTTAATTGGTTGTTGTACTTCTTCTGCCATAGTTTTTAGTTTTTGAATTTATCTGTATAGGTGTGCTCTGCTTCTGGGAACACAAATAATCTACTCAACATTTTATCACGTAATCTATTTTGTGGAAGCATTCCTTTTACTGCATGTTTAAGAACTTCTTCTGGTTTACGTGCACGCAATTCCTTTAATGTTTCTTCTTTAAATCCACCTGGATATCCTGAATGGCGATAATATGTTTTTTGAACTTCTTTTTTACCAGTTACCTTAATATCTTTTGCATTTGTTATGACTACGTAATCTCCGCAATCAAGGTTTCGAACGAAATAAGCTTTACCTTTACCCATCAATAATTGAGCAATCTCAGATGCGATACGACCAAGAGTCTTATCTTTTACATCAATGTGATGCCATGCTCTTTTGATATCTCCTGCTTTTGTTGCTTGTGTTTGTGCTGCTTGATTCATAGTTTATCCTTTTTTCTGTCGAGTCACCATTTGTTTTGGTGCTGAACTCTTAACCGCTTTTGTTTTCTTTTCTGGCTTAGCAACTGCTACTGTAGCTTTTGCTTCTGTTGTTTGTGCCGCTTTCGCAGGCTTATTAACTTTTTTCTCTTTAACAAGCTTCGCTACTGTCTTTTCACCCTTAACAACCCATTCCATAATAACTTCAGGTGAATTATCAGCAACTCTTCGTCCAACTTTAATGATTCGAGTATAGCCACCTTGGCGATCTGCGAATCGTGGAGCAATTTGCTCAATTAACTTTGCTGCTGCTACATGTCGAACATCTGGTGCGAGTGCTCGTAAAGCGATTTCTCCACCTTTTTTTGCTTTGGTAACTAATTTATCAGCTGCTGCACGAATGGATTTTGCTTTTGCTTCTGAAGTGATGATTCGTTCTTCAAGAACGAGTGAAGTAAGCAGGTTTTTAAACAAAGCTTTACGCTCGTTTGCATCTCTCTTAAATTGTCGTCCAAAAACATTTTTTTTCATAAATAAATAAAAAAATCCGAAGTTCGAAATCCCAAATACGAAACAAAACCAATTTTTCAAAATACTAACGACAATTTTTAATTGTGGGCATTTGTATTCTGAGCTTGTTTCGAATTTCGATATTCGAATTTCGGATTTACTCTTATACGTTTACGTTTAAACTAATTCCTTTTTCTCCAAGTTTTTCTTCGATAACTGAGATGGATTTACCACCCATGTTTCGCATGGAGACTAAGTCTTTTCGTGGAGTACTCAACAATTGTTCAATTGTTTCAATTCCACCGTTTCGTAGACTATTATAAATTCTTGTTGGAAGGTCTAATTCATCAATTGTCATCTTCAACAAATTCTGTGGAATTGATGAAGTAACAACTGGACTTTCTGGTGCTGCTGCTGATTCTTTTGGTTCATATACCTGTTGGAAATATGAAGTCAAGATCTTTGCTGCATGCATAAGTGATTCTTTAGGATCAACTGTTCCGTTTGTCCAGATCTTCAAAGTAACTTTGTCAAGATCAGTTCGACGTCCAACACGTGTTGCTGTTACTTGGTAAGTAACTCTGATAACTGGAGTATAAACTGCATCTAATGTCATCACACCAAGTGCTGTTGATCGACGTTCTTCAGCAAGTGAGAAACCAAATCCTTTTTCAACAGTAAGTTCCATTTCAAGTTTTGCTTTGTCTCCTGAGAGTGAACCGATGTATTGATCTTTATCAACAACTTCAACACCATCTGTAGCTTCTAGATCAGCTGCTGTAACTTTCTTAGGTCCTTTAACTGAAAGCTTAACAGTTGCACTATCTCGACCGTCAGCAAGTTTTAAGTTAAGTTCTTTAATATTAAGGAGAAGGTCAACGATGTTTTCCTTCAAACCAGGAAGTGTAGAGAACTTGTGCTTAACGCCAGTGATTCGAACTGATGTAACAGCTGCACCTGGGATAGATGTGTAGAGAACTCTTCTCAACGCGTTACCCATTGTGTGACCGTAACCTGGTTCGAGTGGTTCGATAACAAATTCTCCAAAGTCTGGAGCGGTTGTGATTTCTTTAACTTTAAAATTTAATTCTTCCATATATATTTCCTTTAGGATTTCGTCTAGTGTGTATGATACCCTATAAAGTCGATTTTGACAATAGGCAATACCTCATCAGTGATGAGTCTATTAAGTATTATATCACTATCGTGAATAATATTCAATAATCTGTCTCGTACTGAATGGTACTTGGATATCTTCTGCCACTGGCAAACGCACTAACTTCCCTGCTGGACCTTTTTGTTCGAGGAAACCCATAGTTTCCGTCTTCTCTTCCATAACTTTAATTACGTCAGGATTCTTTTGAATTTTATCATCAAGTGTGATAACATCGCCGACTTTTACTGTATATGATGGGATTGTCATTCTTTTACCGTTAACGGTTACATGTCCGTGTGTGACAAACTGTCGTGACATCATACGTGACTTTGAAAATCCAAGTCGATAGACGACATTGTCGAGTCTTCTTTCCAAAAGTGAGAGCAAAAGTTCTTCTGTATCTCCTTTTTGTGTTGACGCAAGATCAACGATCTTTCTAAACTGTTTTTCAAGAAGTCCGTATGTTACCTTAGCTTTTTGCTTTTCTCGAAGCTGCTGACCGAAATCAGATGGTCGTCTTTTACCTTTTTTACCATGAACCCCTGGGGGAACATTCAAACGACGCATCAAACTTGCTGATGTTTTTTCGAGTAAGTTAACGCCTTCTCGTCTTGCTAATTTATGTTTTGGTCCTGTATATCGTGCCATAATGTTTAAACTCTTCTCTTCTTTTTACTTCTTGGGCCGTTGTGCGGCATTGGTGTTACATCTGAAATAGATGTAATAACCGGTCCTGCACTCTTAACACCTCGTAGTGATGAATCTCGTCCAGCTCCTGGGCCTTTGACGAAAACATCAACTGACTTCATACCTTGTTCAACAATTCTCTTCACAACTTCCTCAACAGCAATACTCGCCGCATATGGAGTTGATTTACGTGTTCCTTTAAAACCTCGTGATCCAGATGAACTCCAACCAAGTGCGTCACCCTTATCATTCGTTACAGTAACCAAAGTATTGTTAAACGTAGCTGTTATATAAACACGACCGTGTTCAGTGACGACTGCTCCGCCTTTCTTCTTTACTTTTGCTGTTACTTTTTTAACTGGTTTCTTTGCCATAGTTTACTTTCTAAGGTTTATTTACCTTTTGCTTTTTGAGCTGCTTCCATCTTTGCCATTACTTCTTTCTTAATAGCTCCAATAGTTACTCTCTTTCCTCTCTTTGTACGAGCATTTGATCGTGTTCGTTGTCCACGGGACGGTAAACCTGCTGTATGTCTCTTACCTCGATATGATCCGATGTCTCGAAGACGTCGTACGTTTGCTGCAATATCCGCTTTAAGGTCTCCCTCAATCTTATACTTTTCGAGAACCTTTGTTAAACGCTTAACTTCATCTTCTGTTAAATCCTTTGCTCTCTTTTCACCATCAACTTCAGCTTTTTCTAGAATTTCTTTGACATTGCTTGGACCAATACCATAAATGTATGGTAATGCAAAACTCACTTTTTTTTCATCTGGTATTGTTACTCCAACTACTCGCATATATATTATCCTTGTCTTTGTTTGTGTCGTGCATTTTCGCACACAACACGTATAACGCCTCGGCGTTTAATAATCTTACATTTTAGACATCGCTTTTTGACACTTGCTTGTACTTTCATGATTCATTCTCCTTATTTGTACCGATACATTATTCGGCCTCGTTCGAGATCATACGGTGTCATCTCGATTCGTACTTTATCTCCTGGAAGGATTTTTATAAAATGCATACGCATTTTTCCTGACAGGTGACACAAAACGAGTGAACCATCTTCAAGTTCGACACGAAACAATGTGTTGGGCAGCGCTTCTCTCACGACGCCATCTTTTTCAAAAGATCCTTGGTGAGCCATTTGTGCATTATAACAAAGCAGGCTCAAAAGAGCAACAATGAGAAGGGCATCGTAGGCACCAAAGACATCAGTTGTACCAAAAGGGCATTTTGAGCCTATTTTGATCCAGCTGATACGCTCGGTGCTTTCGATACGCTTCCTAAACTGTCAGCATCAGTGGGCCGTCTTTTGTAATAGCGATGGTACGCTCGTACAGTCCTGCTATTTTACCATCTGCCGTACGAATCGTCCAGTCATCTTTATCGAGAACAACTTCGGGAGTACCCATATTATAAATAATTTCAACTGCGATTGTCATCCCCTCCCGAAGTTTTGGAGTTTTTTCTACCTTTCCATGAAGATATCCTGGAACTTCAGGTTCTTCATGTAATTCTTTTCCTACACCATGCCCGATTAAACTCCTGACTATACTGTATCCACTTTGTTTTTCAACAATATCTTGAATTGTCTTTGAAATATGCCCAATGTTATTTCCAATGACTGCTTGTGCGATAGCATCATCAAGTGCAATTTTACCAATAGCTAGGAATTTTGCTGTTTCCTTTGTTCCAGAACCAACAATTCGAGAGTCACTCATGTCAGTATGAAATCCTTTATAGAAGACGCCACAATCAACCCCAACAATATCTCCTTCTTTAAACGCGTAATTAGTAGGAATACCATGAACGACAACATCATTGGTCGACATACATGTGGTATGCTTGTAACCATCAACTTTCATAAAACCTGGTTCTCCACCCATTTCACGAATTCTACGTTCTGCCAAACGGTCCAGGTCTAATTCTGTCACACCTGGTTTAATAGCATCCATAACCTCGCCAAGAACTGTAGCGAGAATATGTCCGCCGTGTTGCATTATCTTAATTTCTTCTGGTGATTTTATATGTATCATAATAAATTCTTCTTTTTTAACTCATTTTTTATTGATTCTAGTGTATATGCTTCGTCCATTTCAGAATCATCAAGAATAAAGTACTTTAGACTTTCAGGATTCTTTGCTAACGGATCGGTTGCACGCTCCGTGTCCCTTTTATCCCTTTCGCGAATTTCTGCAAGCACACTATCTAAATCTCTCGTGTCTCCTTGCTCAGTATACTGTTTTAATCTCCGCTTTGCTCGAACTACGTCGGTAGCCGTAAGAAATACTCGAAGCTCCGCATTTGGAAAAACAACTGTCCCTGTATCACGTCCTTCGATGACGACAATTTGTCCCGCATCCACCATTTCTTCTGCCACTTCGCGTTGTAATCTTACGAGTTGTTTTCTTACCTCAGGAAGGGAAGCAACAATGGAAGCACCATTCGCGGTATCAGGTTCCTTGATACGTTCAGTTACATCTTCTCCATTGAGTATAACTCTCTTCTCTTTAAATTGTATGCGAACTTCTACTAAAAGCTTAATCACTTCATCAACATTGGTAAGATCAATACCTTTTTTGATCCCCGCCAGAGCGACAGAACGATAGGTTCCTCCTGTATACAGGTAAAACCCATGCAGATCATCTGCAAGCTTTGAAGCAATTGTACCTTTACCAGCAGCGACTGGTCCATCTATAGCAATTACAAATCCCTTTGACATATCATATAACTTTCAATTTTTTAAGTATCTCTTTATTAATATCAGGAATCTTTTGTTCACCATTAATAGTTATGAGCTTACGCTTCTTTTTGTAATAGTCCAAAACTGGCTTAGTGAAGTTATGGAACAGTTCAATACGCTTTCGAATTGCACGAAGCGTGTCATCTTCTCTTTCACTGCCTTCTTCTCCGCGATAAGAAAGTCTCCAAAGTGCTTCTTTATCAGAAACTTCTAGATAAATTACTTTATCTATACCATTCCCAAAAGCTTCTGCTTGATTGGCAGTACGAGGGAATCCATCAAGGATATATCCTTTTTTATATTCCTTTCTCGATAAGTATTCAGCAACGATCTCCAATGTTTTCTCATCAGAAATTAAATATCCAGCATTCATTGTTTCTTTAATGTAACGTCCAAGTGGAGTTCGTTCTTTAGCAAGTTCCCGGAATATATGTCCGGTTGAGAGGTATGGTATTTTTAATTTTTTTTTAAGTAAGTTCCCTTGTGTTGACTTCCCAGCACCCTGGATCCCAATTATAATTAATTTCATGCTACTTGTTCAAAAACCCTTCGTAATTTCTCATTACCAAATTCGCCTCAATTGCCTTGAATGTTTCAAGCACAACTGATACTACGATCAGGATACTCGCTCCCCCAAGAAGCAACGTCTGTACTCCGGTAATCACACGCCCGATTTCCGGTAAAATCGCTACAAACCCTAAGAAACATGCACCTACCAAAGTAATTCTGGTAAGAATATAATTCAAATACTTTGTCGTTGGTTGCCCCGGCCGTACACCAGGAATGAATCCACCGTACTTTTGAATATCTTCTGAAATCTTCTTCGGATTAAATACCACTGCAGTATAAAAGAACGTGAACGCTACAACCAATAAGAAGTAAAAGGCATTATATAAGAACCCTGTAGGCGAGAACCATATATTAATCCATTGAGCCATACCCCTCAATGCTGCGTTATCTGATGATGTAAAGACACTTGCAATCAACGATGGCAATAAAACTATAGATACAGCAAAGATGATTGGAATCACACCAGCCTGATTAAGACGTAATGGAAGATGAGTAGACTGACCACCATACATTTTATTACCCCGCATACGCTTTGCGTAATGAACTGGGATTTGTCGGGTAGCTTCGTTCACAACGATAATGCCGATGATGACAAGCATACTCATTATTGCAAAGCCTAACAAACTCAAACTTGCCTGTGCATCTGAGGTAGAAAATGTCTGACCAATAAGTATCGGCAACTGTCCAACGATACCCGCGACAATCAATAAGGAAATACCATTTCCAATACCACGATCTGTTATCAATTCACCAAGCCAGACAAGGAGCATCGAACCTGCTACCAGTGTGAGAATAAATGCGACAAAATCAAGTGGTGCAAGATCCACGACCAGCCCCTGACTTTTCAGTAGTGCGTAAACACCTATTGCCTGCAAAACCGCTAATGGTACTGTAAGAAATCTTGTGTATTGATTGATCTTACGCCTACCGGAGTCTCCTTCTTTAGATAATTCTTCCAGCTTCGGAAATACCATTGTTAAAAGCTGTAAAATAATTGACGCATTAATGTATGGATTAAGTCCGAGTGCCATGATAGAGAAGTTCGCTAAAGTACCCCCAGAGAATACGTTAAGAAATCCTAAGAATTGATTATTTGCGAAGATATTTTTTAGCTGTGCGACATCAACTCCAGCAACTGGAACATGTGCAAGAAAACGGAATACCAAAAAGATGAAAAGGATAAACAAAATTTTGTTGCGAAGTTCTGGAGATTTAAAACTTTTCAGAAGAGTGTTAAAGATACTGTTCATGTTGTTACGTATGCTGTATGGGATTTCTATACAGGAGCTCTAGTATATCAAATCCATACTACGATATACTAAACACTTTGTTCGACCGTTCCCCCGGCCTTTTGAATCTTTTCTGCTGCACTTTTAGAAACAGGCAATTTTACTGTCAAAGCAACTTCCAATGTCCCATCACCAAGGATTTTAATTTTTCGATGTTTACCAAGAGTGTCTCGAACCAAGCCTTGCTTTGTAAGTGATTCTTGATCAACAACTGAGCCTTTAGCAAAAACATTTAATGCTTCGACATTAAGGATATACGCTTTTTCCTGAAGGGAAGCGTTACGACTTTTACCACGAAGAAATGGCAAACGCTTTGTTAATGGCAATGCTCCACCTTCAAATCGAAGTGGTACACTATTTCGAGCCTTTTGTCCTTTTTGTCCACGTCCAGCTGTTTTACCACGACCTGAACCATGTCCTAAACCGACACGCTTTTTACTCTTTGCCTTTATTTTTGTTAAATCTGTTAAGTTCATATTATGCTTTCTTATTGAGTTCGATTCGCTCTTTTTGCTTTGCTACTTGTTCACCAACCATCTTCAATGCTTCAAGAGTTGCATAGATATTACTAATCTTGTTTTCAGTTCCAAGCATTTTAGAAGAAATGTTTTGGATACCAGCTGCTGATACAACACTTCGTACAGCTCCGCCAGCAATAATACCACTTCCTGGAGGGGCTGGTTTTAACATGATTTTTGCTGCCCCAATTTTTACATCAATTCTGATCGGGATGGTACCTTCAACGAGTGGCACGTTAATCAACCCTTTCTTTGCTTTACTAATACCTTTTCTGATTGCACTTGAAACATCTGGTGCTTTACCAAGTCCAACACCAACTCGACCTTTTTTGTCTCCGACTACAGTCAAAGCTGAGAATCCAACTTTGTTTCCACCTTTAGTTTTCTTAGAAACGCGATTGATTTGTACTACGTTCTCTTCAAACTCGCTTGGTGTCTGATTGTATTGTCTTCTTTGATTGTTATTTTGATTAAATGCCATTAGAGTGATAACCCTCCTTCTCGTGCACCTTCAGCAACTGCTTTGACACGACCATGATATGCAAATCGACCTTTGTCGAAAGCAACTTCTTTGATTTTCTTTCCCAATGCTAATTTAGCAATTTCTACACCAACAAGCTTCGCACGTTCAATTGGTGTACCTTTTACTTTTAATGTCTTTTCAGAGATTCCGATAATAGTATCTCCTGAAACATTAATGATTTGAGCATAGACAAAAGCATTTGATCGGAACACACTTAATCGTGGTCGATCACTTACATTTGCTACCTTTTTTCTAATTCTTGTTTGTCTCTGTTTATTTCTTACTGTATTCATAGCTTATTTACCTGCAGCTTTTGCTGCCTTTCCAGCCTTTCTTCTGATTCTTTCACCTTTATATTTTATACCTTTTCCTTTGTAAGGCTCTGGTGGTTTTGACGCTCTGATTTTAGATGCGATCTCACCAACTTGTGTTTTATCACTTCCTGCAACAGTAATAACATTATCAGCAACTGAAAGTGTAATTCCAGGAACTGGCTTAAACTTTACTGGATGAGCAAAACCAAGTGAAAGAACTAAGTCTGTTCCTTGCATATTTGCTCTATAACCAACTCCGACTATTTCTAATTGTTTTTCAAATCCTGTATCAACACCTTTAATTAAATTGGCTAAAAGAGCTCGAGTTAAACCATACATAGATCGAACTTTTCTATCTTCTTTATTTTCAGCTGTTACTAGTACTTTTCCCTCTTCTTGCTCGATTGTAACACCTGCAGGAATAGGCATAGACATAGTTCCTTTTGGACCTGTCACTGTTGCTTCAGAACCTTGAACTTGTACTGTAACATTGCTACCCAATGTAATTGGTAATTTACCGATCTTAGACATATCTTTACCAAATTTGGAAAAGTAATTCTCCTCCAACTCCTTTCTTGATAGCGTCTTTTCCGGTAAGGATACCGACATTTGTTGAAATGACTGCTGTTGTTGCACGTCCTTGCTTTCGAGCAATTTCAGTTGGCTTTACATACGTTCTCAAAGATGGTTTTGAAACCAGGTGAACATCAGTAATAGCTGGTTTTCTCTTTTGGTATCGAAGTGCTACAGAAAGCATTCTGTGTCCGTCAACTGTTTCTTCTTTCACATCTTCAACAAAACCCTCTTTTTTCAAAACTAATGCAACAGCCTTACTTAAATTAGCATATGGTGTTACAATCGCCTTTTTATGAGCAAGTGCAGCATTCTTTAGTTGTATAACAAAATCTCCAATAACGTAATTCATAATTATTTAGTTTACCAAGAAGCCTTAAATACTCCTGGTAATTCTCCTTTCATTGCTCTTTCTCTGAAGCAAATTCTGCATAGACCAAATCTTCGGATATATGCTTTGTCACGTCCACAGATTCCACATCGATTTACCAACCGAGTTGGGAACTTTTGTTTCTTTAGCATTTTTACGACGTTTGATGTTTTAGCCATAGTTTTTCCTCTTTCGAGCCTAGTGATTATATCACAAGTTCAGACTCTTAGCTTTTTGCCTCCTTCGCAAAAGGCATTCCCAATGCTTCAAGCAACTTAAAGCCATGATCGTTTTGTGTTGCAGTAGTTACAAAAATCATTTCCATACCCTGCAAGCGCTCTACACTTGCTGGATCGATTTCTGGAAATGTTGAATATTCATGGAATCCGAGCGTGTAGTTTCCTCGTCCATCAAAACTTGTTCGTGGAACTCCACGAAAATCCTTAATACGAGGCAAAACAATCTTTACCAATCGATCATAAAACTCGTACATTCTTGTCCCACGGATTGTTACAACCAAACCGATTGTATCACCTTGTCGGATCTTGAATCCTGCAATAGCTTTCTTAGCACGAGTTGGTTTTGCTTTTTGTCCAGTAACAACTCCCAAGTTAGCAGCCATTTTTTCGATAATCTTTTTGTCGTTTACCGCATCTTTAACACCCATGTTTACCACAATCTTCGTAAGCTTTGGTAAAGCCATAGGATTTTTAATACCAAGTTCTTTTTCGAGCTTTGGTAATACTTCTTCGTTATATTTTTTTTGTAAATCTGTCATAATTTATTTCCTTTATAGTTCTGCTTGGCATTTCTTGCAAACACGAACTTTCTCATCTTTTAACATCTTATATCCAACTCTTGTTAATTTTTTGCACTTTGGACAAACCAACTGTACATTTGCAACAGAAACTGGCTTTGTAAGGGTAATAATCTCAGATTTCTGACCAGGTGTTCGAGACTTTAGGTGTCTCTTGAACTGATTGATACCTTCAACTAATACCTTTGCTTCTTTGGTAAAGACTTTTTGAACGGTTCCTTCTTTACCGTTATCTTTACCTCTTACTATACTGACTTTATCTCCTGATTTAATTTTCATATTAAACTACCTCCACTGCCATACTGGCAATCTTTGTAAATCCTCGATCTCGAACTTCTCTTGCAATTGGTCCGAAGATACGAGTTCCGCGTACGTTTTTATCTTTTGGATTATCGATAACAACAACTGCATTATCTGAAAATCGTACATATGATCCGTCTGGTCTTCGAAATTCTTTTCTAGTTCGAACAATAACTGCCTTTACCATTTCTGAATCCTTTACCTGACCATGAGGGATAGCTGTTTTAACAACGGCATTTACCACATCGCCAATGCGACCGAACTTTCTTCGTGAGCCTCCGAATATATGAATAACATAAAGTTCTTTTGCTCCTGAATTATCTGCTGCTTTAACAATTGATCGTAACTGTAACATATTATTTTACTTTCTTTACTTCCTTAATTGCGAAATATTTTGTCTTTGACACTGGTTTGGTTTCAACGATTTTAACTTCGTTTCCAACTTCAACAGTATGTCCAGCAACCGCAACATTAAACTTCTTTGTTGTTTTCATAAGCTTCTTGTACAACGGATGTGGAACTCGTCGTGATACTTCAACCACAACTGTGTCTGTCATCTTTGTTGATACTACTTTTCCTGTTAATACTTTTGCCATAGTTATTTTTAAACGCTATTTTTTAGGCGTTTCTGTTACCTCCTTTGTTTTTAATTTTTCATTGAGTATAGTTTTCATAATTGCTATCTCTTTTCGAGTATTGGTCATACTTCGAGTATTCTTCAATTTACTCTGAACATTGTCCATTCGAATCTGAGAAAGTGTATTATACGATTCTTTTAACAATTTTGCCAATTCTTCAGTTGTTTTACTATGTAATTCTTTTTTATCGTTAATTTTCATTTTACATTTCTCCCTTTACTAAAATCTTTGTTTTTACTGAAAGCTTGTGTGATGCGAGTCGCAAAGCTTCTTTTGCAATTACAGGTGAGACACCTGCCATCTCGAACATAATGCGTCCTGGCTTTACAGGTGCAACATATTCTTTAATATCACCTTTTCCTCCACCCATACGTACTTCAGCTGGTTTCTTTGTGATAGGTTTATCTGGAAAGATTGTAATCCAAGTTCTTCCACCACGCTGTGTATAGTTACTGATAGCACGTCGAGCTGATTCGATTTGGCGACTACTGATAAAGCCAAGTTGCATTGCCTGAAGACCAAAATCTCCGTATGAGAGCTTTGTTCCTCGTGTTGCAACTCCCGTTAAACTACCACGCTGCATTTTTCTATATTTTTGTCTCTTTGGTGATAACATATTACAGTGCGTCTCCTCCTTCTGGTCTATTTATCCAGACTTTAATTCCGATATAACCCTTTTTGGTTAACGCTGGATATTGTGCGTAACTGATATCTTCACGAATTGTTGACAATGGCACTGTCCCCAAATGGATCTTTTCTCGTCGTGCAATTTCAGCTCCATTAATACGTCCTGTCAAAAGAATTTTTACACCAAGTGCTCCAGAACCCATAACGCGTTCTGCTGTTGAATTAAGAATTCTCTTAAAAGGAAGTCTTCGAACCAATTGATCAGCAATATTATTTGCAACCAAATATGAATTCAAGTTAGGCTCTTTCACTGGCTCAACGCGAATGTCCATCTTTGGAGCTTTACCACTTCCACGCTGTTTTGAGAAAAAGAGAACAATTGCCTTCTTCAACTCTTCAAGACCACTTCCACCTCGTCCGATAACAATACCAGGTCGAGATACATGGATAATAATCTTCAAACTATTAATTGATCGCTCTATCTCAACACTTGCAACACCAGCTGAACGCAATCGTTCCATAAGCATCTTTCGAAGGCCATAATCTTCGAGCAATACTTCTTTGTACTGTCGTTCATTGAACCAACGACTACTCCAAGTATGTACTGCACCTAATCTGATAACATGTGGATTAACTTTTTGTCCCATATATTTATTTTAGCTTATTTAGCTTTTTCCTCCTTTTTTTCTGTTTTCTTTTTACCTGTCAAACGTGAAGCCAATGCTTTAACGCCTGATTTCTTTTCTTCTTTTCCATACATAGCTGCTTCAACTGCTGCATCAGCTCTTTCTGAAACAGATGGTGTAACTGTTGATGCCTTCGCTGCTGCATTTGCAACAACTTTTTCTTTCAAAATAATTGTCAAATGTGTTCCACGCTTCTTGTATGGATGAATTCGTCCTCGTGTTGATGGACGGAATCTTTTCAATACTTGTCCTTGATTTGCCATAATTGTACTAATGTACAAATTCTTTGTTTCCAGATTTGCATTTGTTACTGCGTTTGCAACTGCACTTTTTAGTGTTTTTGCAATTGGGCCTGCAGCCTTTTGCTCTGTTACTTGAAGAATGCGATACGCATCTTCAATTGGTAAATTTCTAATAACATCCGCAACCAAACGAATCTTTCGCGGACTTATTCTTACTGATTTTGCAATTGCTCGTACTTCCATAATTTCTCCTCATTAAGTCTTACTGACTTCACGTGCCACAACCTTACCATGACCTCTAAAGTGTCGTGTTGGTGAAAATTCACCAAGTCTGTGACCTACCATATTTTCTGAGATCAATACTGAAATAAAGTGCTTTCCATTATGAATCATCATCGTATAACCGACGAACTCAGGCGAGATTTGACTTGAACGTGCCCATGTCTTGATAGGCTCGTTTTTGCCAGCTTGCTTTTGTTTCATCACTTTTTCAAAAAGCTTTTGATCTATATATGGTCCTTTTTTTGTACTTCTACTCATATCTAAGATAGAAAACTATTTCTTTCTTCCTCCCTTTCTTCTTGAGACAATAAACTTGTCTGAATATTTCTTTGGTCTTCGTGTCTTACCGACAGCGATTCGTCCTGCATATGTCTTTGGTGCAGGCATACCAACACCAGATTTAGCTTCTCCACCACCATGAGGGTGAGATCGTGGATTCTGTGCGACTCCACGTACGGTTGGTCGTCGACCCATATGACGGGAACGTCCAGCTTTACCAATAACTTCATTCTTCCAATCAATATTTCCAACTTGCCCTACTGTTGCAAAACTTGCTGTCAAAACTCTTCGAACTTCACCTGATGGAAGCTTTAAGAAAACATAGTCGCCTTCTTTTGAGTTTACGATAGCACCAGTTCCAGCTCCTCGAGCCATTTGGCCACCTTTACCAGGTGTTAATTCGATATTATGCACAATCGTACCTGCAGGCATTTCACCCAAAGGCAATGCGTTTCCAAGTCTAGCTTCGACTCCCGCACCAGATGCGATTGTATCATTTTCTTTCAGTCCAAGTGGGGCCAAAATATATCGCTTCTCACCGTCTGCATATTGTACCAAAGCTATGTCACAAGTTCTATTTGGATCATATTCAATTGCTATAACACGTCCAACTACATTTGTTTTATTTCGTTTGAAATCAATCTCTCTGAAATATCTTTTGTGCTGCCCACCTTGATGACGAACAACAACTTTTCCACTTGCATCTCGTCCAGAATGTTTCTTTTTAATTGCTTTTAATTTCATATTATTTCTTTGCTTCCTCTCCACCACCTGGTTCAAAAAGACTTATTTTTTCACCTTTTTTCAACGATACTGTTGCTTTTTTATACGAAGGTTTCAGAACTTCAACCCGACGAATTCCAACTCTTTGACTTCGTCCTTTTACAATACTTGTTGCGATCTTAACAACAGTTACGTTAAACATATCTTTAATCGCTTGCTTAATAACAGGTTTTGTTGCAAATCGATCCACAATAAAGGTATATTTACCTTTTGTGACATCATCCATTGATTTTTCTGTTACTAATGGTTTAACTATTACGTTCATTATTTATCCTTTCCTAAGAAAAACTTTTCCATTTCTGAAATAGCATCTTTCGACAATACTAAATTCTTTGTCTGCAATACTTCATACGTATTAATTCTATTAACTGCAGTAAAATTAATCCCTTGAATATTATTTCCAGCTCTTCGAGCGTTATCCATACCTGTTGCAGTTACAAACAATATATTTTGCTTTTTGTTAGCAACTCCTAATTTTGTAAGCATTTCGACAAAGTTTTTTGTTTTTGGTTCAAGTTTTTCCAAACCTGAAAGTACCATTACTTGCTTATCCTGTACCTTTGAAGACAATGCACTAAATAATGCTTTTCTCTTCATTTTCTTTGGTAAAGATAAACTAAAGTCTTTTGGCTTTGGTCCGTGAGCGATACCACCCTTAACAAAGATTGGAGCACGAACTCCACCGTGTCGAGCTCTACCTGTACCTTTTTGTCGATAAATCTTTCTTGTTGAACCATCAACTTCTCCACGAGTCTTTGTTGAAGCATTACCTTGTCGCTGGTTTGCTAAATAAACTCGAACTGCTTGAGCAATAAGTACTTTATTTACTCTTTCTCCAAAGATTGCTCCTGGAAGAGCGACTGTTCCAGCTTCTTTTCCAGCTGTATCAACAACTTTAACAGAAACTGATGCATTTGTACTTTCTTTTACAGGCTTTACCTTGATAGGTGCTTCTGCTTTTACAGCTTCTTTTTTAACCGCTTTTACCGGTGCAACTTTTACTACTGGCTTGGCTGTCTTTGTTTTAGGTTCAGCTTTCTTCACTTCTTTCTTTGTTGTTTTTGTTTCTGCCATGATTTTTATTTAAAAGCGAAATTACGCTTTCTTTTCCTCCTTTTCTTCTTTCTTCTCTGTAACTTCAGTCACAACCTCTTTAGTTGGCTCTTCTTTGACTTCTTCTCCCGTTTGTGATTCTTCTACAGCCGCTTTCTCTTCTGCAATTTCTGCTGCTTCTTCAACAACTTTTGTTGGTTCTTCAACCACTGCATCTTCAGTAACTGGAGCTTCAGTTTCTTCAACTGCAGGCTTCAAAAGTGGAACAAAATTCTTTTGTTCTCCCAATTTTGTTATCAAAAGCATAGCTTTTTTATGTCCAGGAACAAGTCCAAGAACATATAATTTCTTATTTGCAGCATCTACATCAACGACAACTAAGTTCTGTACAGTAACAGTATCTACACCCATGTGTCCAGCCATCTTCTTACCACGATACACTCTACCTGGAGTTGTACCCTGTCCAATAGATCCAGGAGCACGCTCACGATCAGATTGACCGTGTGATTTAGGACCTCCTTTAAAGTTGTGACGCTTCATAACACCCGCAAAACCTTTACCCTTTGATGTTCCAGTTACCTGAATAACATCTCCAGCTTTAAAAACAGAATCAACTGTAACGAGGTCTCCTGTATTAGGAAGTTCTCCTTCTCCATCCCATGCCACTTCTTTTAGATGTAAAGGTGAAGTCTCAAGGTTCGCTTTTTTAGCATGGCCAATTAACGCTTTTGTTGGCTTCTTCTTTAAACCATACCCTAACTGAATTGCAGTATATTTATCTGTTTCTTCAGTCTTAACCTGCATAACAATATTGTCCTGTAGAGATACCTCGGTCACAGGGATTCTGTGTCCGTTCTCTAAGAACTTTTGTGTTTGTTCAATTTTTTGTCCTATTAATGCTTGTATCATATATTTTTAACCTCAAATAACTTAACGCACAAAAAAAGTAGCCTTAGGCTACCTTTATCATTCATAACGTCAAAACGTTTTATGATGTGATCCCCTCTAAACGGGGTGGCCTAGCAAGGCGTTTTTAATCAATCATACACTGTGCATGTTTAATTAGATTGGGCATCAATGTTATTTATACACGAAAATTGAAGACTACATCTTCAATTCTACGTCTACTCCGGCTGGTAATGCTAAATTCGTCAAACTATCTATTGTTTTGCCTGTTGGTGAAACTATATCAATCAATCGCTTATGAATTCGAATTTCGAAATGATCACGTGCGTCTTTATCAATAAACGGTGATTTGTTTACTGCATAGACACTTCTATCAGTAGGAAGTGGAACTGGACCAATAACCTTAGCTCCAGTTCTAATAACTGAATCTAAGATTTGCTGACAACAAGCGTCTAGGACGCGTGCATCATAACTTTTTAATCGGACTCTAATTCTTCCTTTTTGCATAGTTTTTACCTTCAGACTGTCAAAGATCTACTTTCAATAAAAAAATCCCGCTTTCGCAGGATTATTTTATTATTTTGGTGATCACACCAGCTCCGACCGTTCTTCCACCTTCGCGAATCGCGTAGCGAAGACCTTCTTCGAGAGCTACTGGAACAATAAGTTTGACTTTCATATTTGTTGTGTCACCTGGCATAACCATTTCAACACCGTCTGGAAGAGTTACATTACCAGTTACATCAGTTGTTCTGATATAGAACTGAGGTCGGTATCCCTTAAAGAATGGTGTATGACGTCCACCTTCTTCTTTTGTTAAGACGTAAGCTTCAGCTTCGAACTCAGTGTGAGGTGTAATACTCTTTGGTTTAGCAATAACTTGACCTCTCTCAACATCACTCTTTTCAAGACCTCGAAGAAGAAGACCAACATTATCTCCTGCTTGACCTTGATCAAGAATTTTCTTAAACATTTCTACTCCTGTTACAACTGAATCTTTGTTCTTGTCAAGACCTACGATTTCTACTGGTTCATTAACTTTAACTACTCCTCTTTCAATTCTTCCAGTTACAACTGTTCCTCGACCCTTAATCGAGAAAACATCTTCAACAGGCATTAGGAATGGCTTGTCAAGATCTCGGACTGGATCCGGGACGAAAGAATCCACTGCATCCATAAGATCAAGGATCTTTTGCTCATATTCAGCGTTTCCTTCGAGAGCTTTGAGAGATGAACCTCGGATGATTGGAGTATCATCACCTGGATATTGATATTTTGAGAGTAATTCTCGAATTTCCATTTCAACAAGATCAAGAAGTTCAGGATCGTCAACCATATCGCATTTATTAAGATAAACTACAATTGATGGAACTCCTACTTGTCGAGCAAGAAGAATGTGCTCTCGTGTTTGTGGCATAGGGCCATCTGGAGCTGAAACAACTAAGATTGCTCCGTCCATTTGAGCTGCACCAGTGATCATATTTTTGATATAATCAGCGTGTCCTGGAGCATCGATGTGAGCATAGTGACGCTTGTCTGTTTCGTATTCTTGGTGAGAGATATTGATTGTAACTCCACGCTGTCTTTCTTCAGGAGCATTATCAATATCAGCATAAGATCGTGCTTGTGCAAAACCTTTCTTAGCAAGGACAGTAGTTATAGCTGCTGTCGTTGTTGTCTTACCATGGTCTACGTGACCAATAGTTCCGATATTTACGTGTGGTTTTGTTCTGTTAAATGTTGCCATAGTGTTTTAAAAATAAAATCTCTCAATTCATTTATTGAGAGTAAATGTATGATACTATAAATTTCGTGCCCCGTCAATAGGTTATTGTAAGAAAAAAGGACTAAAACTCATGTATTTTACGTTTTTTAGTAATTTTTTGCATATATTATTAAGGTATAGAGTGTTTTTAATAAATATTGCTTGACTTTCTATTTTTTAAGATGCAACAATGGAAGTATGCAGTCGGATCAGCTTAATACTCCTCTTACCCAGCAATCTACACCTCAAAGTACTCCTGTAAATGGATCGCGTAAGCCTTTACCGAGAAAGTTTTTCATTATTGCAGGCATTCTTCTGCTTTTAATACTTTCTATTGTTGTGACTTTGATCATGGGAACTGCAGAAAAAGATAAGGCAAAGGAGAACACCCCGGTCGACAAATCACAAGCAAACTTTGAAGAAATCAAAAAATCAGCCGAAAACTCTCCAAATGCGAAAGCTTCTTCTCATTTAGTGGTATATGGGGCATGGACAGGTCAATCATCTTTAATAAAAGCTGTTGATATGGAGACTTCTGAAGCTAAGCTCGTTGCGACTCTTCCGATGACAATTAAAAAGATAACTGTTCTAAACAATCAGACACTCCTCTATATAGATCAGGTTGATAAAAGAGATCACGGTAAAAGTGTTAGCATATACAATATTAAAGATAAAAAAGTTGTTGCTACAATTCCAGCAGCCGAAGGATATGGAATTGATGAATACACTTTATCACCCGATAAAAAGAATGTAGCAATTTGGGAAGTACAATTTGCTCAAGGCTCCGAAGTACTTCAAGGTGGAAAATCGAGAGTATATACAGTTGCTCTTTCCAACCCTACAGTTAAAAATCTTATTTACGATGAACAGGCTTTACAGCCTATACACTATCCTCGAGCTATTTTGAATGACGGGACAGTCTTTACCGATACATTTATGCCAAACGATCCGTTAGGAGGTGCTGGATGGGCATATGGTATGAGCATTTCTTCATTTAATGGATCAGATAAACGAGAAATTGAGTCATTAAAAGGTGGGACATATGGAAATCAACCAGCATTGTCTCAAGAAGGTAAATATTTATTACTAACAGGCTATGATGGGAAATTTGGTGATGGCAATGGAATCAAGAGTGGAATCCGTCAAGCTATTCTCACACCAAATACAGTAGATCTCGTTGATACGAAAACATTACAGCGATATAAATTACCAAATCTTTCAAACAACGATAGCTATGCAGCTGCACATTGGGATTTTGTAACAGGCAAAATTATACTATCAATAGTTGGGGCAACTCCAGATAAAACAGGGCTTTATGCTTATGACATAGCTTCAAAATCTTTACAAAAGATTTCTATTCCTCTCATAAATAATACTGAATATATGCAGATCTCTAATCTTCCAAATGACCAACTTTTACTAGGAACCTTTGAAGAAAATTCATCAAACTTAGGTAATTTAGGAGCAAACTATGAATATGCATACACAAAGCTCGTTACATTTGACTCAAAAACAGCAAAGAATAAATCCATATCCCTTGAGGATACATATGCTCAATACATAACAGTACTTCCAGCGGATTATTTCAATAATGTTCTTGGAATAAAAACAATAGCTCAGGCAAATCCCCAACCTACATTTGTTGACCAATATTCAGACCAAAATGCAACTAAAGAAAGACTTCAACTCTATACATTCTTTTTAAAATATGACCTCCAGCCTATCCGAAAAACGCAGCAAAGCACACCTGTAAATTCTCCGGGTATCGATCTTTCAAAGATATCAATTAATCCAAGTAATTTACCTCCTATTATTACTAAAGATGATGAGAACCTTCCTAAATGTAACGATGTGACCGCAAAAGTTTGTGCAGAAAAAGGGCAAGGCCCAGACACAAAAGAATACACAATGTGTAAAGGAATGTACAAAGCTCAAAATATGGAGAGAACATGTGATGACTCCCCTCTTTATTTATACGGTACGCCTGGACAAAAAGTACAGGTAACTATTAATACACCTGTTTATAATGCGATCCCATCCTATGATAGGGGATACAATGTCACATTATTACAAAATGGGAAAATGCAAATAAACAATAATACCTATGGAAGTATCACATATGATTATTCATCGAACTTGAAGCTGAGAAAAGCTCCGAAAGAGGGAAGTGTTACAACGAAAGAACAATTACCTTCCCTTCTTAAAGACTATGCAACAAAGCTTGGACTAAACGATAAAGAAATTATCGATTTAGTCTCAGCTGGTATGCAAAAAGTACAATCACCATATGTATTTGTTTCATTCTATGACCATGAGACATCACATCGTATATTGCCAATTACATTTAACCCACAACCAGATAACTACTTGAATGTTGTATTTTACTTTAAACAACTACAGAGTAAACCAAACCTTACACCAGTTCCACCAACTTTTTCTGAACCAATAGAAAGAGACGGATTTACTGCTGTTGAAGTTAGTGAAGTAGTCGAATAAATTAAACTTGACAAACTCTTTGCAATATTGACACAATGATTCTATGGAACCTGCCCAACCAAATCCCAGTCAAACAGCACTCCAGACACCATCACCTGACCAAGGAGTTGTTCGACCAACGTCAGGTGAGCCTGTAACACCAGGAACAAAAAAGCCTCTACCAAAGAAAATATTTATTATCGGTGGTGCAATTTTCTTATTTATAATTGTTATTGTATTTGCATTAGTGTTTGGGAATAGTGGGAAGAAGCAATCCGATATTTCCACGAACCCAACACCATCCAAAAGTGAAACTGGACTCGAGCAAGTAAAGACAACCCCAGCAGCACCAGATGCAAATAATCCACAACAAATGATGGTTTATGGTGCATGGACAGGACAAACAACAGTAGTTAAGGGCGTTGATTTGGGTTCATCCAACAGCCTCCTTATTGCAACATTACCCCTGGAAGTAAAGAAAATTTCTATATTATCTTCACAAAACTTACTCTATATTGATCAGGTTGATACACAAGATCATGGTAAAAGGATTACTATTTATAATATAAAAAGTAAAACTTCGAGTCTCAGTATCCCTGCATCTGCAGGATATGGCATAGATGACTATGTTTTATCTCCAGATAAAAAATATATTGCTATATGGGAAGTCCAATTCGCACAAGGTTCGCAAGTTTTACAGGGTGGAAGATCACGAGTATATGCAGTTGATCTATCCCGTCCGACTGTAAAGAATCTTCTCTATGATGAGGCTATAAATACAACTGTACCGGTCCATTATCCAAGAGCTATCCTTAATAACGGTACAGTATTTGCTGATACCTTTATGGCGAATGACCCAAGTGGTGGGACAGGATGGGCATATGGTATGAGTATTGTAGATTTCGATGGAACAAATAAGCGAGATATCGAATCAATGAAACGCGGAACGTATGGGACTCAACCATCACTTTCTCCCGATGGTAAATACATTTTATTTGCAGGCTACGATGGATCCAAAGGCGATGGTAATATACAGAATTCTGGATATAGACAAGCTATTTTGACACCAAATACAATCGATGTCCTTAACACGCAATCACTAAAACGATTTACACTACCAAATCTTCCAAACACTAATATTTACTCTTCAGTTGGATGGGAAGTGGCAACGGGAAAGATCATTTATACACAACTATCTTCTGATTCACAAAAAACTGGGCTGTATTCATATGATTTGGGCCAGCAAACACCAACCGAGATAGTTATTCCTTCAGAGGCTAATGCCAATTATGGATATCTTTCTCAACTAAATGAAACAAAAGCACTTATTGGCTCACAAGATCTAAGTCCTTCAAACTTAGGTAATCTTGGAGAAACATATGCATATGCTTATACACAACTCGCACTCTTAGATCGACCTTCATCAAAAGTAAGTTATGTATCGATCCAAGATGCATTCGCACAATATATAACACTATTGCCATCAAACTACTTTCAGTCAGTCCTAGGTGTCACCACTATGGCACAAGCATTGCCGCAACCAACTTTTGTGGATATGTACTCAAATCAGAATGATGAAAAAGAGAACCTCCAGCTTTATACATTTTTCCTCAAATCTGATCTTGCAACAAAAAGATTAGTCCAGCAATCTACACCGATAGCATCTACTCCAGCTATTCTGAAACAGAATAAGAATAGTCCAACATGTGAACAACTTGCTGAGACGCAATGCCAAGCTACAGGAATGTCTACAGGAACTGAAGCATATGAAGACTGTGTCAAGACAAATAAAAATATTAACAAAGGTACAGCAAAAGCTGAGGGACGCTGCCATGATTCTCCACTTTACCTTTATGGAGAACCCGGAAAAACAGTTCGTGTTACTATACAAACTCCTATTTATAATGCCTTGCCAGCTTCGTCAGGAGAATATGCGATAACACTTGGAAAGAACGGAGAAATGAATATCGCGGATAAAACGTACCACAGTATTGCATACGATTACCAATCAAACCTAAAGAGAATTACTCCACCTGCAAAAGGTATCGTCGGAGCAAAGAAAGATGTGGAGAAAGTATTAAGACAATATGCTCAGAAACTTGGACTGAATGAGAAAGAAACAACAGATTTAGTTCAAGCAGGAAAAAAGAAAATAACTTCACAGTATGCATTTATTTCATTCTTTACCCACGAACAATCTCAACAAATCTTGCCTATTTTGTTCTCACCAAAGCCAGATAATTATCTTAATGTTGTGTTCTACTTCAAACTTTATGACACAAAACCGTCTTTTACTCCAGCTGCACCAACTTTTCCAGAACCAGTGAAGAGAAGTGGGTTCACAGCAATTGAAGTAAGCGAAATTGTTGAATAACTTCCCTCTTTAAATTTGATATCTTGTACAAAGCTTCAGAAAATTGTGGTTTCAGAGTAAAAGTAGGGGAGTCTACCCTATTCAAAAATAACTAAAAATAGGAGTATGCCCAAAATGAAAAGCTTGTAATACCTCTCGTACGCAAATATTGCTGCTTTTGTCGAACCGATGTCATATCCTCGAACCAAACAATATGTTTCTGTCCTTGAGCATCTGTATAGGTAATTTTTGTCTCTGAAGACTGCTGATCACGTTTAATTTTGCAATCTGTGTAGTTACAAGTATTGAGAAATTTCTCTTCAATCTCTTTATATGTTAAAGGATCACCTTGAGAGACAGCCTTGCCACTATTATCAACTTCCCAGTCGTATCCAAACATTCCAAAAATGATAGTGACATTCTTGGACGGTGAATATTGCAATATATCATCTGCCAGTTTTGTCATATCATATCCATATGTTTCTTTCCCTTGAAGAGGGAAATTGGGTCCAGGATTCGAACGTGACTTATGAAAGTCATATGCCATAAGCATAAAATTATTATTGGCTTCAGAAAGAGCTTTGACATCAAAAGGACGCAACCTATAAAATGTATCACCATAAAGTGCCATAGTAAAAGTTAAATTCGCACTTTTTGTTTTCGTCGCAAAAGCATTGGAGAAAGTACTTATTTGATTGACAAGGGAATCAAAGGGAATAGCACTCATTTCTAGGTCTAAAACAACACCCGAAAAACCATTTTGTCTTGCAAATGATATACTTTGATCTATTATTCGAGCTTGTGCATTTTTATCTTTTAGAATATCCGCATTTGTCTCAGAATCAACCATCCTCAAGACCAACAACATATTTTTTCCGCTAGGAACTTTTTCTTTAAAATCATCTATACGTCGTGCTCCATCTTCTTGTGCAATCCCTTTTGCATTTGGAGTTATACCAAAATAGAGATATTGATCATAGCCTGTATAGATTTCGTCACCAATCGCCCAATAGGGGACAAAGACGGATGTTACGGTCTTCTGATTTGGATTAATGGGAATAGAAGGGGTGGGAGAGAGAACTGTTTCAGAGACAGGCTGTGCAAGATCTTTTCCAATTTTCACACGTGCAGCTTGTATAACAACAAATCCCAATGCAAACAAAAGCAGCACAACAGCAATAAAGCGTTTCATATATGTATTATACCTTACTCTTCCAGAATGCCGTTTTTTGCACTATACTTAATATATGGAAACTGAAAAGAAAGCAATCTTTTTTAATATACTTTTGGTAATTACAACTCTATACATTTTGGCCACAGGACCGTTCTATGTTGTAGAAAATCTCACATTTGTTATGGTACAGGTATTTGGCGTTTTGCTTATACTGTGGGCACTTCTTGCAAAGAAGATGAATCATACTTCTCACAAGCTTCCCAAAGGGTATTTCTGGGTTTCAAAAGGACCATATGAAATTATCCGGCATCCTATCTATGCAGGATATTTGCTCATCGTATCAAGTCTCGTTCAATATAATTTTGATATTATTCGCATTACTGCATTTTTCATAATTATTGCTGTAATTTTCCTAAAGATTATTCGAGAAGAATTAACTATGCAGCAAGAGATCAAAGAGTACGGGGATTATATGAAAAATACTAAAAGAATTATTCCGTATTTTCTTTAGGCAAATCTTCTCGTTTGAGAATAATAAAATATTCTTCTTTCCTTCGAACACGAAAAGCTCCTAGAATATTATCAATATCATGTTTTTGCGATTCATGTTTGGACATTGCTGCAACTTTTTGTTCCCACACTGGTTCGATATTTACAACTTTTGATATATCGCTGTCTTTATAACCTGGTGGGAAATAAATAAAGTATGGCTTTTGAAATGAGCGAGCATATTCAGACATGCAATAATACCAAAGTTCTTGGACAGACTGTAC
Organism: uncultured Gammaproteobacteria bacterium; assembly: GCA_964507055.1. Taxonomy (GTDB): domain Bacteria; phylum Patescibacteriota; class Microgenomatia; order Levybacterales; family UBA12049; genus JACDET01. Next base: position 1,073,939 of record CAZDOJ010000001.1, read on the forward strand.
ACGTTCAAAAACAAAGCTCGTAATCATCGATACTGCCATATGGTCTATATGACCAGATACACCTCGAGGTTCATATGTTATGAGTATTTCAGGATCTAATTGTTCAACCTTTGATTGAACTTTTTCAGCAATTTTGTGATAGAGATTGTTAGAAAGCGTACCGTCTTTATAATCAAGAAAGAAAACCTCTTTAACGCCTATTGTAGCTGCTGAGGCCTTCATCTCTTCACGTCGTATTTCCCCAAGACTGGATGTTTCTGAGTTTTTAAGGCTATTTAGCCCTGCATCACCATTGGTGACACAAATAATATATACATCCCGTTCTTTGGCAAAAAGAGCCATTGTACCCCCTGGACCAAAGACCTCATCGTCTGGGTGTGCAAATATCGCTACTGCTGGCTTCATATAAATCTATTATATCAAGCTTTTTCAATTATTTGGTAGGGGATGCAAATTTTTCTTTTTTTCTTAAATCTCAGAAAGCAGTTTTTTTATTAAAATCTATATGCGAGTTTTTTGCATTCAGCAGGGGAGTCAAAAAGTTGCTTTTGGCAGGGGAGTCTCATCATGTTATTTTTCATAAAATTTTATTGCTATCTTGCAACGAAAATTTTCTTTCGTTAGTAAGAATAAATATAGTAAACCAGAATTAAATTCAAACTCTGATTTTATAGTTATCCACAAAAAAGCCTTTTCGTATTTTTTTAATAGAAGCAGTTGATTATCCTTAGCAGAAAATAGACCCTATAATATAATAAGACTGGTGTTCAACACTGTATCATTTGTGGCTAGATCAAACCGTTAGGCCCTATAAGATGTGTTCGTATTTTTTTTACATTATGTCGTGAAAAGTTAAGCTTGTGAAAATAATATGATATAGTTGTATATAATAATTCTATGGGCCTAAATGATATAGTTTGCACTACTCTCTTCCCTGTCTTTATGCCTAATATATCTCTTTTTGTAGAAAATTAAAACTCTCTGGATTAAATAAAATGTTTAAAAGAATTACAATTTATTAGAAGTCAGTAAATAATATAGAAGTTACAATAGAATTATTGCTCTACTCTACCTGTGAAAGTGGATTTAGCGAGAAGTCCATCAACGATGTTCTTCGGTACGTATTCATAGTGACTTGGTTCCATATAGAAACTTGCTCGACCTTTGGTAAGACTTCGAAGTTGTGTTGCATAACCTGAAAGCTCAGAAAGTGGAACTTGTGCCAAGATAATTGTTGCATTCCCCCGCTCTTCTGATCCTCCGATTTGTGCTCGCTTTGATGAAAGATCTCCCATAACTTCTCCCATATATTCACTTGGAAGTGTAACTTCAACTTTCATAATAGGTTCAAGGAGTGTAATCCCTGCTTTCTTTGAAGCGGCCTGGATTGCTTGAGATGCAGCAATCTTAAAGGCAACTTCTGAAGAGTCAACATCGTGGTATGAACCATCATAGCAAGTAACTTTAACATCAATAAGTGGGAATCCGAGAAGTACACCGTTATCAAGTGTTTCTTTAACACCTTTTTCAACAGCTTTAATAAATTCTGCAGGAATAGCTCCACCTTTAATAGCATTAACGAATTCATACCCTTCACCTCGAGGTTTTGGTTCAAGTCGGAGGTAACAGTGACCATATTGTCCTCGTCCACCTGACTGCTTAATATATTTACCTTCTGCTTCAGCCATTTGTGAAATTGCTTCTTTGTATGCAACTTGAGGGGCACCAACATTTGCTTCGACACCAAATTCTCGCTTCATACGATCAACCATGATTTCAAGCTGAAGCTCTCCAATACCCGAAATGATTGTTTGGCCTGTTTCGTGATTTGTTTTTACTGTAAAGGTAGGATCTTCTTCTTGAAGTCTCTTCATTGAGTAACCAAGTTTTTCTTGATCTGATTTCGTCTTTGGTTCAATCGCAAGAGAGATAACTGGTTCTGGGAATGTAATTTGCTCAAGAATGATTTGCTTATCTTCATCACAAAGAGTATCTCCAGTAATGGTATCTTTCAAACCAACAATAGCCACGATTTCCCCAGCGTAAGCTTCTTTTATTTCTTCACGATCATTCGCATGCATCATAAGAAGACGACCAATACGCTCTTTTACACCTTTATTTGCATTATAAACATAAGATCCTGCAGAGAGTTTTCCTGAATACACACGGAAATATGCTAGCTTACCAACGTGGGGATCGTTTTGAATCTTAAATGCTAATCCTGAAAATGCTTCATCAGGAACAAGATTTCGTAATTCTTCAGCATTAGTTTTCGGATTTATACCTTTAACCGCATCTAAATCTTGAGGTGATGGAAGGTAATCCACAACAGCATCAAGAAGTGGTTGTACACCTTTGTTTCGAAGTGAAGTACCTGCGTACATAGGTACTAATTTATAAGCAATAACAGCTGCACGAAGTGCTTTTCGAAGCTCTTCAACTGTTGGCTCTTCCCCACCAAGATACTTTTCAAGCATTGCATCGTCAGTTTCAGCAATCTTCTCAATAAGCTTATTTCGGTACTCTTCGACTTGATCCTTCATGTCTTCTGGAACCTCTTGCTTTACTTCATATTTCGCACCAAGCTCATCAGAACCCCAGATGTATGATTCACGAGTCAAAAGATCGACATTTCCCTGATATGTGTTTTCTGCTCCGATTGGAAGAACCATAATCGCAGGATTTGCGCCAAGTCGATCTTCAACACTTTTGACAGTCTTAAGGAAGTCTGCACCAAGCTTATCCATCTTGTTAACAAAACAAATACGTGGAACTTTATATTTATCAGCTTGTCTCCACACTGTTTCAGACTGTGACTGAACACCTTCTTCAGCATCCAACACTGTGATTCCACCATCAAGAACACGAAGTGAGCGTTCTACTTCAGCTGTAAAATCTACGTGACCAGGAGTATCAATGATGTTGAATCGAGTGTCGAGACCAACAAACATACCTGTTCTTGGAGTCCAAAACGCAGTTGTAGCCGCTGATACGATAGTAATACCACGCTCTTTTTCTTGCTCCATCCAGTCCATTTGTGTATTACCTTCATCAATGTCACCAATCTTGTAGGTACGACCTGTGTAGAAAAGGATGCGTTCTGTTGTTGTGGTTTTTCCTGCGTCAATATGTGCAATAATTCCGATATTTCGAATGCGGTCTAAAGGATAAATACGTGATTTCTTGTCGTCTGCCATAATATTTCAAAAAAATCATCCCGAGTTTTCGGGACGTGCAAAAAGTATACCATACTTATCACCTCTTTTCCATAGCATTTTTTGAACCTATGTTAGATTTGCAAAGCTTTAGCGTGTGGTATACACTAAAATTAAGCCGTGTTGTATCAACGACGGCTTTATGGCTATGGCTGAGAATACTGTCCCGTCAATTAATCTATTACCAAAGAAAGGTGAAAGTTTATTAACGCAATTTCTTAATTGGACCCTTACAATAGGTCGATTGCTTATTATTATTGTGGAGTTTGTCGCACTTGGGACATTCCTCTTCCGCTTTGATTTAGATATGAAGATTGTTGACCTTAAAGATAAAATTGAAGCACAAAGCTTCATCGTAGCAAACTTTCAAAAATCTGAGACAAATTTTCGTGACATTCAGGATCGATTATCACTAGTTGAACGCTATGAAGAAATCGGAGGAACAACATCAGGCATTTTCCGAGACATCACAAAGCTTGGTGAAGGCAAAGTCACTTTTAAAGATCTTACTGTGGAACCAGAAAATGCAAAAATTGAAGCACAAGCTGGTTCACCAGCAGCACTGATGGCATTTGTGGCAGCACTGAAGAATCATCCATCTATTACGGGAGTCATTGTGGATAAGGTACAAAACAGTGCATCAACCTCACTTGTGAGCGTCAGTATTACTGCAACACTGAAACTACAAGCATTTGAAAAAGATGAACCAGTTAATCCAAATGCAGGTCAAGCTGCACCGATACTAGAGACTGAATAATTATGAAACTGCCTAAAAGTTATTTTGAAAATTTGTCAGCGACAAAATATCGCGAGTATCTAAAACTTCTTCCAAATATGGAAAAGGAGAATACTCGTGCATTTGTAACGATTGGACTCACATTTGCGGCTCTTATATTCTTTGGAATTTTTGCAATCAACCCTACCCTCACAACAATTGCAGAATTGCAGAAAGAATTGGAAGACAATCAAATGGTTGATCAACAGCTTACGGCAAAAATTAATAACCTTAGCTTGTTACAACAACAGTACAATTTATTAGAGAAAGATTTACCAGTTGTTTATGATGCAATACCAAAAACAGCGGAGGCCCCACTTTTGAGTGCTCAAATTGAATCACTGGCCAAAAAGCACAACTTAACAATAACGACATATCGAATTGCAGAAGTACAGCTCGCATCAAACAAGCAGAAATTAACAAAGACTTCTTCATTTACCTTCACACTTGAAGCTGAAGGAAATTATCAAAACATGATTAATTTCTCAACGGATTTGGCTGAATTAAGTAGAATTGTAACGGTAGAATCAATGAGTATCGGAAGAGATAGTAAAACAAATGATCTTTTACTTTCGTTACGAGGAAGACAATATTTTAAACCATAAACTATGCGAGGAAAAAAACAATATAACAGACAAAAAGATATACTTTTTATTCTTGGGTCATCCTTTGTTGTTGTAGTGGCATGGATTGGATTTAACCTTTATCACATCTATGTTACTTCTACTGTAAGTGAAGAAATACAAGTACAGTTAACGCCGATTAACCCTACTTTTAATACAGATCTTATTCGAGAACTTAAATCACGCGATAAAGTGAACCCACTATTTGAAAAGCAATCGACAGCATCACGATCGGCTGGAACTCCTACCATTGAACCAACACCAGAAGCTTCTTCTTCTGGAACACTCGAAACTTCATCACGATTTGCACCAGAAGATACAGTCATCGCAACAAGATCAGGACAATGATATATAACACAAAAAGCTTATTAAATAGAAAAGTTCCAGCCTATGCGGGTATTTTTGTCCTGCTTATGACATTGGGATTAACTGTACTACTTAGTGGGAATAGCGTACAGTTTGTGAGTAAAGCAACTATTGGTAGTGAACCTAAAAATCTCCAGGTCAGCAATATTACAGCTACATCGTTTACTGTTTCATATGAAACCGATCAAACAGCAGTGAGTACAATTGCCTATGGAAAAGACTCATCTTTGGGCAATGTAGCACAGGATGTCAGAGATATACAAAATGGTGGACCGGTGGAGCATAGAATCCATTATGTCACTATTCAAAATCTTGAACCTGGAACTCGTTACTACTATACAATTACATCTGGAGCAACTGTTGCAGATAATAGTGGATCTCCATTTGAGATTACAACACCAGCAAATGTTTCTTCGCCACCACCTGCAAATGGAACAATTTCAGGTTCAGTTGCTCTTGAAGATGGAACATTTCCAAATGAAAGTATTGTCTATATCTCATCAGACAATTCACAACTTATCTCTGCACTTGTCCAACCTGATGGACGGTTCACGACCTCACTTGCACAATTACGAACTAAGGATCTCGCTACATACTTACCAATTCTTGAAAAAACTCCATTAAAAATAACTGCGACAAATGCAGCACTACAATCTGAAGTTTCAGTTGTTGGAGAACAATTAGCAGAAGTTCCTAAAATTATTCTGTCAAAGAATTATGATTTCACATTAAGCGGTGATGACCCTTTGGCAAGTGATTCAGGAAGTTCCGCTTCGCAATCTGCTGGTTTCCCTATCTTTGATGAACAAGTTTCAGTAAACTCACCAACAATCACTACCCCAGAAGATCAGCAAATTTTCAAAGACCCTCAACCACTTTTTAAAGGACGTGCACTACCAAACACTGGAATAGAAATTGTTATTAGCTCTGATAATGAAATTGTAGCCTCATTACAAAGCGATTCAACTGGATTATGGGAGTTCAGGCCTCCAGTAGAATTGAGTCCTGGACCTCATACTATTACTATTTCATCAATTGATGCGAAAGGTGCTTTACAAAAACTCTCACGATCTTTCACAGTTAATGCTTCTGGAGGCCAATTTACAGAACCTTCTGTATCACCTATTCAACCAACACAAGGTCCACCAGTTACACCAACTGTTGCATCACTCCCCTCTCCTACTCCAACTTTGGCTCCATCGCCAACAGCAACGCCAACGGCAATTCCAAGCCCAACAATTGATCCTAATGCGATAAGTCCAACTCGCGGTCCCCTGTCCCCTACTGGAAGTTATTCAACCGTCGCAGGAATAATTACTAGTATGCTTTTCTTAGCTGGTGGTGTTATACTATTCTTCACAATTGCTGTGTAATAACAGCAAAAACTCAATAACTTAACTATGAAGATTGCTATTATCGGTGCAGGATTTACAGGACTTTCAGCAGGATACCAACTCGCAAAACAAGGGCATTCCGTTACACTATTTGAAAAAGATTCTCAGCCGGGAGGACTTGCTATTGGTTTTAAGGAGAAGGACTGGGAATGGACTGTCGAGAAACACTACCATCATTGGTTTACAAATGATACCTTTGTACTCGACCTAGCAAAAGAGATTAATTACAATGTTTTAATTAGAACTCCAAAGTCATCATTTTTCATTGATAACGCTCCTTATAAATTTGACTCACCAACAGCAATTCTTTCCTTCCCAAAACTTCCTATGCTTGATAAGCTTCGTATGGCAGCGGTCTTTGCTTTCCTTTTTAGAATAAACCCATTCTGGAGAAGCTTAGAAAAGTACAAGGTGTCTGATTTTGTACCAAAATTAATTGGAAACAAAGCATATGAAATGTTATGGAAACCACAACTTGTCAATAAAATGGGTATCCACGCGGATAAAATTTCGCTTGTTTGGTTTTGGGCAAGAGTTAAAAAGAGAACTACATCCTTAGCTTATCCTGAGGGAGGATTTTTACCTTTTGCACAAGCAGTTGTCAAAGCAATTGAAGAAAAGGATGGAAAAATTAAATTTAATAAGGAAGTGGTAGAGATTACAGAAAAAAGAAATGTAACTTCTGTTTCTTATCGCGGGACCAACAAAAGAAGGAAAACAGAGCAATTCGATAAAGTTATTTTTACTCTTCCATCTTTTCTTTTTCTTAAAACAACTCCTCAACTTCCTAAGAAGTATACGCAATCGTTAGTAAGACTGCAGGGCCTAAGTGCAACCAATATGTTACTCCGATTGAAAAAGCCTTTTTTCAAAGACAATACGTATTGGCTCAGTATTTGTGAACAGGATGCACCAATCATGGCAATTATTGAACATACTAATTTTATGGATAAAAAGCATTTTAATAATGAACATCTTGTCTATGTCGGAAATTATGCATTCACAGACGATAAACTCGACCTCACAAAAGAGAAACTACTTCCAATGTATGACTCATTCTTGAAAAAAATTAATAAAGATTATCGAAAAAACCTCATTGGCTACGAATTATTCAAAGCTCCATTTGCACAACCTATCGTGCCAACAAACTATTCAAAAATGATTCCAGCAATGAAAACACCTCTAAAAAATGTCGTACTTGCCAATATTGAGCAAGTATATCCTTGGGATCGAGGTACGAATTACGCAGTCGAACTCGGCGAGAAAGCTGCAGACTTAATAACAAAATAAACCTTTTTTTCGCATTTTTCGATATAATAAAGAGATCTATGCAACTGATCCTCAAACACAAATACTATCTCTTCGTAACGGCATTAACTATTTTAGGAACTATACTTCATTTTTATAATCTTAATTGGGGTGCTCCGTTTTATTTCCATCCTGATGAACGAAACATCGCAAGTGCGATATCACAATTACGATTTCCTGAACAAATGAATCCTAATTTTTTTGCTTATGGATCTTTCCCAATTTATGTCGTTTTCTTCACAGGAATTATTTCTAATAGTATGATGAACCATCCAATCAACATGGTTTCTTTTGAGCAAGCGATCATTATTGGTCGCATCTATTCAGCCATTTTTGCCACGGCATTGATTCCTTTACTGTATATTTTGGGACAAAGATTACATGATAAACGCACGGGAGTAATTGCAGCAACATTTGTGACGCTCAGTACAGGCTTTATCCAATTTGCACATTTTGGGACATTTGAACTATGGCTCACATTTTTCACCATATTGTTATTTTGGCTCTGCATCAAAATCCTTCATGCTAGAAATATTTTTACTTTATTGGCACTCGGATTGGTATGCGGAATACTCGTCGCAACAAAAATTTCTCATGTGGTGATAGTAGTCCTTCCTTTTATGGCACTCCTTGTGTCGCATATCAAAAATACAAAGAATGCTCATCATAAAATAGTACGCGTTCTTTTCTTTATACAAGAATTGGCAATAATAGCTGTGGGAACACTTCTTGTGTACTTCATTACAAACCCCTTTGTAGTGCTTGATTTCAAATCATTTCTTGCAAGCATGCAATATGAGTCAAGCGTCGGACTCAATACTCTCCCAGTTTTTTATACACAAGGATTTTATGAAACAATTCCTGTCCTTTATCAATTCGTACATATTTATCCATTTCTTATTAATCCATTAATGACGATACTTCTTATCCCCTCTTTTCTCTATCTATTACTATTGAGTATTCGATCAAAAAATATGCAATATCTTTTATTGCTTGGAACTTTTGTAATTCTTTTCGCTTCCCAATCATTTCTTTTTATTAAATGGACTCGATATATGGTGCCGACACTTCCCTTTCTTTATCTAATCATTGCACTTGCAATAACACATATACTTTTTACGAAAAGGATTACTCTCAAAAAATCACTTCATACTAGTATGAGAGTGCTTGTTATTATCATTTTTCTTATATGTACAACCTTCTCTTTCTCTTATTTTATCAGTGCTTTCATACAACCCGACACAAGGATTGCTGCTGCGACATTTGCAAAACAATCAATACCATCAGATGCTGCCATTTTTTCTGAAACATATGACATTGGGATAACTCCGTTTAATGGAAGTTTTCAAAATATTCATATATTCAATACCTATGATCTCGATAGCAAATCTCTCGAATATAATGAGCAAACATTGAGAACAGCACTGGAAAGATCCGAGTATATTATCCTGCCAAGTCAAAGAGTCTTACAGACTCGACTCAATAATCCTCAGCGATATCCGATTGGGAATAGATTCTATACTTCACTTCTCAATGGAAGTCTGAGCTTTACAAAAAAATATGAGACATCTTGCGATATATATTGCCAAATAGCGTATCTTGGTGATCCTGTATATCACTTTGAACAAACAACCAATGTTTTTGATCGACCTACTGTTTTTATTCTTAAAAGGGAGACATTATAAATTTCGTGCAACAAATATAGTACAATTAATTTTATGAATAAACAGAATCTTATTTCGAAATTACTACTTCTTCTCATTGTTCTTCTTGGTGGCTTCTTGCGTTTTTATGATATTGATTGGGATCAAGGACAACATCTTCATCCAGATGAAAGATTTTTGACGATGGTGGCAACAGCAATGACGACTCCACCTTCATTAGGAGATTATCTCAATCCAGCAACATCGACTTTTAATCCTGCAAACATTGGTCATTCTTTTTATGTGTATGGCACGCTACCGGTCGTCGTAACAAAACTTATAGCGATTCCTTTGGGTTTTGATAATTATGGAGATATTACAATTTTGGGTAGATTACTTTCTGGATTTGTAGACATCCTTGCAATCATAGTTATTTATAAAATTGTTGCCTTGTTAGAAAAAAAGCATAAACTTCATTCGCATATTAAATACTGTGCCGCATTCTTTTATGCCATTGCTGTGTTACCGATTCAGTTGTCACATTATTTTGCAGTTGATACGTTCCTTAGTTTTTTTATGTTGACATCATTTTACTTTATGCTTCGTTTTAGTTATACAAAAAATATATTTTTTATAATTTTCAGTGCAGCTTTTTTTGGATTGGCAATTGGATCTAAAATAAGTGCAATTTATATTGCTCCCTTACTTGGTTTCTTTCTTATAAAAACATATATCCCACATTTTTCAATTCCGAAAAAATCTATTCCCCACATCATCTTGCCAGGGTTATTATTTTGTTTAGTTTCATATGTTATTGGAAGATTAGCTGATCCTTATCTATTCCAAACAGGTAATATAATTGATCCAACAATAAATGCACTTTTCCTACAAAACATAGAAGCACTAAAGAATTGGGGAAGTGCCGATGCATGGTTCCCACCAAGTGTCCAATGGATTAATAAAACTCCTATTGTTTATCCTTTGATTAATCTTTCAATACTGGGCATTGGCGTAGGTTTCAGTATTCTTGTAATTTTTGGCATTATTCAGCTTTTCAAAAGATATGGTGCTGTAGACTTTATAGCAATTTTCTCATGGGTACTCTTCTTTTTTCTTTATCAGGGATTACAGTTCTCGACAACGATGCGATACTTTTTGCCGATCTATCCTTTCCTTGCGATCCTTGCCGCAATAGGCTTTTACGAACTAACAAAACATTGGTCAAATATGATTAAAGTACTTTGTATTATTCCGATTATTTTATGGACTATGCTTTTCTTTTCAATATACACAACCGTACATAGCCGCAACGCAGCGAGTATTTGGATCTACGATAATATTCCGAGCGGATATACACTCTTAAGTGAACACTGGGATGATAGCTTGCCACTTGGAACGAATCCCCCTTCACAAAAAACATATACATTTGAACAACTTCCAGTATTCGATCCAGATACACCAGAGAAATGGCAGAAGATGAATGATTTACTAAATCGTGGTGACTACATGGTGCTCTCTTCTAATCGTGGTTGGGGTAGTATCCCAACTGTGCCGGAGAGATATCCCCAAACGACAAAATATTATGAAGATCTCTTTGATGGTAATTCTAAGTATAAAAAAGTGGCAGAATTTACTTCATATCCTTCATTACATTACTTAGGTATCCCCATCAGTATTCCTGATGACTGGGCAGAGGAAGCTTTTACAGTCTACGATCATCCGAAAGTAATGATCTTTGAAAACACCGCAAAATGAATTACTGCAGTAGAGATTTATATGCTTCTAAAACTCTTTGCGTTGAGTAGACTTCACGAATATCCTTTTGACTCTTAACGTAGCTCTTTCGATATCGAAGAACTTGTACTATTTTATCTGCTATATCTTTTGCATTTTTTATTTTTACTATTTCCCCCATTCCCGTTTGTTGCACAACAGTTCTAACCCCAGGTAAATTCGAAGCTACAACTGGTGTTCCACAATACATTGCTTCAACTTGAACCATTCCAAAAACTTCAGTGGGATTTATACTTGGCAAAACGAGGACATCAAGAAGATTATAAAATGCTCCCATTTCGTCGTCGGTTAGTTCGCCGACGTTTATTATGGAATCTTTATACTCCTCCATATATTTATTAATTCTTTTTCTATATGCATTCTCACCAACTACCTGTTGTGGCCCTACAAGCAAAATCGCAAATGGCCTATTAAGTAATTTCTGGATACGCGGAATCGACTCAAAGACATATTCTATTCCCTTTTCGGTAGAAAGCCTTCCAACAAAGCCGATATAAGAGATATCCCCAGTTGGCAATTTCTTCAATAGATTCTTTTGTGATGTAGATGATATTTTCGGTTCGACGATTACTGGTGGGATGAAGGCAATAGGCTTTGTAATATTTCTTAATAACTTGGATGAACTCTTATAATCTTTTGTTAAAGTAACAACATCGTTAGATTGCTTTATGGTCAATGCATTACTCCACTGCAGAACATTCATAATGAATGTCTCAAGAAAATCACCTTTCATGGTCACGTCACATATATAAATACTGTGAACCTTCTTCCCAAGCATTTTTGCAACAACTGCGACAATAAACCCTTCAAATTGAGGAAGATTAATCAGGACCTGGTCTGATGACTTAACATATCTAATTACTTCAAACAGCCATCCTGGCATAAAAAAACCTTTACTAAGTTTAAATACATATGGAACTCTATGGACGATAACCTTATTAATTTTTTCCTTACGAGGTAGTGACCTTGTATGTTGTGCTGTAATTACATTAACTTCATATCCATTCTTGGCGAGTAATTCTGCAACATTTTTTATAGAATTTGTTAAACCACTGATATGTGGCGAATAATATGCTGCACTAATAAGTAATTTCATAGATTTAAGCTTTTGCAAAAGTAATACCCTGTGGTATACAATACATTATACTACTGTTATGAAGATAGGATTTGATTTAGATAGAATTTTTATTAATACCCCACCGCTTGTTCCCGGTAATATTATTTCAAAACTTTATAAAAAAAAGGATAATGGAGTATTACTTTATCGTATCCCTTCACATTCCGAGCAACTTTTCCGTAAAGTTACGCATCATCCCTTTCTCCGTCCACCTATAGAAGAAAATCTAGCAATACTTCGAACCATCTCAAAAAATGATAATAGGCTTTATCTTATTTCGAGTAGGTATAAGTTTCTTGAAGACATTACAACTAAACTTGTCAAGAAACATGGTTTAGACGGAATTTTTGAAAAGCTGTATTTTAATTACGAAAATAAACAACCACACATGTTTAAAAATGAAGTGTTAAAGAAACTTAAACTCGATATGTATATTGATGATGATCTCTCATTATTACAATTTGTTGCAAGGGATAACCCAAAGACGAAGTTTTATTGGCTTGAAACAGATGAGAAAGATAGTGCTCTTGCTCATCATAAAACTTTAGAAAAAAATGTCTTTCCTATAACACATTTATCCACTATACTAAGCTAATATGATACCATCTGACATTTATGCAGTATTTCAATGGTGGTCGATAATTTTTTTGATCGGCATCGGTTTCCTCCCACTTACTTTTCTCTTATTTGATAAGTTTTTTGATAAAGGCTACATATTTGCTAAATTAATTGGACTCATTCTTATTGGTTATTTGGTATTTGTTCTTGGTGTATTTAAGGTACTTCCTTTTACCACTATTAGTATCTTTGTAGTATTTTTTATAGCTATAGTTGCACAAATAGTTCTTCTGCCTAAAAAATGGCGAATTCTTTATGTTCTTAAGAAATTTTGGCCAATCTTTATTATAGAAGAAGTTTTATTCCTTGCAGTTCTTTTTGTTTGGGCATATATACATTCTTTTGCTCCGGATATTCATGGATTGGAAAAGTATATGGACTTCGGGTTTATTAATTCATTTTTGCGATCTGATTACTTGCCAGCAAAAGACATGTGGTTTACACCATTTACTATCAACTATTACTATTTTGGACATTTAGTAACAGCCATGCTTACAAAAATGTCAGGGCTTTCATCAGCAATTACATTTAATCTCATGCTTTCAACAATAGTAGCTTTTTGTTTTGTCCAAACATTTTCTATCGGAGCAAATTTGTATGTGCATCTGACACAGAATCCAAGAATTGCGAAGTTAAAACTTGCAGTTGCAGGACTTCTCAGTGCAGCACTCGTAACATTTGCAGGAAACCTCCATATTTTCTATTCATTTTTTAAACCTTATAAGGCAGATGCACCTGTTCCGTTTTGGCAATTACAATTTAGTCCAATGGACTTCCCAAACTCATACTGGTATCCTAATGCAACGCGTTTTATTTATAACACGATTCATGAGTTCCCAATCTACTCATGGGTTGTTGCGGACTTACATGGACATGTTTTAGATATACCTTTTGTTCTGTTAATAATCGGTATGCTCTTTGCATTTGTTCTCAATCATACTATTAAAAATCCTGATGAAGAGCAAAAACTTAATAATACATTTCAAGTTCACCCACTTTTTCTTATATTTACAGGACTTTTACTAGCTTGCATGTATATGACAAATGCATGGGACGGAGCAATATACTTATTACTTGTGGGACTCGTTCTTCTGTATGTTCACGGCACGAAATCTGCACTTTATAAAAAGGCATTTGAACCAGAAGAACCGGAGGTACAAGTTATAAAAAAAACAAGCGATTCAGCAAAGAAAATAAAGAGGATTAAAGAATGGCAATTCGCAATGGGTAGAGATTTTATACTCGCTTTCTTAGTTGTACTTGCTTCCTTCTTTGCATTTACTACTCCATATAATTTAAATTTTGATCCATTTGTTTCTGGCATTGGTGTTCTTTGTGCACCAGAGTTTTTAACGAATATGCAAAAGATTGGTCCGTTCCTTTTTGAAGCGAATCATTGCCAAAAATCCCTGCCATGGCAACTATTTACGTTATACGGATTCTTCTATTTCTTTGTCGTCATTTTTGCTATCGCTATTCTGCGTGCGAAAGAACATAAGGCAACCGATATTTTTGTATTGATGCTTATTATCCTCTCAACATTCTTGATTATTATTCCTGAGTTTTTCTATGTAAAAGATATCTATCCAGCACATTATCGAGCAAATACCATGTTTAAACTTGTCTTCCAGGCATTCATAATGCTTGGAATCAGTAGTGCATACATCATTGTTCGATCATTTGTCCTTATGCAATTTTCGAACCTCAGTGTATTAAAACGGCTTGGAATGATTTTTTATCTTTTTACGACAATAACTCTTGTCTATTTTGTACTCACATACCCGTATCTTGCTGTGAAAGCCTACTATGGAGACTTTAAGAATTACCAAGGACTCAACGGTGTAGCATATTTGCAAAAACTCTATCCAGCAGATTATGCGGCGATTGCTTGGCTCAACGATAATGTAAAAGGACAACCTGTGATTCTTGAAGCACAGGGAGATTCATATACAGATTTTGGACGTGTATCAAGTAATACAGGTTTACCAACAGTTCTTGGATGGACAGTTCACGAATGGCTATGGAGAGGTTCCTATGATATTCCTTCTCCAAGGATAGAAGAGGTAAAAACGCTTTATGAGACAAGTAATATCAACACTACGAAAAATCTTATTAAGAAATATGACATCAAGTATGTATTTATAGGCAATATGGAATATCAAAAGCATCCAAATCTTGATGCAGATAAATTCAATCAGTTAGGAGAAATCGTTTTTCAGAAAGATAATACAAAGATATATAAATTAAAGTAAACACCTTTAACGAAATTTTAAGGAATTATTATTAAGTAGAGAAAATCCTTTTATTATTGCTTGAATTTCAACATCCTCAGCTGTTTTTATATCGCTGACAATACTTGTTAAAATTTCATCTTGAGTAAACCATCCAAACATCGAATGATCCTCTGAATGTAATTCCATTTCACTCAAAGGCGAAGTAAACTGTGCAAAATAAATAACCTCGATCGAATGTGAACCTTTTATGTTATTACTATACGTGAATGCCGCAAAAGGATCACCCACTGAAATATCCATATTAAATTCTTCCTTTATCTCTCTTTTTAAACCAGCCACAATATCTTCACCAAATTCAATATGTCCTCCAGGGACCTCGAATACATCAGGTAAGAATTTTTTTGCAGTGGCTCTTTTAGGAAGAAACACCTTACGAACACCATCTATTGATGTATGAATAAACGCACAAGCTGTTATAACTTGCTGCCCATAAGCAGGTACTTCACTGTCGTGAGAGATCTTATTCATAGTATTAGTTCGTTGAAGGTTTAGTCGGACGTACTGTAGGTTTAGGTGTTGGTGTAAGAATTCCATATTCTCCAACTTTACAGTCAATGCCTTTCAATTGACAAGCAATATACTCTTGTATCTCTCCGTATTCACCGTTTCCTGCTCTTGGAGAAAGAACCCATTGGTTCTTATATTCAGTACTAATTGGAGGATTTATAAGTAAACCATACCTATCCTCAGATTGATCGCCTGTATCAATTATTGCACTAGATATTTTTGCACCTTCCATCTTCTTTGCTAATTTTATGAAATCATCATATTCATCTTCTGCAATATCTGTTTTTATACTATCTTTTAATGTCGTCATTAGACCGACAAGCTTAACCGGATTAAGGAAAGTATCGACGGAAAGTATTCGTTCTTTAAATGCGGCGATAACCTTCTCTTGCCTCTTGGATCGTGCAAAGTCTGATCCTTCTTTTCCTGTTCCATGACGTGAGCGGACGTATTTTAGTGCAGTCTCCCCGTTCATACGCTGCTTGCCCTTATCAAAATGTAAATGCTCATATCTGCATGGAAATGCATCAACTTCAGATGCACTCCCTGAAGCAATCTCGGCTGACAAACTTGCGATACGATCTTCTGTCAAGCCGCATGCATCGGCTTCCATACCAGATACAGGATACTGATAGTCATCAAATGTATTATCTACTTCTAATTCTAAGCCTCCAACCATATCTACCATTTTTTCAAAACCACCAAAATCAATCTTCACAGCGTAGTCTATCGGCTGGTTAAGCATATTACCGACAAGTGCTTTGGTAACTTTTAATCCACTTCCTTCTTCTTTCTGTTCTGCAAAGGTATAGGTCGTATTTATTTTTGCACCAAGATCTGGAACCCACGTATCACGTGGGATTGAAACCAGAGTAACTCTTTTTGTGTTAGGGTCTATGTTTGCATAAATGATCGTATCTGTAAGGTCAGGACCATCATGTGTCCCCCCACCAACACCAAGAAGTAATAAGTTTACTTTTTGATCGGGGGAAGTTGCTCTCTTTAATTGGATCTCCTGCTTAAACATAAGCTCCCACAAAACAGGAATGTATTTTCCTACTTTGACAAGTCCTATGCCAAGAATAACCACTAAAAAAACCATGAGTGCAATTTTCACTCTACTTCTAACAGGTCTTCTTCTTCGCGAACGTAACGGTATACGATGTTCCATGAGTTATTTAAAGTATAAAAAAGTGCGGTAGATTATGCGTTCTCTACCAGTTTTACAAACTTTCCTGCATCGAGACTTGCTCCTCCAACGAGAGCCCCGTCAATAGATGGAGATTGTGTAAAACTATTTATATTCTCAGGTGTAACGCTTCCACCATACAAAACAAATTCGACTTTTGGATTTTTATCTTTTATTGCTTTTACGACCTTTTCAGCGTTCTCTGGAGTATCCGGATGTCCAGATCCTATCGCAAAAATCGGCTCATAAGCAACCAGCGTCACACCTTCAGGAATTGGTGTACTCTCATCTTGCACGCAAAAAATTGGAGTTAAGTTACTTTTAAGAGCCATTGTAACTTTCTTTGATAAAAGTTCATCATTCTCATTAAAGAGTTTTCTTCGTTCTGAATGTCCAATAATTGCATAGTCCGCAAACTCTTTAATCTCTTCGGCAGTAACTTCACCTGTATAGGCACCTTCATCAAAGGGCGAGACATCCTCACTCCCGAATGAAACAGGTACAGTTACTTCATTTGCATATGATTTAAGCAGAGGTAATAATGTAAATGGAGCACAGACAACAGCAACTTTATTTTCAAGTTGTTGCAATCCTGAATTAGCTAATTGCTGAAGCCAATCATTAGTTTCTTCTGTAGTCTTATTTGACTTCCAATTAGCGATGATAAAGAGTTTCTTCATGTGCTACAATGGGTTTACTTTACGTCATTATGCGGCAACCTCTTCGTGAAATGTGCCATTCTGTCCACCAGAACTTCTCGTAATGACAACCAATATTCATTATTATACTCTATGGAAGATACACTACTCAAGGATTTAAATCCCGAACAAAAAGAAGCCGTGCTCGCAACGGACGGACCAATGATTATTCTTGCTGGTGCAGGTTCGGGAAAAACTAGAGTCCTCACATTTAAAGTCATGCACCTACTCTCAAAAAAGCATGTTGCCCCTGAGGAAATCCTCATGATTACGTTTACTAATAAGGCTGCAAAAGAGATGAAACAACGTATGGCAAAACTCCTTGATGCATCTGCTCTCCCTTGGATTGCGACATTTCATTCATTGTGTGCTAGGATACTTCGACGCGAAAGTAAGTATCTCGGATTCTCGAATAGATTTGTGATTTATGACTCACAAGATCAACTCGATGCGATTAAAGAAGCAATGACCAGGCTAAATATTTCAACGAAAGACTTCAAACCTTATTCAGTGCTTTCAACAATCTCACAGGCAAAAAATGAACTTCTCACTGCAACTGAGTATCTAAACTTTGCACGGGGATATTTTCAAGAGACGGTTTCAAAGATCTATCCGATGTACCAAGCAATTTTGAAAGAGAATGATGCATTAGACTTTGACGATTTAATACTTCATACCATTAAGCTTTTTAAAGAGAACGAGAAAATCCTTCAGCAATACCAAGCAAGATTTCGTTATGTTCTTATTGATGAATATCAAGATACCAATCGTGCACAATATACATTAACAAAATTGCTTTCAGCACGATGGAGAAACATTTGTGTTGTCGGTGACTTCTCACAAAGTATTTATAGCTGGCGGGGTGCAGACTATAAAAACTTAATACGATTTAAAGACGATTTTGCTGGAACGAAAACTTTCTCCCTTTCTCAAAACTATCGCTCCACACAAAAAATTCTTGATGGTGCATCGTCTGTCATATCGAAAAATACAACACATCCTGTCCTTAAGCTTTGGACAAATAATCCTGATGGTGAAGAAATCGAACTTTATGAATCTGGGAACGAACAAGAAGAAGCAGACTTCATCATCAGAACGGTCGCAAACCTTGGTTTTAAAAATCTTAATAAAGTAGCAGTACTTTATCGAACCAATGCTCAATCACGTGTAATTGAAGAAGCCTTACTTCACCATGGACTACCATATCTTCTTATTGGAGGTACCAGATTTTATGACAGGAAAGAAATTAAAGATGTACTTTCATATCTAAGAGTTATTTGTAATCCAAAAGACATGGTGGCCTATAAACGAATTGAAAAGCTTGGAAAAGGTCGACTTGCAAAGTTTCTTGCCTACCAAAGTAGCCTCCCTGAAGAAACTTCAGAACAAATTGAGCAAAAAGACGAAGAGCTTTTGAATCAAGTGAAAACCATTGAAATTTTGGATAATGTAATACGTAGCACAAACTATTTAGATCTTTATGATGAAAAAGTAGAAGAAGATAGAGCAAGACTTGAAAATATAAAAGAACTTCGCTCTGTTGCAATTGAATTTCCTAACTTACCAGACTTTTTGGAAAATGTCGCACTCGTGGAACAAGAATATCATTCTGAGAAACAAGAAAATAGCGAAAAGAAAAATGCGATTACACTCATGACATTGCATGCTGCAAAAGGTTTAGAATTTCCAATTGTGTTCATGATTGGCATGGAGGAAGGGTTGTTCCCTCATTCACGTGCGTTAATGGATAAAGCAGAATTAGAGGAGGAACGAAGACTTTGCTACGTAGGCATGACTCGAGCAAAAGAAAAACTTTTTCTTACCTATGCTAGACGTCGACTTTTCTTTGGACAAAGGACAACAAATACTGTATCTAGATTTGTTCTGGAACTTCCTGAACATCTTATTTCACAAAAAACAAGCGTAGATTACTTCTAATCTTATCTACTTCTTACTCAGCAATTACATCTTTCTTGCTTTCTTATAGTATATTTGATATCAAGGGAATTATGCTTACGAAAGGCGGAGTAATCTTCGCAGATCAAAACCAAGAAGAGCCACAGACTAATCATCCAGTAAAGGATGTTATTCTTTCTCATGACGAGTATCGAAACATCGTAAAGGAAGCATATAAAGAAGGTCTTCAAGATGCTGTCAAAAAGAATGTATCACCGGACAAACAAGAAGACGAAAAAAAGGATGACGATGAAGAAAAAAAACAAAATCAGGAAGGTAAAGCTGAAGCAGTAAAGCAGCATGCCCAGGACATGCAGGAGTCGAAGAAACGACTCGAAGCAATCGCAGAGAGACATGATGTTGAAATCATGCGAGTACAAACAGTTTTTCCATTTACGTTTTTTCCAGACACCCTTATAATCGATACGACAAAAGTAACTATTGTAAAAAAGCAAATGTTTGCAACTGAAGAAGTTATTACTGTACCTCTTAAGGATCTCTCTGATACGCACGTCCAAACTGCACTCTTTTTGGCAAGTCTGAATGTAAAATACCTACCGCATTCTAATAATCCAGGTATGCTTAAACCTGTTGAAGTACAGATAAATAGTCTTCGAAGAGAAGATGCAATTCGAGCAAAGAACATTCTAAAAGGTATTCTTATTGCGAGCTCTGAGGATATTGATTTGGCCAAATTAACACCAGAAGAAATTGTAAATATCGTTGAGAAATTTGGAACGAGCGAGGGTGTCACATGATACAATATATTTATGACATTCAAAGCTATAACTCCGGACAAAGCAATTGAATTTAATAAAGCTACATCCCATCCTCTTCAAAGCTATGAGTGGGGTCAATTTCGTGAAAAAACCAATGTCAAAGTCATTCGGAGAGGTATATTTGAAAAAGAGAAACTTGTCAGCGGCTTTCAACTTACAATACATAAAATTCCTCGAACTAATTTCACAATTGGATATCTTCCAAAAGGGACATTGCCAACAAAAGAAATTATTGATGAATTAAGAGATATAGGAAAAGAAGAACGATGTATTTTTATTCAGCTAGAACCAAATGTTATTAAAAGTATAAATGGGAGCACAACAAAAGATGGTAACTGGAATTATGCAAAACTTGGATTAAAAGAAGCTGCTCATCCCCTTTTTACAAAATATACTTTTATTCTTGATCTGACAAAATCTGAAGAAGATCTTCTTAAAGATATGCACGCAAAATCAAGATATAACATTAAAGTAGCACAAAAACATGGCGTTCAAGTCACTGAAGATAATTCTGATAAAGCATTTAAAGCGTATTGGAGACTGACAGAAGAAACAACAAAGAGACAAAAGTTTTATGCACATACAAAACAATATCACAAATTTCAATGGGAAACATTCAGCCATAAAATGACAACCGATGCTCTTTCATCACACATATTTACAGCAACATATGAAGGGAAAGTACTTACAACTCTTTTATTTTTTGTCTATCACGATACGCTTTATTATCCATACGGTGCATCAAGTAACGATCATCGAAATGTGATGCATTCAAATTTGGCTATGTGGGAAGGGATTAGATTTGGACAAAAATTAGGATTAAAGAAATTTGATATGTGGGGTGCAATGGGACCAAACGCAGACCAAAAAGATCCATGGTTTGGATTTCATAATTTCAAACAAAAGTTTGGTCCGGATCACATAGAATTCCTTGGAAGTTATGATTTAGTAATTAACCCGTTACTTTATCAGAGTTACAAGCTAGCTGATAAGCTCAGGTGGATGATACTTAAGCTAAAAAAATAATTATTTTTTATTTTTTGGGATTTGATAAACGTACACTTCATTCTCTTCATCTTTTGCAATCATTGGAAGATCAATTTTATAAACAAATGTTACAACTTTTGTTCCAGGTTTTAATTCTTTTAGGAGCTTTGGTCGAAGACGAGCCATTGTTTTGGGAATAAGATACATGATAACAACAGTTGCATCGGAGAGGTCAACATCAAAGAAGTTTTTTCTATAAATTTTTATTTTGTCCGAAAGTTTTGCGAATCGGACAGAAAGCTTTGAGGTAAAGACGCGAAAAGGATCTATCTCAATACCAATTCCCGTTGCATGAAATTCTTTTGCAGCAATCATTAAGGCAGTTCCTTCGCCTGATCCGAGATCATAAATCACATCCCCTTTTTGTATCTTTGCGAGTTTGCATTGGATTCTTGCAATCCTAGGAGAGGTTCTCCACCACGGTGACCAAGGACTATCAGGAGGCCAAACCATTGATAAAAGAAAAAAGAGAATGACTAATATAACAAAAATAAGAACTATAAAAAGGATATCCATTCACACCATCATATCAAATTATTTTGATTAAAACTGAACTTTTTATATTCGCTCTATATTTGGTTGACAACCTGCTCTATAATTAAGGTACTAGTAATTATGAATCCACTTCTCTATATCATTACTTTTGCAGTCAGTGCTTATGTGCTTCTCAGCATCGTACAGCCAAGACCTTCATTCATTTTATTGCTACCAATCTTGTTGTTAACTATTGGTATTGGTTGGTATCTCAATCGTCATATTCAAAAAGAGCATGAAGACGCTTTGAAGAAAAATGTCCAATATACATTTGAAGAAGAGGACGCACAACACTGGCTTCATCAATCGTTCGTTCCTAAAACAAATATTCTTCTCAAGAAACATATAAAAGAAATTATTTTTTACACAGGCATCCTTCTCTTATTATTTATATTCATTTGGAGCTACTTAGTTGCTGGACTTGTGAATGCTCTTCTAAGTGTTGCTATAGCCTGCGTATTGTATTCACTATTTGTTTTTTACACTCTTCATGCAGATAAATGGTACCGATATTTCTTCAAACATATCCCAAAACAATATAGGCATTTCCAAAAGAATAGTTGGATTCATGGCTATGTTATTTTATTGCCTTTTACATTTTTCTGCTTTTTACTGTACCTTGCATTCAATTATAATGGTTCAATCCTCACATTACTTTTGGGAATTCCGGTCTTTGTCATAGCATATTCCTTGATATTTATTTGCTTGTATAGTGGTTTATATATATATCGTGAATACCGAAAAGAAGAACTTGAGAATGCGGAAGAATCCTTAGAAAAATATCTCAAAGAAGAAAAGAATTAACTTCGAGCAAGTGAATTGGCAAGCTTATCTACGCGTTCATTATTTACGTCCCCAGAATGCCCCAATACTTTTTCATAGTGAACAGTTAGTCCATTTTTGCGAATAACATCAGCAATATCATAAAATATTTTTGCATTCTCTTTTACTTTATCTGGATGCTTTAAAAGATTGTTGAGACTGATTTGACTGTCTGAATATATCTTTATTTTTTTATTGCCATTCTCTGCCGCCCAAGCAATCGCATGGTAGATTGCTAGCCCCTCTGCAACATTATTTGTCTGTTTTCCCTCAACTAAACCTGCTAGTTCAGTTTTATCTGAAACGAAAGCCCACGCAGCTTTTGCTCTTGGCGTACCATTATGAATACATGCACCGTCTGTCCAAATTTCTACATCGTAGTCAATTGTAACTTTTTCTGTACTATCAAGTTCAAAGGGAATACTTCTTGGATTAAGTACTTTAAATTTATCACTATGATATAACTTTTGACAATATGGACAATAATAGTAATGAGTATAATAATAAGGTTTTTTTAACTGCTCTGCTGTTCGCTTGGTTGGTCGAAGAGATAAAACCCGCCCACAGTTCTTACATCGTTCTGCTTGTTCCATAAAAGATATTATAGCACTGTTGAGGTGTGAAATTAGATGATGAGTTTGCTTTCTTTTACTCTTGGTTCTATAACGTCACCAGGTTTTACCGTTCCTTCAATAATACGCATGGCAATTTCGTCTACCAATTTTTCTTCAATCGCTCGACGCAAAGGTCTAGCTCCAAAGACTGGATCATAACCAACTTCCGCAAAATGCAATGTGAGGTCATCGGTGATTTTTAGCTCAATTCCATTTTCAGACATACGCTCTTTAACATGTATAAGCTGTTGTTCAGTAATTTTCATTAAGTCTTTTGGTGATAATGAATTATAAATAATGACCGAATCAAGTCTATTTAGAAATTCTGGTCTAAAATGTCCATGCAATACATCCCATACCTTTTTCTTAGCATCTTCTTTATCTTTTGCCTCTCGTATAACTTCACCTCCAAGATTACTTGTCATAATAATAATTGTGTTTCTGAAATCAACTGTAACACCTTTACTGTCAGTTAGTCTCCCATCATCAAGCAGTTGCAGAAATACATTAAAGACCTGCGGATGTGCTTTCTCAATTTCATCAAATAAGATAACTGAATAAGGTCTCCGACGAACCGCTTCCGTCAATTGACCACCTTCGTCATAGCCCACATATCCTGGAGGTGCTCCTATCAATCGTGCGACTGCATGGGCTTCCATATATTCACTCATATCAATTCGCGTCATTGCATGTTCATCATTAAATAATATTCTTGCCAATGCTTTTGCAGTTTCAGTTTTTCCAACACCTGTTGGCCCTAGGAAGAGAAATGAACCAATTGGTTTATCTTTTTCTCCAAGTCCTGATCGAGATCTTCGAATTGCTCGGGACAACACTGTAATAGCTTCTTCCTGTCCGACAACTTGTTCTTTTAATTCTTCTTCCAAATGCAGTAAACGCTCAGACTCTGTTGAAAGAATTCGCGTTGCTGGAATACCAGTCCAACGGCTTACAACTTTTGCAATATCATCTTCATCAACTTCCTCACGAAGTACTCGTTCTTCTGATGGAATTTTATCCCACTCATTATGAAGTTCATGTAAACTTTTTTCCAAATCTGGAATTTTACCATATTTAATTTCTGCTGCTTTTTGCAAATCAACATCACGTTCTGCTTGTTCTAATTCGACTCTATATGCATCGATTTTTGAACGAACTTCTTGAATTTTCTGAATCATGTCTTTTTGTTTGGTCCATTGCTCTTCAATACCTTGAGCTTGCTTTTTTAATTTTTCTAATTCTATTTCTTGCTGTGATTTTCTGTTTTTTGCAATTTCAGTTTTTTCCCGCTTTAACGCTGCCAATTCTATCTCAATTTGTGTAATCTTTCTCTTCAATTCGTCCAGTTCAGCTGGCATACTTTCTGTTTCAATCTTAATCGCCGCAGCAGCTTCATCAATAAGATCAATTGCTTTATCTGGTAGAAATCTTTGCGGAATATACTGTGCAGACAAACGTGCTGAAGCAATAATTGCATTATCTGTTATACGAATTCCATGATGCAGTTCGTATTTCTGTTTGATACCACGAAGGATAGAAATGGTATCTTCAACTGTAGGTTCATCAACCATAACAGGCTGGAATCTTCGGGCAAGTGCAGGATCTTTTTCAATATACTTTCTATATTCTGCAATTGTTGTTGCTCCAATCATTCGGAGACTTCCTCGAGCAAGTGCAGGTTTAAGAATGTTTGCCGCATCAGTTGACCCTTCAGCAGCACCTCCACCAACAAGAGTATGCAACTCATCAATAAACATTACATATTTCCCTTCTGCTTCTTCAACTGCTTTAATAACTCCTTTGAGTCGTTCTTCAAATTCGCCACGAAACTTTGCACCAGCAAGAAGTTGTGCGAAATCAAGTACGACAAGTTCTTTATCTTTCAGCGGAGTTGGAACTGATTGTTCAATGATTTTTTGGGCGAGTCCTTCAACGATTGCTGTTTTACCAACACCTGGATCACCTATGAGGATTGGGTTATTCTTTGTCCGTCTAGAGAGAATTTCCATGACTCTACGAATCTCTACTTCTCTTCCAACAACTGGATCAATTTTTCCCTGTTTTGCGTTATTTGTTAAATTAATTGTAAATTTCTCAAGTGCTTCTTTTGGAGAAACCGGCTTGAGAAGGTCCTGTATATTCTCCATATCTTCCCTATTTTATAATTAGCAGTACATATTGTCAAGTGCTAATTATTCATTTATTTAGTGAATGGGAGCTGTAAATACGGTAAAGAATGAACCAAATATATTTTTGAATTGTTTTTCGATAAATGCTATCATACTGCCTATAATCCTCCTTTCTGTAAGATATTTTCTCTTTAAAATAAGAGGTTATCTGTCATTACTGATCGTTAGTCCTTACGGGTCGATCCAGAATGGCTCTTATAGACAACCTCTAATTTCTTTATTAAACATCTCTTTTATTAATTTAATCTTAAGTCATGAAGCTAAGAATAAAACCAAAATTGCGTAAGGAAAGAGTAAAGGTAAATTGTACTGTAAACAAGAGCTTGCTGAGCTGAAGAGGAGACTATATAATAGTCGGCAATGAAAGAACGTCCACGTATACTCGTAACACTCAACCCTGCAGGATCTCTTGAACATGCAATTAATATAAGTCCGAGTATTAGAAAGCTTCGCGAAACTGGAAACGAGGCAGTTATTACAACTGTAGATGATAGCCCACATGAACGTGCGATAAAATACCGATCAACAAGCGGATTATTATTACCTGGAGGTATTGATATTCATCCTTCTTCGTATGGACAATTACCTCATGCAAAATTAGGAACAACAAATCTTGCTTTTGATGAATTTCAGTTTGGTATTGTCAATCAAGCATTGGAAGACGAAAAGCCAACTTTAGCACTATGCAGAGGTGCTCAAGTACTTGCAGTCGCAACAGAGGGCAGCCTCTATCAACATATTCCCGATATTCCAAGTATCTCAGAAGATCATGGCCCCTCAATTGAAGTTGCTGGACAATCGAGTACACACGATATCTTTATAACACCAGAAACAAAGGTCCATAAGATATTTGAGACTGATAAATTAAGAAATGTACCCTCCCGTCACCATCAAGCCATAGCTCATCCAGGAGCTTTTATGATCTCGGGTGAATCTCCTGCAGGAATTGTCGAGATGATTGAACATCCGAGTTTACCATTTGTTATTGGTATACAACCCCACGCAGAGTTAATAGGACCTTCCGATCATAATTTCCAGAGAATACAGGGCCTATTTGAAAGATTTCATGAAGAAGCAAAAGAGTATAAACAAACAGATCGAAAAGTATCATAACACCTTTACTCATCCATAAGCCTATGTTATAATAAAATTATCACAGAGGTTGATTTATCAATCTTTGGACTTTAAAAACTCTATAAACCAAATCGACGGACACCTCACCCTCATGCGACTCTACATGACGGATTTATACTCTATTAAGAGCTAATAACGCCCGCCACACACATTTTTTCATACCTTTTATTAAGGCAATTTATTGTTGTGGAATCATTTGGTTGGAAGGAATTCTATGACTGAACACAAACTGAGACATTACGAACAAAAAGGCAAAGGCCATAAAGACATGGGCGGAGAAACAGAATCTCCAGCAAAACTTCTTGCACCTTATGATACGCCTTCATTTGATCCTCTCAAACAAGGCGGGCTTCTTACAGCTGATGCATCAACAGAAGCGTATGTACGTCCTTCATATTTTAGACGAAATCCTGAAGGACTTACGAAAAATGATGTAAAAGGTATCTATTTAGATAACAAACCACCAGAAAAATTAGGATTTGAACACACTGATTCTGGACTTGAGGGAGAGTATTTTATCTTTGATGATCAAGGTGAAATGGTTTCAGCAATGAATCCAGGCGATCCTTTTAGAACAGCACTTGAACGGTTCAATGAAAACGCCCGACAAATTAACGATGAAGAGATTGGATATACGGTAGAGATGTCTTCTAATTGTGTAGAACTTACCTTTGATCATGGCACAGATATCGATCAAAGAAACCGAAATTATCTTGGTACACTAAAATCTCTTATTACAATTGCTGATGAGACTGGAGTCAATATTGCTCCAATTGCAAATATCCCCCATAGACGACTGCAGCCAGAAGAAATAACTGACGATCCTTATACACAAAAAATAACTTTCGACGTTCAAGGTTGGGATGCTGCTCAACATTTTGATATAGCATCAATTCAACCTCATGTCGAAGTACTTGACCATAAAGCCGCTCGAAAAGCAATTAATCATCTCCAACACGTGTCACCTATCCTTTTAGGTGGTACACTTTCTGGCCCATTTATGGATGGGATGTTGCAACCTAATCCGGAAGAAAGATATGCCGATGCACCAGGAGTTGACGGAGATTCATGGAAAGAAGCTACTATTGAAAATCTTGAGCAAGGAGAACATCAATCATATCGCCCGAAAGGTCGATTTTTTGGTTCCCCTTCTGGGGGTGTTTTACGCCAACCAATTCCTGAAGAAGAAAACGAATTCTTAGCATCTATTGGAGCAAAGCTTGAGAATGGTGAGGTACCTACAGCAGGACGTGAAGGTGGACATCACACTGATAGATATCGAGTTGATATACCTCCTTATGGAACTTTGGAATTATGTACATTAGATCCTGCTGGAGGTAAAACAGAACGAGTGATCGCGATGCGAGAATTTGTACGCGGACTTGGATGGAAAATGCAAATGCATTTGATTAACGGGGACTTCCCTGAAGTTCAGGAAAGATATCCCGCATTATTTGGACAAGAACCTTCTGAAGCCTCTTTTGAGATAGCACATCATAATACAATGCGTGTTGCCAAACATGGAGCGGATGCGAATTTGGAGGGTATGGATGGAAAAGAATACACTACTCGAGAACTTTGGAAACAACTACGAGACTTCGTACAAGAGCCGCTTATAGATGAAGAAAAACAAATTGTATATCAGGGACTTCCCCCTGGAATTATTAAAGAAGTGAGCAGAGCATTTATTGATCCAGATAAAACTATGGACAAATTTAGAGATGCAGATGGGATAACATCAGTAAGCGGGTTTTATGAAACTGGTATCGGAAATATTAGTCAATGGATGTTGCAAGGAGCAAAAGATAGGATAGCAGTTGGTATGAAAGAGCAAGAAGCAGTAATGGCCGTTACCGTAGATGTTGCAAGATCATTCCATGAACATATAAAAACAACGACTGTTGCGGATATTCAGGAACTATACAGACCAAAAAGTGAAGCGTTTGAAGTGAAAGCATTAAGCCAAGATGCTGCCAAAACATATTGGAATAATCTTATCTCAGAAAATCTTGTCTCCCGTCCAGATAATAAATCACCTTGGCCACAACTTGGCCATCCGGTTGAATTACCTCAATCATTTGTAAATCAACTGATGCAAGGAGCAGAGACAACGCATCAAATAATTTTAGATAAAATTAAAGAAGCTGGCGGCGTGACAGAATGGATGCAAGGAAATCCAATTACATTTGGAGCACTCGTTTTAAATAATCCAGATATTAATAGCCAACTTGAAGCAAGACTAGACCAAGGGTATGGTGTATCTCTTATATTTGACAATCTTGTTGCTCGTGATAAGGGAGATATTATGCCTAAGGTTTTGGAGATAAGTACTGCAATGGGATACGAAACAGCAATCGCTGCTCGGTTACAAGCAGCGGGCTATGATTCGGATAGTCAAGAAACAAGATTTGGCCCTAATTCACCTGCTGAAGTATATCGCGGATTCTCTGAACGATTCGCAAACGGTGAACCAATAGTAGTTTTAGACACTGAACCATTTGATGCAACGAAACTTGATAAGATCGGTATGCAGAAAATGATGGGAATTCCAGATAGCCTCCCGATTTCTCCTGCCGACATAATTGGAAAAGATGAAAATGGTTATTATTACCATCCATACAGAATTGATCCAGAAAAACCATTTGATGTACTAAGAGATGCAGATGGACTTCCTCAAAAGGATACTTCCCAAAAAGAATATGCAAAGCATGTTTTTGCGAGAATGGCACAATTTGATTTAGATGAACTCTACGAAAAAGTTAAGGATAATCCAGCAAAGGTTCAACTTGTTGGAGAATTTTTAAACGATAGTTCCGTAAATTGGATCTGGCATCCAACATGGCAACATCTTGGTGATAAAGCAATGCTTCCTCAAATCCGAGCAGAATTAATTGCTAATGAAAATCCTATTGCGAGGCAATTCGTTCCAGTTTTTGGTGCAGGAGAAACAGTAACTGAACCAGGAGTATATTTTGATAAGCCAACAAATGCACAACATGGAGTGGACCAAAGTATACGGGAAATTCATGAAGGAGAAAACGTAATTGTAGAAGATGGCAGAGTATTACAAGGTGAGATTAAAACACAACCCATACTCACATACTTACCAGGAGAATTGGCATCACATTTACGTTATGCAAAACAACAGAGTTTACAGGAAAGAGATAAAGCTTCCGAAGAAGTTAGAGCGGTAACAGGGACGCTTGAGGTCAGGTTACTTGTACCTCCTTATTGGGAAAGAGATCAGGGAATGACAGGTCGATACATGACTCGTTATGCACCACGCAGAGAAGGACCTGATAGCAAAGATAAAACTATGACAAACGTAGGAGCAATTAATGAAGCCGTCATCTCGCATCTACAGCCAGACCATATAGAGAAACAAATATTCTATCCATACGGAAATGCACCAGCTGTTGTTATTTACGAAGCTTAACTTGCCATTGTTCCTCTATTTTCTTATACTGGACTTATCCTATGAATCTCAGCGACTTTCCCCTTTTCTCATCTGACATGATCAAAAACTACATTTATGTAGGTATAACACTGCTTGTAGCGGTGTTACTTGATAATATTCTTCGCTCCTTAATTAAGGTACCTAAAAGCTTTGACAATCGGCGTTCGAGAAGATTTACAGTTATTACACGCAATATGATCACTGCTGTAGTCTATACAATATCTGCATATATCATATTAACTATTTTAGGAATTGATCTAACGCCACTTCTTGCTTCTGCTTCTATTATTGGTATCGTCCTTGGCATTGGTGCAAGATCAATTATTGAGGATTTTGTAACTGGCTTGTTTCTGCTTTCCCATGATTCTGTTGCTATGGGTGACTACGTAAAGATAGCAGACAATATCGAAGGGTACGTCGAAAGAATTGACTCTCGAACCATGACAATTCGCGGACAAGACGGTTCGCTTTATTTAATACCAAATGGTCAGATTAAGGGTATTTCAAATTATTCTAGAAATAAAGCAAATATCTTAATTGATTTGCCATTGAAATCAAATCAGGATATTAATAAAACTTTTAAGTGTGCAGAAAACGCATTGGAACATCTGAAGAAAGACGAAAAGCTTGGAGAATTTGTTCTTAGCGGTTCCGCCGTGAATGGTATAGAAGATTTCCGAAATCCTGAGATCATGATTTTGAGAGTTACACTGATTACCCAGCCTATCCGTAGATGGGAATTGGGAAGAAAATATCGATATTTAGTTAAGAGGGAGTTTGAAAAAGGTAAGATCACTTTGGCATAACTCTTGACAGAAAAGTCGCTATCTGCTCTACTAAATATAGATGAAAAAGAAACTGCCCACTAAAGCTTCATCAAAGACTACTCGCCGTGCACCTCGTAAGGTCTCAGCAGGTGGCGGTCAAACTATAGTCTTCCATCGCATTGTAATCGTCAGTGCTTGCCTTTCCCTTTTTGTTGTCGGAATTATTGCTATGAATAGACACGATGTTATGCAGTCCGTTGCAGGAACAAGTATTATGCGTGGAATGTTTGCTGAAGCGACAATTACAATCCCAAATGATCTTAAAAATGCTGATTCCTATACTGTCTATTACAAGCAAGCTGATGAGAAAGAATTTACGAATTCAATTCGAAATGTTTCACCATCTGTCGGTACATATACAATTTCTCACCTTAAGAAAGGGGCATCATACGAGTATAGATTTGCAGCTGTCGATGCTTCAGGAAAAGAATTTATGTTCTCAGAGATCATTCCGCTAACAGACCTCCGACCAATGTAGTTTAGATAATTAATCTTTCTATATTTGTACCTTTGAAAATAAATACGCACCAACCGTCAAAATAATTGCAGTCAATACTGAAAGCACCGCTAAATCTAGTCCAAGTCCGAAATGGCTCATTCCTGTAAGGGTCCCTCTAATCCCATCGACACCATATGTTAAGGGATCGATCATTGTAATGACACTTAAAGCAGGTGGTAAGTTATTTAATGGAAACAGTGCTCCAGAGAGAAAAAATGTAGGTTGCACAAGAAAGTTCATTATTAATTGAAATCCACTAATATCTTCGAGAATTGAAGCTAATGCAATACCTACCCCTGTATAGAAAACTGCAACAAGAACCATAAAGAGAAATGTTAATGGCAATAGGGAGATATCAGGACGGAATCCAAATATTGTTGCCAGAATAAAGACAAAAGTCCCTTGCATGACGGCGAGTGTTGCTCCACCAAATGTTTTTCCAAGCATGATATGTAATCTTGGGACAGGTGCAACTAATGTTTCTTTGAGGAACCCAAACTGTTTATCCCAAATTACTTGGATCCCTGCAAAAATTGCGGTGAACAAAATACTCATCGAAATAATTCCTGGTCCGAGAAACTGAAAATAATTCCCTTGTCCTGCTTTTTGAAAAATTGGACCCAGACCAAATCCTAGTGCAAAAAGAAAAAGGATAGGTTGTCCTAGTGAACCAATCATACGAGAACGCGAACGAAAATATCGTTTGATTTCCCGTAGCCATAATATATAAATTGCATTCATAATTTATCTCCCACGTATAAAAGGCCTATTGCGTAACCGATCTACAGCACTTGCTGATTCTTCACGGATATTATTGCCAGTTAATTTAAGAAATGCTTCTTCCAAGCTTGTTTTGCCTGTCTTTTCTAATAGCTCCTTTAGTGTCCCCTGGGTAAGTATATGTCCATGGTCCATAATCGCAATTTGCTCAGCGTATTCTTCTGCCTCTTCAAGGTAATGTGTCGTAAAGAAAATAGTTATGCCCTCCTCTTCACTCAAATTTTTTATGTAATGCCACATAAGATTTCTTGTCTGAGGATCCAGACCTTGTGTCGGTTCATCAAGAAAAAATATTTTTGGATGATGTAACAATCCCCGAGCAATTTCCAAGCGACGCTTCATACCACCTGAAAATGTTTTAACAAGACTATCTTTCCTATCCCACAATTCAACAAGTGTCAGTAAGTTCTCTATATCTTTTTTATATTTTTCTTTTTTTATGCTATACAATACTGCATGAAATTCCATATTCTCATATGCTGTTAATTCATCCTCAAGACTTGGATCCTGAAAAACAATACCAAAAGATTTTCGGACAGCATCTTGCTCTTTCAGTGCATCATGCCCATTGATAGTAATCGTTCCAGAAGTTGGGAGAAGTAAAGTGGTAAGCATCTTAATCGTAGTACTCTTACCAGCACCGTTTGGGCCAAGAAATGCAAAGATCTGTCCTTTTGGAACAGAAAAAGAAACATCATTGACCGCTATAAAGTCTTTGAAACGCTTAGTAAGATTTTTGACTGTAATCATTTCACTTTGCATAATAATAGTATATACCCTTTCACCCTAGAACTCATTTCTTAATTTTCACTTAATTTTTTCCTTACGTTTTTCTTGTGCGTAGACTTTATAATAGAACTATGGCAAATGATTTAGAACAGGCAACCTTGGCAAATGGGTGTTTCTGGTGTACGGAAGCAGTTTTCCAAAGACTGAAAGGAGTAGAATCTGTTCAATCTGGATATTCTGGAGGTACTACACAAAATCCTTCGTATTACGAAGTCTCTTCAGGAGAAACAGGTCATGCTGAATCCCTCCAAGTAGCGTATGATCCCAATGTAATTTCTTACGAGACACTTTTGCATATCTTTTTTGCGACGCATGATCCAACAACGCTGAATCGCCAAGGAAATGATGTAGGGACACAATATCGTTCAGAAATTTTTTATCACGATAACGAGCAGAAAAAAATTGCTGAGAAAGTCAAAGAAGAATTAGACAAATCAGGAACGTATAAAGATCCAATTGTAACCGCAATTTCTGCGTTTACAAACTTTTATCCAGCTGAACAAGAACATAAAGATTATTACGACAATAACCCAAACGCTCCTTATTGCCGAGTGATTATTGATCCAAAGATACATAAGTTGTTAGAGAAATATTCTAAAGAAGTTAAAGAAGAATATAAATAAGTTAGACTATTATCTTTGTTGTAACTGATTAGCTCGAACTGTTTTTCGCACTTGAGCTATTTCATGATTTCGTGCACTCGTTGGTTGGAATACAGTTTTTTCCGCTATCCACAATCCCGCTTCTGAACGCCGAACTCCAATAGTAAAGATAGGAAGATCACCAACACCATTCGCTGAATTAATCCTTTCAACGAGTGTCGCTCCCCTAAGCATTTGACGTGTTTTCTCGTCTTCATCAACGCTATCAGTAATAGGATTGCCAAGGCATTCTTCATGCTTTGCAATAACAATTCCTTCTGAATTATGCCCCAGTGTGGAAACTGTTAATTGTGTCTTAAGTTCTTGAACCTTTGGATGATCAAGTTCAAGTGCATGTACCTCATCAAGTTGTTTTTCAATACCTGGTCTTGTAATAGTATCTGTATACTGTGTATTTGTCTCTGCTTGAATAAAAGCATGTGCGGGTTGCTGTACCCTTCCATCCATACATATAATTGCTGTAGAAAAACTTTCTGAAGAAGCCATAAAGAGCTATTTTAGCACGTTAAAATGCTCTGTCAATAAATACTTTATGAAGATAACTTTACTTTGTTTTTATATAAAGTAATAAATCCTTCTTGCTCCATTTCTTTAATGATTCCGTCTATAAGTTCTTGGTCCTTATCTAAAAAATCTTCTTTTACTAAAAGCCCTAGATCTTTTAATGGAATCTCTTTTTTCTCCAGCA
This sequence comes from uncultured Gammaproteobacteria bacterium, assembly GCA_964507055.1. Classification (GTDB taxonomy): domain Bacteria; phylum Patescibacteriota; class Microgenomatia; order Levybacterales; family UBA12049; genus JACDET01. The sequence continues at coordinate 1,108,257 of CAZDOJ010000001.1, forward strand.
GTTGCTTCACAATTCTTCCACGATAATATCTTCTCGAGCCTTTAAATGTAGATTGCTTAGGAACATCAATTTTTTCTTTCTTTAACATTAGACTACTATAATCCATAAGAGCTTGATTCCAATCATACGCCTTACCTTGTGGAACTAATGTTTCAGCAATCGCTGCAATTTCTTTATCGCTCACTTTATTTTCTTTTATATCCGTAGTGTCAGCTACATTAATTGTTTCCGGTCCTTTTAAGAGTTGTGTCAAAATAACTTTCTTCACATTAATATCGACAACGGCGACTTGTTGATCAAAAGCAAAACACATAATCGCACGAGCAGTATATTGTCCAATTCCCGGCAATGCTAGTAACTCTTTTTCTGTTTGAGGAAAATTTCCTTGATAGTTTTCCGAAACAACTGTTGCTGTTTTTTTTAAGTTTAATGCACGGCGGTTATATCCAAGTCCTGACCAATAGTGAAGGACTTCTGAAACAGGTGCTTTTGCCAGATCATGCACTGTTGGAAAAGCTGCAAACCATGCTTCGTATTTTGGAATGACTCTATTGACCTGTGTTTGTTGAAGCATAATTTCACTAACCAAAATCCGATAAGGATCACGGGATTTTCTCCATGGTAAATCCCGTTGATGCACTGCATACCATGTGAGAATTTTGTCTTGAAATGTTTTAATTTGAGGTTTAGAGATTTCCAATTTTATAACAGTCCCATTTTATCACGAACTTCTCGGACTGTTGCTTCTGCGAGGGATTTTGCTTTTTCATTTCCTTCTTGAATGATTCTATCAACTTCATGTGGATTATCTTCAAAGTGTTTTCGTTTTTCTTGGAATGGTTGTAATTCTTTATAAACTAATTCTGCTAATTCTTTTTTCATGTCACTGTAACGAATTCTTTTCTCTCGATAATCAATGACATACTTTACAAATACTTCTTTCTCAGCAAATAATTTGAAAATTGTAAACAAATTACCGACTCCACCATCGTTTGGGACAGCACCACCTTCTGTGCCACTGTCTGTTGGAATCTTTGCGATTTTACTTTTGATAGTTTCGAAATCATCAGTTAAATTAATATAACTTCCTTCAACAGATTTACTCATTTTTCCTTCTCCTAAAAGTGAAGGGATATATTCACCTGCTGTTTTAAAACGCTGCGGTTCAGGAAAATCTGTACCATATTCCTGATTCATTTTACGAGCAATTTCTCGTGCAACTTCTATGTGCGGTTCCTGATCAATTCCGACAGGGACGCTGTCTGCTTTATAGATCAAAATATCTGCTGCCATCAGAATTGGATAATTAAGAAGTGCCATAGTTGCACTATCTGGATGTTGTTTTACTTTATCCTTAAATGTTGGCAGATGCTGCATTCGAGCGATTGTCTGTACACTGGAGAAATAGAATGCTAATTCAGCATGAGGACTTTGTGCTTGCTGAAAAAGAATACTTTTTTCGGGATCAAGTCCAGCAGCTAGATAATCAATAATTATTTCGCGGCGATCTTTGCGTAACGCTTCAACGTCATATGGTGTAGTTAGCGTATGTAAATCTGCAACCATGTAGAGCGTTTCATAATTTGGATCATCTTGTAACGCAAGCATACCTTTAATCGCACCTAAATAATTACCGAGATGGAGGCGACCCGTTGCACGAATTCCTGATAATACACGTTTCTTATTCATGAAAGTATTGTACCATGTTTCAGAGGCTGGGCAAAGCATCCGAAACATCTATCTTGTATAATACATCTATGACTAATTGTAATTTGCCGGAAAAGTTTATTGATAGACTTAAAGAATTATATTCTGATTCAAAGTTTGATGCAGTATTAGAATCTTTTGAGAACAAACCGATTCCTTCATTTAGAGTTAATACATTGCGTGCAAAAAAAGAGGATGTTACAAATGCTTTAGAGAAGCTTGGGTTTGAACTTGAGCAGGTGGCATGGTACAGTAATGCATTTTTATTAAAAAATAAAACAGTTCGAGAACTAACCAAATCGGAAGTTTATACATCAGGATTAATTTATATTCAAAACCTTTCAAGTATGATTCCGGCTCTCGCACTTGATCCTCAACCTGATGAACGGATACTTGATATTGCAGCAGCTCCAGGTAGTAAGACAACCCAGATTGCAGCTATGATGCAGAACAAAGGAGAAATTGTAGCAAATGATTTAAGCCGCAAACGCGTTTATCGACTCAAAGATAATCTCGAACAATATGGTGTCACCAATACAAAATTTGAAAATCATGCAGGAGAAAATTTCTGGAAACGCTACCCTGAAGTATTTCATAAAACTCTTGTTGATGTTCCATGCAGTATGGAAGGACGCATTCAATGTGATGATCCGAAATCATATCAGGACTGGTCTCCAAGGAAAATTAAACAACTTTCACTTTTGCAAAAGTATCTTCTTCGCTCTGCGATATCTGCAACCGATGTTGGAGGAACAATCATCTATTCAACTTGTACAATGTCACCTGAGGAGAATGAAGAAGTAATCGAATGGGTTATAAAGCGTGTTAATGGAAATACCCCCGATGCAGTAAGTGTTGAGAGAATTGCTATTCCCCATTTGAACTTGGAGGCGGGACTAGCATCATGGAAAAAACATACATTTACAAACGCACAAAATACTTCACGAGTAACTCCAAACAAAACAATGGAAGGATTCTTTATCGCAAAGATTAAAAAACACAAATCTACAGTTCCTGGAATGGAAATATTTCACCAATCGTAAATCCTATTTATGGTATTTTCAAGCTCCGTAGTATAGAATATGAATGATGAAAAAAGTCATTCTTATCATAGTATTTGTTATACTGCTCGTTTTTGGCTTTCTCAACAGAACGACAATTGCAACCACAGCCGAAGCAATTATCTCCCAATCGCCATGTGCAATACCGAGGACATACAGTCTTGGAGAGGTTGATCCACGATTTAAGATCTCGAAGGCAGACTTTCTTTCTGCGACAAAAGAAGCTGCGAATACTTGGAAAAATGCAGAAGGACAACCGCTTTTTACCTATGATCCTGAGTCAAAACTTACCATTAGTCTTACGTACGACGAACGCCAATATTTAAATACACAAATTAATGATTTAAATTCACAAGTCGACGAACAGAAGGATACATTAAAACCTGAAATTGCTGAATATGAAAGTCGTGCTTCAGAATTTAAAAGACGCAATGCAGAGTTAAACAATAGAATCTCCTATTGGAATGACCAAGGAGGGGCACCCGAAAGTGAATACAATAAACTGCTCCAGGAACAAAGATCTCTCCAACAGGAAGCACAAGAACTGCAAACAATGGCACAAGCACTTAATCAATCAACGGATCAATATAATACCCAAATCCAAGCATTGGATCAAAAGGTTGACGCATATAATCATACTCTCGAACAAAAACCTGAGGAAGGAATTTATATTCGTGAAGGTCGAGATGAAAAGATTGTTATCTATTTTAATAATTCGCGCCCTGAATTGATACATACACTTGCACATGAAATGGGACATGCAATTGGAATGCCTCACACTACTACTCAGGATTCAATTATGTATCCAAAAACAACAGACGTGACAGAACCTTCAGCTGAGGATATTACTGCTCTTGCAGAGGTATGTCGAAAAAGAAATATTGTGGAGACATTGGGGAATAATTTATCACTACTAGCAAGCGACTTGCGAGAACTTGCCGCAACTGTACATACCAAGTTACAAACTTCTAATTAATAAGTGAGGCTTTGTACCCTGTTTGGTTGATTAAATTAATTATTTCTTGAACTTTAATTTTGCTTGTATCAAAAGTGACTGAGGTTTTCTCTTTAATGAAACTTGTTTTTGCTTCGTCAATACCTGTTGTATCTTCAAGTATGCCATCAATATTTATAACGCAACTAGAACAATCAAGATCTTCGACTTTTAAAACAACTGTTTTTTTCATAGTTAGATAACATTAATTGTGCCCCGATACATCCCCATACTACACATAAATGAAATTGGTCCAGTCTTCTGGGGTGCAGTAAATGTAATCGTTTGAGACGTACCCATTGGAACAACTTTTTTTACACCTAATTCAGGAATTGTAAATGCTTGTGCACAATTGTTACTATCTTGATTCTTTAAATGAATAGTAACTGGTGATCCAGCATTTACAGAAAAATTATGTGGTGTGTAGCCAGACGAGCTAATGACAATATTTGTATTGTTTGTTGCTAAAGGAACTACAACTTCATCCTCACAAAAACTCAGCGTGCACCAAGCACCTTTTGCAAAGTCCTCAACAGTAAAATTACTTCCAGTTAAGGCAATAGCATTGTTAAGATTAAATAGTGCGAATGAAAGTAAAACTACAGCAGCAAACTTTGTTAACACTAATGTCGCTGAAGATGTAACCTTACTTGTAAAATATCCCAGCAAAAAGAAAACAGGTGATGTCCCTAGTACAAACGCAAAGAGAATTATCGCTCCATACAATGGATTACCTGAGCCAATACTTAGGGCCATCATTGCTTGGGTTGCTCCACAAGGAATAAATACAGTAAAAGCACCAAGTATTGCAGGTGCAAAAATATTTTTACTTTTGGTTTCTTTACGGATTAAACGAGTAATCAAATGCGGGGGTTGAATAATAAAATAGCGAAAGATAGGATGTGCTTTTAGTAAATGTAATGCTGTACCAAGCATAAAAAGAGCAACGATTACTTGTAAGCTAATTTGTAGTCCTAAGGAAAACTGTAATGTCGATCCAAGCCAACCGAGTAAAAAACCCAAAATAGTGTAGGCAACGAGCTTTGAAGCAAGAAAAATTAAGATTGGCTGAGCACTCCCCTGTGTAGCTTGCTCTGTGAGATGGGATTCGTGGCGTTGAGCAATAGTAGCAGCAAGTAAACCTCCTTGTACCGCCATACAGGAAAGACCCCCTGCCAGTAATCCAGTTAAGAAGATTCCAAATATTTGTGCTATTTCCATAGGCAGATATATATTATAGTACATTCGCCCTGCTAAGAGCAAAAATTGTGCCTGGAGAAATTATTCTCTTACAACTTTCTACTGCAATTATCATCTCCGCTTAATATTTGAGTAGTATTCTATAGATGTTTCGCACACTCACTCGTCATACTACCGCCCATGAGAAAGGGTAATCATGGATAAAAGTAGAATAGCAACAGGAGATTGGAAAACATTTTTGACATTAAGAGATGAAAATCTTTTGCTTGTCGTTCGAAAACATCCATATGTAGTCATATTTCCTATCCTCTTTTTACTAATTCTCGCCGTATTTTTTATAGGAAGTGCTTATTTCTTTTTTGATAGAATCTTTTCATCGTTCTCACTTTTTATTGTTTCAAGTCTAATAGTAATAAGTTTCTCAATTGGTATTATTGCAAAACTTATCATTGATTGGTATTTCCACATTTATCTTTTAACTAATAGGAAAATTCTTGAATTTAGATATACTCCTTTAACTTCATATGTAGTAAACGATGTCATGTTAGACAGAGTTTACTGTACTGAAATTGATTTTCAGACAAATGGATTTGTTGAAGATCTTATCGATCTTGGAGACATCATCATTACATTTGATAGACCAACGCATCAGGAAGAATTTATTATGAAGGATATTCAAGCATGTCATGAAGTGGGAAATTTTCTCACACAGCAGTTACTTGACGGCAATCCAAAAAATGATAGTTTTAACCCTATTTGGTTTTCTGGACATAGTTGGGGGAAAAGATAAAAGAGGAGCTAGATATAATGGAAATAGTAAAACTAGTCATTTTTCTCTGTTACCTAATTCTTATCGCCATTATTATTTTCTTTAATTGGCTTTATTCTGTACGGACTATCCGGGCTACAAAACAAATCGGGTTATATGTTCCACAATATATAAAACTTCTCGTACGAATAAGCAATATCTTTGCAATCGTAACAATCCTGCTTATAGCAATCTTCTTAATTTTGAGAGATTACTAATAGTACTTTCAAATCTAATCTTCCCTTAGATATATTCGAACTGTTATAATTATTTTAATGAATAAAAAGAAAAGCCTTTATCTCTATTGCTTCTCCCCAATGGTCATGCTTGCGACTTTTCTTATTGAAGTAAGTTCTGCTGTTTATACACTCTTTCGGTATCGACTAGATCGCACTGCTCAGTTAATTATTGCAATGCTTGGGTTTCTTGCAACTTTTCAATTGGCAGAATATATGGTTTGTGAAGGGGCAGTTATATTTTCAAGTTTGGATTGGGCACGGCTTGGATATGCCGCAATAACAATACTGCCACCATTAGGTATTCACATGGGATTGCAAATTGCAAAGAAGAAGAATACACCATTACTTGCAGCTGCATACGGAAGTGCAGCACTCTTTGCAACATTTTTCCTTTTTGTAGGACATGGTATGGGAGCACAGCAATGCCTTGGCAATTATGTGATATTTAGTATCGCTCCATATGCGGCTATACCTTATGGTATTTATTATTATGGATGGATGGTTACGGGTATTCTCCTCGCATGGCATGGACGCCATCATATAAAAAATGAAAATCATCAAAAAGCACTCTTGTGGCTTGTTTTTGGATATCTTTCTTTTATGGTTCCAACGACTGTCGCAAATATGATTAATCCTGCAACGATAGCTGCTATTCCAAGTATTATGTGTGGATTCGCCGTTATAATGGCTTTGACATTACTGTTTAAAGTTTCACCTCTTGTTTTGGAAGATAAAAATGCGGGAGAGAAAACAGCAAGTGTTTCCACAAAGTAATCTTTCCTAATAAAGATTATTAGAGTCTAGCACGTGTAGCAATTTCTGTTTCGATAACATCCACTGCTCTTCCGTACTTCAATCGTGAAAGTTCGCGAACTAATTCAGCGACGCGTGGATTTTCCATAGCCTTTTCCTTCTCTACATCCTTTGTCGTGTCCAGAGAGAACGGACGAACAGGTTCACCATTAACGATGGTTCGCATATAACAATTGTATTTGTCGACGTTAATTAAGTCCTGTTCACTAAAGATCGGTTGGAATTCATGTTGGAGATAATTTGCATCAGTCACACCGATACGAAACGACGCAATTGTACCGACGTTACCGAAGATAGCGTTCTTAATTTCCTCTTCCATCTGTCCAATGAACTGATTCGCCACAATAAGATTTAAACGGTATTTTCGAGCTTCAGAAAGGATTTGGGCGAAATCAGGTGTGGCAAAGTTCTGAAACTCGTCCACATACAGGAAGAAATCTTTTCGTTGGTCTTTATCGAGAATATCCTGACGACTCATCGCAGCTACCAAAATTTTTGGAACAAGAATCAATCCTAAGAAACTCGCATTTTCTTCACCAATTTTACCTTTGGAAAGATTAATCAGGAGAATCTTTTGCTCATCCATAACTTTACGGAAATTGAAGGCACTATCTGATTGACCGATGATATTACGAATCATTTTATTGGTGACGAAACGACCAAACTTGGAAGTAATATAATCCAAAACTTCAGATTTGTGGAAGTCAGAAGTCTGTGCAATTTGGTCGGTCCAATACCTTCTGATGATAGGATCTTCTACTTTAGGCAAAATCTCTTGCACAAAAGCCTGGTCTGTCAAAACACGCATAACTTCAATGAACGTACTGCCCTTTTCGTACATAACTGTAAGCATCGCGTTACGAACAGCATGTTCAAAACGTGGACCAATAATACCAGTTTTGTTAGGATCAAATAACTTGTACATCAAACCGATAATTGAGTTTACGACAAAGTGCTTTTGTTGTTCGGTTTCAGCTTCAAGCATGTTAAAACCCATCGGACGATCAGTATCTGACGGGTCAAAGAGGATAACGTCTTCGGCACGCTTTGGTGGCATCATCTTCATGATATCTTCAACCAAATCTCCATGAGGATCAATAACCGCAACCCCTTCACCATTCATAATATCCTGCATGATCATACTCTTTAGATATTCTGTTTTACCTGTACCAGTTTTTCCAATGATATATGTATGACGACGTCTATCATCACGTTCTACAAAGACCGGTCGAGAAATACCACGAAAAGTACTTCGTCCAAGGAATAAACCAGTCGTTGGAAGGTTTGATGGAGCAGCCGAACGCTTCGCATTGAGCCAATGAATACCAGGTGTTGAAATCGATTTATTTGGAAAATGAAAAATACTAGCAAGTTCCTCAGTCGTAAGCACAGATGTCTGACGGAACATTGGGAAATAACGATAAATAAAATCATTCATGAAGAGTCCACGATGGAATAGTTCGCGTTTTTTAAATGCATTACTGCCATTAAATTGTCCAAAGGCTCCAAAAATATTTGAGAGATGAGCTTTTGCGGCTTGTTCTGTTTTCGCACATACGACAATGCGTATGGTTGTATGAAAGCCAGCTTTGCTTAACTTATTTTCCACAGCTTCCATTTCTTTTGCATCTGTTTTGTAGCTAGCTTTATCGGGATTTGACTCATTTTTTTTCAATCCTGCAAGGTACGTCCTCCCGGCTTTTACCCATTTTGCATCTGCGGGTTTGATAAGGATTTGTATTGCAGCACCTTCACCCTCCTGCATCTTTGCAAGAACTGAGGTAATAGAAGACATCGGATCTACAGCGAGATCCTTATACACTTTAATTGGCATATAATCACTTGATTTAAGGTCTGTATAAAGAAAAGCAACCTTGCCATCATCAGAAAAAATATTGTATTCTGTCCCGATTACTCCACCTTGACGCTGCTTTGCAGCAGGATCATTAACTGGAACAATATCAGCTTCAGGATATGCACCATTAATTTGTTTTTCCACAAAGTCACGATACTTCTGTGGCACATGGATGTAGTAACGAATATCACCCGGTAATCCTACAATTTCAAAAGAAAGATGTGGTTGCGGCTTAAAGTTTTCGAACTTCCCACTTCCTCGAATTGAAGTAAGACTTGCAAACATCTGTTGTGCAGCATCGATCTTTGTATCATTATCTCGTGGCACTGTCACTTGTAATAATACTGAATTTAATGAATCAGCTTCACGAGTATGATGACGCAAGTAAAGAACGACAGCCCAGTAGAGTCCCCAAAAGATCGCCGCAATTGCTCCGAGAAGAAGCACTATACCTATAAGTGAAGCCATCGCGACTAAAACATTATCTACAGTAAGTATTGGTAATTCCATATGTATTAATTGAGTATTTTCAGAAATTTATTTTCCTGCTTTTCTCCCTTTTTTCTACCATGCGTCGGATCTAACTTTCTCCAAACATAGAGTACTAATTCCGCAAGCCAATGTTTTGAATCATTAAGTTTTGGATGCGTTTTCTCTTCATTTAATGCTTGTTCATATGTCATTGGTAATACTTTCACATTAAATGCATTCTCATCAATTGGTACTCCTGGACCAGAATGAGTGACGCCAGCTGCTTTAACAACCTCTGAAATCTTGGGTTGATCAAGCTCAGGAGTTTTTTCAACAATATTCTCTACACTCTTTTCAACCTGTAACTCTGGAGTTGTAGGTTGAATTTCAACTTGCTGTATCTCAGCAGTATTTTGGACAGGTTTTGTTGATACTTCCTGCCTTGCAGGCTGTACCTCATCTTCACTATCCTCAACTGATGAACTCCCAGTCTGTACTGGACCCTGTTCTGGATGTACAGAAATTGTTTGTGGTGTAGGGACAGATTGTACCACAGGTTCGTTCGGCGACATAGTTCCTGCAGAAATCGTCGGTGCAGGAGCTTGCCCACGACCGATAACAGATGCCTGAGCGTTGGGTGTACTTTGACCTTGTGGAGTACTTGAATCCATATATAAATCTTAGCACGATGTGGCTGGAGTAGCAATGAAGCTATTCTTCTCCAGGTTTCCACCCACAATCAGGACAGGCGGTTAAGACACCACACTGAATCTGAGCTACAGCGTTATCATCCGCTTCCCATTTACATTGCTTACACACGATTTTATAGCAAACCTTACAATCTTCCATATTAATCACAACTAATTCCTGATTCTTCTGCAAATGCTTCTTTCGTCAGACCGCACCCTGGGCAACAATTTCCAACAGGCCCATCAGCTCGGAAAGAACATTTTGGACATGAGAACCATTCTTGTGCTTCAGGAGTCCCTTTCCCAAATTGTGAGACACTATTAAGCATCATATCAACATTACTCCCACCCAATTTTATACCTGCTGATTTACCACAACCAACTTCTCTCTCTTCAGCCTGTTCATGACCATGACGTTCTGCAAGAGCTGCCATATATCGATATGCATCTGTATTAAGCTTTTGGCTTTTTGCATCAAAAACAATGTGCTCACCACTCTCTGGAACAAAATTTCGTTCAGGACTTAAAAGCATGATGTTATATGCACGTGCAATTGCTTCAGGATCAAAATCAGGTTTTGTTATTTGATCAAGCAAATAGAGCATTCCAGGAGTATATATCCTTTGCAGTTTTTTCCATTCTTCTTCTGTTGTCGCTTCTACATCCATCGCAAAATTATCATTAAAAATAGTATCAATAGTTTGTCCTTCCTGAGCTGGTATAAGAAATGGATTCTCAAGATACCAAGCATCAAGTGGAATAGACGTTCCTGTTTGTTGCTCGCGTTGTTCTTTGCGTTCAAAAATTGTTGGATCAAGTCGCTGTGAAATTGAAGCATAATCATCAGTGTCAATTGAAGATGCAAAGCGTACGTAATTGATAACGCGTTCTCCGGTCTGCAGATTTTCATCCACTTGATAACCGTCTATAAACTTATGCGAATAAGGAGAATCTTCAATCTGACTCTGTGGAGAAATTACCATAAAAGCTGTTCCAAGAGGTGTTTCTGGATCAGATAGTATACTTTGAATCTTTGCAAAACCCTTAACTTCAGCTTTCTCTCGTGCTAAATCTTTGGATCCTTGTTTTTCTCGATAGGCAACTCCTCGCTCGAGCATTGCTTCATATGGCTCTTCAGGAAAAGCATCATTTCTTATTTTTCCTTCTGCATCGAGGATTAATTGTAATCGACTCTCCTGTGTATTATGTCGTTCTCGAAGTGCAGTAGTAATTTGCTGTAATTCATTTTTTCGGAAACCTTCACGTTGTTCATCAGTTTCTAATCGTTCAAAATTCCACCTTGCAAGAACAGGATTATAGTTGTCTAATTCGCCTGAAAGGTTCTCTGCGAGACCAAGTGTGCTATTCCATTTCTGTTGCAGTTTTTTTACCTCATCTAATTCTCTATCTTTCTCTGTCAATACAGAATCCACTCGTGTTATTGCTGCATCCACCCGTGCAGAGATACCCTTTACAGGATTAAAAAATCGCTGGGAAGAAATGAAATCCTCTGGTCTCGTATGTTGATGTCCTCTTTGTCTTTCAAGCATAAAAAAACTCCTCGCTTCGGAGGAGTTGCATAAAAAAATATGCTTCTGCTCCGGAAGTCTTTAATAGGGCTCTGGCTTGATTTGAATCAAATCTTACAGTTGCGGCACAGCTTAGGATTTCCACCTAATTCACCCAAATAAACTATCTTTTAATCCACTTAATTTCTTTTTGTTTTTCTTGATGATTAATATATCGTGCGAGTGTAAAGAGAAGATCAGAAAGCCGATTGAGGTAAATAAGAATCGCTTGATCGACTTCTTCTTTTTCAGTTAAGGTGACAACCCTTCGCTCTGCACGACGAGCAAATGTTCGCGAAACATGCAGTAACGAACCTGATCTGCTTCCTCCAGGCAAAATAAAATTTTTCAGTTCTGGCAGCTTTTTTGTTAGTGAGTCGATCAGTGTCTCAAATTCTTTTGGACGATTTTCAAGACCAATTACAGGAATTGGATGCGGAGTCGCAAGCGTTGAACCAATTGCAAAGAGATCATGTTGGATTGTTTCGAGCTCTTTAGCAACACTCTTATATTTACTCTTTGGAAGGAATGCGAGGGTTTGACCGATAACGCTATTGAGCTCATCAACAGCAGCATAGGTTTCAACTCGCTCGTGAGATTTTGAGACTCGAGTACCATCAAAAAGTGAGGTTGTTCCTTTGTCACCTGTTCGTGTATATATTGGCATAAAAAAATCCTTCCATGGCAGAAGGATTCATAAAAACTCCTGCTCGGGATAAAATGTTTTCTGGCTTTCCCCGACTAATCGGGAGTACAGTTGCGGCACAGCCACGGAATTTCACCGTGATTTCCTCTTAAATTGTCTAAACTTCTAGCATTCAGAATAGCCACATGCGTAGCACTTCTTACAACCTTCTTCGTAAGCAAAACTTCCTGATCCACATTCTGGGCAAATATCAAAGAGCGATGTTGATGAACTTGATGCTGCGACACCTGTTTGTGGAAGCGTCAATTGGTTTGCAACAACTTCTTCTTCCCCAGTTACGATAGCATCAGCTTTGATTGGAACTGCGACACCATTGGTATGTCCATTTCCATTAGCAAGTGCTGCTTGTACTGGTGTGTACGATGCCTTGTCTTCAACTTTTCCATTAACTCGGAATTCACAATGACGAGCAAGTACCTTGGAAATTGCATCTGGAAGAGAACGAACTCTGTTCTCTCCAAATCCACTTGAGCGGCTACCTCCTATGCCAGCAAGTTCTGACACAATCTCGCGGACCCGCTCCCGGGCAGGAACCGGACTGTGGATACGTAACACAAAGGATACCATCCGGCCGAGCGCGTCCGCGAGGGCCATTAAATCAGAACCGCTTTTCCCGTGATTAATGAAGACTTCAAAGAGGTCGCCCTTTTCGTCCTGATTGATGGTGACATATAACTTCCCTGTTGGACTATCTGCTTTGTATGTAACGCCAGTTAACATCATTGGTCGTGGAACTCGTGGTGTTACAGGAATAACTGGTTCTTGAGCGACTGGTACTTCGACTTTTGCTTCTTTCTTCTCTTCTCTCTGTAACACTCCGGTTCGTGAACCATCTCGGAAGTATGTAACTCCTTTAAGACCATTATCATATGCTGACATGTAAAGATTCTTTACATCTTCAACTGTGTGATGATTTGGAGCATTTACCGTCTTTGAAATTGATGAGTCAATATATTCCTGAGCAACAGTTTGAATCTTTACATGATCTTCAGGAGTCAAATCGTTTGCTCCGACAAAGTACTCTGGTCGTTCTTCATCAGGGTGAGAATCTTTCCATTCACCATAGAGTCCGTGATATACCATCTGTTTACCCAAACGACCGTTGTGAGAATATTCAAATTCATATACTGGCTCGACACCACTTGAAACTGCTGCGACAAGACTTGTTGTCCCGGTTGGAGCAATTGTCAAAAGTACTGCATTTCGAATTCCCTGCTTGTAGATCTTCTCACGAATATCTTTTGGTAATGCTTGGATATGATATCCCTTTTGATATTGGTCTCGCTCGTATTTTAAGAATGAACCTTTTTCTTTTGCAATATTTGCAGATGCTATATAAGCATTATCACGAAGTGCTGCAAAAATTTTCTTTGAAATCTTTTCTGATTCTTCTGAGCCATACCGAACTTTCATTTTGATGAAGGTGTCAGCGATACCCATGATTCCCAAACCAGTGCGGCGGATATCTTTTGCTACTTTTTCATTTTCTTTAAAGAAGTAATAGGTATCGTCAATAACATTGTCTAGGAATCGCATTGCAACTTGCACATCTTTTCCAAAAGACTCGTAATCAAACCAGCCTGCTTTATCATTTCTCAAGTCATCATCTTTGACATATGCGGCCAAATTCATTGCTCCTAAGTTACATACAGCCCAACCTCCAAGTGGTTGCTCACCGCAAGGGTTTGTTGCAAGTAATTTCTCAAAATACCATGTATTTGATCGTTTGTTGGAGCGGTCTAAGAAGTGGAGACCTGGTTCAGCTGATTTCCAAGCTGCTGTACAAATAAGATCCCACAGTTCTTTTGCTTGAACTGTCTTGTACACTTTTACTTTACCGCCATTTGCTTTCCAACTCCTTAAATCTCCATCCCAATCTCTATCATAATTTGGGTCACTAAGATCTGGATAGACAAGATCCCAAGGTTTATCTGCTTTTACAGCTTCCATAAAGTCATCTGAGACACAGACTGAAAGATTTGCTCCGTTGATCTTCGTCAAATCTTCTTTGACAGTGATAAATTCCTCAATATCTGGATGCCAATCCCAAAGCATAAGCATAGTAGCTCCGCGTCGTGATCCTCCTTGTTGGACAATATCATGTGTTGCTACTGAGAAAAGGGTTGCCCAATTAATAGGTCCTGATGAGGTTCCGTTTACTTTTTTGACGCGTGATCCACGAGGACGAAGTGATGAGAGATTTAATCCGACTCCACCAGCTCGGGATTGGATCTCGATAAGTTGACCGAGTGATTCAAGAATCCCATGTCGTGAATCTTTAGGCGATGGTATAACGAAACAATTGAAGTATGTTACTTGATAACCTGTTCCTGCTCCTGAAAGGATACGACCACCCGGAACAAATTTGAAATCCTCGAGGACTTTGTAGAATTCTCCTTCCCATTTCGCTTGCTGTGATTTCTTTTCTTGCTTTGCAATTCCTTTTGCAACGCGTCTCCACATTTCTTCAGGTGAGTGTTCAAGAAGTTCTCCTTCAACACCTTTCAATGCATATCTATCTAAAAATACTTTTTGTCTTACGCCTTCAAATTTCATAATGTTATTCAATCGTGTTTATAGAATTATTGTTTTGCTTATACTGACAATTATCGTTTTGATAATAATTATTTTGTATATGATACTCTGTCTTAATTTCTTTATTGTTTGAGTTAATGCTTATACCAAAAAGTTGCAAAGTATAAGTTGCCCCCAAAACTAAGCCTAATGCACTTATTAGAACTTTTTTATTCTTAATACAAAAGTCTACTAATCTCTTGAAAAAGTTTGTATTCGTAGATGCTGTTTGGCCATGACTAACAGGATCTCCATTCTTATAATTATAATACTCATCAGCATTTTTAAACCCAGTACTAAGATCAAAATATCTAAGCTTCTTTTCAAATTTCTGAAGCTGAAAACTTTCATATCCAGAATATACGTTTGATTCAAATTTCTTATAAAACTTCGTAAACGATGCTTCTTCGAACGATGTTAAAGTTGCATCTGAAGCCACTACAATACCATCTACGGCAAATTGAGTTGTAGAAACCCATTTACTTGAACCTGCACCTAGAACAAGATTAATATCTGTGTTTAAAAGTTCGTCTTTAAATAATGGGTTTATTACTGGCATACTAATTTGCTAACTTAATATTTTGATTTTTTTTCTGCTGAACATGGATCACCTTGATTTCAGTGGAGCCAACTTCAACTTTACCATCATTGATAACAAACTTGTAATCTCCTTCAGATTCAAAACCTAAGTTAACAAACTCAATCAATAGATTATTTCGACCATTTCCGCTTGTAACTGTGGTTATATCACTAGCATTTATTATTTTATTATCATGCTCTAGCTTGATCGTTAAATTATAACTTTTATCCGGAGATCCTGATAATGTAGCAACTAGAAATGCTCTTGGAACACCGCCCGGAAATTGAGATACCCTTATTTCATCAAAGATTCCATTAATGCTTAACTTATTCTCTCGTGAAAGAGATGCATATTCACATAAAGCTATAATTTGTGTTGTTAATTTCATAATGTTGGTTTAGTAATTTTTCTTTTTGCTCCTGATAATTCTTTGACTTCTTTTTCAAAGTCTCCTGCTTCAACAAAGCGTTTGAATACACTCGCAAAACGAATATACGCTACTTTATCTAACTGCTTTAATCGAGCTGCAACTATCTCCCCTATTAATTCACTTTTAACTTCAAGTGAGCCCATTGTTCGTAATTCTCGGCTCACTTCGTTAATGATTTTCTCAATCACACTTGCCGGAACTACGGTTTTCTCACATGATTTTAAAAGTCCAGTTTTTAGCTTCTCACGGTTAAATTGCTCTCTGCGTCCGTCCCGTTTGATTACAATCAGTTGTACATGTTCAACTCGTTCGTACGTCGTAAATCGCTTGCAACATGCCAGGCAAGCTCTTCTCCTACGAATTGTGTCCATGTCCGAGCTATCGCGTGTCTCTACAACCTCTGAATCCTTGCTTCCACAGTACGGGCAGTGCATATAACCTTTCTATTAAAGAGGATCTTACATGCCTTTAAGATGACTCTTCAATAACATATCTAGTGCTATAAAAACGATACACCACTACATCTATAGCGTCAACTATAAAGAACTGTATCAAATTAATCACTAGCTTCAACTGTATACATTTATATCATCGTTTTCTTACACTGGTTTTAGGAGAAATTAATAATTCTTATAAATGGGGATTTATTGACGAAGGGATGCAGACATTAACGACAATTCTTCAGCACGCTTTTTTGTCTCTTTATATTTATCCTGATCTTGTGCATTGAGGGATTTTTTTAACTCTTCAACTGCCAAAAGATGCTTTTTACTTGCTTGCTGCACTTTCTCTGCCATTTCTTGAATATTCATTCCTTCTTTTTGTGCAGCTCTTGTCTGAACAATTGCCTCTTCTAAATACTGCTGTCCATATGTAAGCGTCGTTTGAGCTAACTCTGGATTATTTTTCTGGGTAATCAAAACATGTGTTGCAGAAAACTGCTTGTCTGCCTGTAACAATGCAAAATCAGCTTTTTCGATAGGTTTTCCTTTGAAGAAGCCTACAACATTATCTCGAGCAATTTTAAGAAAATATAATGGATGATCTGGAAGGAGACCTGGATAGACTTGATCATAAGAGGCAGAAGGAGATGAGGTATCTTCAGCATACACAGACACTACAGCACTTTGTGTTACACAAATGACAACCAAACAGCTAACGATATATTTTAGAGTATTCATACGCTTTATTTTACCTTAAGGGCTTCGAGAACAAGTTCCAAACTTTCGTCTTGGTTATGCGAAAAACTATTTACCATCATGTCATAATATTTCTTATCCCAATAAATCCAATCCGGATCATTATTGACATACAGTCTTCGCCATTTGGCTAAATTACCATGTTCACGATCTCGGACGTCCATCTTTGCTTCTTCGACAGAAATATTTTTTCTATTTACTAATCTATCAATGCGGACATCTTGTTTATCAATCCCGTCCTCTTCACAGATTACACCTATCTTAAAGACATTAGGGACATCTTGTGCAAAAAATCCTGCTAAATGACTTTGTACAACTGCGTGTTGATCATTACGGATCATCTCTTTCAATTTGTCATCAAACCAAAGTTCATGACTATCAGGACGTGCATTTACATCAACTTCATTCCCATGAAGTTCTTCTTTGTAGAACTTATCGACCAGTGCTCCACCTTCCCAAAAACTCCAGCCAAAATGATCTGCTATTTTTTGTGCCAATGTAGTTGCTCCAGTTGCGATACGTCCGGAGACGGTTATAAGACGAATGCCAGGTATTTCAATCGGATTTGCCATAAATATAAAAACCAAAAATCAAAACTTACAAATAAGAGATGAATAGTATTATACTATACATCGATATTTACTTATAACTTCTGATTTTTGCAGTACTATTGTTGTGGAGCAGTTTGAGGAGCAGATCTTCTTCCGACCATGATAGTTTCTTCAACTAATCGATTTGCATATCCGTATTCATTATCATACCAAGCTATAACTTTAAGCATATTACCGCCAACAATTTGTGTTAAAGACAAATCAACAATACTTGAATGAGAATTACCTATTATATCACTTGAAACCAATGGATCTTCGGTTACAGCGAGGATACCTTTGTAGGCGGGATTTTCTGATTCTTGCTTAAAGATCTGATTAACTTCTTCTTTGGTTGTATCCTTGTTCAGAAGAAACGTAATATCAGAGAGTGAACCAACAGGTACAGGGACACGGAAAGAAACCCCTGCAAAGTTTCCCTTTAATGCAGGAAGAGCTTCAGTCGCTGCAATTGTTGCACCTGTTGAAGTCGGAATAATATTCAATCCAGCAGCACGTGCTCGTCGATAGTCTTTATGCCCCCCATCGTGGAGCCTTTGATCTGAAGTGTATCCATGAATTGTTGTCATCATCGCTTTTTGAATACCGAAATGATCCTGAATAATCTTTGATGGAGGTGTAATGCAATTTGTTGTGCAAGAAGCATTACTGATAACTTGCTCGCCAGCATATTTACTATCATTTACAGAGATAACGTATGTTGGGATTGGCTCTCCATCCTTTGCTGGAGCAGAAAGAACCGCTGCTTTTGCACCTGCTGCAAGGTGTGCTTTGATCTTTTCCATACTGGTAAAGGCACCAGTAGATTCGATAACAACATCGACATTATGCTTACCCCATGGCAGAAGTGTTGGGTCTTTCTGTGAATAGACAGGAATTTCTTTTCCACCTACGATGAGGTGTCCAAGAAAATCTTTTTGTGTTTCATCTGTATTTGGACGAACACTTACTTCTTGAGGGAGCAAACCATAAACGCTATCGTATTTAAGAAGATACATCCAACCTTGAATGTCTGTAGAATGTCCCGCGTTGATGGCAGCAATTTCAATATCTTCATTGTGCCATTGGAGAATTACTCTGTGTGCTATACGCCCTATTCTTCCGTATCCGTTAATCGCGACTCGAACCATATAATATAGTATTATATAATCCACAAAAAATTACAATGGATCATTCAGGATCTTTTTGTATACTTTTTCTTTCGGACTGCCAACACAAACCAAATTACACCGACAATTACCACCACTGCTTGCACTCCAAGGATAATTGCACCGACAGTATTAGTCGCAAATGTATATCCTTCTGTGTTTTTAGCATTAGTCAGCATTGTATACGCGTAAACTATAAACCCATTTTTGTCTGTGGCTTTAACAATTGGAGTGACAATTGCAGGATCGGTTGTGTATGTATGGACAGGATTCTTTTCAGAACTCTTCCCTCCTTCACCAAAATCCCACATATACGAAACAGTATCTCCAGTTGGCTTATTTTTGGTTTCCACATTAAAAGCAATTGGAGCTTTCATGTTCACTTCCTGGGATTCATTCCGAAATGCTTTCTGATTTGCGGTAATAATAATTTCAGGAAGTACGTATGTACCGTCGGGAAAAACATTCAGCTGAACTATCTCAATTACTTGCGGTTTTGCAACAGTATCATCATTAAAATCTGCATAAATCGTAACCACTTTGGATCCGATTTGCTTGTATGTATGTTTGACTTCTGTTCCTGTCGCGGTTGTGCCATCACCGAGCTCCCATTTGTATGTTATTTTATTAAGAACATCATCAGCATAAACTTGTCTGAGGACTGGGGTATCGATAAAAAATGTTATCTCCTTATTAACAGAGAATCGTTCTGTAGCAAGATCTTCAGGGACAATAAAGCTTGTAGGGACAACTGTTTCTTTACGTACTGGATTCATGTCGGGAAATGTACCATTAATTCGCAAAAAAGGGATTAGTCCCTCAGCATGGGCACCAACCTGCTGTACTGAAGCAAAGAAAAATAATAGAACAAGAAGAATCGCTTTTTGCATATATCTATAGTACCAAAAAGGCGGATATTTCACCGCCTTTTCAATAATGCTTTTAGTAATAACTATTAATTCTTCTTTCTTTTACGTGTCTGATAGAGAGCTACTGAAGAAAGAGTAATTGCAACTACACTCAAAACAAAAGTAACTTTTGTCGGAAGATCTTGCTTCCGTATGTCGTTGGTTGGTTCTTTTGGTGCAGCAGCCAAATCATTAACGATTTTGGTCTGGGAATATGGACCTTTTGTATCATCTTCATCCTCATGTCCATGCTGAGCTTTTGGATCTTGATCCCATGAAACAACAGTACCATCTTCATAGGTTTGATACGCCTTCCAAATAACATTTGTTTCTGCTGCAGGAACTTGTGCACTAAACATAAATTCATCACGTTGACCTGCAGGAACTGTTCCGCCAGTCCAGATAATTTCTGTCACTTTCGCATCTTCACCTTCACCAGTTTTTTTGACATCGATAGTCCAGCCTGGTTTTACATTTGGCGTTACATAATTTAATCCATCAGGAATTACCAAACGAATTTCCGTTGTCGGAATATCCTTTTCAACAGGAACTCCAACAGTAAATGTTTGGAATGCTGCTGCTCCAACTTGGTTTGGCTTCACAGTAACATGAGCAAACGCTGGAGACGCACTGAGAAATAGACCAGAAATAACAATTGTACTTATAACGATTTTTTTTATTTGCATAATTAACACCTCCTTTCTTTGAGGGATCTATACATGTTTTGTATGTATTTTACTAAAAGCTTGGGATTAGAAACTTCGTGGAGGGGCACGAGTGGACAGAAGAACAAATGCAGGATTCAAATGAACCATTGGGAGAACATCTCGCTTTTTATACAGAAGCGAAACGAATGGACTTACAATAAAAACTACTATGACTGTTGCAATCTGAGGCATACAACAAGGATGTTGTGATAGCGATTGCGATTGATGATGCATTTGCATCATTGGAACAAACGGCATGATATGCAAAAGCATGAAGATGAGAAGAACCGTTATTGCAAGATAACTCTGCTTCACACTTGATCGAAGAAATAGTAAAAGTGTTGGAAGGACAAGAAGTATAAATGGTACTGTTGTGTCATGGTGATGTCCATTATTTGCAAACAGCACCATACTACTTATTCCAAAATAGATAAACAGCAAAAACCAATGAGACTGCAATAGTTTTAAATTCATTTTGATTTGGCAGGTTTTTTCTTTCTACTTAAGACGAGTCCAACAATTATAACAACTGCAGCTATAAGTACAATATATTTTATATTCTGATCATTTCCCGATTCAGAAATTGATGGAGAAGATTCCTCACGTTCAACTCGAATATCCCACGTTAATGTAAAAGATTCAAACTCTCCAGGAGTTATTGGAGTACCGGATACTGAAACAGTATAAATTCCTTTTTGAGGAAAGGTGTAATACACACTTACATTTTCCAAACTTGGATTAGCAGAATCCTGAAAAAGCGATTGTGTATTAAGGACTTGGCCATTTTGTTTTACAGTAAAAGTACAGTTACATTTTTCAGGAGAGAATGCTTTTTTTGTATCTTTAAATTCAAAGAAAAATCCACTTTCCTGTCCGGCAATCGGATCATCTTCAGGATTTATATGGATAACTGCTCCAATTGATCCATCAGTTTTTAGGACATGTGCATAAGCTTTTTGTGTCGGAACAAAAAGAGTAAAAGCAAAAAGAAACACTAGTGAAAAGAGTAATTTTCTCATAAATAATTTACTTCACATTTATCGTATAGTCAGCAACAATACGTTGTCCATCAGGATTAAATTCTGCGAAGATTCGATAGACTCCAGGACGAATTGGATCAGTCAAAGTCATCGGCATGAACGTCACTTCAGGTCCACCATTTGCATTCGGTCCAAAAGGAACACCAAGTGGATGAACATGCAAATAAGCATAATTTGTTTGATGGATCATAACAAGATGACCAAATGCTCCGAGATACGGTTTGAGCGTCCTGACTGGTTTCTTAGTCTGAGCATCTTTAATAAGAAATGTCATTATCTGATTTCCCAACATCATATCTTTGGCATGTAATTCTTTTTCCGTAGATAAAGTTATCTCGTATTTACCGAACTGTTTTGTCATATTTGTATCAATTTTTTGTTCTGACCGTTGACTTACTATTTCGCCGTCTGAGCCAACATGCAAACTAAACCCCACCTGCTGTTCCACTGCCCCTACAGGTTGATATGACAAATATGCACGGTACACTCCAGGATTTGGAAATTTCGTCGTTATAGTAAAAGTATTACCGTCTCTTTGCGGATGAATATGTTCAAATGTCTGAAGTGTGTTATCAACGATAATTAAGTGAGCTTCTTTTTCATACACTTTTTTATAAAGATTTACAGGACTACCATTGATAGCATTGTAGAGAACGAACTTTAAAGTAACATCTTCATTTGGACTAATTATTTCTGGCTTTTCTAATCCCACGGTAAATCGCAAAGACTTATCCCCTTGCATGCTGGCAAGTAATGGACTTTCTACACCAGAAGATTGTTGTTGTTCGAGTTGTTGCAAATGTTTGGAATGTAATCCAATTGAAACTGCACCTTGCTGAGGAAAGAAAACAAAATATCCACCGAGAATAATTGCTCCGGATATGAGCATCGATGCATAGTTAAATTGTGGATTGAGTGAAAATTTTCTTTGTAAAAAGGCATCAACTCGAAGTGCTTCAAGGAAGAATAAAAATGCCAAAGCAACAAAAGTTATCATTGGAATTAGTGTGGAAATATCCTGATAATGAGTTCCTAGAAGAAGCATATGAAGCAAAGTAAAAATCCCAGCAACATAGACAAATCGCTGTAATATTTTCCATCGAGGAAATGTCATTTTTTTAATCACCGCATCAAACGATGTTATTGCTTGGAAGAATAAAATGATGAGAGAGATGAAGCTAATACTTAACGCCAGCACATAATTTGTCGTAAGAAAGCTTAAACCAGCAAACCCATTCAACTGTCCAAAAAATGCGATAACTCCATGCAATAAAGCGAAGTAAAAAGCAGAAACTCCAAGTGCACGACGTGACTTAAGATATTGCTTACCCCAGGAGAAATTTGGAAACATATAGACAAAAGGTCCAGCAAGAAGAGCAAGATATAAATAAACAACTGATACTAAACCGTATATTTGATTCAACCGAATTGTTTGTAGTTGTCCATCAGGAATTGTTGTCACAACAAAGACATTAATAATGAGTGAGAGCACAATACTAAAAACTAATACGTAGAATCTAATATTTCGAAGTAATTCATTCATAACCAATCAAATTAATGATACAAGAACCTCAACCTACATGCAAAGCATGAATGGTATAATGGATGTATTCTCTATGCAAAAACTCATTCGCATTTTCTGTGCAGCGGTTGTAACGATTATTTTTTTCTTTACAACAATCCCTACTCATGCACAGACAACTCCGCAAGATTCTAAACCAAAAGAAGAAGTAAGTAAAGCAAAAGTGCTCCGCATACTTGAAGAAGGCCAAAAAGATATTGGCGGACAGAAGCAACTTTATCAAAAAGTTGAGGTTCAATTCCTTGATGGACCGGAAAAAGATAAAAAGCTAACAATCATGCATGGCGATATGATAACAATCCGTGAAGAG
Source organism: uncultured Gammaproteobacteria bacterium (assembly GCA_964507055.1). GTDB lineage: Bacteria > Patescibacteriota > Microgenomatia > Levybacterales > UBA12049 > JACDET01. Next base: position 1,131,454 of record CAZDOJ010000001.1, read on the forward strand.
CAAAAAGTAAAACAAGATCAGAAAGTAGTTATTCTCAAAACATCTTCTCCGCAAACGACACTCTATCAAATCGTTGATAGCTATCGACTCGATAATCTTATTCCAATCATTGTATTTTTTCTCCTGCTTGTAATTACCATTAGCCGATGGAAGGGATTAGGATCATTAATTGGATTGGCGATCAGTCTTCTTGTGATCGTAAACTTTATCGTTCCGAATATTCTTGCCGGTGACGATCCATTAACAACAACTATTGTAGGTTCTCTTTTTATAATGGTAACTACAATTTATATCTCTCATGGTTTTAATCAGAAAACGCATATCGCGTTAATGGCAACCTGCATATCATTGGTTTTGACAGGAATTCTTGCCTTTATATTTGTGCATGTGACTTCGTTGACTGGTTTGGGAAGTGAGGATGCTACGAGTTTACGATACGGTCCGACAGGAAATATCAATTTCCAGGGATTATTACTTGGTGGAATCATCATCGGTACGCTTGGTGTGCTTGATGATATAACAACGGGCTTAGCATCAGCGATGCAAGAACTCGCAAAAACAAATCATAAATTACAATTCAAACAACTCTTTGCAAGTGGACTTCGCATTGGCAGTGATCATATCGCTTCACTTGTAAACACGCTAGCTCTTGCCTATGCAGGTGCTGGGTTACCATTGTTCTTATTTATTGTACTCAATCCAAGTAACCAACCTTTGTGGTTCATCCTTAATAGCGAAATGCTTGTTGAAGAAATCATTAGAACGCTTGCAGGAAGTATTGGACTTATTATGGCAGTTCCCCTCACAGCACTCCTCGCAGCCTGGGCATTTCAGAAAAAAACCTGACATTTATAATGTCCCTCAAATGTCCAGTAATCCTTACATGCTCTTTTTATAATTAAAGTTATGGCATCACATAACCCATGGTCCAGAGCAAAGAAGCAACTTACAAAAACGAGTGAACATCTCAAACTTGATCCGCTCCTCTTTGCACATCTCATCGAGCCAGAGAAAGTTATTGAAGTTTCACTGCCACTCAGACGGGACAATGGTGAAGTACAAAATATTAAAGGGTATCGTGTCCAACATAATAGCCATCATGGACCATATAAAGGAGGCTTACGCTTTCATCCAGATGTTTCAATGGATGAGGTAAAAGCTCTCGCTTTTTGGATGACGGTAAAGACAGCACTTATTGATATCCCATTTGGAGGAGGAAAAGGTGGAATTACAGTTGATCCAAAAACTCTTTCAGAAGCGGAACTTGAGCGATTAACAAGAATCTTCACTCGCCGACTTTCTCATGCAATAGGTCCAGACAAAGATATCCCCGCTCCTGATGTGAATACAAATGGCAAAATTATGTCTTGGATCGTTGATGAATACAGCAAAATTGTTGGAAAACATACACCAGGGGTGGTCACAGGCAAACCAATTGAGAACGGTGGATCACATGGAAGAACTGAAGCAACAGGACTTGGTGGATGCTATGCACTTTTAGAAATAGTGAAACGGAAAAAATTGGATCCATCAAAGCTTACGGTTGCTGTTCAAGGTTTTGGAAATGTCGGATATTATGCAGCATATTTCTTGCAGAAAAATGGTTTTAAGGTTGTCGCTCTTTCTGATTCAAAAGGAGGTATCTATATTCCGAATGGCTTGGCTGATATCGAACAAATAGAAAAATGTAAAAAAGAAAAGGGATACTTGGCAGGATGCTATTGCGTCGGATCTGTTTGCGATATTAATTATAAAGATCAGGTTAAAGGAAAAGATATAGCACCGGAAGAAATTCTTGAGTTACCTGTTGATATTATCGTCCCGTCAGCATTGGAAAATGTCATTACGAAAGATAATGCGTACAGAATAAAAGCCGATATCATTTTAGAAATGGCGAATGGTCCTACGACAGCAGAGGCAGACGAGATTTTACAAGCAAATGGCAAAACCATTATTCCAGATATTTTAGCCAATTCTGGTGGAGTTGCTGTAAGTTACTTTGAATGGTATCAAAATATTCATGAAGAGACATGGACCAAAGAAAAAGTCTTTAAGCAGTTGGAAGAAAAAATGACAAAGGCAGTCGATGCAGTCTACGAAGCTGCTGAAAATAATAATGTTTCACTTCGCGATGCAGCATATCTCGTGGCAATTAAAAGACTCGACCGAACCTGGCAGAAGAATAATGTGAACTAAAATTACTATATTCACAGCGTGCGTGTGGAAGTGTATAATAGAGTAGTCTTTTCATTTTAAAACTGACGGAGTGATTACGTATAGATCAAAACGTAGCAACTACATCCAGTTCGCATGAATGTAGTTGACAACTCTGCCCCAATTGTAATTCAATTAAGAAAGAGGCTACTCTATGAACATCCCAACAGTGACCCACAACGGGCTATCATTTATTAACTTAAGTAAACCAACAGCTGAACAAATTCAATTCTTGAATAAGAATTTCGGATTTAGTTTGTTGAACCTTGAAGATTATTTGTATAAGACACAGATTCCAAAGATTGAAGTGAATAAAGACTACACACTTTTCGTGATGGATGTACCCCATTATCCACAAACTCGTTCAAAGACAACAACCTCTGCACAAAAGAATGCTGCATTAACAAATGTGCTTACCAATAGAGTCCCAATCCCTTCATTTGCAAAAGGTGGTAAGAAAAAAAGAATTAATATCGGAGAAGTCGATTTCTTTATCGGTAAGGATTATCTTGTCGTACTACATGATGACAGAACTCCTCAAATTGATGATCTTTTTGAGATGTGTAAGATCTCATCAAAACACCGTGAGGATCTTATGGGCAAAGGCTCCAACTACCTCTTCTACCGCATCGCTGACATCCTCATTGACTCTTCTTTCGCATATGTCGAAGATATCAACTCAACAATTGATTACATTGATAGACAACTTGAAGAAACAAGTGGCAATGCTTTAATCGAAGACATTTCAATCACGAGACGCAATATCGTTGTCTTCGAAACAATGATTAAGCCACTACTACCTATCTATGCTGATCTTGAAAAAGGTAAATACCCGCAACTCAATGGAACAATGACAGATTATTGGTCCAATCTTTTAGACCATTTACAAAAGATTTGGGAACGACTTGAAGATAACAAAGAATTAATTGCCGGCATCTCAAGTAGTAATGAATCTATCCTCTCAAACCGAAACAACGAACTGGTCAAATTCCTGACGGTCATTACTTCAATCTCATTTCCATTCGTTATTGTTAATAATCTTTATTCTATGAATGTAAATGGGTTACCGTTTGCAGATGAACCTTGGATTGTAGTTGTGCTCTTCTTCCTTATTTTTGCAGGAGGTATTTCGATTATCTCTTACTTCAAATACCGAGATTGGCTATAGATCCTGATTCTTCAGGATTTTTTTTCTTTTGACTTCTTTCGAAATTCTTTCAGCTTCCCTTTGTAGAAAAAGAATATCAGTCCTAATCCAAGGAGAAACCCGATAATGATCATCGGGCTCTCTGAAGTCGAAATCTTATTGTAGGCTGTTTCCCCTGCGTAATACCCAATTGCACTCGGAATAAGGGAAAGTACTGTAGCAAAGAAAAATTTCCCAAAACTTAATTTGGTGAGCCCAGCCAGATAACTAATAAAATCCATAACTGGTCCTGTGGTCAAACGGATTAAAATGAATCCCCAAAGCTCAGTCTTATCATCTAATTTCCCTTCCCATCTATTTAATTCCTGCAGTGGAACAAATCGCTTTACCAACGGCTCACGAAACTTTCTTGCCAAAAGAAACGCAATGACAGCACCGGAAAGTAAACCAATCGTACTATAAATGAATACCCAGAACCATCCAAGAATTGGGATAAGTGTAAATGCTAAGATTCCTGCTGGAATTGGAGGAATAACGACACCAACAAGTCTCCATACTATTAATATAGCCGGGGCAAGAATAGGATGTGCAATCGTAAACTGAAGGATTGGCTCCTGGTAGGTTGGGAGAAAGAAAATAAGTACGAGAAAAAAGATAATGCTTAATCCGCCGGTTATCCATGCTACTATCTCATGACTTTTCATTAATCCGTAAACTCCTGACTATACATTTTGCCATAGATTCCACCATCTACAACCCCTATACCAATTTTCTTGAAATTAGGACTGAGAATATTGGCACGATGGCCTGGACTATTCATCAACCCCTGCATTGCCAAGGTAGTACTTGGAGCAAGGGCAAGATTCTCACCTGCATAACCAAATGCAATATCTGCATCGCCCATCCGATCAAATGGAGTTCTCCCATCAAGAGATTGATGAGAGAAATAACCACGAGTAAACATATCATTGGAGTGATCACGAGCAACAGTTCTTAAATCATTATCAAATGATACGAGTTCAAGTCCAGCTTTGGCTCTCTCGGTATTGACCATTTTAAACATATCCTGCTCAGCCCGTTCATCATATGTCCCATCTTTTACTTGGAAATGAAGTGTGACTGTTTTATCACTTTCAGGTTCAACAGTGAGGAAGTTAAGGGAATCATTAAGTGCTCCACCAAAAAGGTCATCAAGTTTCTTCTCAAAAAGAGAAGTATTTGCGACGAGTTTGGAAGCGACTCCTGATTCTTCGACCGCATTCTTGATGATTGGAGATGAAGGAAATGTGACAATAACACTAAGAAGGAACGACAGAATAATAAACGCCGAAATAAGTCCAGGAACAATACCAAGCCAATGATTTGCACCTTTCAAACCATCAGTAAATTTATTTCGAGGCAATCCAGGCAAATAACGTATCCCTCGCCGGACAAGAATAGTTAAAACAACTTCACTCACCAGAGCTAATACAAAAAAACCTAATGCATTGGCGATCCCAATTGGTAAGGCAAAGAATGTCGTGAGTATCCAGGCTACATGTTTATATAATTGCAGGGCTGCAACAAACGAGATAATAAAACTTACTAAATCCAGTGTGGCTAGTGTAAAACCCAAAGTATAGCCTTCATGGACATAAAATAGTATGATACAAAGGATTATAAAATCTAAAAAGTTGAATCCGCCTTGGAAAGACGGAAGAGATGAAAAGAGTGCAGAGATAAATTCCATAGATGTACTTCTATTATACGCAATTTCTGCAAGAACCAAACAACAAAATCTGTTAAAATAAAAAAACGCTACTCCTATGATCAAGGTTAAACGCTACAAAAAAACGATTAAGAAAGTACGAAAAATATCCTTTACAAAACGGACTATCTTCCTCTTTCTTATCCCCGGCCTCATTTTATTGACAGGCTTTATCTTTTTTTATGCATACATCCTGAAAGATCTCCCATCTCCTACTAAATTGAGTAATAATACAGCATCATACTCAAGCCAGATCTATGATCGCAATGGAAAGTTGCTTTACACGCTCTATTCCGATAAAAATCAAACATTTGTTCCTCTTGCAAAAATTCCGAAGGACCTACAGGAGGCGACAATCGCGATTGAAGATAAAGATTTTTATCGACATGGTGCAGTGGATTTTCGTGGAATTAGTCGTGCGGTTTACTCTATTTTTGTAAATAAACAGATTCAGGGAGGTTCAACACTTACGCAGCAATTAGTAAAAACAAGTCTCCTTTCTCCGGAACAAACACTCCAGCGTAAAGTAAAAGAGGTAATTCTCGCTTTCGCGACGGAAATTATGTATTCGAAAGATGAAGTGCTTGAAATGTATCTTAATCAAGTCCCATATGGTGGAACACAATATGGAGTTGGTGCTGCTGCAATGACATTCTTTGGAAAAGATGTGAGTAAATTGACATTGGCAGAAAATGCATATCTCGCAGGACTTCCAGAATCACCAAGCACATTGTCACCTTTTGGCTCTCATCCAGAAAGAGGTAAGCTGCGTCAGCAAGAGGTATTACGACGAATGATGGATCAAGGATATATCACAAAGGCTGAATATGATAAAGCTGTGAAGCAAGAGTTGAAATTCCAAAAAATTAGTAACCCAATCAAAGCACCTCATTTTGTTTTCTATATCCGTGATCTTCTTATCAAAAAATATGGGCAGCAAGTAGTTGAGCAAGGTGGACTACAAATTCGTACAAGTCTTGATTTGAAGACGCAGGATTACGTCCAAAAGGTTGTTGCAGACGAAGTCGCAGATCTCAAACAATATAAAGTAGGAAATGGTGCCTCATTGGTAACCAATCCTGCTACTGGTGAAATTTTAGCAATGGTAGGTAGTAAAGATTATTTCGACCCTGAACATGGAAATGTAAATGCAACAATTGCACTCCTTCAGCCAGGATCATCGATTAAGCCAATCAATTACGCAGTTGGACTCATTAATGGATACTCTGCTGCCACTCCTTTTGTTGATCAACCAGTATGTTTCCCACAAGCAGGAGAGAAACCATATTGTCCAAGAAATTACGATGGAACATTCAGAGGAGTCGTCCAGATGAGATATGCTTTGGCAAATTCATTGAATATCCCGGCTGTACAGATGTTGAAGTTGAATGGACTAGACTCTATGATTGCGACAGCAAGTGCAATGGGTATTACAACCTTTAAAGATCCGAGTAATTATGGACTTTCACTTACATTAGGTGGTGGTGAAGTTATGATGACAGATATGGCGACTGCATTTGGTGTTTTCGCAAATCAAGGATATAGAATTGATCTCCACCCTATTTTAAAGATTACAGATAGAAAAGGAAAAGTGATTGAGGAATACAAACCTCCAAAGAGTCCAATCTTTGGAAAGAAAGTAATACCATCTGAAGTCAGCTTTATTATTTCAGACATTCTGGCAGATAATAATGCACGTACTCCAGCTTTTGGTGCAAATTCAGCACTAAAAATAGATAAACAAAGAGTTTCAGTCAAAACGGGTACCACAAATGATTATCGAGATAACTGGACAATTGGATATACACCATCTTACGTTGTTGCTGTTTGGGTTGGGAACAATGATCATTCAGCTATGTCAGGAATTGTATCTGGTGTAACCGGTGCTGCACCAATCTGGAACAAAGTAATGTCACATTTGCTTGAAGGCAAAAAACCTGAAATCCCACAGAAACCACCAAATGTATTCGGTAAGTATATTTGTGTAGGAACAGGGCAAATTGCATCAGGAAGTGCAGCTGGGTGCCAAACTCGATACGAGTACTTAATCAAAGGTACTGATGAAAAGAAAGTTGCCGTTAATAGACAAAAGGTATTTATCGATAAAGGAACCAATCAGATTGCAAAGCCTGGACAGACAGAGAATGTCGAAGAACGTGAAGAATCGGTCATTACTGATCCTTTAGGAAATAAATTCTGTATAAGTTGTGCTCGTCCTACTCCAGCACCAACACCATAATGGCTACAAAAAAATTATTGCAAGAATCAGTTCCTCCACAGGAACTAACGAAATACAATCGTGAATCTGGAAAAAAGACATTACTTTTAGTGAGCGTTTTGATTACCGTAATTGTGGTACTTACAGTGTCAGTACTTTTACTCGTCCACTTTGGCTGATTGAAGAGAGGCCGAAATTTCTTTTAATTTTTGATCAAGAAGCTTGTACTGTTCTTGCGGTGTATCTAATCCAAAAAGAAAACTGGTTGCGACAAAACGATTTGCCCCCATTGCCGCAGCAACTTCTATTGTTTCGTCATTGATTCCTCCATCAACTTCTATAGGAAGGTATTCATGTTTTGCCCGTGCTGCTTTTACTTTTTCAAGCAATGTTTCTTCAAATTTTTGCCCGGAAAAACCTGCCTGAATGGTCATTATTAATAATGCATCTAAGTCTTCAAGATTTACTTTAATTGCATCAAGTGGTGTTTGCTTATCAAGAGCAAGTGCAACTTCTCCATACAATTGTGCTTCGGCGACAAATGCTTCTTGATCTGGCATTTTTTCAACTTGTCCAATAAATCGTTGGAAACCTGCATCGGACCAACGCTTTACATGTTGAAGTGGATCTTCGACCATAAGATGTACTTCAAAAACTAGTCCATGATCCCCAACTTCTTGTCCACGCAAACCACCAGGCAATTCTTTTGTATATTTTTTGAAAGGTTCTGGATCTGAAAAAGTCGTGTTCTGAGCAAACTTTCCATCGCATACATCGATATGAATTGTCTTAACCAATGGTTTTACTGATTCAATTTTCTTTTCGATCTCAGACCATTCTTTATTTTCAGTTCCTGGACTTGGAATAATTTCGTACATAATTAGTTTTCTAGTTGTTTTATTTTCTCAATTCTTCGTAGATGTCTTTCTGCGGTTGCTCCTGGAGTTTCAAGCCAAAGTTTAATGCCTTTTAAGATATCTTCTTCTTTCAAAAATCGAAAACCGATTGATAACATATTGGCATTGTTATGTTCTCGGGTTAATTGGAGAATGGCAAAAGGATCTGGATTTTGTTCACCTTCGATATTTATTGGATCATTTGCAATTGCTGGAGAGTAAAAGAGAGCACAACGAATATTTTTAAACTTATTTGCAACGATTGCCTCACCTTGTCCTGATCCACCAAAGACTATTCCACGACTATTTTCAGGATCATTTGAAACACCTTCTGCAGCTTTACTTATAAAATCTGGATAGTCATCATCTTTGTCGAAATCAAACGCACCACAATCTTGAACATCATACCCAAGATCAGTAAGCATTGTGTTGACGTTATTTTTAATTGTTAACCCTGCATGATCTGTCGCTAAGAAAACTTTCATAGAAGATACTCTGATCCTATCATATTTTTTGAGGCTTTTAAACCTTGTGTTATAATAATAGTATGCCCATGAAAAAAATCTTCCTCATTTTTTCTGTTGTCGCAATCTTTGTCGCACCCTTTATTTATACAAACCTCGCTACTGCTCAAGTTGATACATCTGATGCTAATTTAGCAAACATATCCAAAGAACTTGCTGAATTGAACGATGCATTAAATAAATCGGTTGCAGCAACAAAACCATTACAATCAGAAGTCGATACTATCCAAAAACGTATGACATCAATTCGAAGTAGAGTTGCAGCTGTCGAAGCAGATTCACAATTGAAGAGAAAACAGATCGACGATGGCTACAAAGATCTTGCTGAAAAAGAACAATTAATTAATCAAACTATTCGTGATTTTTATGTCACAAGTTATTATGACTCCCCTATGTTGGTCTTTTTTTCATTAGAGACAGCTTCCGAAGTAACGCAAACACTCGCGTATCAACGTGCAAAGACAAAACAAGATAAAGCGATGATTGCAAATATCGCTCTAACCATTAGTGATTTGGAGAAAAAGAAAATCCAATTAGAACAAGAAGAAAAATTTCTTGTCAGTGCTCGAGCAAGTCTTAGTCAGCAAAGTACAAAATTAAATGAAGCAATATCCAATGCACAAAGCTACCAAAGTGAATTAAATGGAAAGATTGCCACTTTGAATGCAAAACAGCAAGAAATCGTTAATGCAAAAAGTGGAGGATTCACCTTTAGTTTGAGTGATGGCGAATCTGCAGACGAATACCTTTCCTCAGCAAAAGGTTTCAGAGAATCTGCACCTGCAGGATCTTTTTCAATCTTCTCATTTGGTGCATATACACACAGAAATGGTATGAGTCAGTATGGTGCAAAAGCTCGTGCAGATCAGGGACAATCGGTTGAAGATATTCTAAAAGCATACTATCCAAATGCTACGTTGAAGAAAGACTACTCGGGAATGAGTAGTATAAATGTTGAAGGAACGGGATCTATCTCGTTTGAAGATCAGTATCTCCAAGGTATTTATGAAATGCCAGCAACTTGGCATGTAAATGCTTTGAAAGCACAAGCAATTGCAGCTCGAACATTTGCTGTTCGTTATACAAATAATGGTCAAAAATCTATTTGTACGACAGAAGCGTGCCAAGTATTTAGAAATTCTCCAAAAGGTGGAGCATGGCAAACTGCGGTAAATGAAACGAAAGGATGGATTCTTGTTGATGGCAGTGGAAATCCTGTCTCGACACAATACGCATCGACTCATGGAGGATTTACAAATACAGCAGGTTGGGATACAACCGATAAAAGTGGTGGTTCAAACTTCATCGATAAAGCGTATGAAAAACTTGGAGGTTCTCCATGGCTTTACAAAGCCTGGTGGAGAGAACATTACAGTAACTCCGGGGCAACATGTGGACGATCCAATCCATGGCTTAATGCACAGGAAATGGCAGACATTGTAAATGCTGCAATTGCGATGAAAACTCCAGGAATCGATACGGGAAGAATTACACCAGTTACCACTGCCTGTTGGGGAGGAAATCCGTATAGTATGGATGAACTACGCAATCTCGTCTCAGGAAAAGGTGGTATCAGTGCAGCAACAAGCGTTTCTGTCTCGCAAGGAAATGGCAATACAAATAGCGTAACAATCAATGGAGTAACTTTGAGTGGGAATGAATTTAAACAAGCAGTAGCTCTTCGTGCCCCTGGTTATGTCCGTATCCCACAAAGTGGTTTTGCATTCTTCAATATTGAAAAGAAATAATTTTTTCAAAGGAATAGAATATATATAGGTAAACTTGTATAATACACCTAGCTATGCCAGATATTTTTACGTTACCACCGAAAAAGAGCGTTGAACCAACACAGCAGCCGCAATCAAACCAAGCTCAGCAAGTTTCTGAACCTGCACAACAGCAACCAATTGCAGAAAATCAACAAACACCAATTCCGCAAAAACCATTAGTATTGCAGACAGAAACTGTTGCAGGAGATTCTGCAATAAAGGTTTCAGAGTTCCCGGAAGGGACATCGCTTGGTTTGCTTTCAGCATTTCGAATGCATCCAAAAGGTATTAAATTTGTAAATCAAGAGAAGGATGAGCATATTATTCTCTTTCTGAGACGACATTTTATTATTAATGTTCCATGGATACTTCTCACAATTCTCTTCTCTTTCCTCCCTCCTATTGTGTATGGACTAATCGTTGTTTCAAATCTTGATCTATTCACGCTTCCTCCATCACTTATTTTTATTCTTATTGCATTTTATTACCTCATTATTTTTAATTATGCTTTAATGAATTTCATCATTTGGTTTTATCATGTAGGTATCGTCACGCCAAAACGATTACTCGATCTTGATGTGTATAATATTCTTAGTCATCATTTGGCGGAAACAGAAATTGCAGATGTGGTAGATGTTTCGTATATGCAGAGAGGGTTTTTCCAGAGTTTCTTTAACTACGGAGACGTACCTATTCAGACACAAGCTATTAAAGCAAACTTTGAGTTTGAGACATGTCCAAAACCTGCAGAAGTTTCAGATATTATAACGGACTTGCGTCCACATAGGCCGCATGCACCAAAACCAAATCCAGGAGGAAATAATAATGCTTGATATTTTTACATTTTTCCAAGAAGATGGAGTATTACTTATATTTAAGGTTCTTCTACTTGCGTTGATTTTCGTTTATATCATTTTTAGTTTTATTGTTCTTAACAGAGTTCGCTCTTTGAATAGGACAATTTATCTTGCTGCAGCAGGTGCATCCGCAACATTACAATTACTGACAATTATTTCATTTATCGTGGCAATATCGCTTTTTATTGCCACACTTGTTATAGTATAAATAATGCCCGAAACTCAACACGCTGCCAAACCAAGCTTATCTTTTGCCAAGCTCGTTGCAACACCATCAGACACTGCATGGTCTCAAGCATATAACGCTGGTAATTTATTTGTATGTCTTTCTCTCACGAAAGACACTTTTGAAGAAGGCGATTCTTTGCAAACAAGTGGAAAAGACATGTTTAATGCATTGCAATCAGAATTCTTCTCACTTGAAGATAAAAATCCTGACGCGATTAAAGAAGCAATTGCAATAAGTCTAACAAAACTTCCTGAATCAATTCATGCAAGTCTTGTCTTGGCAAACTTTAAAGAAGACATGCTTACGGTATTTGTTGCAGGTATTGGAAGTGTCGCAATGAAGCGATCAGATAAGGTCGGAACACTAATTGAAAAACACACAAGTGAACATCATGCGATCAATTATGCAGCTGGATATCTTCAAAATAGCGATACAATCGTCTTACAGACTGGACAATTCGCTCAAGGTATTTCATCGGATACAGTAAAAGGTGCACTTGATTTAGAATTACCAAATGATGTTGTTGAATCACTCTCTCCTCTTGTCCATGAACAAGATAATGGAGCACAAGCTGCTATCGTTATTCGTTATAGTGGTCCAACTTCACATCATAGTGTGGCGGCAGATCCGGAATCAATTCCAGAACAGAAAGTTGCAATAGAAGCCGAAAATGAAACGGAGACAGAAAAAGAACCAACACTAGAGACAGCAGTTGAAGAAGACAAAATAGAGCATGAACAAGTAGAACCAACACTTGCTGATGCAATAGAGAAAGAAGAATCAGAATTTTCAGATGAAGAGGAAACAAAAAAAGGTATGAACATCACAATGCCTTCATTGCCTTTTATAAAAAATCTCTCGTTTCATCTTTCACATAGAAGAAAAATGTTCTTAAGTGTTGCTGTTGTTATATTTGTCCTTCTTGGAGTTAGTATTTTCTTTACTTTCCAAAAAGAAAATGATGAAAAACGTCAGGCATTGTTTGCTGAGATCTACCCAGTTGCACAACAATATTATGAAGAAGGACAAGGATTGGAAAGTTTGAATAAAGAACGCAGTCGAGAGAGTTATTTGAAAGCGGATGCAAAAATTAAAGAAGGCGAAGAAAAAATAGGCAAAGGCACTGACGAATATAAACAATTAGAAGATCTCAAAGCAAAAGTAGCAGCAGCATTAGAAGGAACTTCAGCACAACAAACAGCAGCACTAGAAGAAGCAACACCTCCCGAAAATTCACTACTTGCTGTCGAACAAGCCAATGCTTCAGGAAAAGGCTTTGGACAGGATACTGCTGCTGTTTATATGATAACCAGTGATACGATAACTTCATTTTCAAAAAGCAGCGGGAGCAAAAAAGATATTGTAGAAAATGACAAAGATTGGACGACTCCCAAAGCCGTGGTTCCCTACCAAACAAATATCTATGTTCTCGATCAGAAAAATGGAGTATTGAAATATACACCAAGTGCAGACAAATTCACAAAATCATCATACTTCACAGGAACAAAACCAAATCTTTCAAAAGCAACTGGGATGGCAATTGACGGATCTATCTGGATAGTGAGTACCGATGGGAAAATTTTAAAATACACAAAGGGACAACAAGATACATTCGGCATCTCAGGGATAGATAAACCTTTGAATAACCCGACAAAAATTGTCACGGACACAAGTATCGACAATGTTTATATCATGGATAACGGCAACAGCAGAATCGTCCAACTTGATAAAAAAGGTGCTTTCCAAAAAGAATATCCAGCAAGTGTTATCGCAAACGCACAAGATTTTGATGTAAACCAAAAAGATAATAAGATACTTATCTACTCAAATAATAAAGTCTGGGAACTTCCCCTGTAATACTTCTCGTCAGCATGCCTCCAGCCTGTGATAAAATGAAAGAATGAAAATAACAAATAGTAAAGCTACATTTGATTATGTGTTACATGATACTTTTGAAGCAGGAATTACTCTGCAAGGTGCAGAAGTAAAAGCGATAAAATTGGGACATGCTGATTTATCAGGAAGTTTTGTGCGAATTATTGGTGGAGAAGCATTTTTAGTGAATGCAAAAATATTTCCATACAAATTTGCACGCTCTGATGCGTTCGAAGAACGACGTACAAGAAAGCTTCTTATGCATAAAAAAGAGATCATTTCGCTGAAATCCAAAATGGACGGTTCGAGCTTGACAGTCGTGCCTGTTTCCCTATATACTACGCACAACCTGATCAAACTTGAATTAGCTTTAGCAAAGGCAAAAAAGAAGTTTGATAAGAAAGAAACGATTAAAAATCGCGATATTGATAGGGATACCGAGCGAGCTCTACGGGGCAAGCGGTAATCGATATTCGCTTTAACTCTTCGACTTCTGAGGACTTGTTCCCCGTAGCGCGAAGAGTGAAAGGGGATGAATCGATTCGACGGGAAAAGTTCTTTTAAAACTGCAAGCCGACGATGACACATAGTCGCAAAACGAGGTCAAAAAACAAATGCTAAATCTAGCATTCAAGCCTTAAGAGCTGAAAAGGACCGCATTCTTGCGGAACTTAACGGCCTTTACGGCGGCCAACAAGCTTACGCACTAGCTGCTTAAGCTTTAAAGCCTGTTCATATAAGTCTTCCCTCGCCGGGACTGTATGGGCATAAAAATAGGTGGGGAAAACCTTAGAGGAATGGCTCTACCTTTATTGTATTTAGAGCATATACTTTGTTATTCCGGTCAACAGGACACGGCAAAGTGAATAAAAATAGTTGACTACGCTTGTAGACGTTTTAAGAAATTTTTTTCACACTCCGGTTCACTGCCGGACATCTCCACAAAAAAACCTCACTCTTCAGTAGGGTTTTCTGTTACTATAAATACATGTGTTGGTCAGCTACTGCAAGTATTACAGCAACAACCCTCGGAGCGGTAGCGACTGGATATGCTGCGAAAAAGAAAGTTCCTAAGGCACGTGTATTTGCCCTTGGATTTTTTACCCTCATGGAATTGCTTCAAGCACTTTCCTATATTTGGATCAATCAATGTGATCTCACTGGAAATGTATTACTAACCCAACTTGGATATATCCATATCGCTTTCCAGATACCAGTCGCAAATGCATTGATGCTGTCGTTTGTTTCTGAGAAAAAGAGAAAGAAGTGGTTTAAGCCGGTTATGATCATTTCCTTTATCGGCACCTTTTTGATTCTGGCGAAACTTTTTGCACCTATGCTTTGGACGATACCGAGTGACCTGATGTGTAAAGTTGGTGATCCGATGTGCGGCACTAATGCTTGTACCTATACCGGAAATTGGCATCTCGCATGGAAGCTCCCACTCATGGGGTATGATGCAGGTTTCATGATCTATTTCTCTTTGGTCTTTTTACTTCCAATTCTCTATGGAAGCTGGCGTTTCTCTATTTTTCACTTTATTACCGGCCCAACTCTCGCTTGGATGTTAACGAATGATAAAAATGAAGCTCCTGCGGTATGGTGTCTCTTCTCTATAGCAATTCTTTGTGCGATCTTCTTTAAACCACTGAAGAGATGGCTTGAAACCCCAATGAGAGATAAATGAAATTAAACTTGGGCAGTAAAGAGGTTTATTATTGAGAGAAGTAATCCAAACAAAAGTGCCCAGCCAAAATTGTCGATATCAAAACCTGGCACAATACTGCTTGCAAGAAGTATAACCAACGCATTGATAACTATCGTAAAAAGTCCCAGTGTTACAATTGTTAATGGTAGTGTTAAAAGTAAAAGTAACGGTTTAACTAAGACATTTAAAATCCCTAGAACAACGGCAAATACGAGTGCCGCGAAGAAATTATCGACATGAACTCCAGGAAGAAGATAGGCAGCAATCAAAACAACAATTGCACTGAGGAACCATCCGATGATTATGTTCATACATCTATAACACCACGAAACGACATTGGTGTCAAGATCATTCCCCATGTGCAAATGTCACACCCCATACATGTTTTACTCCTGCCCTTTTAAGTACATTTGCAGCTTCTTTTAATGTCGCTCCTGAAGTAACGACATCATCAACAAGAAAAACTTGCGGCTGATCCTTGAGTATTTCACTAAAATCAGATTTTATCGCAAATGCATTTTTAATATTTTCCTGCCTAAATTCTTTGGTTAAGCCAACTTGCGTCTTTGTCTCTTTTACCCTTTCGAGACAATCAATCGTTGCGACCCCAAATCTTTTCGTCAAACCTTTTGCTAAGAGATGAGAGTGATTGTATCCACGTTTTCTTAATTTTTTCTTATGTAATGGTATCGGTACAAAAATGCTTTTTATAAAGAGCAGTTCATAAAATTGTTCTTTTTGAATAATACCTTCACAAAATAGTTCTACGATCGTACTTTGTAGATCAGTCAAATATGGTGGGTATTTAAATGTATACACAATTTTCTTCACAACACCTTTATAGACAACACTTGGAAAAACACCATCAATACTGTATCGCGTTTTGCATACTGGATGTGTTATACCATCAATTGTCAAACGCTGGCACATGATGCAAACCATATTTTCATTAAATGAAATATACGAAAGACAGTTGGAGCAAAGATATGATCCTGATTTTTTACACTGAATACAATGTTTGGGGAAAAGAAAATCTAGGAGAGACACAATTAGATTGTACAATTAAAAGAGGATTTTGTCTACAATAATGAGTGCGGAGGGAACAGGATTCGAACCTGCGGTAGGTTTAACCCCACGACTCCTTAGCAAGGAGTTACCATAAACCACTCGGACATCCCTCCTCAGTTCAAATGTTATTTTTTGCGGAGGAGATGAGATTCGAACTCATGGACCCTTTGACAGGTCGGAGGTTTAGTAAACCTCTGCACTCGGCCACTATGCGACTCCTCCAGATAGGTATTATGTAAGATGCGGAGAGAGTGGGATTCGAACCCACGGAAGGCTTGCACCCTCAGATGTTTTCAAGACATCCGCACTCGACCACTATGCGATCTCTCCATAACCTCGTCCAAGTATTCTACCAAAAATTCTATCTAGAAGCTAATAAGAAAATATTTTAGCATTTCTTGACTTCCTTTTTCTAATCAGTTAGAGTGAAAATATGGCCACTGCCCCAGCGAAACCCACGGAACAAATTGAAAATATCGATGAGTTAATAGGTGACGAACATATTGTAAAAACATTCATGTCTTGGCACGCACCTGGTCGGCCATACAGAAAACGATCGAAAGAATATTACATAAATAGCCTCCTTATTACTATTGCCATCGAAATTATTCTTTTTCTTTTCTCTCAGTATCTTCTTATGCTCGTCGTTTTTTCACTTGCGTTCTTAGCTTTTGCACTCGCTATTGTTCCACCACATAAATTCTATTACAGCATAAGTACTGAGGGAATACGTATTGAAGACAATTACTTCATTTGGGATGAACTCTATGATTTCTATTTTATGAAGCGGCAAGGAGTAGATGTGCTCCATGTTCGAACGAAGGCATATTTCCCAGGAGAATTGACGATAGTGCTTGGAGATATTCCTGTGGAGCAAGTACGTAAAGTTTTACTCATGTTTCTTCCATACCGTGAATACGTCGAACCAACATTTATGGAAAAAGCAGGAGATTGGCTGGAAAGAAATTTCCCATTGGAAAGAACTACGCAATAAATTCATTATTAGTTGCCTCAAAAACCCGTATAAGGTAAAATACACGTTACTATGCACCCGTAGCTTAGCTGGATAGAGCACAACATTGCGGATGTTGAGGTCGGAAGTTCGAATCTTCTCGGGTGTACTTAGGTCGAAAGGATCCCCTTTTCCATGGGATTCACCGTTATAATAACGGATATTCTTGGAGGGATCGCATAGTGGTCGAGTGCGGCGGTTTCGAAAACCGCTGTCCTGATTTTCTTCGGGACCGAGGGTTCGAATCCCTCTCCCTCCGCAAATAGCTTATTTCTTCTTACTCATCTTGCCAAAAAGTTGTAATTCCCAGATAAAGAGAAGCATGAGGGCGATTATTGCAATTACTGAGGCTTTCCAGATACCACGAGCAACTTTCTTCACCTTCATCTCTTCCAAGCGTTTTGACCATCTTGCTAATTTTGCTCGATAATCATTTTTTGTTTGCTCGTCCATGTCTGAAGTTTCTATATCAACAGCTCCTCTTTTTAATTGGGCTTGAGCATCATTTACAGTACTATCTGCCTCCTCAGTACTAATTTCTTCTTTATCTTTGGGATCCTCGTTCTCTTTTTCTAAAGGAAATCCACTTAATAATTCTTCTTTTTGTTCAGCATTAAGATCAGACATTTCCTCGACTACAGCTTGGACTTCATCTCTGGATAAACCACTCAAAGCAGCTTTTGTTGCCTGCATTTCCTCAGCACTCAAGCGTTCTTTCCCGGCTATAATTTTTGCTGCTGCTGTCATTTTTCGAAGATTTTCCTTATCTTTCTCTGGAACTTCAACCGAGTTAACTAATTTATCTACAGCCTGCTCTTCACTATTTTTCGATTCATCAACTTCTTCTTTAGATTGGGGTTGGTAATCAATTACCTCTTGAATCTTTCCATCACTGCTTTCATCTAAGCTATTTAACAACTCAGTAAAAGCTGTTCTTGCTTGATCATTTTGCTGAATTTGATGCGTTCTTTGTGTAACTTTTGCAATATCTTGTTTTTCTTCATCAGATAATTCTTCTAGATATGTAGCACTATACACCTCACCAATAGATGTTTTGAGTTTTTCTTTTGATTCATCGGTAAAATTCCCCTCTCCATCCACGGGAGTACTTTTAACCTCCCACAGAAATTCTTTTACCTGCTCAGCAATATTTGCTTTGGCAAAAGCTTCTCTCTTTTCCTGATCTGGCACAGAAGCCTCATAGTGGGCTTGTTTTTCCTGTTCTCGTGCCTGTTCTTGGTTATCTCCTGACTCCATATCTTTCCTTTCTCCTATCCTCCAATATTTAGCCTGAATTGTCAAGCTAGAATCCTATCAAACTTGGATACCTATAAAGAATAGGTTATAATTACAAAATCATTGTAATAGAACTCTGCCTTGTACACTTGATATTTTCCTTATAAAAAAATTACGAATTGGAGGAGTCGGATAGCGGTCTATTCCACACGCTTGGAAAGCGTGCGAGCGTAAGCTCACGCGGGTTCGAATCCCGCCTCCTCCGCCCACGCCCTTACTATTGACAACCCAAAGTAAATCCATCACACTGAAATTATGCGAAATTCTGCCCTCGCTCAATCTTTTGCTAAGTTCTTTCTTTCATTCTTGCTTTCTGCTGGCATAGGTTTAGCCTTCTTTTTTAGTTTTGCAAATTTTGCTTCAGCACAAACAGTCACTCCTATCCCAACAGCTCCTTCTGCTTATAATGATTTTCGAACCCCTGATGTTGATCCAGATGTTCCAAGGAATCATCATACGTATACACAAATCGTTATTATTGATGTCCTTTCTGCATTAATGTGTCAAATGGTCGGGATAGATCCACTTACACCTTCAAAACAATGTTTAGGCTTTAATCCAGTTACCAATAAATTAGGATATGCACAAACTGAATTTGGACAACCGACAACTCCGCAATTAGGTGGAGCTGTGGGGACAATGACAACATTAGTAGGGGGATTATATACACCTACCGTTAGTTCCTCACAATATATGAACTACCTTTCTTCAAACTTTGGGATAGTTAAAAGTGCTAATGCAGCCGCTCCAACGACCATTGATTGTTCAAAAGATGTGCAGTTTGGCTATGGATTCTGTGGCTTACAACCGATCTTTAAACTTTGGGTAGCAATGAGAGATTTTTCTTACGCCTTGCTTGTCATAGCGTTCATTTTTCTTGGTTTGGGTGTTATGTTACGATTTAAAGCTGATCCAAGAACGGTAATGAATCTACAAAATCAGATTCCAAGAGTCATTGTCGCAATTCTATTGATCACGTTCTCTTATGCTATTGCTGGTGGAATGGTCGATCTTATGTGGACAGTCACATATGCCGGAGTAAATGTCATTGCAAGTACCACAGACGCGAAAGTACGTGATGGCTGTGGTCAGCCAGGAGATGGGGCATCACTCACTGAAACTGCCACCAATAATTTACTCGATAATCCTGTGAGTTTCGCAAATAGAATCTATTTACGAGACTGTGAGGGTGTCGATAGCGGAATAGTTAATATTTCGGGAAGGGTGACTGACTCATTTATAGCCTTGGTTCTTAGTATTATAAAAGAAATTACAGGTTGGGATCTCAATGCAGCCGATTGTGGAATAACTACACTTTTTGCTGGCTGTCTCATACATTTTGGACTGTGGTTAACAGAGCTCATTATTACTCTTATTATTTTAGTAACCATCTTTATAGCATTATTTAGGTTATGGTTTGAATTAATTAAAGCGTATATTACATTCTTTATCTTTGTTATTTTGGGACCAATATGGATAGTTCTCGGATTGATTCCAGGAAGACCTCTTGGTTTTGAGAAATGGTTTAGGCTCATTTTTGCGAACTTAGCTGCATTCCCTCTTGTCGCATTTATCTTGGTATTTGCACGTGTTGTTGTTGAATCAGTACAGCCAGTGGTTGAAACACCAGTCGACCCAACAGCAACATTTGTTCCACCACTTGTTGGAAATCCAAATGCTACGGCATTTGGGGTACTTCTTGCACTCGGAGCTATTTTGATTGCACCAACAATTCCAGCTATGATACGTGAACGTATGAAGGTAGGACAAGGGAAATTCGGTGCTACTATCGCAGCAGGCTTAGGAGTAGCAACAGGTGTTGCTGCTGCACCTGCAACGAAAGCATGGAAGAATTTAAATAGAAGAAACTCTACGACTGGTGCACCTGAAGGAGCTTTGGCTGTATGGAGACATAGAGCTGTGGGCAGGGTTCCAGGCGTTCAGGCATCAAGAGATAGGAAGATAGCTTCTAAAAACGCATATAATGATCCAGGGACAGATGCTTCAGGAAAGAGAAAATCCTATGGCCAAGCATACAAAGATAACTTGAATGCTATGGATCGAACAACATTAGGGCAGAAAGCAGGTACGCCGGTAAAGTGGGCAAGAAATAAACTGAGATCAAGAGGCGGTGGAGGCTCCAACACAGGAAGCGGCACCTGACGGTAGGAGAGTAAAAGAAATTAGTAGCCTCTAAATACGGCATTAAGGAACATACTCACAGAATCACTCCAACCACCATCGGTTCGATGACGGAAATCTTGCCACATGCCTCGTAAGAACATACGAAATTCCGTAGTATTCGATAGCTGTTTTAGCCATCTCATATCATCTTTATTAAAGAAGTTTTTTGTAACGATTCCGCCTCTCATATTAAATTCGTCACCAAGGAATTCGGCTGGGATTGATTCCATCGCGTCAATAACAGATGAAAAGTAATGGTAGTTGTAATTAGGATCTTTGCTATGTTTATCTATATGTGTCCATAAATCTGAACCCAACTTCATCAATGCCCATTGCTTATATGCTTGTGTTGGCTTTTCTTGAAGCTTTGTATAATCAATTTCATATCGACCATTTTTATCAATAACCCATTTATTTTTAATATCTTTTCCTTCTGCGTCTTTATGACACTTTCGATACTCAGGGATATCAAGAATTTGATGTCCGAAGAGTGCCTCTCCCAACGGCATTTCACGAAATTCATATTTGTCATTTCCATCGGGCCCTCGTCCAACAAAGACCTGATCTCGAACTAACATACTATAGTTAACTTCACCAAAAGTATCAAAGAGGTATCGTAGCGGTTTAAGAAAATCCTCTTGTATCTCTTTCTGAAATTCTCCCCTATTAAATGAGACTCTTCGAGTAAGTGGATCATATTTTGAAAATTTATCAAAGCTAATTTCTTTTGCACCCATAATTTGGTCATACACTTTTTGAGCACGAGCAACGTGATTAGCCACGTAATTTGTCATTGCACGTTCATGGAATTCCAATTGACCAGCGACACGGTTTGCTTTTTTATAGAGACTCTCTAATTCTTTACGTTTTGCATTGTATGCTTCAATATCATCTTTTGATGCACTTAATTCGGATTCAAGCCTTTTTCGCTCTGAGATTTGAGAGAGTCGTGTTTCATTCATATCTTCAAAGACTTCACGTAACGATTTTTTTCTCGTTTGTTTGTTACCATCTCTATTAAGAACTTCGTTACCCTCTACATCTTTAGAATTTGTATACGCCTGTGATACACGGATACCATTCATGAAGTCAAGCATTACTCGCTTAAACATAGGGATTGTATAAAGATTACCAGCTCCATTACCACGTTTCCCTGTAACCATTTTTCGACGATATCCTTCTGTTCCGGTTAGTTTTTTTGTTGAATCATAAGCAGAAAAACCGACATCGTTTCTTGTGGCTGCACCGGAGAAACGAAGCCAAGACTTTGCGAGAAGTAACGCCATGTCCAAACTAGTATCGTCTTTAATGCGATGATTACCGTGAGTATCGAGTGCATTTACGTTTTGTTCATCTGATTCAAAATTATATTGATCGTCGAGAGATATTTTTAAAGCCTCTCTAACAACTTTTTCTACTGTCCCGCTATAAGCCATCGCACCAAAGTAATTCACAAACTTACTAAAGCCTCCTTTTGCTTTACCAGTTTTCTTATCAATCTTTTCTTTCACAGACCAGCCATCTTCACCAAAAGCATCTGCGAAACCGTTGGATTCATCTCCAAGAAAGACCATCATCTCATCACGGCTAACTCGGGTCTGACCATGCTTAGATTTCATAACATTTTTCATCGCTTCTTCCCAAGTGTCTTTATGGAAAAACTTAGAGTCTTTACCCATAACTTTTTGTAGTTCTTTATAATCTGCAAGATTATAATAGGCAAGAAAAGCAGTAGTAAATGCTGCACCGACTTTATCGTCTGCTTGACCTTTTTCGTAATCGAGAGAAAAAGTTGACATGAAATAGGTCATACTTTTACCGTATGAGGATTTTGTAATCTTATTCTTATAGTATAATTCACCCAATTTCTTAGTAAGATCTCCACCGCTTGACATCACGGTCTGATAATTTAAGTCATAATTTCTTAAGTACATAACAGACAGTACTTCTTTAAGCAATTGATCATACAGATCAGTATTCATGTTTTTATCTTCGTCTATAAAATAACGTGATTTTTCGTCGATGATATCATCAAGCGTTACTGGACGAAAATCCTTTGGAATTTTAACTGCATGAAAGAAATCTACTTCACTATCAGGTTCCTTGTCATCAGCATAGAAGACGATAATACTTCGCATCCATCGCATGAAGTTTGCTTTGTTCACATGATATCGTCCTTCAGGCTTACCTGTTTTTGTATTTGATTTTACCTCCATTTGCATGATAGGGTATCGTCCATTAATACCAAATTCTGCGGCATCGTTATAACCAATTTGCCAGCCCAATTGCTCTAGCCCTTGTGGAGTCTTACCATCATACTCACCCTTATTCTCATCATTAAATTCATCATAAAGTATGTATTTTCTTATATACTCGTCTCGAACAATACCTAGACCGTGATCAGCATTACTGAGTATAAAATCTAATCTATATCGTTCAGGATCTCCACCATATTTCCTATGCTGATCGCTAACATAGTCCAACATTTTTTGTTGAGCTTCCTCATCTGGGTTTAGCAATGCTCGTGATTTTGCAAGTGCCTCCTCTCCAGTTAATCCTTGTCCGAGTAGTACTTCTAATGTGTTATCGATTTTGCCACGAATACTTTTTTCTTCAAAAGTAAGTTCGTCATTTTTTGTACCCCATCCGAGTGCTTGGCGGATATTTGCGGAAACCTCTTGCTTATGATTTTTTGATTCTTCCCAACCAAATTGTTCCCAATCTTTCATCTTACGAACAACCGTTCGTTGTTCCTCAGGTGAGGCTTGGGTTTCTACGCTGGCATCTAATTCAGCCTCATATTTACGAAGCCTCTCTTCGAGTTCAGTTAATTTTTTAGGAGGAGTTCGTTCTTCTGCCGCAGGATGTTCCTGAGTATCTACACCACCTTCATTCATATTTCTATTATATCGGCTTCCGGAGAAGCCAGTCAATTCACCATGATCTACCATAATAGGTGCATTATATGTATTTCGAGGCTAGTGTGCTTTATATTGCAATTATAAAATACTTATAAAGAGGTTACAATTACTTATTGAATTTGAATCCTCGCCCTTTAATTGTATGGAGATGTATAGGATGATTTGCATCTTCTTCAATCTTACGTCGAACTCGGAAAATTAATTGATCGACAGCTTGATCAGTGATTCCGGCTGTAGATTTCATATTTGACCAGACAACGCTTATAAGCTCATCTCTATCAACAACCCTATCTTCATTCTGGAGTAAATATGTAAGTAATCGAAACTCAGAAGAAGTTAATTGATCCGATAAAACAGTTGCACCTTTCCGAATGGTGTTCGTATTTTGATCGTATACTATTTTTTTCGCTTCAGATCCTGATCCTCCATATTCTTTGGCTATAAAAAGAGAGAGAAGTGGTATTTGCACTGTATTATCTTTGAGCAAACCAACATTTTCGAGATAAACCCGAACTTCTGCTTCTTCAAAACTATGCTCTTGAATATCTGCTTGCTCTGCCGGAGAAAGTGATAGCCAAATCTCACTCAAAGCACTCTGTATGGTTTTTTGTTCAAGAAGATATTTTGAAATGTCCTCGGGCACTTCACCAAATCCTATGATTGATTCGACAGATAGCTTCGTTAATTTGCCATGACCACCAGTCAAAGCCATGATTTCTTTAAATACTTTTTCCTCGATTTTCTTTCCTGTTACCTTCTCAACGTATGAAAGTCTATGTTTTGCGAAAACTTCATCGTATAAGGCAACATATACAATTTTTCCAGCGACAAATTCGTAATAGTCAGCAAGCAATGATGGTTCGAGTAGATTCTCTAAAGGACGATTTACGGAAAATACAATTGAGAAATGGTATTTTGCCCTGTTTCGTAAAATTCTGAGGTTGCTGAAGAACTCAACTGGAACAGTTCGGATATACTCTTCGAAGCGACTGAATAAAAAGACTGTAGTCATCCTCTTTTCAAGGGATAGATAATCAATAGCTTCTTTAAATCCCTGAAAAAGAACAAGTTCATCATTAAACTGTAAATGCTCACGAAATTTATCTCCAACAACTTTATTTTCTTCAGTAAGGCCTCGCTCACGTAACGATTCTGTCAGGTTCAGAAATAAAAATTTCATCACATCAAACAATGGCCGTGTTTTAATCTCGGAGAAATCAACAATCACAAAATGCATGGATTCTTGTGATCCTTTCAGGTGTTTTTTTCTAATCTTACTATTGTTTGCAAGAAGTCCCAGGATTGTGGAACGACTAACTCCAGGAATTCCTACCAACTGACAAGAATTTCCTTCCTTTATATAATGAATTATCCTTTCAATTTCCATGTCTCGGGTTAAATCCGGAAATTGTGCTTCAAAATGTTCTTCCAACATACATTCATTCTAGTTACTTTTAAAGCATACTTCAAGCTACTTCTAATGAATTTATGCCCTTGCAATTTCATATGATTCTTTAGTATCGTAGAGTTATGGACTACTTAGCACTTACACTCCCCGGCGGAAGAAATATACAACCTCCAGGAGAGATACCAAATGGTGGACTTGATACGCTTTCAAGTGCAATAAGTGCAGGAATATCATGGATGATTATTATTGCAGTAATACTATCATTATTTTTTCTCGTGACAGGTGGTGTCGCATGGTCGGCATCAGGTGGAGATAAAGGAAAAATCGCTGCTGCACGTGCAAGACTTACCTATGCAGTAATTGGATTAATCGTAGCAATTGCGTCATTCTTCCTTATAAATGTATTTGGAACATTCTTTGGAGTTACACTTTTAGGGAACAATTGAGATAATCTGATCTATTGACAAAGATTAAATTATTGTTCTATGATAAGTAAAGATAACATGAAAAAAGTTTTAACAGCTATAGTTTCAGGAGGAGCAGCATATCTAGCAACTGCAGGGATTGCACTTGCAGGAGGTACAAGTGTTGATCCATGTCCTGAAGCAGGACAATTTCAAAATCTTTGTAATCTAAATGGTGATAATCTTGGAGCGATTATCGGAGCTGCAGTAACCTTTATCTTAATCGTGGCTGTTCTTATTGCCCTATTCTTCCTTATCTTCGGTGGTATCCGTTGGATTACATCAGGCGGAGATAAAGCAAAAGTAGAAAGTGCACGAGGCACAATTATTGCAGCAATCATTGGTTTAGTTATAGCTTTCTTAGCATTCTTTATCCTTTCATTAGCTTTGAGCTTCTTCGGACTCAGTCTCACAGAACTCGAACTCCCTACAATCGACGGACTTAACTAAGTTTATTTAGAGTTTCCATACTTATTCCCTTTTTTAATATAGTTATACCCTCTTGCTTTTTGTTAAATATATTTGCTAGGCTAAATATATGTTAAAGAAATTACTTCTTGTATCACTCGCTGCACTGACGCTAATTTTTACTGCCGCTCCTATTTCACCTGTTCATGCACAATTCAGAGACTGGGGTGATGGCTGTGTAGATCAAAATGGAATTGCGTCTCTTCGATGCATTCCGTTTGTATTTGGCAATATTGTATACGCTCTTCTTATGTTTGTTGGTACAGTTGCAGTAGTTCTCCTTGTATATGCAGGCATCCGCTTTATATCCTCGGGAGGAGATCCAAAGAAAGTTGCTGGGGCACGACAAATTATTACGTACGCACTTATTGGACTGGTATTGGTACTCTCATCTTTTGCGATAATAGCACTCATAAGTTACACAACCGGAGTTGAGTGTATTCGAACATTCGGTTTTGACACCTGTAAATAACCCCTAACTTTTCACAATTAAGGCTAAGTAGCTACTCCTTTTGACCTACTTTGTTGGGGTTGCAATCAAATTTTTCACGTTATACACTTTTAGCAATAGAAGACACTACTTTATGTCTTTTAAATCGGGTATTAAGCATACTATCCGGAACAACAGCAAAGATTTTTGAAAATCAGCATCATTTGCTCGTTTTTATTGTAGGTGTGCTTAGAATTTATCTAATTTGTTATGGATCAACATCCTATACCACAAGATGTAACTGGATTTCAGTTTAAATTGATTGGCACAATGACCGTTAAGCAATTCGGTTATGTGGCTGTTGGTGCTGTAATGGCTGTTATTCTTTATTACCTTCCATTAAGTGGATTTTTTGGGGTAATGTTTAAAGTATTCATGATCCCATTACTAGGAGCAAGTGGTGTGGTTATCGCCTTTGTTCCAATAGATGGACGACCAATTGACACTATGACATCTAATTTTATAAAAGCATTGTTCTCTCCAAATCAGTATATCTACAAACGCCAGGGACGTAAGATGAGTTTTTCAATCGTAACAGTTGTAAAACCAGCCGTTGCTGCCGCTCAAACAGCAAATAAGACTCCTGGACAAAATGCTACATCAGCAAAAGAAGCCGATGATAAAGAGGCAAAGCTACGAGCATTCTTAAATAGCTCTCAAGGACGAGTTCAAAATGATCTCGATAAAAAAGAAGCGTCCTTCTTAAAATCATTTGGGCCACCAACAATCGCCGTGCCGAATAAAACTCCCATGGTAACCACCCCATTGGCAAAACCAAGTTTAGCAGTCACTCAAAAAACAGTTATTGCGAAACCAACTGCAACTTTACTGGTAGCACAACCTCCAAAACCACTCGCTCAAATTGCAGTAAAACCAACCCCTTCAAACGGAGCGACAAAGGTATCACCTGTTTCTACACCAGTAGGATCTCCTGCTCCAATACCTCAACCTCAAACGCTGGAACAAAAAGAACTGAGCCTTGCACAGGAACTTGCTCAAGCAAAGCAAGAAGAAGCCTCACAAGTCCAACCAGCAGCACATGATGTAGCACATGCAAAAGTTGAAACACTAGCGAAACAGATTGAAGACATTCATACACAAAAGCACAAGCTTGAAACAGAGCTTTCAGCTCTCAAACAACAACTCACCCAGGAGAAAACCACATCTGCACCAATGCAGGCTCCAACCCCAGTACAACCAATCGCAGTAGCAAAGCCAGCTATTCCTATTCAGGACCCGCACCTAGTCAAAGTTGTTGCAGGAGCAACAAAAGCACCTGAAGTCCCAAGAGTATCCGATACTCCAAATGTTGTTGTGGGAATTGTAAAAGATCCTCGAGGAAATATCCTCTCAAATATACTTGTTGAGGTTAAAGATAGTGAAGGAAATCCTGTTCGTGCCTTTAAGACAAACCCTCTTGGGCAGTTTGCTTCAGCTACTCCACTAAGCCCTGGCGTATATACTCTTGAGCTCGAAGATCCTAAAAAACTCCACAGCTTTGACGTCATTCAAATAACTGCAAATAATGAGATTATGCGTCCAATTGAAGTAATTTCTCATGATGCAAGAGAAGCATTACGACAACAATTATTTGCATCATAAAACCTAACCTATGGCTGCCCAAAAAATACACGCTACAACACAGAAATTTACAGAGATCGTCGACTTCGGCGAGGATATTGTAATTCTTGAAGGTGGGAATGCTTGCATGATCATAGAGATCACAGCAAGTAATTTTGCTTTGCTCTCAAAACGAGAACAGGATTCGAGAATTTTTTCATATGCTGGACTATTAAACTCCCTTTCCTTCCCCATTCAAATCTTAATTCGAAACAGACGAATGGACATATCACAATATATCGTGGAATTAAACGAGATTATAAAGAATACCAAGAATCCTCAACTTCGAGCATACGTAGAATACTACAGTGGCTTTGTGCAAGAAATGGTTACGGTAAATGTCGTACTTAATAAACAATTTTATATTGTGGTTCCTTTTTCTTCTCTTGAACTTGGTGTAGCAGGAGCAACGCAAACAACACAAAAAGGACAAGCACAAGTCGACGCATTTACGACTTCAGCAAGAAAAGCACTTCAGACAAAGGCAAATTCGCTCTTGGGTCAATTACAAAAATTTGCAACTTCAGCAAAAGTATTAGAGAAAGAAGATCTTATAAAACTATTTTACGAAATTTATAATGAAACAACTGAAGTGGATATGGATCAGATGGAAGAAGGGGCTGAAGCCTCAATTGTTAAAGGAGGACAAGCACAACAATGAACTTACCTTTTGGAAAAAAAGCTAATCCGGCTGCACCAGCTCCAGCAGCTACACCTGTACAAAAAGCTGCCGTGGCAACACCCGGAGCTAAACCTGCAGTTGCACCAGCAAAAGGAAAAGCTCCAGCAGCTCCCATTTCTAAAGGAATAGACACATTTGAAAAAGGCCTGACCTCCGTTGTGGATCTTATCGCACCTTCTTCTGTTGAGGTTGATTTCCGATATATTAGAGTTGGAGATAATTTCTATACTACCCTTTTCATCGCAGGATATCCTCGTTATGTCTCTCCTGGATGGCTTGAGGGAATTATCGATTACGACCATACTATGGATATTGCAATGTTTTGTTACCCAACATCATCATCAGATGTTTTGGCAGACTTGAAGAGAAAAATTGGAGAGATGCAGGCTACGCTCGCATCGGATGCCGAACAGGGAAAAGTTGCAGACCCAACAGTCGAAGCAGCACTTGAAGATGCGTTGGGACTTCAAGAAGAGCTGGCAAAGGGCGTTGAGAGATTTTTCCAATTTGGGTTCTACATCACTGTTTCCGATGGTGATATTACAAAGCTGCAAGAAACAATAAAAAACCTCCAAACGGCACTTGGATCACTGCTTTTAACTGGAAAAATTGCAACGCTACAGATGGAGGAAGGTTTTAAATCTTCTTTACCAATGGGACAAGATCGTCTCTACATTACAAGAAATATGGATACGTCTTCTCTTGCCTCGACATTCCCATTTACCTCAGCAGTTCTGACACAAAATAGAGGTGTTATGTATGGTGTGAACCAACAAAATGGTTCACTTATTATCTTTGATCGATTCTCTCTAGAAAATGCAAATGAAGTCGTTTTGGGTAAATCCGGTGCAGGAAAATCGTACACGATCAAACTTGAGATCATGCGGCAATTTATGCTTGGAGCTGAAGTTATCGTTATTGACCCCGATGGAGAATATGAAACAATGACTCCAGCACTTGGCGGCGAAGTTGTTGAATTCTCTTCAGGTTCAGCAATCAAGATTAATCCTTTTGATCTTTCCGACGTGTATGAAGAAGGCGAAAATGAACTAGGTTTGAAAATCATGTCATTGCATGGATTACTTAAGATTATTACAGGAGAACTGGATGCAGAACATGATGCGATCCTAGATAGAGCACTAATTGAAACATATCGTTCCAAAGGAATTACTACAGATCCAGCAACACAAAAAAAACAGCCTCCCCTTCTAGAAGATTTATACAAAATTCTTCTCGGTATGGAAAATGATACTGCGAAATCACTCGCATATTCGCTTGAAAAATTCATCAAAGGAAGTGCTTCAGGTATCTTCAACCAACAATCAAATTTCGAAATTAATAATCCACTTACGATTTTCTCTATTCGTAATTTAGAAGAAGCCCTCAGACCTGTGGCGATGCATATTATTCTAGATTTCGTTTGGACGAAAGTAAAAAAGTCACTTAAAAAGCGTACATTAATTCTTGATGAAGGATGGTACATGATGAAGTATCAAGACTCTGCTTCCTTTGTTTATTCGATCGCCAAACGTGCCCGTAAATACTATCTTGGATTAACAACAGCGACACAGGATGTGGAAGACTTTTTAAAGAACGAGTATGGGAAAGCTGTACTTACCAACTCATCAATCCAAGTCCTTCTCAAACAGGGTACAGCAGAAGTGGATATGATTACGGATACTTTCTACCTTTCTGAAGGAGAGAAGGCACTACTGCTCTCTGCTGACGTAGGAGAAGGACTCTTCTTTGCAGGACAGAACCACGTAGCAATGAAGGTTTTTGCGGCACCATTTGAACATGAACTTATTACATCTAATCCTATGGAATTATTAAAGAGACAGCAGGAAAAAGAGCGTGCGAATCTTGCTGCAGGAGTTAAACCTGATAATGCAGACACTGGTACCCCTCCAGTAGAAAATCCAGCCGTAGCACCAGTGACAAATACACCATCTGTCGAAAATCCTGATATTCCACAGACTCCTCCACCTGGTACACCTCCAGGAGGAACGCCAACAACATAGATACATTCTCTTACCACGACCTCGTGTTTTTGATACTATTAAACTATGGCAACTGATACTAAAACTCGGGATAATACGAAGCAAGGGCTGATTGATCCACAAAAGCGAGAAAAGCAAGAACAAGATCATGAATATGATCACCATAAAATAGCTGAAGCTGCTGGTAGTAGGATTCGACGGTTTAGCTTAACGCTTAAAGCCGGTCCAAATATTCACAACGAAGCAGTTAAGCTAGCAAAAGAAGTTGAACATAGTGTTGAGGCATTTGAAAAAATAGGAAAATCAGAAGATGCGATATTAGAAGAAGTTGAGAGAATAGTACTGAGGGCAGAACAGAGTCTTCAATCAGAAGCAAAGGCCGAAAAGAAAGCAGAGGAAAAGGAAAAGGAAAAAAAGGAAGAGGAAGAAAAAAAGCACCATGGAGAGCATGAAGAGCATGATACAAAGAGGCATGAACAAGAAAAACCTGCAAGTGCAAATAAATCGATAGAAGAAAAAAGTCAGGAAAAAGTTGAAGAACTCAAGGCAGAAATTGCAGCAGGGGTAGCGGGGACGGCTGTGGGAGCAACTGTCGCAGCATCTCTTCCTGAATTTACTCCAGAACGAGATCAGACACTAAAGACAGAACAAGATACACTTTTGGCTGGAGCTGAAAAAGCGAGAATAGCCGCATTACCCCCTGAAGAAAAAGCAAAATTACGACTAGAAGAAATCCGTAATGGAACGTATAAAAAACCCTCTATAAACTCTGATATAAATTTCACACCAGATAAACCAGTAAGCGGTAAAATAATAGATCAACAGACAGTAACAAATTTCCCTCAAGGGGTACACGAGACTGCAGTAAAAGAGAGACTTGCAAAGTTACGAGAAGAAGCACGTACTCCACAAAAAAACGTGCGAAAAATGGGGAGAGCCGCTCCAGCAGAGCGAAAGAAAATACACATACAAACACCTGACAATGTACGAAAGAATATACCTCCACGCGGAATACAAATGAGAATTAATGCTCGAACCTCTCCCCCTTTAATCAGACCTTCAGGCTCAAGAAGACGAATGATGGGCGGAATGACAACAACGACAACAAGCGAGAGCTCTTTTCAAAGAGGTGAAGGAACTACCTATGAAGATGTCACGGAATTCCGACTACGAAGACCTATGCCATCCCAAGTAACGTCTGAAACAGAAGAACGAGGCGGGACATACTCAAGCGGAGGAGGAAGTGGTAGTGGTGGCCAATCATCAGGAGGTGGAAATAGTGGAGGAGGCAGTGGAGGATCTTCAGGTGGAGGACATGGACCACAGAGAGGTGGACTCGGAAATCCTGCACGAAATATTTTGCGCGGAGGACTTGGAGGAGGAAAAGGTATGGGAGGGCTGGCAAAAGGTGGCACTCAAGCATTTGCAAAACAAGGAGCAAAAGTCGCAGCACAAGCATTATTGCGTAATCCATATGTTTTAGCCGCAATAGCCGTAATTCTCATTGTTATTATCATTATCTTGTTTATAATTTTCCTCGTGACAGGCCAGGAAGCAACAGATAACGCTTGTACCGCTCCGCCTGAAACAATGACTGCAACGATAAATGGACCCGCAACCGCAAATGCTGGACAAGAATTAACATATGAAGTAAAGATAGCAGATACTGTTGCTGCCCAAGATGTTACTATTGTTGCAACAATTCCTCAAGGTCAAACATTTGTACGATCAGATTGGGCAAAAAGTGTCGTTACGGGAAGTACTGTAACATGGAAAGCAACAGAAAATTTGCCTCCAAACAGTCTAAGTCCACCCAATTTTACATTTAATATCACTCTCAGTCCGGGAGCAGCAAATACAAATTCTGTCCTTATGGTTGATGCTACACCAATAAGAACGACTGCAGTAGCACCGGGTGCAGGTGGAAACCAACAAGCGGGAAGACAAAAAAGCACAGAGGAATTAAAAACTATTTATGGTGCAGATCAAGCAGCAGTTGAAGCAAATTTGGTAACAATAGACTTTCAAGGAAAACAAGTACAAGTAAATAAACTTGTGCAAGGTGTATTTGAAAAAGTTAATACTGAAATCACTGCGGCGAACACGGGTTATGCATTCAGACAAGTTGGTACATATTCATGGCGAACAAAAAATATTCCCGGACAAAATTCTTCAGAACTATCTACACATAGTTTTGGAATTACCATAGATATTAACCCTGATACGAATCCATATACAACAGCAAACACTCATGATATCCCACCTGAAATTGTGACGATATTTAAGAATAATGGATTCATCTGGGGTGGAGATTGGAGTCCACAACATGACTGGATGCACTTTGAATATGCCGGTGCTCCGAATGCTGTTCCAGGATCAGGAGGCTCGGGAGGATGTACTCCTGGGGCTGGTGGTCCGATATCTGCAAATTATGTTCCACCAAGTGCTGATACCTGTGGTGGAAAGTACAAGTTGAATAGTTCGCTCAAGATGAACTTCGGAGATCCACAATGTAATTTCAATAAAGATGCGTTATATTCACAGCTAAAGGCAGAAGATCCAGCTAACGCAGATGTATGGTTCAACAAGATTATAAAATGTGAGAGTTCCTATAATCCAAATGCATATGCTGGTAATGCTGTTGATGCAGCCGGTGCATGGGGACTGTACCAAATGGGTAGTGCAACCCCTCCAGGATCCCCCCCTCCTGCTGAAGGAAAGAATGGGATAAACGACAGAGGAGATGTCCCTTGGGTTATACAAACAACGAATGCAACAACGTACGGGAAAAGAATTTCGAGTCTCGGTGCATATTGGGCATGTGCAAGGTAAATGTAGTACTATTAACGATATAATAAAAGCATGAAAAGAAAAAAAGAAGACTATTTCGTAATCGGACTTGGTGTCACTCTTGTACTTATCATTTTTATGATTGCTTTTATTGTGTCAAAGGATACGAAGACAGACAATGGAGAAACTGTAGGAATTCCAATTCCAACACCCACAGCAATCCCTAATTCTGACCCCCGACCAACGAATGAAGCATATAGTAACCCGCCTGTTCTTTACGATAGTGCTGCACAAGATAAGATTGTTGCATATGTAAAAGATAGACAGCCTCTCTCTGACACAGATAGACTTGCGAAAGCAAAGATGTTGGCATTGCTTCCTGAAGCTCAAATGTCAGGCGTTATCCATGAAACTCAAAATATCCGCATTGACTACACGAAGTCTGCAGACGTTTTCCAAGTAGAAATTCTTACGACAGACGTTCCAGCAGCAAAGAATGAAGCAAATATTTGGCTACGGACACGTGGCCTAAGCCAAGAAGCGATTTGCAAACTCCCTATCGGATTTTATTTGAACTATGATATTGCTAACGAACTAAGAGGAACAGGATATGTATTTAATCCTCAAGGAAATGGTTGTTAATATTGGATAGGCTCACTTGCACAAGTACAATTATGCTTGCTATGATGGTTTTATGAATGAAGGATTCTTTTCAAATACAATTAATTTTCTAAAAAAGAACAAAGCTCTTGTTATTGCCGCTGCATTGATAATACTCTTCATCTATATACTTATTCTTTCAATAACTAGAACGAGCCAAGGCCCACAAAATCCAACTTCTCCTTCTCCGACGAGAGGTGTTTCATCAGGTGGACCTGTGCCTACAGCATCAACCGTTGTTTCAATCTACGAACCAGAACAAACATGGCAACCGACTAAATTTTCAGAAGGAAATATTCAAAGCGTGTTAATAGAGAAAACACAATTAAGCGATGGTTCAACAAAATATACTTATGAATCTGAAAATCCTCAACGGCCAAACGAGATCATTGTCAAAGATGGCATAGTAGTTTATCAGCGTACGTTGACACCAAATAAGTACATCTATAACTATACAAATACATTAGGTGCACCGGATTATGTTTTTGAAAGTTCAAAGTTTTATGGCCAAGGCACGATGATCTATGTCTATCTAAATCAAGGCACAGCTTTCGTTGCTGATGACAAAACTACTATTGTAAAAGAGCAGCTACTATTTAGACCGACTTCGTTTGATGAATTTAAAGCAAAATATGGAGACGATATTGCAGATTTTAGAGTCGTTCCGACACTTCCAGATGAAGATTTTGCTCGTCCTTAAATTATATGATATTTAGATCAATTTTTGCCATTTTAATGTCGTTTTGTCTCCTTCTTGTGTCTCCTTTAATCAGTATACAAACATATGCTGCGATTAAAGCGTGTTTCCTAACAAAAATTGGACCAAATGCTCCAGCAGATTTTACAATGCCTGCAGCTTGTTCTGGAGATATTAACGGCGACGCAAAACAACTTGCACAACAAGTATTAAATAATCCTAAAATTACTCTTTCTGCTCAGGCAAGACAAGATATACAAGCAACAATTGATGGCAAACAAATACAAAATGCTGATTCCTGCAATAATCCAGTTAGTTTAAGTCCAGCTTTATTGAAGTTAATGCTTCAAATTGCTCAAAATCACTCATACGATTTAAATTATATTGTTACACAGCATGGATGTGACACTGCTTTCCATCCAAAAGG
This sequence comes from uncultured Gammaproteobacteria bacterium, assembly GCA_964507055.1. GTDB lineage: Bacteria > Patescibacteriota > Microgenomatia > Levybacterales > UBA12049 > JACDET01. Next base: position 1,166,825 of record CAZDOJ010000001.1, read on the forward strand.
CAGAGCTATGGATATTGGAAAAGCAGATGGTCAAAGCAGTTGGCAAAATACACAATTTCGCCAAGATGTAGCAAATCTTTTACCCGCGGGTGGAGGATTAGGTCAACAAGGCTGTCCAGTTAGTGTAGGTGTCACTGGAAAGAACTCTATTCGACAATTTGCAGATAGTTGTAATCATCAACACGTCGATGTGGGAGCTGACGCACAATAACAATGAACGGACTTAGAAATTCACCAAATGCATTCGTCGAAATTCTTAAAGGAAATTTCACATATGTTGTAATCGTAGTCGTTCTTTTCGTCCTACTTGGAATTATTGCTCTGTTTAATTCTTTCTCTACTGAAAAATTAAATACTGATAGGACTGAACGACCTGTCGAAGTGAACCAAACTCCGAATTCAAATTCTACTATAAGAACTCCGTCACGAAGAGCAACACCGACAAAAGCTGAAGAAACCAGTACAATTGATGATGAAAAGACTGCTGTCGAATCGGGAACTGTCGAATTTTCAGATCTCAGCGAAATAGCACATGAAGCACAAAAAGAAGTTCGTAGTGATGGAACGACCGTTTACACATTTGAGTCATTAAATCCAAATAGATCTGACATTCTCATTGTCAAAAATGGCTCGATTATCTTTTCAAGACATGCTGTTATTGGACCGGGAACAAGTAACAAGTATAAAAACCTTCTAAACCAACAAGCCAAAATAATTCCAGGCCCAACCTTTTATGGCACAAATACCTCAATTTATTTTTACGAGACAGGTGGGACTGCTCTTATTGTTGATCCCCAAACAGATACTACTTATGAAGAATTTACATTTCAGCCGCCTATATCGCTCGAAGCTTTTAACAGTAGTTACAAGATATACACAAAATAATTATTGATTAGCCTTGTACTCTAATCGGCATGATCATATGAAGATACGATTCATCGCCCTGAACCTTGAAGACTCCTGGATTAAGAGGACCAATCATGTCAAATGCTAAATCTTTTTCTTCAACATTTGACAGAACATCAAGTAAATATCTTGCGTTAAAAGCAATTTCATTTTCTTCTCCACTCAACTTTGCATCAACCCTCACAGTATTCTCTCCAATTGCCGAAGAACCAGAGGAGACAGTAATGTGATCAGATGAAAGTGCGAGCTTAATAATATTTGCGGAATCACGAGCAAAGACCGAACAAATCTTAACTGCTTTTAATAATTCATCTTTGTCGAACGATACACTTACTGAAAAATCTGATGGAATAATCTTTTCAAAGTTAGGAAACTCGGCTTCAATTAAACGTCCAATAAGAATTGTATCTTCTTGTTCGAAAATAACTTGATTATTCTGCTGTGAGACGTACATGCTTATATTCTTCGTATCATCCTTCAATGAAAGTAATTCTCTAAATACACGAGCGGGAATAATAAATGATGAAGATTCAGATGCTTTATTTTCACTCGATTTATAGTGTCGTAGTGATAATCTATAACCATCAGTCGAAACAAGAAGAAAGCCTTCAGCTTCTTTCCGAACCAATACACCTGATAACGCTGGACGTGTCGTGTCTGGACTTGCAGCAAAAACAACAGATGAAAATTCCTTCTTAATATCTTTACCAGATAAAGTTGCCAAGAGTTCTCCTCGTTCTTCATAAAGCTTAGGGAATTCTTCGCTACTAATTGTTTGAAATGTACTTTTCGTCCGTTTTGTTTGTACTTGAAGCGTATTCTCTTCTGATGTTAATGTTAGGACTTCATCTGTTAAAGAATTTATAAGTTCCGTAAAAAGCTTTGCTGGTACTGTAGTTTTACCTTCTTCATCTATCTTTGCAGGACAATATGCTTCTATACCAATTTCTAAGTCAGTCGTACTTAACTTTACTTTATCGTCCTTTGCTTCAATAAGAATGTTCTGCAATACGGGCAATTGAGTTTTAGAAGAAACGGCTTTATTAAGAAACGAAAGTTTATTTTGAAGGTTAGGGGTCAATATCTGTACTTTCATATATATCTATTTGTTGTTGTAGTAGTGTATATGGAAATGTGGAAAAAAGCAAGCGGTATCAAGCTTATAAGAAGCGAATCTCAGTTACAAGAACACGTTTCTTAGTGCAAATAATATTATGAAATCAAGGGTGAATAAACCACATATAAATGTGGACAACTTGTTGATGAAATTGGGGGTAAAATGTGGGTAAACTATCTTTCAAAAGTATTCCCCAAGTTATCCCCGTAAAGATTTTGTTATACCCATGATATCCTCAGTAACCTGAGCCTTGTTTTCCACAAGCTTTTCTATCTTTTCCACACCGTGAATAATTGTCGTATGATCACGTCCACCCAATAAATTACCTATTTCTACAAGTGTTAGCTTCAATTCTTTATGAATTAGGTACATTGTGACTTGTCTTGCTTTCACTAGGGCTGCATTTCTTTTTGGTCCTTTCAGTTGTGTCTGTTTAATTTTGTAATAATCGCAGACAATATCGATAATGTCATCAGCATGCAAATGTCTTTTCTTCTCCTCTACCATATTTCCCAAAGCTTTTTGAGCGAGTTCTATATTTATTTGATGATCCCCTGTTGTTGCCTGCGTAATAACTCGTAAAAGTAGTCCTTCAAGACTTCGTGTATCTTCAGCACGTTCTGCTAGATATGAGATAACATCTGCTGGTATATCATGTCCATATTTTTTAGCTTTAATTCCCAGTATCGCGGCTTTGAGCTCAAAATCAGGTGTAGAAATATCGACAGTTAATCCCCCAGCAAAACGAGAAGATAATCTCTTTTCGAGGCGTTTTATCTCATGCGGTGGCCTATCTGAAGAAAGGCAAATTTGCGAGCCGTTATCAATTAAGATATTAAATGTATGGAAAAGTTCTTCTTGAACACGCTCTTTACCTTCAATAAATTGAATATCGTCAATAAGTAAAAGAAAAGCTGACCGAAAACGTCGCTTCATTTTTGCAGTATCATTGGTACGAATAGCTTCAATAACTTCATTTGTGAATTCTTCACTCGTTACGTAGAGTATCTTTTTACTTGGATCTTTCTGATAGACATCATTAGCAACAGCGTGCATTAAATGAGTCTTCCCTACACCCACTGGTCCATACAGAAAAAGCGGATTATATGATCGTCCAATATTCTCCGCAACTGTTTGTGCTGAGACAAAGGCTAATTGATTACTTGCTGAAACAGCAAACGATTCAAATGTAAAATCGGGTCTTACTCGAGGAAGATGTCCAATTGTGAGGGGTTTTTGTGGTTTGTCATCAGGAATAAAAAGTGGTGAATCCTCTCTAACCTCTTTTTTAGCTGGTGCTTGTACAACTTTAGGAATAAATACCACTGAAATATCGATACCACTTTGCTCAGAGAGTATTCTCTTGATATCTGCAGCGAATCTTTTCTGCAAAAGATCAATAATCATTGTTGATGGAACAGCAATTGTTGCAATGCTTTCTTCAAGCGATAAGAGGTATGTATTTTTAAAGAGGGTATGAAAATTAGCTTGAGAGACTTTTGTCTTCATCTCATCCAATACAACATTCCATAATTCAGCATTTGTCTTACTCATTCCTGTTAGCTATTAAATATTGTGGATAACTTTTTGTCAAGGTCTAGTTTGGTTATTAATACGAAGTAAAATGAAAAGATTTATTTTGGGGAATTTTGAAATAATCTGTAATTGTAATGGTCCATTGCAGTCAATTGTCAACTGATAAGAGTTATGGTATACTTAGGCTCATGGAAAAAATGAATCTCAAAGCAAGTAAGATTAAGCGCCGACGAAAGCACGGCTTTTTGACACGAATGAAGACGAATGATGGTCAGAAAATGATCAAACGACGAAGAGACCAAGGTCGAAAAACATTAGCAGTTTAATTACTTCATGCTCGCTCAATCTTATCGGTTACCCTCCACAGTTCGGTTCTCACACGCAAAGTTTATAAAAACACCACTTTTTAGTGTGCGGTATGTATCAAATAATTCAGAAGTGAGTAGGTTTGGATTTGTTGTCAGAAAGTCTATAGATAAACGATCTGTAAAGCGAAATAGGATCCGAAGAGTATTTCGATCATGTATTGAACAACAACTTGCAATAATTAAGCCTGGTTATGACATGCTTTTTTTTCTAGAAAAAGGTATAATGGACAAATCGCAAACAGATTTATGTCAAATACTACTGCAACCATTGGGAGAACGAAAACTTTTGAAGTAAGAAACTTAGTAATATCGCTACTTGTTGGTTATCAGAAATTTGTGTCTCCCCTGCTCCATCAATTGCTTGGTTTGAAAACAGCTTGTCGCTCAGTTCCGACATGCTCAGAATACGCACAAGAATCAATTCGTACCCACGGAACAGTTAAAGGTATGATATTATCTGTACGTCGTCTTATAAACTGTCAACCATTTTTTACTATATGAATATCTTTGATGTAATATTTCTACAACCTCTTTTTAATGTCATTGTTGGTATTTACCAGCTTTTGACTTCAGCAGGCATTCCAAATGCCCTCGGATTCTCTATTATTATTTTGACTGTTCTTATTCGCTTTGTGCTTTTTCCATTCATGCAACAAAGTCTTAGACAACAGAAGAAGATGCAAGAGCTCATGCCTGAAATTAATAAGTTGAAGGAAAAGTACAAAAACGATCCGAAGTCAATGCAGATGGAACAAATGGCTTTATTCCGAGCAAAAGGCGTAAATCCTGCTTCTGGGTGCTTCCTTCTCCTTTTACAATTACCAGTTTTAATTTCTCTTTATCATGTACTCCTTAAAGTTGTCCAAGTTAAAACACCGGCTGAAATAAACAATCTTTTGTATGTAGATTCTTTGAAACTTAACCATTTGTGGGATACAAACTTCTTCGGCTTGGCTATGGGTAAAACACCAGCAGAACTTATGACTCAATACGGCCCAGCTTTATTACTAGTTGCTATAGTTACTGGTTTGCTTCAATTCGTTCAATCGAAGATGATGATGGCTCGAAAAGCTGACCAACCAAAATCTACAAAAAAGAATGGCGAACCAGACTTCGCATCTGTTTTTCAGACTCAAACCCTCTATCTTCTTCCAGTCTTTGTAGGGTTCTTTGCACACACGCTTCCATTTGGTCTATCTCTCTACTGGAATACTTTAACGATTTTTGGTATCATACAGCAGTACATGGTCTCAGGTTGGGGCGGCCTCGCTGATTGGCTTCCAGGACAGAAAAAGGTACAAGAAAGCAAATATAAATAATATGGAACCTATTAAACTTACATCTGAAGAAAGAAAAGAAGTTGAAGCTTTAATCGAAAAGCTTTTTGTTCTCCTTGAAATCGAAGGCACATTCACTCTTGAAGAACATGAAGATATTCTTGATGTCTTGATGGAAACAAAAGACTCAGGAATGGTAATTGGATATCATGGTGAAGTCCTTGAATCACTTCAATTGGTTCTTTCATTAGCTGTAGCTAAAAAGTTGGGACGATTTGTTCGAGTTTCAATCGAAGTTGATGGTTACAAGAAGAATAGAACCGAATACCTTCACAATCTAGCGATCCAAGTAAAAGAGAAAGCTCTCTCAGAAAATAAAGAACAAGTGCTCTCTTCCCTTAAATCATGGGAACGACGCATTGTTCATCTTTACCTCCAAAGTGATGAACAAGTCACCTCAGAGTCTGAAGGTGAAGGAAAAGAGCGCGTTCTCATTGTACGACCACGCGACTAAGATTGAATCTGTCCTCCTTGCCCTTCTCTTTCTTTTACTTCCCACACAACTCGGAAAACATTTTTGGCCGCAATTCTCATTGGTTGAGGGAATCCGTGTCGATTATCTTTCCCCTACTCTTTATGTGACAGATCTGCTTAGCGGATTACTTTTTTTCTTTTTTATCCTTCGCTTTGGTCGATCATTGTTTGTCTTCTTCTTGGGAAATGCAAAAAGAGTAATTGTTTCGGTCGTAATTATAAGTTTTCTCTTGCTCAATGTTTTGCATGCTGAAAGAGTTAGTGTAAGTCTCTATTATTTGATTAAGCTTCTTGAGTTCTCATTTATTGGATTGTACATAGCGATCAATATTCAAAGACAAACACAACTATCACTTCTAGCACTTCTCTTTGTTGTTTCTACCTTTTTCCAGTCTCTCCTTGCGATTCTCCAATATCTTCAACAGGGATCACTGAACGGCTGGCTCTACTTCTTCGGGGAACGGATGTTTACTGGCTCAACACCTGGAATCGCAAATGCTGCAATCAATGGCGAATTAATACTTCGTCCGTATGGAACATTTCCTCATCCCAATGTCCTTGCTGGATACTTACTTCTCAGTCTTATTATTATCTATTTCTTTCTTGTCCGTAGAGCTCGTGGGTTTATTAGAGCTTTTAGTATCTTTGTTCTCTGTTTCAGCAGTCTGGCACTGCTTTTGAGTTTAAGTCGAGTGGTTATCGGACTGTGGGTTTTGTTCCTAGCCTCCGTCCTTTTCTATCAGGTTTTTGTACGTCTTCGGACAGTGCATACAATTGTTATTGGGCTAATGTTTCTCATTCTTGGAGTTATTTTTGTAATTTTTTCTCCACTCGGTCAAACTCTAAGTTCTCGCTTTTTTCAAACATCGCTCCTTGAAGAATCGCTTGTTCAAAGGACTGAGCTTGTGCATCATTCATTAGCTATTATTCAAAATAATTTTGTTCTTGGAGTTGGTATGGGAAATTTCATACCAGCCCTCTCACCTCTTCAAGATCCACTTTCAATCGGTCTCTATCTCCAACCAGTCCATAATATTTATTTACTCCTTACTGCCGAAACTGGATTAATTGGGCTTATGGGTTTTCTTCTCTTCCTTTTTGTCACCTATCGTCACTTGGTTTTACAAATTCGTCAGACTCCCCTCTTTCGCACTGAATTTCTGGTGACCACTCTCCTGCTTTCAACTATTTTAATGATCGGATTTTTTGACCATTACTTCATCTCGTTGCAGCAAGGGCAACTCCTTTTTGCAGCTATTCTTGGACTTTGCTGGATAAAACTTCGCGACTAATCCCTTGTTATAATGACTTTATGCAATTGGTCCTTCCGTCAGAAAAATACAAAAATAGCTTTCTCCAAGCGTTGCAAGAATACCATGAGATTGATGCCGATGATCGATTGGATATCTATGAATTGTCAGTCAAAGACTTAAAGACCGATTTCAAGTCATACATTAAGCATCTGCTTGCAGAATCCGAAGGCAAACATCTTCCCAAAGGTTATGTCCCACAAACAACATACTGGTTAATTGATGGAGATGTATTTATTGGACGTGTTTCCATAAGGCATCAGTTGACACAACATCTGTTACGGGAAGGCGGACACATTGGCTATGATATACGTCCTTCAAAGAGGATGATGGGTTATGGGAAAAAAGTTTTGGAATTGTCTTTACCAAAAGTAAAAGAGTTAGGAATTGATAAAGCTTTAGTTACTTGTAATGAAACCAACATTGGTTCCAAAAAGATCATTGAAGCAAATGGTGGAGTTTTGGAAAACAGTGTTGCGATGGGAAAAGGAAAACCGAATAAGCTCCGATACTGGATTGCTCTTTAATCGAATTATCAAACCGGATATTGTCTACGATAAAAATGAAATGGATGGTTATAAATGGTTTACTTTTGAAGAGCTCCGACGTCTAAACCATCAACTGCAAGATCCTCATATTGTTCGGTTTATCAGAAAACTGCAGACGATACTTTTCCCTAAATAACTCTAATTCTCGGAGAAAATAGATTTGACTCATGCAATTGTCTTTAGGAAATTCTTCTATCGATTCTGCAAGAGAAAGCTCATTTGAAACTTCGGGAATGAACGCTCATAGCATAAAAATTAGTTTTCATAGTCCCCTTTCACAGAGTTCCAGTTGATGCATCTGAAAAATCCGCGAACATCCGAAAACAAGAATTATATTCTTATTTTTTTCATTTTCTGGATGTTACAGTAAATACCGCTTTTTTACGAAAAATACACGAGCAGTGAACTCAAAATTATATGAGTTAGACTTCTCCAATACGCCTGAAAGTTGTTCTCACAGTCAAAAAAGTTGACTAGTAATCACGTTTCTACAGAAGAGTTCTGTGCAATGTCACATGCGTTTTTTGCAAGCTGGGATGCGGTAGTATATTATTAAAGAACATGGATCAGAATCATCCTAGGGTTACAACAGAGAAGCTCATCCAACTCCCCATCCTCATTATTGATAAGAAAGGGATGATTGGTGACGCTTTACAAAAAAAACTTCGGGAGCAACTACTTACTGTTTTTGTAACCTCCTCTTCTCTTGATTCTCACGATAACCTTATCGGAGTGTCGTGGAGAAAGCGGTTGCCTACAGTTCCTGACAATATGTATTCTCATATCTTTGTGGTTTATAACGGAGAAAAAGAGATTCTGGATATGCTTCCAGGGTTCGTTCAGAAAGCTCGTGAATCAAAAGGAAAAGTTATTTTTATCACTTCCCTCCCCGCGAGCTCCATAAAACTTTTTGCATATCTGCAGCATCAAGGGTTTCAGGATGTCCAAATTGTTCTTTACGGGGAAACCTTCGGTCCACAAAGTACAGATGTGAATGAAATGAATTTTCTTTTGAATCAGGTAAAAACCTATGGTCGAATAGAATTAACCAATGCAGGACTCGATACGCTCTACCCTATCTTAATCGAAGATGTTATCCGAGTGATTCAAGCAACAGCATTTGCAAACCAATACAGTCATAGAATAGTTTTTGCATTCCCCCATCATCCTTTCTCACAAATTTCAATTGCACGCATCCTTCAAAAGCTCGATCCACTATTAAAAACTGATTATAAAAAGGGAAAACATGTCGCCCGAGAATACTACATTCCACAAGGTGGCGTGTACTATTTCCAGGATTATGATATTGAAGGCAAATTGCGAACCATTGATCTTACTCGGACTGGCAGTCGAAATCATGTGCCCCAGAAAAAAGCAAAACTTCACCTTCCAGATCCTGAAGCAAGCCGAAAACGGCTAATCCTTGTTGGTACCTTACTCAGCTCTTTATTTATTGCACCAATTGTTATTACACTCTTTTTTATGGGCTTAGGTGCAGGATTTCTTACGCTCTCTTTCTCTCAAGCGGAACAAGGAAAGTTTGATAGGGCAGAGCAGACTGCTTCAATTGCACAATCATCCTTTCATGCTGCAAATGAACTGCTTCCAGGATTAGTCCTTATTTCAGCAATTGCTCCAACCCAGCATGCACAGCTCCAAAATACAGTCACAGTGGGGGAGGAAGTTTCAGAAGCTGAAGGTGAGATTCTCCATGCACTCGTCATAATGAAAAATATATACGAGAAAAAAAGTCTTGATCCAAAGAATGATTTTTATCGTGCACTGGCGACTGTCAAAAATACTTTAATCACAGTGCAGAAGATGGAGGCAGAGGAGCAGCTGCCGGTACCAGTACTCGATCTGTTAAAGAAATATAATGGCGTTTTGCAGCTTGTTGAAGGAACTATCGATACTTGGCCCTCTCTCTTAGGTTTTGAAGGGAAGAGAACATACTTGCTCTTGTTCCAAAATAATATGGAGCTTCGTCCCGGTGGGGGATTCATCGGTTCATATGGCATTGTCACTCTGCAGAATGGGCAAATGGATAAAATACAAATTAATGATGTCTATGATGCAGATGGACAATTGAAACAAAAGATTGAGCCACCGTATGGTTTAAAACGATACCTCGGTGCGAGCAATTGGTTTTTGCGAGATAGTAACTTTGATGTTGACTATCCAAGGAATGCTGTCCAAGCAGCACAGTTTCTCAAACTAGAGACAGGACAAAATGTTGATGGCGTTATCGCAATTGATACGACTTTTCTAAAGGATATTATTGGTGCACTTGGCTCTGTTACCGTTCCTGATTACGAAGAGACCGTAACAGCGGATACCTTTTATTTGATGACACAAAATCATGCTGAAAAAGATTTCTTTCCAGGATCTCGCCAGAAGAAGGATTTCCTCCGAAGCCTTTCAAATGCATTAATGATTGAGATCTTTGAGAAAAAGAACTTCTCCTATGAAAAAATGCTTTTGACCATAGAATCTTCAATACGCCAAAAACACTTGCTTATGGCATTCTCAGATGAAGGAACGCAGACAGTGTTCTCAGTTAATGGACTTTCTTCAACGGTTAAAGATGGTCGAGTAGGGGAGAAAAATACATTTCTTGATTTCTTTGGTGTTGTCGATGCAAATGTCGGGACAAATAAGTCAAATTATTATTTGAAACGCTCAATGATCCAACAAGTTGCTTTCGATGGTGCTGGTGGGCTTCAAGTGACTGCAGAAGTGTCATATGTGAATGCCAGTAAGCAAGGAAGTCTTTATGGAGGAAATTACAATAACTTTGTGAGATTCCTTATTCCGCAAGAAGCGGTATTGCAAGATATCGCTCTTGATAATGTATCAAGAGAAACAATTCCTGCTATAACGGATTCATCCATATATAGAGATGAAGCTTTTATTCAGCCACGTGGACTAGAGGTTGAACAAACAGAAGTATTGGGCAAGAAATCAATTGGTTTCTTCTTCATCGTACCTCCTGGACAATCAAAGACCGTAAAACTAACCTATACAATTCCAGATGCAGTTAACCTAAGAGATTCGTCATTTAAATACAATATGCGATTATTCAAGCAACCTGGAGCAGGGGAAGATCCTTATACATTATATATAACCTATCCTAGTGGATTTAAACCAATAGCAGGGGAGAATGCTGCAATGGATTTAGGAGGGAAGCTCGTCTACGATATTAAATTTAATAAGGATACAGACTTAAGTATAGGTTTCTCAAAGAGGTAAACTACTTCAATGCTTCAATTCCTGGAAGACTTCCGTTTTCGATAAATTCAAGCATGGCACCCCCGCCTGTAGAAATATGAGTAATCTTTTCAAGATATTCTTTTTTTGCAAGTGCTGCTAAAGTATCTCCTCCACCAACGACAGAGATAGCATCGTCATTTTGTGTAATTGCGTAATAGAGAAAATCTGTACCTCTTTTAAATTCTTGATTCTCGATATATCCGACAGGACCGTTCCAGATAATTGTTTTTGCTTCATTAATAATAGCTCCAAAGTCTGCTTGCGTCTCCGGACCGATATCCAGTGCTAAATCCTTTGCTGCGAGACTTTCAACTTTCTTCACTTCACTTTCTTCGCTATCAAGGTCATCTCCAACGACAACATCCTGTGGGATAAGTAATTGTGTTTGTTCTTTCTTAGCATGAGCAAGTAATTTTTTCGCGAGTGCTACATCTTCTGACGAAACAAGACTCTTTCCCGTTTTTAAGCCATCTGCAGCGAGGAAGGTATTTGCTAAGCCTCCACCAAGGATTACGTAATCAGCAACGCTTGTGAGTTTTTTGATAACTTTGATCTTTGTTGCAATCTTCTTTCCACCAATAATTGCGACAAATGGCTTTTTGGGATGCTTCATTACTTTATCAAGAATACTCACTTCTTTTTTCATAAGAAGCCCACCATAAGAAGGGAGAACTGTTGGCAATCCCACGACAGAAATAGATTTTCTGTGGGATACTCCAAATCCATCATTTACATATGCATCTCCATAAGAAGCTAGTTGTTTGAGGAATTCAGGATCATTAGCTTTTTCTCCTGGATAGAATCGAATGTTTTCAAGCAGGATGACTTCATGCTCTTTTTGATTCTTTAACTGAGAATCATCTTTCTGGAAATCATCTACTAATACTACTTTATAATCTGGGATATATTCACGGAGACGTTTTGCAACCGGAGCAAGTGAGTCTGCTGCATTTCGTTTCTCTGGATCTCCCAAATGTGCCATGAGGATAAGTTTATTTTTCTTTTTTAGGAGATGTTCAATTGTAGGAATGGATTGTTTAATTCGGACGTCATCGGCAATTGATTGATTGGGGTTAAGCGTGACGTTAAAGTCTACTCGGAGAAGAATTGTCTTATTAGTTAAATCGACTTCGTCAATATACTTCATAGAATCTCATCTACAGTATAACACTATTTGATAGTTTGCAAGTCCTTGGATTTGCTAAATTAAGATAAAATCTATACAATACACCCATGAACGCATCAGTTCTTGAAGCTTCATATCCAATTGCATTTCAGCAAAAGGAAGCCGAAAAGCTAGGTGAATACCTACGGCAGCGTCAGTCTGTCAATTTTATCGGTATGAAACGCGTAGGAATAAGTAATTTCCTTCGTTTTTTCCTCAATCACACTGATATTATTCCAACCTACATTAGTAAAAAAGAACAACATCTTTTTATCCCAGTTGATTTAAATGATCTTGTGGAGCAAGAGATTTATCCTTTCTGGACATTAACACTTAAGCGTATCGTTGATGTCTCTGGGCAATCAGATCTTTCACCGGAAGTGAAAGAGAAAATTAATGAGCTTTTTTTGAAAAGTATTCAATTCCAAGACTTATTTCTCGTCATTGAAAATATTCGTCACGCGTTGGTGCTCATAGGTGAAAGTGGCATGTATCCAACGATCTTCTTTCTCAGATTTGATCGACTTAAGGATAAATTTAATTCATCATTTTTTGATAACTTGCAAGGACTTCGAGATGCGACAAATGATAATTTGACATATGTTTTTACAAGTTATCGAAGTTTGGTAAGTATTTTCCCAGGAGCAAGGGCAAACCTCTCAGTATTTGCTCAAACGATGTTTGCAAAACCCGCAAGTGATAGCGATATGCGGATTGTTTATGATGCATATAAACAGCGTTATAAGCTTGCACTTCAGCCTCCAGTAGAACAAGCTTTTTTTGAAGCAATTGGTGGTTATATGCAATACCTGCAACTAGGATTAATTCACCTTAATGAGGTGCAAAGAAAGAAGCTTCAAACCAAAGAAGATATCATGCATACACTTCTTTCGGATGAACGGATTATGTTGCAGTCTGAAGAATTATGGGAAAGTCTGTTCCTTGAAGAACAAAAAGTCCTAACGCAAATTGTGAAAAAGCAATCAATTAGTGAAGACGATCGTGAGAAGGGCAAATATCTTTGGGAGACAGGATTTGTTTTTGAAGAAAGGGGAGGGCTTCGTGCTTTTAGTCCATTGTTTGAAGCATTTATCTCCCAGCTCGAAGAAGAAGAAAGTAAAAAGAAGAAGACAGCCCACCTCACAAAGAAAGAGCATTTACTCTTTACTTTACTGAAAGAGCAAATGGGGGAGATCGTGGAACGAGAAAGTATTGTTGAAGTCGTTTGGCCAGAATCACAAGAATTCGGTGTCTCAGACTGGGCAATTGATCGGTTAGTTGCTCGAGTTCGTCTAAAGCTTCGAGATCAAGATACTCGCTATGAAATCCAAACAATCCGTACAAGAGGATATAAATTGACTCCACTTAAAGATTAAGCTGTTTCTTGCTACTCCGAACCGTGTTATAATTAGCCTCATGGACAAGGCATACAATCATAAAGATAACGAAGAAAAGCTCTACGAACATTGGGAGAAAAAAGGGTACTTTCAGCCTGATATCAATCCTAAAGGTGAGCCCTATTCAATAGTTCTTCCTCCACCAAATGTAACAGGAACACTGCACAATGGACATGCTCTTATGCTTGTTATTCAGGATATTCTGATCAGATACCATCGTATGAAAGGTTTCCAAACATTATGGCTTCCCGGAACTGATCATGCTGCAATAGCTACTCAATCAAAGGTTGAAAGTATCATGTATAAAAAAGAAGGTAAAACTCGTCATGATCTTGGTCGGGAAGCTTTCTTGAAGAAAGTTGAAGCATTTGCTCAAGATAGTCACGATACAATCGTTAATCAGATAAAGCGAATGGGTGCATCCATCGATTGGACTCGTGAAGCGTACACCTTGGATAAAGATCGTAATCTTGCGGTTCGGACTGCATTTAAACAAATGTATGATGACGACATCATCTATCGAGGCGAAACAATTGTTAACTGGGATCCGTATCTTCAGACGACAGTTTCAGATGATGAAATCGAATGGAAAGATCAACAAACACCTTTTTACTATTTCCAATATGGACCTTTTGTTATTGCTACGGCTCGTCCTGAAACAAAGTTTGGGGACAAATATGTTGTTATGCATCCGGATGACAAGCGGTATAAGCAATACGAGCATGGTCAAAAGATTGAAGTGGAATGGATTAATGGCAAGATTATTGCCACGATCTTAAAAGATAAAGCAATCGATATGAAATTTGGAACAGGTGTCATGACTATTACTCCTTGGCATGATAAGACTGATTATGAGATTGCACAACGTCATAATCTTGATATTGAGCAAGTAATCGACTTCAAAGGACTACTCCTTCCAATAGCCGGCGAGTTTGCTGGCATGCACATTAAGAAAGCTCGTCCTCAGTTGGTTAAGAAGCTAAAAGAGAAAGGCTTAGTAGTGAAGATTGAAGAGAATTACACCAACAGAATTGCTACAAACTATCGAGGTGGGGGAGTAATCGAGCCGCAAATTAAGAAGCAATGGATGGTTAATGTTAATAAGGAGTTTATCTTGAAGCATTCAGAAATTGAGGGCATAAAATCAGGCTCAAATGTTACTCTAAAGAAGTTAATGAAGCATGCTGTCGAAAGTGGTCAAACGACAATTACACCGTCACATTTTAAAAAGATTTATTATCATTGGATTGATAATCTTCGTGATTGGTGTATCTCTCGACAAATTTGGTACGGACATCGAATTCCTGTTTGGTATAAGGGAGAAGAACTTTATTGTGGTATTGAGGCTCCAGAAGGTGATGGTTGGGAACAAGATTCAGATACGTTGGATACTTGGTTCTCAAGCGGTTTATGGACCTTCTCAACACTTGGTTGGCCTAACAAAACAGAAGATCTGAAAAAGTTTCATCCCACAAATGTTCTGGAAACCGGTTATGATATTCTGTTTTTCTGGGTTGCAAGAATGATTTTAATGAGCACATATCTGACAGGGCAGATACCGTTTAAACAAGTTTTGCTTCATGGCCTAGTTCGGGATGCCGATAAACAGAAAATGAGTAAGTCTAAAGGGAATGTCATCGATCCTCTCGATTGGTCTGACAAATATGGTACAGATGCCCTTCGTATAGCCCTTATTTACTCTACAGCCGCTGGGAATGATATCCCTATGGCAGAAGAGAGAGTTCGAGGTATGAAGTTCTTTGCAAACAAACTTTGGAATATGGGGAGATTTATCGAGATGAACAAACCAGAAGGATACAATGGAAAATTAGAGGATTCTTTTGCAACACTGGAGCGACTTGCAAAGGATGGTACTGACAAGTCGTGGGTAAAAAAAGTGGAAAAGCTTTCGAATGAAACGGCAAAGAATATTGAAGCATTCAGGCTACACGAGGCAGCTCAAGAACTATACCAATTTACATGGCATGAATTTGCAGATAAGTATATTGAGGATGTTAAAACAAGAGTGGATGATAACTCCTATACTACTCTTATTTCTCTCTATGCTATTCAGCTTCGATTGCTTCATCCGTTCATGCCATTTGTTACTGAAGCAATCTATCAGCAAATGCCTGGACATGGCGAATCGATAATGATTGAGCCTTATCCAACTGCGTAATCCCTCGAAACTAGACAGAAAATGGTTATTGTGATAGAGTCAAAATCGGTCTATGAAACGTAAAATACCTGAATCAGCCACAAAAGCTATCGCTTTATTCCCGAGTAATATCCGATCTATTACCGATTTCCATTTCTCCAAAGCACATAGTCAACATATAAAAGTAGGAATTGTGAGTTCATTATCGTTATTTCTTCTTGGGTTGATATTTCTTCAAGGTGTTACATTATGGTACAACTTCCAGCAAAGAGAAGTGTATATGGAAGAACGTGCACATGTAGAAAAAGAAATTGTTTATTGGCAGGGAATTGCTGACAAATATCAAGGATATAGGGATGTTTATTATAGAATAGCATCGCTTCAGTACAAGCTTGGGAATGTTGCAGCATCACAAGAATACGTTAAAAAAGCTTTAGATTTGGATCCTAATTTCCCTGAGGGACACGTGTTGGGGACAAAAGTTGGGTTAGAATAATTATTCTTTCTTCTCTTCAGCATCTGCTGCACCTTCTTCAGATGCTTTTTCTTCATTTGATTCGCCTTCTTTAGTTTCTCCTTCTTCACCTTCAGCTGTTTCTCCCTCAGCACCTTCTTCTCCTTCTGCAGGCTCTTCAGGTTCTGGCTCTTCTACAACCAATTCATTAACTCTTGCAATTGTTTGTGTAGAGTCGGTGAGAATTGTAATTTCATCTGAAACTTTAAGATCAGCCACAGTTACTTGATCTCCGATTGCTGCAAGATGTTCTACACTAACTTCAACATTCTCTGGAAGCTTGTCTGGAAGTGCTTCGACTTCAACTTCATTAAGATTTTGGAGAAGAAGACCAACCTTATCAGTAACAGCTTGTGCTTCTCCAATTAATAGAACAGGAACGACAGCCTTAACTTTAACTTTCAAATTAACTTGGTAGAAATCTACATGAAGAGGCTCATTTATTGCATAATTCTTATGCATACTTTTTACTAAAACTGGCTTTGTTTTTCCATCAAAAGTAAGATCAATAAGTCCTGTATCACCAGCTTCTTTATATACCTTTTGGAAATCAGAGAGGGCTACTTGGATGGATTTTGATTCGAGACCTTTGCCGTAAACATTTGCAGGAAGAATCCCTTCTCGGCGGAGCTTTTTAACCTTTTTTCCTAATACTGTTCTTGATTCAGCACTAAGCTGTGGGTGTTTCATATTAGTTATTCTATACTAACTTGTATGGATATACAAGAGCAGAAAGAGTGTATCAAATATCATCAGCACTGTCAAACTATGGGGTCGTTTGGGTACTGTATAATAGAGTAAATATGCGCGTTTTAGGTATAGATCCAGGAATTGGCAGAATGGGATGGGGAATTGTTGAAATACAAAGTGGTAAGGTGAAAGCAATTGATTATGGATGCATTGAAACTCCTAAAGAACATGCATTAGAACAAAGAATTGAAACCCTTTACAGTACACTTATAAAGATAATTCAAGCACATCAACCTGAAGCTTTGGCGATAGAATCATTATTTTTTAATAAAAATGTTACAACAGCAATTGCTGTAGGGCAAGCAAGAGGAATTGTGCTCCTTGCGGCTGCACAAAATAAAATGAGTGTAACTTCATACACGCCTCAGCAAGTGAAATCCGGAATTACAGGGTATGGAAAGGCTGACAAGCTTCAAGTCGGGAATATGATTAAGATGGTCTTACATTTACAGAGCATACCCAAACCTGATGATACAGCTGACGCATTGGCTATAGCTGTGACGCATGCTTTCTCTTATAAGTTGAAGGTTCGAGATTAGTTAAAAAGCGAAGCGAAGAACTCCATTAATAATCGAAAAAAGCTTAACAATAATTCTATAAATCCGCCTTGATCACCGCCACCACCTGGATTCTCACTATCATCTATTGGGGAAGGTTCTCTAGATGGATTTGTTCCAATATCATCGATCGGCGTAATTTCAGGTGCATTAGTAACTGAGATTGAACCGGTTGGTATTGCTGAAACGGTAGGAATAGCTGTTGGGCATGACCCAAGACATTCAGGGCTTGGTACTGGTTGTGTCGGATTTACGGTTGGTGAAACTTCTTGACTAATAGTAGGTTGAGGTTGAGCCCCATTATCATCTTCTGCAAAATCCTGAACCCAATAGTTCCCTGTCCGTGCGATTCCTGTATAGAGATATTTAGGATCAAGCAGATTCACATTATGACTTGGGGAGGCTTTCCATTGATTAAATATAGTGGTGGCATCACTAACTGTATTTGTTGCAATATTTTCTGCACCATAAGGTGCCCCACATTCTGCGGCTCTTTGATTTGGTGTTCTGTCTCGAGAATCTTTATGATCAAGGTAATTTTTTGTGGACATGTCTTTACTCATCCATGCTGCCATTCTGTTGAGGTTCTCTGAAGATGAAAGTGCTGGGACATTATTTTCCTGCCTGTATGCATTAATAAGATCCAGCATCATGCGTTCTTCGTTATCAACTAATTGATCTGAGGCTGCAACTTCACAATTTGTAACTTGTGCTCGTGTTCTATGATCTTGATTTTTTTGCGTTTCATTAATAGCCACAAAGAGGATAAGCAAAAGGAGGATTAATGTTGAAAATACAATAACTGGATATTTCCTATACCACGGTATTTTCTTTTCAGCGTGTTTCTTAACAAGTTTCTTTTTCGTTTTTGTAGTAGCCATAGTTCTATTATGTAGAGATTCTCTACACGTTGTAAACAGGTAATTGTCTGTTATAATCTGGGTACTTTACTGCCTATGATAGGAACACTGAAAGGAACTATTGATTACCGCGAAGATCCCGCACTTATTGTCGATGTACATGGTGTAGGGTATCGAGTGTTTGTCCCAGCCTCTGTTCTCTCCAAAATTAATGGTACGGGTGATGAAATAAAACTTTTTACCCATACGCATGTTCGAGAAGATCTTTTAGAATTATATGGATTTACTGATCCTTCAGATTTAAAGCTATTTGAGTATCTTATCGGTGTTTCTGGCGTTGGTTGTCGAACTGCTCTTGGCATCTTTGCCGTTGGTTCGAAGAGTGCAATCGTTCAGGCGATCAGTAAGGGAGATGTTTCGTTTTTTACTTCTGTTCCTCGACTTGGGAAAAAGAATGGTCAAAAGATCATTATTGAGTTAAAGAATAAGATTGGTGCAAGCGGGGATCTTGATTTATCAGAATCTGGTGGAGGAGAACAATCTGAGTTACTATCAGCATTAAAGGCATTCGGATTTTCAGTTGCAGAATCGCAAGAAGCAATACAAGCATTGCAAGGAAAAGGGGAGACCGTTGAAGAAAAAGTCCGTTTGGCATTGAAGTACCTAGGCAAATAATATGGTAGACCCAACAATTATCAAAGAAGAAACAGCAACCCCTGAAGAAGAAGTGATGTTTACATCCCTCCGTGCTGGTTCCTGGACAGAATTTCATGGACAAACTGGGGTAAAGCAATCTTTACAAATCGCAATCGAAGCTGCAACAAAGCGTGATGAAGCTATAGAACATATTCTTTTATATGGACCTCCAGGGCTTGGTAAAACTTCACTTGCTCATATCGTTGCAAAAGAAATGAATGCAAATATTCGAGTGACGACTGGCCCTGCGTTAGAGCGTGCGGGAGATTTGGCTTCTATTCTTACCAATCTCGAAAAAGGAGACATACTTTTTATCGATGAAATTCATCGCTTGAATAAAGCTGTCGAAGAAACAATGTATCCTGCAATGGAAGACTATGCTTTGGATATTGTACTCGGTAAAGGGCCATCTGCAAGAACGATGCGTTTAGATTTACCGCAGTTCACAATAATCGGAGCTACTACTCGAGCTGGAATGCTTTCGGCACCTCTTCGAGATCGTTTCGGTGTGGTGCATCGATTGAATTTTTATGAACCTGAAGAACTTGGGAAGATTATTGTTGGTGCTGCGAAAAAGTTAAACATCTTGATCGACCCAGATAGTATTAAAGAAATAGCGAGACGTGCACGTGGAACTCCTCGTATTGCATTAAAGCTTCTTAAGCGAGTTCGTGACTATGCTCAAGTAAAAGGGAAAGGAGAAATTGATAGAAATGCAACAGATCAAGCATTGGCAATGCTTGAGGTGGATGAAAAAGGACTTGACCATTTGGACATAAAATTCCTCAAAGCCATCATAGAGAAGCACTCAGGCGGTCCTGTAGGTATTGAAACAATAGGTGCAACAATATCAGAAGACAGTGGAACTTTAGAGGATTTAGTTGAGCCTTATCTTTTGCAATTAGGTTTTCTAAAAAGGACTTCTCGCGGAAGAGTTGCAACACCTGCCGCTTATACACATATTGGATTAGTTCATCCAGACCACGGCGAACAGAAGAAACTTTTGTGATAAAATCTGCTTAATGAAACATTTGGTTTTCCTCATTGTTTTTCTCTTTTCCCTCTTTTTTACTCCGTTAGTTCATGCTGATGAAGGATGGGTAATTACGGATTATCAATCCGATATAGCAATTCAAGAATCAGGCGAAGTTAGGGTTGTTGAAACGATTGATGTCGATTTCAAAGAGCTAGACAAACATGGAATCTATCGAGATATTCCTTATGCATATGAATCAAATGGTGAGCGGACATATACGGATATTTCTGTTTTAGGTGTGCTTCAAGACGATAAGAAAGCACAATACAGTAAATCTGTTAATGACGGATATATACGCATAAAAATAGGCGACCCCGATGAAACCATTTCAGGAAGGCATTTGTATGTTATTACCTATACTGCGAAAGGAGTCTTAAAAGGATTTGCAGATCATGATGAATTATATTGGAACATTACCGGCAATCAATGGGCAGTTCCAATCGCTCGAGTCGAAGCTACTGTGACCCTTCCAAAAGAAGGTATAACAAAAATTACCTGTTTTGAAGGATATGCAGGATCAACTGCAATTTGTGATGCAAAGACAGAGTCACCTCAGCTTGCTCGATTTACAACCTATGGTGAGCTTGGGGCTGCACAAGGCTTAACTGTCGTTGTGGGCTATACAAAGGGAATAGTTCCATTATTGACAGTCGAGCGTCCTAAAACCTTTTTTGAGAAATTTATTGAATGGCCATCTTTGGCGACATTGGTTTTTGTTTTATTTGCCGGCATCGTAACTGTTCTGTATCGCTGGTTCATCCATGGACGTGATTATTGGTTTGCACAGAATATCTTTGGTAACAAAACAGAGCAAGGAACTCGTAAACCAATCGGTGCACACGAAACAATTACTGTAGAATTCACTCCGCCAGAAAAACTCCGACCTGCCGAAATGGGCGTACTCATGGACGAGAAAGCAGACACCCATGATATTGTAGCTACAATCATCGATCTTGCAACTCGAGGCTATCTCACAATTACGGAGATACCAAAGAAATGGATGTTTGGGAAAGTCGATTATTCACTCACAAAAAAAGAAAAAGATGAGCAAGGTCTACTTAATTATGAGAAGAAGCTTTTGCATAATCTCTTCAAATCAGGTAGCGAGATCAAGATGTCTGATTTGAAGACTACATTCTATGACGAACTACAAGAGGTTAAAAAAGAATTATATAAAGATGTTGTTGAAAAGGGATTATTCCCAACTGATCCTGAAAAAGTTCGAGGAAATTATTTAGGCATTGGTATCGTTCTAACAATTGCCAGTTTTTTTGGAATATTCATAAGTATAGGTTCAGAGTTTGTTTTTGGAGCTGACCTTGCTCTGGGAGGTGTTGTTATCGGAATACTGCTTATGCTTATGTCTGTACATATGCCACGCAGAACAGCTTATGGTCGAGAATTGTATCGTCGAGTTCGTGGATACCATTTGTTTATAAACACTGCTGAGAAACATCGCCAAGTGTTCTTTGAGAAGAAAAATATGTTTAACGAAGTGCTTCCGTATGCAATTGCTTTTAGCCTTACAGAGAAGTTCGCAAAGCAAATGAAAAATATTGGAATTGAACCCAAAACAACAGGTTGGTATAGTGGTGTTCATCCAATGCATGCCGCAGCATTTGGAGCAAGTATGAATGATTTCTCCAACTCGATGTCATCCGCAATTGCTTCAACTCCCTCAAGCAGCGGTGGATTCTCTGGTGGAGGATCTTCCGGTGGAGGTTTTGGTGGTGGTGGCGGTGGAAGCTGGTAATGATGAAACAAGGAGTAGATTACCCAGGTATAACAATTGTGTATTTTTGCCATGATGGCAAAGGTAATTTCATTTTTGGTAAACGTACCGAGCAAGCTCGAGATGAACAAGGAAAATGGGATATTGGAGGTGGGGGACTGGATTTGGGATTTACTGTTGAAGAGACATTGATAAAAGAGATTAAGGAAGAATATTGTACTGATGTTCTTGAGTACGAATTTTTAGGATATCGTGATGTTCATCGCAAACACAATGGTGGCAAAACACATTGGATAGCCTTAGACTTTAAGGTCCTTATTGATCCTTCAAAAGTCGCAATAGGGGAGCCACATAAATTTTCTGATGTCAGAATGTTCCGTTTAGATAATTTGCCGGATCCTATTCACTCCCAGTTCCCGCATGCGTTAAAAAAATATAAAGATAAGCTTTAAAGTGCTAAATGAAGTATTTGTTGAAAGAATGGATTGTATGTCACAAACACTTGCAGCAATATAATAAAGATTATTGTACTGATAAGGAAGATATTCCCTTTTTTGATTGAGTGCCATCCAAAAGCGATAACGATAAGTAAGTGTGAATAGATAATACTGTTAAAGATAATAGTTCTTGCTTGCTCTACAGAGTGTGAACCTAGCAAGTAATTGTAGAAGAAGAACATGAACTCTGCTAATGCTAGTCCGATAAATCCAATGATATATAATCGATCAAAACTCAGAAGTTGTGAATTTGGATCTCTCGGTTTCATCGACAATACACTCCCATCTCTACTTCCTGTGGCTAAAGCCAGTGCAGGAATACTATCCGTGATGAGGTTTATCCATAAGATTTGCGTGGGGAGCAAAGGCAAAGGTAGATTAAAAAGAGTCGCAAAGAATACAAGGAGGATTTTTGCAAGATTACCCGAGATAAGATAGAGAATCGCATTGACAATATTTTTATAGATAATGCGACCCTCCTCAATTGCTTTCACTAATGTCGCGAAGTTATCATCAGCTAAAATAATGTCTGAAGCCTCTTTTGCTACGTCAGTGCCGGTTTTACCCATTGAAACACCAACATCAGCCTTCTTGAGTGCTAGAGCGTCATTAACGCCGTCTCCGGTAACGCCTACAACCATTCCTTGTTTCTGCAGTAGTGTTGCAATACGAAGCTTTTGTTCAGGTTTCGTACGTGCGAAGATCCTTGTTTTCAAAAGAATTGATGAGAGCTCTTCATCAGAAAGCTTTTCTAAATCTTCTCCAGTTACAACATCTTCATCTTTATCAATAAGGCTTACTTCTTTAGCAAGGGTCAAAGCTGTGAATTCATTGTCGCCTGTAACCATACTGACACGGATCCCTGCTGCGTGTGCTTTTTCAATTGCATCCTTTGTTTCAAGACGTGGAGGATCATACATAGCCATAAGACCGAGAAAAGTTAATTCAGTTTCAAGGCTTTCTCTTTTTTTATTTTCTATGTGTGTCGCACGTTTATACGCGAATCCAATCGTTCGTAATCCAGCCTTAGCAAACTCTTCAAATTGTTTTGTTACTTTCGCACGTTCTTCATCTGATATTTTGCATTTCGCAAGCACGAATTCTGGAGCGCCTCGCACAAATGCATATTCATGCTCCCCATGGTGCCAAAGAGTTGTAATTGTCTTGGTATGGGAATCAAAAACATATTCATCAAGAACTTTTCCACCTTCTGTTTTTGCTAGAGCTTCATGATTTTTTGCCCAAGCAAGCATAGCCCCATCCGTTTGATCTCCGATGATCTCAAATTCATTATTTGCTTTTTCGACAAGAGAAGCAGTATTGCCAAGAAGACATGAGCGTACAAAAAAATGTAAAGAATCTTTGTTAAGCAGCCATGTATCTTTTACTTTCATTTTATTTTGTGTGATAGTACCTGTTTTGTCGACCAAAACAATTTGAATTGCTCCAAGAGTTTCAATTGCTGCCATCTTACGCACGATTGCATGCCGCTTTGCCATGCGACTTGTGCCAACTGCAAATGCAATGGTGATAACTGCTGGCAAACCCTCTGGTATTGCGGCAACGCCAATCGTTCCTGCCACCAGTAATAATGGGATAAGGTCTGCTTGATGATACAAACCTGCTGGAATAATGCTTAGTCCTGCTAACAATGCAAAGAGTGCTAGTAGCTTTGCCATGTGGTCAAAGCTTTTTTGCAGTGGGGTTTTTTCTTCATGGATTGATGTGAGTGTTTTTGCTATCTGTCCAAATTTGGTTTTCATCCCAATACCTTCGATCCTAGCCAATCCTTTTCCTTTGGTTATGAGCGTGCCCCAAAATACCTCGTCAGTAGTATTCTTTACAACTGAAAGTGATTCGCCTGTAAGAATTGACTCATCGACCTCAAGATTATCAGCGTCAATAAGCCTTCCGTCTGCGGGGATTCTATCACCTTCAGAAAGCACAATAATATCTCCCGGAACAATGTCTTCAGCAAGTATCTGTGCTTCCTTTCCATCTCTTTTGACACGAGCAAGGGGGGCAGCATATTGTTTCAGCTTCTCCAACGATTTTTCTGCACGATATTCCTGGATGAATCCAAAACATGCATTTATGAGGATAACTGCCAGAATAAATCCTCCATCAATTCGATCTCCAATTGCAAAGAAGAAGACACCAGCAATTGCTAAAATTATATTAATAAGAGTCGGGAACTGTGCGAGAAAAATCTTTAAGGCTGAAGAAGTTGCATGAGCTGAAATAACATTCTTTCCTAGTTTAACTTGTATATTTTGTGCCTCATTTGAAGAAAGTCCTTTATCCATCCTATCTTAGTTTACAGAACCTAGAAGGAAATGCAAAATTAATTAGCCTTCTGCATTTCGGGGACGATATTGCAATGCTTCAGCTATATGGTTTGGATGAATCGCTTCGGAATCTTCAAGGTCTGCAATCGTTCTTGCAAGTTTAATGACGCGGTAATATGCACGTCCAGACAATCCCAAGCTATGCACTGCCTTTTTCAATAGTTCAATACAGTCTTGCGAAAGGGGACAGAATTCTTTTATAGCCTTATTGTTGAGATCTGCATTTGATGTAATATTTGTTCCTTTATACCGTGCATGCTGTTTGTCTCGAGCCTTTTGAACGCGTTCTCGAACAGTTTGTGAGTTTTCCACATTTCCACTTTCTATTTCAGTCAACTTTTCCACATTGACTGCGGGGATATCTAAATGAATATCAATTCTATCTAAAAGCGGTCCAGAAACACGCTTCTTATACCGAGATATCTGTGAAGGAGAACAGGCACAAGTATGTGTCTTATCCCCAAGATATCCACATGGGCAAGGATTCTGACTTGCAATGAGCATGCACTTGGCAGGAAATGTCGTTTTTCCTTTTGAACGTGAGATAGAAACCATCGCATCTTCGATCGGTTGACGAAGGCTTTCGAGAATTATTCGGGGAAACTCCGGGAATTCGTCGAGAAAAAGTACTCCACGATGGGCAAGAGTTATTTCTCCTGGACGAGGATTTGTGCCTCCACCAATAAGTCCAACAAGTGAAATTGTATGGTGGGGACTCCGAAATGGTCTTTTATAAATCATTGCTTCTTTTCCTAGTAAACCAGCAATACTGTATATCTTTGTAACTTCGAGCATTTCTTCGAAAGATAGTCTGGGCAGAATTGACGCAAGTGTCCTCGCAAGGAGGGTTTTTCCTGCTCCTGGAGGGCCTTTGAAGAGCATATTATGGGAACCTGCTGCTGCAATCTCGAGCGTTCTTTTTGCCTGCTGTTGTCCTCGAACATCTTTCAGATCATGATCATATGTATGATCGAGGATTACTTCGGCAAAGTTTACTTGAAGGATTTTTTCCAAAGGTTGTTGGCCCGAAAGATGAAAGAATAGTTCTTTTAAGGAAGGTACTGAAAATATTTCTACATCGTCTACAATCGCTGCCTCAGACGCATTTTGAGAGGGGAGAAAGAAGTTTTTTAATTGTAACTGGCTCGCCATAATTGCCTGAGTCAATGCTCCATTGATTGCTCGGACCCTTCCATCTAAGGAAAGTTCACCACTGAAGAGTGATTTGGAAGTATCCGCTTGTAATTGTCCAGATGCGATAAGTATTCCAAGTGCAATAGGAAGATCATATGAAGGTCCTTCTTTGGGAAGATCTGCGGGAGCCAAATTAATTGTGATTTTCCTTGCAGGGAAGTCTGCACCTGAATTTCTTATTGCGGCTCGTACTCGTTCTTTTGCTTCTTCAACAGCCTTGTCTGGCAGCCCAACAATGGTAAAAGAGGGTAGTCCTTGTGCTGCGATATCCACCTCAACTTCCACAGGAACCGCATCGAGACCAACCACTGCACCGGAAAATATTTTCGCTATCACACTATTTATAATATACTTTTTGGTGAAACTTGACAAACATTATTAAATAGTATTATTCTATAGGTGTTGATCGAATGCATAGATCTAACTAGCCAAAAAAGTTATATTCTAGATATTAATAACTTTTAAGGGACAAAGAAAACCGTTTATCCTTAAAAAAGATAAACAAAATATGGAAGGTATAGAACGATAGAGTTTACAAAGTTTTATTGCTTTATATCATTTCAGGAAAAAAAGATCTGCCTAAAAAACAGATCTTTTTTTTTGAAAAGTTATCTTGAAAATTTCCATTTGAGACAACTCTATTCTTCCATGTTACAATAGCCTCGTATGGACGAAGTCGCTCAAATAAGAGAAAAAATAGATCTTGCTGCATTAATTTCTGAATATGTTCCATTAAAAAAGGCTGGTCGTAATTTCAAATCTCCATGTCCATTTCATACTGAAAAAAGTCCTTCGTTTGTTGTCTCTCCTGAACGGCAGATCTGGCATTGCTTTGGTTGCGGAAAAGGAGGAGATTGTTACACATTCTTAATGGAGTATGAACGATTAGAATTTCCTGAAGCATTACGTTTGCTTGCAAAGCGGGCGGGTGTAGAGCTCACAAATAGGGGAAAACGATCGGAGACAACTTCACAAAAAGAGCGATTATATCAAGCAAACAGTTTGGCAAAAGAGTTTTATCATTATGTGCTTACAAAGCATAAAGTAGGGGAGAGGGCACGAGAATATCTAAAGAATAGGGGAATCACAGAAGCCGTGGTTAAGACGTTTATGCTTGGCTTCTCTCCAAGTAATGGACACGCACTCACGGAGTATTTAGTAGGGAAGAAAGGGTTCTCCAATGAAGAGGTTGTTTCAGCAGGCTTGGCATATCAGCGTGGATCGAATCCTCAAGATTTCTTCTGGGGAAGATTAATGTTTCCCTTGATTGATCATAGAGATAATGTGGTTGGTTTCTCAGGAAGGATTTTAGATAATAATGATAAGACTTCGAAGTACATTAATACTCGAGAAACCTTAATTTACCATAAAGGAGAACATTTCTATGGTTTATCTGTAACAAAAGACGCTATTCGAAGAACAGATCAGGCGATAATTGTGGAAGGAGAATTTGATGTCATTTCATGCTTTGAGAATGGTATCGCCAATGTTGTGGGTGTTAAAGGAACTGCCTTGACAGAGAATCAAGTAAATTTACTTGCAAGATTCGCACAAAAAATTACTTTCTGTTTTGATGGAGACAAGGCTGGACAAGAAGCAATTAAACGAAGCTTATCTATTGTAGAAAAGAAAAATATTACGCCTACAGTAATAGAGATTCCTGGAGGAAAAGATCCTGACGAAGCACTCAAAAACGAGCCTGGCCTGTTCAAAAAGGCCGTGAAAGAAGAGAGTGGTGTGTACGACTTCTTATTTAAGAAGGCATTTGCTGCATATGACTTGGACTCTGCTGAAGGAAAAAAGCAAATTTCAGATGCCCTTTTGCCTTTTCTTGTTGAGATAAAGAATGAAATTATTAAAGAGCATTTCCTTAGAAAGTTGAGCTCAGATTTAGGAACTTCGTATGAAAGTATTATTAAAGAACTTAATCGTTTACGTAGAAAAGAATTACCGAAAGTCGAGACAGTCGAAGAACCAAAAGTGAAAAAAGCAAAGGAAGAAGTGCTCGAAGAATATCTTTTTGCTTTAATTATCCAGCATTCTACGCCAATTCATATGGCTCAGCATGCTGTAAACACAATTGGATCAGTATTTGAACCTGAGCGAGCATATCAAAAATTGTTAAAAGTACTTAGCGATTCTACTTTGGATAGATCTTTTACCACAAAATCATTTGGTGATACTTTACCGAAAGAACTTGTTTCAAATTACGATATAAGTTTACTGTATTCTTTACCAGCATTTATAGAGGAGAAACAGCATACTGAAGAAATACAAGAAGTGACAAAAAAATTAAAACAATTATACGTGCAGAAAAGTCTTAAAGAACTCGCTTCAACCATTCAACAAAAGGAAGAAGCAGGAGAAGACGCAGATGATCTTAAAAAGATATATACAGAATTGTCTTCACAGTTGGATATTACATAACCCTTTAGAGGATTGGAACAAGAGCTTGTAAATAGATTTAAAAAGGAGTATTCTAATGGTGCGTCTCAAGGAAAATTGAGAGCTAAAAGCCTCTAACCAAACCAGACGGGTCGATAGGCCTAGTTTGCATGCTTGCGTGAATGTGCTACAATATACACTATGTCCCTGAAATTGTCACCACTACTAACTGATGTTGTTACTTCTGCAAAGAAGCGCGGTTATATCACCCAAGACGAAATCTTAGGTATTTACTCCAAACCAGAAGATCATATTGAAGACCTTGATGCACTATATGACAAACTCATGCGATCAAATATTGACGTATTTGAGTCAGTTGCACAACAGCAAGATAATCAAAAACCAATTGAGGATCTTGAAAAAGAGCTTGAAGCTTTGACTGTTCTAACAGAAGGTTCAGTCAGTGATCCTGTCAGAATGTACCTCAAAGAAATTGGTAGAATTCCACTTCTTAATTTTGATGAAGAAATTGAACTCGCAAAAAGAGTTGAAAATGGTGATGGTCGTGCAAAACAAAAACTTATTAATTCCAACCTTCGTTTGGTAGTTTCTATCGCAAAAAAGTATATTGGTCGAGGTTTGTCTCTTTTGGATCTTATTCAAGAAGGTAACCAAGGACTTATTCGTGCAGTTGAAAAGTACGATTGGAGACGTGGATTTAAGTTTTCAACATATGCGACATGGTGGATTCGCCAATCTGTAACTCGTGCTATTGCTGATCAAGCTCGTACAATCCGTATTCCTGTACATATGGTTGAAAATATTAACCGTTTCTTGCGTTCCCAAAGAAGACTTATGCAGGAATTAGGTCGTGAACCTACTCCTGAAGAAGTTGCAGCGGTACTTGGTATTGAACCAGATAAAGCACTTGAAATCATCAAAATCTCACAGAATCCAGCATCTTTGGAAGCTCCAGTTGGAGATGAAGAAGATTCCCGACTTGGAGACTTTATTCATGACGTATCAGCTCCAACACTTTTTGATAGTGCATCTCGCGAACTTTTGAAAGAGCAAGTCGATCAAGTACTTGGCACACTTTCAGATCGTGAAAGAAGAGTATTAAAGGAACGATTTGGCTTGGATGATGGTCGACCAAAGACACTTGAAGAAGTTGGTCGTATGTTCCAAGTGACACGTGAGCGTATCCGTCAAATTGAAGCAAAAGCACTTCGAAAGCTTCGACACCCATCACGAGGGAATAAGCTTCGAGATTACCTCGTTTAATCTATCTACTAATTTGTGGGCCACGATTTGGCCTAGTATCTCCTCGAGTTAATGTTACCGGTATCATATTTACTCTGTCATTCACTCTGCGAGGAGCAGCATTTGTTTGTAATCCTTTTAATGCACGCAAAACTGCTAGCTGCTGCATAGCTTCTATATACGATAAATTCTGATCCAGATATTGTAATCTTTTTACTTCAGGGGGTATGCCCCAAATAATTCTTTCAGCCATACACACATAATACTATAGGTTTATATTCTTGTCAAGTTTTCAGAATGTTTACTCTGTAAATATCTCGTTTAATTTTCTCATTGAAATTGTACGGTGAGTATGGTTATATAGAGCTGACAGACAATGCTCAATGCAATAAAATCCTTTATTAACAATGTTTTTTTACTATTCATAATTTTCATTACAGGTGCCGCAATATTGGTTTTAGAAGTTACTGCTACACGGATGCTTTCAGTTTATTTTGGGAATACCATATATACTTTTTCAAGTATTATTAGTGTTATTCTTCTTGCGTTAAGTTTGGGTTACTTTATGGGCGGAAGACTTGCAGATAAAAAGGGGAGTGAGTTCCTTTTTTATCAACTTATAGCCTTAAGTGGATTAAGTGTCTTTGTTCTTCACTTAGTCCACATATATCTTATTCCTCAATTGAGTACGCAATTAACATTACGCGATGGTCCGTTAGTTTCTTCACTATTACTTTTCTTGCTTCCGGGATTACTTCTTGGCATGCTTTCTCCCTTAGTCGCCCAACTTCAAAAGGCACGGTTAAAAAAGCAGGGGATCGGCCATATAACGGGTGATGTCTTTTTCTGGTCAACACTCGGCAGTATTTTTGGTAGCATTGGTGCTGGATTTTATCTTATTCCTACCTATGGTATTCGAGAAATAATTATCGGAGTAGCTATTATTCTTTTTTGTATTGGGTTATTAGGTATGTTTATTCCTCGCCATAAAAATTCATCCATTGGAAAGGTTGTTGTACTATTCTTAACCCTTCCTATTGTCCATTTGACTTTGATTTCATTTAACTTGCTACGTGAGAATCCTGCTGTTGTTTATAGGGATGAAGGTCTGTATGACAATATCGTTATTTACGATGGAGAGTTCTTTGATACGCCTGCAAGATTTTTACAGCAAGCAACAGATGCTTCTAGTGCTATGTATCTTTCATCAGATGAGCTTGTCTATGACTATACAAAATATTATGAAGTTTACAAGCTCGTAACGAATCGTCCTCAACATGCTTTGGTGATAGGTGGAGGAGCATATTCTGTCCCGAAGGCTTTATTGCAAGATGATCCCAAGGTTATTGTTGATGTTGCTGAGATTGAACCAGAACTTTTATCAATAGGGCAGAAATACTTTCGTGTACCCAAAGATTCGCGACTTAAGAACCATGTAGAGGATGGAAGACGATTTATGATGGATTCGAATTCTAAATACGATATTATTTTTAGCGACGCGTATCATTTCTCAATTCCGGCCCATTTAACAACGAAGGAGTTTTTTGAGCTGAGCAAGAGTAGACTTTCCCAAGATGGGGTATTCGTAGCAAATATTATTGGTAACCTTGGAGAGCAGTCTCCTTCGTTCCTCTTTTCTGAGATGAAAACTTTTAAGAGTGTCTATCCCAACAGTTACTTCTTTGCGGTTGATACGTTTGAGCCTAATGTCCCACAAAATATCGTAATGGTTGGTTACAATGGTGAAACGGGAGTTAATTTGCTATCTGTTGATACGACTGAGCCTTTTTTAACACAGCTTCCGTCACATCGTATTGATCTCGATAAATATGATCTTGCTCCACATGCTATCTTTACAGACAATTATGCACCGGTAGAATACTTTATTAGTAAGCGATTAACGGAGAAAGCTCAAGAGAATTGATACGCTCTTTTTACAAAATTTACTTTATAATATAGTAAATGGATAAAAAAAGTGCTGCACAGGTTGTTAAGTCACCTGTATTTAAACTTATAGCCTCAGTGTTCGGTATAATCTTTTTGATTCTGACATTCTTCATTACTCTCGCTCCGGATACGTTTAGTGGCTATGGTTATTTAGGAATATTTCTTTTTAATATTTTTAATACAAGTATTCTTATCATGCCGATTCTTCTCGAACGCTTTGATCTTTGGGGAATTGTATTCTTTTCGGCATTGGGCAACATTCCCAATACGAGTGTTAACTATTTAGTAGGGGATACCAGTAAAAGACTGTTTCCTCATAACTCAGTCATAACATTGCTTAAAAAATGGATGCACAAAAAATATGGTTTAATTGTTGTCTACCTCATTGCAATTATTCCATTACCTATTGATATTAATGGTTTGCTTGCTGGGTATGTAGGAATTCCTTTTAAATGGTATATTTTGGTCAACTTTTTGGGTAGAGCTACTTCATTTTTGTTAGCGGGTTTGGGCGTCTGGACCTTTGCTCAAGCAATGGGTTGGTAAAAGTAAAGGCTGGATTTCTCCTTCGGTAGATGTTAAAATAACCCTTACCGTTATATTCCGCGATAGCTCAGCGGTAGAGCAGGAAGCTGTTAACTTCAAGGTCCAAGGTTCGAATCCTTGTCGCGGAGCCAAATAAAAGCTCTCAATAAAAATTACTTTAATTTGATATCACATAAATATGGCAACAATACATCCTTGGATTAACTTCAACGGTAATGCAGAAGAAGCATTTACTTTTTATAAATCAGTATTCGGCGGAGAGTTTGCGAAAGTAGTACGTTTCAAAGACATTGCGAGTGATGAATTCCCAATACCAGAAAAAGAAGAAAATAAAATAATGCACATTGCCTTATCTATCGGTACAGGTACTATGTTGATAGCAAATGATGTTCCAGAAGTCTTGGGACGAGTAAATGAGAATGAAAATAGAAGCAAGATTTTAGTAAATACGGAAAGTAAAGAAGAGGCGGACAGATTATTTACTGGCCTTTCGGCTGGCGGAGAAGTAGAAGGACCTATGGGTGATGGCCCTTACGGGTCATATATGGGTATGTTTCGCGATAAATACGGCATTGAGTGGATAATAGAATTTTCTCGTGATAAATAAATACGTTATCCAATGTTGTAACTAGGCTTGAATATATTTCCTATAAAGGAATGGATAATAAAGGCTGACTAGATTGATTAATTGTAGTAACATAGGTTCTATGAGGTGAAGCACCTCTTTCTTTTTACCGATTATGGTTAAGACATGCCTCAAAGGACATACTTTTGAAAAAACCAGTGATTGTCCCACATGTCCAATTTGTATCTCAAAAGAAATGACCGAGCAATATGGACAGGAATTTCCTAAGATCGGTAATCCTGCATTAAGTGCTCTCGATCATTCAGGTATACATCATTTTACAGACCTTACAAAATACTCAGAGAAAGAATTGCTGGCTTTGCATGGGTTTGGTCCCAAAGCATTGGGTATATTGAGAAATTCTCTTAGCGAAAGAGGATTATCATTTAAGAAAAATGAATAGAGACTGGCACAAAGAACATCAAAAGCAGTGTTATTGCCGTCCCTTACCTGCTAATCTCCAACAAAAATAGCTTCAGAATAATATAGTAGGACTCTTCCTCAAAATTTACATTTATACGGTAATCTCGAACTATAATAAAGTATGTATCTTATTAAGGATTGACTTAATTAAGTAAAAGCTTTAAAATAGATTTGTTATGGATATGTATGCAGCCTTAGCTGAACCAACACGAAGAAACATTTTGGAGCTGTTAGCAAATAGTGGACAAATGACAGCAACTGAAATTAGTAATAAATTTGATGTGAGTGCACCTGCAATTTCTCAACATCTTAAAGTTCTCAAAGAAGCAAAACTTGTAGATATGGAGAAGCGTGCACAACAACGTATTTACACCATAAATCCTGAGCCAATGCTTGAAATGGGAGGTTGGTTGGAGAAGCTCGCGAAAGTTTGGGAAGAACGATACAACAGACTAGAAACTTTATTAGCACGAGAAAAAAGGAAGGAGGTGAAATAGTATGGCACAAAAAATTCAATTAGCTTTGTGGTTTGATAAGGAATGTGAAGAGGCTATAAACTTATACGTCGACACATTCAATAATCGTCCACATGCAACAGGTAAAACATCCAGAATTGTCAGTATCAAGAGATATCCTGAAGGCATGGATGAGGAGCACATGAAAGGTATGGACGGAAAGGTCCTGACTGCGTTCTTTGAACTCGAGGGACAGACTTTTCAAGCTCTTGATGGTGGACCGTTATTTAAATTTAACGAATCACTTTCACTTTCAGTAGATTGTGAAGATCAGGAGGAAGTTGATTACTTCTGGAATAAGCTTACAGCCGATGGTGGTGAAGAATCGCAATGTGGTTGGTTGAAAGATAAATTCGGTCTTTCATGGCAGATTGTCCCAAGACGATTGGGCGAGTTGCTCGAAGATCCAGATCGAGAAAAGTCAGATCGAGCTTTGAAAGCAATGCTGCAGATGCAGAAGATTGATGTTCAAAAGCTTGAAGATGCTTTTAACGGTAAATAGTCCTCATTGTAGGATTAAATATAAAAAGAAAGGAGGTGGAAATTTATGTCAAGAAATAACTTACAAGTAGATAAAGAAAATAAAATAACAATAATGGAACGCGTATTCAGTGCTTCTCGAGACCTTATTTGGAAGGCACATACTGATCCTGAGCTGATGAGGCAATGGTGGGGGGCAAATGAATACGAAGTTATCATTGAAAAAATGGATATTCGAGAAGGCGGAGAGTGGAGAATGGTTCATAAAGGGAAAGATGAACAAGGTAATCCAGTTGAGTATGCTTTCTATGGTGAATATAAAGAAATTAAAGAACCAGAATCTATCACATGGACATTCAATTTCGAACCAATGGGCCCTGGCCATGAAATAACTGAAACATTCTATCTCGAAGAAGTTGAAGATGGGAAAACAAAGATTCGAACAGTTTCTCATTACAAATCTGATGAAGATCTCGAAGGAATGATTCAATCCGGTATGGAGGATGGAGCAGTTGAGACTTGGGATCGACTTGAAGAACTTACAGCAAAGATGTAATATATCTGTCCCTCTTCCTCAATGGAGGAGGGACATCTTTGTTTGAGAAAGGAGGTATATATGTGTCGCAATATTAAAACACTTTTTAATTTTGATCCACCAGCAACAAAAGAAGAAATAGATGCAGCTTCATTACAGTTTGTTCGCAAGCTTTCAGGATTCAATCATCCTTCAAAAGTAAATGAGGAAGCATTTAATATTGCAGTTGATGAAGTTTCGGTTATTGCAAGTAAACTATTGAAAGCTCTTGTAACAAATGCAGAACCAAAAGATAGGGAAGTTGAAGCCGAAAAAGCTCATGAAAGAGCTGTTAAACGATTTGGTTTGCAGGAATAATCACTTCTTTCTTTTGTGCCAGAAAAACCAGACAACAAAAATTGCGAGTAAGATGAATACGCCGTATTCAAATAACTTCGTATATCGTTGTACTTCCTGCCATTTCTCTCCCAATGTCCAACCGATACTAATTAATAATCCGTTCCATACAGCACTACCAATACCTGTATAAAGAATAAACTTTCTTAGGGGCATTTTGGTAATTCCTGCGGGGATGGATACAACGCTGCGAAGCGTTGGGATAACGCGTCCAAATAAAACAAGCTTTGCACCATGTTTATCAAACCATGATATTCCCTTTACAACATCATCTTTACCAATACCCAGCCATTTCCCATACTTCGTTGCAGCAGATAAAACTCGTTTCTCTCCTAATTTACAGCTAAGATAGTAAAGGAAAAGTGCTCCAAGAATAGAACCAAGTGTTGCAGCTAAAAGAGTAGCAGGGAACCAAAGCTTGCCTTGGTTAACCAGAAACCCCGTCAGTGGAAGTATGACTTCAGAAGGAATAGGTGCAAATATGCTTTCAAGAGCAATTAAAAGTATGATTCCAATGTAACCAGTTGTTTCGATAAATGATGTCACAAAACCAATTACATCGGTGAATATAAAGTTCATTTTGTCATTATATAGTATCTAACCATGAGCTTTGTAGGAATGGTGTAATGTCATATTATTTGCTGTACACTATAGATAGTCTATGGAAGTTGTACGTTCTGCGATTCTCTTTTTCGGTTGGCCTGTTCTCATTGCTGGAAGCATTTTTCTTTATGTGCAAACGTACAGATTTTATAATGACGTGCAAAAAAATGTTTGGGGTAAACTAGTCCTCGCAATGGTTGCTGGATGGCTTTTGACTATGTACAGTCTTGGCATCGTTTCAACAGCGTTTATGATGGTTAACCTTCGTGAAGGTGTGATGTTTGTATTACCGATATTTGGATTATGGTTTGTGACGATGATCATGGTTGTCAGAACAGTTCTTATCTGGAATAAAGAAGCAGTCAATCTTAATAAGTTTAATTCTCAATTAAAAACGCTTGTCGAGGAACGAACGCAAGAGTTAGAGGATGAAAAGAATATTTTGGAAGGGGAGCGGAAAAAACTACGATTGGTTATCGCAGGAATTAAAGATGGTGTGTTGGCAATTGATTTGAATAAAAATATTGTCATGGGTAACGATGCTATTGCTCAGATGTCTGGATATTATATTGATGAACTTGTGGGTAAACCACTTTTTGAAGTCTTTAAGTTATTTGAAAAGAATGATCCAATAAATCAGGAAGAGGTTCTCCCACCATTCAAAAAAGGCTATGAAGGCGTTCTGTCTCATAAAACCCAAGTTGCTCTTTTAGGTAACAATACAGAGCGTTTTGTCGAAATTACCGTGAGCCAAATACGCGAAGGTATGCTATTAAATGTTGGTTATATCATTCTATTCCACGACATTACTGAGCAGGTAAATCTGGATAAAATGAAATTGGATTTCGTATCTATGGCCGCACATGAACTTCGTACACCTTTGACATCAATCAACTCATATTTGTCTGTATTAAATGATAAGAAGATCCCTTTGACACCAGATGAACAAGCGACATACTTACAGCGAATCAGTGCTGCAAGTAATAATTTACGTGATCACGTAGAAAACCTCCTTAACATTACAAAGATTGAGCGGAAGACTATGCGATTAAGTCCTAAATCTCTTAATTGGGTTGAATCTGTCAAAGGTTTTATAACGCCTTTGTTGGATGCAGCAAAGCAAAAAGATATCACGGTCACTGTCCAAGAACCGCAAGCATTTATTCCCAATGTCTATGCTGACCCGTTACTTACGGAAGAAATTATTAGTAATTTGGTACAAAATGCAATCAACTTTTCTCCAGCTGGTGCAACCGTCGATATAACCTTCGAGGTAAAGGATGGCTATGTTGTAACGCATATTACTGACACTGGTGAAGGAATCCCTCTTGATGCAATTCCACATCTTTTTACAAAGTTCTTTAGAGTTGAAGGAACACTTGAGCAGGGAAGTAAAGGAACAGGTTTGGGGTTGTATATTTCAAAGGCAATTACTGAAATGCACAAAGGACAAATATGGGTTGAGTCACAGGAAAAGAAAGGTTCAACATTTTCATTTACTTTACCAATATTTAAATAAGGCGTTTGCTATAATATCTAAGTCAGCAACGAATCGTTGTTTATGAAAAGCTCACCAGCATCATCGACGAAACTTGAGCAGTACTTTCAAAAGTACCGAGATAATATTGTTGGTGTTGATCACTCCTTTCAAAGCCCCTACGGCGAACAAAAACTTCAATACTTCGATTGGACTGCGAGTGGTAGGTTGTATGCACCAATTGAGGACAAGATGAAAAATACCTTCGGTCCATTTGTAGCGAATACACATACAGAAACAACAGAAACAGGAACTGCAATGACATTGGCTTACCACAATGCTCAAGAAGTTATTAAAAACCATGTTAATGCTCATGCTGATGATATCCTCATTATGGCTGGGACTGGTATGACAGGGGCGATTAGCAAACTACAAAGAATTCTTGGGTTAAAGTATACAGATCAATTAAAACGGCATGCTGCTTTAGTCCAGAATTATCCAATGCAAATTTTTCTAGCAGAGGAGGACATACCAGTAGTCTTTATTACACATATGGAACATCATTCAAATCAAACATCTTGGGTTGAATCTGATGCAGAAGTTGTCATCGTTCCTACTGGAAAAGACGGTGAAATTGATCCTGTAAAGCTTAAGGAATTATTAGAGAAATATAAAAATAGAAAGGTGAAGATAGGATCGTTTACGGCGTGTTCCAATGTTACCGGGATACTTACTCCATATCATGCATTAGCAAAGATAATGCATGATTACGATGGACTTTGTTTTGTTGATTTTGCAGCATGTGCTCCATATATTGACATTGATATGCATCCTAAAAATAAGGTCGAAGAATTGGATGCTATTTTCTTTTCTCCCCACAAATTTCTCGGCGGACCAGGAACTTCAGGGGTTCTAATCTTTAATGCGAAATTGTATCCATCACAAATGCCTCCAGATCATCCGGGTGGTGGTACTGTTGCATGGACAAATCCATGGGGGGAACAGCACTATCATGAAAATCCTGAGATTCGTGAAGATGGAGGGACACCAGGTTTTCTCCAAACAATTCGTACTGCATTAGCAATCCAATTAAAAGAACAAATGGGAGTAAAGAATATCTTGGATAGGGAAGATGAGATGATTCCAATGCTTTTAAAAGGATTACGTAATATCGATAGTATTCATGTCTTAGACGATAAAGGGAGAAATCGGTTAGGTGTGATTTCATTTTATAGCGAATCGATTCATTATAATTTAATTGTAAAACTCTTAAATGATCGCTTTGGTATCCAGACAAGAGGCGGGTGTTCTTGTGCCGGGACATATGGACATTGTCTGTTTAATATTGGACCTGAACAATCAAAAAAAATTACAGATACGATAGACAAAGGGGACCAGTCTACAAAGCCAGGATGGGTGAGAGTGTCGCTTCATCCTACTATCCAAACTTCAGAAGTAGAAGGTTTCATTGCTGCAGTAAAAGAAATACAACTTCATATAAAGGAATGGGGAAAAGATTATTCTTATGACAAGCAATCAAATGAATTCATTCATAAAAATGAAAGTCAAAAAGAAAATAAGAAGCGAATTAAAAAGTGGTTTGAACTCTAATTATTTCTCAAACATAACAGGGATAACAAGTGGGCCAAGTTCTCCATCATTAAACTCTGTATTGGTTCGTTCAATGACTAATTTGCCTGCAGAGGTTGTTGCTTCTGCTTTTGTGAATACGACGGCACCTGTAAATGGCACGAAACTGTCAGTCTTTGTGCTTTCAAGTGCTTTAAATGGCTTTAGAAAAAGAATTTTACCTTTATCATCTTCTAATCGCACCATTAACTGATCGGCATAGTACCATCCTCCCACCGCTTCTCCCGTGACTCGAAACGGACTTGTAACAAGTGTATTTGGTTTTGGTTCAGTCGTTTTTATAACGTCTTTAAGTAGTACACCATTGTAAACTTCTACAAATACTTGTTTACCTTTCGTGTAACACTCCCGTGGTTTTGAATTGACTACAAGGTTGCCCGCTTCGGCACATTCTTCAAATGTTTTTATTTCTGTTGCAGCTTTCGGTTTGAGATTACCAAGTAGATTTGGAAAGAAAAAGAAGACGCCTACGGCAGCGAGGACGAGTGTGACGACAAGGGCAATAATTGCGTATTTCATGGCAGTATACAATTATTATAATACAGAATCCAAAAAATCAATATAGGTGAAGTGGTTTATACTCGTTCAGACACGATTCTATTCTCTTTAACTCCTACGATATGTAATCCTAATGCTGGTAGTAGTAGTGTTCTTCCAGTCGTTCTTATCTTTTCTCGTGTGGTTTGAGCAGTAGGGACTTTTTTCCCAGGAAGTATTGTTGGATGATTCCTATTTCCAAACAATGTATAAACAGAATTATCTTCGATCATCTTTGGATAGTCATTGAGCTTTACTAGCAATTTGCCGTATCGGATCCTTGCACGTTTTGTTTTCTTCGATTCCTTTTCATGAAACGTATTCCATACATCAAATTGTTTTTGTGTCAGATGCATAGAACCAGTGCATGTTGGTGTATGACATATACAAATATGTGAGCAGGGCTTACAGTATTTATCTGGACTGAGTTGATATGAAATTGTTAACTCTTCTCCTGGAAGTATTTTTCTTAGTGCAAAAAATAAAGTATGTCCTTTATAGGTATATATCCAACAATTTGGTTCGCAGGAATGATTGAGCATATGTGCTCCCGTTTGCTGTAAATCTTCTGGATAGATTGCAGCATAGTCGTGATAATAAAGAAGATATAATCCATCTTTTTCACTTGTATCTTCTTCTGCAATTTTGATTACCTTACCTATATAATCGCTTATCACAATTCCAGCGGAAATTTCTTTTCTTGCAAAAATTCCACGGCCTTTTTCCTCAGTTTGTTTTATTTCCCAAAATGAATTATCCAAAAGAATCATGAAGGCGATTGTATCGTATGTGTTGCAGTGCTGGCAAGAGAAACGTATACTACTATCTATGAAGAAGCGATTAACCATTAAAGATAAAAAATTACGAGAAAAAGTTCGCGAGGGTAGGGAAGGATCAAAAAAGGATTTTATTGAGTTATTAAAGCGTGCTGTAAAGAGCTAGAAGGCATCTGAAATAATTAAGACGGTATATTATTCATCTTTTTGTTCATCATATTCAATCTTATAAAAGAACTTCCACATACTGATGCCTGTTTTCTTTTGTTCTTTTCCTTCTGTAGATAATAAATCTCCGTTATTCATTTCCATAAGCTCGTAAATACTTCGGTACATTCTCCACGCAGTTTTATAGGTAACTCCTAGTTCTCGTTGTAGCTGCTTAATAGTTATTTCGCCTCGGGTTTGTGTCATAAGAAAGCATGTATAAAACCATAAGCGAAGTGGAGTAGAGGATTTTTCAAAGATTGTCCCACTTAACGGGTATATATGGTTGCGACAATCCTTGCATGCGTAGGCGGTTCTATTTTTTATCTTGTAGTGTTTTGTAGTAGATTTACACAGTTCGCAATAGACGCCTTTCGGGTACTGTAGTTTTTTTATTTCCTCCAAACACATATCGTCATCTGGGAATCTTTGGAGGAAGTCGTGAAAAGAAAATTCTCCTTGCATAAAAACATATTAATGAACCTAATAGCGTGTTGTCAAGGGATAGGGGATAATATTGCCTATTGACGACTGGATGGGCAATTGTCTATGATGGATTTAATCTTAATAAACCATTAAACGAAATGAGTTTTTAAATTATAACTCCTTTCGCTATAGTGATATTAATTATGAAACATAAACTTACTGCCACTCTCGATCATGTGATAACATTTCTACTCTTAGTAGTAGCTGGTATTACACCTCTTCTTTTCTTCAATCAAACAACTGAATTTTATGAAATGCCAAAACTTATTTTCCTAGTTGTCTCTGTTCTTGTTCTTATGGGTATGTGGATCTTCTCTTGGATATTAAAAGGGAAGGTAATGATCACAAGAACTCCTCTTGATATTCCTTTATTAGTACTTCTCGTCGTTGTCGTTGCCTCAGCATACTTCAGTGAATCACGATTCTCAGCAATTTACGGTAATTTCCCACGTGTTCACGGCTCTGCTGTGGCTTGGGTTACTTATATATTGTTGTACTTCGTGACCGTTTCACACTTGCGTAACCTCACACAGATCAAGACCTTCATGTATACATTATATGGTAGTGGATTGGTCGTAGCTTTAATAAGTGTGCTCTCATACTTTGGATTATTCCTCCCATTGGATTTCGCAAAAGCGGTTAACTTTACTCCAACTGGTTCATCATTCTCAACAGTAGCATTCTTGCTTTTGCTCTTACCGTTCCCAGTATTATCTTTGATAAACCCTAACAAGTATCTTCCAACTGTTCCAGCTGTAGTCTTGGCATCAGTATTTGGTGTAACAATAGCACTCCTCGGGGGAGTAGCAACTTATATCGCAATGCTTTTGGTATTCGCACTTGCAGTCTTCGTTTCAAAACCTGCACAACTGCAAAAGACTGTAGCAATGTTCTTGATCCCTGTAGCGTTAACAGCTTTGACATTAGTACTGTCATACGTTCCACTGCCAGGCGGTATGAGTCAAATGCAGGCTAATTTCCCTAAAGAAATCCAACTTCCTTTCGCAACATCATGGAAAGTATCAGCATCAGCATTCCGAGATGCACCATTCATCGGAACAGGTCCTGCAACATATCTTTTCAACTTCACAAGTTACAAGCCATTGGAATTCAACCAATTTGACTTCTGGAACTTCTCATTCGATACAGCGTACAATGAATTCTTGCAAGTACTTGGAACCTTGGGAATACTCGGACTCGTATCTCTCTTCCTCCTTTGCTTGATCGTTCTTAACTCAGCACGAAAGAATATGTCTCTCGACAATGCTGAAGCAACTCAAGAAGGTCATGATGGCTCAAGTGAAAGTGCACATGTATTACTTCCAGCATTAGCAATCAGTGGATTACTCAGTATCGTCTTACTCGCAATCCATGCAACAACTTTGGTCTCAATCGTTACAACTTTGTTCATCCTCGCAGCGTTCATGGTTTCACAGAAATCAGTAAGGGGTAGAGTAATGAAACTCTCAATGGGTATCAAAGCATCAACTTCAGAGAACAAGCAATTCGATTTGTTCCCAGTACTCTTGTTCGTAGCTTTCTTAGTCGCAGCAGTTCCAGTCTTGGTTCAAACATTCAATACTGCAATGGCTGACTACTATCACCGCCAAGCATTAACTCAAGCAAACCAAAATGGTACAAAGACATATGAGTTCTTGCAAAAAGCTGAATCAGCAAACCCATACATCGACCTTTACAGAGTTGATATGGCACAAACTAACTTCGCTCTCGCAAATGCACTTGCAGCTCAAAAAGGCCCATCTGCACAGAACGAAAAAGGATCTTTGACAGACGCTGATAAGAAGACTATCCAAACACTTCTTTCACAATCAATCAACGAAAGTCGAGCAAGTGTAGCTTTGAGTCCACGATCATCACGAAACTGGGAAGTGCTTGCATCAATTTACCGAAACATCTCAGGGGTAGCACAGAATGCACTTGTATACTCACTTGATAGTTATGGCCGAGCAATCCAAAGAGATCCATTGAACCCAGCACTCAGAGTTAATGTAGGCGGTATCTATTACTCAATCAAGAACT
Source organism: uncultured Gammaproteobacteria bacterium (assembly GCA_964507055.1). Classification (GTDB taxonomy): domain Bacteria; phylum Patescibacteriota; class Microgenomatia; order Levybacterales; family UBA12049; genus JACDET01. The sequence continues at coordinate 1,209,486 of CAZDOJ010000001.1, forward strand.
ATGATCTCGCTATTCGATTCTTCTCAGACGCAGCGAACTTGAAGCCAGACTATGCAAATGCATACTTCAACTTAGCAATCGCTCTTCGAGATAAAGGCGACTTACAAAATGCGAAAGCAGTTGCAGAACAAGCAGTTAAGCTCTTATCAGAAAATAAAGAAACACCTGACTACAAGACAGCATCAACTCTCTTGACTGAACTTAACAAAAAGATCGCTGACTCAGCAGATGAAACACCAACTCAGGCTTCATCATCAGCTCAGCAACAGCCAACAGCTCTTGAAAACGAAAACCTTGAAGATGTAAACGTAGACGGATTGGACAATGCACCATCAGTAACACCAGCACCAACTGTCCGACCAAATCCAGCAGCTAACTTACCACAGGGCATCAACCCAACAGCTGCTCCAAGAAGATAAACTTCACTACCAAGTGGAGTTTCTTCTTTTATAAGTCCCTTTTAGTATTTATTCCCTGAGCCGAGCCGAAGGGTACTAATCTTGTATTATGCCTTCGACGTTGCTCAGGCAAAAAGGGTTTCGTGGTCTCCGCGGATAATGAGTACTTCTCCATCACGAAGTGTTTTGTGAGGTATACGACTATCAATCATAAACTGTACTGTCTTACCAATCTCTGCTGATTCAGGATGATTTGATTGATAATGAGGTACGATAGAGTAGGGTAAAACATCAAGTCCGTTCCAAATAATTTCTGTTTGATAACCTTCAGGAATTACATTTGGATCATCAACTATCTCAATGCCTCGAAGTGAAGGAGCAAGGACACAAACACCGGCACTGTAACCTCCGTAGACAAGTTTATCCTCTTCCAATAACTGTTTTATAATCTCATCAGCTCCACTGCATTTAAAAGCCCTTCTGAGGACAAATGCGTTACCACCTCGTACCCAAATTAATTCATATTTTTCAAGTTCGACACGAAGTTCTTCTTTCTGCCCAAAATACTTTTTAAGGTCAATCTCCGTTACATCCAATCCTAAAGCTGTGAGCTCTTCTTTATCTTTAATATTTCGTTCCTGAATCTCTTCTGGACTTCTGAAGTCGACAGCATTGGCAATAAGAGCTACTTTTGTACCACCTTTAAGCAGTTTGAGAAGTTCATCGGAATGATTTCCTAAACGATATGATGAAATATAGAGTCGCATAGAAACAGTATACCAGGAGCAATTATTGGAGAAGAGAGCCACCTTGAATGAGTGAGCCTCCTTGGATAAGCACGTCACTGATTGCTGCGGTATTAATCTGCGGGTACCTATCAATTTGGAGTACAAGGTCATTACTTCGTGCCACTCTGAAACAGAAAGTTTGTGGATTACGATCATATGTTGTGTTATCGATAAGCGAGAAATCCCACATACCAACTTGATCTCCTGTCATTGCCGAAACAGAATTAGTGAAGTTATTTGCCTCTTCGTAATCTTGGTTTACCTTGGTATATGGAGGATATGTTGGATCAGATCCGTTGGCTGTCAAATTATCCCCATCCGCAGGTGTAGCATTATTGTTAAATGAGATGGCTGTACCACTTCCCGGTATGCCTACATCAGTCCATGTGCTCGGTGTTCCTCCTGTCGGTGCGATGCAGGAACCTGTCCCCGGATCCACAAATTGCAATTTATATTGTCGTCCATTTATTGCAAGCGAATCAGGATAGTAGAGGAGGAGACGAAGTCTGAATTGTTCATTGGCTGTCGTGAGTGTATATGGAGTATCTTGTACTTGAAGCGGGGTAACCACACTAACAGCATTATTATTTGCAAACCATCTATATGAAGTAAGTGTTTCCAAATTACGATCAAAACCAAACCCATACGGTTCTGTGCTGTCGTCAGCGGCTGCACAAATTTCTGTATATGTAGCCGTTGCTACGGTTGTCCATGTTTGACCAACTCCATCCCACTGCGACGACCACAGATCACATGTTGCAGCATTATCATGGTAAATAAGCATCATAGTATTGGTAAGAAGATCGCTGTAAAGCTGTACACCTTCGATAACATCTGGATTTGCGGTCTTCGTAATATTTGCTGTAGTCGTAAAACCTCCGCCACTCGTCCATGTAATGTAAGCGATATCGTCATCTGTTGCAGTATTAGGTACATATGTCCACATCGCTTTGCCAGTATTATTTTCGAAGGCTGTATCAACTACATTATTCGTTGTGGCAGATGGACAGGAAGCTGTGGTCCCGTTCATTGTTGCAGCTGCTCCGGTCCATACACCAAATCTAATAAGACATGTCGTACCTTCTTGTAAACCAAGAGAAATATTATTACTTGTTGAAACAGGGTCACCCGCAGCCATAACCCATTGTAAATCGTTGGTAAAACCTGATGCTACAGTTGATTCTGCTTGCCATGTACCACTGGTAAATTCTCTCATGACTAAGTTATTTCCAGTCGTACCCCAGAAAATCATAGGTGTGCCACTGCTTGTCTCCCAGGCAATATCAAAGGCTTGTTCATTACTTGTGGCTGTAACTGTTGAAGTTGATTCATCAAACTGATTTACAAATGAATTTGTAGCCCCATCCCAAATCATCGCTCCCACACGTGCATTGTTGGTGAGATATCCGACGAGAATCGAATCGGAATTCAATAGGGGTTCCAAACGCACCCATTTTTTATAAACATCAAATGCAGTCCCGGCCGTGGACATCGAGGCAAAAGTTGTACCTGCATCCCACACACCATTAACTCGTTTAAAGTAGCGGAGTTGATTTGAACTATAATTACTAACAACAAGCAATGCGTCTCCAGAAATATCCTCATAGGCAATATCAAACGGCCTTGTCACATCAGCACTTCCACTTCCTAAAGGTAAATTCTTATCAAGGGACCATGATGAACCATTCCAAGTCAAAACCATCACAGGATCATTGGTCGTATTATCAATAAGTGCCACGATCTTTTCACCGGTTTTTGGACTACTTACTTCACGAAACCATCGACTATCAGTAGGTGTTGCAGACATGTTTGTGGCTGTATTAAAGGCTGTACCTGTCCAAATACGCGAGAAGGTATTACTTCCGCCGTTATCCTCATATGTCAGAACACCGGAGGTAGAATTAAGTGCATCTGAGGCAATTTGCCATTGTCTAGCTTCTTTGAAATCGCCAACTGTGATTGGTCCAAGTAAATAGAATTCAGGCGAAACTTGAGGGAAGAGGATTGTATACCGAAATTCTTGCGTTTTACCTTTCTTCAGATTCACATCCCATGTGATCTTTTTAAAATCACCGACTGTTTCTTCTTTACCTCCGTTACTAATTTTCTCTGTTTTAAAGTCCGAAGGCATGAATTCTTCAACCTTTCCACTGTAATCTTCTTGAGGGGTTACCGTGAATAAAACAGTATACGAAGCACGTGGGTAAATACGGGTAGGGAAGCTCTTTCTGTCGATATCAAATTTTGGTGCGTCTTCGACTTTGAAATAATCTTCAATCTGTCTTTTCTCTCCATCTACTTCAGCAACCATTTTCATTTGATAGATTCCTGGTCCACTGATAAGGTAAATTGACGTAAAATCAGCCTCATTTGTTACAGTAATTGGACCACATTTGCCACTGTCTAAGACATTGCCTTCATCAGTAGAATATTCTTTTACAGTGCCTTTGGGGTCGGTGACTGTTAGCCATACTTTTGCTGTATCTTCGCCTGTGGCACATTGTGTTTCTCCTCGGTCATTTAATACACCCATGCCGATTGTTGCTACATCGCCAGGCTTATAAATGGATTTATTGGTATTTACCGCAAGAACACCCCATGTAAAGTCTTGGCTTATATCAACATTTCCTTCAAGTGTACGCATTTGAAGACTTAATACATATTTACCTGGTTTGAAATTGGGCATGTCTTTTGGATGGACGATGAGCTTGTGTTTTTCATCATTCAGATCTACTTCTGTTTCGACAGAAGAGCCTTTATCGCGACCTTGATAGGTGATATGTGCTGAAACAAGTTCTTTGAGGCCATCTTTGGAGCTTTGGGCAATCTTTTGGAATTTCGCATCAGTCACATCAAAGGCGAATTCTGGGAGCTTTGCTGCTGGAACATTAAAAGAATCTTTGGGTTCTGCAGTAAGTTGCATTTCAACTATTTCGCGATTTACAAGTGGAGGAGGAGAAGCGTTATCATTTCGATACAACCAGAAAACAGCACCAACAATAAGAAGTACACAGCCTATCCAACCAATAATTTCAAGCGTCTTTTTCATGGGACAGAGGTAGTACTATTATAACAAAGCTATGTAAGATCTCGGCCTAGATTTAAATGAGAATTAGTACTATTTGATATAGATTGTGTGATTGAATTTAGATGGGAATATGAAATAATCAAATCAATTGATGAAAAGGCTAGGCTTATCTTTTTTACTTCTTCCGTTTCTTTTTCTTTCTTTAACTCAATCAGCATTCGCTGCTACATATAATCTTTCTGGAATAGTTACAAACGCTGGTGGGGCGGGTATATCTGGTGCGTCAGTTGAAGTATTGGAAGTAAATACTAATAATGTTGTTGCTAATACAACTACTTCTTCCTCTGGAAACTATAACGTAAGTGTGGAAGATGGAATATATGATATTCGAATTACACCACCTTCCGGTAGCGGGTTTAATCCTTCATTGATAGTAGATTATAATATCTCAAATAACTCAACTTTGAATATCACCCTTGGAGGAACTTCAATTGTTGTAAGCGGTAAAGTTACTGATTATCAGAATAATGATCTTAAAAATTCAAATATCACACTTAAAAATCTCACGAGTAATATATATTTTTATGGACAAACTGATATAAATGGAAATTATTCAGTGGCTGCTCCTACTGGAGATTATCAATTGCTAATCGAAGGCTCTGCTCAGGGAAATGAGTCAGAGCATGTCCCTGAGAAATGGCAAGCCATTGCAGAGAATATTACGCTATCTCAAAATAAGGTAATTAATTATTCTGTTCAGGTTAAAAAAGTCGAAGTGTATATCAAAAATCCTTCTAACGAACCCGTCGAAAGTGCATTGATCAACGGAGTATTTGCCAGGAATGATCAATCAACATTAGGTGGTGCTTCAGCATTTACAACCAACGCATATGATATTGGACTTCATACTGATGCAGATGGAAAAGCTGTATTTTTTCTTTTTCCAACTGACTCTAATAATGGGGGATATAACTTTGTTGTTACGCCACCATCAGGGAGTCCTTACACCATGGCTGTAGCAAACAATATAAGTGTCTCTGATGATAGAACAGTGGATATTCAAGTATCACCACCAGTTACAGTTAATGGGACAATTAAGGATCATCTGGGAAATCCACTTAACAATACAGGTATTTCTCTACAAAATAATGCAACAGGAACATACTTTAATGGACAGACAGATGGAAATGGAAATTATTCTATTGAAATCCCTACGGGCGGCTACAGATTAATGTTTGAAGGATCAGCTCAAGCAAATGGATCCTCGAATATTCCTGAAAAGTGGCAAACAATTGCCGAAAATATTACAATAACGCAGAATGCTACAATTGATTACTCTTTGCAGGTAAAAAGAGTGGAAGTAACCGTTGTGGATGCTTCTAATAATCCTGTTGAAAATGCACATATTAATGGTGTTTTTGCTAGAAATGATCAAATAACGATAGGTGGAGTGTCTGCCTTTACTACAAATGCATATGACGATGGACTTAACACGGATGCTGATGGTAAGGCAGTTTTTTGGCTTTTCCCGACAGATACGAATAATGGAGGTTATCGATTTGTAGTTACTCCGCCGGCAGGGAATCCTAACACTATTGCCGTTGCAGATAATATTGAAGTAACTACAGATAGAACTGTAGATATATCAGTTTCTCCGCCAGTTACGGTGAGTGGTACTATTACTGGTTATCAAAATGCTCCGCTTAAAAATACGAACCTATCATTCCGTAATAGTTTATTTTCTTCTGATTTTTATGCTCAAACGAATGAGAATGGTGAATACACTGTAGATATACCAAAGGGTACATATCAGATCCTTATTGAGGGTTCCACACAAGGGAATGAAACAAATATGGTTCCTCAATTTTGGCAGGTAGGGGTTAATGATTTAGCAATAACAGCAAATAAGACGGTTGACTATCAGTTGGCACTAAAGAAATTGGAATTGCATGTCCAAAATTCAAGTGGTGTTTCACTTGCAAATGCAAAAGTTCAGTTTGATGGTTTCATAACGCAACAACTTGAAATTGCAAATACTCAAGCATTTGGAAGCTCATCTTATAGAGATGGAGTAGTAACAGACTCTTCAGGAAATGTTACCTTGTGGTTATTCCCAACAAATACACAAGATGGTTCATATAATATTGTTATTTATCCTCCAGAGGAGAGTGACTATACCATGGGTATCTTGGATAACTTTGAAATTGAGTCAGATACTTCAAGAACAGTTGTACTTCAAAGTCCTCAGGTAGAAACAACCTTGCAATCAGTGGCGGACACTTATATAAAAGAAGGGACAAAAAATCAAAATGAAGGTGCATCTACTTTTATCAGGTTACAATCAGCAGGCAATAATCGGGGAATTGTTCGGTTTAGTCAATCTGAAATTGAGTCTGCAATTAATGGTTCTCAGAATTATACTGCAAAGCTTCGATTTACAATAACAGATAATGGAAATAATTGGGGTACGAATGGTAGAACAGTCGGTGCTCATAGAATAATGTATGATTGGGTAGAAGGCAATGGCTTCAATGATGGTAATATTCCTGAGAGCAGGGGAACAGGAAACGGTACAACGTGGAATTGTGCTATCGATTCTAATATTGCAAATGCTATGGCCAATTGCAATGGTGCTTCAGCGTGGAATATGAATTCTGTAAACTCTGTCTTTTCTTCAACTGCTAGTGCTTCCACTATCATCACGAATAATCAAAGTGGCATTGTTGAATTTGATGTAACAGCAGATGTTCAATTTTTCTTAAATAACGTAAACCAGAATTATGGATGGTTGCTTAAGAAAGAAAATGAAGGACAGCCTGGTAAGGTACAGTTTGGCTCAAAAGAGTCAGCTCAAGCTCCACAATTAATTATAGTTGCTCATTAGCTCTACGAGTAAATTATTAGTTCTCTAATTTCTTTTAATAAAATTATTGTATAATTATTTATGTATGAAATGGTGGGCGTATGGATTACTTATTATAACAATTCCTCTTTCTGTTCTTTATCTCTATCAACTCTATGATCAGCAGACATATGTAGGGAATCCACTTACTCGGACAACAAAATGTCCTTATACATATATCAATCAACAACGGTGTGAGCCAGATACTGCTCCCAAAAAGAGAGAATATGTTGAATTACGAAATGACCTTATGGACTTAATTGAAGGTCAGAAGAATGAAGGTCGACTCACAGATGCTGCTGTCTATTTCCGTGATCTACAAAATGGACCGGTTCTTGGTATAAATTCTCAGGATTTTTTCATACCAGCAAGTTTATTGAAGCTTCCTTTGATGGTAACATACCTTAAGAAGGCAGAATCAGATCCTGACCTTCTACAAAAAAAGATTACAATAACAAGTGATATGCAATCACTCGACCAAAATGTCGTCCCTCGTGATGGTGCTCAAGTTGGTAAAACCTATACTCGTGAAGAACTTCTTAACTTACTTATTTCGCAATCAGATAACATTTCATGGAAAGCATTACTCACAGATCTACGTGCTAATTATTCTGAGGAAGATTTTGTCGGAACATTGAGTGATCTTGGTATCGTTGACCCTCGAAAGCAAGATGATCAGCAATATATTACGACACAAAATTATGCTTCTGTATATCGAATTCTTTACAACTCTTCCTACCTTAATATGGAAATGTCTGATAAAGCATTGGAGATTTTGTCCAAATCAGAATTTAAAGATGGAATTGTTGCTGGTGTCCCTGCCAATGTCCAAATAGCTCATAAGTTTGGTGAGCAAAAAAATGGTGAGGAGCAGCAACTTCATGATTGTGGTATTGTTTATTATCCTCAAAATCCATATATTATTTGTGTTATGACTAAGGGAGCAGATATCTCAGACCTAGAATCAGTTATCCAAAAGGTTTCGAAAGACGTCTACACTGAAGTAGAAGTAAGGAATGCGGACTAAGCTTATGAAAATGTTCTCATTTATTATCTTAGCTCTGATTATTGGATTTGTAGGTGGGTATTTTATAAATAAATTATCTTCACAAAGTCTACCTATTCAAAGAGAAGACTGTGAATCTAAATATGAGTTTATTAATAGTAGGATTGGTTGCCAACAGAATATTATAGATAAAAGAGAGTATACAGAATTTACTTCGGATTTGGAAACTTATATAGCTCAAGAAAAGGATAAAGGACATGTTTTCCACGTATCCGTTTACTTTCGTGATCTTATAGCTGGGCCAACATTTGGTATTAATTCAGGCGAAAAATTTGTACCTGCAAGTCTTTTGAAACTACCAATGATTATGACATATCTAAGTCTGTCTGAACAAACACCTGATATTCTAACTCAGAAAATAGTTTATAACAATATAAGATTAAATGCTGAACAATCGACAAGTAACATTCCTCAACTAGAAAAAAATAAGGAATATTCTATAGATGATTTGATTTCTAGAACAATTATATATTCTGACAATAAGTCCGAAGCTCTATTACGAAATTATCTGTCGACTACATATCCTAAAGATAATTTGTTAATTCAAACAATGACGGATCTTGGCTTAGTCGATCCAAGAGATCCAATTGAAAATACTCTTACAGTCAAAGCATATGGAACTTTGTTCAGGCAATTATATAACAGTAGTTATCTTTCTCCAGCGATGTCTGAGAAGGCTTTAAAATTATTGGCGAAAAGTAAGTTCAAAAATGGAATATCTGGTGGGTTACCGAAAGATATAAAAGCAGCACACAAATTTGGTGAACGTGAGGAAGTAAATCAAAATGAAAAACAGCTTCATGATTGTGGAATTGTCTACTATCCTAATAATCCATACCTTCTTTGTGTAATGACACGTGGTGATGATATGCAAGAGCTCGAATCTGTAATCAAAACGATATCAGAAAAAGTATATAAAGAAGTTGACTCCAGAAGAATACAATAATTTCTGTACTTTGTGTTGCAAGTACCAGAGCTTTTTCGGTTAATCAGTACTCACCAATTTTCTTTTATTCTTGAACCGTAAAGAACCAAGCTCTTTACGAATGAAAGTCGTAGTGATTTTATTCTAATGGTGTTGCTGCGGATAATTCTTGTGGTTTTTCTGTACCGATCTGCATAATCATTTCAGTTGTTGAGAATGCTACTCCAACTGGAACCTCTTTGACCGCATCAACTGGTGCTACATCTGTTAGGGCTCCTGCAACTCCTAAGAAGTATTGCTTACCAGCTTCTAAGTTATTCAATACATTTGCTTTCCCACCGATGATGATGGTAACTTTCTCACCAGCCAATGCATCACCAGCAGCGATACCCACTACTGTTGTCTTTGCTTCATCTGTCGCATCTGCGATCATGACTTCTTCTGTATCTGAGATGTAAAGTGCATCTCCCTTTGTGATGTCTTCACCAGCTGTTGCTGATATAGTGATCGCTCCAGCGAGATCGATATTGCCGCCAACTTTGATGTTTTCTTTGGTTTCAACATTCTTTGCGACGATATTGCCTTTGGTAATCATTGTTCCGTTCTTGTCGATAACCATTGCTCCGTTGAAGATGTCGAGTAAGTTAGCAAGTGGTGACTTCTGCAAGAACAAGATACCATCAGTTGGTTCTTCACCATTTTCGATTGGTGTACCGAAGACACTGATTTCATTTTCTGTGACAGAGAGTGTGCCGCCGACATTGATTCTGTCATCAACTGTGAGGACGCCAGCAACATTCGTATCTTCAAGTGTTGTCTTACCAGTTACCATTACATCACCTGAGATTGTTGTGTCACCGAGGTATGATTTTCCAAATGACTTGAATGTATCCTGGATTGTTGCAGTGTATGCAGTGAATTCACCACTAACAGTTGCAGTTGAGAAGAATCCATGATCAGTAGGGGATGCAGAATCCGATGCAATCAAGAGATCAGGTGATGTGAGATCTTCAGCTGATGGAGTAGGTTCTGCACTTTCACTTGCAGTTGGCGTAGCAGATGGTGAACCGACGCCACTTGTTGGAGTAGGGGTCGCTGATACATTGAGACTTGCGATGAGGTCATCAATTCTCTGACTCAAACTTGCAAGATCAGCTGAATTTGAAGCATTGTTGATTGCTTCAAGTTGTGCATTTAAGTTAGCGAGAACTGCATCTGTTGAAGCAACTCTGTCTCCAAGTGTTGCAGCATCGCTTGCTGCTTTTTCTGCGAGATCTTGTGCTGCTGCAAGTGCTGCTGCCTTTGCTGCTTCTTGTGACTCAAGGTTAGTGAGCCGTGTATCAAGTTGATTTGTCTTCTCTTCAAGACTGATTGCACTTGCTTGGAGTGATCCGATCGCAGTTGTCTTATTTGTGAGACTGTTGTTAACTGCGAGGAATGCATCAGCCAATGAACCGTTAACAACCTGACCGTCGATTTGCATATTTGATGGGAGGACAACTTCACCTGTTGTGATTTGTGTATCTTCATCAGTAAGGATAGCCAATTGGTTACTTGGATCAGCAAAGGTGACGTTAACAAATGTCATGACCTTGCCAACACCTGTGCCAGTGAAGTCTTCAAGTGCTTTACCGATAACTTGTCCTGGCTTGGTTGCTTTCATCGCGATACCAGCAACTGATGAAGAAGTGAGGTAATCGCCCTTTTTAATCTGTCCATTTTCTGTACTCACCTTGACTGGGACACGTCCAGCGAGAGCAACTGGAACTGCCTTGCCACCACTGATCATTTGTTCATTTTGTGATAGTCTAAAGCCTGGTTTTTCGCTGTAAACACCAATTATTGTAGTATCATATGTACCCTCTGATTTCTTGACGTTTTCAGCAACATCTTTGTCGATAGAGAGGATGTCACCAGCTTGCAGTGAATTGTCTTGTGTACCATAGTCTTCAGCCAAATCATAGTTGCCGCCATTTGTTGTAAGTGTTCCGGACAATGTCGCGTTTCCAGTACTGTCGATAGAGAAGAGTTCTTGATTCGCAGCATTCTTCCACATGAATTTATTTGCATCCATACCTGTGTAGTCAGCAGCTAATTTACTAACCACATTACCTGTAATTCCTTCGATTGTTCCTGAGAGCAAGTCGAGGAGAGGAGTCCGAATTGTACCTGATGTTGTTAATGTTCCATTACCATCAATTGTTAATTCACTATTGTTACCGAATGCAGCTGCACTTGCAGTTAGATCTCCAAGGATATCGAAGTTCGCGTTGTGAGTCCAATCAGACAATCCATCATATGCTGCTTCCCCTGCATTTGGATTAGCATATCCAACATTCGCAAATGCCATAATCTTACCCACAGACGGGTTCCAATTATTTGGATTAGAATGGTATTCCGCTAATTCTCCTGCATGGATTGAAGTTCTTTCGTTTTCTTCAAATAGAACATTTTCAGAAACTCGTACAGATCCATCATAATCTTCTAGAGCTTTACCGATAACTCGACCCCCTTTAGTTGCTTTCATAGCAACACCAGGAATTGAAGAACTGGTAAGGTAATCACCAATCTGAATAGGACCATTTTCTGTCGAGACTTTAAGCGGTACACGTCCTGCCAATCCTACCGGTTGTCTATTTGGAGATTTTACATTGTAACCAATGATACCGTCAGCAATTGGGTTTGTTGAAACGATACCAATCATGTTGTCATCGTAAGTTCCATTAGATGCTGAAACCATGTAGTTTCCACCAGTTGATGAGACGATGTCACCAGGTTCTACTGTACCATCAGTGTCATAGAATTCAGCTAAGTCAGCTTGGCCAGAAGTAGAACAGTCTCCAATTACAGCTTCGTTAAGTGCAACTCCGTTACCTGTACCGCCACCAGTTTGACATAGACGCTGTGTTTTAGCTCCTGATGCTGCATCAATTCTTACTTGTCCCTCAAAGTCATGTGTGCCAGTTCCGGTGACTTCAAGGTTTTCAGCAATTTCAATAACAGTATCAGTAGGGGAACTTATAACAGGTCTTGTCCCATCAAGATCAAAAGCAAGATCAGTATTATCAGTTCCACCAGCACCTTGGAATTCAATACTACCGTTGGTGTTGTTATCAATTGTTTCACCATTCTGAAGTACAATATCGTTTGTAATATCTGTTGTTGCAATGTTAATACCATTGGTTATTGATCCTGCGAACCCGCCTGATACACCCAAGATTCTGATTGCACTTGTAACAGCTGCCGACTGGTTCTCAGAGTTTACGAGACAGAGGAGACATTCAACACCATCTGCATTTGTTGTACCAGTTGCAGCATTGACGATTTCAAATCCTCGAAGATTTGAATCACCATCATTTTGTGTGAGTACCAATCGTGAACCATACAATGTGTCACTTGAAGAACCACCCTGTGCAGTGTAATCGAGTGAAAGACCGATATTGTTACCAGTAGATGAATCAACATCAAGATCAAAGACACCAGTTGAAAGTGAATTGAGTGTACTGTCATTTGATGCAGCATCGATGAAGATTCTTTGTCCTGCTGCTTGGGTAAATGTTGTTCCACCAGCTTCAGTTAGTGTTAAGAATGAAGTACCATTTCTGTTAACGATGAAGTCTCCAGTAGCTCCACTGACACCAAGGTTAACATTGATGTTGGAAGCACTTGATGGTTGGAGTGTGATATTACCAGTCCCACTACCAACGATTGTTGTACCAATTTCAGACTTCAACCAGAGATCACCATTGGATAGGGCAGAGAGTGATGATTGAGATCCACCGCCAGTTGATCCGAAGAGTATCTGACCATTTGTTGTGCCATTCAATCCAATTGTCAGTATGGATGAAGTAGCTGATGCATCTGCAAATGAGAAGAGGGTATTTGTCCCGTCTGTTAATCCGAGTGTTCCACCATTTGCGAATGAGATCAATGGGTTACTGAAATTAAAGTTGATGTTACCAGTTGATTGAACTTGGAATAAGTCACCATTTCCAACAGTCAATGGAGCAGCTGGTGTCGCATCTCCGAATCCTACGTTTCCTTGGAAGTATGCAGTGCCATTTGAGTTCAACTTAACGCCGTATGAAGTATTAAGTGTTGGAACTGCTGCACCAGTCAATGCTGTACCAGTATCAATGATTGAGTTGGTTGTTGTTGTTAAGTATCCAGTTTGGTTATTTGATGATGTTCCTCGATATACTCGGTATGATGTCGCACCTGCAACTGCTGTCCAGTTGATTGTAACTCTCTGGCCAAGAGTAACTGCTTGTGCATTTTCAGGACTTGTAGTTGTTTCACCACCAGCTGCATCAAGTGCTGTAACTTTGTAGTAATAGGTGCCCGTTGCGAGTGTTCCACCACCAGCTGCAGTACCCATAGATAATGCTCCAGGAGCTGACATGTTAAGACCCATGTTATTCCCAGCTCCAAGAACGAATTTCTCTTGTGGAGTTGCTGTACCAAATCCTACATTTCCACCAGCAACGATCAAGCCGTAGTTCGTAGCACTTGCTCCACTTGCATCGAAGTATCCTGCGATGTTTGTCGCACTATTTGTTGTTGTATTAACGATCGATCGGACACCATATGATGTGTGGTTAGCATTTACATTGGTTCCAGATCGTGCGATATCAAGCATGTATGTTGTACCACTTGCTCCACCATTGGTTGCTGAATTTGTGATAGCAACTGCTGGAGTAGAAACATTTGTTGTACTGATTTGAAGAACATCACTTGCTGTTGCATTGGAGATAACACCAGTTGAGAAGTTCTTGTTGAAGTAACCGAATTGGACCGTACCAGAGTTAGCTGTTGATGTGAATCCACCTGCACAAGCCAAGTTACCATTACTGTTGGTAACTGTACAACCTGTTGATGCTGAAGTTCCAGCGATGTTAACATCTCCAGTTTGTGTATTACTTTGGAGGTTAAGTGCTCCTGAACCATTTGCATTTACACTGACTGCTGCGTTTGTTGTGGTAGCAGCGATCACTGGTGCTGATCCGGAAAGATTAATTGTATTTGTACCCATTGTGAGGACGCCACTACCAAATGTTACTGGTCGGTTCGTTGTGGTATTGATTCCAAGTGTTGCTGATCCACCAGTTGCATCGATGATTGGAGCAGTACCAGTTAGGTTGATTGCGTTGGATGCGAGTGCTGTTGTCGCACCTGATACTGTCAAACCACCAGCTACTGTTGTCGTACTTCCTGATGCACCGATTGCGAGTGATGAAGCACCGCCACCGATATTCAAAGTTGATGTCTGAACTGTGTTAAACAAGTTAACAGTTGATCCTGATGTTGCTGAGATATCGCCTCCGTTAACGATCAAATCACCAGTCATTGTTGTCGCATTTGTTCCGAGGAATGAATATGTTGGGTTCGTTGAGCCGTTACCAAATGAGATATTTTCTGAGCTGTTTGTGGTGTTGATGTTAATGTAATTATTTGCACCTTCTTGAACATCAAGAGCATCAGTATTGTTATCAACTAAGTTTGCAGTAATATCACTTCCTGCACCATTTGCTGTAAGTGAAACTGTTGTTCCGGAAAGAGCAATTGCATCGCCGCCATCACCGATGTTTGCTGCACCATTTGCAGTGAGTGTACCAGCAACTGTTAATCCATTATTAACTGTTGTTGTTCCAGTAGCAGCTCCGAGTGAAACAGTTGTTGCAGCACCACCGATGTTCAATGTTGTTGCGACTGTGTTGAAGACATTTGCAGTTGATTTCGCAGCGATCAATGTTGATTGCGTAGAACCATCAATTGTCAAACCATTTGATGCTGTAACTGCACCGGTCAATGTAGAGATGCCATCAACTGTTAATGTACCATTTGTTGAGATGTTTCCAGTGTTTGCGATTGTAGCACCAGTTGATCCGTAACCGCCGCCGACATTTACTGTATCGAATCCTGCGGTTGCATTTGTTGCAGCGATTGATGTTGCGTTAGGGAAGTTAATTGTTGTTCCTCGGATGTTGCCTGTTGCATTGGTTGCACCCAAAGTGTATGTCGTTGCAGCTCCACCAATATTGAGTGTTGTTGCTCCAGTATTGAAGAGGGAAGCTGTGCCAGCAGTTGTTGTAAGATCTCCACCATTCAATGCTGCATCTCCAGCACTAGTGATATCTCCACTTGCACCAGCAACTGAGAAGTTAGTACCTGATATATCATTTGCTCCGAATGAAAGTGCTGTTCCGATATCTGCATTACTAACATCAAGAGCTGTTGTGACATTGCCACTTGGAGTTCCAGCAATTCTCAATGCGATTGGTAATGCTCGATTAGTGTCTTTGTTGTCTATCAAAACGAGTTGTGTAGGATCTGCAGTTCCAGCACCATCAGCTCGTGAGATTTCGACGCCACCTGTTGAACCTGTTGCTGTTGTAACAGTGAATTTAGAATCAGCTGTTGTGTCAGCAAGTGTGAATGCGATGTCTCTGTTGTTTGTTGTAGTGATTGCATTGCCATTGTCATATGCACTTTGGAGACTTTGTGATGCACCGTCACATTTAACAACTTGATTTGAGCCATTGACACAAACACCAGTTCCAGCAGCAGTTGTCAAACCATTCAATGTTATGAATGAATCAGCGTCTGATGTAATTGTTACGCCATTTGTTCCATTTGGTGAGAAGTTAGATTGACCATTTGCTGTAAATGTCTGACCTGATGCAACTGTCAAACCACTGTTCACAGTTGTTGTTCCACCATTTGCTCCGAGTGCGATTGTTGTAGCAGCACCACCGATGTTGAGTGTAGTAGCTCCGGAATTAACCAAGTTGAATGTACCAGCAGTTGTTGTAAGATCTCCACCATTAACAGCAACGTCACCAGTTGCAGTAACATTACCAGTTAATGTTGAAGCACCATCAACTGTTAATGTACCGTTTGCTTGGATATTTCCAGCGTTACTGACTGAAACGCCAGTTGACCCGTAACCACCGCCGATTGAGAGGGAATCAGCATTGAATGCAGCGGTCAACGCAGAGATTGTTGTTGCATTGTTGAAGTTGATTGTTGTTCCTCGGAGGTTACCAGTCGCATTAGTTGCACCGATTGTGTATGCGGTTGCAGCACCACCCATGTTAAGTGTTAATGCATTTGTATTGAATACTGTTGCTGTTCCTGTACCTGATGTAGTGATGTCACTTCCATTGACAGCTAAGTCACCTGATGTAGTGATGTTACCAGTTGATCCAACGATCCCGAAGTTGGTTGCAGATACGTTACTTGCTCCAAGTGCGATACCTGTTGTGATACTTGCATCACTGACGTCGATACCTGTTGTTACGCCGCCGCCACCTGAGGATGTTACTTTCAAACCAGCTGGAATTGCTCTATTTGTGTCAGCATTGTCGATCAAGATAAGTTGTGCAGGATCGTTTGTACCAGCTCCATTTGCTCTTGAGAATGTAGAGAATCCAGTTGATCCATCAGCTGTTGTTACTGCAAAGTTAGAATCAGTTGCAGTATCAGCAAGTGTGAATCCGATATTTCGAGCATCAGTTGTTGTTATGGTATTTCCATTGTTGTATGCAGTTTGCAGGTTAAGAGATGCTGCATTACATGTACCAACATTGTTTGATCCATCGAGACAGAGTGTAGTACCAGCAACTGACTGAAGTCCTGTTAATACCAAAGTTGAATCAGCATCTGTTGCAAATGTAATGTCGTTTGTACTATTTGGTGAGAATGAAACTGCACCAGCTGTTGTGAGTGTACTGTTGTTACCGACAGTCAAAGCATTTCGTACAGTTGTTGTACCAGTTGTTGCACCGAGAGCAACTGTTGTTGCAGCACCACCAATGTTAAGTGTGGTAGCGGTTGTATTGAATAAGTTACCTGTTGTCTTTGATGAAACCAAGTCTGATGTTGATGCACCATTAATTGTTACACCATTCGATGCTGTAACTGCACCAGTCAATGTTGATGCTCCATCAACTGTGAGTGCACCATTTGCTTGAACATCTCCAGCACTACTTACTGAAACGCCAGTTGATCCGTAACCGCCACCGATAGCTGTTGAACTGATGTTAAGAGCAGCTGAATTTGCTGTGATAGTTGTCGCGTTAGGGAAGTTGATTGTTGTACCTCGGATATTCTGTGTTGCAGTTGTTGCACCTGTTGTCAGTGTTGTTGCTGCACTTCCCATTGTTACTGTTGTTGCATTTGTATCGAAGATTGAACCGGTTGTTGCAGTTGTTGAAAGTGTTCCACCATTGACTGCGACATTGCCAGCTGTTGTGACATTACCGTTTGCACCAGAGATAGAGAAGTTACTTGCAGATACATCGTTTGCTCCGAGTGAAAGTGCAGTGACGATACTTGCGTCTGAAAGATCAAGTGCAGTTGTAATTCCGCCACCACCTGTTGATGTAATAGCCAATCCAGTTGGAAGTGGTCGGTTAGCATCTGCATTATCGATAAGAACTAATTGATTTGGATCAGATGTTCCAGCACCATTTGCTCGTGAGAAGACTGTTCCACCAGTTGATCCATCAGCTGTTGTGATAGTGAAGTTAGAATCAGTAGCAGTGTCAGCAAGTGTGAATCCAATGTTTCTATTGTTTGTTGATGTGATGGTATTTCCATTATCATATGCAGCTTGCAAACTTGCGTTTGCTGTCAAATCACATTTAACAACTTGGTTGGAACCATTTACACAAAGTGTTGGTTGTGCACCTGATGCTGTTGTCAAACCACTGACAGTCAAGAATGAATCAGAATCAGTTGCGATTGTGACACCATTTGTACTGTTAGGTGAGAATGAAACTGCACCACTTGTTGTCAAAGCACTGTTGTTTGCAACAGTCAAAGCATTTCGGATCGTTGTTGTACCAGTTGTTGCACCGAGTGAAACAGTTGTAGCAGCGTTACCGATGTTAAGTGTCGTAGCACCAGTATTGAAGATATTTCCAGTTGCAAATGTTGTTGTAATATCTCCACCATTTACTGCGATATCACCTGATGATGTGATGTTTCCAGTTAAGTTAGAAGTACCATCAACTGTTAAGTTACCATTTGCTTGGATGGTGCCAGCATTACTGACTGAAACTCCTGTTGAACCATAACCGCCACCGATTGTAGCAGCATCGATTGTTACTGTCGCACCACTTGCATTCAATGCTGTTGCATTTGGAAGTGCGATTGTTTGGTTATTGATTGTTGCTGTACCACTTGCACCGCCGATGTTCAATGTTGTTGCTGCTCCAGCGAAGTTCACTGTTGTTGCAGTTGCATCAACTAAGTTGAATGTTGTTTCATCAGTTGAGATTGTTCCACCATTTGCAGCGATTGATCCGTTAGCTGAAAGATTACCATTTGAACCAGTGAGTGAGAAGTTGGTTGCAGTGATGTCATTTGCACCAAGTGAAAGTGCATTACCGATTTCAGCATCTGAGAGATCAAGTGCTGTAGTGATACCACCAGCTGCTGCTTGTACTTTAATACCTGCAGCAACTGCTCTGTTTGTATCCAAGTTATCAACCAAGATCAATTGGTTTGGATCAGCTGTTCCACTACCATTTGCTCGAGTGAACGATGAGAATCCAGTTGATCCATCAGCTGTAGTGATAGTGAAGTTAGCATCAGTTGTTGTATCAGCGAGTGTGAATCCGATATCTCGAGCATCTGTTGTAGCGATTGTGTTGCCAGCATTGTATGCAGCTTGCAAACTGAATGACGCCGCTGAACATGTACCGACATTACTTGATCCATCAACACAAAGTGTTGTTCCAGTAACTGATTGCAAACCAGTTAATACCAAAGTTGAGTCAGCATCAGTGTTGATTGTAATATCACTTGTGCTTGCAGGTGTAAGTGAAACTGCACCAGTTGTAGTGAGTGAACTGTTGTTAGCAATTGAAAGATTATTGTTCACAGTTGTTGTGCCAGTTGCTGCACCGAGTGAAAGAGTTGTAGCAGCACCACCGACATTCAATGTTGTTGCAGTTGTATTAAAGAGGGAAGCTGTTGTTTGATTTGTAGTAACGTCGCCGCCGTTAACAGCAACGTCTGCTGCAGCTGTTACATTTCCAGTCAAAGTTGAAACACCATCAACTGTTAATGTACCGTTTGCTTGGATATTACCAGCGTTAGAGATAGTAGCACCAGTTGAACCGTAACCGCCACCGATTGCTACTGAATCAAATGTCGCTGCTGCACCAGCTGCTGCAAATGTTGTAGCGTTAGGGAAGTTGATTGTTGTACCTCGGATATTTCCTGTTGCTGCTGTTCCACCAATTGTGTATGTTGTCGCAGCACCACCGATATTCAATGTCGTAGCAGTTGTGTTAAAGAGGGAAGCAGTTGTCGCTGATGTCGTAACATCGCCACCATTCACAGCAACATCACCAGTTGTTGTGATGTTTCCAGTGCTACCTGCGATAGAGAAGTTGCTTGCAGTGACATCATTTGCTCCGAGTGAAAGTGCGTTACCGATTGTTGCATCTGAAAGATCAAGTGCAGTTGTTACTCCAGCTCCACCAGCGGAACCGATCTTCAATCCAACTGGGAGGATTCGGTCTGCATCCAAGTTGTCGATCAAGACTAATTGTGTTGGATCATTTGTACCAGCACCGTTTGCTCGTGCGAATACTGAGTAACTGGTTGAGTCATCAGCAGTTGTTACTGAGAAGTTCGAATCAGTTGCAGTATTTGCAAGTGTGAAGTCGATATTTCTGTTGTTTGTTGTTGTGATAGTGTTGCCATTGGTATATGCAGCTTGCAAACCTTGTGACGCAGAGTTACATGTCCCAACATTATTGCTACCATCGATACAAAGTGCAGTACCTGTAAGTGATTGCAAACCAGTCAAGATCAATGTTGAATCGGCATCAGTTGCGAAAGTAATGTCATTTGTACTGTTTGGTGAGAATGAAACAGCACCCGCACTTGTTAATGTTCTGTTATTTCCGATTGTTAAATTGTTGTTCACAGTTGTTGTACCGGTTGTTGCACCAAGAGAGAGGGTAGTAGCAGCGCCGCCAACATTCAATGTAGTGACACCAGAGTTAAGAAGATTAAATGTTGTTGCACTTGATGTTAGGTCCCCACCATTGATAGCGACATCAGCTGTCGCAGTAACATTACCAGTCAAAGCAGAAGTACCATCAATTGTTAAGTTACCATTCGCTTGGATATCTCCAGCATTTGAAAGTGTTGTTCCAGTCGTTCCATAACCGCCACCGATAGCAATAGTATCAAATGTCGCAGCAGCTTGTGGAGCAGTGAAGGATGTAGCGTTAGCGAAGTTGATAGTCGCATTTCGGATGTTTGCTACACCAGTTGTTGCACCTAAGTTAACAGTTGTTGCAGCGCTACCGATATTCAATGTTGTTGCATTGGTATTGAACAAATTACCGGTTGTTTGTGATGTAGCAATAGTACCTGAATTAGCATTGATATTTCCTGAGAATGTACTTGCACCAGTTCCTAAGAATGAATATGTTGGGTTAGTGGTTACATTACCGAATGAAAGATTCTCAGAACCATTTGTTGTGTTCAAGTTAATGTAGTTATTTGAACCTTCCTGGATATCAAGAGCGTTTGCATTGTTATCAACTACAGTTGCAGTTAAGTTATTGTTAAGTGTTGTTGTCCCAGTTCCTGCACCGAGAGCAACAGTTGTAGCAACTCCACCGATATTTAGTGTTGTAGCATTGGTATTAAGAAGATTGAATGTTGTTTGTGATGTTGTAAGATCTCCGCCATTTACAGCAACATCACTTGCAGCGGTAACATTTCCAGTTAATATTGATGTGCTATCAACTGTCAAAGTTCCATTGGTTGAAACATTCCCGGCATTACTTACTGTCAAACCAGTAGAGCCATAACCTCCGCCGACGTTTAATGTATCGATATTTGCAGTTGCTCCTGCTGCGTTAATTGCAGTTGCATTTGGAAGAGAGAGGGTAGCGTTGTTGATCGTTGCTGTTCCACTATTTGCACCGATGGTAACATTGGTAGCAGTGCCGCCAGCATTCAATGTTGTGACTCCAGAGTTAAGAAGATTGAATGTTGTTGCAGAAGATGTAAGATCTCCACCATTGATAGCGACATCAGCTGTCGCAGTAACATTACCAGTCAAAGCAGAAGTACCATCAATTGTTAAGTTACCATTTGCTTGAACATTTCCTGTACTGCCAAGTGTTACACCAGTTGAACCGTATCCACCGCCAGCATTTACGACATCGAATCCTGCAGTTGCTGAATTTCCGTCGATTGTTGTTGCGTTCGGGAAGTTGATTGTCGTACCTCGGATATTTCCAGTCGCATTGGTTGCACCCAAAGTGTATGTCGTAGCCGCACCACCAACATTCAATGTTGTAACGCCGGTGTTAAGAAGATTGAATGTACCAGCACTTGATGTTAAGTCTCCACCATTTACAGCTACATCAGCTGAAGTTGTGATGTTGCCAGTTGCGGTGATTGTTCCTGAAGTGTTGATGTTGCCGTTAGAACCAGTGATAGAGAAGTTGGTAGCGGTAACATCATTCGCACCAAGTGAGAGAGCATTGACTATCTCAGCATCTGAAAGATCAAGAGCATTTGTAATTCCACCAGCTGCAGCTTGGATCTTAATACCAGCTGGTAATGCTTCGTTTGTATCCAAGTTCTCGATCAATTGTAATTGTGCTGGTGGAGTAGTATTTGTACCGTTAGCCAAACCGAAGTATGAATAGCCAGTTGAACCAGCAGCAGTTGTCACTGTGAAGTTGGAATCAGTTGAAGTATTAGCTAAGTTGAATGCGATGTCTCGTGCATCTGATGTCGTGATTGTGTTACCACCAGCATATGCATTTTGGAGACTGAGTGTTGCATTTGCACACTGAACAACATTGTTTCCACCGTCGAGACAGAGTGGGGTACCAGTTGTTGTACCCAAACCATTCAAGATGATTGTTGAATCTGTATCAGTTGTAAATGTGATGTCATTGGTACTGTCTGGAGCAAATGTAGAAGCACCATTTGCGTCGAATGATTGACCAGTTGCGACTGTTGCACCGCCATTGAATGTTGCGAGTCCTGTTGCAGTTGTTACTCCATCAATAAGAAGGTCATTGTTGATATTTGTTGTGCCAGTTGCTGCACCCAAGTTAAGTGCAGTTGCTGCACCACCGATATTGATTGTAGTTGCTGTTGTATTGAGTAAGTTAAATGTACTTGCACCAGTTGTTAAGTCACCACCATTGATAGCGACATCACCAGTTGCTGTTACGTTACCAGTCAATGCGGAAGTGCCATCGATAGTCACATTACCGTTTGCTTGGATGTTGCCAGCGTTAGAGATTGAAACGCCAGTTGAGCCGTAACCGCCGCCAACATTTAATGTATCAAATCCAGCAGTTGCTGAAGTTCCATCGATAGTTGTTGCATTGTTAAAGTTGATTGTCGTACCTCGGATATTTCCAGTCGCATTGGTTGCACCCAAAGTGTATGTCGTAGCCGCACCGCCAACATTCAATGTCGTAGCATTGCTGTTGAACAAGTTAGCTGTTGTTTGGTTGGTAGCGAGTGTACCTGAATTAGCATTTATGTTCCCAGTTGCAGTGATAGTTCCACTTGTTGTGATGTTGCCGTTAGAACCAGTGATCGAGAAGTTGGTGGCAGCTACATCATTAGCACCAAGTGAGAGTGCATTAACGATTTCAGCATCTGAAAGATCCAATGCATTAGTGATACCACCAGCAGCTGATTGAACTTTTATGCCAGCAGCAACTGCTCGATCAGTGTCTTGATTGTCAACCAAGATCAGTTGTGCTGGGTCTGAAGTGCCTGCACCATTTGCTCGAGCGAAGATACTTGTACCAGTTGAACCATCAGCTGTTGTTACTGTGAAGTTAGAATCAGTTGTAGTGTTCGTCAATGTGAAGGCGATGTCTTTTGCGTCTGTTGTGTCGATTGTATTTCCACCAACATATGCATTTTGGAGACTGAGTGTTGCATTTGCACATTGGACAACATTGTTACTGCCATCGAGACAAAGTGAAGTGCCAGCTGCTGTACCAAGCCCAGTCAAGACAAATGTTGAGTCAGCATCAGTTGCAAAAGTAATGTCATTTGTACCATTTGGTGTAAATGTACTTGTACCATTTGCAGTCAATGTTTGACCTGATGGGATAGTTGCACCACCATTGAATGTTGCTACGCCAGTTGCTGTCAACGCATTATTAACTGTAGTTGTTCCAGATGATGCACCAAGTGAAAGGGTAGTAGCAGCATTGCCAATATTCAATGTTGTAACTCCAGAGTTAAGAAGATTGAATGTTGTTGCAGAAGATGTAAGATCTCCACCGTTGACTGCAACGTCGGCAGCAGCAGTTACATTACCAGTCAATGTTGAGATGCCATCAACTGTCAAAGTTCCATTTGCTTGGATATTTCCAGAGTTACTGATCGTTGCACCAGTAGAACCATAACCACCGCCGATAGCAACTGAGTCAAAAGTAGCAGCAGCTTGTGGAGCAGTGAATGATGTAGCGTTAGCGAAGTTGATAGTCGCATTTCGGATGTTAGCAATACCAGTTGTTGCACCCAAGTTAACAGTAGTGGCAGCACTACCAACATTGAGTGTCGTAGCAGTTGTATTGAATAAGTTACCAGTAGTTTGTGATGTAGCAATTGTTCCAGAGTTAGCATTGATGTTCCCACTGAATGTACTTGCACCGGTTCCGAGGAATGAATATGTCGGATTTGTTGTCGTGTTACCAAATGTGATGTTTTCTGCACCGTCAGTTGTGTTTACATTGATGTAGTTGTTACTGCCTTGCTGAATATCAAGAGCATTTGCATTGTTGTCGACCATATTAACAGTCAAGTTATTGTGTAATGTTGTTGTTCCGGTTCCGGCACCAAGTTCAATTGTTGTAGCATCGCCACCGATATTTAATGTTGTAGCATTGGTATCAAGTAAGTTAAATGTAGAAGCAGATGTCGTCAAGTCACCACCATTGATAGCGACATCTCCAGTTGCAGTGACATCACCAGTAAGTGTTGAAGTTCCATCAATTGTGAGTGAACCATTCGCTGAGATATCACCAGCACTACTGATAGTAGTACCAGTTGATCCATAGCCATTACCAACATTCAAAGCGTCGATGTTTGCAGTTGCTCCTGCTGCATTGATTGCAGTAGCATTTGGAAGTGATAGGGTAGCGTTATTGATTGTTGTTGTGCCTGTACTCGCACCAAGAACGAGTGAAGTAGCAGCACCGCCTAGATTCACTGTCGTAGCATTCGCATTAAATACATTTGCAGTACCAGCAGTAGTTGTAAGTGATCCACCGTTCACTGCTACGTTTCCAGCAGTAGTAATGTTTCCATTAGAACCAGTGATAGAGAAGTTTGTTGCAGCAACATCATTAGCACCGAGAGATAATGCATTGACGATCTCTGCATCGGAAAGATCAAGAGCGTTAGTGATACCACCAGCAGCAGCTTGAATCTTGATGCCAGCAGCAACTGCTCGATCAGTATCCAAATTATCAACCAATACTAATTGTGCTGGATCAGATGTGCCAGCACCATTTGCTCGTGTGAATGAAGAGTAACCAGTTGAACCATCAGCTGTTGTTACTGAGAAGTTAGCATCGGTTGATGTATTAGCCAAGTTAAATGCAATGTCCCGTGCATCAGTGGATGTTATAGCATTACCGCCGTTGTATGCAGACTGCAATGTAATTGTATTTGCTGAACATTTTGTGACATTGTTACTGCCATCAACACAAAGTGTTGATCCAGCTGTTCCTGGAGTTGTGAGTCCAGTCAATGTAAAGAATGAATCTGAATCAGTGTTAATTGTGACATCGTTTGTACTGTCAGGTGAGAATGTGGATGCACCATTTGCTGTGAATGTTTGACCAGTTGCAACAGTTGCACCAGCATTTGCGGTGATCAATCCAGTTGCAGTCAA
Source organism: uncultured Gammaproteobacteria bacterium (assembly GCA_964507055.1). Taxonomy (GTDB): domain Bacteria; phylum Patescibacteriota; class Microgenomatia; order Levybacterales; family UBA12049; genus JACDET01. Next base: position 1,234,515 of record CAZDOJ010000001.1, read on the forward strand.
TGCATTATTCACTGTTGTTGTACCAGTACTTGCACCTAAGTTAAGTGATGTTGCTGCACCGCCGATATTCAATGTCGTAGCTGTATTATTAAGCAAGTTGAATGTTGTTTGGTTTGTTGTGATATCTCCACCGTTAACAGCGAGATCACCAGCAGCAGTGACATTACCAGTTAATGTAGAAATACCATCAACAGTTAATGTACCGTTTGCTTGAATGTTTCCTGTGTTACTAACTGAAACGCCAGTTGATCCGTAACCACCACCAATAGCTACAGAGCCAAGTGTTGCAGCAGCATTTGGAGCAGTGAATGAAGTAGCATTTGCGAAGTTAACAGTTGCATTGTTAATTTGAGCTGTACCAGTAGAAGCACCGATGTTTACAGCTGTAGCGACTCCACCAATATTCAAAGTTGTTGCATTTGTGTTAAACAAATTACCAGTTGTTTGTGTCGTTGCCAATGTACCTGAATTTGCATTGATATCACCAGTTGCAGTGATAGTTCCTGATGTTGCAATGTTTCCATTAGAACCAGTGATAGAGAAGTTGGTAGCAGTGACGTTATTCGCACCGAGTGAAAGAGCATTAACGATCTCTGCATCGGAAAGATCAATCGCATTGGTGATTGCTCCAGCCGCTGATTGGATCTTCAAACCACTTGCAAGTGCTTCGTTTGCATCATTATTTTCGATCAATACCAATTGTCCAGCAGGAGCAGCATTTGAACCATCAGCTAATCCGAAGTATGAGTAACCAGTTGCACCAGCTGCGGTTGTCACTGAGAAGTTAGCATCAGTTGTTGTGTTGTCCAATGTGAATGCGATATCTCGACCATCTGTTGTTGCGATTGTATTGCCACCATCATATGCACCTTGCAATGTAACTGCTGCTGTTGCACAGACAACTACATTGTCTGAACCATCGATACAAAGGTTATCTCCAGCTGCAGTTGTAAGGCCTGCAACATTCAAGAATGAATCAGCATCGGTTGTGATGTTGAGGTCATTGGTGCCGTTTGGTGTGAATGTTGATTGACCATTTGCAGTCAAAGTCTGACCTGATGCAACTGTTGCTCCAGCATTGAATGTCGCAAGTCCTGTTGCTGTTGTTGTGCCATCGATAAGCAAGTTGTTATTAACATTTGTTGTACCAGTAGAAGCACCGATGTTCACTGACGTACCAGCTCCAGCAATGTTTACAGTTGTTGCAGTCGCATTGAAAAGGGAAGCGACTGTTTGATTTGTTGTCACATCTCCACCATTTACTGCTACATCTGCACCAGCTGTTACATTGCCAGTCAATGTCGAGATGCCATCAACAGTTAATGCACCATTTGCTGAGATATTTCCAGCGTTACTAAATGTTGATCCCGTTGATCCGTATCCACCACCAACTTCGATTGAATCAAAAGTAGCGGCTGCTTGTGGAGCAGTGAATGATGTAGCATTAGCGAAGTTGATAGTCGCATTTCGGATGTTAGCAATACCAGTTGTTGCACCCAAGTTAACAGTAGTGGCAGCACTACCAACATTCAAAGTAGTTGCATTAGTATTGAACAAGTTGCCAGTTGTTTGGGTTGTTGCCAATGTACCTGAATTTGCATTGATGTTGCCAGTTGCTGTAATTGTGCCTGATGTAGTGATATTACCTGATGCACCTGCGATAGAGAAGTTTGTAGCAGCTACATCATTCGCACCAAGTGAGAGTGCATTAACGATTTCAGCATCTGAAAGATCAATTGCATTGGTTATACCACCAGCAGCTGATTGAATCTTAATACCAGCAGCAATTGCCTGATCAGTGTCAGCATTTTCAACCAATGCGATTTGTCCAGCAGGAGCAGCATTTGAACCATCAGCCAAACCGAAGTAACTGTATCCAGTTGCACCAGCAGCTGTTGTTACTGAGAAGTTTGAATCAGTTGCTGTGTTAGCAAGTGTAAAGTCGATGTTTCTGTTATTTGATGTTGTGATTGTATTTCCAGCATCATATGCAGACTGCAAAGTTCCAGCAGCTGTTGTACAAATAACGATGTTATTTGAAGCATCGATACAGATGTTATCGCCAGCACCACTTGTCAAACCGTTGATTGTTAAGAATGAATCAGTGTCAGTGTTGATTGTTACATCATTTGTCCCGTCAGGCGAGAAGATTGAATCACCATTTGCTGTAAATGTTTCACCTGTTGCAACTGTTGCTCCACCATTGAATGTAGCGAGATCTGCAACTGACAAAGCATTGTTGATATTTGTTGTACCAGTATTTGCACCCAAGTTAAGTGAAGTAGCCGCACCACCGACATTCAATGTTGTTGCAGTTGTGTTAATCAAATTGAATGTTGTTTGGTTGGTTGTGATATCTCCACCATTGACAGCAACATCGCCAGCAGTTGTTACGTTGCCAGTCAATGTTGAAGCACCATCAACAGTTAATGCACCATTTGCTTGGATGTCACCAGCATTAGAGATGCTAACGCCAGTTGATCCATAACCCCCACCAATTGTTGTTGAATCAAGTGAAGCAGCTGCGAGACTAGCATCGATTGTTGTTGCGTTAGTGAAGTTAACTGTTGTACCTCGGATGTTGCCAGTTGCTGTTGTTGCACCAAGAGTGTAGGTCGTAGCAGCACCGCCGATATTAAGTGTTGTTGCCCCACTATTTACCAAATTAAATGTACCAGCAGTTGTTGTAAGATCTCCACCATTTACAGCAACATCACCGGTTGCGGTTACATTACCAGTAAGCGTTGAAGTACCATCGATTGTTAAATTGCCGTTTGCTTGGATGTTGCCGTTATTTGCAAGTGTTGTACCAGTTGAACCGTAACCGCCACCGATTTGAAGTGAATCAAGTGTTGCTGCAGCAGATGGAGCAGTGAATGAAGTAGCATTTGCAAAGTTAACTACGGCATTGTTGATAGTTGCAGTTCCTGAATTTGCACCGAGAGTAAGTGTTGTAGCAACTCCACCGATACTAAGTGATGTTGCATTGGTATTGAACAATGTGGCAGTTGCAGCAGATGTGGTGATGTCTCCGCCATTGACAGCGACATCTCCAGCTGTTGTTATTGCCCCTGATGTTGTGATGTTTCCATTAGAACCAGTGATAGAGAAGTTGGTAGCTGTTACATCATTTGCACCGAGTGAAAGAGCGTTTACGATTTCAGGATCTGAAAGATCAATTGCATTGGTGATACCACCAGCAGCTGACTGAACTTTAATTCCTGATGCGATTGCTTCATTTGTATCAAGGTTTTCAACTAATACTAATTGTCCAGCAGGTGCTGTATTTGTACCATTCTCAAGTCCGAAGTATGAGTATCCAGTTGCACCGGCAGCTGTTTGGACTGAGAAGTTAGAATCTGTTGCAGTATTTGTGAGTGTGAATGAAATGTCTTTCGCATCGGTTGTTGCGATTGTGTTACCGCCTGTGTAAGCAGATTGCAATGTGATTGAAGCAGCTGAACATTTGACGACGTTGTCTGAGCCATCGATACAAAGTGTACTTCCAGTTGCAGTTGTTAGTCCCGCAACATTCAAGAATGAATCAGCATCGGTTGTGATGTTGATGTCATTGGTACTGTCTGGAGCAAATGTTGATTGGCCATTTGCTGTGAATGTCTGGCCAGTTGCAATCGTTGCACCGCCGTTTGCAGTGATCAATCCAGTTGCTGTCAAACCGTTGTTCACAGTTGTTGTACCGGTTGAAGCACCGAGTGAGATTGCTGTCGCTACGCCACCGATATTAATTGATGTTGCATTGGTATTAAAGAGGGAAGCAGTAGTATTTGATGTTGTAATGTCTCCACCATTGACAGCAACATCACCAGCAGCAGTGACATTGCCAGTTAATGTAGAAATGCCATCAACAGTCAAAGTGCCATTCGTTTGGATATTACCAGTGTTGGAGATGGTAGCACCAGTTGAACCGTAGCCACCGCCGATCGCTACACTAGCAAATGTAGCTGCCGCAGATGGAGCAGTGAATGACGTAGCATTTGCAAAGTTAATGACATCATTGTTGATTGTTGCTGTACCAGTTGTTGCACCGAGAGAGAGTGAAGTAGCCGCACCACCGATGTTCAATGTTGTTGCATTACTGTTGAAGACATTTGCAGTTGTATCTGTTGTCGTGATGTCGCCGCCATTAACTGCAAGATTTGCAGCAGTTGTAATATTTCCAGTTGCTGTGATAGTTCCACCTGTTGAAACATTACCGTTTGAACCGGTAACTGAGAAGTTGGTTCCGGTGATGTCATTTGCTCCAAATGAGAGTGCTGTAGCAATTTCAGGATCACTTACATCGATTGCTGTTGTGATGCCACCAGCAGCTGATTGGATCTTAAGTCCTGTTGCTAATGCTTCGTTTGTGTCCAAGTTTTCAATCAACTGTAATTGTGCAGGGGATGTCGTGTTCGTTCCATCAGCTAATCCAAAGTATGAATAGCCAGTTGAACCAGCAGCTGATACAACTGAGAAGTTAGAATCAGTTGCTGTATTTGCAAGGACAAATGAGATGTCTCGAGCATCTGTTGATGTAATTGTATTTCCACCGTTGTACGCAGATTGCAAGGTGATAGAAGCAGCTGAACATTTAACAACATTGTCTGAACCATCGATACAAAGTGTACTTCCAGTTGCTGTATCCAAGCCAGTGATGTTCAATGTTGAATCGGAATCAGTATTGATTGTTACATCATTGGTTCCATTTGGTGAGAATGTAGCTGATCCACTTGCATTGAATGCTTGTCCATTACTGACTGTTGCACCACCATTGAATGTCGCAACTCCAGTTGATGTTGTTGTGCCATCGATGAGAAGGTCATTGTTAACATTGGTTGTCCCGGTTGAAGACCCGATGTTTACTGACGTACCAGCACCTGCGACGTTCACTGTTGTTGCTGTTGCATTGAATAAGTTAGCTGTTGTTTGGTTTGTCGTGATGTCCCCGCCATTAACAGCGACGTCACCTGATGTTGTTACGTTACCAGTTAATGTAGAAATACCATCAACAGTTAATGTGCCGTTTGCTTGGATATTGCCACCATTTGAAAGGGTAGTGCCAGTTGAACCATACCCACCGCCAATTTCAACTGAGTTAAGTGTTGCAGCTGCAGATGGAGCAGTAAATGAGGTAGCGTTCGCGAAGTTAACTGCTGCATTGTTGATTGTTGCCGTTCCTGTGTTTGCTCCGATATTAACAGTTGTTGCTACGCCGCCGACATTAACAGTTGTTGCTGTGGTGTTGAACAGATTACCAGTTGTTTGGGTTGTTGCTAATGTACCAGAGTTAGCATTGATAGTTCCTGTTGCAGTAATTGTTCCTGAAGTTGTAATGTTGCCTGATGCACCAGCGATTGAGAAGTTGGTAGCTGCTACGTCATTTGCACCAAGTGAAAGAGCGTTAACGATTTCAGCATCTGAAAGGTCAAGAGCATTAGTGATACCGCCAGCAGCAGCTTGGATCTTGATGCCTGATGCGATTGCTTCGTTTGCATCAAGGTTTTCAACCAATACTAATTGTCCAGCAGGAGCAGCATTTGAACCATCAGCTAATCCGAAGTATGAGTAGCCTGTTGCACCAGCAGCTGTTGTGATCGTGAAGTTAGCATCAGTTGCTGTATTTGTTAAGTTGAATGCGATGTCCCGAGCATTTGTTGTATTGATGGAGTTACCCCCATTGTATGCAGTCTGCAATGAATTTGTTCCAGCTGAACACTTAACAATGTTGTCTGAAGCATCGATACAAACAGCATCTCCGGTTGCAGTTGTTAATCCAGTAACAGTCAAGAATGAATCTGAATCAGTATTGATTGTGACGTCATTGGTACTGTCAGGGGAGAACATTGAGATGCCATTTGCTGCGAATGTTTCACCAGTTGCAACTGTTGCTCCGCCATTGAATGTTGCAAGTCCAGTTACATCTAAGTCATTGTTCACTGTCGTTGTGCCAGTTACTGCACCGATACTAACAGCCGTTGCCGCACCACCAATGTTCAATGTCGTAACACCTGAATCAAGCAAGTTGAATGTACCAGCACTTGAGGTCAAATCTCCACCGTTTACAACAACATCACCTGCTGTTGTGACGTTGCCTGTCAATGTAGAATCACCATCAACTGTGATATCGCCATTTGCTTCAACATCACCAGTGTTACTGACACTTACACCTGTTGAACCGTAGCCACCGCCGATTGCTACACTAGCAAATGTAGCTGCAGCAGATGGAGCAGTGAATGACGTAGCATTTGCAAAGTTGATGACATCATTATTGATTGTTGCAGTACCGGTTGTTGCACCCAAGTTAAGTGAAGTAGCGGCACTACCGATGTTCAATGTTGTTGCATTTGCAGTGAAGATATTTGCAGTTGCAGCTGATGTGGTGATGTCTCCGCCATTGACTGCGACATCGCCAGCTGTGGTGATAGCACCAGTAGCACCAGCGATTGAGAAGTTGGTAGCAGTAACATCATTTGCACCGAGTGAAAGAGCATTAACAATTTCAGCATCTGAAAGATCAAGAGCATTTGTGATTCCGCCAGCAGCTGATTGAATCTTGATGCCAGCAGCAACTGTTCGATCAGTGTCTTGATTATCAACCAAGATCATTTGTGCTGGATCGGATGTTCCCGCACCATTTGCTCGAACGAATGATGTAAATCCAGTTGAGCCATCAGCTGTTGTGATAGTGAAGTTAGCATCTGTTGTTGTGTCAGCCAAAGTGAATCCGATGTTTCGAGCATCTGTTGTTGTGAGGTTATTTCCTCCATCATAAGCACCTTGTAATGTGAATGTTGATGCAGAACATTTCGTAACATTGTCTGAAGCATCGATACAAAGTGCAGTTCCAGCAAGTCCTGGTGTTGTTAATCCACTAACATTCAAGAATGAATCAGCGTCAGTATTGATTGTTATATCATTTGTTCCGTTAGGGGAGAATGTTGATGTACCATTTGCAGTCAAAGTCTGACCTGTTGGAACAGTTGCACCGCCATTAAGTGTTGCAAGTCCTGTGACATTGAATGCATTTCCAACAGTTGTTGTGCCAGTACTTGCTCCGATGTTGACTGATGTACCAGCACCAGCGATATTAACTGTTGTAGCATTTTGGTTAAAGATATTTGCAGTTCCAGCAGTTGTTGTGACATCTCCACCATTTACTGCGACATCGCCAGTTGCTGTGACATCTCCAGTCAATGTTGATGTGCCGTCAACAGTTAGGTTACCGTTTGTCTGGATGTTGCCATTTGCAGCGATTGTTGTACCAGTTGAACCATAACCGCCCCCGATTGTTACTTGTCCAGCAGTTGCGATATTGCCATTTGATCCAGTGATAGAGAAGTTAGTTGCTGAGACATCATTTGCACCGAGTGCCAATGCTGTAACGATATCAGCGTCAGTTAAATCAATTGCAGTTGTAATACCACCAGCAGCTGATTGAATCTTGATACCAGCTGCCAATGCTTCGTTCACATCCAAGTTTTCAATTAATTGCAATTGTGCAGGGGATGTCGTATTTGTACCATCTGCTAATCCGAAGTATGTGTAACCAGTTGAACCAGCAGCTGATGTAATTGTGAAGTTAGAATCAGTTGCTGTATTTGTGAGTGTGAATGCGATATCTCGTGCATCCAATGTGTCGATTGTGTTTCCACCGACATATGAACCTTGTAATGTACTTGATGCAGCTGAACACTTGGTGACATTATCTGAACCATCAATACAAAGTTGTGTACCGGTTGCTGTCGCAAGTCCTGTGATGTTCAAGAATGAATCAGTGTCAGTATTGATGACCAAATCATTTGTTCCTGAAGGAGTGAATGTTGATTGACCATTAGCAACGAGACTTCCTGTTGTTGTTAATGTCTTTCCTGAGACGAGTGTTGTGTCACCGTTTAATGTAACTGCACCAGTACCAGTTGATAATGTACTTGCACCTGTTTGTGCGATGTTGTTGTTAAATGTTGCGACTCCATTAACATCGAGTGTGTCATTCAATGTTGTTGCTCCATCGACATCGAGTGCTGCGTCGAGTGAGGTATCGCCAGTAACATCAAGTGATGCACTAAATGTTGCATAACTTGCAACTCCGAGTTGTCCACCAAGAGATGTCAAACCAGTTCCAACAGTGAATGTATTTGCACCAGTTACTGAAGTAGCACCATTAAGTGAAACAGCGCCTGTACCAGTTGAGAATGTACCAGCACCTGATTGTGCAAAGTTACCTGATGTTTGTGTATATCCAGTGATGTTCTCAAGAGCACCAGCATTGGTCAATCGGGAAGTACTGCCAGTGAAGAGTGAACCATCTGTGAGATCAAGATTTGCAACCTGTCCGCCTGTTGAATTCAAGAGACTGAGTGTTCTTGTTGCACCGCCGGTGATGTCGAATGTAGTATTGCCACCTGTGAATGCGACGTTTGTATCTGAGATTGAAAGGTCTGCAAATGTCTTTGCACCTGTGAATGTTTGTGTGCCTTCAAGGAATGCAAATGTACCATTTGTTCCAAGATCAGGCAAAGTATATGTTCGAGATGCAGCTGGATTTGCAGCTGTTACGGTGATGTCATTTGCGTCATCACTACTTGTTGAACCTTCAAATATTATGTCATTGCCTTTGATTGCACTTGAATCACTGCCAGTGAATGCTGATCCAGTGAGGACATTACCAACGCCAGTGATTGTACCAGCACCAACTCCTGATGCTGATTGCCATGAAAGAACTCCGTTACCATCTGTTGCAAGAACGTAGTTCGTTCCACCATTATCTGTTGGGAGAGTGTACACGATGTTTTCTGTTTGTGTACTTGCAACAAATGTCGTGGAGTATGCATTGTCACCATCTGATATAAGTGCAAATTGTCCAGGTGTATTTGATGATCCTGGAGCGATATCTTCACCGATACTGATTCCTGAAGTATTGAGGAAGTTAACTGCACCAGTACCAGCAGCAATAGTGAAGTCTGCATTAGCTGCAAGTGTTGTATCTCCATTAAGAGAGATAGCACCAGTTCCTGTAGAGAATGTACCTGATCCTGTGATACCAAAGTTACCAGCGGTTTGTGCATAGCTTGTGATGTTTTCAAGTCCGCCTGCATTGGTCAATCTCGAAGTACTACCAGTGAAGAGAGAACCGTCTGTGAGATCAAGATTAGCAACTTGTCCGCCAGTTGAATTCAAGAGACTGAGGGTTCGTGTCGCACCACCAGTGATATCAATTGTTGTGTTACCGCCAGTCAAAGCGAGTGATGCATCAGCAATTGTGATGTCATTAAATGTCTTTGATCCGGTGAATGTTTGTGTACCTTCGAGGAAGGCAAATGTACCGTTTGTTCCAAGGTCAGGAAGGGTGAAAGTGAGTGATGACGCTGGATTAGCAGCAGTCAATGTAATGTCATTTGCATCATCAACTGAAGTTGAACCTTCGAATGTTAATGTATTACCTTTGTTTACACCAGTGTCAGAACCTGTAAATGCTGATCCAGTGACGACATTTCCAACACCAGTGATTGTACCAGCTCCAACTCCTGCAGCTGATTGCCATGTGAGTACACCGTTACCATCAGTTGAAAGAACGTAGTTTGAGTTACCATCATCATTTGGCAATGTGTAGATGATGTCTTGTGTCTGAGTACCCGTTGTAAATGTAGTGGAGTATGCGTTATCACCATCAGAAATGATCTTAATTGCACCAGGTGTGTTACTAGATCCTGGAGCGATATCTTCACCAATTGTGATGCCAGCTGCATTGGTGAAGTTAGCTGTACCATTTGCGATGAGTGCACCATTCAATGTTGTTGTTCCAGTGATCGTTGCTGCTCCACCAAGTGTTGTCAAACCAGTTCCAACTGAGAATGTGTTACTGCCCGTAACTGAAGTAGCACCATTAAGCGAAACTGCACCAGTTCCAGTAGAGAATGTATTTGCACCTGATTGAGCGAAGTTACCTGAAAGATCAAGTGTGTCATTGATTGAAACAGTACCATCAATATCTGTGATCTCACCATTGACTGCGATACGGATACCAGTTGTTGCTGATCCGAGATCAACGATGTCATCAAGAACGACATTGCCACCACTGTTTGCGATTGTTCCATTCAAATTCAAGTTGTCAGCGATGTTTACGTCTCCATCAATGTCAGAGATAGAACCAGCTGTTGAAACTCGGATACCTGTTGTTCCTGAACCGATATCAGTAGTATCATCAAGAACCAAATTGCCAGCACTATTTGAAACTGTTCCTGTCATTGAGATGTTGCCAGTAACTGAAAGGTTATCATCAACATTTAATGTATTTCCTGAAAGATCGGAGAGGGAACCTTCGATTTGAACATTACCATTTCTTTGGACATTAAGAACTGTTGTTCCTGATGCAGATGCAGTTAAGATGTTCTGATCGCCAGTTTCATTTAAGATAACGAGTGCTTTACCAGCTTGTGCTCCTGTGACATTCAATGTGCCATCACCTTGAGTTGTTGATCCAAGTGTAGTTCGTCCACTTACTGTGAAGTCGCCGGTAACATCAGTGTTATCGTTCAAACTCAAGTTAGAATTACTGTCTGAGATTGCTCCAGTTACAGTTAAAGTACCATCAACGATTGTGTTGTCATTCAATGTTACGTCACCATCAATGTCAGAGATAGAACCAGTTGGATTAACTCGAATACCAGTTGTACCTGATCCGATATCCGTTGTATCATCAAGAACTAAATTGCCAGCACTATTTGAAACTGTTCCTGTGACTGTGACATTGTCATCGATTGCGACTGTTCCACCAGCATTAATATTGAGTGTTGATTGACTTGATGTGATGTCTCCGCCATTGATTGCTACATCTCCAGCAGTTGTAACATCACCAGTTAATGTCGATGTTCCATCAACTGTGAGGTTACCATTTGCTGAAACATTTCCTGTATTTGTGATGCTTACACCAGTTGATCCGTATCCGCCTCCGAAGTTTGTTGTAGCAGCAGCACCGATGTTAACGGTTGTTGCTGTTGCATTGAATAAGTTCGCAGTTGTTGCTGTTGTTGCGATTGTTCCACCGTTTGCGTTGATTGTTCCATTTGTTGTAATATCACCAGTTAATGTCGATGTCCCATCAACTGTGAGGTTACCATTTGATTGAATATTTCCATTACTTGAAAGGGTAGTGCCGGTAGAACCATAACCATTGCCGATAGTTACTGAATCGATGGTCAAAGCAGCAGCTCCAGCATTGATTGCAGTTGCATTTGGAAGTGACAGTGTTTCGTTATTGATTGTTGCAGTACCTGTACTTGCTCCAAGAACGAGTGAAGTAGCAGCACCACCGACATTGACAGTTGTTGCATTGGTATTGAAGACGTTTGCAGTTGTATCTGTTGTCGTGATATCACCACCATTGACTGCTACATTACCTGCTGTTGTGATATCGCCCGTTGCATTGATTGTTCCTGATGTTGTGATGTTTCCAGTAGCACCAGCGATTGAGAAGTTTGTAGCTGAAACATCATTTGCTCCGAGTGCTAATGCGTTAACGATTTCAGCATCTGAAAGATCTAATGCATTGGTAATGCCGCCAGCAGCAGCTTGGACCTTGATGCCAGCAGCAACCGCTCGATCTGTATCTTGGTTATCAACTAAGATCAATTGTGCTGGGTCGTTTGTTCCAACGCCGTTTGCTCTGTTGAATGATGAGTAACTTGTTGATCCATCAGCTGTTGTGATAGTGAAGTTAGCATCAGTAGTTGTGTCGTTCAACGTGAATGCAATATCTCGAGCATCTGTCGATGAGATAGTATTGCCACCATTGTATGCTGATTGCAATGTAATTGATGCAGCAGAACATTTCACGATGTTATCTGAGCCATCGATACAAACTGTACTTCCAGTTGCAGTTGTGAGGCCAGCGATATTCAAGAATGAATCTGTGTCTGTTGTAATGTTAATGTCATTTGTTCCTGATGGAGCGAATGTTGATTGGCCATTTGCTGTGAATGTCTGACCGGTTGCAACTGTTGCACCAGCATTGAATGTAGCCAAACCAGTTGCAGTTGTTGTGCCGTCAACGAGTAAGTCGTTGTTAACATTTGTTGTGCCAGTTCCAGCTCCGAGAGAGATTGCAGTCGCAGCACCACCGATATTCAATGTCGTTGCATTCGCATTGATCAAGTTAAATGTTGTCTGATTTGTTGTTAGATCTCCACCATTGATTGCGACGTCTCCGGCAGCAGTTACATTGCCAGTTAATGTAGAAATGCCATCGACTGTAAGTGTGCCGTTTGCGGAAATGTTACCAGCATTTGAAAGTGTTACTCCAGTAGAACCATAACCGCCGCCAACAGCTACAGTATCAATTGCCAATGTTGCTGCTGCTGCATTGATTGCACTTGCATTTGGAAGAGAGAGGACAGCATTGTTAATTGTTGCAGTACCAGTTGTTGCACCGATTGCAATTGTTGTAGCAGCACCACCAACATTTACTGTTGTTGCATTGGTGTTAAACAAATTCGCTGTTGTTTGTGTTGTTGCAAGTGTACCTGAATTTGCATTGATGTCACCAGTTGCAGTTACTGTTCCATCAGTTATGATATTTCCATTAGCACCAGTGATAGAGAAGTTGGTGCCAGTGATGTCATTTGCTCCAAGTGCGATTGCAGTAACGATGTTTGCATCAGATAGATCAAGTGCAGTTGTCACATCTCCACCTGCAACTCCAGCGATCTTCAAACCAACTGGCAATGCTCGGTTAGCATCTTGATTTTGGATTAAGACCAACTGTGAAGGATCAGCTGTACCAGATCCATCAGCTCGGATGAATTGTGATCCGCCGGTTGAACCTGTTGCTGTTGTAACAACGAAGTTAGAATCTGTTGTTGTGTCAGCTAGATTGAATGCGATATCTTTTGCATCTGTTGTCGTGATTGTATTGCCACCTGTATATGCAGATTGCAACGTGATAGAAGCCGCTGAACATTTCGCGATTGTGTTACTGCCATCGATACAAAGTGTTTGCCCAGTAAGTGTTTGCAAACCGGTTACTGTGAGAAGTGAATCGGTATCTGTATTGATGACAACACCGTTTGTGCCATCAGGTGAGAATGTTGATTGTCCGCCAGCGGTAAATGTCTGACCAGCTGTAACTTCTGCACCACCATTAAAAGTAGCAAGACCTGTTGCTGTTGTTGTTCCATCAACGAGCAAGTCATTATTGATGTTGGTTGTACCGGTTGCAGCTCCGATAAGAAGTGAAGTTGCATCGCCAGCAAAATTCACAGTTGTTGCATTTGCATTGATTAAGTTAAATGTTGTTGCACTCGTTGTAAGATCTCCACCGTTCAAAGCGATGTCTCCCGTTGCAGTTACGTTACCAGTCAATGCAGAAGTTCCATCGATTGTTAAGTTTCCATTTGTTTGGATGTTTCCATTGTTTGAAAGGGTAGTGCCAGTAGAACCATAACCATTACCGATCGTTACTGAATCGATCGTTAATGCCGCAGATCCAGCATTAATAGCAGTAGCATTTGGAAGTGAGAGGGTAGCATTGTTGATTGTTGCTATTCCTGTTGTTGCACCCAAGTTAAGTGTTGTTGCTGATCCACCGACATTCAATGTTGTCGCGTTTGTGTTGAATACGTTTGCTGTTGTTTGTGTTGTCGTGAGAGAACCACCATTCACTGCGATAGTTCCTGATGTGGTGATGTTACCTGATGCACCAGCGATAGAGAAATTAGTAGCGGCTACATCATTTGCACCAAGTGAAAGTGCATTGACAATTTCATCGTCTGAAAGATCAAGAGCGTTGGTGATGCCGCCAGTTGCTGATTGGATCTTGATACCTGCTGCCATTGCATCATCAGTGTCCAAGTTCTCAACCAAAACCAATTGGCCAGCTGGTGCTGTATTTGTGCCATCTGCGATTGCGAAGTATGAGTAGCCAGTTGAACCAGCAGCAGTTGTTACTGAGAAGTTCGCATCAGTTGCAGTATTTGCCAAGTTAAATGCAATATCTCGTGCATCTGTTGATGAGATCGTATTGCCACCATTGTATGCAGATTGCAACGTGATGGAAGCAGCAGAACATTTCACGATGTTATCTGAACCATCGATACAAACTGTCTGACCTGTTTGTGTTGTAAGGCCTGTTAATTTGAAGAATGAATCAGTGTCAGTATTTACAGTTACACCATTTGTACCATCTGGTGAGAATGTGGATGCACCATCCGCGATGAATGATTGACCAGTTGTGACAGTTGCTCCGCCATTGAATGTTGCGAGACCAGTAGAAGTTGTCGTACCATCAACGAGTAAGTCGTTATTAATATTTGTTGTCCCAGTTCCTGCACCGATGTTAACAACAGTTGCCGCACCACCGATATTGACAGTTGTTGCGTTGGTGTTGAAGAGGGCAGCTGTAAGTGCAGTTGTTGTAACATCTCCACCATTGACAGCAACATCACCAGCAGTTGTAATATTTCCGGTTAATGTAGAAGCACCATCAACAGTTAATGCACCGTTTGCTTGGATATTGCCAGTGTTACTTACTGAAACTCCGGTCGAACCATAACCGCCTCCAACTGAGAGTGAATCGATGGTCAAAGCAGCAGATCCAGCGTTGATTGCAGTAGCATTTGGAAGTGACAATATCGCATTGTTAATTGTTGCAGTACCTGTACTTGCTCCGAGTGAAAGGGTAGTAGCAGCACTACCAATGTTCAAAGTCGTAGCATTTGCAGTAAACAAATTAGCTGTTGTCGCACTTGTTGTAATATCTCCACCGTTAACAGCGACATCACCAGCAGTGGTTACGTTCCCAGTTAATGTAGAAATACCATCAACAGTTAATGTCCCATTTGCCTGGATGTTGCCAGTATTTGAGATACTTACTCCAGTTGCACCATAACCGCCACCAAGGTTTGCTGCATCAAGCGTTGCAAGTGCTCCTCCAGCATTGATTGCTGTTGCATTTGGAAGTGAAAGGATAGCATTGTTAATTGTCGCAGTTCCACTTGTTGCACCGAGTGTTAATGCAGTAGCAGCCCCACCAATATTCAATGTTGTCGCGTTTGCATTGAAGATATTTGCGGTAGTTGCAGATGTTGAAAGAGTACCGCCATTAACTGCAACATTTCCTGCAAATGATGCTAATCCTGTTCCGAGGAAGTCGTATGTTGGATTGGTTGTTGCATTACCAAATGAGATATTTTCTGAACTGTCAGTTGTATTAACATTGATGTAATTGTTATTACCTTCTTGAATATCAAGAGCATCCGCATTGTTGTCAACGATGTTTGCAGTCAAGTTATTATTCAATGTTGTTGTCCCAGTTCCAGCACCAAGTGCGATTGTTGAAGCAGCCCCACCGATGTTTAATGTTGTTGCATTTGCGTTGAATATATTTGCAGCACCGGCAGTTGTTGTGATGTCACCACCATTGACAGCAACATCACCAGCAGTTGTAACATTACCAGTTAATGTAGATATTCCATCGACAGTTAATGCACCATTTGTTTGGATGTTTCCATTGTTTGAAAGGGTAGTGCCGGTTGATCCATATCCACCGCCGATTGTTACTGAATCGATAGTTAATGCTGCATTGCCTGCGGTGATCGCTGTCGCATTTGGTAATGCGAGTGTACCGTTATTAATTGTTGTTGTTCCACTGTTTGCTCCAATTACGACAGTTGTTGCGTCTCCACCGATATTGAGTGTTGTCGCATTCGCATTAAATACATTTGCAGTACCAGCAGTAGTTGTAAGTGATCCACCATTAACTGCTATGTTTCCAGCAGTTGTGATGTTTCCATTAGAACCAGTGATAGAGAAGTTCGTAGCAGTGACGTCATTAGCACCAAGTGACAAAGCATTAACGATTTCAGCATCTGAAAGATCTAATGCATTGGTAATACCGCCGGCAGCAGCTTGGATCTTAATGCCAGCTGGCAATGCTTCATTGGTATCAAGGTTTTCTACCAAAACTAATTGTGCTGGTGGGGTAGTGTTGGTTCCGTTTGCTAATCCGAAGTACGAAGAACCGGTTGAACCAGCTGCTGTTGTGATGGTGAAGTTCGCATCAGTTGCAGTGTTTGCAAGTGTAAATGCGATGTCTCGTGCATCAGTTGTTGTGATTGTGTTACCTGTGTTGTACGCAGCTTGCAAACCAAATGGAGCACCGTTACAAAGTGTTACTGCATTTGAACCATCAATACAAAGTGCATTTCCTGTTGCTGTTGCCAAACCAGTCAAGATAAGTGATGAATCGGAATCAGTATTGATTGTGACATCATTGGTACTATCAGGGGAAAGGGTTGTTGCACCATTTGCTGTGAATGATTGACCGGTTGCGACAGTTGCTCCGCCATTGAATGTTGCTCCATCACTGACTGTTAATGCATTGTTTACAGTTGTCGTTCCGGTTCCTGCACCGATTGAGATAGCAGTTGCTAATCCACCGAAGTTGATTGTTGTTGCACCTGTATTGAAGACATTTGCTGTTCCAGATGTTGTTGTAAGATCTCCACCATTAACAGCGAGATCGCCAGCAGTTGTAACATCACCGGTGAGAGTTGAACTACCATCGATTGTGAGATTACCATTTGCTTCGATATCTCCAGTGTTGGAGAGTGCGATTCCAGTAGAACCATAACCGCCACCAAGAACTGCACTATCAATCGTTGCAACTGCACCGCCAGCATTGATAGCCGTAGCATTTGGAAGAGAGAGGATAGCATTGTTAATTGTTGCTGTACCAGATGTTGCACCGATGTTCAAAGTAGCTGCTGCACCCCCGATGTTAAGTGTTGTTGCATTCGTATTAAAGAGGTTACCAGTTGTTTGCGTTGTCGCGATTGTTCCTGAATTAGCATTGATGGTACCAGTTGCTGTAATAGTTCCTGATGTAGTGATATTACCGTTGCTACCAGTGATTGAGAAGTTAGAGCCGACTACATCATTTGCACCGAGTGAAAGTGCTGTAACGATTTCAGCATCTGAAAGATCGATTGCTGTTGTGATACCACCAGCAGCTGATTGGATTCTAAGTCCTGTTGTTAATGCTTCATCAGTGTCCAAGTTTTCGATCAATTGCAATTGTGCAGGAGATGTGGTGTTACTGCCATCAGCCAATCCAAAGTATGAATAACCAGTTGAGCCAGCAGCAGTTGTAACAGAGAAGTTAGAATCAGTTGCAGTGTTTGTTAAGTTGAATGAAATATCTCGAGCGTCTGTTGCGTTGATTGTATTGCCGCCATCATATGCTGATTGCAAAGTAATTGATGCAGCTGAACATTTAACAATATTGTCTGAGCCATCGATACAAACTGTTTGGCCAGTTGCAGTTGTTAATCCAGTCAATTGGAAGAATGAATCACTATCAGTATTTACAGTGACATCATTGGTACTGTCTGGATTAAATGTTGATGCACCGTTTGCAGTAAGTGTTTCACCAGTTGCAACTGTAAGTCCATCATTTGCAGTGATTAAGCCAGTTGCAGTTAATGCATTGTTGACAGTTGTTGTACCAGTTGCCGCACCGAGTGAGATGGCCGTAGCAGCACCGCCAATGTTAAGTGTAGTTGCAGTGTTATTAACTAAGTTGAATGTCGTTTGGTTGGTTGTGATATCACCGCCATTTACAGCAAGATCAGCAGCAGCAGTTACATTACCTGTTAATGTAGAGATTCCATCGATTGTGAGAGTACCATTTGCTTGGATATTTCCAGCATTACTAACTGTTACGCCAGTTGATCCGTATCCGCCACCGATTGCAGTTGAAGCGAATGTCGCAGCTGCATTTGGAGCAGTGAATGATGTTGCCGTAGGGAAGTTAACAGTCGCATTATTGATTGTTGCAGTACCAGTTGTTGCGCCGAGTGTTAGATTAGTAGCAGCCCCACCGATGTTTAATGTTGTCGCATTTGCATTGAAGACATTTGCAGTTGTTGCTGATGTTGAAAGCGTGCCACCATTGACAGCTACATTACCATTTGTTGTGACATTACCATTTCCGCCATCGACTATGAAGTTTGTACCAGTGATGTCATTTGCTCCAAATGAGAGTGCTGTAGCAATTTCAGGATCACTTACATCAAGTGCAGTTGTTATGCCACCAGCTTCTGATTGGATTCGAATTCCTGTAGCAAGTGCATCATCTGCATCTGCATTTTCAACCAAAACCAACTGAGCAGGGGATGTTGTATTACTGCCATCAGCCAATCCAAAGTAACTGTATCCTTCAGAACCAGCAGCGGTTGTTACTGTGAAGTTAGCGTCAGTTGTTGTATCAGCCAAATTGAAAGCGATATTTCTATTGTCTGTTGATGTGATCGTATTTCCACCGTTGTATGATGATTGCAATGAGATTGAAGTTGTAGAACATCGAACGACATTGTCTGATCCATCAACACAAAGGAGGTTTCCTGTTACTGTTTGGAGTCCAGTTAGCGTTAAGAATGAATCAGTATCAGTGTTAATGGTGACTGAGTTATTACTATCAGGTGAGAATGTTGAAGCACCATTCGCATCAAATGATTGACCAGTTGCAACAGTTGCACCACCATTGAATGTCGCTGCGTCACTTACGGTTAATGCATTATTTACTGTTGTTGTCCCAGTTCCAGCACCGATGTTAATAACAGTTGCTGCTCCAGCGATGTTCACAGTTGTTGCATTGGTATTAAAGATGGCAGCAGTACCAGCAGTTGTTGTAATATCTCCGCCGTTCAAAGCCAAATCGCCAGCAGATGTTATATCTCCAGTTAATGTAGAAGTTCCATCGATAGTGATGTTACCATTTGCTTGGATAGTTCCTGCATTAGAGATTGAAACTCCAGTTGATCCGTAGCCACCGCCAATTGATGCTGAGCCGATTGTCGCCAATGCATTTGCTGCGTTGATTGCAGTAGCATTTGGAAGTGACAAAGTAGCATTATTGATTTGTGCTGTTCCAGTGTTTGCACCAAGTATCAATGAAGTAGCAGTACCACCAATATTCAATGTCGTAGCATTTGCGTTGAATACATTTGCGGTAGTTGCAGATGTCTGGATCGTACCGCCATTAACAGCAATGTCACTTGCAAATGTTGCCAACCCTGTACCAGAGAATGTATATGTTGGGTTTGTACTTGCATTACCAAATGAGATATTCTCTGAACCATCAGTTGTGTCGATGTTGATGTAATTGTTCGTACCTTCTTGGATATCAAGAGCATCGATATTGTTATCAACGAGATTTGCTCGAAGATTGTTTTGCAATGTTGTTGTCCCAGTTCCAGCACCGAGTGTGATGTTCGTTGCGACACCACCGATATTAAGTGTTGTTGCATTGGTGTTTAGGAGATTGAATGTTGTTGCAGATGTTGTTAAGTCACCGCCATTTACTGCGAGATCGCCAGCAGCGGTAACATTACCAGTCAATGTAGAAGTTCCATCGATTGTTACATTACCATTTGCTTGGATATTTCCTGTGTTACTAACTGTTACACCAGTTGCACCGTAGCCACCACCGACTTGTAAACCATCAACTCGAGCGAGGGC
>CAZDOJ010000001.1:1254126-1318932 GCA_964507055.1 uncultured Gammaproteobacteria bacterium
CACCAGTTGCACCGTAGCCACCACCGACTTGTAAACCATCAACTCGAGCGAGGGCAGAAAGTGCATCAAATGCTGTTCCGTTGAAGATCAATTGGTCATTTCGGATTGTTGTAGATCCTGTATTTGCACCGATTGTCAAAGCAGTAGCAGCACCACCGAAGTTCAATGTCGCAGCGTTTGCATTTAAGAGATTGAATGTTGTTGCAGTTGTCGTGATATCTCCACCGTTTACTGCAAGATCTCCGGTCATTGTTGTGTTACCAGTGACAGCCAATGTTGAAGAGAGTGTCGTAGCTCCTGTTACTCCAAGTGTTCCGCCAACTGTTGTATTACCAGTTAATGTTGAAATGCCATCAACTGTCAACGTGCCATTGGTTGAAATATTACCAGCATTGGTAATTGTTGTACCAGTTGCACCGTAACCGCCGCCAACTTGTAGTCCATCAACTCGAGCGAGGGCGGAGAGAGCATCAAATGCAGTTGCGTTAGATAAGATAACTGTCTCATTGTTCACTGTTGCTGTACCAGTTGCTGTACCCAAGTTAAGGGAAGTAGCATCACCGCCAATGTTCAAAGTTGTCGCAACGGTATTAAATATATTTGCAGTTGTTGCGAGTGTTGTGACGTCGCCGCCATTGATTGCTGCATCTCCGGCTGAAGTGATGTTTCCTGTTGCTCCAGCAACAGAGAAGTTCGTACCAGCGATATCATTTGCACCAAGATCAATTGCAGTGACGATATTTGCGTCAGACAAATCAATTGCTGTTGTAACGTCTCCGCCAGTAACTCCAGCGATTCGCAAACCAACTGGAAGTGCCTGATCAGCATCTTGATTTTGGATCAAAACTAATTGTGCAGGATCATTTGCTCCAGCACCATCAGCTCGGAGGAATTGTGAACCACCAGTTGATCCAGTTGCTGTCGTGATGACGAAGTTTGCATCAGTTGATGTATCGGTGAGGTTGAATGCGATGTCTCGAGCGTTTGTTGTGTTAATTGTGTTGCCGCCGTTGTATGCACCTTGCAATGAAACTGATCCAGCTGAACATTTCGTTACGTTGTCAGAACCATCGATACAAAGAAGATTTCCTGTTGTTGTTGTTAATCCGGTGATAGTCAAGAATGAATCAGAATCAGTGTTGATTGTGACATCATTGGTACTGTCAGGGGAGAAGGTTGAAATGCCGTTTGCAGTGAATGTTTGTCCTGATGGAACAGTTGCTCCGCCATTAAATGTTGCCAGTCCTGTGACATTCAATGCGTTATTTACTGTTGTTGTTCCAGTTCCAGCTCCAATATTTACTGAAGTAGCAGCCCCACCAATATTCAAAGTTGTTGCTGTTGTATTGATCAAGTTAAATGTTGAAGATCCAGTTGTTATGTCACCACCATTGACAGCAAGATCTGATGCAGCAGTGACATTACCAGTTAATGTCGAGATGCCATCAACGGTCAAAGTTCCGTTTGTTTGGATAGTGCCATTGTTAGCGATTGTTGCACCAGTTGATCCGTAACCGTCTCCGATGTTCAATGCATCAAAGTTTGCGGTTGCTTGTAATGCATTGATTGTTGTTGCATTTGGAAGAGAGAGTGTAGCGTTTCGGATAGTTGTTGTACCAGTTGTTGCACCAATTGTGATTGCTGTTCCTGCACCACCGATATTCAATGCTGTAGCATCGGTATTGAAGACATTTGCAGTACCTGATGTTGTAGTGATGTCTCCACCATTGATAGCGAGATCACCTGATGTTGTTATCTGACCAGTTGCTCCCGTGATACTGAGTTGTGTTCCGATGATGTCATTGTCGCCGAAGTCGATAGCGTTCACGATGTTTGCATCGGAAAGATCAATTGCAGTAGTGATATCTCCGCCAGTAACTCCAGCGATTCGCAAACCAACTGGAAGTGCTCGGTCAGTGTCTTGGTTTTCGATCAAGACTAATTGTGCAGGATCATTTGTACCAACACCATCTGCTCGGATGAATGCTGAGCCGCCAGTCGAACCAGTTGCAGTTGTGATAGTGAAATTAGCATCTGTTGTTGTGTTAGACAATGTGAATGCGATATCTCGTGCATCAGTTGTAGCGATTGTATTTCCGCCGTTGTATGCAGCTTGCAACGAGAATGTTGCACCACCACATTTTGTGACATTGTCACTAGCATCGAGACAAAGTGTTGTCCCAGCAACACCTGGAGTTGTGAGTCCAGTCAATGTAAAGAATGAATCACTATCAGTGTTAACAGTCACGCCATCTGTTCCAGTTGGTGAGAATGTAGATGCACCATTTGCATCAAATGTACTATTTGCAGTGAGTGCTCCACCAAATGTTCCTGTACCAAGTACATCCAAGTCATTGTTCACAGTCGTTGTACCGGTTGCTGCTCCGAGTGAGATAACTGTTGCATCTCCGCCGATGTTCACAGTTGTTGCATTGGTGTTGAAGAGGGAAGCAGTCCCAGCAGTTGTTGTGATGTCTCCACCATTCAATGCCAAGTCACCACTTGATGTGATGTTGCCAGTCAATGTAGAAATACCATCAACAGTCAAAGTGCCGTTTGCTGAGATGTTGCCAGCATTTGAAAGTGTAATTCCTGTATCTCCATAACCACCACCAACTTCGATTGCACTAAATGTTGCAGCAGCATTTGGTGCATTGAAGGATGTAGCATTTGCGAAGTTGATTGTCGCATTTCGGATGTTTGCAGTACCGGTTGTTCCACCAAGTGTTAATGATGTAGCAGCTCCACCGATATTCAATGTCGTTGCAGTACTGTTAAAGATGTTTGCACTTGATTGTGTTGTAGTGATATTACCACCATTCACTGCGATGTTACCACCAACAGTTGTGTTACCATTTGATCCATCAACTGAGAAGTTTGTACCAGTGATGTCATTTGCACCGAGTGCGATTGCAGTAACGATTGAAGCGTCTGAGACGTCAAGTGCAGTTGTGATGCCACCGCCACCAGTTGATGAAATTGTCAAACCGGTAGGGAGGATCTGATCAGAATCAGCATTATCGATCAAGACTAATTGTGTTGGATCATTTGATCCGGCACCGTCAGCTCGGATGAATTGTGCACCGCCAGTTGAACCAGTTGCTGTCGTGACGATGAAGTTAGAATCAGTAGCATCATCAGCAAGTGTAAATGCGATGTTTCGACCACTTGTTGTCGTAATTGTGTTACCAGCATCATATGCAGCTTGGAGTGAGATTGAATTGTCTGCACAAGTAACGACATTGTTACTGCCATCAACACAAAGGATAGTTCCCGCTGCAGTTGTTAATCCTGAAACATTTAAGAATGAATCAGCATCAGTTGTGATACTAACGCCATTTGTTCCTGAAGGATTAAATGTTGATTGACCATTTGCAGTGAAGTTAGCATTTGCTGTCGTGTTTCCCGTTATTGTTAATGCATTATTCACTGTGGTTGTTCCATTTCCGGCACCGATACTCAATGCTGTTGCTGCTGTTGCAAAGTTCACAGTTGTTGCATTTGCTGTTGCCAAATTGAAGGTTGGGGAAGTGGTGGTGAGATCTCCACCATTCAATGCCAAGTCGCCATTTGAAGTAATATTCCCAGTTAATGTAGAAATACCATCAACAGTTAATGTACCATTTGCTTGGATATTACCAGTGTTGGAAATACTGACACCAGTAGAACCATAACCGCCGCCAAGGTTTGCCGCATCAAGTGTTGCGAGTGCTCCTCCAGCATTAATAGCAGTCGCATTTGGAAGTGAGATTGTTTGGTTGTTAATTGCGATTGTTCCAGTACTTGCACCAAGATTGATTGTTGTTGCATCGCCACCGAGATTTAATGTTGTAACATTTGTGTTAAACAAGTTGCCGGTTGTTTGTGTTGTTGTAACGTCACCACCATTGACTGCGATATCACCTGATGTTGTGATATCTCCACTTGCACCAGTGATTGAGAAATTGGTAGCGATAACATTATTCGCACCAAGTGAGAGTGCATTAACGATTTCAGCATCGGAAAGATCAAGAGCATTAGTGATACCACCAGCAGCTGATTGGATCTTGATGCCAGCTGCAACGGCTCGATCTGTGTCCAAGTTATCAACCAAGATAAGTTGTGTTGGGTCAGATGTTCCAGCACCATTTGCTCGAGTGAATGATGTAAATCCAGTTGATCCATCAGCTGTTGTGATGGTGAAGTTCGCATCAGTTGCAGTATTTGCAAGGGTGAATGCGATGTCTCGTGCATCAGTTGTAGCGATTGTATTTCCGCCAGTGTATGCGGATTGGAGTGATATAGCATCAGATGCACATTTGTTGATTTGGCCAGTACTATTATCGACACAAACCAAAAGACCATTTGGTGCAGCATCAAGTCCAGTGACATAGAATCCAGAATCAGTATCAGTATTGATCGTCACAGTTCCTGTACCAGCTGGTGTGAATGTACTTGTGCCATTTGCAGTTAAGTCATTATCCACTGTCAATGAATTGTTGATTGTTGTGAGTCCTGTATCATCTCCGATACTGACAACAGTTGCATCGCCACCGATGTTTACAGTTGTTGCATTGGTATTAAAGAGGGAAGCGATGCCGGATGTTGTTGTAGTAATATCTCCACCGTTCAAAGCCAAGTCTCCAGATGAAGTGATATCGCCAGTCAATGTTGATGTCCCATCGATGACAAGATTTCCATTCGCTGAAACATTTCCAGTATTTGTCACTGTCAAACCAGTTGATCCGAATCCATTGCCTACGTTCAATGCATCGAATGATGCTGTTGCTGCATTAGCATTCAATGTTGTTCCAAGGAGGGAAACAGTTGCGTTTCGGATTGTTGCTGTACCTGTTGTTGATCCAAGTGAAACAGTGGTTGCAGCATTTCCAATGTTAAGGGTTGTAGCATTTGCATTGAAGATGTTTGCAGTACCTGATGTTGTTGTGATGTCACCACCATTGACTGCAATATCTCCAGCAGAAGTAATATTTCCATTGCCACCATTTACAGAGAAGTTGGTGCCAGTGATATCATTTGCACCAAGTGCGATTGCAGTAACGATAGACGCATCGGATACATCAAGAGCGGTTGTTAATCCGCCACCACCTGATGAGGAAATTCTGAGTCCAATTGGCAATGCTCGATCTGTGTCAGCATTATCGATGAGTACTAATTGTGATGGATCATTAGTTCCTGTCCCGTCAGCTCGGACAAAAACACTTCCAGCGGTTGAATCGTCAGCAGTTGTGACGATGAATTGTGAATCGGTAGCGGTGTTTGCGAGCGTAAATGCGATGTCTCGATTGTTCGTCGTGTTGATTGTGTTTCCACCAACATATGCTGATTGAAGTGAAATAGCATCAGCTGCACACTTGGTAACCTGACTTGTGCCAGCATCAATACAAACGAGTGTACCTGAAGCGGTTGGCAAGCCTGTAACGAAGAGTGGTGAATCAGAATCAGTATTAAACGTGATTGCATTTGTTCCTGATGGATTGAAGAGGACACTACTGTTTGCTGTCAAATCACCTTCAACTGTAAGATCGTTGTTGACTGTTGTTAATCCAGTTGTATCACCGAGTGAGATAACCGTTGCATCGCCACCGATGTTCAAAGTCGTTGCATTGGTGTTGAAGAGGGAAGCAGTCCCAGCAGTTGTTGTGATGTCTCCACCATTCAATGCTAAGTCTCCAGCGGACGTTATGTCGCCAGTCAATGTTGATGTGCCATCGATGATCAAATTGCCGTTTGCTGAGAGGTTACCCGTGTTGGTGATACTAAGGCCAGTTGAACCGTAGCTTCCACCAATTGAAAGTGAGTCAAATGTAGCGAGTGCACTTGATGCAGTAAGAGCTGTTGCGTTAGGGAAATTAATAGTTGTACCACGTATGTTACCGGTTCCTGATGTTGCACCCAATGTGTAGGTTGTCGCAGCCCCACCGATGTTCAAAGTCGTTGCATTGGTATTGAAGATTGTTGCTGTACCAGTTGTTCCTGTTGTGATGTCATTACCATTCAATGCTAAGTCTCCGTTTGAAGTAATACTGCCGGTTGCTCCATCAACTGAGAAGTTAGTCCCAGCAATACTACTTACGCCAAGTGAAATACCGGTAACGATCGTTGGGTCAGAAAGATCAATACCAGTTGTGATTCCGCCGCCGCCTGAAGAGGAGATCGTTAAACCAACTGGAAGTGCTCGATCAGTGTCAGCATTATCGATGAGAACGAGTTGTGTTGGGTCATTTGTGCCATTCCCATCTGCACGTTGGAAGATCGTTGAACCAGTTGAACCATCCGCTGTTGTGATGGTGAAGTTTGCATCGGTTGCTGTGTTCTCAAGTGAGAAAGCAATGTCTTTCGCATTGGTTGTGTCGATTGTATTACCACCATCATATGCTGATTGGAGGGAAATAGCGTTGGATGCACATTTGGTGATCTGATCTGTGCCATTGTCGATACAAACCAAGTTACCTGTAGCTGTTGGAAGTCCAGTTACGTAAAGACCTGAATCGAGGTCAGTATTGATGATAACGTCGTTTGTTCCTGATGGAGTAAGGGTAGTTTGGCCATTTACAAGCAAGTTATCGGAAACAGTAAGGTTATTATTGATCGTTGTTGTACCTGTATTTGCTCCGATTGAAAGAGTTGTCGCAGCCCCAGCAAAGTTCACTGTTGCTGCCGTTGCATTGATCAAATTGAATGTTGGGGAAGTAGTAGTAAGATCTCCACCATTCAATGCCAAATCTCCAGCTGAAGTAATATTTCCTGTAAGTGTTGAAGATCCATCTATTGTGAGATTGCCGTTTGCTGAGATATCGCCAGTATTTGTGAGTGTTGTCCCTGTTGAACCATAGCCATTACCGATTGTCACCGAATCAATAGTCAAAGCAGCAGCTCCAGCATCGATAGCTGTAGCATTTGGAAGTGAGAGTGTCGCATTGTTGATTGATGCAGTACCAGTTGCAGCACCGAGAACAAGGGTTGTTGCAGCACCGCCGATGTTCAATGTGGTTACGTTTGTATTAAATAAGTTTCCTGATCCAGCAGTTGTTGTGACATCTCCACCATTAACTGCGATATCACCAGCTGAAGTGATATTGCCACTGCCACCTGCAACAGAGAAGTTCGTTCCTGAAAGATCATTTGCTCCGAATGAGAGAGCAGTAACGATAGTTGGATCTGATACATCAATTGCAGTTGTAACACCACTTGTTCCAGATGAAGTAATTCTCAAACCGATAGGGAGGATTCGATCAGCATCAGCATTATCGATAAGGACCATTTGGTTTGGATCTGAAGCTCCAACGCCATCAGCTCGGATGAATTCGGTACCAGCAGTAGATCCTGTAGCGGTTGTGATGATGAATCGTGAATCAGTAGCAGTGTCGGCTAATGTGAATGAGATATCTCGTCCATCAGATGTTGTAATAGTATTTCCACCATCATAAGCAGACTGCAATGTTGAAGCTGATGGAGGACATTTAACTACGTTATCTCCAGCATCGACACAAAGTGAGTATGCAGATGAGACTGGGATTGTGAGTCCTGGCAAGTTAAGGAATGAGTCAGCATCTGAAACGATTGTTACACTGTCTGTTCCAGCAGGTTGGAGAAGGACAAGACCATTTGCTGTGAGTGAACCGTTTGCTGTTGTATTGCCAGTAATAGTCAAAGCATTGTTTACTGTCGTTGTACCTGATGCAGCTCCGAATGAAAGGGAAGTAGCAGCCCCACCAACATTTAATGTTGTAACGCCTGAGTTAAGGAGGTTGAATGTGCTTGTACCTGATGTTAATTCTCCGCCATTGATTGCTAAGTCTCCGCCAATAACACCATTATTGTTTATAGTTGTTGTTCCTGAACCTGCACCGATAGCGATACTTGTAGCAGCTCCACCTAAGTTAAGCGATGTTGCATTGGTGTTGAAGAGATTCACTGATGAAGCAGTTGTTGTAATGTCTCCTCCATTGACTGCGATACTGCCACCAAAGGTTGCAAGTCCAGTGCTATTGAATGAGAATGTCGGATTAGTTGTCATGTTACCAAAGCTGATGTCTTGTGCTCCTGTTGTTGTGTTGATGGAGATATATTCGTTTGTACCTTGGCGGATTGAGAAGGCATCAGCAATGTTATTTACGATGTTATTGGTGATTGTGCCAGTGCCGTTAGCGGTAAGTGATATGTCAGTGCCATTGATGTTTACTAAGTCACCGCCATCTCCGAGGTTAGAGATGCCATTTGATGAGAATGTACCGGTTACGACGAGGTCATTATTAACTGTCGTTGTACCTGATGATGAAGCGATTGAAACATCTGTTGCGTCGCCACCGATATTAAGTGTACTTACTCCAGAGTTGAAGACATTAGCAGTGGTTTGGTTTGTTGTGATAGAGCCTCCATTAACTGCGATGTTTCCATTGTTATCAACCACAAATGAATCAGCTCCAGCAGTCTGTAATTGGAGGAGGTTAGGTGTTGCAACTCCTGCTTCGTTGATGAAGAGAAGTGCTTGTGTACCAGTTGCGACTTGTGCAATTCGAGGTTGGATCAATGCAATCGTGCCACTGTTTGCCGGAAGGATGATCTGTTCATTCTGTGTTGCGTCTTCTCCAACGAGTTCGATTGTGTTTCCATCAACAGTTGTTCCTTGGAAGAAGAGGGAATTGCCTGCATCTGTTCCTGAGAACGCTGCACCAGTCAACACATTTCCAACGCTTGAGATATCACCAGCAACCAAGTTCGCATTCTTCCATTCGAGTAATCCGCCACTCTGGTATGTCAAAACATAGTCTGTTGAACCTGCATCGGACGGCAATGTATATACTATAGACGAATTCATTGAATCTGGAGCCTTAAATCCAGTATATTCAGTACCGTTTGCAGTCAATTCATAGAGTTGGAATTCCGATGTATTCCCAGCCCCAGCTCCGTATGGTTGGAGTTCAATTCCATTTGCTCCAGTAGGTGTAACTCGCAATGTATCGGTAACTGCGAGGAGGTTGTTCACAGTTGTTGTGCCTGTATTTGCACCAAGTGAGATAGCTGTTGCTACTCCGCCAAGATTGATTGTAGTAGCCGTGGTATCAAAGATGTTAGCAGTTGTTGCACTTGTTGTGATAGTTCCACTTCCAAGATTGAGTGATCCTGTTCCGAGGAAGTTAAATGCAGGATTTGTAGCGGCATTACCAAATGCTATATTCTCAGCACCATTGGTTGTATTGATGTTGAAGTAATTATTAACACCTTCTTGAATATCAAATGCATCTGCAGCGTTGTCTGAAAGGTTTGCTGTAATGGTTGAGCCATTCAATGTCAAAGCATTGCCAGTATTGCCAGCGGTGAATGATCCAGCTGATGCGAGTGTTGTATTGCCAGATGATGAAAGAGTAGTGAAGGCAGCAGTTGCTGGTGTTGTCGTGCCAATTGCTGTTCCGTTGATTCCAGTTGCTGTGACATTGAAGGTAGCTGAAGTTATCAACAAGTTATTCACACCAGCGTCAATTGTGGATGCTGAGAGTCCAGAGAGGTTCAAAGCACCTGATGTTGCAGTTAAGTTAAGTGCTCC
The DNA here is from genome assembly GCA_964507055.1 of uncultured Gammaproteobacteria bacterium. Classification (GTDB taxonomy): domain Bacteria; phylum Patescibacteriota; class Microgenomatia; order Levybacterales; family UBA12049; genus JACDET01. The sequence continues at coordinate 1,263,674 of CAZDOJ010000001.1, forward strand.
AGTTGTCTGAGTAAAGCCATTTGAGGCTGTGAGTAATCCAGCAGAAGTGATAGCTCCAGTGCCAGTTGTTGTTATGTTTCCTGATGTGGTGAGGTTCCCATCTTCATCGATAAACAATGTTTCAAGGCCACCCGATTGGATAGAGATAGCATTATTTGTCCCCGTATTGGTATCGTTGATAACCAATGTGTCTGCTGATCCTTCGTTGGTCAAAGTGAATGATGTAGCAGTTCCAGCATCTGATGTTTCATCGTAGAGTGTGAATGCGATGTCTCGGCCATCTGTTGTGGTGATTGTATTACCAGTGTTGTATGCAGCTTGCAAACCAAATGGAGCACCGTTACAAAGTGCGAGGTTGTTACTGCCATCAATACAAAGTGCATTTCCTGCAGTTGTTTGGAGACCATTGAATTGAACGGTTGAGTCAACATCTGTATTGAAGACAACATCATTTGTTCCTGATGGAGTGAATGTCGCAGAGCCACTAGCATTGAATGCTTGTCCGTTGCTAACTGTTGCACCGCCATTGAATGTAGCGAGGCTTGCAACATCAAGTGTAGAGTTAAAGTTCGCGGCACCAGTTACTCCGAGTGATCCGCCAAGCGTTGTTGCTCCAGTTCCGACTGAGAAGGTGTTTGCACCAGTGACTGCAGTGTTCCCGTTCAAACTCACATTGCCAGTTCCTGTAGAGAGAGTGCCGGTTCCTGTTTGTGCGATGTTGTTGTTAAATGTCGCAATGCCTGTAACTCCAAGTGTTCCGCCAAGTGTTGTAGCTCCTGTTCCAACGGTGAAGGTATTCGCACCTGTAACTGCGGTTGCTCCATTGAGTGAAACAGATCCAGTACCTGTTGAGAATGTTCCAGCACCTGATTGGGTGAAGTTGCCAGCAGTATTCAAGTTGGCATTTGCATTTACATCACCTGTGAATGCAGCAGCACCTGTTCCGAGGAACGAGTAGGTTGGGTTGGTTGTACCATTTCCAAATGAGATATTCTCAGCACCATTGGTTGTATTGATGTTGAAGTAGTTGTTCGCACCTTCTTGAATGTCGAGTGCATTTGCTGCATTGTCTGTGAGGTTTGCGGTGATAGTTGAGCCATTCAATGTCAACGCTCCAGCAGTATTGCCAGCGGTGAATGTACCGGTTGTTGCAAGTGTTGTGTTACCACTTGATGTCAAAGTAGTGAATGCAGCAGTCGATGGGGTAGTAGTGCCAATTGCAGTACCATTTATGCCTGTTGCAGTCGTATTAAAGTTGCCTGATGTGATTATGATGTTATTAACGCCAGCATCAATTGTTGAAGCTGAGAGTCCAGAGAGATTCAACGCACCTGAGGTTGCAGTCAAGTTAAGTGCACCTGTTGTTTGTGTGAAGCCATTTGAAGCTGTTAAGAGTCCCGCAGATGTGATTGTACCAGTGCCCGTTGTTGCGATGTTACCTGATGTCGATAATGTACCAAACTCATTAATGGTTAAAGTAGTTGATCCATTATTTTGAATGGCAAGGGAAGTTCCAGTTCCTGCATTGGTGTCATTGATAACAAAAGCTGGAGCTGTTCCTTGATTCTCAAGAGTAAATGAAGTGTCAGTTGTCACATCAGCCAATGTGAATGAGATGTTTCGTGCATCCGTCGTAACAATTGTGTTGCCAGTGTTGTATGCAGCCTGCAAACCGAATGGAGCACCGTTACAAAGAACCAAGTTGTTCCCACCATCAATACAAAGAGCATTTCCAGCTGTTGTACCGAGGCCGTTAAATTGAACAGTTGAATCAGTATCTGTGTTGAAGACAACATCATTTGTGCCACTTGGAGCGAATGTTGCTGAGCCACTTGCGTTGAATGATTGACCTGATGGAACGAGTACACCACCATTGAAGGTCGCAAGCCCTGCTACATCAAGTGTAGAGTTAAGATTTGTCGTACCTGTCACACTAAGTGTTCCCCCGAGTGTAGTTGCTCCAGTTCCAACGGTGAAGGTATTCGCACCTGATACTGCTGTTGCACCGTTCAATGTAACTGAACCAGTTCCTGTAGAGAAGGTTGTAGCACCTGATTGTGTGAAGTTACCATTTGCTACGATTGCTCCACCGAAGGTTGCGGTTCCAGTAGTGACTGTAAATGCATTTGAAGCAGTAAGCAATCCAGCAGAAGTGATAGCTCCAGTGCCAGTTGTACTGATATTACCTTGTGTGGAGAGAGTACCATTCTCATTGATGGTCAAAGTAGTTGCTCCATTATTTCGGATATCAATTGCTGTTCCTGTTGCTCCGTTCGTATTATCGAGAACGAATGCACTTGCTGTACCAGCATTGGTGAGTGAGAATGAAGCATCAGTAGCGGTGTCTGCGAGTGTGAATGCGATATCTCGGCCATCAGTTGTGGTGATTGTATTGCCAGCGTTGTATGCCTGTTGCAATGTGACGTTCAATGCATTTGATGAACAGACAGCGAGTTGGTTATCTCCATTTCGGCAAACAACTGTACTTCCCACATTTCCTGAAAGAGTAGGAACTCGGACTAAATCATTAAGAATGATTTCGCCTGATCCACTTGCCTCAACAGTAAGGTCCTGATTATTTCCTGTAGTGATATCCAAGGCTGCATCATCAAAAATTAGTCCTGTAGTTCCAATAGTCTTACTATTCAATGTCTGAGCTTGATTCGCAAAGACAAATGTATCATCTGCACTCAAGGCTGGAATGGTAGCTGTGCGAGGAGCAGAAGAAGCGATTGATGAAATCGTAGTTGTATTGGTCAAACCGAGAACAATTTGATTTGTTGTCGCTTCAGAGGTGAGAGTGCCAGCTGTCACCAAGTTACCGTTTTCGCCAATTGTCAGTCTATTCGTGCCATTTGATTGGATAGCCAAAGCTGTGCCGTTACTACCATTGCCAGCATTGGTGTCATTGATGACAAATGCATTTGCTGAGCCTTGATTCTCAAGAGAGAATGAAGAATCTATGCCTGTATCACTGAGTACGAATGAAACATTTCGGCCATCAGTCGTTGTTATAGTATTGCCAGCATCATACGCCTGTTGAAGCGTTACATTAAGAGCATTTGAGGAACAGACAGAGAGTTGGTTATCATCGTTTCTGCAAACAACAATATCTCCGACAGTATTGGAGAGGTTCGTAACTTGGACGAGATCACTAAGGATAAGCTGGCCTGTTCCATTTGCATCGATGGTGAGGTCTTGATTAGTTCCCGAAGTAATGTCAGTTGAAACGCTATTGAAAGTAAAGGTGCCAGTAGTTGTGATCGCTCCTGAAGAGATTGTTGTAGCTCCTGAGATTGCTCCAGCGTTGGTGATACCGCCAATATTGTTATCGATACCTCCAGTGATGTTTGCTCCGCCTGCTGCGACAGTTACGCCACCAGCTGTGATACTCAATCCGCCAGTACTGATGGTCTGCCCTGCAGTAAAGACATTTGCTTGATTGAGGTAGGCGACATTGTTGAGTGTTCCAGCTGTATTGATATTTGCACCGTTTAGTTGGATAGCACCTGTCGCATTAAGATTGCCAGCTTGGATCGTACCTGAAGCTGTAAGGTCAGTGATTCCTGTTATTTGACCTGCATTGGTGATTCCTCCATTGCTGTTATCAAGGCCGCCACTGATAGTTGCTCCATTAGTTACATTTAATCCGTTTGAAGCAGAGAGGAGGCCAGCAGAAGTAATGGTTCCTGTGCCGGTTGTTGCAATATTACCTGAAGTTGAGATATTGCTGATAGAGATAATGGCTCCATCTTCAGTAATTCGTAATGTTTCTGATCCATTTGATTGGATGATCAATGCATTATTTGCTGCAGCGTTTGTATCGTTGATTATGACACCTGCTCCTGTGCCTGTATTGGTTAAATTAAGTCCTGTAGCATTACCATTATTGACTAGATTAAATGATGTTGGTGTGGTTAATCCACCAGTTAAATTGAAGAATATACCTCGACCATCAGATGTGTCTATAGTATTTCCTGCATCGTACGCTTGTTGTAATGTGACCTCAGCAGCATTGGCTGGACACTGTACTAATTGGTTGGTTACATCGTCTCGGCAGATTGTTGTAGCAGAGTTTACTGTTGTGTTAAGTACTGAAAGCTGAGTCATCTTACCGAGAATGATTTCACCAGTTCCATTAGGTGAGAGAGTGAGGTTTTGATTTGTTCCAGTTGTTATTGCTGATGAAACGCCACTTAATATAACATTGCCTGAAGTTGTAACAGAACCAGATGATATCGTTCCTGCGGTGATAAGGTTTCCATTTTCATTAACAGTAAGTGTGGAAGTGCCACCTGATTGGATATCTAAAGCAAGTTGATTAGCAGCATTGGTATCGTTGATGACAAACGCACCATTACCAGTTCCTGCGTTGGTGAGTGTGAATTGTGCTGAAGATCCGTTTGCCAAATTGAATTCGATATCTCCATACGTATTATCTGCATCAATCGTATTGCCAGCTTGATAAGCTTGTTGCAAGTCAACATTTGCAGCATTGGCAGGACACTGAATTAATTGATTTGTTATATTGTCTCGGCAAACGGTTGTTGCTCCATTAAGACTTGTGTTGAGCGTTGTTAATTGGAGTGGACCAGCCAATGTGAATTGTCCTGAGTTACTGAGACTTGCAACTTCGGTACCAGATGTATTTTGGAATGAAAGTTCGTACGAAGGCCCAGTTCCTGTAACTTGATTTTGGAGACTGAAGCCTACATTGGTTGATGAACTGCCATTCCAGTATGCTCCTTGGAATGTTACAAGGTTTGAATTCTGTGTTTGTGTTCCGACTGTTGCATTACCAACGCGATTCAATGTAAGTGTATCTGTTCCTGATTGATCTCCGATTTCAACTCCTGAGAGAGCACCGATAACTGTTCCGTTGTCGGTAAGGTTTGAATCAGCGATATTTGAAGCAAGTCCTGGATCGATGAATCGAGCAAGTCTGTATTGATTACCTTGGCCCCCAACAACGCCACCTGTACCGGCACAGTTACCTGAAGTAACACAGATAGCACCATCTGCGTCAGGAATCGTTAGCACTCGAGTCGTACCAGTTGCTATCTGACTTGCATCAAAGATAAACCGCTTTGTGACATCTGTGTCATCGACGAAGTAGGTTGTTAGATCAGTCAAAGACTTGTTGCTGAGTGTCTGTGCTTGGTTTTGGAAAACGAATGTATCATTGCCTGTAAGAGCCGGTAGTGTTGCAGTTCGTGGGGCAGATGGAGCAATTGAATTGATTGTAGTTGTATTTCCTGTGCCGAGAACCAATTGATTTGATGTAGCGAGAGAGGCGAGTGAGCCGTTTTCACTGATGGTTAATGTATTTACGCCACCTGATTGGATAGCCAATGCAATATTTGTTCCAGCATTGGTATCGTTGATAACAAACGCACTGTCAGTGCCTTGGTTGGTGAGTCGGAATGAAGCATCATCTGTCAAAGTGTCTGCAAGTGTGAATGAAATATCCCGAGCATCAGTTGTGAGGATGGTATTGCCAGAATCATACGCTTGTTGCAATGTTACGGCTGCAGCATTAGCAGGGCACTGTACGAGTTGATTTGTTACATTATCTCGGCAAATTGTGGTTGCGGAGTTGAGCGTCGTATTGAGAACTGAAAGTTGTGTCGCACTGCCAAGCACAATATTTCCTGAGCCAGCTGAAAGGGTGAGTGCTTCATTTCCTGTTGTTGCAATATCAGTCGCTGCTCCTGTAAAGAGTAATCCAGAGGAACCGATCGTCTTATTTGTCAGTGTTTGTGCCTGGTTTTCAAAGACGATAGTATCATTTGCACTCAGTGCTGGAATGCTTACGATTCTCTGAGCAGCTTGAGCGTTAGCATTAAATACTACGTTATTGCCAGTTGGTCCAAGTGAGAGCTGATTGTTGCTGTTTGAGAGGCTCGCTGTTGGGGCATGGACTTCACCTGCACAATCAAGGTTTCCGCTTGCATTGAAAACTGTACAACCTGTTGCAGCTGAACCACCAGCTAAAGCTATATCACCAGAGCTATTTATTGAAAGTTCAGTTGTCCCTTGTGTTTCATTAACTAAATTGAGAGTACTGCCATCTACTAATATTGCAAAATCCTGCTCGCCTCCAACACCGCCAGTGGTATCCACGAATCGTAGAGAAGGATCTGAATTTTCAATTGTGATATCTCCATCAGAGGTTGCCGCACCAGAGAGGTAAAGGTTTCGGAAACGCTTATTAGCAGAACCAAGATCGTATACAGCATCTGCGGAAGGACCAATATTGCCACCTACTTCAACCAAAAAATTCTCCAGAGGATCTGGAGTTGTCCCTATGCCAACTTTACTGTTGGGAATCAGTAGGTTCCCCGCATTATCGGCGGTTATGGTCGGATCGGGCGAACCATTTCCAGCAGAGTAGAGTGTTAGACTGCCATTTGTTCCTCCTGTTCCAGTGTTGTTTGTTCCAAGAGCGAGGTTCGCTGTTGCTGCATTGAAGAAGAGCGTTGCGTTGCCAACTGTTCCGTTACCTCCAAGAATGAAATCATTAGCAGTTGAAGTAGGGCGGATGAAGTCACCGTAGGTTGCATCGTTATCAACGATGAATGGAGTAACGCCAGCAGAAGTGATTGCATTGTCGAGATCTTCCAAAACTGCTTGTAAATTAGTTGAACTTGCATTTGCAAGACTGTCATATACACCAACTAAGTTTGCACCTGATGTGTTTGCATCAGTACCTTCTGCATCAAGGGCAATTGATGACCAAGCAGGAAGCCCGTTTACTACCTGAAGGATCTTTCCATCTGTATCACCGATTGGAAGTGCGTCTAATTCGTTACTCCCTGAAGCGAAAAGTAAGTCCCCTGTATTATATGAAGTAAGTCCTGTACCTCCGTTAGCAACTGATACTGAGCCATTGATAGCTCCAGCATCAACTGAGCCTCCAGGACCGACAGTTATATTATTTGATACAGCAACATCTGTGATACAAGACGCACAAGTTCCACGAGCTACAACATCTCCTAACGTAGAAATATCACTAATTGTCAGTCCATCTATAGCTATACCATCACCAGGTTGGAGTTCGATTTCACCTGTTTCACCTTGGAAAGCTGTCACAGTTTCAGGGGATGGAGGAATTTCAACTGAGATTGTAGGATTCTGTTCGTCACCTGAAAGAACGACATTGTCTCCAGCCACAATACTGTAGAGGATATTTGGTGCTGTTAGATCACCGGTAAACGTACCTGTTCCACCGACTTCAAGATTTTTGTCGATAGAAGTATTTCCGTTGACTTCAAGGTCTTTTTTCACTGAAACATTTTCCTTGAAGATGACTGGCAAGGCGAAGGTTACATTTCCCGCAAGCCTCACTTTACTGGTTTCTGCAGCTAATACTTCTCCATCTTGAGCCGAAGTAGTCCTGTAGTCAGATGTCTCGAAGAGAAATTTGAACTTATCTTGTTGATTTATGACCACAACACCTAGAACCAAAAGAATCGTTGTAGTAATTGCAAGTGTTTTTGTTGAAGGAATTCTGAATTTGAAGGTAAGGGAGTCTGTGATTTGAGCCTTGATATGATCCTTGATGAAATCATCTTCGTAGAAACCGTTTCCGATCCAATTCACTAGCCTTCGGTAAAAATCTGCTTTCGCAATGTTATCCGGAAGGGTAGAAGGCTCAGATGCGATCTTTGCCAATTCAGACGCCGTCTGCCCTGACGGAGTATCTGTGGCATTAATCACTTCACCTTGTGCAGCAACGCTTGTTGCTTTCTGGATCTCGAGAAAATTCTCAAGCTGTTCTTCGGTGTACCCAATCTGCCCATCATGGGTAATCGTAGGCTTGAGGATGTGCAATTGGTTCCATTTGAGCAGCGTGTCAGTAGAGACTGCTAGTCTTTTAGCAGCCTCTTGAAGTGTTAGTAATTTTGGAGTTTTTGGATGGGCAGAATCCATGTGTTTTACAAGATAAGTTCTTTGACTTTGAGATTTAGGCTTATAAAAATCTAAAACTCTAGCCTAATCTAACTTTATTATTATTAATATAGGTAGTCAAGTAAGAATTTACACTTTTCTTACATGTCCATATCTTAGAGTATTTTACTCAGCCGTAAAATGAGTAGGGAATTGATATATTTTGAATCTTTATAGTGGGATTTTATATCCTAAAAAACAGCAATGTAAGAAAATTCGTTTTACAAATAATTTTCCAGCTCATTTGTCACAAAAAAGCCCAAAAGGGCGGAGTTTATTAGATTCTAATATACCCTGATTATTTAGGGAGATGTGAAACGAAAATGTGAAAAGAAAAGACAATAAAAATACGAAATCAGCATTTTTAGTAACTTTTCATATTTGTCTATAGTGAGGTGTCGGCAGCTACACTACAGACAAAAGAAGGAGATAGCAAAATGTTGGCATTACTGCTAATTATTTTTAAGCACTGTTTGGATTGATGACACAGTGTCTTTCTAAAATCGTACTTTACTTTGGGAAGTAGGGTGGATTCGTGATGAAAAAAATATATATTCTAGCCTCGAGAAAATGAAAATAAATCAACACTTCATACTATAGCAATTTTATGTAATAAACTAGTCTTGAAAATGAAAGTATACTCATGCTTTTAAATTCAAACGTCATAAAATGCGTTTTAAGCTATGTAAATAAGGATAGGACGACCATTTCATTAATTATTTAACTGCTATTTAAAGGAATTTTAGATAGAGAAGTAGTATACGCCCTTCGAGTTGATACGCTCAAGCCTTTGCCTATTAAAAGAGAATAACCTTAGTTAAGAATAGGCTAGAAGTTAGTTGTAACAAAAAAAAGTATATATCCCATAGGTTACTTATCCACATCCCATAGGCGAAAAATGTGGAGAAGTGTGGAAACTTGAGCATGAATAGCCTCATTTAATATCTACTTATTTCTTACTACAAAGAGAGGACTACATAATTTAGCCACGCCACGATTCGCTACAGGATTAAATAGATGCATATGTATATTCTTTGATGCATTAAGCTTTTTGGTTTTCACAGTGATTTAGGAAATCTGGATAACATTAACGTAAATCGTACTAAAAAAATCTTTCAATGAGAAATGGAAAAACTAATTTGTATACATTTTTGTTGTATGTGTTTCTATCATACGAAAGATTAAAAGTATATGTATGGAACCTTCAATAAAATGTCAGTAGAAGGGGAGATCAAGGCTAAAATAGAGTCTCAGTATTTTCTATGAACATAGAGATAAGCATAAAACAAAGAAAACGAACAGATTTTATTGTTCTATAAAATTGATCAAATAGCCTATTTTAGAAATATATTATTATAATAATTAATCCGCACTAAATATGCTTATTGTTTTTGAGGTTTTGATTGCGATTTTGAAGATGGATCAATCTCTTCAAGAAGGAGTGTCTCGATACCCAAGAAAATATGTACTTCATCTTTTTTTACCTTCATTACCGCCTGTTCAATCTTTAACTCTTTAATCTTCTGCTTATTGTGATAAAGATCGAGCTGCGTATGAATAATAGATATGAAGTTGGCATGCATAGGGTAGACATCGAACTTTCCAACCTCATTAAAAGAGGTTATACGCTCGGCTTCGCCTTCATAAATGGTATTTTCAGTATCTTCTACAATGACTTTAAGTAGAGTGGCCATAGTGTTAGCGTATCATGATCTCTCAGATAATCACAAGTTTGTACTTCTCAACTTGTTTTTTGTCCTGTTGATGGAGGAGGGGTAGGTTGTTGCGTATTTTGTTCTTGTTGCGGCGTTGGAGACTGGGCTGCAGGTGTTCCAGTTGTTGGTGCAGAAGAATTAACTCCTTCTTGCTGCGATCCTGATAATCTTTCTTTCTCAGCAATTTCCGCCTTTCTTGAGTTAATTTTTTCTTCAACATCTTTAAGCGTTCCGATATACAATAAGTCTTCTGGTTTTAGGACATCTGCTTTGCCATTAAGGATTGCACGGACATCAGCGACTGTTTCATTGACTTTCACATAGACACCTTTTTTCTCTGTTTGCTGTTCAACGACTGTGAAGTTCTGCGTCATAAAATTTTTAAGCATTTTAGCTCGTTTATAGACAGTTTGATCTTCAGTAGAGAGTTCTGATTCACCAATAAGTGCTACGATACGTTCAAGTGCTGTCGCACGTTTTAGTAGTGCTTGTGCATCAAGCGCAGTCTGATAGTGTTCTTCTCCTACGGTATCGACGTTAAGGGCCGAAGAGTTGGATGAAAGGATATCGATAGCAGGGAAGCGTCCTTGTTGGTAAACCGCACGAGAAAGGATAAGACCAGAATCAAGGTATGGGAAGATCGCCTGTACACCACTATCCGTCAAATCGTCGGCAGGAACATAAATAGCTTCAAATGTTGTAATAGCATGTTGTTTGGTAGATACCAAACGCTCATGGAACGAAGCCATTTCGGAAGCTAAAGTTGCCTGGTATCCTCCTTCTGATGGGATAGCATTCATAAGCGTTGAAAGCTCATATCCCGACTGAGCAAAGCGGAAAATGTTATCGATAAAAAACAACACATCTTTTCCCATACTGTCCCGATAGTACTCAGCTAAAGTAACGCCAGTAAATGCAGTACGGAATCTTAGTGCAGGATTTTCTCCCATACTACCGTAAATAAGACTTACACCTTGCATAACCTTACTTTCAATAAGCGTTTGATAGAGTTCTTCTCCTTCACGAGTACGTTCACCAACACCAGTAAAAATAGAAACATTTTCTTCAGGATTCAAGATAACCAAGTTGTGAATAATTTCAGAAATAATAACGGTTTTACCTACACCAGCTCCTCCAAACAATCCTACCTTTCCACCTTTTACAATAGGGGTGAAAAAGTCGACAACTTTGATACCTGTTTCGAGAATGTCCTTCGGAATTGTGACATCTTGGAAGCTGATACCTGGGGTAATGATTGGTCGTGTTTCTTTGGCATTTATTGGTCCTTGTCCGTCTTGCGGTTCACCCAATGTATCAACAACACGTCCAAGCATCTCTGGCCCAACGGGAATCTTAATCGGTTGGCCCGTACTCACCACAATTGATCCATGATGCAAAATACTTGTATGCGTCAAAGCAAGGCAATAAAAAGAAGTGGGGGAAGCAGAAGTATATACCTCCATCTTTAACGTCGGATCGTCTTTGTGAACTAAGACATCATAAATACCTGGCTTTTCGTCAGTAAATTCGACTTCAATAATTTGACCTTTTACACTAATAACTTTTCCTTCTAACATAATACTTTATTCATCTTCAAGTGAAAGTACTCCAGAAATGGTTTCTAATTGTTTCTTGTTTTGCATAAGATGTTTGATACGAGTTTGTTCGACGTGCAGCTTTTTTGTTTCTTCTTCAATATGAACAAGTGCTTCTTCCATCGCACTTACACGGGAAGCATGTCTTGCAAGCTGGTTCTCAAGAAGCGTTTGGCTGAAAAGATTTGCCATGATCTGCGTTTCAAAAAAGTGCAATATCTTCTCTAAATCAGGTTCAAAAATAAATCTATCTTCACGTGGAATTTCAACTGGTGTTTCTGTCTCAAAAATATCTTCTCCACTGATACTTGTTTGAATAGGGGTTTGCTTAACGACATTTCCAAATTTTCCATAATAGACATCTACTTTGTCATATTGTAAAAACTTTTGCATAAGCTGTTTGATGTGATCAATATCGACAGATGTGTCAGGGATTTCAAAGTACTCAAACTTTTTTCCAATACCAGATGCTTCATACATTTCTTTACCAGCACGCCCAATGATCACAATATCTGCATCATTTTCGTTTGATTCTTTTACATCCGCGATAAAAAGCTTATATGTTTTTTGTGTCACAGCTCCGTACAATCTTCCATTGGATGAAAGATATACAAGAAGTTTTTTTCCATTTTTTTGAAGAGTAGGGAGTATATTTTTGTCACCTTTTTTCATCTTATCCAAAAGCTCTTTGACTTCTCGTCCATACGATGATTTTAAGTCGACGTATACATCAGAAAGAGATGCAAGAAATGTACGAGTTTTTAATACAGAATCTTTAATCTTCTGCATACGAACAACGGCGATTTCCTCATACGATTCAGCTAAGTCTTTAAGACTATTCAATGCTTCTAATTCTTCTAATACAATTTTTCTTTGTGGCATACATTTATTATATGGTTTATTGTCCTATCTTTAATAGCGTATCTTTATGTTTCATGACGTTCTCATTGAATACTTTAATATCATTAGTATTTTTGATTTCGAAAATTAACTTCTGTCCACCGTAATGGGGGAAAGTATATGTTTTAATTAATCCATTCTTAACTTTTTCCAAAACCTCTTTATCTGGAATGAGATCCTGCAAGATCATTGAAAGAAGTATTAATTGCACTGCAAAGGGTACAGTAATGTGATATGACTGATTGAATAACTTGTAGATCATCTCACCCAAACGTAAATCTCTTTTAACATCATCAGTTAATTCTTGACCAAAATGAGAAAGATTTACCATCTTGTCATAGTTGGTCAGAAACGCTGTGAGACTTTTATTTACTTCACGAGAGAGTTTATCCATCGCTTGACGCCCAACACGAGTAACGGAAAGAGGGATGTTTACAGCAGGACGCATACCTTGGTAGTAGATATTACTATCCAAATAAATGTGTCCATCCGTGATACCCATGACATTGGTTGATACGTATCCCGTCAAATCTCCTTCGACAATTTCGATAACAGGAAGGCATGAAATAGAAACTTCTTTTACCATCGGATCTGGGTGTTTGAAATTGCCAGCACGTTCGAGAAGTTTTGAATGCACATAAAAGATATCACCTGGATACGAATCACGACCCGGGAATCTTCGTGCAAGAAGTGATAGTTCTCGATAGAACTTCGCGTGTGTTGAAAGGTCATCGAGAATCAATAATGTATGCTGACCCTTGTCCCGGAAATATTCTGCAATTGCCATTGCAGCATAAGGGGTTTGGTAAATAAGACTAGGGGAATCGTATGAAGATGTCGCAACGATAATTACTTTATCAGCAATTTTTTGTTGCTCAAAAAATGCTTGCAGTCTTTTGATTTCACTTTTTTTCTTTGCGATTGCGGCGTAAATTGCGATAACTCCTTCATCAATTTGTTTGCGAATAGTTGTCATAAGGATTGCAGTTTTACCTGTTTTACGATCACCAATAATAAGTTCTCGTTGTCCTCGTCCTAATGGAATGAGAAGATCAATCAATGTAATTCCTGTAGCAAGGGGAGTTGCGATCTTTTGACGTCCTGAAATACCAATAGGCTTTGCATCAAGGTCTCGAAACTCTTTAGGAGGAGTATATGGGACAGATGGGTCAAGCTGTTCGCCCAAGGGATTAATTGTATGTCCGAGTAATTCTGGGCCTACACCGATACTCAATAATGTATCTGTTCTGACAACTTTTGTTCCAACGCGTATCGGTTCATGCGAGAATATACGTACTTCAATCTTTCCTCGATTGATAGTAAAGACTTCGCCTTTTTGTCCTGTTTCAAACATCACAACTTCATGGGTTTTTACTTTTGGTAAACCTTCTATAAAAACAATAGGGTGGCTTACTTGATAGACTACACCGTATTCACCGGTTTTCTGCATGATGTCATTGAATTGATTGTCGTTCATAATTAGTTATGTGCAGCTGTTTGTTGCTTTGAATCTTCCTTGTGAGGTGCTTCATCTGTTGAAGGTTTCATTAATTGCTTCATTGATTCATCGAAACGTGGCTTGATAGATCCATCAACAAATTTTCCTTTATATTGTAATTTCGCTCCAGCAATAATATTTTTATCCACGACGATTTCAAAAATCATTTGTTTTTTTATATTCATAACAAACCATTCAGAAAGTGCTTGTAATGTTTTTTCCTTTGGTTCAACTGCAATAGTCATACTCAGAACGGGGAGAGCGTTCACTGCTGCTTGCAATTTTGTGAGGAATGCTTTCAGTGCTGTCGCTGATTCTGGATTTATTTTGTTGTCTCGGAGAAGCGTCATGAACTTATCCTTTTTCTGAATACCAAATTCATCGAGGAGGCTACTTTCTAAATGAAAATTCGTTTCATATATTTTTGAAGATATTGTTCCAATTCGTGCGTTGAAGTCCATTGCCTGAGCTTTTGTTTTAAAAAAAGGTGTTAAATCAAGTTCCATTACTCAAATAGTCCTTCCTGTTTGGCTTTATCGAGCGATTCGATGATTAGCTTTTGGTGATCTTCAGCGGAGATTGATTTATGAAGAACATCCTGTGTCACCTTTAATGTCATACTTTTGATGTTTTGTTCTGTTTGCTTCATGCGTGCTTGTTTGTATTCGAGTAATTCTCGTTCGAGAGCTGGGAGCATGTCGTTTTGGAAATGCAGTGCTTGCTTATGCAAACCTTCTTGCATTTCTTTTGAAATTGCTTTGAAGTCCTGCAATGATTGATCAGTGAGTTTCTTCAATTCATGCTGATAACTATCTCTGAAATTCTGTGAGGCATTGGATGTCTCTTTCTCAATATCTGTTTGCATCTGATGGAGTGCTGTATCAACTGATTCTTTTGATGCTTCGCTGACGAATTCGGTTTGGGCAATAATCTGATTTGCTTCAGTTGTCGCATCATCAAGGATTTTACGCTCTTTACTTAATGCGTCATCGACGACTTTGTGATATTCCGTATCAGTTTTTTTTTCTCGCTTTTCTAAATCCTTTTCTTTGGAGTAAAGACGCATCATGTAATAACCGACGAAGAGGAAGAGGACCAGATCGGCCGTAATGGACATCGCTTGGTAAAATGTGGGCAGCATAATATATCTATTTTAGCAGAAAACAAGATACTTTGAAGCTTGGGTTAGAGGCGGAGGATAAGAAAAGAAACAGTCATTCCAGCGGCAACGATGATTACCACAATGCCTACATTAAACATAATTCCAAGATGGATAATCCGGCTTGCTGATGGATTACGGCCCAAAGCCTCAACACCTTTTGCAGCGGTTCGTCCAAAGGTCATAAATGCTAGAACAAATGAGGCAATAACCACAAGTGCCGCAACTATGTATTTAAAAAGAGGAGTAGGACCATCTTTGGTTGGGAGCAATGCAAACTTGAAAATATCGGTTAGTGAACCTGGAAAAGTAGGTTTGGCATTAAAATAATGGAGGTTAAATTCAACTGCAATCAATCCTGGTTGCGTTGGGTTGGAACTTCCATAATCTTCAAGTGCAGTCCCGAGTACATATCCATCTTTTACTGCCTTTACTCCGACTCCTGGTATTTCTGATGTAGCGATCAAGTCGCCCTTTTTAATCGGGCCTTCTTTACTTGCGACCAATACATAGACAGTTCCCACGGAAATGACTGGGACACCGTTTTCTGTAGCACTATTATTTAAGATAATTCCGGCATCACGTGAGACAACTCCCATGACCTGTGCATCATAGGGGATATTGGAAAGAACATTTCCGGTGTCAGAGGAAGAGATAATGCTTCCATCTTTGACATCTTTAACTTTTACATCAACCATTCGAGCGACTCCAAGCGTTCCAGCACCTTGGACTGCAGATCCTTGAGCGTTAACAGTGGGTGCAATCGTAAGTAGCAAAGTACCGATTATAGGAAGTATGAGGAATTTGGATTTTAGCGAGGCAGAAAACATATACTAGTATCGTACCATATTGAGAAGGTTTTTAACTTATTTTGGTTGGAAGTTTGTGAATTCTTGAGCACAGTTGTTCCCAACGCAGGAGACACAACTATAGGTGAAGTTTCCGACAATTGCTTGATGGTGAATAGGATCATTGATCCACCAATTAAATGCGGCTTCTTCCGAACCCATTGAGATAATATTCTCTGTATTCCAGTATGGAAGTGCTCGAGCAGCGAGTCCAGAATGAAGTGCTCCCGATGCAACTTCTCCAGCAATTTCTGGTGCACGGGAAGCGGCCAAACTACAAACCTGGTCATTTTTCTGCAATGCAGGTAATCCTCTCGCAGCACGATAATCATTTGACATTGAGAATAATTTATCTGCATCCAATCCACCAGGATTTGCTGTTGATTGCGGTGCCGCTGGCGGAGGTGTTAATGGTGCAGATGTTGGGGTAGGCGTATCTTTTTTGGTGGGGAGAGGGGTTGGGGTTGGTGAAGCTTTTTTTGTAGTTGTCGGGGCTGTTGACGGAGTACCTGATAGAAGTGTCTTCGGCTCGACAAGATGAGATATATAAATAGTAGGCGTCGGGTCAGCAAATGGGGTAGGAGTGATTGTAATTTGGGTATGTGCTGCGAGAACCTGAGGCGTATCTTTTGCCTTTGAAGCTACAGGGCTAATCGGTTCTGTAGGTCCTTGTGCGTGTGCCACTGTGTGGAAGACCACGGTAAAGAAGCAAAACGCATATACTGAGAGCAGCGTATATCCTGCTATTTTTCTCCGCATTTCTTCATGGTAGCATGGAATCGTAAAATACAAAATGGTTATAGTAATTCTATTACATTCTGAAGCTGTGAAAAGTAGAGTTTAGAGTATTTTTCACTGTTCCGCTGCAGTCTTGGTTAAGGTTTGGAGGACAAGATCTGGGACGTATAAGAATTCATCTTTGGCATAGCCATTACGAAGAAGTGCATCATGAACATTTTTAGAAAGCACAACGGGGTAGTAGTCATCGATTTTTCGTGAGAGTGTTTGTTGTTCTGTTTGGTCTTCGAAGATATCATAACCAATGGTAAGGGTACCTTTTTTACCTACTGAAGGCTTGTAGCCAAGTTCTTTGAGTCTATTGTAGAATCGTTCTTTGTACTCAACGATGCCGTCTTTTGTGGCTCTAAAGACTATCTTTCTTCCATTAGCAATCTTTAAGACCTTTCTTAAAACAATATCTGATGGATCAAGTAGGGTGACATTTTGATATTTATTTGCGATAGAAGTGAGGGAGATAACATCTTCACTTTTTGGGACAACACGATGTTGATCTTCTGATTGGACAAAGCTTTTATGGAATCTATCGCCAATGATAATAATGCGTTTATTGTCCCAACCCTCTTCTTTTTCAATAACACGAATATTCTGGCAGAGAATATCAAGTTTATGAGGAGAAACATCATACGCTTTTTCTCCTGGTAAAAAGATCTGGTCATCTTTCACAGGGAAGAACACATATTCTCCTGCAGTTATTCCACTTGAACGGGTCAAAGTTTGCTTCAAATCGTCGTACATGCCATCTGTATTGTAGAGGCTCCAGAATCGTGTGTAGTACGGTTTTGTCTCTGCAAGAGTGACTGTTTCGTCAGGATAATGGTTTAAGACAAATTGTGTACCGATGAAATCTCCTTTGCCAACGAAAAGGATGGAATGTCCTTCTCTCATTTTAAAATTCGCTGTTCCATTGGTGATTTTTTCTTGCAAAATCTTCTTTGCCGCGTATACAACATCGAGCCATGTTCGACGGTCAATTGCATCGATTAATTTCTTGATTCCGAAGACACCAAAAGAGTAGAGAATGATATTCGGAATGTGGTAAATAACATTTGGTTTACGAACTGGTTCACCAATTAGATCCCACAGATAATCCACTCCGGTCAAGATGGGAGGAGGGAAATTAGTCCAGCTTGGTAATCCTGATGCGAATTGTGCGAATTCTTTTGGAAAAGCCATGAAGAGGAATCCAAAAGCTAAAGACGAAGGCACAGCGATACGTTTGAGGAATTTGGTGGTGCGGTTTTCTTTCGTTACCTTTTCGAAATCAAGAAGATAGTTGACCTCATCTGCAGTTAATGACTGATCTTTAATGATCTTTTGTGCTGTCTCAACAAGCTTTTTCTTCTGATAGTACATGTAGGAGTATTATAGATCAGCAGTGGAATGTTTTGAAGAGGAAGTTCTGCTACACTGGAGTTATGGCTTCTCTGTCCGCTTTAACTGATCCGACATTGGCTATTATTTTTGAAGCTTCACCGCTTGGCTTGGGGCATCTGCGTGTCTCAGATGCTCTCTATCATGGGCTACCGAAGAATGCATCTCCGATTCTGCTTGGAGCTCAAGCTCCCAAATCCAGTGCAATATATCGTTTTGCAAGCATCCATCGAAGTACCCGAACAGTACTCGAGATGATGCAATTGCCACCGTTAGACCAACCTGTAGCAGCCGTTATGAGAAGATTATTGCGGTTGCAATCAAAAGAAGTGTACCATCATGTCCGCACAATCTTAAATGAACGATTTACTGTCCCGACAAAAGTCCTCATGGTTGCAACGCATGCAATTCATGCTCATCCGCTCGGTGCAATTAAGAAACAAATGAGCAGGGAATTGGGTATCCAAGCGTTTCTTGTTGTGCAGGTAACTGATGATAGTCCACAAGCAATCTGGTATGTCCCCGATGCGGATTGTATATTTGCCCCAAGTGAATATACGAAGAAAAAATTAGAAGAATATGCAGCCAAGGCACATTTGCCAAAGGTGCCAATTGTGGTTACGGCATATCCAATAAGTCCGTTACTAACACAAGATCTAGCCGAACACGAAGTTACTGAACGTAAAGAACAACTGGAGCCTCATGCCACTGAAAAGGTTCATGTTTCAATTCCGATCTCTGGTGCGGCTGTCGGTACAGCTTACAATGCAGTGTTCATGCAAGCATTACGGAGTTTATCTGATCGATACCAATTCCATGTGGTTGTCCGAGAAGCGGAGTTTACACAATCATTTCTCCAAACAATGAAAGATCTGCCGTATGTGCAGTTATCAGTTTCGACGCATGAACGAGCAACGATAGATAATTATGAAAAAGTTTATAAGCAAACAACAATCGCTATTGAGCTTACAAAGCCAAGTGAGCAGACTTTTAAAGTACTCGCAAATCCAAAACAACGCGGTGGCGTCATTATGCTTTTTACCAAGCCAATTGGTGGGCAAGAGTATGACAATGTGCAATTCCTTCGTACGCATGGTCTGGTCCCATCTGAACACGAAACAGAAGTGATTTGGAAGAAAGCAAAACATGCAGATCCGATTAGTGATGAGCTTTTGGCAAAAGCTCATGAGTGGAGAGGGATTATCTTGCCTGAAGAACCTCAAGCCGCTGCTCTTGTGACACAATGGTGTATGCAGGCTGGAATATTTAAAAAAATGCTGCAATACAAACTTGTAAGTGAACTCCCTGAATCACAATCAAATGGAGTAGAGCAGTTTTGGACTAAGGTAGTGGATCTCATCGAACAGCGTGTTGTTACAACCTAATTTTATTGAAATTTTTACATCCTTCTTACGCTTCATATCATTTACTTCTTACATCAACACTTTATAGTAGTAGATAGATAAGTTCAGGTATCATAAGTTACTCAGACTGACAAAACCCGCCGCTACTCGAAGGCAGTAAGAATAGCAATGGCGGGCCTTGTCGCATTTGGACCTTTAGCATATCTGTATTTATGGTAAAATAGCGTTCAAGCACCATGAGACAATTGCTTCGCTATCTCAATCCAATCCAACGATTGGGGTATACAAAATATTCATTTTGGTTTCCACTGATTTTTTCAATAATCATTTCTTGTGCCTCTGAATTTTACGCTTACGCAATCATCCATAATCCTCTTGCTGTTGGTTCATATATCATTTTTATCCACGTTGCACTTGTCATTTATTTTTCCTTTCGTGATGGTGTAAAGGGTGGAGCAATAACTACAATTGTTTCAATTGCATATTATGTGTATATTATTTTTTCTCGAAATTATTCCGGTGATCAATTGGCACGAAGTATTGATGCTGTCATTATTTTAGGCATATTGTTTTTCCTCCTGGCAGGGGTTATCGGATGGCTAAAGCAAACTATCGATGGGCTGATCGAACGAGAGAAAGATGAAAGAAGACGATTGCAAGCAATTATTTCGCAACTTCCAGTGGGTGTTGTCATTACTGATAAAGAAGGGCGAGTGCAGGAAACGAATAAGAAATTCGAGCAGATACTTGGAACGAAGATCCCATTAGGTTTTTTTGTGGGAGGTAAACCTCTTTTAACAACTGCTCAAAATGGTAAGCCAATTATTATTTCTCAAGGTCCATTGGCGACAACTTTGGCAAGCGGCAAACCAGTCATAGGAAAAGAATATGAAATTACTAAAAAAGATGGAAAACATGTATACGTCCAGTCAAGTGCTGCAGCAATTCACAATAAAGCAGGGAAGATTATCGCGGCTGCATTAATTGCCAATGACGTAACACAACAAAAAGAAATGGAGCAACGTAAAGATGATTTCGTTAACATGGCTTCTCATGAACTAAAAACACCGATAACAAGTATGAAACTTTATACAGAAGCATTGATCAAAAGACTTAATACAAAAGACGAATCAGTCAAGAAAATCCTCCAAAGAATTCAATATCAGACGGAAAATTTGCAAGAGCTTATCAGTGATTTATTGGATGTATCTCGTATCCAAACAGGGAAGCTCTCCTTTAATAAAGAAGATTTTGTCCTTAATGAACTTGTTGAAGAAACAGTCCAAGCATTGCAAGAATCTACAAGTGATCACAGCATTTCGATCAAAGCGAAAAGAAAAGTTATGGTTCATGCTGATAGATTTCGATTGTATCAAGTGCTCACAAATTTATTAACAAATGCTATTAAATATTCACCTCAAGGGGGAGATATCAAAGTAGTGGTCACAATAATTGAGCGAAAAGCGGTCGTCAGTGTCCAGGATTATGGTATTGGTATACCGAAAGACCAGTATCGAAAAATATTTGAGCGTTTATATCAAGTCACTGGCCAGAAGGAAAAAACTTTTCCAGGATTGGGGATGGGTTTATATATCTCGAAAGAAATTATCAGAAGGCATAGAGGAAATATCTGGGTAGAGAGTCAGAAGGGGAAAGGCACGACATTTTATTTTGCAATTCCTCTGAAGCAAGAAAAGTAGAAATTTGGTACTATAAAAGAGATGGCAAAAGAGTATAAAGTTGAAGTAGTTGAAGAGGGCATCATAGGTTCTATATTACTTGGTGCTAGTGGATTACCAACTGAACGAATGGAGGAGCTTATGAATCATAATGCACACAATGGATGGGAAATGCATTTTATGGTTGTTGAAAAACGAAGACTTTTCCTTTTCTGGACGAGAGAATCCGTTATTATTACCTTCGTTCGTGACAAAAAATAATTGTATAGATTGTGTAAGAATCCTTGATTAAAAAAACTCCATATTGTATAAATATATAACTCCTGATGAAACGACTCGCAGTCATATTGAGTGCACTTCTCATTTTCATGGTGACTACATATGTTTGGTCACAGCGAAACAATTCACAAAATCCTCCTGTCCCAACAAATTCTATTAGTAATACCGCCACAACACAGCCACAGAATAAAAATGATATTCCATCAGAAACAATAATTGCTGAGAATCTTGATACGCCATGGGCGATCGCAATTTTGCCTGATAGTAAACTCCTGGTAACTGAACGATTTGGCCGTGTGACTATAATTGATCCTACAGGAGCCACATCACCAATAGTGGCAGCGACGCTTGCAAAGGTAAAAGAGATAGGTGAAGGTGGACTTTTGGGAATAGCACTTGATCCTCAATTCGCTTCCAACAAATATGTCTATCTCTATTACACGTACAGTGCTATTGGTACAGATACCATGAATAGAGTTGTACGAATGACAATGAATGGTAATGCTCTTCAGGATGAAAAGACAATTGTAGATCGCATTCCTGGAGCATCAAATCATGATGGTGGAAGAATTAAATTCGGTCCTGACAACTATTTGTATATAGGTACTGGAGACGCACAGAATCCTACACAAGCACAGGTAACTTCCACATTGGGTGGTAAGATCCTTCGAGTTACAACTGATGGGCAACCCGCTCCTGGAAACCCCTTTAATAATGATGTCTATTCATATGGTCATAGAAATGTACAAGGGCTTACTTGGGATGACCAAGGTGGATTATGGTCAACCGAACATGGAAGATCCGGTGTAGCGTCTGGGTTGGATGAATTAAATTATATTCAGTCAGGAAAGAATTATGGGTGGCCGGATATTGAAGGTACAGAGACTCGTTCTGGGATGGTTGCACCTGCTTATAATTCAGGAGCGAATGATACATGGGCTCCATCAGGTGCAGCATATGTGAATGGATCTGTGTACTTTAGTGGGCTACGCGGACGGAATTTGTATCAAGCAGTCGTTTCAAATGGTCAGGTAACTGAATTCAAAGAACATTTAGAAGGCAAATACGGAAGGATACGAGAAGTCGTGGCCGCATCTGATGGACTTTTATACATAACTACAAGTAATAAAGACGGTCGGGGTGTCCCTCAGAGTGGGGATGATAAAATCATCCGAGTAAATCCTGACAAGCTTTAAGCATTGTATTCATCTTAGTGGCAATTTGGCCAGTGGCCTTGTCCGCCTCGAGCGATCATGTATGCAGCTGTTCTGATGGCTTCTTCTGCGTTTGTTCTAAGGTCAGGATTTGGATCTAATCCCATGCGGTTTCTATTTGCACTCCATGTGCTGCTTGCAAACTGATACATGCCGAGGTACATACCACTATTATTCGAAGTAGGATTGAACCCAGACTCGCATTTTGCAATCTTCTTTAATAATTCTTTGTCTGCTCCATATTCAGCACTGTATTTATCAAAGAGAGCTTCAAGATCAGCTGGTCCTGCAACTGGGGCTGTTGTTGCTTCAGGAGTAGGTACTGATGTTGGGGTTGGAGTTGCTGTTGGGAGTGCAATTGTTGGAGTTGGTTGTACTGCAGTTGTACTTATCCCTTGTACTTCTATAGTCGGTGATTGTGATGGTGTTGGAGTAAGATTTGAATCTGTTCTTGTAGTATTAGCAGCTGATATAGGACTTTGGATAAATACGGTAGGAGTAGGGACATTTGTGAATGGTGCGACAATTCGTACTTTGTCTGGTGCAAATTGTGCAGCTTCCTGTGCATGTGCTACAGCATGAAAGATACCTGTTGATATGCTAAATGAAAGTAAATAAAGAAGAAAGTACCCGGTCTTTTTTCTCTGCATGTGTCTATAATAACATGATTTTGTTCAGTTCCTAATGTAAGTTATCTATGGGACTTTGTCTATAGTGATTCTTATGCATGAGCTTTTTTGTCTTTTCGCCCAGAATCACGGCTGTGTAAAAATATGTATCAAAAGACGAGTTTTGTTATAAGACTATCGAAAAAGCTTGACAAATTTTTACTAAAGGAAGGATGGAAGGGTTTGTTATAATCAATTTATACCCATGGGTACAAAATTAGAAATACTCCACTTCGCAACAGTCGCAGAATGGGAATCATGGCTCCACAAAAATCATGATAAGGTTCCTGGAATATGGATGAAATTCGCAAAAAAGGGAACTGGAATAGCTTCAATTGATCATGATCAGGCATTACTTCCAGCACTTTGTTATGGCTGGATTGATGGACAGGCAAATAAACTTGATGAAACATTCTGGATAATGAAGTTCACTCCACGACGCCCGAAAAGCATGTGGTCCAAAAGAAACTGTAATTTTGTTACACAGCTTATTGCACAAGGGAAGATGCAATCTTCAGGACAGGCACAAATTGACGCTGCAAAGGCTGATGGACGTTGGGATGCTGCCTATGATTCACCCAAAAATATGGTCGTTCCAGAAGATTTCCTCAAAGAATTGGAAAAAGATTCAAAAGCTCTGGAGTTCTTTGAATCGCTCAGTAAAACGAACAAATATGCAATTGTTTGGAGCCTGCAAACTGCAAAGAGGCCTGAAACGAAAGTAAAAAGGATACAAAAGTTTCTAGAGATGATGAAAAAGGGTGAGAAACTTTACTAAGGTGCTATAATTTATGTATGAACATGTTTAAACCAACAGCTGCGAAAACTCCTCAAGAATACATTGATCTGATTGAAGAACCACGAAAAACGGAAATGGTGAAGCTGCATGAACTAATTCAAAAAACTGTGCCTGAATTCAAGCCGTACATTCTTTCTGGAATGATCGGTTATGGCTCATTCCATTATAAAAGTAAAAGCGGTCGTGAAGGGGATTGGTCAATTATTGCCTTGGCAAGTCAGAAGAATTATATTTCAGTGTATATTTGTGCAGTTGATGGGAAAGAGTATCTTGCTGAGAAGTACAAAAAGGAATTTCCTAAGGCTAGCATTGGGAAGAGTTGTATACGATTTAAAAAGTTAGAAGATATTAATCTTGAATTTCTTATGAAAGTTATTAAGGAAGCCGCAGCTTCTCCGGGATATGGAGATTATTATGCCTAAACAATGTACGCATCAAAACGAAATTAAAGTAACTGAACCAAAGACTAATGGATGTGAGGAATGTCTAAAATCAGGCGATACATGGGTTTCTCTCCGCATGTGTCTAACATGTGGTCATGTGGGCTGTTGTAACGATTCCAAGAATAAACACGCTAGTAAACATTACTTAATCACAAATCATCCACTTATGAAGTCTGTGACGCCTGGTGAAGAGTTTGTTTGGTGTTATGTTGATGAAATGTATTTGGCAGAATAGTTATTACTTCTTGTCTGGCACAAAATAGAGTGCCACTGAATTCATACAATATCTTTTTCCAGTAGGTTGGGGACCGTCCTCAAAGACATGCCCCAAGTGTCCTCCACACTTATCTAGTACTTCAATTCGTTTTTCTCCCAAGCTAGTATCTTCGCGGAGAACAAGTGCATCCTTTGTAATTGGTTCGTAAAAGCTTGGCCAACCTGTGCCTGATTCATATTTCGTTTCGGATCGAAAAACAGGCTCATTACAGCCTACGCTGTAGTACGTTCCTTTCCGTTTTTCACCGAGTAGTTTTCCTGTGTAGGGAGTTTCCGTACCTTGTTGGCGAAGTATATTGAATTGTTCAGGTGACAAAATCTTTTTCCATTCTTCATCAGATTTTATTTTGGATTGATCAAATGCACCGGAGATAATTGGAGCTTCTGATGAAGCAGGTGGTGGCGGAACGATTTGGTCGAAGAGATTATTATTGAATAACATCAAACCAGCTCCAAGTATGAGTCCAATGATCAGGATAGCTGCGAAAAATTTATTGCCGATTCTCATGGGGAATTATTACTATAAGTATATGGAATTGGTCTATAATTAACAAGTTATGAGGTTCTGGACGACATTTACTCCCGGAAAGGTGAGTTGGGAATTAACGATGGTTATGACGCAAGGAAAAGGCGGAGATAGTCGTTGGATGTCCCATTTGGATTTGATTGAATCGAGTTTGAAAAGGCTTAAAGCAGCTGGCATCGAAGGAATCCGTTTGGTTATCTATCCCTATGAACTTTCTGAGGATGGGAAGAAATTTGACTGGAAACCACTTGAAACCATGCTTGATCTCTGCAAAAAAACAAAAATCGAAGTCGAATGGTGTGTCGGTCCTTTCCAGTATCCAAACTACCCAGGTATTTATTTCCCTCAGCCACTACTCAGGCATGTTTTTAATAATACAAGAAGTTTGGATACGACGCCTCCATTAAAGGAATTCGGTGATATGTTCCTTGAGAAACAAATGTTGCGGTATGGGGAGGATGATCGAATCCGTGGGTTCCACTTTGCCAATGAATGGCCAGATATGCAACGGGTGCATGGCAAAGAAAGTGTACGGACTGGTATTTCAGCTGCGTACATGATTGCGACAGCGAAACACTTAAAAGAGCAGACTGACAAACAAATCTCCTTCAATACCAATATCGATGCGTCAGATAAAAGAAAGCTGCAGAGTAGTTTTGGTGAATTGTTCACACTTCTGGAGGATAGAGTTCGTCTCGGATTTGATGTCTATCCTTCTCAGGAAACCTGGCGGAAAGCATTTCTGCAAAAACTTCGAAGACTATTTGAACCATATCAAAAATCGTTCCTGTGGTGTGATAAACGATTTCCGCTTTGTGAGATGTTTTTCTGTGAAGTTGAAGCACAGCCATGGGGGAATGGGTGGTCGTGGTATCGGATTATCCATGCTGCAGAGAATCCTCAAGATATGATTATTCAGTATTCACGAAACTCGTTACCAAATACGATGAGGAAATTCATCAAGCCGACCAAGGCAAACGAGGTAAGTCTTTGGGGATCGGATTTCTGGTTGGCCGCGGATTTGATGGGAATTACATGGCCTTTGGAGCAAGTAAAATCTTTTACTAAGCAATAAACCGTTTAACTGGTGTCTTTTGGAGGGTTACGATAATACTCATGCTCACAGCCAACACAATAATTGCAACGATCACTATCTTTAATGCATAGGGTACATGCATTGTCAGCTGTGGAAAAGGCAGTATATTTAAAATAAGTCCATGAACAAGATATATTCCCAGGCTTGCATTACTTACTGTCGCAACAATTTTTACAACCCTTTTGTTCAATGTTGATTCGATTTTTTTACAAATTGATTTGATGAGGAGAAAAGCACAAATTGAAGCCGCAATTGCAAAGAACGAGAGGTTGCTCCAGAAATAGGTTTGTAGATCAGGTCTGTTAAATGCATATGCAAGAAACGTCCCGATGCTATTTCCCATAAAGCACCCAACAAGTAAAAGGGTAAGTTGTTTGGCCTTGAGAAGAGGTTTTTGTAAATGTAGAAGCACATAACCCAAGATAAAATATCCAAGATGTTCAAAAACAAATGGATTAGGGATTATAAAATCGGGAGACACTAATTTCATGCAAAGGGGGAACACAGAATAAATCATGAACCAAAGTATTAAGGCGTACATGACATCCTTATTCGTGGCCCTTTGTATCCACAATCGAAGCATTGGAGTAAGTAGGTACAAACCAGAGATCATAGGCATAAACCAAAAATAAGAGAAAGAAAGCTCATGTGTCTGCTGAGCAAAGTCAGAGAGAGATTGTATTTTATTTGTTGCAATAAACCAAAGGAGATATATAACTGTCCAAAAAATCCATGGCATGAGGATGCGGCTAATGCGTTTTTTGAAAAAAGTCCTGTACGATTCTAATTTGCCCAATAATAAGGCACCGCTTGCCATGATAAAAAGAGGCACGCAAATACGCGTGATCGAGTCGTAGAATACAAGAATGATCCAATCAAGACGGTTGGTGGTGGGCAGTTGTGGTGTACTTGCACTGTGAATAAAAATAACGAGAAAAATCGCAATAATTTTTACAC
This sequence comes from uncultured Gammaproteobacteria bacterium, assembly GCA_964507055.1. Taxonomy (GTDB): domain Bacteria; phylum Patescibacteriota; class Microgenomatia; order Levybacterales; family UBA12049; genus JACDET01. Next base: position 1,290,812 of record CAZDOJ010000001.1, read on the forward strand.
TATCAAGCCAAAAAATTCGATCTATTTGTGGAGAATCAACTTTCATAAGATGAGCATACTGCAGTAGTACATTGCATTACAACTGTTTGTACATCCTTCTGCTATACTTTTATTTATGGAATACTTTCATGCATTAATCCTTGCTGTCGTTGAGGGGATTACTGAATTCCTGCCTGTTTCTTCAACAGGGCATCTCGTTTTAGCTGCCAAACTACTTAATATTCCACAGACGGAGTTCGTTAAAAGCTTCGAAATTATTATCCAACTAGGATCAATCCTCGCAATAATCTTTCTTTACTGGAAGAAACTTTTTGTGCAGCGAACAGTATGGAAGCCTATCTTAATTGCATATCTTCCGACAGCTATTCTTGGATTTACCTTATATAAGCTTATTAAAGGATATTTAATAGGCAATGAATTGATCACTGTAATTGCACTTCTGATTGGCGGTATAGTGTTAATTATAATTGAACTTTTTCATAAAGAGGATAAAAACAGTATAGAAAATATTGAGGACATTCCTGTGAAGACGGCAATTGGTATTGGATTTGCTCAATCACTTGCTATGGTCCCTGGTGTTTCCCGTTCTGCTGCAACTATCATTGGGGGATTGCTCCTGAAGTTAAAGCGTAAAACGGCAGTCGAGTTTTCTTTTCTCTTAGCCGTGCCTACAATGATCTCTGCTACAGGCTTGGATTTGATTGAAACTCGTTTTTCATTTACACCGTATGAATACTCAGTCTTGGCTGTAGGTTTTCTTGGTGCATTCTTTGTAGCGATCTTTACTGTGAAGTTTGTGCTCAAATATATTGAGCGAAACAACTTTATCCCTTTTGGTATCTATCGTATTATCGTGGCTATATTATTCTTTTTATTCGTTCTTCATTAAAAGAACACTTCCCACCATCTCTGGTAATTGGGACGTATATCAATAGGAGGAGGTGAAGCTGTTTTTGTCGCTAGCACACGTGTTGTTGGTATAACTACTATCCCTTCTCCAGGTTTGGCAAGCAAGAGTTTATCTCGAGCTTCAGATTCTACGAATTCAGGCTTGCTCACTTTGGCGAGATCTTTGCGTAATTCTTGATTGTCAGTTTTTGCTTTATCCAAATCTTGCTGTGCTTTTATGATCAGATCTTGCTTCTGCCACGTAGTATAAATTGAGTGTCCAAGATTATTAATTGTGAGAAGTAGGGCACCAATGATAATAAAAAAAGCTATTTTTTTATATCCCATTATGTTTTATAATATAATCTCTTTGGCAGGGGTTTGCAACGTCTCATAAACTTCTGCTTGTACTTTATGCAGTTTTATGATATTATGGGACTTACAATTATATGAAAGAGATAAAAATTAAAGAAGCACACCAGGAATTTGTCGATTTTTTGCGAGGCAAGAAGCACTCGAGTGCTACCGTGCTTGCATATGGAAAAGACATTGATCAGCTTACACAGTTCCTTGGTGAGCTCGAAAAAGAACACATCCACGATGTTAGTAAAGATGACATTCAGGCTTTTTTGGCTGCACTTGCAGAAAAAGGCTACACTCCAAAGTCATTGTCACGTAAATTGAACTCAACACGCACGTTTTATCGTTTCTTAAAAGTGAATGAATATGTTTCAGATGATCCATCACTTTTAGTATCACATCCACAATACGAATTAGCAGCTCCACGTATTTTGAAACCAACTGAATACCGAGCTCTTCGCGATGCAGCTCGAAATGATGCTCGCATGTATGCAATCATCGAATTATTACTCCAAACAGGAATCCGAATAGGGGAATTAGCAGACATCAGAACAGCTGATGTTCAAGGAGATAATATTAATATCCGACCTCACGAAAAGCATGAAGAAAGAGTTGTTCCATTGAATAAGTCAGCAAAAGAAGCATTGAGTAGATATCTCTCAATCCGTCCACAAATCGAAGATGATCATGTTTTCGTAACAAAATCAGGCAAACCTTTCTTAGTTCGTAACATCAGAACAGCAATTGAACGATACTTCAGAATTGCTGGTATCGAAAACGCAAAGGTAAATGACCTTCGACATACATTTGTTGCTCACCATTTAAAGCATGGAGTTTCACTCGTATTACTCTCAAAGATTCTCGGACACAAGAGACTTTCTACAACAGAACGATATCTCAATTACGTTCAAGATCGAGCAAAAGACACAACAACCCTCAGTGAACTCTAAATAGCAGCAGAACTTCTTTATTCTTTTCTTGTACAAATTTTTCGAAGGAAATTGTAGCTTTCGTGGTACTTTCTGTGGGCCAGGAAGGACTCGAACCTTCGACAAGGAGTGTATAAGACGCCTGTTCTAGCCGCTGAACTACTGGCCCTTGATAGGAAGTATTATAACACTAAAGATTTGCTCCTACCACAGTTCTGTAAAGATTCCTTTGCAGATCAATTCTTGCTCTCGTAGTAAGGTAATATTCTCAATTTTAAAACCCAATCCACGGGTTAATGCTTTGAACAACGGTGGGGGAATATTTCGGCTGCATGCTCGCCATTCAGCAATATGCTGAGCGTATTGTGAAGTCATGAACTCTGCGATAACTTGCAGTATATCTATGGCCTGGATTTCTCCATCGGGAGTTAAAGTGAAAAGTTTCGCACTATGGTAATACAGGAGTTTCCAATCAGTACCATCAGATTCATAAATACGAAAAATAGTTTCTGTGCTATCAATAAAAATAATACCATATCTATGCCTCATATGTATAATAATATGAGAGTATGGTATACTAAGTCAAGAGGTTATTTACCAGCTTTCTTGAGAAGTTTTTTCACTTCAAGAAGCTCTCGTTCGATAATTAGAAGTTTACTTGTGATTGTCGCATCATCAGTATTTTCTTGGGTAAAGTAACTAATTGGACGTTCGGTTGCGTCTGCAATCTTTTTTAATTTTGCGAAGGGAGGAGTGCTTCGCCCTTGTTCGTAGCTTGAAACAGACTTGTCAGAAACACCAATACTTTTACCAAGTGCTGATTGGGAGAGGCGTGCTTCTTGTCGAGCTGTTCTAATTCTTTGAGAGAGCTCATTGAGTGCTTCTTGTTTGGACGGATCGGATCTGTTCATGGAGCATATTATACAACAACTATGGTACCAAAAAGCAAGCTCAACATTAAAGATATGCCGTTTTCTTCTCGTCCAAGGGAGAAATTGGAAATTTATGGGCGTGCAAATCTATCAGATGTAGAGATAGTTGCGATACTTTTGGGAAGTGGATCTGCGAAAGAAAATGTTTTAAAACTAAGTAAAACGCTTTTGCAAAAGCATCCATTGCAAAGTTTTGAACATATTACTGCAGAAAGGCTTACAAAATTTCCTGGCATTGGTTTTTCTAAGGCGTCAACTGTTCTTGCAGCGATTGAGTTAGGAGAAAGGATATATTCACAGAGTTTGCTCAACAAAGTACTTATACGGTCAACTGAGGACGCAATAGAGCAATTAAAAGAGTATACCCAAAAGAGACAAGAATATCTCATTGCCCTTTATTTAAATGCTAGACATGAACTGCTTCAGAAAGAAGTTATTGGGATAGGTAGTTTAAATTCCATGGTTATTACTCCTAAAGAAATTTTTAGTCCTGCTTTGGCATCACCTTGTGCTTCAATCATTATTTCTCACAATCATCCATCAGGTGACGCACATCCTTCGGATGATGATATCAAGTTCACGCAACGAGTGCATGAAGCAGGGGAGATATTGGGAATACCACTTGTGGATCATATTATTGTAGCTAAATCGAGTTATTTTTCTTTTCGGGAGAATAAAGTGAGGAAATAATACTTTGTTGCGGAGCTAGGAGTTGAACCTAGCCTGTGAGATTATGAGCCTCACGTGCACCGTACACTACCCCGCGTATAGGCTATAAGTATACCATTTGCTTTAGCCTTGGTCAAATTGCTATAATCTGGAGGTCTATAACGCCAGGGTAGCTCAGCTGGTTAGAGCACAGGATTCATAAACCTGAGGTCGTGGGTTCGATCCCCACTCCTGGTACTAATTAGAAGTACAGTTAGAGACAACTTCATTATGACAAAAATTCCACATGATTTTGATTGGCAGCGAAAGAAAATCGCAATCCTTGGTTTAGGGGTAGAGGGGCTATCAACATTACAATATCTTCAAAAAAAGAGTACGAATCTTTGGGTCTTGGAACGAAAACAAATTGATGATATTGATCCAACTTTGTTAACAGCAGCGGAAGAAACTGGAGCACAATTCGTTTTAGGAAAAGACTACCTCAAAGATCTGTCTGAGTATGATGTTATCTTTCGAAGTCCGGGTGTGAGGAGAAATACTCCTGAATTGATTGAAGCTGAAAAAAAGGGAACTATCATAACCTCCCAAACAAAACTCTTTTTTGATCTTTGTCCAGCACAAATTATCGGTATTACAGGCACAAAGGGGAAGGGTACGACTTCAAGTTTAATTTATGAAATGCTGAAAGCTGCAGGTAAAGATGTGTATCTCGGAGGCAATATTGGTGTCCCTCCTTTATCATTTATCGATAAACTACAGTCCTCCTCCTGGGTTGTTTTGGAGCTTTCAAGTTTCCAATTACAGGATTTGCATAAAAGCCCACATATTGCTGTTATGTTGATGGTGACGAGCGAACATATGGATCATCATGCCTCTATTGAGGAATATGTCGATGCAAAGCGAAATATCTTGTCGCATCAAACTGCAGATGATTTTGCGATCGTCAATCGTGATTATCCAGCCTCAAATGAATCTGACGTTTACTCTGACGGAAAAGTATTTTATGTCTCAAGAGAGCGGGAAACGGATGATGCTTGTTATGCATTTGGAGATCGAATTGTTATTCGCAAGAATGGAAATGAAACTGTGATCATAAAGAAGAACGAAATTTTGTTACCTGGAAAACATAATCTTGAGAATGTCAGTGCTGCAATTATGGCAGCTAATCTAGCTGGCGTGGGTATGAAATATATCGTCGATGTTCTAAAGACATTCAAAGGTTTGGAGCATCGATTGGAATTGGTTCGAGAGCTTGATGGGATCAAATATTATGATGATTCATTCTCGACAACACCTGAAACAGCAATTGCTGCAATAGAAGCATTCACTCAACCAAAGATACTTATTCTTGGTGGCTCTAGCAAAGGAAGCGATTTTACAGAATTGGGAAGAGTGCTTCGCGAAACAGAAAGTATCAAAGCAATTATCGGTGTTGGGGAAGAATGGTATGCAATCAAAGAACAAATTGGAGAAAAAGCCGCACAAATGACACTGATTGAAAACGCTACAGATATGAAATCGATTGTACAATCTGCCGTACATGTTGCAGCCAAAGGTGATATTGTGCTTTTGAGTCCTGCGTGTGCAAGTTTTGGAATGTTTAAAAATTACAAGGATCGAGGAGAACAGTTTAAACAAGAAGTTGCGAAACTCTAGTTTTGTAAGAGCTCTGCAAAGGTTTGAAAATGGAGCAATTACCACTAGCGTGGGCACAATCTTTATGTTATACTGACACATAATTTATGGCTGGAAATGGTAAGAAGCAGACAGGAGACGGACGAAAAAAAGTAGTCAAATTTAAGACTCGGTTTTCCTGGAAAAATTTATTATTATATTTCTTTCTTATCGTGTTTGCATTGTTTTTCTTCTCTGCATTCACAAGTCCTCCTGAAGACCGCAAAAATGTCTCTCTGTCTGAAGTTATCGCAGCCGTTAAAAAAGGTGATGTTAAAGAAATCGTTGTAAACAATAACAATCTTGTCGCTACCAAAGCAAATGGCGAAAAAATTCAAGCTTCAAAAGAACCTAATTCAAATGTCTACACACTTTTTAAAGATGCAGGAACAACGCTTGATCCAACAAAGGTAAAAGTTGATGTTAAAGATCAATCAGGTGCAGCGAATTGGATCAACATTACTTCAGCATTGCTTCCAGTCCTTCTTATGATTGCTTTCTTTTACTTTATATTCCGCCAAGCTCGGGGAACTCAGGAAAGCATCTTCTCCTTTGGACAATCTCGAGCAAAACTCTTCAATCGTGATAATCCAAAAGTAACATTTGCAAATGTTGCAGGTGTTGATGAAGCGAAGCAAGAACTGTCTGAAATCGTTGATTTCCTAAAGAATCCTGTGAAGTATCGAGTCATGGGTGCTCGAACTCCAAAAGGTGTTCTTATGGTTGGACCAGCAGGAACAGGTAAAACACTACTCGCTCGTGCAACAGCGGGTGAGGCAAATGTTTCATTCTTCTCAATGGCAGGATCAGAATTTATGGAAATGCTTGTTGGTGTTGGTGCATCACGTGTCCGTGATTTGTTTAATACCGCGAAAAAAGCACAACCAGCAATTATTTTTATTGATGAAATCGATGCGATAGGTCGACAAAGAGGGAATGGTTTAATGGGTGGACATGATGAGCGTGAACAAACACTTAATCAGATCCTGGTTGAAATGGATGGATTTACTCCAAATGAGAATGTCGTCGTCATCGCAGCAACGAATAGACCAGATGTCCTTGATCCAGCATTGGTTCGTCCAGGTCGATTTGATCGACGAGTTGTCCTTGATCTTCCTGACGTTGAAGGTCGCAAGATGATTCTCGCTATTCATGCGAAAGGCAAGCCAATGGATCCAAAAGTGAATTGGGAGAAAGTTGCAAAAAGAACTGTCGGATTCTCAGGAGCAGATCTCGAGAACATGCTCAATGAATCAGCAATCATGGCTGCACGACTTGCTAAAAAAGCTATTGATATGTCAGATCTTGAGGAATCAGCGACTCGAGTGAAACTCGGACCTGAGAAGAAGCGTCTTCAATCCGAACAAGATCGTCGGATGACTGCATATCATGAAGCGGGACATGCTTTAGTTGGCTGGCAAATGCCGCACATTGATCCTATTCATCGTATCTCAATCGTTTCTCGAGGTATGAGTCTTGGGCATACAATGACAGAACCAATTGATAAAGTACACGAAACAAAGCAAGGCTTGCTTGAACAAATTGCGATGATGATGGGTGGACAGGTTGCTGAAAAGTTGGTCTTCAATGATATTACAACAGGTGCTTCAAATGATCTTGAGAAAGCTTCTCATGTCGCTCGTGCTATGGTAACAAAATTCGGTATGAGTGATCTCGGTCCAATAACTTTTGACACTGAGCGAGGCATGTACGAATCAAGTGAGATCTCACCGGAGATGGCTGCGAAGATTGATACTCAGGTGAAACAAATCTCAGATGAAGCATACAGACAAGCGATGGATATCTTGGTTTCACAAAGAGACAAGCTTGATCTAATTGCTGAAGAACTTTTAAAGAAGGAAACTATTGATTCAGATGAATTTGTTAAATTGATTGGACCAAAGAAGGATATAGCTGTAAAAGCAAAGTCTGCAAAGAAGTAACTCTTTTATTAAGTTTCTCTTACCCCTGATAATTCCTGCTATGTTAGAATATTCATTATGAAAAAGCTGTTGCTTATTGATGGAAATGCCATACTGCATCGTGCTTATCATGCATATCCACCACTTACCAATCCTCAAGGTGAAATAATAAATGCTGTACTCGGATTTTTCTCTATGGTGCTTACCGTTCTTGCTGACCAAAAGCCTGATTATTTGGTTGTTTGTTTTGACCGCTCGAAGCCAACTATCAGAACAGAACTTTTTGCTGGATACCATGCCCATCGTCCACAGATGGATGAAGTTTTCCGTAATCAAGTGAAAATCGTTGATGACATCTTGGAAAAAATGAAAGTTACTGTCTATGCTCTTGATGGTTTTGAAGCGGATGATTTAATCGGAACAATCTCCAGAAGGGCAGTTGAAGAATACAACGAAGAGGTTGTAATCGTAACAGGGGATCGAGATCTTCTCCAGCTTGTAAATCCACATGTTAAAGTCTTGATGCCACTTGTAGGTTTGACCAAAACAGTTTTGATGGGAGAAGAAGAAGTCGAAGCAAAATATGGTGTCCATCCACGACAGTTCATCGATTACAAAGCACTCATTGGAGATGCTTCTGATGGATATCCGGGTGTCACAGGAATTGGTCCAAAAGGTGCTGCAAAACTTATCCAAGAGTATGGAACATTTGAAAATCTTTATGCCAATGTCGGAGTATTGCCCGAGAAGATCGGATTAAAACTCGCAACTGATGCGGAGCAGGCAGCACTTGCCAAAAAGTTGGCAACAATTATCACAGATGCTCCAATTCAATTCGATCTGCTGGAATGCGACACGAAGCATTTTGATATTGCAGCGTTACGAAAATCATTCCGTGAACAGGCATTTAATAGTCTTTTAGCACGACTTGATGTGATGTTTGGGAAAGAAGTGATTAAGACAGACGAGCAACTGGAACTTATATGAATATCCCTTCACACATAAAAGCAGTCATCTTTGATATGGATGGTTTGCTTATTGACTCTGAACCATATTGGCAGAAATCCGATGCGAAGTTCTTTGCTAAGCATGGCAAAAAGCATTCACCCGAAATCAATAAACAAATTATGGGGATGGGGCACAAGCAGATTGTTGAGCATTTTAAGAAGAAGTATGGATTTAAGAAAGATAGAGATGCATTGATTAAAGAACGGAAGGATATCTTTTACGATACGATTATGGGCGAATTGCAATTGATGGAAGGAGCAAAAGAATTAATCCAAAAGTTATATGACAAGAATTATGCTATGGCAATTGCAACTAGTGGACATAGTACCGAAAAGACTGCAGAAATTCTTGAAAAGCTTGATTTAGATGTATACATCCCAATTCTTGTTTCAGGAGACGATGTCAAAAAGAGTAAACCTGAACCTGAGATTTATCTCAAAGCAGCGGAAGAATTACAGATTGCTCCAGAGTTCTGCCTCGTATTTGAAGATGCTCCAAATGGTGTCAAAGCAGGAAAGGCTGCTGGGATGCTAGTCTATGGAATTAATACAGATAAAAAGATTTATAAGAATCTTGAGAAAGAAAAAGCGGACAAGGTATTTACGAGTTTGGAAAAAGTGTTGTAGCAACTTTATTTACCAATCGCCTTGGTGACGACCTTTCCCACGCGATGCTGGGATAGAGCTCATAAGCTCTCTTGCGTTAAATAAGTCATCTCTATCCGAAACTGCTGCACGTTGTTGTTCTTGGACTCTATTAAAAAGTGCATCGAGACTTCTTCCTCCAACCCAAATTCTTCCTGTAGGTTGTCCTGTGCTTGCATCTATTTCTGGATATGCACTTGGTTTTCTTTCGTGACGTGGTGCTGATTCTGGCCTTGGCATGATGTGATTATATCTAATTATCTTAGCCTGTCAATCGTGTATAATCACAGAAGAGATGCGAGTTGCGTTAGTTCATGATTACATCAAAGAATATGGGGGAGCAGAGCGGGTGCTTGAAGCTCTGACCGAGGCATATCCTGACGCTCCAATTTATACAGCGTTTTATAAAAAAGGCTCCCCGGCATATGAGCGTTTCAAACATAAGAAGATTCGCACTTCATGGGTTCATTATATTCCTGGTTTTTCAACAAAACTGCATAGTCCACTTCGATTTCTCGCACCAATAATTTGGGGTGGATTTGATTTCAGTAAATATGATGTAGTGATCAGTTCCGCAAGTTGGTATGTGACAAAGGGTTTTCCCAATAAAGGCAAAGCAATTGAAGTTTGCTATTGTCATACACCCCCTCGATGGTTATATGGTTATAAAACCTCCGTTGAATGGCAACGATTCTGGCCGATTAAGATTTATGGAATGGTCATTGGCCACTTTATGCGGCAGTATGACTTTAACGCGGCCCAAAGAGTCGATCATTTTGTGGCAAATTCCAAAGAAGTTCAGGCAAGAATTGAGAAGTTTTACAGAAGAGAGTCGACTGTGATTTATCCACCTGTTAGTTTGCCGAAGATTCCAAAGATACAAAAAGGGGATTATTATTTTATTGTTTCGCGTATCGTCGGGGCAAAAGGAATTGATATGGCTGTTGAGGCTGCAAGAAGGCATGGTTTTACATTGAAAATTGCTGGAGCGGCTGCTGGTTACTACACTGGATTAAAAGATATGCAGGAAACAGCACCTGAAAATGTGGAATTCCTCGGACGAGTTTCCGACGAAGAATTGGTAAAACTCTATGCGGGAGCAAAAGCATTCATCGCGACAGCGACGGATGAAGATTTTGGTATCACACCTGTTGAAGCAATGGTATGTGGAACACCAGTGATTGCCTATCATGGCGGGGGATATAAAGAGACTGTCATTGAAGGCAAAACTGGAGTCTTCTTTCATGAATCATCAGCCGATGCTCTGGTGCAGGCAGTACGAAAGTTCGAGAAATTGAAACTTGAGCCAAAAGATTGTCGCAAACAAGCTGAGAAATTTTCCAAGGAACGATTCCTCAAAGAGATAAAAGCCTTTGTACAAAAAGTAGCTAAGTAACTATTTATCCTCAGACCAGAGAAGCTGTGACTGTTTTGGTAACGCTTCATGATGATGTGGCTCCCCAAAAGTGTCGCCGTGGCGGTGTAATTTGGCATGGAAGTCTACAACTAAATGCCTATCTTGTCTTCGTACAGGTTCAGTTAAATGATCTTCCAAAAGATGTCGACGTGCTTCGGCATTTGTCGTAACGGTTGGTCTAATAGGTGATCGAGTGCGTTCTGGTGCTGACATAAAAAAAGTATTCTACAACGCGTTCTCTTCTTTGTCAAAATCATTTTTTCGTATGCTACAATCGGTTCATGCCAGAACTCCCAGAAGTTGAAACAATCAGAATTGGCCTTCAAAAATACATTGTTGGGCATACTATTCAATCTATAGATGTCCACTTACCGAAGCAATTAAGTGGTGATACAAATGCTGTTATTGGTGCCAAGATATTGGAAGTAAAACGATTTGGAAAAGGATTGGTGATTGATTTGAATAATGGCTACAGTATCACGATTCATGTGAAGATGACCGGGCAGATGCTTTATCGAAATCCTCAACAAACGGTTCGTCAGGTAATTCCTGGGAATGCAAAAGTTGCTATCGATGCGTTGCCAGATAAGTATACGCATGTCGTTTTTCATCTCGATAAAGGAGCAGAATTATTCTATCGAGATGTACGTCAGTTTGGTTGGATAAAGATTGTCAAAAGTGATTCTGTGGCGTCACAACAGTATTTCAAAAGCCTTGGACCAGAACCATTGCGTGATTTAACACTTCCGATGTTTCAGGAGATTGTCCTAAAAAGAAAAACGTCTATCAAAATGCTCTTAATGGATCAGGGATTGATTGCTGGGATAGGCAATATTTATGCCAATGATGCCTTGTTTATCTCCCATATTCATCCCCAGCGTTCTGCCAATTCTTTAACGAAAGATGAACAGGAAAAACTCTTTGATGCAATTGAGGTTGTCTTAAGAAAAGGGATTGCAGTGGGTGGAGCGAGCGAGTGGTCTTATGTGGATGCACTTGGGCAAGCTGGAAAATATCAGGATTTTTTCCAAGTTTATCGAAAACATGGCCAACCATGCCCCAACTGTGGAACAATTATCGAAACAATACGAATGGGTGGACGAGGGACCTTTTTTTGCCCTCAATGTCAGCGGTAAGTGGGTCGTACTTTAGAAGACTTGGTTTTTTGCACTAAAACATTCTTTGGTCGTTGTTTCTGAATTTCTTTCAGGATCTTTTTCAGGAGGGGATGATGTACTTGGAGTTCTGTATTAATAAAGAACTCTTCCAAATCTTTCTCGTCTGATTGCTCATAGGCTAATGCCTGCATCGCCATTTCAAGTTTATCCAATTGCCAAAAGACCCGTGACTCCTGACTTGATCTCGCAATCATTTCGTCAAATAGTTTTACATACTCCTGGGATTTGCCAATTCCTTTAAAGAGTTTTGCAACCCCTTCTTTTTCGAGTTTTTCTTTTTCGACGCGTTTTTGCATGTCAATTAGAGAGCCTCTTGACCAGACTAAATCTCCTGTGATAGTCTCACAAAGATCGTGCATGATCGCCATTTGAATCAATTTATCTTTATTAACACCAAGCTCTTCTGCAAGTGTCATAGCCCAGATACTCAATTGGAAAGAATGCTCAGCGACACTTTCAGGATCTTTGATACTCATCATTACCCAGCCTGTTCTTACAATCTTTTTTGATTTTGCTGTGTTCGCGAGGAAATCCACGAGCTTTCTTGCTGGAGCACTTGTTGTTGCTGGCTTGGGAATGGTTGTAATTCTACGAATTTCAGATTCTGTCAAATAGCCTTGATTAGCTGACGCAAGGAATGCATTCATCATATCGACAGACACGTTTGCATTGTTCTCTTTGAAGATGAGTAGGGCAGTCAGAAGAATATCTCTTCGTGTTGGAATCTTTCTTCCACTTTGCCAATGAGAAAAAATACTATCCTCATAGACATAACCATAATCCGCCATGGTATTCCCGAAATCCTTTAAGGTCTGAATATTGGCCTGCAATCGGAGTTTTTTAAATATTTCTCCAAATGTTTTTGACGTTGTAGTTCTCATTTAATTATCTGAGTATCTATTTTACAAAGTGTGTTGACGAAAGTCAAAGCCCAAAGGGCACATTCTGTCAAGAAAGTTGACAAATGAATCATACCAAAACTGACTTCAGCATACTAGTATAGATCCAGACTTAGGTAATACTTAGTCTAGGATTTTGTCTTTTTGACTAGAGCTCATTGCAAAATTCACGCCTATTGACGCCTGATCCCGCATTGCGGGATCAGAACGTCAACTTTAAGAGGGTAAATTGTATCTCATCCGGTATTATGTTACTATGGTAAAACAAGCTAAAAGTAATCCGGAGTAAGGTAAACATCTATGGGGAATAATAACGGACGTAAACGTATTATAATTTCAGTAGGGGGATCCCTAATTGTCCCTAATGAAGGGATTAAAACTGAGTTTCTTAAGAAGCTCAATGCGTTTGTTAGAGAAGAACTGGCCAAAGATTCTAAGCGCCAGTTTTTTTTGGTCGCAGGAGGGGGATCAACAGCACGTAAGTATATTGACGCCGGGCGAGAAGTGCTCGGACATGATCTTACTCATGAAGATCTTGATTGGCTAGGTGTCCATTCCACAACCCTCAATGCCCACCTCATCCGCACAATCTTCAGAGACATCGCTCATCCCAAACTTATCCGCCACTATGATATTATCCGTAAAGCTCACGAACAAGTTGTGGTTGCAGCAGGTTGGAAGCCAGGCTGGTCCACTGATTACTGTGCGACACTTTTGTGCGAAGATTACGGTGTAAAAACTGTTATCAACTTGAGTAATGTAGAGCAAGTATATGACAAAGATCCTCGAAAATTTCCTGACGCAAAAGCATTAAAAAAACTCTCATGGAATGGTATGCGGGAGATTGTAGGGGATGATTGGACACCTGGACTAAATGCTCCGTTTGATCCTATCGCTGCAAAGAAAGCACAAGAGCTTGGAGTAAGAGTCGTTGTTATGTCAGGAAACAACTTTGATAATATCCGTAATTATCTTGATAACAAACCATTTACTGGAACAGTCATCGAATAACTACAGTAGCTTGCAAATTACTCAGTTCTCCTTTATTATTTCTCAATCAGCTAATGTACTTAAAAGATATCTCTCTGCAAAATTTCCGCAGCTACAATAAAGCTCATTTCACATTTGATCCAAGCATCTCTATTATCGTCGGTCCCAATGCTGCTGGTAAAACAAATCTTGTTGAAGCTATCGGACTTCTCTCAACAGGGAAGAGTTTCAAAACAGGTGGGGATAAGCATCTCATCGCATTTGGCAAACCCGCAGCACATCTCTCCGGAGAGTTACAAGAAGATGATGATACTGAGAAGTTGGAGATTGCTGTTGCCGCAAGTCCAACTGGTATGATGTTGAAAAAGTATCTCGTTAATGGTGTATCGCGAAGGAGAAATGGTTTTGCCGGCAAACTTCCAGCTGTTTTGTTTACGCCGCTAGATCTCGATATTGTTGCTGGACAGCCTGGAGAGCGAAGGCGATTTCTCAATGAAGTACTCGAGCAAACTGATTCTCAATACGATGCTGCTCTGACACAATATACCAAAGCCCTCCGTCAACGAAATGCCTTACTTGAGTTCGTCCAACGAAGTGGGAGACGGGATGAAGAACGGTTTGCGTATTGGGATACTGTCTTGATCTCGAACGCAAAGATCATCAGTGACAAGAGGGAAGAGCTAATTAATTATATTAACTCACAAGAGAAGACACTCTTTCCATTTATACTGACATACGATAAAAGCGTGATGTCACGTGAGAGGCTTTTACAATATAAAGACGCTGAAGCCGGAGCGGGTGTGACGCTTGTTGGGCCACAACGCGATGATGTCTTTATCCAGTCGTACCATCCTGTTTCTCAGGAGCTTGAAGATGTAAAACATTTTTGCTCAAGAGGACAACAAAGGCTTGTGACATTAGAACTTAAGAAATCCCAAATTGCATACCTCCAAGAGCAATTACAAACGCAACCACTACTTATTCTTGATGATATCTTCTCTGAGCTTGATAGCAAACACATTGATCATGTCCTGCATATGGCACATGATTTCCAAACGATTATTACGACTACACATAAGGAATTTGTCATGATTGATGGGCTGGAAAATCCGCATGTGATAGAATTAGGAAAGTAATAGTACTGCCTGTTCAAAATGGATTTTGCTCAGGAAACTTTTCTTATGCAATCTTTTAATCCTGACCTTCTTAAGCAGTTGTACATACCTGCTCATGATTCCCACAAAGGCCAAAACGGTAAACTTCTTATTATTGGTGGTTCACGCTTATTTCACGCAGCTTCTCTTTGGGCATTAACTACAGCAAGTCGGATCGTCGATATGGTTTTTTACGCATCGGTAGCTGAAAATAATGCGGTAGTACAAGAATTAAAGAAGGAATTCCGCAATGGTATCGTTGTTGCTCGCGATGACATTGAATCATATATCGAAGAGGCAGAAGCAGTTCTAATTGGGCCAGGAATGCTACGTCAAGAAGAATCTTTTGATAAGAATAAACACCTGACGCTCAAGCAAATCAATGAAATCAGTAATGAAGGCGAGCAAACCTATTACCTTACACGATACCTTCTTACAAAATATCCTCACAAGAAGTGGGTAATTGATGCTGGTGCTCTGCAAATGATAGATCTGACATGGTTAAAACATATGGCTGGAAATGTCGTCCTCACGCCACATGTTGATGAATTTTCAAGAGTGTTTGGAGAGATAAAGGATGTCGGTGCTTTGGCAAAAGAATATAAATGCACAATTCTTTTGAAAGGCGAAAATGATGTCGTCTGTTCTTCAACACAATGTGTCAAAATAGCTGGAGGAAATCCTGGTATGACCAAAGGTGGGACAGGTGATGTCCTTGCTGGTTTGATCGCCGCACTTGCTACAAAAAATGAATTGTTTCTGGCTGCATCAGCAGGTTCGTATATTAATAAGCAAGCAGGGGAGTCATTGGAAAAAAGAGTAGGATACTATTTCAATGCTTCTGATCTTGCCAATGAAATACCTCAGGTAATGAAGCGAACAATGCTTGATAAATAGATTTGGCAAGCTATAATAACCCCATGAGTGAATTCCTTCGGAGACTAGGACGAGAAATTGGTGTTGAGCCAGGAAATCAGCCAACAAGGTCAGATCGTCTGAGAGTCAGAGATGATGTCGAAGCGTGGAAGTCACGATATATGGAAGAGCACGGGCATAAACCTAAACCTACTGAGATAGCTGATGCTGGAATTCAGATCTGGCGAAGACGCGGTGCTCGTATTTAAACTTCACATTGCCTTTTTTCGGGAAATAGGCAATAATAAACTGACTTTTCACTCCTATGTATACTCCGAAATATACAATCAATAATACAATTTTGCGCAACATTGGCATTGTTGAGGCAGCCCGCGAAGTTATTTCTCACGCCCCTTTACTTCCATATTACGAAAAAGAATTTCAAAAAGATGCACTTGCTCGTGCTGTTCATCATGGTACGCATATCGAAGGAAACGAACTTGATATGGATCAGGCTGAAAAGGTTATTGCCGGACAACAGATCGTTGCACGTGCACGAGATATCCAGGAAGTTATTAATTACCGTCGAGTGATGGAGCATATCGGCAAAGACGAAACAAAACATATCAATGAAGATTTGCTCAAAGACTTGCATCGAATGACTGTTGATAAACTCCTCGTTCCAGAACGATGCGGACAATACCGTACAACACAGGTTGTTGTTCGTAACAGTCTGACAGGGGATGTGACATTTACTCCGCCAGTCGCAACAGCAGTGCCTCAGCAAGTGAAAGAGCTTCTTGAATTCATCGATAAAACCGATCCTGAAACACTGCACCCAGTGCTGAAGAGTGGCATTGTTCACTATGAACTCGCTCGTATCCATCCATTTGTTGATGGAAATGGGCGTGTTTCTCGTGCTCTCTCAACATTTATTCTTTTTCAAGAAGGTTATGACATTCGTAAATTCTTTTCACTTGAAGAATATTTTGATAATGATGCAAGTGAGTATTATTCTGCCTTGCAAAGTGTTGGCCGAAATGACGGTGATCTGACTGAATGGCTTGCATACTTTACCCAGGGATTGGCGATTGAATTGAATAAGATCAAAGAGAAGATTGAGAAGATTTCGGTTGATGTGAAGATCAAAGAACGCCAAGGTGGTGAACCGATCATGCTTTCTGAAAGACAACTTAAAATTATGGAATATATCCAAAAGGTAGGATTCTTGCAGAATAATGGTTTTAAACAACTTTTCCCAATGGTCAGTGAAGATACTGTTTTGAATGAACTAAAATATCTCATTAAGCATGGGTTACTTAAGAAGCAGGGAAGTACGAAAGGAGCAAAGTACGTCCGGGCATAAGATGAAATTTACTGAACTCACACAATATTTTGAAAGACTTGAAGAAACCTCCTCACGACTAGCTCTCATTGATATCCTCTCTGAACTCTTCAAGAAAACAGATAAAACAACAGTCGATAAAGTCATGTATCTTGCACAAGGACGTGTTGCACCATTTTATGAACCAACGGAGATTGGTATGGCTGATAAGATGGTTGCCCAAAGTATTGGTGAAGCATTTGGTTTGACCAAAGATGAGGTATTGGCTGAGTATGCAAGAAAAGGGGATTTAGGGATTGTTGCATTTGAGCTTTCTGAGAAAAAACGCCAAAAGGGAAAAAAAGAAGAATTATCGGTTATAACCGTTTTCGAGGAACTCACAAACATTGCCAATACAAGTGGTGTGGGATCGGTTGAGAAAAAGATAACTGCTCTCAAGGCTCTTCTTGAACATATGGATGCAGTTTCAGCAAAGCATTTGGTCAGAATTCCCCTGGGCAAAACCCGACTTGGGATAGGTGATCCGACGATTCTTGATGGTATTGCAATCGCAATACTCGGAGACAAGTCAAAGAGAAAGTTACTTGAGAAAGCTTACAATGAAACCTCCGATTTAGGATTAATCGGCAAAACATTAATGGAAGGGGGACTTGAAGAAGTTCAAAAGCTTGGTGTCTCTGTCGGGCGTCCCATCCGATCTGAACTTTGCGAGCGTTTGCCAAATCCGGTCAAAGTCTTTGAGAAAATGGATACTGATGGATTGGGAATTCACGCGACACATAAATACGATGGATTCCGTGTCCAGATCCACAAGAATGGTGACAAAGTCGAGATGTTCTCTCGTAACCTTGAAGACATGACACATATGTTCCCAGAACTTATCGAAGGAACACGCAAACAGATCAAAGCAAAGACAGTTATCCTTGATTCTGAGGCAATGGCATACCAGCCTGAATCACAGGAGTTTTTGCCTTTCCAAGAAACTACCAAACGTCGTCGAAAGCACAATATCGAAGAGATGGCAGAATCGTTACCCTTGAAAGCATTTGTCTTTGATATTTTATATGTCGACGGGAAATCGCTTCTCGGAACTCCATTAAACGAACGCGTTGAGATCATGAAGAAAACAATTGCTGGAGACGAGATCTTGATTCCAGAGCCGGGGACGATTATGAAGAAAGCAGAGGATCTCCAACTTATGCTTGACGATGCTTTCACACAAGGTTTAGAGGGAGTGGTTATCAAAAGACCGGATTCAGGCTATGAAGCAGGTGGACGTAACTTTAATTGGGTAAAACTCAAGAAACACTCAGCTGGAGATTTGAATGACACAATTGATTGCGTCATCCTTGGTTACATTTACGGAAAAGGCAAAAGAACAGACTTTGGAGCAGGTGCATTGTTGGTGGGTCTCTATGATAAAGAGCAGGATCAATTTGTCTCTGTAACGCGAATTGGGACTGGTTTATCTGACGATGAATGGCGAAGTATCAAAGAGAAAGTCAAAGGCTTGGAATCCGATCACAAGCCCGCTCGCGTCCATTCATTTATTACGCCAAGTGTTTGGGTAAAGCCTGAGATAGTCATTGAAGTTTTAGCCGATGAAATCACCAGAAGTCCGTTGCATACGGCTGGTGCAACGGTGGATGCAGATGGTTTGAAAGTTCCTGGCTATGCACTCAGATTTCCTCGATTGGTTTCTTTTCGAGATAAAGATAAAAAGGCGGAAGATGCTACTTCAGTTGATGAGTTGATTGAGATGTTTAATGATCAAGGAAAGAAAGAGTAAGCCAAATTTTCTTACTGTAAAATACTATCCGAATGCTAGAATTATTTCAATGCAGTATGTTACAGATCTCCATCTTCATTCCAAATACTCTCGAGCAGTTTCTCCACAGATGAATCTTCAGACAATGGCACAATTAGCATTACAAAAGGGTTTGGATGTTTTATCTGCAGCAGATTTTACCCATCCGATTTGGTTTAAAGAGATTAGTGAGCAATTAGAACAAGCTGAAGAAGGTTTATATACATTGAAAGGGAATGAAGATCTTTCCAAGATCCGATTTATGCTTTCAACAGAAATTTCCTCGATATACAAGCAAGGTGATAAATTACGCAGAATTCATAATTTGATTTTTGTTCCAAGTTTGGAAACAGCGGAGAAGTTTAATAAGGCAATTGTGGCAAGAGGAGGAAATCTCAATGCAGATGGTCGTCCAATTGTAGGGATGTCATCAAAGAATTTACTCGAGCTGTTACTCTCAATTGACGAGCGGGCATTTTTGATCCCGGCACATGTCTGGACGCCTCACTTTGGTATTTATGGTTCGGCTTCTGGATTTGATTCGTTGGAAGAAGCATTCGGAGAGCTTGCACCAAAGATCTTTGGAATTGAGACGGGGCTTTCAAGTGATCCCGATATGAATTGGCAAGTGCCGGAGCTGATGAATCGAAGCATCTTATCATTCTCTGATGCACATAGTGCTCCGAAGATGGCTCGTGAAGCAACCGTGGTGGAATTGGAATCGCTTAGTTATACGAATATCCGTCATGCGTTTGAACGATTTTCTCGCCCCGAACTTGGAACGAAAAACAGGATTGCGTATACATTGGAGTTCTATCCTGAAGAAGGAAAATATCATTTTTCGGGACATCGTGATCATAAAGTAGTTTTTGGTCCTGATGAAATCAGAACGAATGGCAATACGTGTCCAGTTTGTAATAGAAGATTAACTGAAGGTGTTTTATTCCGTGTGCAGCAATTGGCAGATGAATCACTTTTGCACCGCACGGTTGAGAAAATTGAAAAGGATGGGATCAAATGGTATGAAGATTCAAAGAAGATTCAACCTCCATTTGTAAAATTAGTACCACTTCTGGAAATTGCTGCGGAATCTCTTGGATCGACAGTAAATAGTCAAAAGTCAAAGAATCTTTTCGCCAAACTCTGTGCAGAACTCCAATCAGAATTACATGTTCTTTTGCGTGCTCCAATTGAAGATATTGAGCGAGTCGGTGGAGGAAGAGTTGCACAAGGTGTGCTGAAAGTGAGGGAAGGAAATATAGCAATTGAGCCAGGTTATGATGGGGTGTATGGGAAAGTTAAAATCTGGAAAGAAGGCGAAGAAAAAGCTTCTGATGTTCCACAATTAGCTTTGGATCTTTAGCGAAAAGGTAATTAATCTTACGTTATTTTCACCTTTCGTATGCTATGCTAGAAGGAGATTATGAAGTTAATTGTAGGACTAGGAAACCCCGGAGAAAAATATCAAAACACACGCCACAATGTCGGCTTCATGGCAGTTGATCATTTCCTCAAAGAACTTGGTACAAGCAAAGATGATTGGAGCAGTAATGCTAAGCTCAAAAGTGATATTGCGACGTTTACTATCCCTTCTGATTCCGGAGAAGAGAAAGTGATTCTCGCAAAACCACAAACATTTATGAATGAATCTGGTATTGCTGTACATTTGCTCATGCATTTCTACAAGGTTGAACCAGATGATTTATGGATTGTGTATGATGAATTAGATTTACCATTGGGAACCCTTAAGATTCGAAATGGTGGAGCAGCGGCCGGACATCATGGAGTAGAGTCTGTCATGGAGCATGTGGGAACAGATAAATTTTGGAGATTTCGATTAGGTATTGGAGTTTCACGAAATCATGAGCAACCTGTGGGTAAACAATTCATTCGTGATGCAAAAGAATTTGTCCTCGATATATTTACACAATCAGAACAGGGGAAGCTCCGTGAAATGATCAAGCACACCTGTCATGCTCTTGAATGTGGTATCAAAAAAGATCTTGAGACCGCTATGAATAAGTACAACACCAAATAATATGCAATCTCTCAAAAGTGTTCTCACTCGATTTAATCCTACAACTGACAAATATATTTCTCGTGAGTTTCAGACGTTTGGCTTGCATCTTGCGGACCAGCTGGATGATTACAAGCACAAGAGTTTATATATTAAATTAGCTAAGACAACTCCTCGTGCAATTCTTGAGCAGGCGTTATCATTTTGTGTCGATAGTAAAGCGACCAATAAAGGAGCACTGTTCATGTGGAAATTGAAGGAGATTAAGAAAGATATGAAAAGTGCTGCAATCCCAGTTCCAAAGGTTGAACAACCTTCGTTAATTCCAGAAGTTCCCGTAGTATGAAACAAGCACATGTTTTTATATCAGGTTCCGTCCAAGGTGTCGGCTACCGTCAATTCGTCAAACAAAATGCTCGTAAATTGGGTATAAATGGTTGGGTTCGTAACACTGAAGATGGTGGAGTAGAAGCTGTTCTGCAGGGCGAAGAGTCAATGATTGAAGTGATGATTGAGCAATGCAAAAAAGGTCCCTTTATGTCTGAAGTCGAGCATTGTGGTTTTGAATGGGAAGAATCGGAAGAAGAGTACGATAGTTTTAACCTCGCATAGCCTCTGCTATAATCAGCTTCATGACAATTAAAGAACAAAAACGAATCTGGGGTATTCCACTTGGACGAGAGCGTGTAGTTGTCGGCGTAACCGAAGTCGAAGAACGCATCCCATCAGGTGTTTCTGGTATGACGATTAAAGATCGATTTGCCGTTGATGGTGCTAGCGATATTGTCACACAAACTCGTGTAACACGAATTCGTCCAGATGAACCTGTTAGAGAACAGAGACCAAGTATTTTAAAAGAAAATGGAATTAATAGAGAAAATGGGGAACTAGTTATTCGAACAGGAAAGATAATTCAAACAGTTTTTCGTTATACTCCAGAATAATTTACTTCTTCAACTCTTCCTCGATAACTCTTTCAAACTCACTGAATGGCTGGGCACCAACCAATCTGTAGCCATTGACGAAAAAGGCAGGAGTTCCGTCAACCTGTACTTTATTACCAGCTTCAAGATCAGTTTCAACCGCTTTTTGATATTTATCACTATCAAGGCATGACTGGAATTGATCAGTATTTAATCCGAGTTCTCCCGCATATCCAACAAATGCATTTGATGCGTCAGTAAGTGTGAGAGGAGACCATGTATCTTGCTCAGCGAACAGTTTATCGTGGAATTCCCAGAATTTACTTTGTTCGTTTGCACATTCTGATGCTTCTGCTGCTTTTTGAGCATTTGGATGAATCGAAGTTAATGGATAATGACGATACGCGATCTTTACTTTCCCTGTATCAATATACTTTTCTTTAATTTGTTCATGTGTTTCATCAATGTATCTTTTACAGAATGGGCATTGGAAGTCACTGAATTCTACTATTGTTACTTTTGCATTTTCATCTCCGAGGATTGGTAGCTTACCATTATCAACTTTTACTACTTGCGGTGGTGGTGGAGTGGTTGGTAATGCATCTCCTGGATTTGCCGCGGCTGCAGTATTTGCGTTCGAGCCAGTTTTTAATTCATTCTCTAGGTACAGCACCTTATTTGTAAGCATGCCTAAAAGAAAAGCAAAGATAACGAGTACAAAAACGAGGTACACATTTAAATTTCCTTGCTTGAATCCAAAACGGGGGATTTTTAGGGTGAAGTGATCTTTATCTTTTGTCGCTGTTTTCTCTGCTGGAACAGTTGTCGCAGAATCAGTAGTTTTTGTTGATTTGGTAGTGGATTTAGCGGGAGCTGCCTTTCTCATTGAGTCCATTGTATTGTCTGGTGATTTGTTTGTCAATTGGATGTTTTCGCGTAAACTACTTTTTATTTGCGACCGATCAGAGTCTCTTAGTAATGGACTCGATATTGCATTCATACCATTCTCTTTTAGCTACTTCGTGGTAGCATTTGTCGTTGCATAAAAAGTAGTTTACGCACAGGAAGTAGGTGAGGTATGTATTGCTTTGGGTTGGGCTGTAAATGATATAATGGTTGAATAACCTATGTATACCTTTCGTCCGCTTTCACCCTTGGCAAAGTATCTTATTGATGCACTTGAGGAAAAACAAGATCATCATCATGAAGAACGCCGCATTACAGTAAATCCAATTGTTACCAAATTTGCTTCATGGTACGAAAAACTTCGTAATGCTATGGAGTTTCGTGAGGATGAGGTAATCCTTCGTGCAACTATCGAACGTATCTTGAAAAGACGTTTACTTCTTGGAGGTAATGGGAAGTCCACAGCAAATCCATTAGTTAAAGAGCTCTTGTGGGCACGTTATTTGCCAGATAATGAGGTCGGAGCTTCTGTTGTGCAAAAGATTGAAGAAACAATTGATCTTTACTTGCAGTTACGACTAAAGGTATTGGCGAAGCATAAGATTTCAGAAAGCGAGATAAATGATTGGACATATGATCTGATGTCAGCGGACATCCAATACATTCTTAATCCGAAAAAGCCAAAAGAACTTATCGCAAACTTCATGTTTCATGTCTTGAAGGATGACGTCGCGATAGAGGATGAGAAGCCTGAAACAAAAGATGCTCAAGTCTTTATGGCAGTTCGTAAAGCATTTGCTCGTGATGATTTGGCCTTTCTTCGGTATCATATGTTCTCGCAATACTTTGGTCGATTAACGCCAAAGACACTTGATTTTACGGCAGAACATTTCCTTCAAGGATATAACGAAATTCATCGCCAAATGAAATATGTTCACCGTGACAAGATTTACACATATGTAAAGCGAAGAACTGCAGCATTTTTTATCTTTGATGATATTCTCCAATCCAAAAAAGAGAATTGGAAATCTATTCTTGAAAATGAGGAAGAGTTAAGAGAAGCGGTTTTTGAAGCTTGTGAGAAGCGATATAACGGTATTACTACACGTGTTCGAACGGCTATTCTTCGATCGTTTGTCTTTATTTTAATTACCAAATTAGGTTTTGCCTTCTTTGTAGAAGGAACATACGAAACTTTAGTCTATGGGGAAATTCATTGGAACTCTATTATAGTCAATACGACAGTGCCGCCGTTATTGATGGTTATCGTGGGTTTGTTCATCCGTGCTCCAGGAAAGGATAATTCTGAAATCGTCTTTAAGTACATAACACAGCTTCTTTATGAGAATGATCCAGTGTTAGGAAATAGATTGCTTATTCACAAAGCACAAACCGATAAAGGGTTTATGACAGCATTTACTATTCTTTGGTTGATTGGGTTTGTTATCTCATTTGGTACATTGGTCTTAATTCTCACAAGGTTTGGTTTCAATCCTGTCAGTCAATTTATTTTCTTATTCTTTTTGGCAATCGTTTCATTCTTGGCGTATCGTATTTCACTTTTATCCAATGTCTATCGTGTAGGGGAGAAACAGGGATTTGGCACGCTTTTGGTCGATTTCCTTTTCATGCCGATTATTCGTGTCGGTCGACGTTTAACTACAAGTATTGCACAGATAAACATCTTCCTTATGCTCTTTGATTTCTTCATCGAAGCACCATTCAAATATCTTTTTGCCTTCTTCGACCAATGGTTCTACTTCCTCCATACCAAGACTGAGGAGTTGGAGTAGGTATTTTACTATGGTAGAGAAAAGACCAAATCTTCCTTCTCATGAAACCGGACTTACAGTACGCTCAGAAGTTCGTAAATTACGTAAAAATGCTCCGGGATATTTCCTTTCACTTATCGAAAATGGGGTTTTAGAGAATATAACTTCTATTCGAGATATTCCTTCTCAAAGTATGGTTGCTTTAGGAGGATTAGCTTCTGCGTGCTACTTTTATGAAAATAATGGAAAAGCTGAGGTTGTGAAGTTTGGTACCTTATCGACAGAGGCCGAAGAAATGGCTCTTAAAGCATGGAAGGCTCAGGGAGCATCAGTTCCAGATGTGAAATCCTCAGGTTATGTTCCAGGTGTTGAAGATAGAACAAAATATATCGTTTTAGAAGGGATAACGACTTCAGAAGGAGAGCGTGCTCCGATCGGAGAGGATTTCATTGCTAGATTCCCTGATAAAACAGAACAATTAGGGAGAATTATGGGAGTAGAGTTGGCACATATGCATAGAGCAGAAACCGCTTTGCCATTTGGTGCATTTGCAGATACCAAAGGTTCGACTGCATCTACCGCAGCAGAATATTATGGAGCTGAAATTCGATCTGGGCAGGGAGCACTAAAAGCTAGTGGGATGACAGATGCACAACTAGATGATTTATATAATAATGTGCAAATGATACATTTCCCTGAGAAAGGGGTATTTGTCCATGGAGATTATGGTCCCCACAACGTACTTGTTAACTCGTCTGAGCCACTAAGCATTAAAGTTTTTGATCCTGCTCCACGCATTGCAGATGGTTATTGGGATATTGCTCGTCTCAAAAATCAGGTCGAATTGCTTGCAGGGTTAGTTACATCATCTCCCGAAGATAGTGAACTCTTAGATGAATACCATCAAAGAAAAACCTATACCGATACACTCATTAATTCGTATACCCAAACAACGGGAGAATCGCTTGATCCTCAAAGACTCCTTGCCAATCAAATTGTTACTGAACTGAGATCTATACAACGTCAGGTAAATCAGCAGCCTCATATCCTTGCTGAAACAGGAAAGGATACAAATCTTGATCCTAAAAACCTAAAGAAAAAGCAACTACTGGTACAAAGAGTCAATGCATTTTTGATTGCATAGGAGAAGAGATACTTACTTTTTAGAAAGTCATTGACACCACATTTAGTAGTTGCTATATTAGATAGACACTTATGGCAGACAAGACTTTTACAGACGCAGACTTTCAAGCAAATGTACTCAACAGCGACAAACCAGTTGTTGTTGATTTCTGGGCTCCTTGGTGCACTCCTTGCAAAATGGTAACTCCAATTATTGAAGAACTCGCAAAAGAATATGATGGTAAAGTTTCAGTAGGGAAGATGAATGTTGATGAAAATCAACAAACAGCTGGGACATACGGTGTGATGAGTATCCCAACAGTTATGGTTTTCAAAGGGGGTAAACCTGTTCAAGCAATTGTCGGAGCACAAAGTAAAGCAGCATACAAATCTGAAATCGATAAGGCACTCTAACGTAGATTTAAGATGTATGATTCTCAGTCTCATCTCTTAAGTCTTTTTTTATGGAAAATATCTACGACGTCATCATCATAGGATCAGGACCCTCAGGGCTTACAGCCGCTATCTACACAACTCGTGCAAGTCTCAAGACTCTCGTTGTCGCTGGTGATAAATGGGGTGGACAACTTATGCTTACGACAGAAGTTGAGAATTTTCCGGGATTTCCAGAAGGTATTCAAGGTCCAGATCTGATGGCAAATATCCGAAAGCAAGCAGAACATCACGGTGCAGAAATCGTTGATGTGAAGTTCGTTGAAGGTGATTTCCACAAAGCTGGTGGACCATTTACTATCACAACAGAAGAAAAAACCTACCAAGCAAAGACAGTTATCATCGCAACAGGTGCTGATACGAAATGGCTTGGTGTACCTGGTGAAGCCGAAAAGATCGGTCGAGGTATTTCTTCATGTGCCCCGTGTGATGCACCATTCTTTAAGGAAAAGGATGTTATTGTTGCTGGTGGAGGAGATAGTGCAATGGAAGAAGCGTGTGTGCTGACTCGTTTTGCAAAAAGTGTCACCATAGTTCATCGAAGAGAAGAATTACGTGCGTCTCAGATTATGCAGGAAAAAGCCCGTGCTAATCCAAAGATTAAGTTCGCTTTGAATACTGAGATCACTGAAATTACAGGAGAATTTAAGGTTGAAGGTGTTACATTGAAAAATAATGCAACTGGAGAAACAAGTGAGATGAAAATAGATGGAGTTTTTGTGGCAATTGGTCATATTCCAAATAGTAAAGTTTTCCCTGGAATTGACATTGATGAAAAAGGTTTTATTAAAGCAGCAGAGCATACAAAAACAAATATTGAAGGCGTTTTTGTAGCAGGGGATGTCCATGACAAGGAATATATGCAAGCAATTACAGCGGCAGGACTCGGTTGCCAAGCAGCCCTTGATGCTGAGCGATGGTTAGCATCAAAAGAATAATCCTATATTCTATTCAAAATTCCCTCTATTGACACTCAAATGAGGCTATGGTAAGATAACTTTTACGAACCGAAGAAAACTCGTTTATGATGTTCTGTAATATTTTAGTTTCCTACCCAAACTAACGGAGTAAAACGTCTTCATACTCATCAGTCTTCTTCTGTTCAATTTCGCTCTTTCTAATCAAAAATCTGGGCCGTTAGCTCATTTGGTAGAGCACCTCATTTGCACTGAGGGGGTGGCGGGTTCAAATCCTGTACGGTCCACTAATCAAAGTGTAAATGTCTAAAACTAGTTTGCCATCAAGCATTGAGGCAAACCTTCTAGTAAGAGAAGGTTTACCTGAGTGACTTGATGATAGATACTCCTTCGTCGATAGGCGGAAGAGGCTCTTTAAAAAGTGAAGAGAATATCCTGAATTGTGTTTATTTCTGCACCCGCAGAAGTCCATGGCGCAATCCAGGATAAATAATCATGTCTTAAATAGCTCTAATTGAGTTAATCAATTAGGGTGTTAAAAAAAAATAATTTACAATTAATGCCAACAACGGATGCCTTGGAGATTTTGACCGAGGAAAGACGCAGACGGCGGCGATACTCGTTGGGGAGGTGCCATCAACCTTTGATCCAGCGGTCTCTGAATGGGGAAACCTACTTGTCTCTGACAAGTGCCCCTATGTGAAGTTAATTCCGTAAGGAGTTATATTAGCGTATGGGTGGGTACGGCGTGAACTGAAACATCTTAGTAACGCCAGGAATATAAATCATATGAGATTCCGTTAGTAGCGGTGAGCGAAAGCGGAACAGGCTAAACCACGTTAAGTGGGGTTGCAGGGCAGACGACATTCGATGTGATCATTGTTAGCAGAAGGTTCCGGAATGGACCGCCAAAGAACGTGAAAGCCGTGTACGCGAAAATAATGATTCCGATAGTTTGTACCTAAGTACCATGAAGCACGATAAACTTTGTGGGAATCTGGGTCGACCACGATCCAAGCCTAAATATCAAAATCTACCGATAGTGAACTAGTACCGTGAGGGAAAGGTGAAAAGCACCCCGGGAGGGGGATGAAATAGAACTGAAATTGTTGGCTAACAAGCAGACAGAGCTCTGATTTATCAGGGTGATGTCGTGCCTATTGAAGAATGAGCCGGTGAGTTTATGATTGCTGCATTAGTTTAACCAACGACGTTGGGAAGACAGAGTGAAAGCGAGCCCTAACTGGGCTACCATAGTAGCAGTCATTAAACCCGAAACTGGGTGAGCTAACCTTGAGCAGGTTGAGTCTCGAGTAATATCGAGAGGAGGACCGAACTCG
>CAZDOJ010000002.1:0-66615 GCA_964507055.1 uncultured Gammaproteobacteria bacterium
GAAGAATCGGTATGGGTACAACAGCACCTCTTGCTGCTCTTGATGTCAGATCGAGCGGAGCTGCAGCAGGAACAGTTCCAGTCGCTTCAGTTTCTGGCCTTACCTCAATGGCCGCATTGGTCGTCAACAACAATGGAGTTGGAGATCTCTTCACAGCAAGTAAGAGCGGAGCAACGAAGTTCGTTGTCCGAAACAATGGTGATATCTATGTTGCAGCAAATCAGATCATGGATACCCTTACAACTGGAACACTCGGAATTGGTACAGCAAATGCAACGACATTGACCCTTGGTCGATCTGGACAGAACATCGCACTTCCTGGTTACAACAATTGTGGTATGTTGACTACATCAGGGACGACCTTAACCTGTTCATCAGCGCCATCTGCTATAACGCAATATGTTCGATTGAATAATGGGGCATTCTCATTCGTCAATGACACAGCGGATTTCTTAGTTGGAAGCAATGCTTCATCCTCAGCGAAGTTTGCTGTACTCAATGTTAACTCCGGTACACCAACAGCAAGTATTTCTGCTAATTCTGGAGGAAATGCTTTATCCCTTGCTGGAGATGGATCAATATCTACGACACTCAATAGGACATTAAGTTTGAATCCAAACGGTGGCAATGTGGGCATTGGGACAGGTACGGCTCATGAGAAGTTGACTGTAAATGGTGGTGCGGCATTTGGTACTACCTTTGACCGACTTGGAGCGGCAATATCTGTCCGTAATACCAATACATCCGATCAATATGTGGCTGAATACTTTGGACAAAACTCATCGTATGCAGGATTTTTGGTCGCAGCAGAAGCAAATAATGCAGTACCATTTATTCAATTTGCAGATAATGCAGGATCTTCTTGTTGTTCTGTTACTTCAGATTGGACATTGACCAGTGAAAATGCACGGTTCAATTTCCGACCAGGGAACGCAGTGCAGGCTCCTATTTTCACTCTGACAAACAATGGTTCTGTTGGTATTAATGCTGTTTCACAACTTGCAACACTTGATGTTCGAGGTAATACAGGTACATCTCCAATAGCATCTTTCTCTGGAGCAACTACACATGCAAGCTTGGTTGTTGACCAGTCAGGAACCGGAGACATATTTACAGCAAGTAAGAGTGGAGCAACGAAGTTCGTTATCAATAATGCCGGTAATGTAGGCATCGGGACTTCCCAGCCTAGTGCACTGCTACATCTTGCAGGAACAAACGCTGGAGGCACAACTGGTATTAGTGCAGCTCAAGTATTGCAAATGACAGGTGGTAATGGCGGTACGGGGTCAAGCGGTTCATCAGGCGGTACCGGAGGTAATGGAAGTGCGTTCACTTTTGCAGGTGGAACCGGAGGTAATGGAGGAGCTGGAACTACTGTTTTGGGCGGTACTGGAGGTAATGGAAGTGCATTTAACTTTACGGGTGGAGCTGGAGGAACGGGTGGAGCCGCAACAAGTGGTTTGGCTGGAGCTGGAGGTACAGGTAGTAGCTTATTCCTTACTGGAGGTAACGGTGGAGCTGGTGGAAGTGCTGGCAGTGGAGCTGGTGGGAATGGAGGAACTGGTGGCTCAATCAATCTCCAAGGAGGACTTGGAGGAGTGCTTGGTACAGGAAGTGGTGGAAATGGATCTGCAGGTTCTATCGGAAGCATTAATATGCAAGTGAGTGGAGGTAATGTAGGTATTGGAACAAATGCTCCAACATCATTGCTTGACCTTAGACTTGCAGGTACCAATAAAGGTGACATGATGCAATTTGGAAATATTACGGATGGTGTATATGGTCGAATTGGAACAAGTGGCGGGACTGGTTTTCCTTTCTACATTTTTGGATCAAGTGGAGATGATTTAGCACTCGGAGCAGATAATGTAGAGAAAGTACGTATTACCGCAACTGGTGCAGTAGGTATAGGAACCATAACACCGCTTGCAACATTGGATGTACGAGGAACATCCGGAACAACGCCAATTGCATCATTCTCAGGTACAACAGCACGGGCTGGTTTAATCGTCGATAATAATGGAGTTGGAGACTTATTTACAGCGTCAAAGAGTGGTGCTACCAAGTTCGCTGTCTTAAATAATGGTGATGTGAGAATTGCAAATCTTACCGCTGCTGGCGGAGTTCTCTATACAAATGGTACTGGAACAATTGCTCAGACTGCTCAAGGAGCATCAGGACAATGTCTCCAATCACAAGGTGTCGGCGGTGCTCCAGTATGGGGATCTTGTGATTCAGCAAGTAGTGTCGATGCATTCACTGTCGCAAATGGACTTGTATACAATGGCAACCAAACAACAGACTTCGCATTTGGAGGTACATCATCAGCAAGTGCGAAGTTCAAGATCAGTGTCAGTGGTACACAACCAACAGCATCTGTCGCAGGACAGACTTCAAATGCAGCAATGATTGTAGATCAGAATGGCGTTGGTGATGTCTTCACAGCATCTAAATCTGGAAAGACATTCTTTACCGTTAAGAATAATGGTGTTATCCAAATGGGTAATAACACTGATGGAATTACATTTGATTACCTTAATGGCGGACCAAATTATGTAGGAAAAGCACGTCCAACAAAGCAAATTATCCTTTCACCTGAATATGCTGGTGGTATCATGACCGCTTCAGGATCGGCGACAACTGATGGAGATATGACTGCTGATGCATCTGCTTCGGCATCGACATTGATTACATTAAATGGTGTTGCAAACAACTATCTCACATACTACGAATGGTCATCAGATGAAACATCATTCCAAGATTACACTGTTGGAGTTCGTGTCACATTACCACCAGACTTCTCATCATGGGCTCCAGGAGGTTCATCAATTCAAGTCGTCTACAACACAGAATTGGGTACAAGTACTAGTAACAAGATGGATATGATTATCTATCCATCAAGTAGCTCAACACCTACTGTCTATCGCCAAACACAAAATTCAGCTTCCAAGACTTGGACAACTATCGATGTCCCAGCGACAGATTTGAATGATGGAACACCTTGGAATGCTGCAAGTCAGTCAGCGATGTTGTACTTCAAGATGTCATCCAAAGACGGTAATCACGTCCAATTAGGTGACATTATCTTGAACTACCTCAGTAAGTTCTAGGGGAATTGACCAGTGTCCAGCAGATTGGATACACTAATATTTATGTCGAAATTAACACTAACGATCACACTTTATATCCTCAATACCATCGCATTTCGACAAGTTCCTGCGTATCATCTCACAGCAAAAAGAGCGGTAGCAATCAGACGCGGTGTCATCAGTATTCTGATTGCACTCATGGCTATAGAAAATATTATCGTTCCACTTGCTCATGCGGAACAATTGAATCCATCACCAAAAACACAAAAAGAAGCATTCAAAACATTAATAACAGATACAAATCTTGAAGGTGTCGATCCGTATGTCGGAGAGGGACGAGGCGTCAAATCTCTTATCCCAGCGATCACGGATTTAAGTGTTTCCAACAATTCAGCAAATGTTGTTGTCCCGGCAAGAGTTCATAAATTGGCAAAAGAAAATTATCGACCAAATGAGGAAATAAAAGTTGTTATCGAAAATGGGTTGCATAAAGAATTCAAAACAGAACTTATCGATGCAGTTGGTGGCAAAGTCGCACTAGAAACAACTGAAACAGAAACCGGTGCTGCAAAAGTTATTACCATCAATCAGCCAAGTAGTTTTCGTCCTGGAAAATATACACTTCGAATCTCTGATGGAAAAGGTGGAGTTTCAGAGCAAGACTTCAGTTGGGGAGTACTCGCGATAAATCCAGACAAATCTATTTATTCCCCAAATGAGACTGCGGATCTTGCAATTGGTGTGTTGGATGAAGGCGGAAATATGGTTTGTGATGCACAAGTTGAATTGCAGATCACCGATCCAAGCGGCAAGGTTACTTCACTTTCAACAGATAATGGAAAAGTCATTATTAATCCAGAATGTAAGTCACATAACTTTACCTTAAAACCCGATTATGAGACGAACTACCACGTTGGTGGAGCCGGAAAATACAACATGAACTTGAAAGCACAAACAAAGAATGGTGAATACAGCATCTCTGATTCATTTGAAGTACAAAATGCTGCAGCATTTGATGTCAAAAGAATTACAGCAACTCGTATTTACCCACCAAATACCTATCCCGTAACAATGGAAATCACTGCCAATCAAGATTTCGAAGGAACAGTTACTGAATCCGTGCCAGCAAGTTTCCGAATCGCAAAACCTGGTAGTCAAGTCCTCACTGAAGCACAACAGGTTGATAAGGATGTGAATGCCTCTGATTCCGGAATCCTTGCCCCAGAACCACAATTACCAAATGCTCCTGAAGTTGCAGGTATTCAGACAACTGCTATTCTGCCATTTAATACTGTCAATAATTTGGCTGATACAACGGGTGGAGAGCGAGCAGTCTTTGGTGTCACAATTCCAGGACTTGGTATGCCGTTTACTGGACCATTCCCAGTCACACAGGAATTTGGAGAAAATTTGGTGCATATGGATGATGCAGGATTGTATGAAACATTTGGAATGCATGGACATGATGGCATCGATTTCGGAATGCCAATTGGCACTGCTATTCAAGCAGTCGATGGAGGGACAGTTGTCCAAGCAGGTCCTGGAGATTATGGAACCACTGTTATCGTACAGCATGCATGGGGTAAAAGTTATTACGGCCATTTGAGTGAAGTCAAAGTAAAAGTTGGGGATCAGGTCATCCGTGGAAGTGGATTGGCATTATCAGGAAACTCCGGTATCACAACTGGTCCTCATTTGCATTTCAGTGTTAAACCGGACAAGAATGATAACGACAATGGATATTATGGCAAAGTAGATCCTGCATATTATTTAGGTTTGAAACAATCAGCTGGAGTTGTTCTTGCTGCAGCTACCAAATTGCAACCAGAGACATATACAACTCCTGTTTCAACAGATATTCAAGTTCTCACCTGGAAGATTAATGTCAAAAAAGGTGACAAGATAAAGATAGGCTACAACTACCTCGCACCAAGAATCAGTCCACAATTTTACACACTTGGTCCAGCAACATTTACTGATACAAATGGCCGTGAAGTATTCCATGAAATTCGTAAATGGCAAATCGCATCCGATGCGTTGGAATATAAATTTAAGCGGGGATCATTCATTAAAGCAGATTGTACTGCTCCATGTAGTCAGGCTGTTAGTGGTGTTGGATTTCGAGGGAAAGCAGTTATATTTGAATGGACAAAACAAACAACAGAAGCAGCCGTTCAGGATCAGCATATGGGTGTAGGTTTTGCAACATCATCTTCCCAACAACGAGCAGTGTCATTCTGGGCGGATGATGGTGATGCGACTTCTGATACTGGAAGACTAAGATCGGATACAAAAGCGATTGTTGTCCAGACCAATGGAGGTACTATTGCTGCTCAGGCAGAGTTTGCTTCATTCGATGATGATGGTTTTACTCTCAATTGGACTACCAATAATTCGAGTGGGTATATACTTCATTACACAGTTCTGGGTGGAGCTGATGTCAGTAACGCAAAAGCAGGAACATTCACACTTACTACTGGTACAGGCTCTCTCGGTGTAACAGACCCTGGGTTCAAACCTGACTTTCTTATGGTAGCTGGAACAGCAAACGACACTGTCAATACAAATGTTGCACATGCCGCAATGAATATAGGCTATGCAGCTGGTTCTTCTGAAGAAGGTGCGATAACTATCAACTCTGAATCAACCAGAACGACATCAGACACTTGGGGGCAACAACGCACAGACGCAACAGTTCTTCTCCTTACTCCAACGACCGGAGCACAAGATGCAATTGCCGACTTTACGAGCTTTGATACTAATGGCTTTACCTTAAACAAAAGTGATGCACCAGCTGCTAATACAGATATCTTTTATCTGGCAGTCCAAGGTGGGCAATATGATGTAGGAGCTTTGACACAACCAAGTACAGAAGGTGAATCAACTATATCAACCAATTTCAGACCCGTTGGTGTCAGTCTTGCAAGCGAAAATGGAACCGCAAACACAGGTATCACAGCACATAGTTCTTTGTCTCTCGGTGGGGCTTCAAAAGATACTTCTAATCCATGGTGTAAGGATACGACAGGTGTTACTTGTATTGCACCAGATGGTACTTCAAGTGGTTGGTCAGAGAGAATTAAAATCTCAATAAATAATGATGATTCTGATGAAACACTTACTGATTTCCCATTACTCGTAAAACTCAATTCCAGTAGGGTCGATTACAATAAAACACAAAATAGTGGACAGGATATTCGTTTTGTCGACCCCGCAAATCCTAGTGTCGTTCTTTCTCATGAAATTGAAGTATGGAATGAGTCTGGAGATTCCTATGTTTGGGTAAAAATACCACAATTACGGCCTGGAAACAATGATGTTATCTGGATGTATTACAACAATCCTTCAGCCGCAGATGGACAAGATGCAGCAAATGTTTGGAGCAATAATTACAAAGCTGTCTATCACATGGATGAACAGAGTGGCACAACCAATGCAGATTCGACAGCTAACACAAATGCTGGTTCAAAGAAATCCGCAACCGAACCAAACCCTACAACATCTGGACCAATTGATGGGGCACAGGATTTTGATGGGACGGACGATTATGTCCGAGCAAATGATAGTAATTCATTGGACCTCGGTGCAACAGGAACGATGAGTGTCTGGTTTAACCGAGATGGTATAGGTACATGGGATGCTTTGATTGCAAAAGGTAATGCAAATAATAGTGATATTCATAATTACGCCATGACGATTAATACAAGTAATCAGCTTGCTGTGTATTGGGGAAATGGGTCTACTACAGAAACAATACAGACACCCACAACACTCACTAGCACTACAAATAATTACTATGCTGCGAGTACATGGACAGGTAGTAATTACTTCCTTTATGTAAATGGAGCACAAAGCCAGACAGGAACCCAATCTATCACACCTGCCGCAAATACATCTCAATTGCGGATAGGTGAATTTGGTGGTAATGTCGACTACTTTAATGGTCTTATCGATGAAGTCAGAATTTCTTCAGTTCCTCGTTCTCAGAGTTGGATTGAAGCAGAATATTGGAGTGGTACTGATGCGATGAATACATTTAGTTCTGCTGAAAGTTATGCATCTCTTGGACAATCAATCTATCAAAGTACTCTTTGGTCAAGTGATACAGATAATCTTTCTGTTGAAGAGAATTCAAATGAGTCCACTTCAACAAATGATGTTCTAGAGTTGTTTACTAGTCCAACAGGTGTAAATCCACCAGCAGCAGTTGCTGGTTCAGCAGAAATAACCTCATTTAATTCCAATGGGTTTAATATTAACTGGACGACAACGGATGGAACAGCACGTGAAGTTTTGTATTGGACAGTAGGAAGTGTAACGGCATCACAAGAGGATTATCGGTGGTATAAAAATGCCAATTCGATAACGCCTGGAGTTGCTCTTGAAGATGAAAACTCTTCTACAATCATTGCTAAGAATAAGCCAACTGCTCGATTGCGTGCCAGTATGTCTGTTGGAGGAAATGGCTTGAATGCTTCATCACAAGGCTTTAAATTGCAATACGCAGCAGCAGGTGCAGAGTCGGCAGTCGGTGGTACTTCTGATTGGTGTAATGACACAACTGGTGTTACATGTATCGCTCCAGGACCACAAACACAACAAACAGTGACTCAAACCGATTGGTGCAATGATGCGTCAGGTATTACCTGCGACACTAATTGGCAATATCGGCGTAAGATAACAATTAATAACTCAGCTTCAGGACAGACGTTAACTGATTTTCCATTACTTGTTAAGTTGGATAGTACAAGGATTGACTATTCCAAAACACAGAGTGATGGTGATGATCTCAGATTCGTTGCAGATGGTGCACCGACTGTTGTCCTCCCGCATGAAATTGAAGGAACATGGGCAAATAGTGGAACAAATTATGTTTGGGTCAAGGTCACACTAGCCTCTGGATCAACTACAGGTGCAATTTATATGTATTATGGCAATAACGGTGCTTCAAGTGGACAAGATGGCACAAATGTTTGGGATGGAAGTTATAAGGGAGTTTGGCATATGACAGAAGCTACAAGTACTGCAGGTGAAAATTACAAAGATAGTACAAGTACTAGTAATG
This sequence comes from uncultured Gammaproteobacteria bacterium, assembly GCA_964507055.1. GTDB lineage: Bacteria > Patescibacteriota > Microgenomatia > Levybacterales > UBA12049 > JACDET01. Next base: position 8,155 of record CAZDOJ010000002.1, read on the forward strand.
ATGGAACAGGTGGCGGCACTGGTCCTGGAGCAGGGACTGCAGGACGTAATCCAGCTCAAGCTACAGGCCAGATTGGCTATGGGCAGAGTTTTGATGGTGATAATGACGCCATCGGATTGCAAAGTAATACTCTTTATAATGCCAAAAATGCTTATACGATTGATGTTTGGATTAACCCAGACGATTGTGGAGATACCGCGACAAATGCAGCTACACTTTTTGAAAAACTTACGGATATTTCAGAATTTTACATTTGTCGTACCAATGATAGAACATTAGCTTTATGGATTAATTCGACAGGATCCGATGCATATTCAAATACAAATGTAATTAGCTTTGGAGTATGGCAGCATATTGCAATAGTATATAACGGCTCCGGTACCGTTCAGATGTATGTAAATGGAGTTGCTGTTGGTATGACTGCTGCATCTTCAACTGAACCAACAAGTGATGGTGCAACCGCTACTGCCGTTATTGGTCAAGATGAAGCAGCAGGCGTATTAACAAGTTACAACTATGATGGACTTATGGATGATATGCGTATCTCTGATACTGGACGTTCGGCCGATTGGTTGGAAGCAGAATATTTGACTGGAACTGATGCTATGAATTCATTTGGATCAGAGCAGACATATCAAACGACAACTTCCACAAATGGGGGATGGGATATGCGAAAGAAGATTACTTTTAATAACGCAGATTCCACAGATAATCTTGCCAATTTCCCAGTTTTAATCAAGCTAGATTCTTCAAGAATCGATTACTCAAAGACGCAAAGTGCTGGACAAGATATCCGCTTTGTTGATCCATCCGATCCAACAACAGTTCTCCCACATCAAATTGAAACTTGGAACGAAAGTGGGGCTTCGTATGTTTGGGTGAAAGTTCCACAGATCGATTCTGGTTCGGCTTCTGATTATATCTGGATGTATTATGATAACCCGACAGTTTCGGATGGACAGGATGCAACCAATGTCTGGGATAGTAACTTCAAGATGGTCCAACATCTTAATCAAAATCCTGCAACAACTTGTGCAAGCACCTATGAATTCTGTGATTCGACCTCAAATGCAAACAATGGAGATAACAGTTCTAGTATGCCTTCAGGAGATCAAGTTGCCGGCAAAATTGGTGGTTCATTAAATATGGATAATGATTTTATAACAGTTCCAGATTCTGTTTCCCTAGACACACTCTCCGCAAATATGACTGTTTCTGTTTGGGTGAATGCACAGGAGCTTGATGCAGTATACAGAAGAATCATTCAACGAAATCCACATCCAGCACAGCAGTGGTATATGGAAAGTGATGGTGGAGTGCCTGGTGCGATATTGTGGGATAGTGGAAATAATAGTGGAAGTACGGCCGTGCTTACTACAAATAAGTGGTATTACCTTACCATGGTAACAACACCTACCTCAGGATCGTTTTATATAAATGGAGTATTGGATGAAGCCCTTAGTGGCACAGGGGCTATTGGAACAACAGGTGATATTCATATCGGTGCATCAGATGATGGGAACTCAGATTGGCAAGGACGTATTGATGAAGTTCGCTTGAGTAGCTCTGCAAGGTCTGTTTCATGGATAAAAGCTTCTTACTTGAGTGAGAATGATTCTTTTGCCTCTTTTGGAGATGAATCACCGTATACTACTGGAGGTCAAGTAAGTTCTGGATGGACGGATGTTGCGGATATATGGTGTAACGATGCAAGTGGTGTAACGTGTAATACAAGCTGGAGTACAAGAAAGAGGGTTACTATCAATAATCAAGCTTCTAGTACGAATTTAACCAATTTCCCTGTACTTATTAAATTAGATTCAACAAGAATCGACTACAGCAAAACACAAAACAGTGGCCAAGATATCCGCTTTGTTGATCCATCCGATCCTACAACTGCACTTCCTCATCAAATTGAAACTTGGGATGAGAACGGCACATCATATGTTTGGGTGAAAGTTCCGCAACTTGATGGTAAATCAGCTTCTGATTCGATATGGATGTATTACGGAAATGCGTCAACGAGTGATGGTCAAGCATCTTCAAGTGTTTGGGATAGTAATTTCCGTATGGTGCAACATCTCAATCAAAATCCAGGTGGATCTGCTCCACAAATGACAGACAGTACTTCAGTTGGCCAGAATGGAACATCAAATGGAAGTATGACTTCCTCCAATCAAATAACAGGACAAATTGATGGAGCCTTAAGTTTTGATGGTATCAATGACAATATCGATTTTGGTAATGTTACCTCCCTTGTGAGTGCGACCAATTTCACAATTTCAGCCTGGATGAAACGCCCCACAACTGCATCAGGTGGATGGGTAATTAAATGTGACAACAGTTTTGCGAACTGTGTCGGGCTTGAATATAGCAGTACAGAAGTTAATTTTTTTGTTTCTCCAACTGGGTCCACGGCATATGGGACAATTGCTTTTACGGATACCAATTGGCATCTCTTAACGCTGCAATATGATGGCTCGCAGACAGGCAATGCAAATCGTTTGAAAGGATATATCGATGGTGTTCCTCAAACATTAAGCTTTACAGGAACTGTCCCATCATCTTCAACATCAAATACAAGTGCACTTAAGTTGGATCAGCAAGCTACGGCTTATTGGAATTCATCAATTGATGAAGTGAGAGTTTCTAATACTACACGAACTTCAGATTGGATTAAGACTGATTATCTTTCACAATCAGATCAAATAAATACCTTTGGCAATGAGGAAACACAGACATCGGCTGTCTGGAAGTTTAAAGATAATGCTTCAGTATCGGATGGCACTACGATCACATCAGCTGTTCTTGGAACTTCGACAAGTGGAAACCAAATGACCTATCAAGAATCAAATCCTTCATCGCTTATTCCGACAGCTTTGGCTGTAGGAGAGAAGCGAGAGTTTGATTTCTCACTGGATGGATCCCGTACAAGCAACAGAAGAACGTATTATTTCAGAATCGTCAATGCTGATGGAACTCCAATGACAAACTATACTAAGTATCCGTCAATTACTGTTGGTGTGCCAAATCAAAAATTGATGCGTAATGGGAAATGGTTTAACTATAAAAAAGAGCAAAGCGTTAGCTTCTGATAGGACTCGGATTGCTAATAATGTATACTAAAGACATGGCTGAAAATGTCTTTAATCCAGAACAATTAGCATATGTAGAGCCCACCAAAAAACCTCGAAAGTTCTCATTCCTAAAGCCGAATAAGAAAGCATTTGTGATCTCTTTAATCTTTGTGTTTGGAATAGTTATGGGTGCTGGTGGAATCTTTGGGTACTTACAGTTGAAAAAAACGCCAGTTCCTGTAGAACAGTTGCAAGACGATAAACCTCCACAAGAGGTGCTCGGTTTAATTGAGACAGTTGAAAAGAAAGTTCCGAATATTCCCAAAAATGAAATTCCTTCCGTTGCTACGGTAAAAGATCTCGCAGACTTATCTGACCAGGAATTCCTTGCAGGTGCAAAAGTAGGGGACCGAATTATGATTTATTCTGCTTCCAAGCGTGCGATTCTTTATAGACCAAGTACGAATGAAGTCATTCGCCAAGGTCCAGTTGAGATTATTGGAGAAGAAACGGATGAAGCAGAGAAAGCTTCCTCCTCTGCTGTGCTTTCCGCCTCAGACTCCGCAGTTCCTGCTTTACGGATTAAATATTAAGCTAAGCAGCAAAGGAGTATAATACAATCGTTTACGAATTGCCGATGTAGCTCAACGGATAGAGCAATCCCGTCCTAAGGGAGAGGTTGTGAGTTCGATTCTCACCATCGGTACTCAGGCTTATGAGGAGGCCACCTGCTTGACAGGGGTGGTTGGAGGTTCGATTCCTCTCGACGGTACTTTATTCAGTTTTTATTATTTGGAATGCTTCACAGTATACTTTCTAAGCCCCTGAAATCTGTTCTAATAGCTCTATACCCTCTGAAACGGACATTTAGCTAACTCATCCATTTGTCAGGATTGTCATCAAACTCAGCGGCTTATATTGTATAGTGCTATTGGGAGGAGGTGATGAATATGGCAGAATTTGAAAGGCGGAGGCCAAGAACTCCGGACATGTCCCCAAATGCAGGCTTAGCCGGGGAATTGCGTAGGGCATTTACTGAACCTGCTCAAACGGAAGTTCCTGTGGACGTTATTGGCAAAGCAAAAGCTATCTTTTCAATGACCCAAACACGTGATCGTGTTGGCGAATTAGATATTTTACGCACCGAGATTGGGGACAGAGCTGCTGATGCTCTTGATCCGCAGGTTACAATCTCTAAAGAAGTGAAGTAATACTGTATAATCCACCCATGACACGGAATGAGGCGATCAAGTTTATTGTACTTAGAAGTCTGGGTAATTTTTTAGTGCTATTTAGTTTGTATGGTGTTGGAGCAACTTTTGGTCCAGCACTCACAGAACAAATAAAGTATGCAGTTATTCAAATGCGTGGAATAGAGTTTACTGTCCAGGCGGACAATACTTCAGTAAGTCAACCAAGTTTCACTCAATCATCTTCAGAATCAACTCCACAAGTCCCTCAGGATTCTATCGGACGAGATCTTGGATTTGCAGATGTACTTGCAGGGAGTAAAGAGCAAGTATTGATGCCGAAAGACCCACTGTTTAGTATATTGATACCTAAAATAGGGGCATCTTCTAAAGTCTATCCAAATATTGATCCAGAGAATCGTGATGAATTTCTTCCGGTACTCCAACATGGTGTTGCCCATGCTAAAGGAAGCGTTTTTCCGGGCTATCCAGGCAATACCTATCTCTTTGCCCATTCAGCTGACAATTGGTGGGATGTAGGGCGTTACAACGCCGTATTCTATACACTCAATAACCTTTCCGATAATGATGAGATAGTCATCTTCTTTGAAAATCGAAGATATGATTATGTCATAAAGCAGAAAATTGTTGCGGATCCCAATGATGTTACTTATCTAACCAATAAGCATGAAGGGCCACATAAGTTAATCTTGCAAACATGTTGGCCTCCAGGAACAACCTGGAAACGGTTGTATATCGTAGCTGAACCGAAGGCTACTTAAGGCCAATTGAGTAGAGAGTAGGTGCGATACCTTGGTTATTAAAGTTCGTAAGCATAACAAGCTTTGAACCATCTGGCCAAGGGTAGACATAATCTTCAACAAATGGTCCTGCATACAGAGTAGTTAGATTGGATCCGTCATGCTCAATTACTTGGATCTGTTTGTTATTTACATAGAGCAAATGCAGAGAATCTGGGAACCATGTGAGTGGTGATGGACATTTTCCGAAGACTTCGCACGTACAATCTTCAGATGTCAGCGTACACAGTTTATCTGTCTTTTCAAGCACTCTTGTATTCACATCTTCTTTGATGTTGTAGACATAAATTGCACCTTCTTCAATGTCACGTCGCTCGTACAGTAAGTTATTTCCAATTAGCCTTGGTCTCTTGAATATAGGCATCTCAGCTGAGGCTGATGCTTGATAGAGGAATTTATTATCATCTGGTGACCATGAAAGGATTCTCATGTTTTTCTGGGAGAACTTTTGTATGTCTGATTTGAGTGATTTTAGCTGAGCAAGTTCTTTGTCCGATCGTTGCTGTTCCCAAAGTTCAAGAGTTGAAGTATATGTTGCTGTTATGTCTTGTGGTGCTTCATTCATGCGATCTGCAGCAAGAAGATAATATGAAGTTAAACCATCTGGTGTTGCTGAAATACTTGCCATGATTTGTTTGCCATCAGGAGACCATGCAAGTTGAGCCTGAGAAAAGACATCTACAGTATCGTCGGCAATCTGTGTTGCAGAACTTTGTCCTGCTAAGACAGGGAAGTTCCGTGCAGTCATATCAAAGACATAGACACCATTTCTTCGTGCAGAATTGGAAGCTATATTGAATGCGAGTTTGGTTCCTGTAGGATCGATAAATGTCGATTGGATACCAAATGTAGAAATGCTTTGCAAAGTTGGAGCCTTTGGAAAGAGTGTCGCATCTGCACTATCTACAACTTCTTTCTGGATCTCAAAATCTTTTTGCCAGTCATGGTAGCCTTCTTTAGCAATTTTGATTTTGTATTTTCCAGGAGTTAAGTTTAATTTATCGTTAGTTGAAGTTGTGGGGTTTGGACGATCATTGACGAAGACTTGTGCACCAGTGGGGTTACTATTGAGATTCAAAATACCGGTTTTAGACAGCTGAGGATTTCCTTCTTGAACAAAAAGTCGATAGCCTTTGCCGTATAAAATTACTCCAGCAGTTGCAGTAAGAAGAAAAAGAAAAACCAATAACGAAACGAGAAATTGTCTTTTTGCTGAGTGCTGTGGGTGGTCATCCGGAACGGATGGCTTCTTGATTTTGAGAAGCGATTTCTTCATACGTCTATTAAATCAGATTATAATCCCATAAACTAGTCCTTGCAACTAAAAAACACGTTGTTATAATCGATTTATTGTTGCATATCGCACAAATGATATGGATGATGTATATTTTGATATATTAAGAATTTGCATTTTTTGTCTATAACTTTTATTATCACTAGAGTCTTATGTTTTCACTTTCATTTCCTTCAAGTAAGAGAATCGGTATCGATTTAGGTACAGCCAATACACTCGTTTATGTTGTTGGAGAAGGAATTGTCCTCAATGAACCTACCGTAGTCGCAGTCACTGCAGAAGAGAATCGTGTTGTTGCGGTTGGAAAAGAAGCCAAGGAAATGCTTGGCCGAACTCCAGGAAACGTAACTGCTTTACGGCCGCTTCGAGATGGAGTTGTAGCTGATTACACTATTACAGAAGCCATGCTTTCATACTTTATTGACAAGGTTTGTGGCAAAACTCGCTTTATTAAACCTGAAGTTATGGTTTGTATCCCCTCCGGTGTTACACAGGTTGAGCGGCGTGCTGTTCTTGATGCCACCATGTCAGCTGGTGCGAAGGTTGCATATCTGATTGATGAACCTTTAGCTGCTGCTATTGGTGCAAAGATTCCAATTGCTCAAGCTGCGGGACATATGATTGTTAACATTGGGGGAGGTTCCACTGAATCTGCTGTTATTTCTTTGGGTGGTGTTGTTGTCCATAGTTCTGTTAGGGTTGCAGGTAATAAGATTGATGAGGCAATTGGTTCGTATATCAAAAAGAAGTTTAACTTACTTGTAGGAGAAACGACGGCGGAGACGATTAAGATTCAGATAGGTAATGCTGTTCCTGAAACTGAAGGCAAAAAGGATAGTAAAACGATGGAAGTTCGTGGCCGCGATACAATTACTGGATTGCCTCGAACAGTTATTCTTGATGAAGTGCAGATAAATGAGGCGATCAAGCCTGCATTGCTTGAAATTGTGAAAGGTGTTAAAGAAGTTCTTGAGCAGTGTCCTCCAGAGCTTGCTTCAGATATTATCGATAAAGGGATTGTCATGTCAGGGGGAACGTCGCTTCTTACCAACTTCGATAAGCTTATGACGCAGATGACAGGTGTTCCTTGTCATATTGCCGAGGATGCGTTGCTATGTGTTGCAAGGGGAACCGGCGTAGCAATGGAGAATATCGAACTGTATAAGCGTTCAATTAATAGAAGATAATATCCTGTAAGTATCAGTTATTTATAAAAAAAAGACTCTATGGAAACTTTAAAAGAAAATATTTTCACACTTAAAAGAGTAGTATAATAATTTAATTGAATTACTGACATAGAAATATCTATTTCAGGTTTAAATAAAAATTTATCCATACTTAAATATAGAGTAGTATTCTTGTACAACATGATGTATGAAGAACATTTTGTATTATATTTTTTAGATCTATAGTCGTCTGTGAAAATGCTTAAAAAACAATTAATATTAGGAGTAGGTATCACTGTCGCTCCGACTGCCGCTATCCTAGAGAATATTCTCATGCTTTTGTCTGAAGGGCAAAAAAAGTTTTTTATTGTTACTCCAAACCCTGAAATCCTTGTTTATGCACAATCACATTTAGACTACAAAGATAGGCTAAACAGTGCTGAGGTGTCTTTGGCTGATGGAGTGGGTGTGCTTATCGCAAGTAAGATTCTGGGGTTAGGGATAACAGAAAGGACTACAGGCGTGGATTTCATTGAAGAGCTGTGTAAAGCGTCTCGTGAAAAGCCTTTATCCATAGGATTTCTGGGTGGTAGAGGTGGCGTAGCAGAGAAGACTGCTGAGTGCTTGAAGCAGAAGTACCCCTGGATTAATGTAGTTTTCACAGGAGAGACATGGCTAGATCAAGGCGTGAAAAGTAAAAAGAAGATGGATATGCTTTTTGTTGCTTATGGTTTTCCTAAGCAAGAAAACTGGATTGTTGAAAATTTAGATAGACTTCCTGTGACAGCAGCTATGGGAGTGGGAGGAGCATTCGATTATATAAGTGGTTCTGTCCCACGTGCACCTAAGATCATGAGAGTGGTTGGACTTGAATGGTTTTTTCGTCTTATCGTCCAACCTTGGCGACTCCGACGTCAATTAGCACTAGTGACATTTTTACAACTTACTCTAAAAGAAAAATTCTCTAGCCGTTAATCTACTATAGACTGAACAATAATTCTTGCTGATCTATGAAAGTAGATCTACAGGATTATAGAGAAATTTTAATGCATCATACTAAATAGAGGCAATTTGGTAACAAGTCAAAATGGCGAGTTGTACTTTGTGGTGGGAGTAGATGATTGGGGCAATGATGCAAATGCAACAGCAGGGAGTGGTTATATGATTCAAGATCAGCAAGCAGATGTTGATACACATGAACGATTCTATACAGAAGCAAAAGTCGCAAATTCAGGAACACACGCAACCAATTTCACCATAGGGTCTGCTTCTAAGTGGGCTGTGATCGGAGCATCATTCAAGCCAGCAGTGATAGCAAGTGGTTCAGGAACAGCTTCAGGATCTGCAACATTTACTTATGATTTAAATGGAAATATGGCGAGTGATGGTGCGAAGTTGTATCAGTATAACGAAGCAAATCAGCTAAAGACAGTGAAGCTCGCAAGTAACAGTGCGACTATTGCAGAATATGTCTATGATTACAAAGGTCAAAGAATGGTTAAGAAAAATTACAACAATGGCACGCTTGCAAATACAGTCATCTCATGGAGTGATAGTTTTGAAACAAAAGCGATTGTAGGTGGGGGAACTGAAACGACAAACTACTATTTTGCAAATAATGAGTTGGTAGCGAAGAAAGATAACAGTGGCAATAAAGTCTACTTCCACAATGATCATCTGGGATCGAATTCCATAACGACCAATCAAGCTGGATCACAGGTAGAAAATGTGACATATGACCCATGGGGTAAGGTCCTGGGAGCTGCGACACAGAGTAAGTATCTGTACACAGGACAAGAATACGACGGAGAGACAGGACTCAATTATTACGATGCTCGATACTACAATGCAGACATTAGAAGGTTTACCCAGCCAGATCCTATTGTTCAAGATGTCTATGATCCACAATCGCTTAATAGATATTCTTATGCCAGAAATAATCCACTAAGATATACTGATCCGACAGGTCATGCAATCTGGGATACAATTGTAAATTCTGTTAAGCAAGCAGTAAGTGCTGTTCAATCGTTCTTCTCACCACCAAAGGCTCCTCCTGTTTATTCATCTTTGCCAGCATCGTCAATTCCTTATCGAGGACCAATTAATACTCCTTCAGCCGGAAGGTCAAGTGGAAGTAGTAGCTCAAGTAGTAGTAATGGTGGCGGAAGTGGCGGAAATGGTAATTTAGGAGGAGGCTCAGGTGGCAATTCAGGGCAAGGGAGCAATTATAATGGCTCTTCTCCAGTGGTTAAGAAAATAGTAGATAAAACTTCTTTTCCTTTGAACTTAGCAGTTTCCGCATACTATGCTTATAGCATTCGTAACGATGTGCGAAAGGAGGCTCAAAATAGACCTGGTGGAGCAGACGATGGCACAGAGGGAGATGCTTGGCGACATGCGCGTATTATGGAAATCTTGGTTAAAGATACTGGACCTGAGAATGCATTAATGATAGGTGTAGCACATGAAGTCCAAGGATTAACTAGCAAGAATTGGACCGCACAGGATAGCTTTATGGATATGCATAACAATGTTGTGTCTGTTTATGGAGTAAGTAATGGCTTAACACCAAATCAGTTGGTCGAAAAAAATATGCTATATTACTACAAGAAATGATAGAATATACGTGGAATATTTATGAAAAATAAAAAAGGAAGTAATTTGGTTAATGATCTAGCTTTAAAAGGATTGCTTTTAGCATTAATCATTGTATTTGGAGTGTACTTATATATAGATTTAAATTCAGTTTTGTCCCAATCTCATAACTCTTCATCTATTGTTAAAGATAATCCTAGTAATAACTCAAAATCATATCAGAATACTTCCGACGGCTTTAACTTTGAATATCCAGCGAGCTATAATTTAGACGAAAAAAAGCAGGAGGGTAATACGTTACTTGATCTTGAAAAAGATAGTAAATTAGATCAAGATGGCTATTATTTGGTAAAGGGATCTTGGATCAGGATTACTTTTAAGAAAGACTTAAAGTCATTTATTCAGTATGTTCAGGAAGAAAATAAAAGAGTAGTAGAAAAAAATGAAGCAGGAATTGAAGAAAGAAATATTAACGGAATAGAAGCTTTAGAAGTTAATTATCATAATACCTATAGCCACCCTTTAAAGATTGCGGGCATAAAAAAAGTCTATTTAAAAAATAATAATGATGTTTTAGAGTTGTCATTACAAGTTGGAAGAGAAACTACAAAAGTTGAATATGAAACATATATAAAAGAGTTTGATTCAGTTGTTAATAGCGTAAAGTTTGGTAATTAGTTATAACTTCGTAAACTTTCCGATGTAGTATCTTTCCATTCCTCATGTATAATATTTATAATGTTTAAGAAGAAGATTCTTGCTCTGCTTCCATATGGTATTGTTGCAATGCAGTGGTTACGAATCTCCCCAAAGATGCCTCTGTCGTGTCACAGAATAACATTACGCCGCATATAAGTCAGCGAAATGAGGTATTTACCCTCTTTCCTGAAAAGAAGGATTTTGTAAAGAATTCTCCATGCGGACAGAAGAGTTGTAATTGGTTCCGTTGGTCTGGCAATCCGCAATTTTTGATAGTGGATACATCAGGGGACTGGGATGCTAGAGGCTTATTAAGTGACCGAGAAAGCTTTGTAGATGGTCTGGAGAATTTAGAGAAAGCCAAGGTAATTCAAAAGGCTCACGAAAAAGGAGACGCCGTACTTTACAAGATTGTAAAACAGCCGTAAAGAGGTTTGTGTGCAAATGCATCATTATTATTTAGATCGCTTTAACGTCAGCAAATAAAGGCATAGTAAGAAGAACGGAGAGAGCAATAGCGTAACATATCTTGCTTCTTTATTATCAAAAATATTTTGTATTTTATTTGCAATAAACTCTCCAAATTGACCTGGATTTGAGAGGAGGGCTTTTTTATCTACTTTTACCACATTTGTCAAAATTGTATCTGAAGAATTAATAATAACATCCTTATTTGCACGAGGGTCAGTAATACTTAATTCAACAGTGTAGTTCTTATCTTTCGCATCTGGTATCGGTGGAAATCCCAATGGATATTTATTATTTTTTAAGCGTCCATCTAAATCGTATGTATTTACTGCATACCAATCTTTTGCTCCTTGTTCTTTAATCTTGAAAATGAAAGTTTGTTTTGTAGGTTTTCCAGTAGTCATTTGCTCATGCATATTAACTGTCAGAATTTGCAGATTGGCATCTTGAGATGTGAAGTAGATCGTCACTTTTTCAGACTGCTTCATAGAAATCTTTGTGCTATTTCTCAATTCTACCGGTGAATATATGGTTGATTTTGCGATAGGGTATTCTTTGGAAAAGAAGTTGAAATTTGATTGATAGGAGCTTAATATTGCTACCACAAGTATCACACATGTTGCAATCAATGGTATAGAAACGCTCCTCGTAGAGAGTTTCTGTGGCACTTTCTTTAAAGAGACATTATTCGTACTAGTGCTACGGTTAAAATATGGCTTTTCAAGTAAATAGTACAATATCATCGAAGTAACGATAGTCAAACCAAAATGGAGTAGGATAGAAAGAAAATTACTCAATGGATCGGTTGGCTTATACAGCTCTTTCGCGATGAGTCCTACAGGAATGTGGCTAAGATATATAGAAAAGCTAATTGTTCCGAGAAAGACCAAAATCTTTGATGATAAAAGCTTTGACAGCATCGATATATTTGATAGCGCCAAAGCTATGACAAATCCAAAAGGTATCGTCCAGAGGACATGAATCCATGGATCTAGGTTGACATTATCGGAATTGAAAAAAAGTGTTTTGCTAAAGATAGCTATGAAGAACAAGAGCACTGCAATAAATTGAAGTTTGCCCGAGAAAAATTTGCCCAAAGATTTAAAGATATATATGTTATTCCGATAAAGATGTGCCAAAACCATACCGCATATAAAGTAGTAGAAAAGTTGAAACTGCAAAATACCTAACCCATAAACTTTTTGAGACAGTATTTGGAGTCCTACGAAAAATGGTATAAGAGCAAGGAGGGTAATGACTTTCATAAAACGCTTTCTTTGTATCATAAATCCAATTAAAGGTACGCAAATCACCGGGTAAACAATATAAAAAAGAACTTCTGAAGTAAGACTCCAGTAGACTCCATCAATCTGTGGGATATAGTTTCCAAATGGTAATGTAAGTGTTGCATTTACCATCCAAAGAATTGCATTGCGAACGTATTCGGGCAATTGTTGATTCAAAACGATTGGAGGTTGCCTCATAATCCAGAACATATAGAATAATGCAGAAAAGATTTGGAACGCTAGAAATGAAAATAGAAGTGTTTTGTTAAGTACAATTGAAGAAATTTTCTTAATGCCGTAAACCCAAATAATATGGGAAATAAGTGCTAATCCAAATATAAGACTTGTTTTCAAATACCAAGCCATATCTGGAGCGATGCGGTATAACACCATAACAGTACACATAGTAAGGAAAAGAGGAAAAATTCTGGTATATCTCTTTTGAAGGAATTGTGTATAACTTGGAGGATTTGGATAAATATATGCCATTAAGAAACCGGAAAGAATAAACAGAAGCGTTACACCTGTTACACCATTTGAAAATAATATCTGGGTAAAAAGGGGAGACCAATTTTGTGTAAGCGAGGTGAGTTCTACATGATTAAGAAATACCAAAATAATAGCAATTCCGCGGATTCCATCTAGCACTTGTAATCTTTTAACATTTTTATCTTTTTCCATATATTATCAGTTTAGTTTATTCTATAATTTCCGCCATTCAGGTGCAATAATCTAGAAATGCAGAAGTAATCCTGACGTCTAATTAAAAAGGAGGGGCTGTTCTTTACAAGATTATAAACAGCAGTAACTCTAAAAATCAGTCAAGATTAGCTGCTTTAGGAAGTGAATAATTAAGAGTTTTGATATCGTTTATTTGTTGCTCCGTAAGCTCAGAAACTTTTGATTTCTTCATGTATAAACAAGTCTTTTGGGTACCGTTTATTAACTGGATGTACGTATCCTTGGCAGTAGGAGGGATTAATTTGGTTGATGTTTGTTTACCACAATCAATGTAGTAAAAATCTGGTGGATGTTGTGCAAACATAGTTGTCCTTTCCTGAGCATATTCAGGAACACTACTTGTGACAGGATAATAAAAAGCGTATTTATAGGAAGAATCCCTTTTTGTTTGCCAATAGATTAAACTATCCCAGTAGTCAATAAAAACTGTATCGTCTGCTTCAGATAAGATGTTCATGATAATGCCGTTTGTGTAGTACTTACTGTAGTTAATGGTAAATGCTTCCTCGCGATTTACATTTTCCCAAAGATATGTTTTGGGATAGACCAAAAGAGAAAGAAATAAAAGTGCGATAGGGATAAGGAGTAGCTTCGCAGCCTTTTTATTTATTTGGTAGATTTCCTTTACAAAAATAAATAAAGTAAAACAAAACATTCCAAACCAAACAATTGCATGATAGGCTACATAAAAATTGACAGTGGAACCAACCCATCGAATATTTCCCAATCCAAGCAAGACCAGAAATAGGACTATTTTCCAAGGAGTATATTTTTTGTAGATCAGATATCCAATAGCCAAAAGAAATGTTATATCGAGTCCGATCAGTATAGTTCTGTAGAAATTCCAGCCTGATTCAAAAAGGATATATATCGGATAGAAAAAAGAAATCAATCCAGAATCAATTTTGCCATTGCTAGTAACTTCTACTGGTACAACGTATGTTGCGTTAACCGTAATTACTTGGTAAATAAAATCTTTCAGTGAAACAGTACAAAGGATGAGAAAAGTCAAAAGGAGAAAGGTGCTGATTGGAGCTACGTTCTTTATAAGAGGTCTGTTCCGCCAGAGGAGAATGGCGTACATAATTGCGACGAGTGGAATAAAAGGCTCACGCATAAAAACCACAAACCATGTGCAAATTGAGGCAAGGATAAGCTCAAACATGTGAATCTTCTTTTTTGAAAAACTTTCCCAGACCAGACCCAATAAGTAAATAATTGGATAGATGATAAATGATTCTGCGAGAAAGAGATTTCCGAAAAGGTAATACTTTAATGGTTCAAAAAACAAAGCAAAACCAATCCCTACGTACCGAAAACGATAAATCAGCAGAAGATTCGCAATGAAAGCAAAGGCAATAACAATAAGTCTATGATGAACAATCAATTCGTATAAAGAATTAGGATGGACGAAAAGTTGATACACATAACTGATGTATGGCATAAGCATTTGATGATGGAAGAAGATATCAGTGTAAAGTCTTCTCCCATGGTCCATAAAATAAGCTGCTACCATATTGGTATACTCGTCGACAAAATGGAATGTTGTTGCATGCTTAAAATATGTGAACGAGGTAAAAATAAGAAATGCGACTGTCAGAGTACTACTTATATAAAATAATTTTTTGGGATGTATTTGTTTTATTTTCATGGTATTAAGAGGAAGCTGAACTTTATTTTATATAGTTTATTATACATACTTTAGGAGCAGTTTGGTCGATATCCTTTTGCTCAACCACATAGCCTTGAGATCATGGCTAGAAGCTCTTCTATGCTCTTACCTTATCCTTACGCAAAACCACGGAAAAAGTTTACACAACAACACGATAATGAATCATGTTGTCTCAACAATAATCGTATGAAAATTCTTTACCTATTTAATTTTCCACTTTACGGGAACGGCAGTGCAAGTTTTCTTCGAGAACTTAGTGCTCAATTGAAAGATAAGCATGAAATTGCAATACTTTCTCCCGATAAAAGAAAGCTCGATGGCGTCAAACATTTCGTGGTCAGAGCACCACAAGATGGCGTGTTTGTCGGACATCCTGAGTTGCCAGGTGCTAAAAAATTCCAAGATATGGATGGTCGCGAAATTGGCGAGATCTATACCACATATTTGTGGTCAACGATCCAAGCAGTCAATGAATTCAAACCTGACGTTATTCACGTGTTCCACACAGCATATCTCCCAAGTATCGCTCGTCTGATTAAATCTTTCTATGGAACTAAGTACATTATCACAACTCACGGAAGTGATTTAAGTTACTTTGAGCAAGATAAACGGTTTGCAGGACTCATGCGAGATGCCAATCGTGAAGCACGATTTATTACTGCCTGCAGTGATTTTACGAAGAAATGGTATACAAGAATGTTCGGCGAAGCATTAAAGAGAAAAACCTCAACAATAGTTGGAGGAGTAAATCTTGATCATTACAAAAAAGATCCTGAGCAGATTGCAAAGATTAATGACATGTTTGGTCTTCACGGTAAAAAAGTTGTCTTATTCACCGGTCGCTTAACAAAGCATAAAGGAGTAGCTTATCTTATACGAGCTGCAAAGAGTATTAATGGGACAGTTTTGGTGGTAGGAGATGGTCCTGAACGACCTAACCTTGAGGCAGAAATCAAAAAGCATAAGCTTACCAACGTGATTATGGCGGGATATGTGGCTAATAAAGAACCATATTATCATGCTTTTTATGAAAGAGCAGATGTGTATGTTGCTCCAAGTACATGGGATGAGCCTTTGGGCTTGACCATTATTGAGGCTATGGCAGCTCATACTCCAGTTGTTGCGACCAAAAAAGGTGGAATTTTGTCAATCATTAATGACAAAGTAAATGGCTATCTTATTCCTTCAAGAAACGCGAGTGCGATTGCCGAGAACGTCAATATGCTTTTAGAAAATGATAATTTACGAGCTGAAATAGGTGCACGAGCATATGCAACTGTGGAGGAGAAATTTAGTTGGAAAAAGATTGCTAAGAAGTTTGAAAGACAGTATGAAGAGCTAGTGGGGAAGAATTGGAAGAGGGAAGTACTGCCAATCGAAAAATTCTTCAACTGGGTCTTTGCAAGGAATTGATATTGACCTATATGTACCCCATACTTTATAGTTTGATATACTAAGATAGTGAAAGAAAGACTTCCACTACTAGTTTATGGCCAAGGCCCTGTATTGAGCGAACAGCCCCGCTAAATTGTAAAAATGACTGATAGCCCATCCTATTTAACTCGAACTGATCGGCCTCAGACCGACTTAACTCCGTTCGATGGCAGAATGAACCGATGGGAACAGGGAATAGGGTGGCCAGAAGAAGTAGAAGTGAAATTCCAACAGACTTTATATCCTCAAGCAGCGTAATTAGCAGCAGATATACATCAAGCGATAGCCTCAATTGAGTGCTCTTCTTATATAATTCTTACCTTATTTCTATATACTTCTTATTGCTGAGCTTTAGAATTGATGAGCTATGAAAATATTACTAGTCTCTTTATTAAAACGAAATATATCTCCTGACCAAACTGCTTCAAGGCCAAGAATGATCTATGAACTTGGGAAAGGCTTACTTAATCGTGGTCATGAAGTGACAGTTCTTGGTACCGAAGATAGTGTTTTGCCTGGAGCAAAAATTATAGGCGTTATTCCAAAAGCGTTTAATGAACTTCCTAGCTTCGAAAATCCCTTTTATGCAGAGACAAGTTACTTACTACAGCTTGAAAAAAAGCTTGAAGAAATCGCACCTGAGTTTGATATGATCCATAATCATACATATCCAGAGTTTCTCAACCTTATGGCCACGGATTCTATAAAAACTCCGATGCTTACCACGGTTCATGCTCAAGCAACTCCAGAGTTTGATGACGCATTAAGTCTTTTTCCGAAAGCAAATTTGGTTTCAATTTCTAAAGCTCATCAAAAAGGATTTGTAAAATCCAAACCATCACAAGTTATTTATAATGGCATTGACACATCCCTGTATAAATTTTCACAACAAAAAGAAGATTATATGCTATGGATAGGCAGATTAAGTAAGTCGCAGAATTCAGATGGATCATATATAGATCCTAAAGGTATTCGTCACGCAATTCAATTGGCCCGCGAAACCAATCAAAATTTAAAGCTTTCAGGAAATATTGAAGATATAAATTTTTTCAAAAAAGATGTTGAGCCGTTTTTAAATGACAAAATTCAGTGGATTGGTAAAAAATCATCTGAACAACCATTATCTAAAGATGAAGTCGTGCAACTTATGCAATCAGCAAAGGTTTTTCTGATGACAATTAACTGGAATGAACCTTTTGGGCTTGTAGTTGCGGAAGCGATGAGTTGTGGAACTCCAGTGATTGGATTCAAAAGAGGTGCAATTCCTGAGCTTATAGCAGATGGAAAAACCGGTTTTACAGTCGATCCTGAGGCTGGAATTGATGGTTTAAAAGAAGCTTTATCAAAAATTGATTCTATTAATCCGATTGATTGTCGTCGCCATGTTGAAGAAAATTTTAGTATTCAAAAAATGATTGATAATTATGAAAATGCCTACAAAAGTCTCCAAATTTGACAGTAATTTTTCTGAAATCGCATGTTTTTAAATTTTATTTCTCTCAAAAATCTACTTGGATAAATTAATCATTGTTATCAAAAAATAAATTTTAGTTTAGGATTTTTAATATTTTCTAAAATATTTTTCCATGGATTATAGCAATAATTATTGCTTAATTATTTGATTTCATAATGCTTCAAAATCATCATTCATGTTCGGCGAAAATTTACGATAGATTACGGCGTGTAGATGTTCAAAATGGTATTTTATAGCCAGTAATTTAGTCAATTATATCAAAGCAAATATCATATTATGTATACATAAGTCATATCTATAAGGAGTTGCAAAAAACTGAAAAGTTGCACAAGGCTTACATGACAATTTCTCAAGTATCGATGGTTTTCGAGCTGCGGCTTAAGCTATCAAAAAAAACTTGAAATTATGGTTGAGATTGATTATGATTTTTTTACATATTATTTTTTCCGGATTTTTTCTGCCCGGCTAGGTCTTTGCGGCTTAAAAATACCTCTAGCCACAAAGTGAAAAATGAGAAAAACATTCAAGCAGTAAACTGTTTACTTAGTTTTTTTTATTCAAAGGCCTTCTAGGCGATTCTATGACAATTAAGGCTAAATATTGAAAAAATTTGAGGCTAACCCTCCATAATGCGATAATCTTACAAGTATTTTTAAAAACTGAGGTATACTTTTTTACTAACTATGAAAAATTCTATTAAAAATAAACCATCTACCATTTTGTTTGCTATGCGACATGGACCAACTACGTGGAATCTTGAGAAACGCATTCAAGGGAATGTTGAAACTGATATCGTCAAGGATGCCATAAAGCCCTACTTTCAACGAATCAAAGCTGCAAAAATCTCTCAGCCTGATGTCATTATCGTTTCAGGTCTAAAAAGAACGACCCAAACTGCAAAGGAGCTTATCAAATATAATAATTGGACTGATATAGCAATCTTCATTGATAAGGATTTTAATGAAAGAAAATGGGGAATCTTTGAAGGATTATCAATAGAAGCTGCACAGGATAGATTTTTCAGTGATCCTGCAATCAAAAAGGATTTTCCAAATGCAAAAGATTGGGATGATGGGACATTTAAAGTTGCAAATGGTGAATCGATGAATGAAGTCGCCCAAAGAGTAAAGCCCGCATTACTGAGAGCATTGAAAAAGTATCGAGGAAAGACAATTCTTCTTGTTCTTCATGCTGGAGTTCTTGTCTCGCTGGGATTAGATTTCCAAAAAATAAGCAGGATGGACTTTACATATGAAGGTAAAATGACTGTTAAAACAGTCTAATCCAAGAAATAATCTCATCTTAGAATCAATGGCTCAGCTTGACATATACTTTATAAGGTATATAAAAGATAGTGTAGTAGTTTTTTTTGAGGCTACAACGAAGTTATTTTCGTTAAAGGAGGTTTTATCAGCATTTATGCAGTCTGTCCAAGAAGCTGATTCTGAAGAGGAATCCGCTCAAATAACAACTAGTAAGCAATCATTTTCTTTTGATACAGTCATCGTTTTTGGCCAAGGACCAGTAAAGCCGGTCCTGCTCGAAAATGAGTTAACTCCAAAACAACTTCAAAAATGGCAGGCATATAAAAATGATCCTACCCATGCTCCCGAACCTGAATTCTGGCTTATGCAGCAACCAAGAAGTCTTGCAGAAATTGAGAAAATTTATGCTGACAAATACCTAACCACCGATCAAAAATCCCAACAAGTCGAACTTATCCGTCAACGATGGCAGCGTACCGGTTGGTTTGCAATGAAGCATTGGTGTCGACAAAATGCTCTCGCAGCAGGTTTAGCTCTTTATAAAGGTATGGCAAGACGCATAATTCTCTCTGGTGGAAAAACAATAAGAAAGGATTTCAAAGCAAAATTGCCTCCTGAACGAATCGTACATTGGCCTTCTGAAGCTCAATTAATGGCAGAGGTTATCCGATCTACATATGGGGATTTATATCTAAAGAAGTATGGGCAAAGTATTGACGAGAAAATTCTCATCGAAGATGCTTCAACAAATACGCTTGAGAATTTTGCATGTACAGTAAATAAGTATCCTGAACTGCTCAATGTAGAACGCAAAGTTGGATTTCTAGCTGTGGAGCATCACTTAGATCGTGTCGCGATGTTTGGAAAATTATTCTCTATTCAAGGTGATAAGCTCTGTGCTCAAAAGATGCTAAAATCGATGTCGATTGATTCTGAGATTAGTACACAAGAAACAAAAACATATATCCAAGAAGCTGATAAATTTGTTGAAGATGTTGAGATAGTAAGCCAAGAAAAACGATGGAGAAAGGGAATTCAAGAACCAGAATATGTGAAATACTGGCTTGGTTATGTAGCTTTGGTGAAGCATCCAAAGATTATGCATAATGTAATGAAGCGGTTGCAAACGCCTGACTGGCTGAACCATGCAGATAAAGCATTTACAGAAGTTGGACTTGATATGAAGGATTATAAAGAGAAGGATTTAGAAGAGCTCGCAAAGACTGATGCAGTTAAATTTAATTACTTAATGCAAAAACTTCAGGAACTTCGAAAACCTGAATATAGAATTCTTCCTCCACAATTAAATACAGAACAATAATAGTTTCCTCATTGACACAGGCACGGAACTGCATTAAACTCATCGTATGACTGAGACAAAAAAGTCCGCTAAACCAACCAAAAGAAAAACCACAGCTTCTGCCTCTAAAACAAGTACTGTAAAAACTACTAAAAGAACAACAAAATCTAATTCTCGAACTACCACAAGAAAAAGTTCAAAGCCCGTTCAAACAGAAACAGTCGTCACGGTTTCAAAAAGTCAGAAAACACTGACACCTTTCAAGGAACATTTACAAAATACTTGGACGCTTTTTAAGGCAAGTTTTACATCGTATTTAAAAATACTTGGAGTAGGAATTCTTTTGCTGATAGGTTTGGGAATTGCTGGAGTATTATTGGGACTACCGCTTATTTTCACCGGATCAACAGATATTTTTAGATCACCATCGCCAGTACAGATTATTTCAGGAATTGTATTTATTCTTTATGGGCTAGCTGCATTAGTCGTTTCATATATATTCTTTTTGCTGATGCCAATTGCAAGTATTTTCATCCTTGATAGTGAAAAGAAGCTTGATCTTAAGTCACTTTTTGATAAGAGTGTGCCTTTCTTATTACCATTTTTTATTGTAAGTTTACTCGTCGGATTTCTTGTAACTGGCGGTTGGATTGTATTTGTTTTGCCTGGAATACTTTTTGGTTTATTGTTTAGTTTTGTCGCATATGTTGTTATTCTTGAAGGCAAAAGGGGGAGGAGTGCACTTAAGCGAAGTTATGCACTTGTAAAGTCTCACTTCCGGGAAGTAATTCTTCGTTTACTTGCTTTACAAATAACTGTGTTCTTTATCTCATATATCTTTGATGATCTCTCTGAAGAAGCTGATATCTTCTCCTTACTTTCATTCATTTTTTCAGTACTAGCTGGATGGTTTTCTCAAGTTTATGTATATCTTCTTTACAGAGATCTCAAAGCAATATCTCCTGCAAGTTCGGTGGTTTCGTTAAAATGGATATGGATAGTTTCTCTCATTGGATGGGTATTAATACTTGCTGTCGTTATCGCTGCAGCTGTTGGCGTTATGCATCTTCCTTCATGGCAAGATAGTCTTGAAATGATGGTGCCTCCTCCTGATAGTGCTTAATTATTGACTCCGCACCATCGCTTCATTACGATTAGGTTAATGGTAAATTCACACCGCTTTTTATTTTTGATTTCATTTATAGTGTTTTCTATTGTTTTTGCTTCTATAATCCCCAAAACTTATGCAGCAAATACACAATTGTCTGTTACTGTTTTTCTTCATGGGATAGGCAAAGGAGGAGATAGTGCCAATGCAAATAGTGGTGGGAATACTTCTCCCAAGAGTCAGCAAAAAGATGTATCAATTGGAGTATTTAATGCTCAGAATGTTTTAGTTTCAAGCAGCCGAGTTACAGCGACGTACTCTGCAACAGATGGTAATTATAAAGCCACGGTAGATTTAGGATCACTTGCATCAGGTTCGTACAATGTAGCAATACGCAGTGATAAGTATTTACAAAAGACTGCTGCTGGTATTCAGAACATTACGTCAGGTAAGTCCAACACAATTGCTCCAGTTCGTTTAATAGCTGGAGATATCCTCATCGACAATATGATCAATATTCAGGATTTTAATATGCTGATGAACTGTTATGCAGATTTAACTCCAGCAAAGGCTTGTACAACTGCCCAAAGCTCTCTGGCGGATTTAACTGATGATGGAAATGTAAATCAGTTAGATTACAATTTATTCATTCGGGAGATAGGTAATAGAAGTGGTGAAGCAAATCCTACCAGCACTATTACATCTGCTCCAACAGTTAATCCTACAACGACAAAGTCTCCAACTCCAAATCCATCTGGAAGTAATGCTTCTCTCCCTGCTCAAATACTAAATTTGACTAATTGGAAACTTCAGCTTCCGTCAGGTCAAGCAGAAAGTCCGACGGAGATCAAACAGCCCGCACTTGCTACATATAAAAATGATCCATATTTTGTAACGTCAAATGGAGGTGTTCGATTTCGTGCTCCTGTTAATGGGGTAACGACAAGTGGTTCTGATTATCCTCGTTCTGAACTCCGTGAGATGACCAGTAACGGTACAGCTCAAGCGAGTTGGTCTACTTCTTCAGGAACGCATACAATGCTTCTCGATGAGGCAATCACAGCGGTTCCTGTAACAAAGAAACATGTAGTCGCGGGGCAAATACATGATGGTGAGAATGATGTCATTGTTATTCGTTTGGAAATGCCAAAGTTGTTTATCGATATTGGGGGAACTGCTGGCCCGACACTTGATACAAATTATACTTTGGGTAAGCGATTTACAGTTAAGTTTGAGGTTACAGGTGGCAAAACAAATATTTATTACAATGGCAGTACAACTCCTACTTATACGATGGCAAATAATTATGCAAATGCATATTTTAAGGCTGGTGCATATACGCAATCTAATTGTACGAAGGAACCTTCAAATTTATGTAATGCGAATAACTTTGGTGAAGTAATTATTTACAAGACTGAAGTGGTACACAAATAGGATTTTAAGTTACGTTAGGTAGGTTATTCAGTCTTTGCCTGAATTCCGAGGAGCCAAAGAACGGCTTCTTTCTTGTATCGACGATCACCACGTGAATTGATGCGGATTGCAGGGAGTTTACCTCTTTTACCCCAGCGTTTGATAGTCAATGGAGATACTCGTAATACTTCAGCAACTTCACGGACAGTGAGTAAATCAGGTAATGATTCAATAGTGAGTTTCTGGTTGGTCATAGATGCAGTATGACTATATTGATTAACATCAATTTAGTCTCTATCTATATATACTGTAACAATCTGTAACAAGGTTGTCAATACTGAAGTTTATACCGTAATTCTAAGGGAAAAATTATCGACAAGCCATCTCTTTTTCATCGTAGGTAGTTTGGCAGCCTTTATCTCGAACACATTGGTTGAATAAATCGCCACTTCTGCCATTTCGACAGAAGTTATAACATGCTTGACTCTCTATAACGACTGGTTCCATACATGCACCGTAGGTATTTTTATAACCTTTTTGTTTGGCCAAACAATCAAAGTCGCTCTTTTTATTCAAATCTCCAATACTACATGCTGGCTCAGGATCTGCAGGTGCAGGATTTACTGGTGCTGGATCCGCAGGGGCTGGATTATTTCCTTTGCAAACGCCTGCTGAAATTTCAGCTGGAGTACAGTCATTTGGATTAGTTTGTCTATCTGCTGGTGCTTTATAGTTTGGCGGATAAATCTTATTGGTATCTCGAGGAATCTCTGACTCTCCTGGAAGAGGTTTTTTGCCCGCAGGAACCTGGCTTGGTTGGCAGTAACCAAATTTTTCTACAGTATCTTTTGCACATGGAACTCCGAATTTATTTCGATACTGTGCATTATCTCTTGTCGCAGGAGCTGAATGATAGACAAAACATCCTGGTTGGCAACATCCATTAATAAGAGGGAAGTCACTTGCACAGCATTGGCCACTTTCGTTTGCACGATGTGATGGGCAGGATGGTTTGTATCCTATTGAGCTTCGTGGGTCAACACCTGGTGCAGCTGGCTTTGGAGGGAATGGATTTGTCTTTGGCTTAGCAGGGGATGGTGCTTTACACAATCCACTTGGAGGATTTACTGAAAGATCTACATATCCACTACAACATCCAGCCACATTATCTCCACTTTGACCATTTGGGATACATGCTTCTGCTTTGACTCCTGCATCATTTTGAGCCCCAATTGCATTGGCAACAATTTTTGCTCCAGCCACAGAAGGCTCATTGGTACTTGCCATATATTTAGCCGGTTGCGGGAATACTTGTTTGCCATCCTTATCAAACCACAACATTTCTACCGGACAGATCTTTGCACCAATGGCTCGCTTACAAAAATCTTTACAAGCATCACTATCAGGGGATGCTTTACAGAGTTGCTCGAGAATATCTTGTTCCTTTTGATCTAAAACAATATACTCATCACATTGTTGGTTTTCGCGTGCTTCACCAAGAACTGGACCAGAACATTGTCCGCCTTTAAATATTTCACAATACTGACGACTCGTACAAAGAATATTCTTAGGATCTTTACTACAAAGTGCCTGGATATTGCTTTTGTCATTTGCGGTAAGAGTTTTTACGCGGAGAGCTGTGCAGGCTGAACTTACGCGAACATTTGTGGCTTCTGTAATAGGGAGAGGTTGGCCATCGGTATTTGTGATGCCCGGTCCTACAACCCAACCTTCACTTGGATCACCAGATTTGAACATATACGATGATTCTTTGCTGGTAAGGGTATCACCAGGATTAAGCGTCTTAGCTCCTTCCAATGGTTCAAAAGTTGCGATGTAATACTTTTTAAGTGACCCTGCAGCTATACCGTAATTTGCTATGTTAATTGGTAAATCTCCAATATTTTTATAGGTAAATGATCCTGAGAGGGTATCATTATAATAAATATTTTGCCCTACAAATTTTTGTCCATTCACCTTTATCAAACTTGCACCTTCTTGTCCCATACGGGTCCCACACAGTGTTGGATCTGCTTCTCCTGTATGTAGACAACCAAAAATCGGGGGAGCATTAAATCCCTCTGCAAATTGCATGATACGCTGTGGCTGGAGGAGCGTAAAGACAGTCAATGCCAGAATCGGCAACATGACGAAAAAGAAAAGCAAATTTCTTTTTTTATTCTTTACTTGTCTTGTATTCTTTTTTCTTAATTTAGCCATAGCTACTGCAACATAGATGTTGGTATTAATGCATTGGTCATAATATGGATTACTCCGTTTTTGGTGTCTATATCATAAGTCTCAAAGTACGAATATCCATTGATGTTCCAATAGCCATTTGTTTTATTAAAGACTAATTTATCGCCTTGTATTGTTGTAAGTTCTAAGCCTTCTTTCAGGTCAGAAAAGTGATATTCGCCTTTAACAATATGAAACAAAAGGAACTCGCGTAATAAACCCTCTTGGTTTGGGTCACGAAGTCTTCCTGTTAAATCAGTAGAAAGCTTTCCAAAAGCCTGATCAGATGGAACAAATACTGTATATGGTCCATTCTGATGAAGGAACGTATCAAAACCAGCAAGTCGTATAAGTGTATTAAATTGACGGGTTTTTTCGGAATAGGTTAAGTTGTCAGCGATATCGGATGAAGGACGCATTTGAATGCCATCGTATTCAATGATTGAGGTATTATGGTAAATCCAAATAAGTGCAGCAGGGATGAGTATCGCTAAAAGAATAACGATTATATAGACTGGTTTCTTTTTTACCTTTACTGTCATCACTTTATCTTATCTTAAGAAAAATAGAGAGTCAACGAGCTTCACCATAGTTGTGACCAATCCATTATGGAGTTGGTTGGGCTGATGTTACTGCTGCCGTTGGGAAAGTCGTTGGAATACTGGTCGGAGATTTGTAGTTCGGTGGCATGATCCCTGCTGTAGGTGCAGCTGTTGGAGCACCTGTCGGTACACCTGTAGGCGTACAAAATCCACCAATGACGAGCATTATATCCTTTGCACAACTGACCTTAAAGGCGTTCTTAAAGGGGGAGTTCTCACGAGTGAGGGGAGTTTGAATATATTTCGGTGTAGGTGTAGGCATATTAACTGGTCCTGAAGTGATTTTTCGGGCAGGAGCTTTTGTTGGAACTGGTGCTTTTGCAGCAGGGGCAAGATTAATAACGGGATTTGCTGGGGCCGCCGGTCCGGGTGCTCCTCCAGCACAATAACCAGCACGGCCCGCTCCGTATGGAACACATGGTCCTGTCCCAACACATTGGTTATTTCCAGCCATATCACATCCTTGAGCCACGACTCTATTTACCTCTAGAGCATCTTTCTCTGCAGCAAACTGTCGTAGTATTTGTGATTGACTCAATGTAAATATAGTCAAGGCCAGAATAGGCAACATAATAAAAAAGAAAAGTATATTTTCTTTTTGTCTTTTAATAGTCTTTTTCTTTTTTATTTTGGCCATATTATTTAAGTTGACTTGGAGGTTTCATGAAGCTGGTAACTGTATGAATTACACCATTTTTACTTTCGACATTGTAAGTTTCAATGTATGAATAGCCGTTAATTATCCAATAATCTTTTGCTTTATTAAATTTGAGTTTCTCACCTTGGATAGTGGTTAATTCCATTCCATTTGTAATATCTTCAGCAAGATATCGTCCTCGAACTATATGATAGAGAAGCATTTGTCTGAGTGTTCCTTCTTGATCTGGAAGTTTCAAAGACTCGGTAAATTCATCAGAAAGGTTATTATACGCAGTATTTGTTGGTGCAAAGACTGTAAACGGACCAGGTTCATGAAGAATATCATCATAGCCAACTGATTCTAAAAGCGAGCCAAAACGATTTGTTTCTGGAGAATAGGAGAGGTTATCTGCAATATCCATAGAGGGACGCATATGCAGACCTTCATATTCAATGGTCGATGGATTTGCATAAATAGTATATGCACCTACAGGAATAAAAATGAGAGGTAAAAGAATGATGATAATGAGTATTTTTGTTCGTAATTTCATATATTCATATTAAGAATATATGAAGCAAAACACTGCTGTCAAATACATACAAAAATAGTATCTAGTATTACATTTCTTTCTGAGAAATAAATATAACAACTAGATACTATTTCGTTTAAGACCGAAGTCTTATTTCAACTCGACAGTAGCTCCTGCTGCTGTAAGTTTTTCTTTTGCTTCGTCAGCTGTTTTTTTGTTAACTTGGTTCAAAACTTCTTTTGGTGCCGCATCAACTAAGTCTTTCGCTTCTTTAAGACCCAATGCTGGGTTTAATTCACGAAGTGCTTTAATAACAGCGATCTTTTGAGCTCCTGAGCTCGCAATGATAACGTCGAATGAAGTCTTTTCTTCTGCAGGTTCTGCATCAGCTGAGGCTCCAGCTGCAGGTGCAGCGGCGACCATAGTAGCGGCAGCAGAAACTCCGAACTTCTCTTCAAGAGCTTTTACTAAATCTGAAAGCTCGAGAACTGACATCTCTTCAATTGCTTGCATTAATTCGTCTTTACTTAATTTTGCCATCTATAATCACCTCCTTTATGTTAGGGGACTAGATACTTGGGATTAAATCCTAAGCACTAGCTCCTTTCTTTTCTTTAATTGCATTAAGTGTCATTACAAAATTTTGGATGTTCCAACTAAGTGCTCGATGCAAACCTTGTACAGGTGCATTCATCTGGCCAAGAAGTCGTGCTCGAAGTACTGGCAATGGTGGGAGCGTTGCGATCTTTACAACTTCTTTATCTGTTACGATACTACCTTCAATAAGTCCAAATTTGATTGTTGGAAGTTTGAAATCTTTGATAGTCTTTGAAAGAAGTTTTAATGGTTCAACGATATCGCCATAGATAAAGAGTGCTGCTGTTGGTTGTGTAAATTTATTTTTTTCAGCTTCTGTATCAATTTTATCTGTAAGTGCTCGGAGTAAAAGCGTGTTCTTCGCTGCTACAAATTCTGCATCAACTTTCTTCAAACCCTTTTTCAAACCCTCAAGTTGTTGATGAGTAAGACCTTGGTAGTTTGCAAAAACAATACCATTTGCTTTACCGACCTTTTCGATAAGTTCTGCAGCAATTGCTTCTTTTTTTAATCTGTTTTGCGATGTATTTACGTCTGCCATATTGATAAAAAAAAGACACTCTCGAGGAGTGCCGTGAAGTTCAAATAAACTAATGTGGCTCCTCGGTTGGGCTTACTTTTACGCCAACTGTCTTTGGAATAATTAGTATTATAGCAGGGAAGGGGAAAAGTGTAAAGGGTAGTAAGGTTTTAAATTCTTACTGGGATCCAAGTGCTTGTTGGATTGCACTTTTATATGCATCAGATCTAGCTTGATTCACAGTGCCACTTTCAGTAATAAAGCCTAAGTAATCACGTCCAGAATAGCCGTTCATAGTAAACATATGTATCTCTTTAACCCATGGTCTATCCTTTGCAATTTTAACAAACTCTGGCATTGCACTGATATATTCTTGTTCAGAAGATGCTCGTTGATCTGTTAAATTCATTTCAGTAATAATGAATGGTTTGCCATTTCCTCCCGGTTTGGACCACGCCCAAGCCTTTTTTTCATCAAGAACACTTGCCATTTCACTTGGTGTAAAGTAGAGATGGATTTCAAATCCATCAGCTAATTCGTATAGGTCAGGTACAGCGGCAAGGACTTGTTCTTGCCAGGTATTACTATCTGGATCAAGTGCTACATATATTTTTGCATTTGGATTTGCAGCATGCCCGGCGATAATTGCATCCTTCATAATTCGTCCATAGGAAGCAGGGTCAATATCTCCTCCACGGAACCAATTTCCATATGGTTCATTCATCCCTGAAAATGATTCGACTGCATATTGTGCTTGGTCTGGCTTGTTAGCAAAGTATGTTCCTCCTGGTCCATATTTTTTCACTGCTTCTGCCATCTTGTTGGCATAATCTTGTCGATGTTTATCGAGGGAGGATAATCCTTCACCATCATTGACACAAAGCGATAAGTGCATTCCTTGAGCAGCTAGGGCCGGCAAGCCACCATTTGCGTCTTCAATGTTCACTTCACCCAGACAATCACGTGTTCCATTAACACCAAGAAGTGATTTAGCTCTTGCAGCAGCTCCATATCCGACTACTCCTGTTGCTCCATAAATCTTTTGCCCTGCTGTAGGAGCTGTCGATGGATTTGTACTTGGAGTTGGGGAAGTCCCAAAGAGCGTAGGAGTTGGATCCTGTGTAGGTTGTGCTCCAGTTGTAGGCACAGTTGTTGGCTCCACAGCATTGGTTGGTTCAGGGCATGGTGAAGGATTGCCCGGATCTGTTGGGAGTGGGACATTGCCCCCACGAAGGATGTATTCGATAAGCCAGATCAGGAACTTCATAAACCGTTCGATGAAACCACCACCACGACCATGCTTGTGTTTTTTATGTTTTTTCTTGTTATGCATGACACTGCTTGTGCTTTCTTGACACGGGTTTATTGAAGGATACGGTGTACTTGCTCCACCTGAGGGATTAACACCACCGCTAGGGACTGTTGATGGGTTTGTAGCACCACCACTCGGTGCGGCAGAGGTCGAAGGATTAATTGGTGCACAAGGAGGTTCTCCCACGCCACCGACACAATAAATGGTTGGCGTAATAAGTGAAGGAGCTGTAGTAATCTGCGTTCCTGTCGAAGGTTGAACTCCTCCTGCAACTGGTGTGTAGCTGTTCCACTCTTTTAACACTCGAAGTTTCTCCCACGGAATACCATTCATTTGATAGTAATCGCTGGTAAATCCTACGCTTGGATAAGGATCAGGTTTATCCATTGGATGTTCAAATTGGAATGCCATACCTGCACCGCCACAGTCGATAACATATGCACCGTATTTTTGTAGTGCTTTTGCTACTGTTTTTTCACCTGCCGACATAGAGAGAGAATCAACATTTACAGATGGATCAAGCTGAATACGTGCACCTTCGGGGATTGCTCCAGCTCCACTATACTTTCCATCAGTTTTAACTGCAGGGAAGCGAATTTCATCAACGGCACAATAACTAGACGAGAATACTAAAGCATGCTCAATATTTCCTTGTTGCATTTCGTATGTTCTGACAATTCCAGCCAAACGTGAAGTTCCAGCTCCAATTGCTGAATTTTCAGGGGACCCTCGTCCGTCACCATCAAGGGGCAGAATTCCTCCCCAATTAGTCGTGGCTTTATCGTTTTTATAAACCCAGAATTCATAACTTTTTCTTGAAGATAAATCAACAATCACCATTTGTCCGTCTGAGCCGGGAGCTTGCTTCGCATCGTCTGGGATTGGGACTTGTTCTGTCGAAATACCACAAGTACCCCAACTCTCAGTACAATTTATGTTATATTTGGGTGTATTTGCATCAGCGAAATATATAGGAGTACCGAACTCATACAGGTCCGCAACCTTATCTCCACCGGCTAATGTTTGAACCATCTCAGCACTTTTCGGATCCAGTTGTACATTTGTGCCAATAGGCTGGTTCCATGCACTATCATCTGCAAAAGGTCTTCCAGCATTTGGAGTCATATTTGTCGAAGCTTTACTGCGGTTATCTTGTTGTTGAAATACTGAGAAAATAGTGAGAGGAATTGCTAATGCAATTAATAGAGTAGGTATCAGGATATTAGGTTTTCTTCCCATAGATAATAAGTAGTTCTAGTTTATATAAAAAATGGGGGTAAATACAAGTGTAACTAGCGGCCAAGTGTGTTTATGAGAGAAGTATAAGCAGGTTTGGGTTGGAAATTAGAATCAAACATCAACGGATTTTGTCCCGAAAGCCATGTGTGTCCATCGTAAAGTCCCCACGTTGTTATACCTGTGCATCCATTCTGTTTGCAAGCTGTCCCAAGTTCTGCATATCTACCGGCTTGATCGTCAATATTGATAACATCAAGTTCAGTGATTTCAGCTTTTACTCCAGCTTCAGTAAGTCGTTTGATATTTGCACCGATTTCTGTACCAGTTCCTGGATAATCTCCCGCTGAATGCGTTTGGAGGCCGACTCCATTAATTGGGATCCCACGTGCCTTAAAGTCTTTTACCATATTGTAGACTGCATCAGATTTTGCTTTTTTATTCCCACCGCGATCGGCGATTCCTTCAGTCCCATAATCGTTATAGAATAACTCTGCATTTGGATCTGCTTCATGTGCCCATTGGAACGCTTTTGCAATGTAATCATCTCCAAGTTTTTGTTTCCAGACAGTATCTCTTAATGAACCATCATCATTAAATGCTTCGTTCACCACATCCCATTGTGCAACTTTTCCTTTATATCTTGTGACGACAGTTTGTATATGGTTTTTTAGTGCTGTTTCAGCTTCCGCATTACTTAATCCATCAACCCAGCCTGGTACTTCAATATGCCAAACGAGTGTATGGCCCCGAACTCGCATATTATTTGCTTGTGCATAGTTCACTATTTTATCTGCACCGTCCCAATTAAACTGCCCTTGAGTTGGTTCAAGGGGACCAAACTTCATTGCATTTTCAGGGGTGAGGGAATCGAATTTATAGGTTTTTAATGTGTTAGTAAATGTTGCATTGTCGAGTTGGTCTGGTTCTATGGCTGCTCCCAAACGTACAGTCCCTGTTGAGGGGGCTGTTGTTGGGATTGTTCCAAAGAGCGTAGGGGTCGGATCCTGTGTAGGCTGTGCTCCCGTTGTCGGAACAATTGTTGGCTCCACGGCATTGGTTGGTTCAGGACAAGGTGAAGGATTTCCTGGATCTGTTGGGAGTGGAACATTGCCACCACGAAGGATGTATTCGATTAACCAAATGAGGAATTTCATAAACCTTTCGATGAAACCACCGCCACGACCGTGCTTATGTTTTTTATGTTTTTTCTTGTTATGCATGACACTACTTGTACTTTCTTGGCATGGGTCGATTGAAGGATACGGCGTACTTGCTCCACCTGAAGGTGTAACACCACCAGTGACACCTGGCGTTCCATTGCCAGGAGTACCTCCACCAGTACTCGGAGTTGTTGTTCCAATCGGAGCACAAGGAGGTTCGCCAACACCACCGACACAATAGATTGTTGGTGTGATGAGTGTGGGAACAGGCTGTGTGGGTTGCACTGTTGTAGTTGTTGCAGGAATTGATTGCAAACAAGTCTTGGATTGGGGATCAAATACATTACCAGAAAACACTTCACGTCCTGCAGGAGGATTTACTTCAACTGCTGTTGTTTCTTTCGTCCACTGATTCTCACACTGAATGACACTATCTCCGGAATTGGTATCGCTGGTCATCCATATATCGATATGATATTTCTGACCGCTAGACCAATCTGATATACATTGGGCACAGGTATCTTCCATGACGCCGTATTTTTTGAGAAAAGGAATATATACTTTTGTGCCAGCAGGAAATTCATTTGGATCGGTCGCAAATGTGACAGGATCTTCAAATGTTCCTACACCTCCTGCGGATTGATGAATTCCGGGAAGGGCAATATTTGCACTTGGAGGATCATTGTCTGGCCAGCCATAGAATGTTACCTGCATGTCTATTGTTTCAGTGGCTACTGTCTTTGCTGCCAGTGTTGATTCTTTTGGATTATCTTGTTGGCTATTTCGTTGCTGTAAATCTGCGTTATACTGTTGCGTTAGAGAATGAAGTGTAATGACTGGAACTATGACAATAGTGGCGAAAAGTATAAGTAATAAATGAGTCTTTTTCATAGTCAATTTGAAAATAATGTATCTACAAAGAAATTAAACTAATTCTTTGGAGACATGCATGTTCCCGTAGCTTGATTCCAAATAGGATTTGGATCTACTGCAAGGTTTGCTGGAGGGTCGATAATAATTTGTTCATTACCAGATGGGGTGAGTGATTCTTCACATTGTATAACTGATTCACTATCTGAAGGATTTCCTACGTAGAGATCAACCATAGTTACTGCACCACATCCATCAGGAGCTGTCCATGAAACAGCACATTCGTCTTCACGAATAAAGTATTTTTGGACACGAGGGACATAGATTTTCTGTCCAAATGCATATTCACCAGGACCAGCAGGGGAGGCAAATGTAAGTGGGTCTTCATATGATCCTGTCCCTCCAGCCTCTTGATGGATAACTGGATTTGCAATTGCCTTTGAACCCTTTGGATCATTATCATATGAACCATAAAATGTAATCTTTACAGTTGCCTGAGTTCCACTACCTGTAGAAGGGGACACAGATGGAGAAACTGTTGGAGCCGTAGTTGTCCCAAATGTAGTTGGTGTTGGATCTTGTGTCGGTTGAGCTCCACCTGTTGGTTGGGTTGTAGGTTGTGGTTCTGTTGTTGGCTCAGGGCAAGGATTTGGAGTTCCTGGATCTGTTGGTGCAGGTACGCTACCGCCTCGAAGAATATATTGAATGAACCAAAATATAAATTTAAAGAATCGTTCGAAGAATCCACCACCTCGACCTTGCTTGAACTTCTTTTTCTTTTTGTTATGCATGACACTGTTTGAACTGTCAGTATTACATGGATCGACTGAAGGATATGGAGTACTTGCTCCACCTGTTGGATTTGTTACACCGGTAGGAGGAGCTGTAGAAGGTGAAGTACTTGCTCCGTTTGTCGGTGCTGTCGTTGAGGTTGGTGCCATGGTCGCACATGGAGCGGATCCTACGCCTCCAACACAATAAATTGTTGGTGTGATAAGGGTAGGAGCCATTGCTTGCAAAACTGCTGTTTGTTGATTCTCACTAGCAGCTGCTTTACTGCGGTTGTCTTGGTTTTGCGATACAGAAAAAATAGTGAAAGGGAGGGCGAATAATAAAAAGAGGGTAGAAAGTAATAAGAATTTTTTCTGCATCTTACTTATATCGTATCCAAATTAAGGCGGCGTTACAATAGTTGCTTACAAAATAAATTGTACTTGTGAAATTTATTTCTTGTACATGTGGACCCAATCTACTTCCATCTTACCTTCTTTAACTGGAGTTTGACCGGTGAGATTATCAAGTTGAATTGTTTGGTGCATTGAAACATTTGGATTTGATCCTTGGCCATCGGTTGAATAGATTTCTTGGCCATCAACATATCCTTTGAACCCAGCAGCTGTCCATTCAAAACCATAGACATGCCATTGAGAAATATCTACATCTTCTTCATGACTGAAACAATTTTGTGAAGCATTGCCAACACAATGGAGGAATACACCCATACCACTTCCAATATTTGACTCAAAGTAATCTAATTCACCGTCATTCCAAACATCAGTGTCTGGCCAAAGAATTAATACAGGGTGAGGTGCTGATCCACTCGTTCCTGTAGAATATGCTCGCATTCTGACTTCCCAGTATCCATATTTTTGTGCAAAGTCAGAAGACATACCACATGTTGATCCATCCGCGAGTTGTGTTTGCGTCAACATACCGTTACCAAATGTACATTGTGAAGATTTACGTCCACCGCCAACTACGGTATCACCACCGCCGCCGTCATACGCTGTCCATCCTGAAGGCATACTTGTACCATTAAAATCTTCGCATTTACTTATCGTATATCCGGTGACTGGGGCATTTGGTGTAGCAGCTGATCCGCCACATGTTGTTGCCGTTGGATCTCCAGTTCCGCCTCCGGTTGAAGGAACAGGGGAAGCAGCTGTAGAAATAGTTGGAACCGCTGTTGTTCCGAATGTTGTAGGCGTTGGATCTTGTGTTGGCTCAGCTCCTCCTGTTGGTTCAGTTGTAGGCTGTGGCTCTGTTGTTGGTTCAGGACAAGGGTTATTCGGATCAGTTGGAAGTGGGACATTCCCGCCACGAAGGATATATTCAATTAACCAGATCAGGAACTTGATGAATCGTTCGATAAAGCCACCACCACGACCATGTTTGTGCTTTTTATGCTTTTTCTTATTATGCATGACACTATTTGTACTTTCTTGGCATGGTTCAACAGTGGAAGGGTATGGTGTGCTTGCACCACCAGAGGGGTTTACTCCACCAGTAACACCAGGAGTTCCTGAACCTGGAGATCCACCACCTGCACCTGGAGTAGTTGTTCCATTAATCGGAGCACAAGGAGGTTCACCAACGCCACCGACACAATAAATTGTTGGTGTAATTAGGGATGGGGATGCACTGATTGATGGATTTGCTCCACCGGTTGCACCAAATTCATATGCACCCATATCAATGCCACTGCCAGCAGGTCGAGCTTTATTCTCTTTATCAAATGTTGGAGCACCGTTAGCATCACCTTTATCAATAGCAGGGGAGCCTGCTGCAAGATGGTAGTCGCCATTACCTACGAAACCTGTCGTCGTAACAAGATTATTACCCATTTGCAGGCCATTACCACTTGGATTACTCGTAAAGATGTTATTAAAGACAGGATTCGATCCACTTGGAGCTTCGACTACATTAATTGGCTTATCCTCATCAATAGTATTGTTATAAACGCGGATATCTGACAATGTTCCTCCAGATTCTACCCAGAATGTTATACCGCCTCCAGCATTACCGTAGATAACATTATTAAAGATATCAATATTTCCAGCTTTTTTTGGATTCTCACTTCCTCCATAGGATGTTTCAGCAGCAATCATGATGCCGGCTTTACTTCCTTCGGTTGTGCCATAGGAAGTATTATTGTAGATTTTAATGCCACTTGAGCCATCGACATAAATGTTTGGACCGCGATTACCAAAGACTACATTGTCGTGAATAGTTCCGTTAACTTCACCTGCACCATTGTATTTAGCATCAATTCCTTCTTCGCCATTGTCATGAACTTGGCAATTCTTGATCTCAAAGCCTGTTGAGCCGCCAGTAATACTCAAAGCTTCGCCGTCAGCACCTGTACCTTCAGCATTTGTTCCGTGGATATTACAACCATCAACAACGACGTTTTTACTGCCAGATATTATCAATCCACCATCTTGTGAGCCATCAATCTCAAAGTCTTTTAGTACTAAACCATCTGCACCGTTGACTTGTGCACCAAAGCTGCTTGAGCCTTTTACTGTAATCCCGATGAGCGTAACACTCTGACCAGAGATTTTCATTGTGCCATTGGTTATTACGCGTCCTCCAGTTGCTTGAACTGTGACATTGCTTGCAGATATATCAAGTGTTTCATTATATGTGCCTGCTGCGACATTGACAGTACCTCCTGATCCTGCTGATTGGATTGCAGAATTGATTGAGCCTCCGGGTTGAACGTCAACTGTTACTCTTGCGGATGCAGCTTTACTACGATTATCCTGTTGTTGGAGTGCTGCAATGACCGTAATAGGTAGAACGAACATTGTAACGAGAATAGCAAAAAGAACTTTACGATTTTTCATCCGTATCTTTATGTTATATACAAAACTCGTGTAATACAAGTATTATTTTAGACTTTCTTTATCTTTAAGATCATCTCGGTTCAATAAGAAATGGCTCCACGGTTTGTGCCTTGGTTCTATTATCTTGTCCTTGAAGTGCCATAAATACGGCGAATGGAATGACCAGAAGAGAAAGTAAAAGAAGAATAAGAATTTCTTTGCGTTTCATGAACTATAACTATCGTAGCTGAAGAAATCTAGTCTTTCAAGAGAAGGGGAGTATTACAAAGAAGCTGTTTCTATCTTTAGTCCTGGTGACATTGTGGATTTCAAGGTTACATTCTTAATATTCTTTACTTTAACTGCACTTACAGCTGTTTTGATGTTATCAGCTAATTTTTTATCACCAAATGAAACTTTACCTACTGCCATATGAAGAATAGGGAATTTAGCTTCAGTTTTGAAATTAATTTGTCCACCAGCAAACTTCTTTGCTGCTTCCTCAGGTTTTGGAGTCACTGTTCCATTTTTTGGATTTGGCATAAGTCCTCGTGGTCCAAGCACACGTGCAACTCGTGCAAGTTTTGGCATAGAATCAGGTGTCGCGATCAACACATCAAAATCTACTTTTCCAGCTTCAATTGCTTTAATTAATTCTTCAACAGCTTTTGGATCTTCAGAAGCATTTGCAACTACAACTCGTGTCTCTTTACCAGTTCCATGAGGCAATACGACATTTCCATTGATTCCTTTTTCATTTGTATTAATGTGAAGTTCGACCGTTTCATCAAACTTTGCTCTTTGGAGCTTTGGAAGTAATTCGAGTGCTTCCGCTAAAGCGTATTTTTTATTCTTATCAACTTCAGATGAAACTTTATTGTAACTCTTTGAGTGTTTTACTTTCTTTTCAGCAGTTTGCTTTACGTAGTTTTTCCCTTTTTCAGGTTTTGATTCCGGAGATTCAGTTACTTCAGCTGTTGCTACTTTTTCATCAGCAGCTTTTGCCGCTGCTTCTAATCCAGCTTTTTTTGCTTCAGCCTTTTTCTCAGCTCGTAGCTTTTCTTTATTTTCTTGTTCTTCGTCTCCGACTGTTTTGACTCTAATTTTTCCCATAATATCCTTTCTTATTCTACTGCGATACCCATTGATCGTGCAGTTCCTGCTACGATTCGAGCACCCATTTCGACATCATCTGTATTCAAATCTTCAAGTTTTGTCTCAGCAATTTCTTTTGCTTGAGCCATTGTTAATGTTGCATGCTTTTCTCGTCCTGGTTTTTGGCCACCTTTATCTTTACCGATTGCCTTTTTGATCATTTCAGCAACTGGTGGTTTTTTCGTAATGAAATCAAATGTACGATCTTCGTATACTGTGATAACAACAGGGATAACATTTCCCTTAAGTTCAGCTGTCTTATCGTTATACGCTTTAACGAACTCCATGATATTCAAACCATGAGGTCCAAGTGCTGTACCAACAGGTGGTGCTGGTGTTGCTGCTCCTGCTGGAAGAGCAATTTTAATTAATGTTTTAATTTTCTTTGCCATAGTGTTATTAGATCTTCTTAACTTGTAAGAAGTCGAGTTCTACTGGAGTTTCACGTCCAAAGATACTTACGAGAACTTTAACTTTACCTCGAGCGTCATCAATGGATTCGATTGTACCTAAGAATTCACTGAAAGGACCGTCTGTAATCTTCACAGCTTCACCAACAACAAATTGTACTTTGTACATTGGTTCCTCGAGTTGCATAAACTTCTGGATTGCTTCAACTTCTTTTTCAGAGATTGGAGTTGGTTTGTTACCAGCACCAATGAATGAAGTAACACCTTGTGTACTTCTGACCATGAACCAAGTTTCATCGTCAAGCTTCATCTTTACCAAAACATATCCTGGAAAGATCTTTTCTTTAACGGTTTCTTTTTTGCCTTGTGAAACTTTAATTGTATTTCGTGTAGGAACGATGATATCAAAAACTCGATCTGTGAACTTCATCGCTTCAACACGCTGTTTAAGTGATCGCTCTACTTTGTTTTCGTGTCCAGCGTAGGTATGAATGATGTACCATCGTGCACCTTCTGAAGCTTTTGCTCGTGCATCAGCATCTTCTTGTGCTTTCTTTGCAGCATCATCTGCGATTACATCTTCGACAGGAGTTTCTTCCTGTACTTCAGTAGCCTCTACTTCTTGTTCGTCTTTAACTGTTTGTTTTGTGTGATCCATAATATTTTATCTTAGTAATGTTTCGACAGCAGTGGTGAAGACATAATCTAAACCTCCAATGTACAAGCCCATTATAACACTTAATATGATAACAATTGTGGTCAATCGAAAAACTTCTTTCCGTGTCGGCCAAACTACAAGTTTGAGTTCATCCCATATCTGGCGGAAAAATATTATCGGTGCTGTCATGTTAACAAATACAAAAGCTCCACGTCGTGGAGTTTGGGCTTGAAGTATTTTATCAGATCAGATAATGCTTGACAAGTGGTAGTAGATCATTCATGCTGAGTTTATGATAAGTGAAGAGGTAATTTCCTATATAAGAAAAGCACATAGCCTAAAGGTTTCAGACCAGCAAATCACAACAGATCTTCAAAGAAGTGGCTGGACGCTTAATGATATTCAACAAGGATTTGCACAAGAGTCGGGGAAAGTTATAACAGAAGATCTTACACCGCCAATGAAACCAGCAGCGGTAAATGCCCATGGAATGTGGGATGCTTTTGAGCACATTCTCCTTTTTATTAGTCTCTATGTTATGGCAACATCTATCGCTGTTATCTTATATTTTCTAGTTGATAAGTGGAGCCCAAGCTCACTTGCTGCTGTAAGTTCTAATGCTTACATTAACGATACAGCAGAAATTATTGTGAGAGGCTTTTTGGCAGCTCTTATCGTCTCTCTTCCGCTTTTTATTTTCTTTTATTTAGATATAACAAAAAGAACACTTAAAGATGCAACAATGCGTAATATCCGTGCAAGGAAAATATTAATCTATATTACTTTGGTTACAACTTTCCTTACGATGCTGGGGCATATCATCGGAGTGATTTTTTCTTTATTGAGTGGGAGTGTCGATCTTAATTCAGTGCTTCATTTACTTGTTACTCTTCTTATAAACGGTATTATCTTTGCATATTACTTATTACAGGTAAAAGAGGATAGGAGTATTCATGCGTAGTTATTACCTTTTTTCAGCTGTACTAGGACTTTTAGGTTTAGCATTGATTATTACTACATTTGGAATAATAGGTTCGCCTCTCGACCAAAAAGCAAAACAGTTTGATGCACAGAGACTAAATGATTTTTCTGCAATTGCAAGTACAATGGATACCTATTTATACGACAAAAAAGAACTTCCTAAAAAACTTTCTGATCTGAAAGACAATGGGACCACTAGTAGTCAGTTGTCATTTACAGATCCTGAAACGAAAAAAGAATATGCTTATACAGTAGTTAATACTCATTCATATCAATTATGTACTGATTTCTCCTCGGATATGGTTTCCGATGAAGTTAAAAATTATAGTAGTGGTACGTATGTAGATACGTACTACCTTAATCGATATGCCAAAGATAAGAATTTTAAGCATAAAAAAGGCTACGATTGTTTAACATTTGAACATCCTGAACCAGAGAATACTATGCAATATAATACGAATAGCTATACATATCCACAAATATCCTCTACAATTTCAAAATCCTCAACTCCATCAGCTAAGTTGCTTAGTGTTAAAAAAACAGGGGATTGTGAATGGGTGGCAACGCTTCAGCTTGAAGGATTTTCTCCAAATACAACATTTTATGCAAAATCAGAAGGGACAATAACTGAAGGATGCGATACTGCTAACACACATCCATATAGTTGGATGGCAGGACCAGGTGGACAAGCTGACGCGAATGGGAATACAGTTTTTGATTACACACAGCGTGATTATGGTAACTATACATATACCTTTACTGACACACAAGGGAAATCAGCAGCAGTGAGTTTCAAATATTCACTTACAACAACTCCCACACCAAGTGCCAACTAGAATAGCTCTATTTTACTGTCACACTTTTGGCTAAATTACGTGGCTTATCCGGATCTTCTATGTTTCGTTCCAAGGCTAAATAGTAAGCAAAAAGTTGTGCAATAACAATTTGAGGAATCATTGTTGCTTCTTTTATATCAGCTGTTTCTATAAAAGTATCAAAAACACCATTGTTCTTTGGACCAATTCCGATTACATATGCTCCGCGTGCTTTTACTTCTTGTGCATTTGAGATGATTGCATCATACGTCTCATC
Source organism: uncultured Gammaproteobacteria bacterium (assembly GCA_964507055.1). Taxonomy (GTDB): domain Bacteria; phylum Patescibacteriota; class Microgenomatia; order Levybacterales; family UBA12049; genus JACDET01. The sequence goes on from CAZDOJ010000002.1 coordinate 48,769, forward strand.
ATTTGGAGCGTAAATGATACAAGGAGTGCCTTTCTCAATTAATGCCATAACGCCATGTTTTAATTCGCCTCCTGCAAAACCCTCAGCATGGACATAGCTTGTTTCTTTGATTTTGAGAGTAGCCTCCATCGCTGTTGCATATGATAAACCCCGTCCCAAAATATAATAGTGTTCTTTGTCTTTGAGTTTTTTTGCTAGTTCCTTAATTTGTTTGATCGTATTTTCTTTTAATAATTCTTGTACATTTTTTGCAGCAGCGAGGAGTAGGGAAGATGCTTCATTCGGTCTTCCTGCCAAAGTATATGCAGTTAAGATAAGTGTCGAAACCATTGCCATAAAGCTTTTAGTTGCTACAACAGCTTTTTCTTGCCCCGCACCGAGGACGATATTATAATCAGCTTGGCGATAGAGCGTCGATCCAATCACATTTACGAGAGCGGCGATAGTAACACCTTTCTCTTTCGCTTTGCCGACAGGTTCTGTCACATCTACAGTTTCACCACTTTGTGAGATAGGGATTAATAATGTTTTATCTGTCAGATAATCTTCAAGGTATTCAAATTCAGATCCAATTGAGAAGTTAACATGCTTTTTTGCAATAGATGAGAAAAGATATACACCAGCAAGTGCAGCATATGATGCTGTTCCACAGCCGACCATAAATGTTCCAAAAGCTTTATGGATTCGTTCGGCGAGCTCTTTTGTTTGCTCATGATAGGTTAACGCAATATTCTCAATTACTCGTGGTTGTTCGTGAATTTCTTTTAAAAGAAAATGTGGGAAATCACCTTTTGTTGTATTTTCAAATTCCCAAGTTAATTTACTTATTTCAGGTTCAACTTCTTTTCCATCAGGGAGTTGCAGTAATTTCATTGTTTTTCCAAGAATTACCATTTGATGATCTGCGAGAAAGACAACATTTCTTGTATAAGGTGCAATCCCTGAAGCATCTGAAGCTACATAATAATCATCTCCATCGATCCCGACAATAAGAGGGGAGCCTGATTTTGCAGCAATGATCTCTTTTGAAGGTGCATATGCGACCACAATTGCATTCATTCCCTGCAGTGCATTAAATGCATCTCGTGTTGCTGTCGCAAAACCTTTTGTTTTTAAATTCTCCTCGATCAGGTGTGCAATAACTTCAGTATCTGTTTCAGAAATAAATGCGTGTCCTTGGTTTCGAAGCGTTTCTTTGAGTTCTTGGAAGTTTTCGATGATGCCATTGTGGACGACTGCAATATTTTTTTGACAATCTACGTGAGGATGAGCGTTGCTTTCTGTTACTCCTCCATGTGTCGCCCAACGTGTATGTCCGATTGCCAGTTGGGTTTCAAGTTTGGCGAAGTCTGTGTTGAGTGAGAGGTTCCCGATCTTTCCAACATGCTTCTCTGTTGTGATCGTTTTGCCTGATTTAATTGCGATTCCCCATGAATCGTAACCACGATATTCGAGCGTCTTGAGTCCTTCAAAGACTGTTTTCGAGGCATTTGTTTTGGTTCCGATATAACCGTAAATTCCGCACATAGAACCTGTTCAGTGTAGTTACTGAGATAATCCTTGTCAAGCCAAACTTCATCGAGTATAATCATGGCATGGCTCAGAAAAAAATCCGTAAAGCAGTGATCCCCGCAGCAGGGTTCGGTACTCGTTTTCTCCCTCAAACAAAAGCTATGCCAAAAGAAATGCTTCCTGTCGTTGATAAGCCAGTTATTCAATACGTCGTTGAAGAAGCAGTCCAATCAGGAATTCGTGATGTTATCATAGTAACTGGAGCTTTAAAGCGTGCGATTGAAGATCATTTCGATTTCCCAAATGCAGATCTTATCCAAAATCTTGAAGCTGGCGGTAAAACAGAACTTCTCAAGCAAACTCGTGCGATCTCAGAAATGGCAAACTTTATTTATATTCGACAAAAAGGAATGTACGGAAATGGAACACCAGTTTTGTCAGCAGAACCAGTCATTGAAGATGAATTCTTTGCTGTACTTTGGGGAGATGAATTTATTTATAGTAATCCACCAAGACTCGCACAAATGATGGCTGTGCACGAAAAGCATGGTGGTGCAGTTATCTCAGGTGTCCGTATCAAAAATAAAGCAGACCTTAAGCGATATGGTATCGCAGAGGTTGAAAGTATGGGTGGCAATATTCACAGAATTAAAAAGATTGTTGAGAAACCAAATCCAGAAGATGCCCCTTCAGATCTTGCAACACACGGTGCATATATTTTGCCTCCAGATATCTTTGGAATATTGCGTGATCAAAAACCAGGAACAGGTGGAGAAATTTACCTTCCAGAGGCTATTGATCAATTAATCAAGACTGGATATCCTGTTTATGCATGTGAAGTCGAAAATGGTCGCTACTATGATACTGGAAATAAGCTTGAATACTTAAAGACCGTGATCGAATTTGCACTACAACATCCTGATATCAAAGACAGTTTTGTTGAATACCTCAAGACGCTTGAATTGAAGAAATAGTTCTTTCTTGTACTTTGTGCCGACAAAGTACCAAAGCTCTCCGTCAAATACTGTGCTCACTAAAAAGTTTATTCCATTCGCTAACACCCGGACTGCACTTCGTTCCGCCTTGCTGGTTTTCCGCTTTCAGCGGACGCTCATTCCATAAACTTTTCTTAACGTGTGCTCGTAACTGATGGATTTGGAGTTTAGAGTTATTCAACGAGGCTGCAGGCGATTTTGATGCCTTCAGAATAGGTAGGGTAGGCGTGGATCATATCAGCAAGCTCATCTGCAGTTACGCGGCATTTCATAGCCAATGCTATCTCATGGATCATTTCACCGGCTCTTGGGGCAACGATTGAACCACCGATGATGACACCTTTTTTATCTGTAATTACTTTGACAAAACCATCAAATTCATTTTCGGTATTCGCACGTCCAAGCATGCCAAGTGCCATGATGCCTTTTTTGATTTTAATCTTCTTTTCGTTTGCTTCGACCTCACTGATACCAACTGATGCAACTTCAGGACTGACGAAAACACATCGTGGGACGACAGTGTAATCAGGCTCTACTTGGTCGCGGGAGAACATATTTTGTGCTGCGATATAGCTTTGGAATGAGCTTGTGTGGGTAAATAGGTATGGACCGACTAAATCTCCAGCAGCATAAATGTGGGGGACACTCGTTTGCAAATTCTTTTTAACGACGAGCTTATGATCTTTGATCTTAAGTCCAGCCTTTTCTGGAGCAAAACTCATCACTGGAACTTTTCCTAATGCACAAAGGATTTCTTCGTATTCGTGTGAAAATGATTCATTACCTGATTTGAAATAGACAGCTTTATGTCCATTTCTTTTCTCAACTTTTTCGACATTTGTATTCGTGAGAACTTTGATTCCTGCATTTTCAAAGAGGGCTTCGACCAATTCACTGACTTCAAGATCTTCTTTACTCAGGATTCTTTCTGATCGGTTTACAAGCGTTACTTTGGTACCAAAGCTTGAAAAGATTTGAGCAAATTCGCAGGCAATTGCACCACCACCGTAAATTAACATTGATTTTGGTGGGTGATCGAGGTCAATTGCTTCACGGAATGTTATGTATCCAGTCTCTTCCAATCCCTCGACATGAGGCACAAAGGTTTTTGATCCGGTTGCCAAAAGGATTTTCGCGGCAGAATATGTTTTGCCATTAGCTTCGACTTCATGGGGTGAAACAAATTCTGCCTTATGTTGAATTAAGGTAATGCCTTCTTTCTTAAATGAGGCTTCCCCATGAGCTGCACCTGTTCTTGAAACAACCAAGTCTTTCCAGCGTTTTACTGCATGGTAATTGACTGAAGTCTTTTCGTTTTCTGTACCAAAAAGCTTTGAGCCAAGTGTGGTTTGATAAACATGACCTGCATGCAAAAGAGCCTTTGTAGGAACGCATGCATAGTTTGGACATTCACCACCGACAGCAGATGCTTCAAATATTGCAACTTTTTTACCAAGTGAATCTGCATAATGTGCCGCGACACTTCCACCAGAACCACTTCCTATAATGATTAAATCGTAATCGTATTTTTTCTTGCTAAACATAATATTTTCGGGGAAAGGGTTTAACTTTACCCTTATGAAAGATCTTTGTGTGTTTGATATAAGTATGCAGCATCAGGATGATACTTCTTCAAACTCTTCGTCGCTGACTTTTGTAATGCATCCGAAGTAATCTCTTTGGTATCTTTCAATTCCGTTTTTACTTCCTCTGTCACCATATGTGAAATGGTTTCTGCTTCCTCATCAGACATCCTCAAACTCAAAAGTGATGCATACACACTCGCATATAACTTGCGTTCATCGAATGCTTCTTTGTGACCTTTGCGTTTAACTATATGATTCATATTATCCAAAATTGATTGTGCCATTTGCGATAAGGATCAATAACCAACCAAGTCCGATCAGCATGAAACCGATTGCAAATCGCATATAGCCTTTGTTTGCTTGCTTCCATTTCTTGATTTTACTAACTTTTGTTCCACCTGCAACTAAGAGCAAGATAACGATTAATGGTAAGACGAAGATGAAGTTATACAATACTAATAATCCAAATGCATAGATATCAAAGTTTAGAGAAAGCAATGTTATGATGGCCAAGTATGGAGCTCCAGTACAAGGCAATTCTACTGCTGATATAAACGCTCCAAGGAGAATAACACCAGGTACAGTTACATTCTGAGAATATTTATGGATCATGGCTGCAAAGACTGGAGGAATTTGTAATGAAAAACCTTTGCCATACCAATAATAATCTTTGATTTCCAGGACACCAGCCATGATAACGAATGTTCCAACGATTAAAGCTAGGTACTCAGCCACAAATAGGGGAACTGCTGACAAGAAGTACACTAGTCCAAGTCCAGCAACCAAGTAAGTGATAAAGATAGCCCCTATGTACAATCCACCAAGCATGAGAAGTCGTCGCACAGATCCTTTACCACTAAGGATAACTGAAACCATAAGGATCAATACACCGATCGCACATGGATTAATGGAATCAACTGCTGCGGATAAAATAACTATAGATAATGTTGGGACATCAATGACCATTATTGTCTTTCTCCTTTCAGTTTATCAATTTCTTCTGCAACTTTATAGCTTCTGCAGAGTTTGTCTGTTTTATCTTTGTTCGGACCAAACTCAACGATGATGCAATCTCCAGGTGGTACTTGAGAATGAGGAGAGATAAGATATGATGCAGGATCATCTAGTTTCTTTTGTGTGTAGTAGAGATCATCACTTGTTTGATACACGAATACTTGCATTTGGCCTTCAGACCCATCTGCACACATGCTGCCATTGGTATATGGAACAGGACCATTATTTGTTGGAACGATTACAGAATCACTCTTTAAGTCTCCGCCAATAACTTGGAAGAATTTGCCAAGACTTGCATCTTCAGGATGAACGACGACACCTTCTAAATGAATTCTTTTATCATTATGCTCGTGAAGTGTTGCTGTACCGATTTTATTACTAAGAAATCCTGTTGGATCTTGCAATTCAACTTCTTTACCACAAGCCCAGATTTCGATATCCGCGTGCCAATGGACTGGACCTTTACTCACTGAAACCGTATTGAGATATACGGTTGAGACAATCATATAAAGAGTTGGGATTGCAATGACAAGGCAAATTGAGAAGAAGAGGAATTTCTTCAGTTTTTCATTAAGATACTTTTCGTGCAGAGAAATACCTACGAGGACAGCAAGGACGACAGTAGCTCCTATAAGGATATTGACCGAGTTTCTAGCAATTGATTCTTCTAATCCCATTTGGTTTATAAAACCTGCCTATATTTACAGTACAGTATTTGCGATATCGAATGCAAGTAGTTTTCTTAAGTTTACTTGCTTTCTCGAAAAGCTGGGATTGCGTCGAGGGCTATTCTCATTAATTGGAATGCAAAATAAAGCCAGATGCTTGCAAGGATCATAAAAATCCAATCATTTGTTTGAAGAGGTACGATACCAAAGAGGGTATTAAAGAATGGCGTGTAGACAATAACAAGTTGTAATGCCATTGTTGCCACGATAGAGATGAGTAACCATTTATTTGAGAAGAAGGAAACTTTGTATCCTGATCGAATTAAATAAATACTAACCAATTCAAATACAACCAAACTTGTAAAGGCGGCACTTTGTGCGGCCTGCATACCATTTGCGAGATTAAGCATGTATGAACCGAGGACAAAAACACTTAAGAAAATACCAAAGATTATCATTTCTACCCACAATCGTGTGCTGACAATTTGAGTTTGGAAGACACGAGGGGAGTATCTCATGATTCCTTTTTCAGCCGGATCAAGTCCAAGAGCGACAGCAGGGATACCATCAGTGACAACATTAATCCAAAGCAGCATTGTTGCTGTCAGTACAAGGTCCTGCAAAATGATGACGCCAAAGAAAACGATTAATACTTCAGCCAAGTTACAAGAGAGAAGATAGATAACGAATTTACGAATGTTATGGAAGATACCACGACCTTCTTCAATTGCATTAATAATTGTTGAGAATTTATCATCCAAAAGAACCATGTCCGATGCTTCTTTGGCTACATCGGTTCCTGTGATACCCATTGCAATACCAATATCTGCTTTCTTCAATGCTGGAGCGTCATTAACGCCATCTCCGGTCATTGCTACGATATGTCCATTCTTTTGAAGGGCTGCGACAATTCGGAGTTTAGTATCTGGATTGACCCGTGCATAGACGCTAATTGTTTCAACGGCTTTTGCCAAGGCTTTATCATCCATTCTGCTCAATGCATCACCGGTTAGTGCATCACCTTTGATACCTATTTCCCCAGCAATTGCTTTTGCTGTTTCGGGATGATCACCAGTGATCATAATGACACGGATACCGGATTCATTGCATTGTGCGATAAGTGGAGTAACTTCAGTTCGTGGGGGATCGATCATCGCTTGAATACCTAAAAAGGTGAGTCCTTTTTCAAGTTGTTTTTCATCAGATTTGAGTTTTTCAAATTCTGCTTTGGTCATTACTTTATATGCGAATCCTAAATTACGAAGTGCAGCAGTAGAAAGTTTATGGTTGATATCCAGAATATCTTTTTTATCTTTTGTAACAATTGGATCTTCTTTCGAAGTTTGCATGATGCGATAGCAGTGATCGAGGATTACCTCCGGTGCACCCTTTGCGTACAGAACATACTTATCGTCTTTCTTCACAACGACTGACATCATTTTCCGTTCACTACTGAAAGGAATTTCGATGACTCGTTCTGCTGCAATTTTATCCAAGTTTGCTTTTGCAGCACTTACTATCAACGCAGCTTCCGTAGGATCACCAAGTACTTTGCCATCGTTAATTTTGGCATTATTACAATAGACCCCAGCCTCAAGCATGACGTTAAATGGATACTTGGTAATTTCTTTTCCTTCATCTGTAAATTTACCTTCTGTCGCATATCCTGTTCCAGTGACTTCATATAAATGATTTGCATAGTAGACTTTAGTCACTGTCATTTCACCTTTTGTGAGCGTTCCTGTTTTATCAGAACAGATAGTATCTGTTGATCCAAGTGTTTCGACAGAATTTAATTTGCGGACCAATGCATTCTTCTTCAGCATACGTTGTGTACCAAGTGCCAAAGAAATGGTCACAACTGCAGGGAGTCCTTCAGGGATTGCCGCGACAGCCAAAGCTACTGCAGCAATGAACGAATGAATGACTCGTTGCATCAATGGTTGATCAACAAATTCCTTTGCAAAGAACATAATAAAAACAAAAACAACTGCACAAATGCCCAAGATTACATAGCCAATCATTTTGCCAATTTCATCCAAACGCTTCTGAATTGGTGTTTCTTCATCTTCAGTTTCAGCGACACTTTGTGCAATTTTACCAATTTCTGTAAGATCACCGGTTCGGACAACAATACCAACTGCTCGGCCTGAAGCAATTGCTGTCCCTGAAAAGGCCATATTTTTTTGATCGCCAAGTTGCTTATTGCCTTCAAGATCTGCTGGATTTTTACTTGCTGGGACGGATTCTCCTGTCAATGATGCTTCATTGACACTTAAACTGTAGACTTCAAGGAGTCTCATATCAGCTGGGATCTTCGTTCCTTCTTCCAATATGACAATGTCCCCAGGGACCAATTCAGCTACGGGAATTTCTTTCTCTTTCCCATTACGGCGGACTTTGGCATTAAACGCCAATAGTTTTTTGAGTGATTCAATAGCTTTTTCAGCCTTATACTCCTGAATAAAGCCGAGGATCGTGATCATAAAGACGATTGCTAAAATAAGTCCAGCTTCAATTAGATCTGACTGATCTTTCTCACCAAAGTTGTAGATGAACAAAATGAGAAATGCAGCAATGATTAAAATAATAGTTAGTGTATTTTTGAATTGACTGAAGTACATGCTCCATGGAGAGATTTTCTTTTTAACTGTGAGAGCATTTCGACCATATGTTTCTAAACGCTTTGCTGCTTCAGCATCTGAAAGGCCATCATTACTTGTTTGGAGTTTCGAGAATATATCAGCTTTTGATAATGAATAATAAGACAATTTTTCTTCGGACATTACATTAACTATAAAAGAAAACTTCAGCTATTGACAATACCTCAGAATTTATTTTACCATAGATATATGGCAATATTCGGATTATTCAGTAGTGATAAAAAAGCTCCTAAAAAGGAAGCTGCAAAGAAGCTTGCAAGTAAAGTTTCAAAAGCAAAAAAAGGCAAAAAGAAAGCTAAAGGCTGCGAATTCTGCTAATTTTACTCTCTCCATGATGCACTTGTTGTTTTATTTTATCGATTATTTCAGGATTATTACTGTGGCAATAGAGAAGTAGATCAACAAACTCAATAAGTCTTGCAATACTGTTGTAAAAGGACCAGAACCCACAGCAGGATCTTTATGTTCTTTCCGAATTAACTCGGGAATTATTAATGCAAGCACAGGTGCTGTTGCCATTGTCGCAAACATCGCCAAACCAATTGTGAGACTTGTATCAACAACTCCAAACCAGATATATGAAACTAGCCCGATAATTGCTCCAAATAAAAGTCCTAAAAGAACTCCTAAAAGTAATTCCTTAAATATATACTTACGGAAAAGCTCTTTACGCTTTCCCATATTTCGGACATACACGGTTTGGGTTTGTGTACCTATTGCATCTGCCATGTATACAATGATTGGGATGAAGAAAGCTAGTTGAATATTCTTTGAAATAAGTTCTTCGAAATGTGCAGAAAGAATTGTCGCGACGATACCACCAATCAATCCTATTACAAGCCAAGGAAGGCGATGCTCGATGAGCAGCACTTCTTTTTCTTTTGCGTCATCCTCAAATTCTGATTCTTTTACGGAATTTGCCATAATTAATTTGTAGCATATTTCATTTGCTACATGCTAGGGCATTCTTTATAATAGAGAGATGCCCGCGAGACAAATATACTTATTAGTAGGATCATTCTTCTTTATTCAATTTGTACTCTTTTCTTATTTGGTCCACGAAAATTTATTTACGACATTTGACTTCAATACAACAGTACGATTGCAGGATAAAATAGGAATGAATTGGACAAATGAATTCTCTTTTTTGAGTGAAGTAGGGAAGTTTGAAATAACTACAGTAGTTCTTATCGTAATACTTCTTTTAACAAGAAAAGTTATGGCAGGTCTTATTGCCTTTAGTTTATATGTAGGGTTTCACGTTATTGAAGTTTTTGGTAAGTTCTTTGTCGATCATCCACCACCACCAGAATTTATGTTGCGTACGGAACAACTTTTTAATATGCCTCAATTTCATGTGCGGTCAGAGTTCTCGTATCCGTCTGGACATTCCGGAAGAACAATTTTTATTTCAATAATTCTGGTAACATTACTTTGGCAAAGTAAACGATTGCCACTTCTTATCAAGCTAATCTTGTCAGGACTGATTGTCGGTTTTGATATTGCAATGTTAGTTTCTCGGGTAACATTGGGTGAACATTGGACAACAGATGTTATTGGTGGGTCACTCTTGGGAGCATCATTAGCCTTTATTGCAGGAATGTTTTTTGTGAATGCGAAATGGAATAAGAAATCATTTTTGCCTAAATATAGACTCGAATTAAAGAAGGTCGAATAATTATTTCGTAAAAGCAAAGGTTTTCAGTACTTCCTCAATTTGTTCTCTGTCATCAAATCCGCTCGCAAAGATTACTAATGCATTGGTTGTTTCAACCATCGTTCCAAGCTCAGGTTCTTGATTATCGGGATTTGGGGATGGTACAGATGTATAATCAATTGCCCGAAGTCCATTAACTTCTCTGTTGCGTATTTTTGTAAAACTTTCAGCTCCATTATCTTGTCCAAAGGGACTTTTAATGGTCTTTGAAGATTTATCGGCCATAGTATAGTACGAATCGAAGTCTTGTCCAATTGCTTTTGCGATTGTTTTTGGCACTGTTAATATTTGCACATCGGGTGCATAAGCGGGGTCATTGTTGTCATCGCTCCGTAGTTCGACAGTATTTACTCCAAATCCATAGGAAGATTCTTTTATCGTGAGTTCTTCCGGGTAGTTGAGCGAATATTTTTGTTCTGTATTCTGATAGGTTTTAAATCCACTTGGTGCTGGAACAGCTGTTGGTGTTACTGTAGTAGTTGAAGGAACCGATGCTGGTGTTTTGATAACGGTAGTTTTTATAAAGTAAACAATGAAAAAACCAACGATAGCAATTGCTACATAAATTAAAACTATAGCTGCTACCGCTAGATATTTTTTTCGTCGAGTCATGCACTTATTGTAGCAGAGAATATCTCTTCTTTCATTCATTTTATTGCAGACAAATGGGGACTACAATGATAACTATATCTTTGTTACTTTTACCTCTTGAGTGACTCTTGTGTCAGGAGTAGTATTAATTTCGTATTCAATGGTTGTAGCATCTTTCCAACCTTTTACCAAACCTCGAGCTGGTAGTAATTCCATTCTTTCAGTCCCTAAATCAATTGCAACAATAAATGTTGCTGCATCAATCGGTCCAGTATTAAATGTATTTCCATAACTAAGAGCAACTTTTCTTCCATCAGGAGATGGCATCATCTGACTTATTGTCGCGGTTTTTTGTATTTGAAGTGCCGGCAATGTGCGTTTGATATCAGCCAATGTAATATCTTTTACAACTTTTTTCTGTGGTATGGAATAGATGATGACATTTTGGTAATCAGTTTTACTGCCGCCTGCGAATATTACTTGAGAGAAATCCTTTGAAAAGAATGCAGAGTCTCCATATGCAGAATCATATGTATATCCAATAACTCTTACCTCGGTTGTCCGTGCATTAACCAATTGTACTTCATTAAGCAAATCCCAGTCTTCACGCTTAAACAAACGTATTCTTAGGTCATTTTGCTTACCATTTGCTGTAAAAAACGGTCCAGGAAGGGGAGTTGGAGTAGGCGTTACAGGTTTTGTTGGCAAAAGTGAATTAATATCAACTGTTGGTTCAGGGATATATTCATATTGAGGAGTTGCTCCTCCAATTGGTGTGGGTGTTCGATACGGCTTTGTCGTAATCATTCCTGAACCTCCGGTTATTTGAGCATCTGCTTCATTTGTTGGGATTGGTGTCCCTTGTTCATTAACGACCACTGAATTTTGTGGAGTGAGCGTTCCGTTTTTATGGGTACCTGGAGCAAAGAATCCGGCAATAAGTGCTGCAACCACTGCTACAGCTAAGCCTCCCAGTGAAATAAAAAGTATTTTCTTTTTTTTTGATCCGCCAGTATCTGATGTGGGGAACTCAGATTGTTGATTGAATAATGCCATGTACTCTATAGTATTCCAGCTATCGCAAGATAATTCAAGTCAAAATGCTATTTACGATTCAAATGTGTTTCTGTACAATAGCGTTGCATGGCAAAACTCTTTATTCCAATCCTTCTTGGTACAGTCCGTCAGAAACGTGAATCAATAAAAGCTGCAAAATTGGTAGAAAAAGTTGGAAAGACAATCAAAGATATTGAAGTAGAACTTGTTGATCCGAATGATTATCATTTTCCATATGATGGAAATGATCCTGAAGGGAAAGACCCGAGATACACAGCCTTAACGCAACGTGCCGACGCATTCTTTATCGTTACTCCCGAATATAATCATAGTTTTCCAGGTACTTTAAAAAGAATGCTTGATAGTGAATTGCAAAATTATATCCATAAACCTGTTGCTTTCGCAGGAGTTTCAAATGGTATTTTTGGTGGAGCACGTGCAATTGAATCACTGGTAAATGCAGTTCGTGAAATGGGGATGGTTGCAACTTTTGCTGATGTGTACTTTCCGCAAGTACAAAATTTATTTGATGAAAAAGGTGAGATTATTGATGAAGGTTATATTCGTCGAATAGAGCATGGATATAAAGAACTTATCTGGATGGCAAAATCTTTACAATGGGGGAGAGAGCATGTAGAAAGTATTTATCACAAAAAATAGTACTAGTTTACTGGCAAAGAGAATGCAAATGTTGATCCTTTCCCTAAAATACTTTTAACCCAAATCTTTCCACCATGTTGTTTAATAATTTCAGAAACAAGGTACAAACCTAATCCCAAACCTTCTATCTTATTTTCAGTTTTTCCTTTCACTCTAAAGAATCTTTCAAATACTTTCTTTTGCTCTTCTTTTGATATTCCAAAACCAAAATCCTTCACACTTATAATAACTTCTTTTGGCTTTTGAATCATTTTAATAACTACTTTATTCCCATGGGGAGAGTACTTAATCGCATTGATAATAAGATTGATAAGAACTTCATGAATACGTTCTTTGTCAGCTGGAATTTCTTTTTCAATCTCACCTTTGATAAGTAGGTCATGCGTTGATGTCGTATATTGAAATGCTTCGACTACTTCATGAACCAATTTAGAAATATTTACTTGTTGTTTATGGATTTCGATTTTACCAGTTTGTGCTTTGTAAACATTTGCGAAAGAGTTTAATAGTCCTGTAAGTCTCTCCATTTGATTGGCAATTTTTGCTAGAAGAAATTGCGATTTTTTATCACCAGTTTTTGCGTGGTATCCTTGCATAATCTGAATAAAAGCTGTGACCGTTGTTATTGGAGTTTTCAACTCATGTGTTACATATCCGATGAAATCATCTTTTTGTTGTTCAATAAGTTTTCTTTTTGTTATATCTTCGATTTCAAGTAATATAAACTCAGTTGCGAGTTTACCCAATAAAATCCTTCTTGCATTAAGTACTAAAGTTCGTACCCCAACTTTCTCAAATCTATATGAAATCTCGACTTCATCAAAAGACGTATTCTTTGTCGAGAGTTCTTTTAGTTTTTCAACCAAATCTTTTACTTCATGGTCTTGTGCAGCAATCTCAACAAGATTCGTCCCAAGAGTTTGTTTTTTCATTAATTTAAATGTCTTATAAAATGTTTTATTTGCTGATCTAATAGTGAGGGATTTATCGAGGATAAGAATTGGTTCATGCACCGCTTCTACAATTGCTTCAGCATAAGCGTATGGATCCATAGTATCTAATACTTTGCTTGGTGGGGAGTTGGTTGTGGCAGTACGAAACAACAAGTTTTGCAACCCGGATAGTGACTTTCTCCTGAGCCTATTGCTTTTCATAATTCCGCCTAAGAATTAATCATGATATATCACAAAACAAGCGTAAATTCAATATGTATTATGTAAAGAATATTGGTAAGAGTTGGGGGTGATGAAGGTAGATAAGAGCGAGATAAAGGATCAAATCAGCCGTAAGATGGATGGCAATAACATACAAAAGTGATTCAGTCTTCTTAAAAACATAACCTTGAAGTAGTGCAAAGAGGAATATAATTACAAATATCCATCCCCGAAATCCTAGCTCAAAAAGAAATGATGTAAAAAGGATACTTTGTATAAGGTTCGCAATTGGAAAAGAGAGATGCTTTCTTAGGATCCCCAAAACAGTATTTACGAAAAATAATTCATCCCAGATACCCAAGGCATTTGTTCCAAGAAAAAGGATGAAAAGGTTTATAGCACCAAGTTCTACGGTCCAATTCAAATAAGATCCGGTTTCTCTCAACATAAAAGGGAAGAGCAAATATGAAATAACTGCTGTAAGTAAAATATATCCAATTTCAGTTTTTGTCCATTTACGTCTATGATGAAATGTGAATCTGACTAAATGATCTTTATATATATACCGTGAAATAGCGTAGGGAATAGCGATGGCAAGTGTTAAAAGTGCACCCATTTGTAATATATGCGAAATGCTTATATCTGTTGTGATAGGTGTTACACCAAGTAATGCCAAACTTATATAAACGAGTAGTAAGTCTTTACGTAATTGTCTGGTACAGAAAAAGAGAGTTAGAACTCCAGCAATAAATATGTACCATCCAAATGGTTTCATTTGTAATGCAATAAGACAAATTGCAGTAGTGGGAAGGAGAAGGAATGTTACTAGTTTAAAAACTTTTTGCATAGTTTATTCCCATTCCATTGTTGCGGGAGGTTTTGTCGTAATGTCATAAACAACTCTAGAAACATGCGGAACTTCGTTAACAATTCTTGATGCAATTGCTTGTAAAACGGTATAAGGAACATCAGCGACACTGGATGTCATAACGTCCACCGATTCATATGCTCTGATTGCTACTACTTCAGCAAATACTCTTGCATCACCTTTAACAGCAGTACTAAATGCACCAGACATGATCGCAAAGCACTGGAAAACGCGATTGTAAATATCAGCATTCATAAATTCTTCAAGTACAATTTCATCAGCTATCTTCACTTGTTCCAGACGTTCCTTTGTAACTTCACCGCGAATCCTTACCGCATATCCTGGACCTGGGAAAGGATGAAGCATTATAACTTCCTCAGGTAATCCTGCAAGTCTTCCGATTTCTCGTACTTCATCTTTATAAAAGTTTCGTACCGGTTCAAGTAATTTGAGTTTCATATTCTTTGGGAGTCCACCAACATTATGGTGTGATTTAATGTGTGATGCATGTTTGGAGCCTTTTGATTCTATAACGTCGGAATATATTGTTCCTTGCCCAAGGAAGGCTGCTTCAGAATGTTTTTTTGCTACATTGTCAAAAATATCGACATACATTTTGCCAATGATTTTTCTTTTCTGTTCAGGATCTGTAATACCTTTTAATGCTTTGAGAAATTGTTTGCGTGCATCGATGATAACTAAATCAGATTTTACGAGTTTAGAAAAAATATATTTCACTCGTTCTTCTGTATCATTTCTCATCAAACCACTTTCGACATACACGGGTATGAGGTTCTTGCCAATAGCTTTTCCGATAAGGAATGCAGCAACAGTTGAATCAACACCTCCGGAAACAGCACAAATAACTTTTTGTCGCCCAACAGTTTCTTTAATTTCTTCAATGAGTTTTTTTGGATCAAGAGAAAGTATTTCCAAGGTTTCATTACAAATCATTGCAAAGTTTCGAAGGACTTCCAAACCGTTTTCTGTATGATGTACCTCTGGATGGAATTGCACGCCATAAAGTTTTTTTGCAGTGTTTTCAACAGCGGTAAATGCAACTGTTTTCGTGGATGCAGTTGCCTCAAAACCTTTTGGTAAAGTAATAACTGAATCCCCATGAGAGACATATACTTGAAATGGTTTCTTGGGAAGTTTATCCAAAACACCAATTGCATTGTTGATTGTTATTTTTTCTGGACCATATTCTTTACTCGTGTTTTTGACTTTTCCACCAAGTAGTTTTGCCATTATCTGCCAACCATAACAAATACCAAGAATAGGAAGATTTTGTTCAAAAATCTCTTTGGTTATCATTGGAGCATCTTTGTCATACACAGATGCTGGGCCACCAGAAAGGATAATGCCATTGGGTTTTAGCTTGATTGCTTGTTCTACTGCGTCTTCAGGATGGACATATTCTACTTTGACACCAATTTGTCGCAGGCGTCTGCCGATAAGGTGAGCTGTTTGCGAACCAAAATCGACAATGAGGATCATGTACTTATTATAAAGACTGCATCTAATTCGTCAAGAAGAAAAGGGTTTATCGTGCATATCTAGATTTCCTAAGTTTTTGTTCTGCTTGGTAAATTGCGTGTTTTATATGACGAAACTTTTGTGGTTCAACAATAATTGTTTCTTGAACGAATGGTTCTCCGTGTATCTCAGCTGGCTCAACGAGTTTTACGATATATTCTTGACTGCCAGACATTCTCTCTGCAACTAAGTGTGTATTCGAACGAGGTGGGTTTGTTATATCATCTGCCACAATGTATTCTGCCAATTGATCCTTTGGAGCATGTGGATTTGCACCATATTGAAAGTGTCTTTCTATCATAGAAAGATTGAGAGCTCGTTCGAGGGATCGCTCAACTGCTTCTAACATGAAATGATTTTATCATATGCAATTTGCAGTCTAGTTTTTAGGAAGAAGGACCGTATCGATACTATGGATAACTCCGTTATTAGATTTGATATCTTTACCGACGATTTTAATCGAATTATTAATATACCATTCGTTACCTTTTTTATTGATTGTAATTACTTCGGCATTTACTGTAGTGAGTTGCATCCCATCATAAAATGTAGAAGTAGGGTAGTTACCAAGCACTGTATGATTATCTTCAATTCGTATGATTTCTTCTAAATTATCTTTCTTGTTTCCAAGTTTGGTTAAGGTTTCTTTCGGGAGCTTTGCAAATGCTTGATCAGTAGGGGCAAAAACTGTATATGTTTCGCCACGCTCAAAGTCTGCCGTCGCATTTGAATTCTTCAAAAGATTAACCATCTGTTTTTGATCTTTTTGTTCAGCAATATTATTTGCAATACTCTGTTCCTGTGTCGGCGTAACAAAGAGTGGCTCGTTGCGGAATAATACTACGCTAATACCTAAGACAAAAAATGTTAGTACCAATATTGTTATTAGTTTATTCATATTTCTTAATTACAACTGTAATAATTACCTCCAGCATAAGGATTGTATCCACTTGTACATTTCTTAGGTGCACAACAAGAACCAGCTGATCCACAAGCTACACAAGCAGGTTGTGCAGGTGGCACACCACCATTGGCCCCACAAGTACCAGAGCTCGGATTTGTTAGATTACAGACAAGAGGTCCACAACATTCACCCGATCGACATGCTTGTCCAGCACTTTTGCATGCAGGAATTCCTGTACTTGGGCCGCAAGTACCAGTGCTAGGATTTGTTAAATTACAAACAAGTGATCCACAGCATTCACCTGATCTGCATGTTTGTCCAGAACTCTTACATGTTGGAGCAGTCCCGCCGCCACCCCCGCCTGGGTTTGGATTTACTACTGGAGGAGGAGGTGGTGGTGGGAGTTCACACTTCATTTTATCTGCAGAAAGTGTTCGTCCGTTACCACATGCAAGACATTTTCCATCAGCTCCATGACTGTTGCATCCTTCGATTTGCTTTACACAGATTGTCTGATCATTACTTTCAACCTCACCAGCTGTATCACATGTACAAACTTTTGCATTAGCTTTTACACTACCGCCCTTTGGACAAACTTTACAAATACCTCTTGTGGCACTTCCTGATGCAGGTGTGAATTCCTGTCGGTCTTTACTTGTGCAATAAAGCCCTTTAAATTCTCCATCTGGATATGGTTGTGTTGGAGCATTACATTCACCAGCTGGTGGTAAACATTTTCCGGAATTTGGACCATCACCAAAGCAATAACTATAGCCATTTCTTGCATCAGCTTCTTTACATTGTCCATCATAAGCCCCTGGATTTGGTGTATTTGGATTCGGTGCGGTACCACCACCACCTGACCCGCCGCCTGGACCACCACCACTAACAGGAGGAGGGAGTTGTCCACCTTGTGTTGC
>CAZDOJ010000002.1:66715-119202 GCA_964507055.1 uncultured Gammaproteobacteria bacterium
ACCACCACTAACAGGAGGAGGGAGTTGTCCACCTTGTGTTGCTGTTGGAGGATTGCCACCAACAGGTGGAGCCGTGGATACAACAGGTGAAGTAACTGGACTTGTTGTCACACCAGTTGGGTTTGGATTTGTACCTGGTGTTCCACCGCCTGGATCTGGATTAGGATTTCCCGGTGAGCCAATTGGTGGTTCGATTAAACATGGTGTTTGAATTCCAATAATTCGTAATATTAATTCAATCAATCTAAAAATAAATTCAAAGAATGCATCTAAGAATCCTTGTGCATTTGTATCATTCTTTACATGGGCTTTATAGTTATCTTGTTGTCCATTTTGATATGACCTATTGAATGACATTTGATTGATAGATCGACACGGAGTAGATCCTCCACCGCCGCCACCACCAATAGGACCACTTGATATTGTTGGTTGAATTGTCGTTCCAGGGTTTGTCGTTGGTTGCGTATTTGTCGGTGCGATGGTTCCTGGTCCTACGCTAATTGTTGGTGAAAGGAAGATTGTTGGTGCATTTGATGGTGTAGGAGGACATACATTTCCGGTTCCTGATCCACCACAAACATATGTTGGTGTAACTGTAGTCGGAGCAGTAGTTGTTGGTGTAACTGTTGATGCTCCAACGGCTTTCGCAGCATTAACTCTTCCTTGGGTCCAATATGTTCCTGTTCCATCGATCTTATCAGCAGTCGAGTACAATTTATTTATAATATCGTTAGCCGAGGCATTTGGATTTGCTGCTTTTAGCAATCCGACAACACCAACGACCATCGGGGTTGCCATGGAAGTACCACTTTTATATGCATATTTACTTCCAGGGACAGTCGAAATAATGTTTGATCCAGGGGCTGTAACTTCGACATGTGTTCCGTGATTGGAGAAAGAAGATTTTACATCCTTATTATCTGTTGAACCCACAGTGATAACGCCATCATTTGCACCAGGGTAGGAAGTTTGGTTTTGGGATGTGCAACCATTTGATGAGAAATTAGTACCACCACAATTACCTGCTGCGGCCACAACGATCGCACCTTTTCCGATTGCGTAGTCAATTGCTGTTTGGTATGTGGTTTTACTTGAGGCCTGTACAGAACCTAAACTTAAATTAATGACTTGAGCACCTTGATCAGCAGCCCAAGTAATACCTGATGCGATATTTGATGTTGAACCGCTTCCGGAATCATCCATAACTTTTCCAATAATCAATTGGCAATCAGGACAAGTTCCTGCAACGCCCGCACCATTATTTGTAGACGCAGCAATAATTCCTGCAACGTGTGTTCCATGCCCAAAACTGTCCTCAACGGTTGCTGTCGTAAAAAACTTTGAAGCAATGACTTTGCCACTTAGATCAGGATGGTTTGTTTGAATTCCGGTATCAAGGATTGCTACTTTTACACCGCTTCCACGTGTTACATCCCACGCAGCTTCTGCTTTGATATCAGCGTTTGCTAAACCTACAACATTCTGAATTGTCTGTCCTGTATTCTTCAGTCCGTACTGCAAATTATAATTTGTATCATTTGGGGCATACATTATGTGGTTTGTTGAATCTTGTTCTGCAGATTGTACGTACGGATCACTTCGAAGCCGTTCCATAATTGTATCTTCTTGACCAGCGGGTACTTTTAATACCTTCATATTAACGCCACCAATTTCATTTATGATACTTGCGTCGTATTGCTTAAGACGTTCATTTATTTGAGCATCTGTATATTCGGGTTTGAATTGGACAATTATTTGTCCTTCAATTTCCTTGTCAGGAGGAACTGTTGGCCACATATTTTCAGAAGCTTCCGGGGTGGTAGCCTGAGGTTGTGTTGGGGTTGGTTGGGTAGTTGGTTGGCGTGACTCATTTACATTAAGAAAGAGGAAAGCAATGCTTGCGAGGAGGACAATACCTATACCAATAATGACAGATTTTCGCGACAACAACTGCTGCAGATTATTATTCTCCATACATTAACAGTAAAGAAATAGGATGAGGCTGTCAATATAGAGATTGAAGCAGATATTATGAGAGAGTATAGGACTCAAAGAAATAAAAAACTATAAGTTCTCTCTATTTACATAATTACAAACCCATGCTATACTACTATAGTCCCTAAAAGGGGCATTTTGTTTTTATGAAAAAGTTTCAAAACATTGCGAAAAAAGTCTGGTCGCTTCGCAAGGACACACTTTATCAAAACTCATTATTTATGATGGCAAGTACTGCTATCGTTTCTGCAAGTGGATTTTTCTTTTGGCTTATTGTTGCAAGACTGTATCAAGATGCTCAAGTAGGTTTAGCAACAGCAATTATCTCCGCAGCTACTTTTATTATGAACATCAGTGTTCTCGGTTTAAACTACAGCATTATCCGTTTCTTAGCAAAAGAGAAAAAGCCAAATCAACTATTAAGTAATTCGTTTAGTATTATCGCTGCAGCATCTGCAATTGTTTCAGGAGTATTTTTGCTGTTACTCGGTTATCTCTCTCCAAGTTTGCTTTTTCTTCGTGAAGGTATTGGAGCATGGGCATTCCTTTTGTTTACGATATTAATCTCACTTGATTTTTTTACGGAAAGTATTTTTCTAGCATTGCGAGCAGGGAAGTACATCTTCATTAAAAATGTAGTTGTTTCAATCAGCAAATTAGTACTTCCAGCAGCATTTATTAGTTTTGGTGCAGTCGGTATTTTCATGGGTTGGGCACTTGCCTTATCAACAGCTCTACTTGTAAGTACTTGGGTACTCGTAAAAAAGTTTAATTTTAAATTCAATCCGAAGTTTGTTAAAAACAAACTGAAAGACATGTTCCAATTTTCAACGATAAACTTTATAGTAGGACTTTTGGGAATTGCCCCAGGGCTTATCTTGCCACTTATGATTACCAATACAGTTAATCCAGAAACTGCTGCATACTTTTATGTCTCATACATGATCGCAAATCTTTTATATACAGTACCTTATGCAACAACACAATCATTGTTTGCAGAAGGTTCATACAATGAAAAGAACTTCTGGTCTAATGTCTTTAAAGCGTTGAAATTTATTGCAATGCTATTAATTCCTGGCATTATCGTCCTAACAATTTTAGGTGGATTTGTATTGCAATTCTTTGGAAAGAGTTACTCAGAGGAAGGTGTACGTTTCTTGCAATTACTTGCAGTTGCTGGAATTCCTGTCTCATTAAATTATCTTGGACTAACGATACTGAATGTTAACAGAAAGATGAAAGCACTCTTCACAATTAATGTCATTGGAACAAGTGTGATTATTGGACTTAGTTACTTATGGAGTAGTTATGCTTTGACAGGAATTGGTTTTGCATGGCTTGTAGGACATGTGGTAAAGAATGTTCTTTATGCCTTGTATATTGGAGTTATTATGCAAAAGAAAAAAATTGTGACAGCGTTGATTAATTTCTACATTAAATCAAAGTATATTACTGCTCGTATTCGTTCAGTACAAATAGGTGGTACATTCTCAAATTGGAAAAAGAATGTGTATATCATGCCAGATTGCAAATTTGAGAATGTACGAAATATGAATTATGGAAAATATATTTTCATCAATCATGATGTAACATTCTCAACTCCTCATGGGATGAAAATTGGTAATTTTGTGATGGTTGGTCCACATGTTCTTTTTGCAACAGTACATCATGGATTTGATGATTGGAAATCTCCTATGATCTTTCAAGATGCATCTGAAAAACAAATTGTTATTGAAGATGATGTCTGGATTGGAGCAAAAGCAACAATTCTTGGGGGAGTAACAATTGGTCAGGGAGCGGTCATTGCTGCAGGATCTGTTGTCACAAAAGATGTGGAACCATATGCAATTGTTGGTGGAGTTCCGGCAAAACTTATCAGATATCGATTTGATACAAAAACAAAAAATAAAGCAAAGAAGTTATCTTTCGAAAAGTTATTAGCTTCTAAAAAGGCTGGTTTGTGGGCATTTATTATGCAGCTCTTTGGCTCTGCCATTGTACTATTCTAATGACATATATTATGATAGTACTGTAACTCTGTCCAACCATGCGAACACTGCAACGAAAAGCATACAATGCTGGATTACTCCAAGGAAAAGCATATCGAACGCTTAGCATTCATTTAACGTCAACTCTTTCACCATTTGTTTCTGTACCAGAATGGAAATTGCTTGGACAGCTTAAAGAACATGGCAATATGAAGTTAGCAAAACTTGCAGAACTTTTGAGTGTTGAAGCACCATTGGTTACATCACTTGTAGATAGTCTGGAGAAAAAGAAACTTGTTAAACGAACAAATGATAGGGAAGATAAAAGAGCAAAAGTTATCGAAGGAACAAAAAAAGGAATTGCATTAGTCGATGAACTCGAACCAAAAGTAAAAGCAGAAATGCGTTCGTTGTTACGAGGAGTAGATAAAGATGATTTTGAGGGTTACATGCGAGTGCTCGAAATCATTGTTAAAAATGGCTCTTCCTCTTGACTTCGTAAGGCAAATTAACGATACTTAAGCACATTTATTTTATGCAACATTATTCAACATTTATTAAAGGATTAACAATCTTTGCTGGAGGCGTTATTGCCTTTTGTTTGGGGATAGCGTCAGGATATTTGGTATTTCACCCTGATGTTCTTTTCCATGCAACTCAGACACAATCGCAGCAGGTTATAGCTCCGGTTCCATCAACATCCAAACTTGATAAAGCGGCTGCGTTTCGTCTGAATCTTCAACAGCGTGAACAAGAATATATTGTCCTTCTTTTGCAATTATCGCGTTCAACGTATGATAGTTCCGATGATATCAGTGCATTAACATTACAAGTTACGGCAAGTGTCAACGAACGATCTGCCTTGTATGGAGTATATTATGGGAAAGATTTAGAAGAAAAATACAAAAAGATCCAGACTGAAAATGTCAATGATCTCATCGCTTATACTAACGCAGTAAAAAGAAATAATAAAATTGGTATGGAAAATACTACAAAACAATTGATAACAAATAATGCTTCTCAATCGGCACTCTTTTCAACAATAAATAAAGATCTTCCATCAAATGGTTTAAATAAGTTGTCAACAGATACTATTATTCTCTTGAAAGAATCAATTGATGCGTACGCTTCACAAAATTATCCGTTAGCATATAGCAAGCAACGTGAAGCATTTGCACAATCATCCGATATTGCCGCTGCTCATGCAAATGCAATACTTGGCAAGTATCCTCAAAAATTCTAATAAAAAAGATCTCAAATGTACATTTGAGATCTTTTGAAAAATAAGTTCGGATTGTATATTATCGTTTGTTACCCCTTGCTCTAATAGCATCAGCTCGAATCTGGCGAGCTTCCAATGCAGAGAAAACCGTACCACCTCGTTCTGTTCGTGGCATAGATTCAGGCATAGTGATTCTTGCTTCTCTTCTTTGAACTGATTCAGCTCCTGTTCGGATTGCACCATCAGCTTCAAGACCACTGCTAGTCATTGCATTTGATGCTCTAAAGTCTACCGCATCTTGTGGTGTTCTTCTATCTTCCATAAATAATCACCTCCTTACTATTTCGCATTTAAATTTTGCACGAAAAGATGATTATACGTCTGACATTTCGTTGACAGAAGAGATTATTGGTCAGCTAAGTTGACAAGATGAGGCTGAGTAACTAGAAGACTTCAACGCGGGTTCCTTGGTCTGCCCAATTGTAGAGCCAATCAGCTGATGCCAATGGGACATTCACACATCCATGACTTGCACGGACACCAAAATTATTGTGCCAATAAGCACCATGAATTGCATATCCTTGGTAGAAATACATAACATGTGGCACATTCTTCACAAGATATTTTCCTGAAGGATAAATGTTTTTATATGGTGATGGACCACGCATATCTTGCATAGGGACTTTTCGATAAATTTTGAAACTTCCTTTTACAGTTGGCGTCAAATTCATTCCTGTTGAAACTTTTGTTTGGTGAACGATCTGACCATTTTCCCATGCATAAAGCATTTGTTTGCCACGATCAACAGTAATGAGTTTTTCCCCGGTTACTATATCGTTTGCGGAGGCATTTGTAGGGAAAACAAAGAAGAGTGCGAGAGTAGCAAGGAAAAGAAATACACGCTTCATACTACTACCGTATCATATACTTTACAGTTTTGTCCATGATCATTTGTTGAGTGATATAATTGAAGTATGGTAAGTGAAATACGCGATGCAATTTTACGCGAAAAAGATCCGGAGAAAGGTGTCTTTCTACAACGATTCTTCAAAACAGGGAAAGGTCAATATGGTGAAGGGGATATCTTTTATGGACTTACTGTTCCGACTTCTCGCAAGATCGCAAAACATTTTAATGATCTTTCACTGGAAGATATCGAGTTATTACTCACATCAAAAGTGCATGAAGAACGATTGATTGCCTTATTAATTCTGGTCGAACAATTCAAAAAAAGTGATGATAAAGACGCAAAAATAATTTATGATTTCTATCTAGCTCACACAAAATATATTAATAACTGGGATCTTGTCGATTTATCCGCAGATAAAATTGTGGGAGAGTATTTGAAAACTCGAGATCGGGCTATATTGCTCAAGTTAGCGAAATCAGATCTCATCTGGGAAAAAAGAATTAGTATGATTGCGACCTTCCAATTTATTAAAGATCTAAAGGAGTATAAAGATACGTTTGCTGTTGCAAATATTTTACTTTTAGACAAACAAGATCTCATTCAAAAAGCAGTAGGATGGATGCTTCGTGAAGTAGGCAAAAGAGTTTCTCAAGAAATAGAAGAAGACTTTCTCTTGTCTCGATATAAAAAAATGCCAAGAACAATGTTGCGATATTCTATTGAACATTTTTCTCCAGAGAGAAGGAAACAATACCTTCAGGGATTGATTTAATTGACACTACAATACATTTCTTGTTACCCTTATCTTTGTGGTTATTATTGGACATAGAGGTGCTAAGAAATATGCACCTGAAAATACATTGTTATCAATCAAAAAAGCAATTGAACTTGATGTAGATTACATAGAGTTCGATGTACATGCATTGAAGGATGGCTCATTGGTTATCATTCATGATGATACTTTGGAACGAACGACAAATGGAAAAGGTTATGTTGCAGACAAGACATTAGAAGAAATTAAAAAATTGGATGCTGGGATGGGAGAGCAAATTCCGACATTACAAGAAGTCTTAAATCTTATCGATCGCAGAATAAAAGTTATTGTAGAGATTTCAGGTTTTTTGCCAGTCGCATCAAAAGTTGCAGCTGTAATTAAAGAATACGTTGAGGAAAAAGGTTGGCAATATAGTGATTTTATGGTGTCATCATTCAATCATCCAGAGTTGGTTATCCTCAAAGAGAAAATACCTCAAGTAAAAATCGGAGCAAATACTTCTGGTGTGCCAGTTTCCTATGCAAGATTTGCAGAAGAGATAGGTGCTGATTTCTTAACAACTGAGAATTTTTATCTTACTGATGATGCTTTTGTCAAAGACGCTCATGATCGAGGAATTCAGTTTATTCTCTATACAATAAATGATGGAAAGTTACTTGATCGTTATAAAGATTTTGGTATAGACGGAGTAATTAGTGATGCACCAGATAGAATTAATAGCACTAATTAGTCGTGTAAAAAAATAGGGGACAGTTCCGTTGTGTATGTATCAAATAATTTCTTTTGATGTGTACCATCGGCATTCATCATATAAATATCATAATCGCCGTCCTGATCATTAATAAAGATAATTTTATCTCCATACTCACTCCACGATGGGTCTGCGTCATTTCCAGGCAGTGCAGTCATTTGTACTCTTTCAGTGCCTTCAAGTGAACTCACGTAAATATCATCTGGGTTTTTAGGATCTGTTTTTGAAATGAAAACTATTCTATCAAGTGCTGGATGGATCGAAGGATACCAATCTGGAATATTGTTTGAAGTTAACTGTTCAAAGCCAGTACCATCTGTATTTATTTCAGCAATTTCATCAGTCATATCATCGCTATTGGTTCTAATTACAAAGATAATTTTCTTTCCATCAAGTGTAAAAGTAGGATCCCATTCTTCTGTAGTATTTCTTGTTGGTGTAATATTTCTTGGATTACTGCCGTCAGCATTCATGATGAAAATATCTCCTTTTTGATCAAACGCAGTTGATTTATATGCGATTTGCGTGCCATCAGGGGAATATGCAGGATCGTAGTCATGTGAATTATTCTTTGTCAGTTGTTCGATTGTTCTATCAGCTAAATTCATACGATATATTTCATTATCACCGTCACGATCTGAATAAAAAACAATAAATTTCCCATCTGGTGAAAGTTGTGGATTCATATCGTTTGCAGGATTTTCTGTAAGATTTGTTTTCTTTTGGGTAGCGAGATCCATCAAGAAAATTTCTTGATTACCACTTTGATTCGATACATAAATAATATTTTTGGGTGCTGGAATTTCCGTCGGTTGCGTCTTGGCTCCAAGCGTTTTTTCTTGAGGTACAATATCGCTGTTAAAGAGTGATTGATACTGTTGAAATGTGAATGCACCACTAATTACAAAAAGGATAATAGTGAAAACTATAAATATTTTTTTCATAACCGTCAGTATAGCGAAAAATGAGCAGAAGAGCAACCCCTATAGGATATTTATTAACGAAGAATGATTTGACTGTAGTTACCGATCATTGTGAGTCCAGCAGCTAAAAACATGATTCCACTTGCCGTAATAAGTCTTTTCATATATGTTTCTTCTCGTCGTCTAAAATAACTTTCTTTTAAATAAAGTCTTGGTGAAAAGAAGTTTCTTTTTTTATATAAGATTATTGAAACTGGATGTGGATTTGCTAATGAGATCATACATATATAATACTGCTTAAATAGTAGAGGATGATGAAAAATTGGTTAGAGATGGGTAAGAGAGAGCTTGTCTTAACTTACTTTTCATTTTGCGTCCACTGGAGTTGGTGTGGGTGTTATTGCCATTGGAATCGGTATTCCTTCATAAACAGTTTTGGAATTATATATCCCTCCGAAATGATAGCCAATGAAAAATGTAATGAATGGCAAAATAATAAATAGTGCCAAAGCAGCATATTTGGAAAATGTTGTCACTGTCGTCATCGATTTTGGTAATGCCATAGACTAAGTATTTCGAAAATACAGGAAAAGGTCAAGTATTTAAATATTTTTCAGAAGCATTTTTACCTGTTCGTAATTTATTACCCAACCATTATGGAGCACACTTCTATAAAGTCTGGTGCGTAATATCTTTCCATCTTTGTCGTATACTTCAGGATAACCCCCGTATTTTTCGATATTATTCTTATACGATTTGAGATGTTTTTCTGCATCAATCAAAACTTTCGAATCATATTTCGCAAGAAAGAGAAGTGTTTTTATATATTCCATACCCCAATGACTCCAAATACTTGTTCCCATGTAGGAAGGGGCAAAAATCCTAACGGCTCTATAAAGTTTATCTAGTTGATCGATTGTACTATAGTGAAGAGGGAAGGGCTGATCAAGTTTGTTTTGTTTAACGTATGAGACCATTTGCAGAAGATATTCACGATCTCGTTTCTCACTAATATTTAGAAATTGTGTTGAGGTAACTATAAAACTATCTGCAGAAAAAAGATTTTCTTTCGCAATGTCACCATAGAAGCATCCATCTTTTTTATTCCAAAATGCTTTGATAATTCGTTCTTTCCATTGAAGTAGTTCTTTATCTGAAATTACAAATAATTTTAACGAAGCAGCATGTTTAAGGGTTGCCCAAAGGATGACATTATCATAAAAAGAACTCTTTCTTTTAATGCCATCGCGTGCACTTGAAAGTAATAAATCTTTCTTTATAAGTTTCGTTTCTGGGTCAAGTAAATCATTTTTATATGTACAAAGAAGATTCTCTAACGTGTCCTTATACTCCTTAAGGAGTTTGTTGGCAGCTGTCTTTGTTTGCAATTTATGCATTGGTTTTAATTTTGAGGGGAAAATATTCCGGATAAAAGTATCATCAATCAGTGCATTTAATGTATAAACAATTGCATGCAACGAATCAGATGGTCGAGCATAAATATTTAATCCAGTAAAGGAATCTTTTGTAAGCGGGGTAATAGTTGTAAATTCTTTTTTGGCTAAACGGAAAGTTTCAAGATCATGTGCAATTGTCCGCAATGCAATTGATTGTCTTAAATACCAATCGTTTTCAGAGGATGAAATTCTTGGATCAAGTAGTGCATTAAAAAATACTCCTAAGTTACGAACAAATATTTGATAGAAATGTCCTCCGGTAATTACATATGGATTTTTTTCGCTGTAACGGATATTGTGAATTTGTTTGATGATCGTACCTTCTTTCCCATGCAGTTTTTTTTCTTCATCAAATGCAGTTGCCCCAATGCGAAGTCCTGCTCGAATATATGTATGAATTCTATCTTTTGTTTGATAACTAAAGCGAATAGGTGAAGATTGCTTCAGTACTATTTGATTTTTTATTAAACTTGTCTTAAATACATTTTGTTGCTGCACGATCACATTATAAAGGAGTGCTATCCAAACACAAGAGTTTATTTACGAAGTTCAATTGTTTCAAGCAATGCATCGACTTCTTTTTCATAACCAAGATTTTGTGGATCGCTTGCTGAATGGGAAATATTAATCGCATTTTTAGATGCTTTATCTTTTTGTAGTATTGTAACTGTAGATTCTCCTAACCCGCGAGTTTTATAAGTGTATCCAGAGTATCCATTGATGGTGATGCTTTTTTTCGGCTCGATCACTTGCAGCGTGCCATCTGCCGTAGAGTCTTTGATCTTCTTATCCACCCATTGTTCTAGAGTTTGATTCCCAAGTGCAAAAGGTTCAATGACGACGATTATTCCATCATACATTTCTGTTTGTCCATGTTGTGTAGCACCTGTTTTGTAGAATCGGACGAATTGTTCATTATTATCAATATCCATTTGCCAGTCATTTGGATACAGTGCAGTAAATACACCATTTGGATCACTGTAGCTGTTTCCGCCAGATTTTATCTCTTTCTCCAGTTGTGCCTCAGATTTTTTGGCTGCGGGTGTAGTCATATCTGATGTGGTAGGGGCACTAACGGATTTTCGCTGCTGACTCACGTAAAATAGGCCATAACCCACGAGTATTGCTAGCACAATGAGGACGATTATCTTCATTTTCATGTCGGTATATTAATAATTATAAACGGAACTGTTGAGAATTTAGTAAGAAAATACAAGCTAGATACCAATTTTATAAAGTATATACATCCATAGTTTTTTAAATCCGTGTGAATCTCTCATTTGGAAATAGCGTTTTCGTTGTCGGAAATCTTTTGTTCCGGGGAATGGAGGATTTGCCCAGCAGGAAATTATGATAAGTTCATTTTTATAATTCTTCTTTACAACTACAGTAATAGTCTTTGCATCAATAACTTTCGAATACTCGATGCCGCCATCCTTCCGATTTAGTTTCTTGTGAGGATGAGAAAGTGTATTTGCAACAAGTGTTTGAGAAATTTTACGATCTTTTAATCGTTTGCGTGCATGATTTGTCCAAATATACTTTTGACTCACTTGGTTTAGTATAACAGCACCATTAATACAGATTGTGCAAATGTGGGTCTTGAGCTAATATAAAACTATGAAAGAGATGCAATTCTCACTCGAGATACATGCTAGCAAAGTTAGGGTTTGGGATACTCTTTGGCAAGACGAAACATTTCGTGATTGGGCAGGTATCATTGACCCAGGAACATATATGAAGGGTGTCCTGAAAGAAGGCAGTGAAGTAGAGTATATCTCTGCTGAAAATGGATATGGTGTCACAAGTTTGGTTGAAAAGCTTATTCCAAATGAATTTTTGCTGCTCAGACACAGTGCAGATACGCAGGAGTCCGGAGCACGAGAGCGTGAAAAAGAGTGGACTGGCGGTGCCGAAAGTTACTCACTAAAAGAAGAAGACGGTATTACAACTTTAACCGTGGCATTTGATGTCCCACCAGAATTGGAAGAATATTTTAAGGTCCACTATCCAAAAGCTCTAGAGCGAGTTAAAGTATTGGCTGAAAGAAAGAAGTGATTGTCTTCTGAGGTTCTAAAACCACCTTGCGAGTTGCATAACCCATTAAGGAATAATGATTGCTGAATCCAAAATCAGCAAATATTCTTTTACAAACTTAAACCAACGTAAGCGGTTCCGAGGGTTCATATGTTGCAAATATTATGCCAGTTGAAGTAATTTTCCCATCCACCAGCTTAAAACGCTCTGGTTGAGTTCCTTCTGCGAATAGTTTTTTCCCAGTACCAATAGTGATGGGGAAAGTCCAAAGATGCATTCGATCTACAAGGTTTTCTTCAAGAAGTGTTTGAATAAGATTACTACTACCCCATACCCACAGGTCAGGACCGTCTGAATTTTTCAGTTTTTTTATCTCTTCTACTACATCTCCTGTAATAAGTTCGGAGTTGTCCCAGGAGAGAGTAGTTGGTTTATGTGAGACAACATACTTTTTCGCCTTACTATATGGTTTTCCCCAATGTGGTTCATCTTCATGCTTCGGCCAATATCCGGCAAAAATATCATAGGTTTTTCTTCCAAAGAGTAAATCAAAAGGTTCGGCTTGAATTCTGTCTGTTATCTTATCTGCTTCTTCATCCCAACCAACCATCCAGCCTCCGTATTTGAATCCCTCGGCAGTATCTTCTTTTGAGCCACCCGGAGCCTGCATAACGCCGTCAAGGGTAATCATTGTAGTAGTTATGATTTTTCGCATATTAAAATTATATCAAAGATGAAGAGTTCGATGATAGTACGACCAGAGTATGCAGGCATTAAATAAGCGAACTTCGAACAATTTGGCATGAAATTGAAACCTTTTTGGATTTTTGCAATGAAGCTCCTGCTTTATTCAAGAGTTCGAAGCCTGCTCTTCAAAGAGAACTTTTGAGATTTGTTGTCTCGAACCTTTATTTGAAGGATAAAAAGTTTGATTTTGAGCTCAAAATGCCATTCAACATAGTGGCACAATACTCTGAAAGTGAAAACTGGCAGGGGCTCGTAGAAGACGTTAGAACTTTTTACGCACAAAATGGAGATTTTTATATTCCTGCCTTTACTTAATTATCTCTAAAATCTGGCTCAGTAAATTTACCAATAGTATATTTTTTATCTGCTCTGTTTTCAAGCTCTATCTTATAAATCGTTCGGAATGTTTCTTTGTTGATGTTTTCATAAACTATTTCCAATATTGGGCTAGCGACAGTTCCTTCTCGAAGACCGGTTCCTTCAAGATTTCCTGTTATAACATGATACTTTTCTTGTTCAGATAATGTAGATGCTCTAAATGGCACGACAACTTCGCCAAGTGTAATACTCTTCAAAATAGCCAATCCTTTACCTGCGTTAGTTAAATCGAAGTCTGCAAAGTATCCATCTGGTCCACTTCTTAAACTGGTGATTGCTGCAGTTACGAGTGGCCGAAGATTAGGATCTTTTACTGATGGAGATACTTGCTGTCTCTCCTTTTTAGATATCTTTGGATGCTGAAAACTTTCGGATACAGTATTTTCGACACATTCTTGAAGCAGCCTATTTAAGAACTGTTTATTCGGAACATTGTCCATGTCAATTAAATCTTCAGACTTTGAAATTGGTCTATGCAAAGAATCATCTGAAACAGGTCTGTCTTTTAGTAGATTAAACATATAATCTTTATCCGTTTTTCTACCTTTATAGTTATTTGCTAGTTCTTCAAATGTACTGAAGCCCAATAATGGGGGAACATGGTCTGTTATGGCACGTATTAAAGACAAACATGAAAATGCATTAGAATCGAGATAGTTTTTATTTAATTCGCTTATGAGTTTCAACAGTTTTTTATAATTGAAGCCATCTTTTTTTTGCTTTATAGCCTCTATAATTCCATCTCTTATGTAAAGTGAAATTGGTTCGGTTTCTGTCGGCTTTGAGTCATTAGATGAACTTTTTGCTTTCATCCATCTAACAAAATAGTGGGCAGATTTTATGTTTTGATAAACTAGATCAACATTACCAAGAATTTCTTTCGCTAAGGATTCATAATATAAAATAGCAGGAGTAAAAATTCCTTCACTCATGGCTTCGGTATCTCTTGACATGAAAGTTGCCGGTTGGCGTCCCTTTAGGTATTTCGTACCTTCTTCGCCATATTTTAATTTTTTCTGGTCTTCCAATAGGTTTTCTTTAGAAATTTCTGTCTGCATGTTTTTATCTGTTTTGATAACCAAAGAAGTTTCATCATAAAAATCCTCAA
Organism: uncultured Gammaproteobacteria bacterium; assembly: GCA_964507055.1. Lineage (GTDB taxonomy): Bacteria > Patescibacteriota > Microgenomatia > Levybacterales > UBA12049 > JACDET01. The sequence goes on from CAZDOJ010000002.1 coordinate 81,007, forward strand.
CAATATTTATAAGAGTTTTATATTCTCTCTGCAATTCATCAATCGAGATAGTGGAGATTTTTTCTAATTCTTTTTTAACATCTTCTGTATCTTTTTCCATCCATTTATTTGAAAGACCATTAATGCTACCCCATTCAACACTAAACCTGTCTTGGGTAGGAGGTTTTTCAAAATTTCCATAGTACAATTTATGTTGATATCCAAACCATGATCCACTCCATGAACTCAGAATTTTAGGTATACTATCATCGAGCTTTTTTGCTTCCACCTGCAATGAATTGAGTACAGGAATTACTTTCTCTTGGAAGGAGGATAAAGATTTTTCTATTTTTTCAATATTTTCCATAGTTTTATATTTATTATTTCTTGTAATTATCCATTTAGCCAAGGAGAAAGATGCATATTGGGAGATATACCCAAGATAATTTCTTTTGGAAAATGATCAGTATTTCCTGTTTCATGGAACTTCATTTGAAATGCCATCCCTCGGTGATTGCCTTCTATAATGGAATGGTGATCAGTTGCACTTTTTGAAATTATAATAAGCTTTTCTTCAAAGGGATAAGTGCCGATATTATTTTTTATGTCCTCAATAAGTTGAAAGCCAACGCCTTGGTCTGGCACATTATTTTTAATTGCAAGAACTGTATCTTTTAAATTTTTTGCTGTACCAAAAGTTTTCTCCCAACCAGTCTCTCTTATTATCAAAATATCACCAAATTCTTTTTCATCGACAGATATTCCATACCAGTGAATATCAGACGGTAACTTCTCTAATACGGGAGATCGATACTGCCAAAGTAGATTTTTGCGGATTCGGTTGTTCTCTTCATTAGTATAATCTTTATCTTTAACGATATTTTCGAACTGTTTTCTTACCGGCTCATAAAAATCTTTATACCATTCGGCTCTGAGAAACTCCGCTTCAACTTCAACTATTGGAATTGGACGTAAAATTTTCATATTTTTTTTACCATCGTTATGATGCTAAATATTCTTGGAACAGTCTTCTCGCATAGTATTTCCCATGCAGGCTTAAAACATGCCTACTGGATAAAATTACAGTTGCATATATCCCGGCCAAAATCCAAGAAAAAGCCACAGCAGTAAGATTAGGTATCAGCCAAGTAAAAATAATAATATTTACTAACGACATAGCGAGACCAATAAACGCTCCTCCTATCATGTTACGGGCGGCTCCATAGTGTATATTGTGTTGCAGCAGCAGCCGTCCGGCTTTTACCTTTTCACGGATCAAAGTGACAGCTTCAACGATCTTTTTTCTTGCAAGTTCTTCATCCCTTTGCTCGTCAGTCTTTGAAGAAAGTTTTATATTGAAATCCGTCAATACTTGTTTATGCACTTTCTGCTTAAAGTCATCAGAATAAGTTTGATCCTTAAAAAGTAACAATTCTGTCGTTGGGAATTTCAACTCGTCTGAAAAATAAAGGTTTTCTAGTATTGCCTTTGAGATAAATCGGTTTATTTCCATTAAGAAGTATATTGCGACCGCAGCGACAGAGACATCGCCGATAACCAAAGCGCCTATTTTTGTGACAACATTCGTAACTGTAGCATCCATATAAAAATGGTAAGTCAAAAGAAACGGCAGAGAAGTTGCGATTGCGGGATATAATCTTGCTTCGCGAGTATATTGATCCAATTTGAGATCGATTTTCATATTATTCTTTCTCCACCTTATCATTAAAAGGGAGAGGATTTGCTTGACTCCAACCTCTATCCGGAGCATTATGTCTATGATGGATGGGTTGCCCTTTTGTTCCATATACATTGGTTCCTCTTCTGATCAATGCGTTCACAACTTTCTTGGATGGGTGTTTCGGAGCTTTTAATGCTGCCGATACTTGCGCTTTTTTTGCTTTTATCCGATCAAGAATAGTTTTACCCACATTATGCTTACTGCCATGATGCGGGACATGTAGGAAATAAAGGTCGTCTAGCATTATTCCCATACTTTCCGCATAGTCTGCCGCTGCAGTTAGTGCGGGTATCCCTGCGTCCCCAGTAAAAAGCAGTTTTTTACCATCAATTGTTAATAACAATATAACGCTGGAGTTATTGGCCGGACTGGTTGTCCCAGAATCATCAAGAGTTTCAGTTGCGGGATCAAGTGTCTCTTCAACCCATTCGATAGCGGCTTCTGCTGCTCCTTCTACTTTTTCAATAAAGTCGGTTATCACTGTTGTGGTATTTATTCCAAGGGTTTTTTGCATGAGAGCTACAGCTGTCCTGTTCGCTTCGGGTGTGTTGTCATATTCAGCCAATAAGCACTCGTAGTATTCTTTGGTGGGGCCAAGTACATGTAAGCTCCTGTCTGCATTTGCCATACCCTCAAATGGTTCGTCAATAGGGATCTCCTTTTCAAAAGCAATTTCTTCAAGGTCTCGGATATTGTCAAATGATTTTTGTAGCTCCTGCTCAAACTTTTTATTTGGTATCGGTCGTTGAAACAGTTTTTGCATTTCTTTTTCGTGGTCCCAAGGGACATGCATGTAAAGATGTTTTACATCAAGTTGTTCCAAAACAACCGTTAGTCCTGAGCTATGGTCAGCGTCTTGATGAGTTACAAACACTGCATCGACAACAGTTGTTTTATAATGTGCTTTAATATGATCAACAAGTTTTTGGCCGGACTCTTTGGTTCCGCCATCGATGACAATAATGGTCTGTTGAGGGGTAGGATCGGTGAGATTGCCAAACCGCAGAGCAATTGCGTCTCCGCTTCGTTCACCATCACCAACATGAATGTAATCGATATCAAATCCCATATTTTATTGCCTTTTGACAAATAGAGGCTACCATGATATACTTTTGTTTAGTAATAGTAGCTAAAATAAACTATTTGTTGAAAAGTAAACAGAGTATAGACCAGCAAACGGAGGTCTGTCAAGAGGGGAAAATATGGATAATCAAAAATTGATTGGTGAAAGAATAAGGAAAGCACGAGGTGAAGCGGGATTAACTCAAGACGAGTTGGGTGAAAAAGTCGGCTACTCTGGTATGGGAATTTCTTATTTAGAAAAAGGACAAAGGAATATTACTATTGATATGCTTAATAAAATTGTTGAAGCATTAAATATTAATATCCATTATTTACTTGAACCTATTGCTGGCAAAGCTCCCATAAATCATAGCGCGTTCTATGGAAGAATTAATGAGAATGAATACAGCGATGAAGATAAAAAGAAACTTCATGATTTTGAATTAATTGTAGAAAAAGAGGCGAATAAAAATGATTAGATCAAAACTCGCACGAGAAAAAGCAAACAACATTTTAAGAATGTACGGCGTAAAAAAACCTGCAGTAGACGTGCATCTTGTTGCGCAATTATTGGGGTTTAAAATTATTCCTCATGATTTTCCTGAAACAGTCTCTGCAGTTATTAAAATTAAGGATGGAGTGAAAGTTATAGGTGTTAATAAAAATCATTCAGAGACAAGACAACGTTTTTCTATCTCACATGAACTTGGACACTATTTGAGTGGACATGACGATTTTAGCCATGAAAAAATGGTTGTAGATAAAGAAAAAAAATATTTAGATCCTCATTATAGAGATGAGCAAGAAGCAGACGAATTTGCTGCTGAACTACTTATGCCGGAATTTATGTTAAAAAAGGATATTCTTGAAGATAATTTAGATGCTTCCACGCTAGCAAGAAGATATAATGTTAGTGAGCAGGCAATGTGGATACAGCTTATAAATTTAGAGTTAACTCCCGGTCAAATAAAAGAACCTCCACGATCCGAACTACCTTTATCTGACTAGACCTAGTACGTATCCCCACACGTTGTCCACTGCAGCCCATAAACATGGGCTGTTAAAAACCAACTGACTTACGGCCGTTTTTTAGTTTATGAGTCTTTTTAACTAATGAATTCCTTTCTGCTGGTGTCATTTCAACAACTTGATCAATTATTATATCTACCATAACTTTGAGTTGGTTCTCTAATCGAAGTATATCTTCGTCAGTCATCGTTTCTGCCTTTTTTCCTAGTAATTGTCTTGCGCGTTTAATACTAACCATAGCTGCTGGATACATTAAATTAATCAACTTTCCTTTATATTTTCTGGATGCTCTTTTGCCCATGTATCAAATAATGCAGCCATATCATGTACTTCAATAACTCCCTTTTTAGTTTTTACAGAGTCATTTATCCAGCAAAATATAGTATCAATTTTTATTTTATTATCTCTGGTTTGTAATTCGGAAGATTTATAGCAGCTACTAATATGATGGCTTTTACGAATTTCAGTATTAACTGTATTTTTAATAAAAATAAAATTTGAGGTAAGTATTTTGTCTGGCTGTTTACTTAGTAACTGTAGCCATAAGTCTAACATGTTTTGCATTAATGGTTTTATATAAGAGAGCAATGTCGAACTTTGAGTAATATATAGTTCCTTGTTTAATAATATGTTTGTAGAATTAGTAAAATTTCTCCAGCGTATAAATTCTTGTTTAGATTCTGAGAGTTGAGCATATATTTCTAAAAGCTTATTGCTATATGGAAGTGGTTTTATAAGGTTAAATTCTACAATCTTTTCTATAACAATAGTTCGAGGAGGATAGTGAGGAACATGAATACCTTTATCATCGGTTAAGTTTTTTTCGTAGGATCGTTCAATTTGTGAAATATTATTTAAATTTATCCATAGTTCATGTATTAACATCCTTTCAATTTCCGTTTTATTACTTTTATTATTTGAGGATTCAATTATTCGTCCTGCCCAAATACTGAAAGGAATTGCGAAAACAATACCTACTGTAGTTAATACGCCTTGGTTGTTATTTAGAATTTCTGAGATATTCATATTTGGACATACCATAGAGATAGACAGAGTTTAAGCCTTTTTTGATCGTAAATCAATAATTCTATTGAGTTTTACACACCTGTATGTGGAGCCACAGGATAGCTTTAAAGGCATGTGTTGTATTTCTTGATACAATTCTTCTGAAGAATAATAATTGAAATAAAATGTCTGTTTAATCCTGAGGCTATCTCTGGCTAAGATTTTTGTATTTTACCGACACATTTAGGCATGTAAAATATTGTCGCATAGTGATCGGATGAGAACAAAAAATAAAGAGATTACTTAAACTTAGTTTACAATCAGTTTTGCATTCAATTCTTGATCTAAGTAATCAAGAATAACGCCATCCTTGCTTCTTGGAACTGCAAAGGTAACTGTACTTTCATAATTTCCTGCGTGCTCTGCAACTCCAACTATAGTAAACGTTCTTGTTTCTCCAGGAAGAATTTTCATAAGATCATTATTCCATACAAAATCATTTGGCAATGCTTCAGGATTAACTCCACCACTCATAACGCTTGTAACCTTAAATCCATTTTTTATGAAATCATCGTCTGCAAATCTAATGTGAAACATGTCTACAGATTTTGTTTCATCGTTATTTGTAACAGTAAATGTAATTACTACCTTTTCTCCTTGAGAAGCAACACTTGGTTCAACTTTACCATCAATGGTAAGGTTGGTTGATTGTTCATAAGCAGAATTTGAGACCTCAGAAGTGTTTGAAGCAGATTGCTCGGAATTACTTTGTCCATTTACCACTATGGTAACAATAAATAGCACGAGGAAAAGTAGGGCTTTATATTTATTTGACAGAGCAAAATTCCATTTGCTCCTTACTTCATTCCAAAAAGGAGGGAAGATAATCAATCCTAATGATATACCTAAAGTGCCTATTACTGGATTTGAAAACAGCTTGAAAAATCCCCATAAAAGGAAAATTGTACCAAATGTCCACCCCAAAATAGTACTAGCATTTAATTTATTTTTCATAAGTGTATCCTCATATATTCACTATAGGTTGAAATTGATTATAGATTACTATATCAATAAAATCAAGTACTAATTCTACTAGTTGTGCGTATTACTAAAAGTAGATATTTGTTACAAATTTAATATGTTAAGCAGAACAAAATATACTGAAATCGTAGGCAATAATATCCGTGAAGTCCGAAAAAGAAAAGGGCTTAGCCAGGACGAACTCGCTGCGAAATGCGGATTTTATCGGACATATATTAATTTAGTAGAAACTGCTAAAAGAAGTCCGTCAGGATACTCACTATACAGGATTGCAAAAGGACTAGGAGTGCAAGTAGATGAACTTTTCCCAACAACAGTATAAAAACCTCACATAATCTCCAATAAGCAAAGTTACATATCATTCAATGCGCTAGCACCAATTTAGCCTTAAAAGTAGAAAAAGCGATAGCGGTTATAATTTCGTCGAGAAATTTTAGGATTATTTCAAGGCTATTTTTCTCTTCACCTATTAAATTCGCCAAAATACCGTTTTCCACATAACATAGATAAAACATGGTTGGGGATAAAACCGGGCTTTTTGGTTCCCCAACCAAGCCCGGTTTTTTGTGGAAAATATGCTATCGAAGAGAGCAATCAATGATTTCAAAGTGATCTATAAAAAGGAGTTTGGAGTAGAAATATCAGATCAAGAAGCACAAGAGCAGGGAGAAAAACTTTTGCGCTTATTCAAAATAATTTACAAGCCAATTCCCAAAGAGTGGATTGAACACAAGAATAGAAAATAATATAACTTGAGAAGTTCGGCTGAAAAAAATGTAAATTAGATAGCCTTAAATATATAAGACAGATATCTATATATGAATAATTTATTTATCTAATTAATATTATGAACGAATTTTAAATCTCGATAGAGATCAAATAGGAGGAGAAAGATAAATGGTTAAGGATAATAATTTCAAAACAATCGTTTTAATAAAACCACAATATATACCAATTCGATGTCCTGTATGTAAAGGGTTTGGGACAGTTAATTTTGGTAAATCTCCGTGTAAAGCGTGTGAAAAGCTTGGATACTTAAAAATTCCACCTGAAAAAGATTCTTATGGAGGAGAATGAAGGATAAATATTTTTTCAAATTATTCATTAATAATGAACAATTGGATTATTTAAGATCTGATCCTCTATTATTTGCTGTACTGATAGAATGCGCACGAAGAGCAAGGCGTGTGAAAGATACTTCACCAGAAGGGCTTGAACAAAAAGAGTTTTTTTTATCTAGAACAGAATTTGCTAAATTTGGGTTACGTGCGAGTCAACAAGGGCTTATAGATCGTCGCATGAAAGAACTTGTTAAACTTGGATATATCCAAGATACGTACAAACGCATAGGCAAAGGAATAGGCAACGAAAGATCAAAGGTTTGGCTCTTTAATTCAAACAATACAATAATGCCACTTTTTGAGTCAGACATCAAAATAGACAGCGGATCAGACGTTATAGAAGCACAGAACAATCTTGGTGCGAGCAGTAAAGTAGATAGGAAAGAGAAAAGAGAAGATGAGAAAGAGAGACTATGCTTCTCGTCTCTCACTCCTTGTGATGACGATTGTATCTTAGAAATCGCAATGACGAGACTTGCATATAAAAAAGATGTTAAAGCTATACGTATTGAATTACAGGAAGATATTAAAAAATTTCCAAATAAATATAAAACTTTCCATGAATCACTCAGTAGAAGGGTAAGGTATAAACTTGTAAAAAGTTATATTCATTTTGCATATGCAGATTACAGAGTGAAATTAGATAGAGAATATAGAAAAAGTAATAGGCATAAATAATATTGTTCAAAGTGTTTAAGAACTCAAATTTTTAGCCTTGAAAACAACTTGTAGCACTATATAATGCTAATAATCCCAAATTGACGAATTATGTATATACCACAAGACTTAAAAAATATAACTTTTGATATTTATAAACGCCGAAGTAGCGACGATGCAGATCATCAAGTTGCTTCTCTGGAGTCCCAGCATGAAGTATTAATAAATCTAGTTAAGGATAATAAGATCAAAATAGGCCAAATTGTTGAGGAATCTATGTCTGCAAAGCAACCTGGAAGGCCGGTATTTAATGAAGAAATACGAAGAATTGAGCTTGGAGAAATCCAGGGACTTATTATTTGGGATTTATCTCGCGCCTCTCGTAATCCTGTGGATAGTGGTACGTTAAGCTGGTTGCTGCAAAAAGAAAAATTAAAAGCAATTATTACTCCTCACAAAATATATTTGCCCGAAGATAATGTTCTACTTCTAAATGTAGAATTTGGTATGGCAAATCAATATTTGCGAGATCTATCAAGAAACGTGAAGCGAGGTATGCAGAACAAGCTTAATAATGGCTGGAGACCGGGAATTGTTCCTGAGGGCTATTCACATGATTTAGTGTCCGAACGAGGTAAAAAGGAAATTCTAACAGATTCTGTGCGGTTTCCTCTAATTCGTAGAGCTTGGGATTTACTTTTAACTGGAAATTACACAGTTCAGCAGATTTTGAGGATCATGAATCATGATTGGGGGTATCGTACAAATAGGCATAGAAGCTTAGGAGGAAAGGAATTAGGAAAATCATCTATATATACCATATTTACAAATACATTCTATTATGGAGAGTTTGAATATCCTTTAAATAGTGGGAAATGGTATGAAGGTAAGCACGAAAAGATGATAACGAAAGCTGAATATGATAAAGCTCAGACAATACTTGGAGCACGAGGCAAACCGAGACCAAAAAGGAAGGAATTTGCTTTTACTGGAATGATACGATGTGGTGAATGTAATGCAATGGTTACAGCTGAAGAAAAGATAAATAGATTTGGATCAAGATATACATATTATCACTGTACTAAACGTGTAAATAAGAAATGCGGTCAACGATCAATAGAGCTTGATGACTTTGAAGAACAAGTTGATTTTCTTCTTTCACGAATTGAAATACCGGAATCATTCAAAGATTGGGCTATAAAGTATCTTAATGAACTACATGATAAAGAGTCAAAAGATCAAGATGTGATAGTAACGAGTGTGGATACAGCTTGCAAAAACTGTTTGACCAAAATAAACAATCTCATAAAATTGAAAATATCTCCTATGAATGAGGATGGCTCTTTGTTATCAGATGAAGATTTTGAACGACAAATGAAACCTTTGAAACAAGAAAAGAAGAGTTTGGAGAGTAATAGACAGAACTTAGGAGAACGTGCAGATAAATGGCTTGAGCTATCGACTAAGACCTTTAATTTTGCTTGTTATGCACGAATTCGATTTATGAAGACTGAATCACTTATGGAGAAGAAAGAGATATTGGCGACAATCGGTTCGAACTTTATTCTACAAGACAAATTATTGCGACTTACCGTGCCAAAACCGTTTATTGCTATTCAAAAAGCGAAGGATAAGGTAGATGAATTAATTGCTAGGTTCGAACCCGAAGAAAAGACTGATGTGTCAAGCCAAATGATGTACATATATGCCCAAAATTCGTCATTGCAGGGGTAGAGGGAATCGAACCCCCAGTCGCGGTTTTGGAGACCGCTGGTTTACCGTTAACCGATACCCCTAGGTTATAAGTTTATTTCCTAAACTTAAAGTAAAGTCTATTTTAGCTCATTATGGCTAAATTCTCTAGTATAGAATTTCTTTCCGAAGATGCTATACTTACATTATGGATAACCCACAAGTGCCTACAGGAGACATTATCATGCCTGACGATAATAGGGCAAATGAACTAAAAGAAGCGTTTAATAAGAAAGTTATTGAATTAGATAGTTTGCAAATTCGAGGTCAACTCGCAAACCTTGAAGAACCTCTCGATAAAGCTGACATTCCAGTTATTTCTTTCGGACTTATTGCCGAGTTACAAGATACTGTAGCTAATTGGCCAAAGAGAAAAGAAATGACTTTTGAAGGTAAGACCTATCGCACATATAGTACTGCTTTGGTTAACTTGGAAGGGGATTCGAAGCTATTGTTCACTGAGGTCCAGCTCATGTATCACACACCTGAAGATAAATATCCATATGGTGCGAGCCTAACAGAAACAAAACCTGATGAGAATGGTTCTCTTCATGAAAGACATTTTTCAGCAAAGTTTTACTCTGAGTCTGGTGCAGAAATTCAATACGTAGAATATCCATACCGCCAAAAGGAAAATGGAAAGCCTGTTATTAATACAAAAGCAATTGTGGTTGTAGCACGAAGATTAATTCAACAATTGCCTCGTTCGGGATAAGATTCGTTTAAGAGAACTCAAAGAAGAAAAAAGGGGACTACTTAAGTTTAGGATTTTCTTTGTGTTCAGTTACTTTTCTACAGAATTTACAGAATTTGTTTAACAACAACTTTTCTGGAGTTTCCATTTTGTTTTTTTGCGTGATGTAGTTGCGGTTTTTGCAAACCTGACATACAAGTCCTAATTTGATACGGTGTTCGCCCTTTTTAGCCATACGAGTGATTATACACTATTTGCGGCAGGTTTGGAAGAGCCTTTGATAAATTCATCAAAGGTTATTCTGAGCCGATGATGGGAATCGGACCCATGACCTCATTCTTACCAAGAATGTGCTCTACCACTGAGCCACATCGGCACGTTTTAACGCGATTGAACTATTGTAGCAAATTTTTTTGAGTGTGTCTTACGGATTTTGGGGTTGCCCAAGCAAAGAAGGTCTGATAAAATTGCATTTGTGGCACAAGCCTTCTTAGCTCAGCGGTAGAGCAGCTGTTTTGTAAACAGCAGGTCGTCGGTCCGAATCCGACAGAAGGCTCACAGTCACAATATGCTGGATTGGCGGAGTAGTCAATCGCACCTCGCTGTAGACGAGGCGGCCTTCGGCCTACGGGAGTGCAAATCTCTCATCCAGCACTAAGTCTTCCTTTTTTAACTCCATTAAATAAGCCAAATCTTTCTCTTCAGGAATTTTTGCTGTCCGTACATATGTAAATCCAACTTTCTCGTAGGTTCTAATTGCCCGTTTATTCTCTGGCTCAGGATCGATGATGCACATTGTGATATCTAGTTCTTGAAATACGATTTGATGAAGAAAAGCCTGAATCATCAATGTCCCAAAACCTTTTCCAATAAAATCAGGCTCTCCAACAAATAGATCAATGCCAGCGATGCCATCCGCATAACCTGTAGCGTCACGAAATTCTTTCCAATCCTTAGGGTAGTATTTTTGGATATAACCCACAGGTTTTCCTGTATAGTGCACGATAAAACCGTATGTAGGCTCTTTCAGCTGTTCGAAATCGTATCGTTTAGAAACTTCTTCAAGTGTGTTTATTTCGTCTTTGTCGTACCATTTATGAACATGAGGGAGATTAAGCCATTTTGTTATTAATACATAATCTTCCGCCTGTAAAGACGTAAAAGTAATTTGTTCCGGATCAAACATGTGGGAGAAAAAAGAATCACAACCGTTCTTCAAAAATTGTGATGAAAGATAAGTTCATTGCTCTTAGATATGGGACTGGTTGTTGTTTTCCCCGAGAACACATAGTTAGGAAGGCTGTCTGTTTACCCACAGGCAAACATAGAATCTACCTCGTTTCTCGCTATTGCTAGCGAAATACCTCAGGAATTATGAAATTGTGAAGAAAAATTATGCAACCAATTCCAATATCAAAGAGCATGCATAGTATATTTCCGCCTGTGAAAAATGTCAATACAACTAAGTACTATATATGAGGCTGGACGCATAAGAATACCGTAATAGAGAAGAGTACGTTACTTAGAAGCCGAGGAATGAGCGTGAATACGTAATAAGCGTGAAAATAACACTTGATAATGAGAATCCTCCAATTGGGAAGAAGAAAAGAGCAATCAAGACAAACATACCAAGCCCACTATTACCAAAGGCAAGATAACTTGCTGCAGCTTTATCCGGAAGAAGTAAGGCAAAAAGTTTGGAGCCATCCAGTGGAGGAATAGGTAGAAGATTAAGAATAGCCAACAGAAGATTCCAATTGATTGCTGTCGTAAGGATGAATCCGAGAATGCCACTGTTTGCTACTTCACTAAAACTCATTTCAGGAAAGAGTGAATGCGTGACTGCACTTGCTATGATTGCGAGTAGGACGTTTGTCATTGGTCCAGCTAATGATACAAGTGCAAGATCTTTCATCCCATCACGGAGATTGAATGGATCGACAGGGACAGGTTTTGCTCCACCAAAGATAAATGTCCCAGCAGAACCTAAATATGTTAGCAAAGGAATGAGAATACTCATGAATGGGTCAATATGTGGAACAGGGTTTAACGTAATTCTGCCTAAAATCTTTGCAGTAGGATCTCCCAAGCGATATGCAATATATCCATGAGCAATTTCATGCATGATTGAAGAATAGATCAGTATAGCGATACTAATAACAGGTAATAACAATTCCATAGTTTTAAATGATTGGACAGTGACGTGAAGCGTCTAAAATTATTATAGTCTTGAGTTCAGTCTGAGTATATGATATCATATCATCCTATGGCAATGAAATGCATGAACTGCGGCAAAGGTGTAATGTACGGACACAACGTGTCTCATTCAAAACGTCGCACTCGAAAAATCTTTAAACCAAACCTACATAGTGCTCGAATCCAAACAACAACTGGATTTGTTCGATTGAAGCTTTGCACAAAATGTCTTCGAACCATCAAGAAAGTACAACTTTCAGAACCTGTTGCGACTGCAACAGATCCAGCTACAGAAGCTCCTCAGGCTACAGTATAAGTTTAGAAGAGATCTCCTATATCGCTTGTTGCTACACTCGTTGATTCCGTATTATTTAATTTGTTCTAATGATTCTGCGGTTGGAAGGGGAATGAGTTGTGATTCTAAAAGTGCTTTATCTGCGTCGTTCTTCTGAGCTGCTAATAAATCTTCTTTATGAGAATGTAACAATTTTTGTATTTCACCCAAACGAGTAGTAATTTCTTCTTTATGTAACCCTTCATATTCAGTAACTGCTGCCTGAAATTGATCATTGGATAATAAGTTATCTATTGCTAAAATTTGTCCTGGAAGTTGTGTATATACGTTATGTAAATCATTCTTTACAAGAGTAATTTGATCATAATCTTTCTCTTCTACAGCTTTATGAAGGCGTCCTAATCTCGCTGCAGGCCCATAAAATTGATTTAGTTCCATATTGAGTGCTCCAGTTATAAATGTTAAGACATCAACACTATGTCCATTTGCATCCGTAAAAGGCTCGTTTGCATGTTCATGAATATGTTGTGCCAGATGTGTTACTTTAATTGCCATATGCTTCTTGTGCTGGGATTCAACAATTTCTGTTGCATCGGAGTCGGTATTAAATAGGGTTGGTATAGAATTAAGAATATCGTCAGTATGACCAGGATTAAAAAGAATAAAATCAGGAGATTTTTTATAAGTTTCGGTAGAATTACTACTGAATTGGATTTCAGAAAGATCCTTTACTAAGTGGGTATCTATCCTAGAATCTTCAATAAATGGTTTATTGGTCTCGTCTCCAACAAAGTCTTCAATTAACATTTTTTGTGTAGCTAATCTGTCTTCCAATTTCCCTCGTAAAGTCACAAGATGTGAGGCTCGAGTATCTGCCCTTTCATGATCTCTTTTAGGTTCTTTTGCAAACTCCATTTTATATTCTGCTTCAGCTTCAAGGAAATCTTCATTGTGTAATAATTTGTTAACCGCGAGGAGTTGTCCCGGATGTTGTATAATGCTCTCCTTGAGGGCTCCTAAAAATACATCTCTTTGACGCGTAAGCTCCTCAATTCTTTCTTGATCATCTGTAGTGGTAATTTTCGTTTCTATTTGATGGATTCTTTCTAATCGTGTTTGTGGATCGTAGAATTCACCTAACTGCCCATCAATAAGTGTAAGTACATCTACTATAAAATGATCTGGTTGTACGGGAGAAACATAGAGAAATTTCCCAAGCTCGTCAATATTTACAGCTATTGATTCATTAGTTGCTTCTCCATTGCCTTCAGTTCTTTCGGGATTTGGAATTGGCTGTACGACACCATTTTCTAATAGGGCATGTGAAACATCTCCTTTATGTGTTTGGGTAAGTGATCTTGCCGGGCGTAATACGAAATAATCAGGAGAAGCAAGAAATCCTTCTAAATCCCGCGGCAGGGACTTTTCCATCTTAAAATCTCTTTGTTCTTTTGGTGGGACTGGACCGCCTGTTTCTGTCGACATAATAGGTATATTATAAGATAACTATGCAACAGGAGCAAATTTTAGGCTACATGGTAGAGTAGAGTGGTTCAATTATCTTTCTTAACTCAGGATATCCATTGAGAAAATCTTTGAGAGAAACAACTTGTTTGCCTTCCACTTGAATCTGCTTTTCAGGAAGGAATTTTATTCGTAGTTCTTTACCATTTACTGCTACTATAGACCAAACATTTGGCCATGGATAATACGCTCGTACCATTTGATCAAAGATCTGAGGATCTATTTGCTTTTTTAAATCAATATAGCCATCTTGTTTTTCCAACATCTTTGTATAGGTTGCTGCTGAATCATCCTGCTTTTCTGGTTTTAATTCACCACTGATGTATCGCCCAATAACACTTGGAATAACAATTGCACTTTGTTTGAACATGCTTTGCAACAGCCATTCAGAGGTGTCAGTATCAGAGAACTTGAAAGGTATCGTTTGCAACAATGGACCGTGATCCATTTGTTCGTCCATAAGTATAAAAGAAACGCCTGAATGTCTTTCACCATCTTTTAATGCTGTTTGAATTGGTGTAGAACCTCGATATTTGGGCAAGAGGGAAGGATGGATATTAATTGCACCATGCTTTGGCAGATCAAGTATCGCTTGTGGGATTATTTTACCGTAAGCTGCGACTACAAAAAGATCAGCACTTAGTTCCTTTATATCTTCAGTGATGCTTTTGAGAGATTCTGGTTGGAATACTTTAATACCATGTTCTTCTGCTCGAACTTTGATAGGAGATGGGGTTAGAATTTGCTTTCTCCCAACTTTTTTATCAGGTGCGGTTATAACAGCAACAATCTCAAAATGATTCTGCAACGATTCAAGGATAGGAGCGACAAAGTCTGGTGTACCAAAGAAGATTATTTTCATGGCTCGATTATATCTCAATTTCTTCAAACTCTATTTCTCCTTTTTTATTCTTTATAGAATGATAGAGTGGATTTTTTTGCTCAAGAACGCGTTTGGGAAAGAGGATCCCTTGTAGATGATCATATTCATGTTGAATAATTGTTGCGAGAAAGCCAGTAAATTTTTTCTTATGTTTGTCGCCATGTTCGTCCATGTAACTCAACGTAACTTCGCTTCTGCGTTTTACAACACCCCAAACATCATGTAGTGACAAACATCCTTCAAGTTGCACGCCATGTTTTTTCTCATTTTCTTTTTCTTCTTGAGTCTTTTCAACATCATGGAATGCAACAATTTCAGGATTTATAAAAGTGAGTAATGGTGCACTCGGATGATCTTTAATAATAAAAATCTGTAATGACTTTCCGACTTGTGGTGCAGCAAGACCAACACCTTCTGGATCCTTTGCGTTATTTAATGTCACTTCCATATCAGTAAGAAGTTTTTTAATGTATTTATCTATTTTTTCAACAGGCTTTGCTTTATCTGATAAAACCTGTTCTGGTGCTTGTACGATTTTCATAGGGTTACACAAGAGGTATATTATACACTAAAATCATTGCTTTTAGCTTTGTTGCCAATCTTTAAGAGTTTTTTTGACTTCCTGGTCAGTTGGATCGAGCTTCTCGAGGATAAATGTATAGGTATCAACGGCTTTTTTCTGCATCTCAGGATTAACGATTTTCTCGTTCTGATCAATTGCCATTTGGTGGTAGAACAAACCTAATGCGACATATGCATCTTTGTAATTTGGTTTTAATTTAATAGTCTCTTCGAGTATCGAAACTGCTTTTTTGAGATCTCCAGTTTGGCCATATAAAATACCTTGGTTGTATGCAATTTTCGCATCTGTAGGAGCTAATTCCTTTGCTTTATTAATTGCGTTAAGTGCTTGAAGCATATATTGCTGTGAATTAGCTTGGTCTGTTGTGGATAATGTATAGAACATTCTCACACGGTTTTTCCAATACACAACATTGTTAGGGTGATTCGTTACAACTTCCGTATTAAGATCTATTGAATTCTTCGCAAGTTGTGCAGCATTTGTTGCATCGCCTTGTGCATATAATCCTGCTGCAATTGCAGCAAGATTTATTGAGAGCTCATCTTTAAATACTGGCTCATCAGGTTTTGTTTCAACGGCTTGAATCAATTGTGGATATGCTTGCTGGAAGTTACCAGTTTTATCCAAGTTAGAACCCAAAGCATATGCTACATCTGCTTGACTAAATATCATAAGTCCAATGACTTGCCAACCAGCGATGATTGCAAATACCAGTACGAGTGTCCATTGGAATGGATTAACAGTCTGGACGTGATGTTTTCCATTCGTATGTTCTTCTCCAAAATTGAACTGCAGAGCATGATTTTCTTTAAGTAGATCTCCAAGTATTAATACCAAAGCAGGAATAATGAAGAGATAGAGATTCATTATGACTACGGAAAATCCGAAGAAATTGGTTATGAGGATTGTGATAAAGCTTGTTAAAAGAGCGATAATAATAAGCTGATGGACAACAGACTCTGTAATTACACCATGTTTTTCCTCCGGAGTCCTTCTGTGCGTGATAAGGACATGTCTTAGGACAGTAAATATAAATAAACCGATAATGACAAGATATGTCCCTAGACCAAAGAGTCCAGTAGTAGTTAAGTAATTGAGGTATTCATTGTGTGCCTTATTGTATAAGTAATCCCATTCAGACGTCATATTATGTCCAGCAGGCTTGAATTTGTAATATGCGAAGGCAAATGTCTCTACACCAGTTCCAAATACTGGACTACTTTTCCATGCATCCAAAGCACCTTGCCAGACAAAGAGTCTGATATCTCCAGAATCAGTAATGCCGCTTCCAGGGACCGGCGTAGCTGGGGCTCCTGATGGAGTGGTCTCTTCAGAAACCACTGGTTGACTCGTTAGGGAAGGTAATGTGAATTTGGTCAATGGACCAAGCGGACTTCCCAGTAAGAAACTACTGATAATAAATACTGCATTAAATAGTACAAAAGCACGTATGAAATTCTGCTTTGGGAAAAGATTCTTGTAAAAAAGGATTGCCCAGAAGAAAGCATTAGCAGCCCAGAATGCAATGAATCCTGCACGTGTATTTGCAAAGATTAAGTTAAGGTAGAAAAAGACTGCGAGACCAATAAAAATCCACACCTTTGCACTTGTTTGTTTCAATGCATATGCCATAGAAATCGGTATAAGCAGTGCTAAATATGCTGCGAACCATGCTGGTTGTCCGAGTGTTGAGAATGTACGTACAGTTGGTTGGAATGCTTCGGTCCAGCATGTAGTATCCATTTTTCCTTGCATCAAAAGACATGTTGGATCTGCACCAAAATGTGCTGGGAATCCCCAGAGTGCAGTAATAAAACCTGAAGCCAATGTTACCTTTAGTAAATTGAAAACATGCTTTAGTTTGAAATTTGTAACAAATGCATAGTAGAGTACTATATATGTAAGTGTCGAGAGTAATCCTCCGTTGAATCGTGAATAATAACCCCACCATGAAACATGCTGATCGAGACTAATTACTGTCGAAATGATCTGCGAAAGCAGAAAAAGCATAATTGGGATATCGAATGGAGTCCGTTGAATAAATATCTTCTTCTCAAAAACCATCTTGGACGCCCATGCAGCGACAATAATTGCGGTAAAACTAAATGTCAGCCACATTTTATTAAATTCGAAGAGTTCGGAAGTTGCACCTGAAAAAACTAACGGTACGAGGAAGAATATTATATAAAATGAATATTCAATTATTCTGGTGCAGTATTTTGCTAATTTCATGAATTATGCCCAAAAGAGAACTTAGTTTAAATGCTATCATATTGGCAAAACATGAGCAAGCTGGTAGAATGAGTGGGCATCTAGTTTCGCGTTCTGCCGCACGGTTTTTAGCAACAGCACCTATGAATAACTTCATCAATAAATTCTTCAGTATGTTCTCACATGATATTGGCATTGATTTGGGTACAGCAAATACTTTGGTTTTCGTAAAGAATAAAGGAATTGTTATCCGCGAACCCTCCGTTGTCGCACGCCATAAAAAGACCAAGCGTATTTTGGCGATTGGTACCGATGCAAAGAAAATGCTTGGTAAAACTCCAGCATCGATTATCACAATACGTCCATTACGTGGAGGTGTCATCTCAGATTTTGATGCGACAGAAGCGATGATATCTCATTACATCAAGCAGGTTCACGAAATGGGGAGTACATTACCGCGATTGTTGGCCAGACCAAAAGTTGTCATAGGGATCCCTTCATCGGTTACTGAAGTCGAGCGGAGAGCGGTTTGGGAAGCCGCACTGAGTGCTGGTGCACGTGAAGCATATCTTATTGAAGAGCCAATGGCAGCAGCTATTGGTGAAGGCATCAAAATTTTCCAATCGAAAGGTGCAATGGTAGTTGATATTGGTGGAGGAACAACAGAAATTGCTGTTATTTCACTTGGAGGAATTGTTGTTGGACGTTCATTAAAACTTGCAGGTGATGATATGGATCAAGCAATACTGCATTATATTCGTCTTAAGCATGGTTTACTTCTTGGGGAAAGAACTGCCGAAGATATCAAATTAAAAATTGGTAGTGCATATGATAAACGTGCAAAAAGGAAAGGGGAAAAGGCGAAAGAAAAAGATGTAGAAAAGAAAGAAGAAGAAATTAAAGAGAAAATGATGATTGTTCGAGGACGTGATATTGAGACCGGTTTACCAAAGAGTTTGCGTATTACTGAGTCAGAAGTTCGTGAAGCTCTTACTCCAATTTTTACACAAATTGTCCAGGGTGTTGCTGATGTTCTTGAAGAAACTCCACCGGAGTTACTACCAGACATTTTGGAACAGGGAATTTTGTTAACCGGTGGCGGAGCAAAGATTGCAGGTTTGGATCATCTTTTGGTTGAACAAATCCACATGCCAGTTGTTGTTTCAAATGATTCACTTACTTCTGTTGTTCGAGGGACAGGAAAAGTTCTCGAACACGATGAGCTTCTCGAACGAGTCAAAGTTATTGGTGGATTAAAATAATCCCTATATATTGATTTTGATCAACCTTAAGAGATATAATTAGCCTGCTATGACAGAACGTACAGGCCAATCACCTGCAGAATCAGGTAACAGAATAAAACATTTAGAAGCTGTAAGTGCCAAACTTACTCCTACTCGAAGAAAAATAGTTCAGGATTTGATAACAAAGCCATGGTTCCAAGATACGGATCCAAGATTGCAACTAGAGCTCGCAACACTCCCCCAAGAAGGTAAAGAAAATCATGACGGATTTTTGCGAGATATGGCAAATAGACCAGATGAGATAGGTGGAGTTACAGTGAAAAAACTAGATTCTTTAGCACGAGGAAACTTCGCTCTTATTCCAAAATTTGGTGTAAAAAATTCAAAAGGTGATGAATTTACCTATGAATATGTGAGTTGGAGATATGGCCCCGAATCCGGAGCAAAAGGAATTGTTTTTGTAGAAGATGCAGAAAAAAAACTCAGTCATTTTATTGTCTTAAGAGGAGACAAATTTGCTACTGGTGGTCCAGCATGGGACAGTGTGGGAGGATTTGCAGATTTAAATACAGGTGATTCAGCAGGCAAACAAGTGACAACTATGCTTGGTCGTATCGAAACTGAAATTAAAGAAGAATTAGGAGCACCGGAAATTAAAATTAAAGAGGTTTACGATCTTGGAAATATTCTCCCCGATGCGGGAATGACCAATAATAATCCTGATCTTTTTGCAGCAATTATCGATGGTTCTGAAGCGAAAAAAGTTTCAACAGATATTCATGCTGATAATCCCGATGCCTTTGAGTTACGTGCTGGTGGAGTTGTTATCCCAATCGGACAGTTGCCTGAGGTGGTTAAAATGAATAACGATGCCTTTTTTCTTTCTGCTGTTTCACGATCTTTAGCACATGGTGTTATTAAATGGCCAGATGTTGATGCTACTCCAGTTCCATATAGAATGGCAAAAGCGAGTTAAGAGTTCTTTTTCGATTTTCAAATTACATTATCCGGTCATCTCTTAATCTTATCTATTGTATTTAAGCCAATCAGCTATAATACTAGCAAACACTAACGTATCTTTATGGTTGCCTCTTGAGGTCAAAACTACTACAATACCCCTATGAAGCGAGCTAAGACAATCTTTCCGATTTTTTTTCTTTTATTGGCTCTTTCATTTTTCATTCTTCTCTTTGTCCAAAATCCTCTCCAACAGCCTCTTCAATCAATAACACTTCCAATACAGAAATGGGTTTTTACAACATATGAAAATGTCCCAATTGTAAATCCTACTAATGAATCTCAATTACAAGAAGAGAATAATAAACTGCGTCAAGAATTAGCAGAAACAGCAGAATTAAAACGTGACAATAAAGCATTGCGTGATCAATTCCAGACGACGAATCCTGCACCTCGAAGTTTACTTCCAGCAACTGTTATTGGTGTTAAAGATGGCACGATACTTATTGATAAAGGCGAGAGCGATAATGTCAAAATTGGACATATTGTTGTTTTGAAAGACAATTTACTTGGAAAAATTTCCAAAGTTTCACTACATGTATCTGTTGTTACGCTTATTATCCATCCTGATACTTCTTTCACAGCTGAAACTTCCAAAACAACAGCAATTGGTGTTATCAAAGCAAACGTAGGAGAAGGAATTACATTGGAAAATGTCGTTCTGTCAGATAAGTTAGAAAAGGATGATTTAGTGAAAACCAAAGGGGATGTTGATGAAAAAGGTGGAGGATTTCCACCAAATCTTATTGTTGGAAAGATAATCTCTGTCAACAAACAAGCAAGTAGTTTATTCCAAGTTGCTCAAGTAAGAAGTCTCGTAGATTTTAATAAAATACGTATGGTTTTTGTTGTTGTTAATTAATGGCTTATGTTTGCTATCTTACTCGTATTATTAATTATTGCAGTTATCGTTGAGGGGAGCATTATTTCTATTCCTCTGACACTTATCACACTTTTGTGTATAACGATCATTAGACGTGATACATCTGTTTTTATCGTAGCTTTTCTTGCAGGAATTTTCCTTGATATTTTTGCTCTACGACAAATCGGTGGGACAAGTATTTTCTTTATAACTTTTGTTTTTCTTATTTTGCTGTATCAACGCAAATATGAGATTTATTCATACCCATTTGTACTTGCTGGATCATTTATCGGAGCGACACTCTTTTTATCTGTCTTTAGATATGCTAATGTACTACCGCAGGCGGGAATAAGTGTCATCGTCGCATTTTTCCTCTTTGCCTGCATCCGGTTGTTTGCTAAGTATCAAGATAGCAGACCAACAACACTACATTATCATTCATAATCTATGAAACACGGATTTGCATTTGGTGACCACATAAAAACAGAGAAATTAAAAAAGCGGAAGTATGATGAAAATCCGAAACCGTTAACAATCCGATGGTATATGTTTCCTGTCGCAATGGTTATTGTAGGGGGGACATTACTTTTTAATTTATTCTTTGTACAGATAATTCAAGGAGATTATTATCAAAAACTATCTGATTCTAATCGTATTCGTACGCAAACCATTCACGCACCTCGCGGAGTGATCTTTGACAGAAATGGCAATCCGCTTGTCTACAACACACCAGGTTTTCGGCTAAGTAAAAATTGTGTTCCTGAATCAGATAAAGAATGTGAAACTTCCCATATCAGTCAAGAACAAGCACTTAAAATCTTAGCAAAAGGAACTCAGGGACTTGAAGTTGATTCATTGCGTGAGTACCGATACAAAGAAGCGACAAGTCATATCCTCGGATATATCGGTCCAATCTCAGAAGAGGAATTAAAAAGTGATGAATATTCAGGGTATCTTGGAAATGATTGGGTGGGGAAAAGCGGTATAGAAAAACAATATGAGCAACAATTGCGTGGGGTTGATGGTAAACAATTGGTTGAAGTTGATGCACTCGGCAAATCTGTCCGATCTCTTGGTCAAACCGATCCAATTCCGGGTCAGGACATAACATTAACGATTGATATGAAAGTCCAAGAGGCCGCATATAAAGCTGCGAAAGATGTAAAAAAAGGTGCGATTGTCGTTTCAAAACCTGATGGTGAAATCCTGGCAATGGTTTCCAAGCCTTCCTTTGATCCAAATTTATTTACTTTGGATGATTCGTATAAAGCATCAACAGAAAGTGGCTATACAACGGTTTCTTCATTACTCACAGATGGTGAAAATCAACCGCTTCTTAACAGACCTGTCGAAGGTGTGTATCCTCCAGCATCCACATTTAAGATTATCACTTCGGCTGCAGGACTTGAGAATAAAGTCATTGATAAGGATTTCCGCATGAAAGATACTGGTGTTCTGACGATCGGTGAATTCTCTTACGCCAATTGGTATTTCACACAATATGGGAAAACAGAACCTGGTGAGATGGATGTGCAAGTCGCGTTAGCTCGTTCAAATGATATTTTTTATTACAAACTAGCTGAGATGGTTACTATTGAAAAGCTTGCAGATATGGCCAAACAATTTGGTGTCGGGCGACAGTTAGGGATTGATCTAGGTGGGGAAGTAAAAGGAGTTTTGCCAACAAAAGATTGGAAGCAGAAAAATATTGGAGAGAGTTGGTATTTGGGTGATACGTATCACTATGGAATTGGACAAGGTTTCCTGCTAGCAACGCCATTGCAGGTCAATACATGGGCACAGATCATTGCTAATGGTGGGACGTTATATCAACCAAGATTTCTCAAAAATGGTACTTCCAATGCTTTAGGTCAAGACTTTTTATCTGATGAAACAGTTAATCTGATTCGTGGTGGTATGGTTAAAAGTTGTTCAGAAGGAGGCGTTGCATATCCACTGTATAACTATACGGTTAAAAATCCTGATCTAAAGATTGATGGCAAGAACTATTTGGAAGCCAAAGTCGCTTCAGGATCTGCTGAGAAAAATGACTATCGTACGATTCCAGTTGCTTGTAAAACTGGAACAGGCCAACACGGCGGAGAAGAAACTTTACCTCATGCATGGATTACTTTATTCGCTCCTGCGTATAACCCTGAAGTTGTCGTAACTGTTTTAGTTGATTCTGGTGGAGAAGGTTCAAGTGTTGCTGCACCAATTGCCAAACAGGTTCTTGATGCGTATTTTCAAAAGTAACACGTTATGCAGGTTGGTCTGGTAGATCAGGTGAGAAATGCTCAAAAATTGTAATAGGTATAGTGTTTCGAATAAGTTCTAACTTTGGAGGCAATCCTTGTTGTTCAAAGGGTATGTGGAGTACTTGTCGGCCGTGCATATTCAGTGCTTCATCTGGCGTAATTTCACGAATTATTCTTTTAGCAGCAAAATTGACATGAATAACGGTTCTATCTGTCTGAGGTAAACGTCCTGATTCTGTCATTAGTTACTATCTTTGTTGCTTTAACCATTCATCATAAACGTCTTCATCGTATTGATTTTGTTCTGGTTGCTGCGGAACTGGTTTCGCTTCTTCAGCTCTTTGTGCTTGTATTTGTTTAAGTCGTTCTTCAAGAGAGCCAATTGCAACTTTATTTTCTTCTTGGTTTACTTGAGGTAGATGCGTTGAGTTATCAAGCTTTACAACAGCATGAATATCTCCCTCCGGAATTTCCTCTCCTTCGCCATGTTGTTTTTGTGCTCGTCCTCGAGCTAAATCATGCCATGATCTCCCTTGTTGTGCTTCTTGTTTGGTGACGTTCAGTACGGAATGATTATTTACTTGGTATTTACTTGCCATAAGGTTATTGTAGCAAATCTTCTTAAGGGATACTATTTACAAATATATACTATTTATATTATACATAAGTATATGAAAGAAAGATTTTATTGGTTGGGATTTTCGTTTTTCCATGGCATCGGTCCTGTAAAATTTCAACTGTTACTTGAAACATTTTGGAACGCAGAAAATGCATGGAATGCTACGGAATTAGAACTGCTTCATAGTGGCATTGGACAAAAGGTAACGAAAGATTTTTTGGAGTTTCGAAAGAAGTTTGATCTCGAAAGATATGCAGAGCGGCTTGCAAAAAATAATGTTTCTTATATAACGCTTCATGAACAATCGTATCCTTCGTTGCTTGCACGAAGTATAAATCCACCTTTTGTTCTTTATACTAAAGGGGATAAAGAACTTTTAGTACACTCCGATAAACCATTCATAGCAGTCGTTGGGACACGGAAAGTAACAGACTACGGAAGAAAAATCACAGAAACACTTGCCGCGGATATCTCCTCAGCAGGATGTGTTATCGTCTCTGGTTTGGCAATGGGTGTAGATGCTATTGCTCATGCCTCAACGGTTTCCTCAGGTGGCAAAACAATTGCAGTGCTTGGTTGTGGCGTAGATTGTTGTACTCCAAAAGAAAACCAACGATTATATGAAGCTATTATTGCAAGTGGTGGCATCATTGTGTCGGAAGCACCATTAGGACAACTCTCTTTTAAAGGGTCATTCCCATCACGAAATAGGATTATTGCAGGATTAAGCCATGGAGTAGTTGTCACAGAAGGTGCAGAGGATAGTGGGAGTTTGATTACGGCAAATGATGCATTGAAGAACGAACGAAAAGTTTTTGCTGTTCCTGGACCTATTGATTCCACAGTTTCCAAAGGTCCTAATACACTTATCAGTAGAGGAGCAAGGATCGTTACATCCGCTCAAGATATCCTGGACGAATTTTCGGTTGCATCATTGATACAAAGAAATGTGAAAGTATTTGTAGGTGAATCTCCTGAAGAACAGGCAGTGCTTGATTTACTTAAAATAGAGAATTTAGGTTTTGATGAACTTCTTAAGCGAACTGGTTTTGTCTCTCCATCTTTAGGAATAACCCTATCTCTTATGGAGATGAAAGGTATGATTCGCACATTGGATACTGGAGTGTTCTGTTTAGCCTCGTAAGTCTTGTTGAGATGACTAAAATATGGTATTATAAGACTAATCAAGAGTGATGGCTATGGAGAATTGGCTCCTATAACCCATCCAGCAACCGAGTCTAAGATTACGGTGCTACACCCAACCCGAAGGGAAGGATTTGTCCGGAGAACTTATTCGAAGGAAAATTTTTTTTGTTTTAAACTCCCTCAATAGGGAGTTTTTTTGTTTTATGACTGAACGATATAGACCATCACGAAATGCAACATTACAGGAACATTTAGGATCTCCTAACGGAGAGCGTTATGCTGTGAGTGCAGGTCATCATTGCACAGATAAATTATTACCAAGTGGAGATGCTGAAACAAGAAAATATGTTGAAGAATATTATGCATCCCGAGGTTTGCATTGGTTAAAACCCGCAGCTGAACATAGATCTGGCGAGAAAAGAACGAGAACAGGATTAATTGTCGCAACATCAAATCAAGATGTAAGCGATGCTGTTGCTGGACAGATTGATTATTTACGAGAACTTAGTGGACAACCCTTGGAATCATTTAGCCCTGCTGATATTCAAAGAACTGTTGATGAAGGTGCGAGAACACTCGTTACACCTTATCTAAATCCAACTTCTCAGGAGAAGTTTTTGCAAGATCTAGGCACTGAAATTTTTGGGTTGCCTGGGATGATGACAGATGCACTCAATAATAAAGCAGAATCGCATGCTCTTGTAGAAGAATTTGGTTCTGATATTTTTAAAGTTGTAGAACATAGTGTTGTTGAATCACATGAAATTGGTAGAGTAGGAAATCAATTCCTTATGGAGATAGTCGATGATTACCAAGAGAAAGGCTTGCTTGATGCATATCATAAAGCAGATTCGATTGGACTGGTTCTTAGAGCTGCTGATTCAGATGGCGGATACGGCAATTGTATTGTTCGGCTTGTTGGGGATATCTGGACAGTTGATGCGTTTCCTGATGAGCAGTTTTCCAGTTCGCATGAGGCGTTATCTAAAGCCGAAGATTTCTTTGGGAAAATGAATACCTCTGTTGAATCAAGAATTCTTATGAGTCGACTCATCGATGAAGAAGAAGCACCAGGATTAAGTGTGGTCGTTTCAAATGGACATGTTATGTCCCTTGATTGGAATGGACAGATTAAAGATCGAGACGCATCTTGTGTCGGTACGAGTAGGTATATTCCAAAAAACGAACATTGCGAAGCATTGTATGAAGAATTCAAAGACAGTATTGTAGAGCAATATGGTGAATTTCTACAATTTGTCGCAGATAAACAAGGAATTTCATTTAATGACATTCGGGCAATTACCAATGTAGATTTGATGATGCCTTCGCCATTAGAAGTAGAGTATCAGAGATTAAGTGGTCAAAAGCCTCATCCACTTATTGCTGAATTTAATGGACGTTTGACTGAATATACTGATGCAGTTATTGGAGGAGCTCATTTCAATGAAGAAGAGCACACACCTCAAGGACTTATTAATACTGTCGATGGGGGAGTTCATACATATCTTCGTTATTCAACGCAAGGTGCTGATACAAGAGATGTTCGAGCTGCTTTGGGAGAAGTATATAAAGATACTGAAGTACGGAATGATGGATTGGTAGTAGTTCGTGTGGCTCCTGAATTACCACATACAGATATGGGAATTATTATTTATGGAAATAAAGACAAGGGACTTCAAACACTGAATAAAACGATAACAAAAGTTTCTGGAGTTAAATAATTATTTACTATACATGTGCACCCAATCCACTTCCATCTTTGCTGGACTCACTGGTGTTTGTCCCGTTAAATTATCTAATTGAATTGTCTGGTGCATCGAAACATTTGGATTGGATCCATTACCACCTGTTTCATAAATCTGTTGTCCATCAACGAATCCCTTGAACCCAGTTGCTGTCCATTCGAATCCATACACATGCCATTGGCTTACATCAACATTGTGCGTTGTATGATAGCAATTTGCTGAGGGATTTCCCACACAATGGAGGAAGACTCCCATACCTTCGCCAATATCACTCTCAAAGTAATCCAGTTCACCATCTGCCCAAACATCGGTATCCGGCCAAAGAATGAGCACAGGATGAGGAGCAGATCCACCAGAGCCTGTAGAATATGCACGCATTTTTACTTCCCAGAATCCGTATTTTTGGGCGAAATTGGATGTCATACCACATGTTGCTCCGTCCGTATTTTGCGTTTGTACGAGTATGCCACCTCCAACGGTGCATTGTTCTTGTTTTCGTCCAGCACCAACTACTGTATCTCCACCACCACCATTGTATGCAGACCAACCACTGGGAATAGTTGTACCGTTAAAATCTTCACACTTTGTCAGTCGGTATCCTGTGAGAGGAGCAGTAGGTGAACTTGCCGAGCTTTCGCAAGTGGGTGTGGTTGTATCTCCACTTTGTGTTGGAGGCATTGACGTTGTTGGTGAAGGTCTTTTCGTAGGAATCGGAGTTGGTAATCCAGTTACCCCTCCGAAAGTTTGTAGCTGTAAATTAGGTTTTGCAGTCTCACCATCATGCGGGATAATGGTAACGATTGCTTGATCGAGATTCTTGACGCTTTGTTCAGGTAATCCTGATCCTGCAAGAAGGAATCCAATGACTACAGCCCCTGTTAATATCACAAGGTACAGAACACTTGTTCCCGCATAGCCTTTTTGAAGAGGTTTTCCCCTTGGGTTCTTTGTAGATTTTTTTCTTGCTGGCATGGAGATATAACTATACTATTTATAATAGAGGAAACGCTTGCAGTGGTCAATTTAAAGAGAAAAAATTGCTTTTCCACTTGACAGTATATGTATAATGTAGATTAGAATAGGTTCTTGCAGACAGATATTTGCAAGCAGAAAAACAATATGAAAAATTTAGTAATCGTTGAATCACCAACAAAAGCCAAGACAATAAGCAAATTCCTTGGAAAAGATTATGACATCAAATTTTCAATGGGGCACATCATGGATTTGCCGAAAAGTAAGCTCGGAATCGATGTCGAAAACGGATTTGCTCCACAATATGAAATGATTGCTGATAAGAAAAAACTTATCAGTGAATTGCGTGCTGCTGCAAAAGGTGCTGATGCGGTTATTCTCGCAACCGACCCTGACCGTGAAGGTGAAGCCATTTCAGCGAATATTCAAGAGATGCTTAGTGAAGGAAAAAATAAAATTGCCAAAGATAAATTTAGTCGTATTGTTTTTCATGAAATTACTGAAACTGCTATCAAAGAAGCTTTAGGCCATCCTCGTAAAGTAGATACAAATCTTGTTGATGCCCAAACAGCTCGTCGTGTTTTGGATCGGTTGGTGGGATATCAAATTTCTCCAGTTCTTTGGAAAAAAGTCCGAAGAGGACTTTCTGCTGGTCGCGTTCAAAGTGTTGCATTACGTTTATTAGTTGAACGCGAGCGGGAAATTGGAACTTTCTCTAAACAAAATTACTGGACACTGCATACGATTCTCGAAAAGAAAGACGAAACAAAAAAACCTACAGAATTTGAACTTATCGAAGTAAACGGTCAACGTATTGAGAAAAAAGAGACATTTTCTTTATATGATGGCGATTACACCGTTACCAAAACAACTGTTGATACACAACTAAAAGCTGATGCAATTGTTGCTGATTTGACGACTTCTTCGTATACCGTTGCTGATGTAAATCAGCGAGAAATGAAGCGTAGTCCATATCCACCATTTACAACATCTACCCTTCAGCAGGAAGCGTCTCGTCGATTTGGATTTTCAGGAAAACGTACAATGAGCCTTGCGCAAAAGCTCTATGAAGAGGGTGTCATTACATATCATAGAACTGATTCTGTCACACTTTCTCCGCAAGCCATTAGTCAAATGCGTGCATTCATTGAAAAGGAACATGGTGTGAAATATGTTTCAAAGGAACCACGTACATACACTGCAAAACAGAAGTTAGCACAAGAAGCACATGAAGGTATCCGTCCAACGAAAGTTTCAGTACAGTTCACTGAAGTCGCACAGGGAATAGGGCCAGATTATGCCAAATTGTATGATCTGATCTGGCGTCGTGCTGTCGCCTCACAAATGGCAGATGCGTTGATCGAATCAACCACCGTGTATGTTGATGCAAAGGGAAGTAGTGCGTATCGTTTGAAAGCTTCTGGTTCTGTCCTTGCTTTTGATGGATTCCTGAAACTAAATCCTCAAGCATTGAAAGATACCGTGTTACCAAGTTTCATTGTTAATGAATCGTTGAATCTTCAAGACGCACGAGCAGATCAGCATGAAACAATGCCACCGCCGCGATACAATGATGCATCTTTAATCGGAACACTTGAAGAAAAAGGGATTGGTCGTCCATCAACCTATGCATCAATTATTTCAACTATTATTGATCGTGGGTACGTCGAGCGTGTAGAAAAACGATTTGAGCCAACACCTGTTGGAATTGCTGTCACGGATTTCCTGGTTAAAAACTTCTCTACAATTGATGACGTCCCTTTTACTGCTGCGATGGAAGATGAACTTGATGGAATTGCGAGTGGTTCAAAGAATTGGACTGCGATGATGAAAGACTTTTACACTCCATTTGAAAAGAAGATTGCTGAAGTTCAAGATGCGGAGCGTGTCAAGATTGCGACCGAAGAGACTGGCGAAAAATGCCCAACATGCGGCGAGCCTTTAGTGGTTCGTTTTGGCAAGTTTGGGAAATTCCTTTCTTGCAGTACTTTTCCTGAATGTAAATTTACCAAGCCCTTTGTTGAAGAAACAGACATACTTTGTCCAAAAGACGGTGGTAAAGTGATTGTTAAGAAAACACGAAAGGGACGTAAATTCTACGGTTGCTCAAATTATCCAAATTGTGATTTTGCAGCGTGGAAGTTAGAAGACATTAAAACAGTTGGTGCCGGGTTACCGCAAAAGAAAACTCCAGCAAAGAAAGCTCCAGCAAAAAAGGCTACCAAGAAATCTGCGACTGCGTAAGTTATTTACTGAATTGAAAACTCGACCCCACTTGATCAATGCGTTCATCCATACCGACTGAAGTGATTTCAACGATGGTTGTGGTATCCGCTTGGCGATAGAAAAAGATATGCGGTGAGGACATCGTCCTTGTTGTCGCACCTTGGCACCCGCTTTGTCTCCAATATGAAACTTTTAGACCTTCATCTCCTTGAGCATTTGTGAACTTCTCACTTTGTGCTGGATCGTCTTCATAACATGAGTTGATAAGCGATCCTATCTCTGCAATTTTGGCGAGAGGAAATGCTTTGTAATAATCCGAAACTGTTCCCGCAGCTACACTAATGGATGTATCCTGTACGCTAAAAATAGCACCTTCAGAAATGCCTTCGATAAGCGGCCGAGGAGTTGATTCCTGATTTATCGAAAAGTTCATTTCTTGTGGATACTTTAGACTAAATTTATACTTTGCATTTGTATACTCTTTCCAATTGCCGGTAAAATCTCTCGTGGGAAATGCCTGCGACTCAGAGGGTTTTGCAGCTGGAGATTCATTATCTACTTCTATACTATTTGGTGTCATTAATGGTGTAACGAAAAGTACAGCCAATATGATGAAAATAAGTGCGATAAGAATATAAATCCAATTAAATTTCTTCGGTGGCAATGGAGTTTGGTTTAATGGTATTTGATTAGGTCTCGTTTCAGGTGGAATAGGTGTTTGATTTATACTGTCCATATTATTTTAAGATGTTCTCGTTCGTGAATTTAAATAATGGTTGATTTGTATCTATCTCGTATTTGCAACTTGGTACGTCTTCTTTTGTCCCTTTATCAGTGTAAAAAAGATACAAAATTTCTTGCCCGTCGCTAGCTGTTGGGCATGTTCCTGTAAATGGTTTTGATTTCAGTGCTGTAAAGTCTGTAGTTGCAATTAATCTCTTGAACTCATTTACCTGTTCTTTCGTTATTTTTTTACTTTCTTTATCATCAATTTTGATCACACCATCTTCATAAACATTTATAGAAGTGGAACATACTTTTCCAGTTTGGCACAATCCTCCTTGTTGTGTGATGGAAGCGAGGATTGGGACATATTGATCGACTGGTGCAGTTGGCTTTGGTGTTGGTGTAAGAAGCGAAATTTGAGGATCGCCTTGTTGCAACATCGTTACAGCAAGAAATTCTATGACAATGACTGCAATAATACCGATACCAAATCCTTTCCAGTTAAGTTTTCGTTTTTGCGTGGGAGGTGGGGTTTGTGATGAATTATTTGCAGAAGAAGATGGAGTTTCTTCGTTAAGATTTGGTGTACCTAGAGGTTTATCATTATTCTCCATAGCTATTGTCCAGGACATTTAAATTCGCATTGTGGTCCTGATCTCCCAACCCAAGATCCATCAGGGCATTGCATAGCTTCTTGTGTGCAAAGCGTCACTGCTTCCGTTGGTGAGACAGCTGGTGCCTGGGTAGAAATTGGCATTGTTGGGATCGCTGTTGATTTTGTCGGTGCAACCTTTGTTGGTTCAATTGATACTGGTGTTTCAGTTACTTCTGGCTCCACACTTTCCTCAATTGTTGGTTGCGGCATGATATCCGTTTCTTTATTTAATGCTTCGATTTCTCTATGAAGGAAAAAAATCCCAGCACCAACTAATATAAGAATGAGGCCAGTCATGAGCCATACCTTGAAAGGATTCTGTGATTTTGTCGGTTGCTTGCCAATCTTTTGATAATGTGTCAGTGGAAGCAGTGGGTCACGTACAGCTTTTGCCATATATTTAGTATTTCAAATGCTACGTGCTAAGTCAATAAAATTGCTTTTATTTTAGCTTTAATTCGCGATTTGAGTGTTATCGCGATACCTATAAA
This sequence comes from uncultured Gammaproteobacteria bacterium, assembly GCA_964507055.1. Lineage (GTDB taxonomy): Bacteria > Patescibacteriota > Microgenomatia > Levybacterales > UBA12049 > JACDET01. The sequence goes on from CAZDOJ010000002.1 coordinate 112,741, forward strand.
TACGAGTGTTGCTCCCAAAATAAATCCACCAGTTAATTGTTCGCCAAGGAGCCATAATGCCCACAAGAATGTTGCTATTGGTTGCAGATACAGCGTCATTGAAGCAAATGTCGGAGAGCTATGTTTTATTGCATATTGATAAAGCAAATACCAGACATTTGTTCCGAGAACAGCGACAAAGAGCAATCCATAGATTGATGATGCTGAAACATTATTCCACCAATTAGGGTGAAGCTGTATCTCAGGGATTGCCATAAAGAATGAAACAAGTGTTGTGAGGAAAATGAATAAGGCAGTTAATTGTAATGGTGAATATCTTCTTTGAAATGGCTTGGAGAGAACTGTATATACTGAAACACTTGCCGCGGAAATAAAGACCAAAATATTTCCCATAATATCTCCACTAAATGGTGCATTATTGGTGATCACGGGCAGTAAGATAATAAGTATCGATCCTATAAATCCAACAATCAGTCCTGTCCATTTATCAAAATTAAATCGTTCAGCAAGAAAAAGATATGAAAGCAATGCCACAATAAGAGGTGAGACGACAAAGAGCATACTCGCAATTGATGCTGTCGTTAAAGCAAGTCCGATTGGAAAAATCACTGAATTTATACATAAGAACAATGAAAAAAGAATGACCTTATATGATTTTTTGGTTAATCGGGGCTTTGTCGCAATAAAGAAGGGGAGTATACACAATGAAGCGATGAGAAATCGGATAAACGTAAACGAAAGAGGTGGAATTTCTTCCATTGCCATTTTTGATAGCACCGGACATGCTCCACCAATGATTGTGATAAGAAGTAATATCGCTGCTGCTTTTCTTCGAGGACTGGATAATTTTAACAAAACATTCTCAATTCTACACCTGAAAATTGATGAGGACAACCGCTATCTTGTGGAGAAAAGCTTATAAAGATAATTCTTGTTTTGGACTATCAGGGAAACTTACCGTATCGATAATTGTCATATGTTTTGGTTTCAACAGATAGTAGGCAGGATTATTCTTATTAACAGCAAGTGCTGCTGCCAAACGCTCTTTACTAATGCCAAATCTCTTGCCATATACTTCATCAGCTTTCATTGTTTCATCACCTTGTAACTCAAATGCTTCCCCTTGGAAGTGTATGCATTGTTTTAAATCGGGGTCAATGAGAATTGCTGCAGATGTATTTTTATTATCACGAAGATCTTGTGAATGTTGAGAATTTCTTGATGATACCCAGTACAAATTAAGTTCATTATCAAAAGCAAAGTGTACAGAACAAATTCTCGGTGTATTATCTTTTGAGGTTGCAAATTGCATGACTTGCTTTTGAGCAATATAATCTAGTGCGAGTTTCTTCAAATCCATACCGAAATTATATGCTTCTAGTGTATGGTTTTCAATATGGAATGAAGCTGTAGTATAATACCTGTATGAAATTAGACGCAAAGAAACTTCGGCTAAGTGAATTTGATCCGGAGGTATTTAAAAAAATCAAAAGAAATCCGGTCTACATTATTCTTGATGATGTTTGGGATACATACAACATCGGATCTGTTTTCCGTCTTGCAGATGCTGTTGCTGTTGAGAAAGTATATCTTTGTGCTGGGACAGAAACACCACCAAATCACAGAATTAAAAAAGCATCTATCAATACGACAGAATGGGTGCCATGGGAATATTGTAAGACTGCAAAGGATGCTATAGTAAAGCTCAGAAAAGAGGTCCCTGGAATTCAAATTATCTCTGTAGAATTAAATGAGAAGAGCGTTCCTTATGATGAAATTCCGTATACGTTTCCTGTTGCTTTGATCGTAGGACATGAGACAACTGGAGTGACCCAAGAAGCGATGGATGCGTCCGATTATATTGCAGAAATGCCAATGTGGGGAATTAACATCAGCATGAATGTCATGGTTTCTTTGGGCATTATGCTCTTCAAAGTAATGGACTACAAGAAGCACGGACCTATTACAAAAAGTTAATTTTCCTCTGCTACAATCTCTTCATGAACAAACAAAAAGCTCTCAATGTCGTCAATGATGAAATCATCAAATGTAAAATTTGTCCTGTAGGGAAAAGTGGAAAACCTGTAGTTGGGGCTGGCAGTCCTGATGCCTTGATTGCTTTTATTGGTGAGGCACCTGGCAAACAAGAGGCAATCATTGGTGAACCATTTATCGGAAGGTCAGGGAAACTTTTGAGGGAATTAATTCGAGAAATTGGTTTAGGCGAAAAAGATATTTATATCACTAGTCCAGTGAAGTATTTACCAGATCGAGGGACCCCGACTTCAGAAGATATTGCACATGGTCGAATGCATCTGATGAAACAATTAGAAATTATTAACCCAAAGTTCGTTGTCCTTCTTGGTCGTGTCGCTGCAGAAGGGGTTCTCCAAAAGAAAGTTTTTGTCGCAAAAGAACATGGGGAAGTAATTGCTGAACAAGATGGCATCAAATATTTTCTCACAGTACATCCTGCTGCTGCATTGCGATTTTCAGTAAAATACAAACCTCTTTTGCAAGAAGATTTTAAGAAAATTCAAAAACTCCTCCAGGAAGCCTAATTTTGCTTGCAATAGCAATATCGTTGGCATATTATAGAAGTATGCATGCACTGTGGACTGGATCGCTTAGTTTTGGTTTGATAAATATCCCGGTTACTCTTTATTCTGCATCGAAAGAACGTGCCCTCGATTTCACTATGCTTCATCGAGATGACCTTGGGCCGATCTCCTATAAGAAGGTTTGTAAGAAAAATGGTGAAGAAGTTTCGCATGATCAAATTGTAAAAGGGTTTGAATATAAAGAAGGGGAATATATCATCCTTGATGATGAAGACTTTAAGCGAGCTGCGGAAGAACGATCAGACACAATTGATATTGAATCATTCGTCCTTGCGGAAGAAATAGATCCTAAATACTATGAGAAACCTTATTATCTTGAACCTGGTAAAGGTGCTGACAAAGCCTATGTTTTACTTCGAGAAGCATTGGCTCAAGAAAAGCGAGTTGCAGTTGCACGAATGGTTTTTCGCCAGAAGGAAGATCTTGTGATTGTCCGAGCAGATGATGAAATCTTACTTATCAATCAATTGCGTTTTCAAGATGAAATTCGAGATACAAAAGAATTAAAGATCCCAACCAAAGTAAATCTTTCCCGTAACGAAATAGCGATGGGAATTGAATTGATTGAAAAAATGCACGATACATTTAAACCAGAAAAATATCATGATACATATGTTGAAAAATTAGAAAAACTTATTAAAGCAAAAGCTAAAGGAGAGAAGTTCAAACCGCTTCCAAAGATTACAAAACATGCAGAACCTACAGATCTTATAGCACAACTCCGTGCAAGTCTTGAACGCACCAAAACACACTAGCAAGTTTCATGACCCTCTCAAAATACCATCAGAAGCGAAGTTTCGCTAAAACGCCTGAGCCGAAAGGTTCATCAAAACCTGCAAAGAAAAAAGTGCTTCGGTTTGTTGTGCAGGAACATCATGCTTCTCGTTTGCACTATGATTTCCGTCTCGAAATGGAAGGAGTTCTGAAAAGTTGGGCTGTTCCAAAAGGTCCATCAATGGATCCCCAAGACAAACCTTTGGCAGTACAAGTGGAAGATCATCCCTATGAATATCGCAAATTTCATGGGGTTATTCCTAAAGGGAATTATGGTGCGGGGACTGTGGAGATATGGGATGAAGGAACATATTCTTCTTTACAAAACGGGAAAAATCAGGAAGAGATTTTACTTGAGGGATTAAAGAAAGGGGATTTGAAGTTTCGTTTGTACGGTAAAAAATTGCATGGAGCATTTGCATTAGTCCAAATTAAAAAAGATCCAAAGAATTGGTTACTTATAAAAAAGGATGATGCCAAAGAAGAAAAAAAAGAAGTTATTGCTGCTGAGAAATCTCCAATGCTACATGATATTGCACCAATGCTTGCGACCATTGGTGCTACTGCATTTAATGATCCGGAATGGATTTATGAATTGAAATGGGATGGATATAGAGCAATTGCTGAAGTGGAAAAAAAACATGTGAAATTGTATTCACGTAATCAGCAAGATTTTACAAATCGATATAAATCTATTGTCCATGAATTAGAGAAGCTTCCCTTAAGTGCTGTGTTAGATGGGGAAGTGGTTGCAGTTGATAAAGATGGTAAACCACAATTTCAGTTACTACAAGGATATACTGAGAATACACGGTTGATTTATTATGTTTTTGATTTACTTTATTTAGACGGATATGATACACGCAAATTATCATTGATTGAACGAAAGACTTTATTAAAAGATTTTCTCCCAGTAAGTGAGCATATAAAGTTTAGTGAACACATCGATACCTATGGAACAGAACTTTATGCGGTTGCAAAAAAAAGAGGAATTGAAGGGATTATGGCGAAGAAGAAAGCAGGTACATATACATCCTCTCGAAATGGTGATTGGCAAAAAATCAAACACATAAATATGCAAGAAGCAGTTATCTGTGGATATACTGAGCCAAGTGGTTTACGAAAAGAATTTGGTGCGTTGATCCTGGGCGTTTATTCTCATGGAGAATTACAATATGTTGGACACACTGGATCTGGATTTGATTCGAAGAAATTAGAATCGATTATTGCCAAACTGAAACCATTAGTACGTACCACTTCTCCCTTTTCACGAACTCCCAAAACAAATACTCCCGCGACTTGGGTGACACCCAAATATGTATGCCAGGTAAAGTTTACAGAATGGACAACTGATGGTATGATGCGTCATCCAATCTTTCTTGGACTGCGTGAGGATAAAAAGGCAGAAAATGTGGTCAGGGAAATGCCAGAGAAGACCAATGTTGATACTAAAGTGGCGTTGAGTAATTTGACGAAAGTTTATTGGCCAGAAGAAGGATATACCAAAGGAGATTTGATCCAATACTATGATCGAATTGCTGATTATATACTGCCGTATCTCAAGGATCGTCCGCAGTCTCTGAATCGTCACCCTGAAGGCATTCATGGAGAAAGCTTCTATCATAAAGATCTGCATAATCTTCCAGATTGGCTTAAAACCGTTCCAATTTATTCTGACTCAAATGAAAAATATCTCAATTGGCTTATATGTAATGATCGAGAAACACTTCTTTATATGGCAAATCTCGGTTGTATCGAAATAAACCCGTGGAGTTCTCGTCATCAAAATAAAGACCACCCTGATTATCTTATTATTGATCTGGATCCCAATGGTGTCGAGTTTACCGAAGTAATAAAGGTTGCAAAGCAAGTGAAGGAAATTATGGATGCAGCCGAAATTGAAGGGTTTCTTAAAACATCTGGCAAAACAGGTTTACATATTTTAATCCCACTTGGTGCGAAGTATACTTTTGAACAAACACGGCAATTTGCGGAGCTTCTTGCGAGAAAAGTTTCCTCAGATTTACCTAAAACAACAAGTGTCGTTCGCGATCCTAAGAAACGTGAGAAGAAGATTTATATCGATTTTCTCCAGAATAGACAAGGCCAGACATTAGCTGCACCATATTCGTTGCGTCCAGTCAGATTTGCATGCGTTTCTACCCCTTTACACTGGGAAGAATTAACAATAGATTTGCGTCCTACGGACTTTACGATGAAGAACATTTTTAGAAAATTAGGTAAGGTTGGCGACATTTGGGAGCCATTGTGTAAACATAAAGGCATCGATATGCTCAAAAGCCTTGATATATTAACAAAATTGCCTACCTCATAGTTGTTGCACAACAATAATCAAAGCTTGACACAAGGCTAAAATCGGTTATAATGATTAGACAGTATGTGAAGTTCAGCCCGAAATATACGAGGATACCTCGCTTTCGGCGGGGTTTTTTTGTCTTTAGGACCAAAAATGCAACATACAGATCTTTAACAACTCAAATTCACAACGAAACATATACGCAATCCCATCCACTGGGACTTTGTTTCGTTCATCAAGCACTATATCAGTAAGGTGATGGTGCTTGATAATCAAGATGTGGTAGGAATTTTTTTCAGGTTATTCCATAAAAAGAAACCTGAATCCGGATGAAGTAACATTTATTTTGCAGCAATGCAAACAGAGATCAACTTCATTTTTTTGAGAGTTTGATCCTGGCTCAGGATGAACGCTGGCGGCGTGCCTTAGGCATGCAAGTCGAACGGGAAAGTAGCAATACTTTCCAGTGGCAGACGGGTGAGTAACGCGTAGGAATCTACCCCTGGGTGGAGCATAGCCCCGAGAAATCGGGGGTAATTCTCCATAGTTCTCGCAAGAGTAAAGGACTTAACGGTCCGCCGAGGGAGGAGCCTGCGTCCTATCAGCTAGTTGGTGAGGTAAAAGCTTACCAAGGCGATGACGGGTAGCTGGACTGAGAGGTCGATCAGCCACAACTGCACTGAGACACGGGCAGTACACCTACGGGTGGCAGCAACCAGGAATATTGCGCAATGGACGAAAGTCTGACGC
>CAZDOJ010000003.1:0-80403 GCA_964507055.1 uncultured Gammaproteobacteria bacterium
CGCTTGATCGAAGACTTACTGATCCAACCAAACCGGCAGCATCACTTATGGTCCCCGTTCCATAGTGCTGAACGTCTCCGACTGATCCCTGTGCATAATCTACATTTCCTGTCGCAGCAAGAGCAACAGATGACTGATTGTAGCTACCCCGCAAGATACCAAGTGATCCACTTCCATAGAAAGATCCATAATTTGAGCTTCCATTAAGTTCACCTAAATTGAATGAATCTCCATAGAGTGCCTGCAAATAGAGACCACTGTAAGCGTTACTACTATTTCCTGTCTGGCTATATGTTGGATTTACAGAGAGTCCACTATATCCATTAATGGCGTCAGTGTATGTTCCTCCAATAGTGAACTTTCCAGCACTTGTATCGGTAGTTCCCAGTGCAGCACTTCCATTGGAAGAAAGGAAGAGACTATTTCCTGATGAAACTCCGCCTGGTCTAAATGTAATATCTCCTGTGGTATTTCCACCAAGTGTCAATGTATTTCTTCGAAGTGATTGGATAGTACCATCTCCTGCCAATGATAAACCATTTCCTGTACCAGTTGCTGAGATAGATGCGGTTGGTGTGCCAGAGTTAATATTCAAGACAGCAAACTTCGCTGAATTAGAAGCTGTTCCTCCAACGAGAAGATCCAAGGTAGTATTTACTGGTGAGAGCGTACCATTTGCAAGATTCCAATAGTTTGTTCCACCTGCTGGTGCAGAACTACATGTGAGCACTGTTCCTGTTGTCGTCAACATACCACAGTTGTTGTAATTATTCATAGAGATGTTGCCGTTATTTAAGATTGTGAACTTGGTTGCTCCACTCTTCGATGCAGTAAACAAATCTCCAACTCCATTATTGTCTACAATCAAACCTGCTCGTGCAGTTGTACCGGAGAATGATGCAACTGGTGATGTGCCTGAATTTCCTCGGACATCCAATGTTGCCAATGCTGATGTCGCTCCAATTGCAAGATTACCATTATTATCAATTCTCATTCGCTCGTTCCCGCCTGCAGCACCGCCTGTGTAGAATCGCATATCTCCGCTACCATTAGCAATTAGACTTAACCCATTAGATGATCCATTTGAGTAGAAGAAGCTTCTGTTTTGATAAGCAACTCCTCCTGTAGATCCTGATGAACCGATTCCTATTTCCATATCTCCACCTGCGTCATTATTTGCAACAAAACTTGCATAGGCGTTCGCCCCATTACTAAGATTTGCTATATTTACTGCGGTTGTCGTATTCTGTGTATTCAAAATATCCAAGGTTGAAGTAGGAACAGCCTTTCCTATACCAACATTTCCATTGTTCGCGATAACAAACTTGGTTGCTCCACTCTTCGATGCAGTAAACAAATCTCCAACTCCATTATTGTCTACAATCAAACCTGCTCGTGAAGTAGAACCTGATAATGAAGCAATTGGGGATGTCCCAAGAGTACTTCGGATATCCATTTGTGCTTGTGGATCATAGACATTGGTTCCCAAGCCAAATCTTCCATCCAAAGTGAAGATAGCACGGACATTAAGTCCACCGTAGAATGCAAGTTCACCTGCTGAACTGTACATTGTGTAATAGTTACCACTAAGATCATTTGCGTCTATTCGCAGTCCTCCGCTTGAGCCAGTTGATCGGATCTGACCAGTAACGTCAAGTTTGAAGGCGGGATTTGACATACCGATACCGACATTTCCGCCATTTGGATTTATAGCGAGTGATCTATTAAGTGTGGTAGAAAGTGTACCATCTCCAGTTAAGTATGTTGCATTACCGCCTGAGTTAGCTGAGATACTTGCAGTTGGAGTTCCGGAGTTAGCATTTAAGAATGCAAACTTTGCAGATGCTGAACTTGTTCCACCGACGAGAAGATCAAGTGTACTATTGACTGGAGAGAGAGCTCCACTTGAGACATTCCAATAATTTGTTCCAGCTGCACACGCTCCCCACGTTGGAGTGGTGCCCCCGAAGAGACATTGTCCAGCTGTACCCGCACCTGTTTGGGCAACTGTTCCAGTACCATTTGTATACAAAAGACCACCTGCTGTTGTGTAGGCAGATGCAGTAAGTGTTCCATTGTTTGCGATGGTAAATCGTGTAGTTCCAGCACTTGATGCAGTGAAGATGTCTTGGTTACCTGTTTCATTAAGAATTGCCAATGCTTTTCCAGTGTATGCACCGGTGAGGTTTAATTTACCAGTATCAGGAGCTCCATTACCGATACGCAAATTTGCAGATTCATCAAACCATGCTCCAGTGAAACCAAAGACTGGATTGAAATTGGCAAGATTTGCAATCTGACCATTCATACCAGTGGTATCAAAACCAACATCATTTGTAGTAATTGTTTGGATCCGAAGTTGGGTTCCTGAACTTCCTCCTGTACCAATACCAGCATATCGATCAACCGTTAATCCATTGGAGATATATGCACCACCAAATTGATCAATACTGAACATTGTTCCGCCACCACTATCTTCAAGGACTAATGGACTTGTACTCTGTGAAGAATGAGCACGGATAGTCAATCCTGCCTGTCCTGCGATCCCATTAACAATACTCAATGCAGAGTTTGGTGTAGGTGTACCGATACCGACATTACCATTGTTTGCGATGACAAATTTCGTCGCTCCACTCTTTGATGCAACGAATAAGTCTCCGACTCCATTATTATCAACGAGAACTGCTGGACGAGCAGTATTTCCTGAGAATGATGCAACTGGAATTGTTCCAGAATTGCCTCGGACATCAAGCCGTGCAAGTGGTGTTGAACCAGTACCAAGTCCAAAGCTTCCAATAGAATTAAAGATACCCCAAGTTACTCCAGCAGTACCATTGGTGAATGAGAGTGAACCATCTGTTGCTCCACGAATTTGAGCTTGTGATGTTCCATTTGTACTGAAGACTAAATTCGGATCCAAACCGCCTGTTCTATTAATCGTAATACCACCGTCACCAATTGTCAGTGAATTTGTCGGAGTGGCTGTACCGATACCAACCATACCTGTGCCATTTGCCGGCATAAGATTGATATTTCCGGTTGAATTTCCACCGATGGTGAGTGTTTGGTTTCGAGTTGTTTGGATGTTTCCGGCAGCATCAAATGTTAATGTACCGGATGTTGTTGCATTTCCTGTATTACCAAATACATGGAACTTTGCTGAACTTGTCGCGGTACCACCGATCAAAAGATCATCTGTGATATTAAGCGGTGAAAGTGTCCCACTGTTTCGCTGCCAGAAGTTGATAGATGAACTTGGTATCCATGCTGCAGTTCCACTTTGGACAGTGAGGACGGAGCCTTCACCCCCAATTGCCAATTTACTCAAAGTACTACTGCCATTTCCAACCAAAAGATCTCCAGTTGTATATGATGTAAATCCTGTGCCACCGTTTCCTACTCCAAGCGTCCCGGTGACTTCAGTACCGCTTGCCAAGTTAAGTGCTGAAGATGAAAGCAGACCACCTGATGAAGATTTAACAATTCCTTGTCCAAGATTACTAAAAGTGATCGCACCACTTGCATTGATCGTCCCGATATTTGAAAGATTACCATTATTATCAATTCTGAGTGTTCCAGCTCCGGCTCCAGTGTTGATTCCAGTCGTACCATTTATAGTAGTACCAGTGATTGTGTTACTTGTAGCAATCGTTCCAAAACCTGATGCGATTGATCCACCAGTTAATGCTCCAACTGATGTCAATGAAGATGAAACAACACTTGACCCAAGTGCCGTTGACGTCAAAACACTTGATCCATTAATAAGATATTCCTTCCCGCTTGCCAAATTCAAACTGCCAGTTGAAGTAACGGTACCAGAACCAGCAAGTGGTGAAAGAATAATGTTGCCTGTGGAATTTCCACCGATTGTTAATGTTTGATTTGCTGTTGTTTGCAATGTGCCTGCAGCGGTTAAGTACGCTGCACCGGCTGATCCTGCTGAAACAGATGCTGTTGGTGTTCCTGAATTCATATTAAGAACCGCAAACTTCGCAGACGCTGTAGCATTTCCTCCAACTAAGAAATCAACTGATGTACTCTTTGGATAAATTACTCCATTATTTTGCTCCCAATAATTGACTGACAATCCTGAACAATTTCCTGAAGTATCACAAACTTGATTGCCATTTTGATACACAGTTTGGCCGTAGATTGTGGAGAATTGATTGCCCGTTCCAGTACCAAGAGCATAGGTATTTGCTGCGGTTGGATTAAGACTTGTTGACAAGCCAGTTAAACCAGTAAGCTCTCGTGCACTATTAATAACCGTAGTTCCATTGAATTGCAAATTAGTTGAAGCTGCCAAATTGACATTATTGCTTGTAGCATCCAAGTATGTTGAGTCTATTGTTCCTATATTGGACAAGTTGCCATTGTTATCGATTCTGAGCGTTCCAGCTCCGGCTCCAGTATTGATTCCGGTTGTACCATTTAATGTTGTACCAGTGATAGTATTGGTTGTTGCAATAGTTCCGAATCCTGATCCGATTGAACCTGAAGTTAATGCTCCAACTGTTGTCAGTGATGAAGTTACGACACTTGAACCAAGTGCTGTCGAAGTAAGAACATTTGCTCCATTGATCTGATAACCCTTACCTGTTGCGAGGTTCAAATCTCCTGTTGAAGTAACTGTACCATTGCCGTTCAATGGTGAAAGCGTGATGTTACCAGTAGTTGCCCCACCAATAGTTAATGTTTGATTGTTTGTCGTTTGGATGCTGCCAGCTGCATTGAATGTCAATGTACCTGATGTTGTCGCATTTCCTGTATTTCCAAACACCTGGAACTTTGCTGAACTGGTTGCTGTTCCACCAATCAAAAGATCATCGGTGATATTCAATGGAGAGATAGTTCCCGCAATTCGCTGCCAATAATTGGTTCCTAATGTACTTGCATCAACCCATGTTGGTGCACCACCTGCATTCGATTGAAGAACTTGTCCTGCAGTTCCTGCACCAGTCTGTCCAACAACACCGGAACCATTTGTATATAATAGTCCACCGTTGGTTGTATAGTTTCCAAAGGTTAATGCACCTGACGCATTGATGGTACCGATATTGGACAAGTTACCATTGTTATCGATTCGTTGTGTTCCCGCTCCCGCTCCTGTATTGATCCCTATAGTTCCATTTATAGTAGTACCTGTGATTATGTTTGTTGTTGCAATGGTTCCAAATCCTGATCCGATTGAACCTGAAGTTAATGCTCCAACTGTTGTCAATGAAGATGCGGTAACCGTACTACCGAGAGTTGTAGAACTCAAAACTGTTGTGCCACCGATTTGATAGGCACCACCATTGAGATTTAAGTTACCTGTTCGATCAAAGACAAAGCGCGTTGTACCAGATGCTGATCCTGTCAAAATGTCTTGATTACCTGTTTCATTGAAGATGACAAGTGCTTTACCTATGTTTGCTCCATTGATATCCAATTTCCCTGTCGGAGTATCATTACCAATTCCTAATCGGTTGTTTGTCGCATCCCATGCAAATCCTGAAGATTCAGATGTCAAACTTCCTGAGCCATTAAAGTATGCTATTTGCCCGGATGTTCCTGCCCCTGTCAATCCTCCACCAGAACCTGCACAATTACCGGTCGTCAAACAAATTGTGCCATCTGCATCAGGTAATGTATACGTACGATTTGCGGTCGCCACTGATGTAAGTGTATTGAGGTAACTTGTATTACCTGCAAATTGTACATCACCGTTGTTTGCAAGATTGAATTTGGTGACACCTGATGAACTTGCGGTAATGATATTCTGATTTCCTGTTTCATTGAATGAAACCAGAGCCTTTCCAACTCGATATCCACTCACTTCAAATTGGAAATCTGTCGCGGTGTTACCACCAAGGACAACCTGATCGGTTGCGGTTAATGGTGCAAGAACCGTACCATTTCGCTGCCATTTTGAGGAACTTGCTCCGCCAGAACAATTGGCTGCTTCCAAAATACAAACAGTTCCACCACCGTCAGGGAATGTAAATGTCCGATCTGCGGTGAGGTCTCCAACATCAATTGTTCCAAAATATGTATTGCCAGCTGATTCCAAGATTCTCAATTCACTTGCAGCATTATTGAGGACGATATCAAATGCCCCGGTCTGATCCCAATTTGCTGTGAGTGCTCCGAGTGCAATTGTCGGAGTTGAACCTTCTCCAGTTGCAGTCGCAGAAATACCATTGCCAGATGTTAGGGTCGCAACATAATTTCCAGTTGTATCTGTACCGAGTGCAACTGCATCAGCACCGATAGTCAATGTACCATTTGCAGCCAATGTCGCATCACTTGAAAGTGTCACAAATGTCGGAACACCCGAACCATTTGCAACAAGCAGTTGTCCGGATGTTCCGGCAGCTGCTTGGGAAACAACACCTGAACCATTGGTGTACAGTAAACCATTATTTGTTGCCAATCCGCCAAAGGTGATTGTTCCGCCAGCGTTAAGATTATTGATGTTTACAAGATTGCCATTATTATCGATTCGTTGTGTTCCAGCTCCTGCTCCAGTATTAACTCCTGTTGTTCCATTCAATGTTGTACCAGTGATTGTATTGCCAGTTGTGATTGTTCCGAAACCATTTGCAATCGATCCACTTGCCAATGCTCCAACCGTGGTTAACGAAGATGTAATAACACTTGATCCAAGTGTACTTGCTGTCAAAACATTTGATCCGTTGATTTGTAATGCTTTACCTGATGCAAGGTTCAAATCTCCGGTGACATTAACGACACCATTGCCATTAAGTGGTGCAAGTGTAATATTCCCAGTCGTTGCTCCCCCGATGGTGAAAGATTGATTTGCTGTCGTCTGGATAGAACCCGGCGTATTGAAGGTCAAAGTACCTGATGTAGATGCATTCCCAGTCGTTCCTGAAATTTGGAATTTCGCTGATGATGTAGCAGTCCCACCGATAAGGAAATCGTCTGTGATGTTTAATGGAGAGATAGCACCATTTGCTCGCTGCCAGAAATTGACAAGTCCGCCAGCATCCGCCCAAACAGGTACTCCACCTGAAACAGTCAAAATTTGTCCATTTGTCCCAATCGCTCGTGCAGCTAATGTATTTGATCCAGATGCGTAAATGAGATCTCCAGCATTGAAACTGTTCAACCCAGTTCCTCCATTGGTTACGCCCAATGTTCCAGTAACATCAGCTGTATTTAATCCAACGGCACTTGAAGAAAGTACACCTGAGCTATTACTTTTAACGATGCCAGTCGATAGTCCACCAAATGTGATCGTTCCGGATGCAGATAAATTGGAAAGTCCTGTGATACTTTGGCTGTTTCCAGTGATTGCACCAGTTAATGTGGCTGCACCAAATTGAAGGACTCCAGATGATGCGGTTATGACGTGATTACCTGTGCCTGAGAAGCCAATTCCTGCTCCATTACCTGCTATAGTAATTCCTGTTGAACCTGTCGATGTAATATCGCCTCCTGAAATAGCATCTGCCCCAACATCAATTGAACCAAAGCCAGTGCCTATTGAACCTGCATTAAGTGTACTAACACTTGTCAAAGAAGATGCTGTAACACTTGAACCAAGCGTGGTTGAGCTCAAGACATTTGCCCCTCCGATTTGATAGGCACCACCATTGATGTTAAGATTGCCTGCACGATCAAAGACAAAGCGAGTTGTACCAGATGCTGATCCAACTAAAATATTTTGATCACCTGTTTCGTTGAGGCTAACCAATGCTTGTCCAGCAGCACCCCCAACAACGGAAAAAAGCCCTTCCGGGCTGGTTGTGCCTATACCGATCTTTGTTCCGGTATCGTAAATGAGCGAGTTGCCAATGTTGGTCGTGCTGGTAAATCGCGGGAGATAATTCGTGGTCCCCGAACCTCCAATATTTCCTCCTCCTCCTCCAGGACAATTTCCTATAGACAAACAAATTTCACCTGATGCATCGGGCAAGGTATATGTTCTTCCACTTGTTAGTGTTGCCATAGTTATTACCCCAGTATTCCCTGTTCCCAGAGTTAATTGATTTGTATTTGCAGTTAAACTCAATGATGAAAAGATTGGATTTGAAGTGGCTGCGATATCTTGTGGCAAAGAAAGAGTAATTGCTCCGGTGCTTCCCGATGTTGTGATTTGATTTGCTGTTCCAGTTATAGACAAAACGCCATTGTTGGTGAGACTGATTGTTCCTGACCCATTACTAACACCTATACCTGTTCCTGCTGTAAGAGTCGCAAGTGAATAACCGGATCCATTACCAATAAGCAGTTGCCCATTGGTTGGCGTTGCAGTCAAACCTGTTCCTCCTCGATTAAGTGAAAGAATTCCAGTCACATCTGCTGAAAGATCAACTGCACCAAAGACAGGAGCACCAGCTGTTACACCCTTGAGGACTGTACCAGTTGAACCAGCAGTTGTACTTGATGCATTGTTAGGATCTGTTGCGTAGAGAACTCCATTTGTGGTGAGACCAGAGAGGGTTCCACTCGCATTACTCGTAATTGTAACAGTCTTACTTCCAGCATTTCCGCTTATAGTAATACCTGATCCGGCTGCAAATGTGACTGAATCATTATTTGAATTTGCGTCTATAGTCGTTGATCCAGCGATAATACTCTTGAAGATATTTTGTGCTGAACCTGGATCGGTGTTATTGATTGTTGTGCCTGAAACAGTTACACCACTACCTCCAGTGAAGCTAACAGCACCAGTTTGGCCTTGCACAGAGAGTACACCAGTGTTGGTTATAGTTAATCCATTCAAGCCAATACCTGAACCTTCTGCCAATGCAACTGCACCGGTAAGTCCTTGGAATGAAGCGACGCCCGTTGCTCCAGCTGAGATTGTAGGGTTCTGTGGATCACCTGTGATTGAGATATTTGTACCAGCAAGCAATGAATAGATTACATTTGATGCGGTCAATCTTCCAGTTCCCGCATTGATATCTGCATTATTTGTAACAATTCCCCCGCTCATTGTCGCTACCCCATCAACTGTCAGTCCTTTTCGGATTCCAACACTGTCGAGAAAGGTTGCTTGCTTACCAAAAACACTTGGCACGTTGATCTTAAGCACCACCACGGGAGTTCGATCTCCAGCAGCTAACACTGCCTTATTCTGTGCTGTGGTCACAGTATCTTTAGCATTCTGGGCATTTATAAGGCTCACTGTGAAGAGAAGCAAAAGTATGGCTACAGCACCAGCTAGAGCCATCGAATAACGAGGATGGGAAAAGAAGCCAAGAGATTTTTTGATATCATTAGATTCGTTTGAGGAGTAGTTAGATACTCTCTCATTTTTCTCTTCAACAGCCTCATGAACAAAACCCAAACCAAAAGGTTGAGGTTTCTCCTGAGCTAAGGCAGGTTCGAGATCGACATTTACAGGCTGCACTTTTTCTTCAACTACCTCTTCATTTTTCTTCTCTTCAGGCTCAGGAGATTTCGTATCGATAACTCCAGCGAACTGCATTGGTTCAGGAGTACTGCTGGGGTGTTGAGAAGCAACAGCATCCTGAGCAACTGAGACATGCGATGGAAATGGCGTTTCATTTACAGCTTCAGGTACTGCTGCTGTTGTCGATTTATTTTGTTGAAATGCTTGAAGTTCAGAAAGTGAGTAACGTCGCTGGTTACCGACTGTTCTTTCTGGCTTCAATCGGCCACTTGTATCCCAACGGCGTAAAGTCTTGGTAGCAACTCCAAGGAATTGTGCAGCTTCTTGTATTGTGAGTGTTTGATCTTTCATTGGCAGGATTCTTTTTACTAACTTGGACATCCTGCCTGGTGTCCAACTTTTGCTAGTATATATATTACTACATATATTAATTAGGCATGTCAAGCACAAATTAATCTTATCATAATTACATCAAAAATAACCATTTAGCCTTAAAAAATGAGCTGTCCAACTTTCTGCGAAACTCTAGTTTTGTAAGAAAATAAGTTAATTTTCACAGCTTCAAAACTCTTATTAATTTTCACAAAATTTCTTTACCCCTTTTGATGCTTAATGATATTTTTTGTATTACTTAAAGAATTTTTATATTTTCTCTTCCTTTTGTACATTTCTCTTGAATAAAAATCTCAGCCTTAGAAAAAAATAGAGAGAGAAATAACTCGTAAGTATAGATAAAATTGCAATATATTTATGTGTATCAAAAGGTAAACCTATGCATCAATGATAAATTTACTAACGAGACATGACTCTCACATGCGATTCACACATCTACAAGTATTTATAAAAACTACCACTGATAAAAACTAACGACACAAGAACAACCACAAAGAGTCACCAGAAGTTGGAGAAGTCGATCTAAAGACTCTCTGGTGGAAGAGAAAGAGTATCCTTTACGTCAAAGTCGAAGTTAATCTATATAGTAAAAAAATGAGTATGGAAAATAAACCTAATTGAACATATTGGATAAGTTTGAAGAATTGCTATAGCAAGTTAGTTAATTAACAATCCACCAACTCAACCTCACATCAGTGGACTCTGCAGATCGTACCCGAATTTCAAATGTGTCAGCTGCAGTCTTCTTAACCGCAGTAGTCACTGGAATTTCTTCTGCTTGGACAAAGATCTTTGATTTATCGGACAGAGCAGAAGTCTTAACAATAACTTTTGTTTGCCCTTCCTTTAAGACAACTTCTCCTAAGGATGCACTTGCAACTTCTTCAGTATCGATATTGACCTTCTTCGCCGTAATCTCCCCTTCAGACTTCATGTTACCTTTATTATCGATTGTTATCTTACCGTTGAGGATATCAATTCCGTTAAGACCATTTGATTGCAGTCGTAATGCTCCGACAGATGTGTTGATGGCAGCAGAACCTTCGTTATCAAGTCCTTCGATGCTAAGAAGCCCAACATTCACCTTTCCTGTGATACCTACGTCTGCAAGCGTTGTACGCCCTACAACAGCCAATGTATCAGTGACTGTGACTTTGTTAACATCAAGCTTCTCTAGATCAAGTTCTGCTGCAGATGAAGCAGTAAATCCTCCAGGTGCACTTGTCATGAAAGCTGAACTGCTCGCAGAATCCTCGAGTGTTGAAACTCGCGTAGTTAATGCTGCAAGCATGTCTTGGAGAACATTGGTCTTGCTCTTTACAGTAGTCAAAGCTGATGAGGTCGCCGTTCGTGCATTGAATGAATCATCAGAGATATTAGTGTTCTGGTTTTGAGCAAGTTGTGGATTAAATGGTTTACCATCAACTGAAATATTTCCATCTGAACTTAACGTGGCACGTGGGTCGTACCATGATGGATTAACCAATGCAACAACTTTACCCACTGCACGAGGATCAGGATTATTGTATGATTCAACAGCCTTTGCGATTGTAGTACCAGCTTGTGTAGCCTTCATAGCAACCCCCGGAATACTACTCGAAGTAAGGTAATCACCAGGTTTGATTGGACCATTTTCGGTACTAACCTTTGTAGGAATTCTTCCAGCAAGTGCAATTGGATACTTCTTATCATTACCAAATCGTCTCTCTTCATCACCGAATCCTCCCAAAAGGATACCTGGCTTTGTAGAAACGATACCGAGGATACTTCCCTGATAAGAATTCTCTGAGCGTTTGACGTATTCTGTATTATTTGGATCAGCAATAACAAGATCTCCTGGCTCCAATGTATTGTCTTTTGATGGATAATTCTCAGCTAAATCGATTGCGGTAACTGTACTGGATTCTGCATAGATACGTCCTGCTAGTCGTGAAGCATCATCACAATTACTTCCTCCATCATCAACACAAAGTGCACCATTACCGACATGAAGAGAACCATCTGGCAGATTTGTAAAATTATTTGTGCCCAAACCAAACGATGCCGCACCAGTAAGGGTTGCCAATGTTACCGTCGCAGCTCCATTATTTTCAAATACAAATCCCGCATTAGCATCATAGACTTTCAAATAAACATTCTCTGCAGTTCCAGCATTGTATTGAGAGAATAAGATACCTCCACCAATATTTGCACCATATATATTTGGATTTTGGATATAATTTAATGAAGATATTCCTCGTACATCGAAATCATAATTAGGATCCGTAAGTCCAATACCAACTCTTCCGCCTCCTCGTTGTAAAATAAGATCATCGTAAACCCCACCAATAATGGATGCAATATCATTGTAACCTCCGCCTGTTCTGTTTGTGCCAAATGCCAGATAATTCAGTGAGCCAGGTCCATCAGTGAATAGTACAGAATCTCCACTTGTATTTCCTGCAACATACAAAGGATTTCCTGGATTGGTTACTCCCCCAATACCTACATTTCCGCTATTCGTAATCACGAATTTGGTAGCCCCACTCTTTGAGGCGGTAAAGAGATCTCCGACGCCATTATTATCGACCATGAAAGCGGCTTTTGCAGTACTCGCTGATATCGAAGCTGCCGGAGCGGTTCCGCTAGTACCAAAGATACTCAATGCTCCATTTATTGTTTGTTCCCCGTTAACTGATAATCCATTCCACATTTGAGCATTTCCTGCGACAGTGAGACTGCCATTACTAAAGATATTTCCGGCAAAAACACTTCCGCCTACAGCTCCATTGCCAACCATACCTGAAGCTGATGCGATATTGCCTCCAGATAATCCGATGAGGTCAAGATTTGCGTTCATTGAAATTCTTGCTGTACTTGCATAGTAGACAGTGCTTTGAATACCACTAGTACCACTTGTGGTTGTAGAGCCTCCCACTACATACATATATCCGTTTTCGATAACACCATTCTTCGAGATGTTCCCACGAACTCCAGGAATTAAGTATTGATTGGTTGCCCATGTTCCTACAGTTCCATTGTCATTCAATTTTGCAAAGAAAACTTCATCTTGAGCATTACTTGTATCATCTCCTCCCATCGCATAGACATAACCATTTGCCACAACTGATGAATGACCTACTCTTGCGGCTGGCATTCCATTGGTTGAAGTCCATGAACCGACAGAACCATCACCATTTAGCTTTGCAAAATAAACATTTGTTGTACCGCCACTTGCATTACCTCCGATCATGTAGACATATCCATTAGCGACAACTGATGTATGACCTCGAGTTGCTGCTGGAAGGTTGGTACCATTGGTCGTCCATGCTCCAATTGATCCATCTGAATTAATCTTTGCATAGTAAATGCTATTGATATTGTTATTGATAACATTGTTTGATCCTCCAAGCATATACAAGTATCCATTGGCGACAACTGAAGATTGGGATTGAATAGCCTGAGGCAAGTTGGTTGCAGTCTGCCATGATCCAAGTGTTCCATCAGTATTAAGTCGTGCATAGTACACTTTATTTTGAAGCGTAATAGAAACCTGTCCACCAGCAACATACACATAGCCGTTATAAACCACTGCAGTTGCATTACTCAAACTTGTTGGAAGCGAAGACGTGGTTCTCCAGTCTCCTACAGAACCATCTGCATTTAATGCCGCATAATATGCTGTGGATTGTCCACCACCATTGTACCCACCTATTGAGTAAATATATCCATTCGCTGCGACAACACCATTAAAGGTTCTTCCTGCCGGTAGTGAATTAGCTGTCGAGAATGAACTTACTCCACCAAGTGTAGTCGCCATTCCTGTGACAGAGAATCGTGCGGATGCAGTTGCTGTCCCTCCGATCAAGAAGTCATTTGTACTGTTGGATGGAGACACTGCTCCGTTATTTGATTGCCAATAATTTGTTGCCCCAGCATCCGTTCCACAACTCAAAACACCACTGCCGTTTGTGTCAATCGTGTCACAGTTCGTGAGCCCAGAAAGCGTCAATCCTGCAAAGGTCGGCGACGCTCCAGAGTGAATATTCTGCGGCAAACTCAATGTCACAGCACCAGTACTTCCTGATGCGTTCACTTGATTTGTCGTTCCTGTAATTGAAGTTACTCCAGTGTTATTGATGGTAATTGCACCAGCACCATTTGAAATAGAAATTGCAGTGCCCTGCGTTAATCCTGCCAATGTATAACCTGAGCCGTTACCAATTAAGAGTTGTCCATTCGTTGCTGTCGAAGCTGTTCCTGTACCACCATTTCCAATTGGCAATGTCCCTGTTATCAATGAAGCTCCTCCCGCCAAATTCAATGCAGAACTCGAAAGAACTCCTGATCCATTACTTTGTACAACTCCTGTTGTGAGACCGCCAAAGGTGATTGTGCCAGTTGCACCCAAATTAGCTAAGCCAGTAAGATTTTGAGAGTTCCCGGTGATTGCCCCAGTCAAAGTTGCGGCTCCAAATCTAAGTGTTCCAAGCGATGCAGTAATATCATGATTTCCAGATCCTGAGAAAGTTAAACCAGCACCTACTCCAGAACCAGTAAATCCGGTTGTGCCGGATGCCGTAATATTGCTTCCTTGAATCGTATTTGCAGTCAAGATAGTGCCGAACCCTGAAGCAATCGATCCACTCGCCAATGCGCCAACTGTTGTGAGTGAAGATGTCGTAACCCCCGACCCAAGTGTGTTATTGGTCAAAACATTGGTACTGTTAATCTGAAATGCATTTCCCGTCTGCAGATTAAGATTGCCTGCGACTGTTGTGTTGTCAGAAAGTGTAATTAAGCCAGATCCTGAATCAATGACAACATTGCCAGTTGTAGAACTTCCGAGCGTTAAGGTCTGGGCATTTGTTGTCCCAAGAACCCCCGTGCCATCAAGATATGCTGCGTTATTGCCTGAATTCGCGGAGATTGAAGCAGTTGGAGTACCTGAGTTTGTATTAATAAATCGGAATTTAGCTGAAGTTGTGCTCGTACCTCCGACTAATAAATCGAGTGTATTCGAGAATGGAGAAACCGTGCCATTGTTAGATTGCCATAGATTAGTACCACCCGCACAAGTACCCCATGTTGGAGTGCCTCCACCATTGGACATCAAACATTGCCCTAGACCACCCACCGAAGTTTGTGCAAGAATTCCTGATCCATTTGTGTACAAAATGCCACCATTGCTTGTAAATCCTGACAGCGTTAAACCTGCAAAGGTTGGTGAAGCTCCTGAATGAATATTCTGCGGCAAACTCAATGTCACAGCACCTGTGCTTCCTGAAATATTAACTTGATTGGTTGTACCAGTAAGTGAAAGCACGCCACTGTTTGAGATCGTCACGGCACCAGTAGCACCACTTACGCCAATCCCTGATCCTGCAACTGCGGATGTTACACCAGTGTTGTTAATCGTTATCGTTCCTGCTCCATTGGAAATTGAAATTGCTGTACCATTGGTCAGCCCAGCCAATGTATACCCCGTTCCATTGCCAATCAGAAGTTGACCATTTGTTGGAGTGCTTGCTGTTCCTGTTCCACCGTTGCCTACTGCCAATGTTCCCGTGACATCACCTGTATTCAAACCTACTGCACTTGATGAAAGAACTCCAGAACCATTACTCTTCACAATACCTGTAGTTAAGCCACCCAATGTAATTGTGCCTGCTGCCGAAAAATTGTTCAAACCTGTAATACTTTGAGAATTTCCAGTAATTGCCCCAGTCAGTGTTGCTGCTCCAAATCTGAGTGTTCCAAGCGATGCAGTAACGTCATGATTGCCCGAACCTGAGAAGGTCATCCCAGCACCTGCTCCCGAACCAGTAAATCCCGTCGTTCCTGAAGCTGTAATGTTACTTCCTTGAATCGTATTGGCAGTCAAGATAGTGCCAAAACCATTTGCGATCGATCCACTCGCCAATGCTCCAACTGAAGTCAATGAAGAAGCGGTCACACCTGATCCCAGCGTGGAAGCATTAAGAACGGACGTTCCGTTAATCGAATATCCATTACCCAGTGAAAGATTGACTCCGCCATTCACTGTTGTTGCATCAGACAAAATAATTGAACCAGAACCTGCATCGATGACGACATTGCCAGTGGATGCACTTCCAACAGTGAGAGTTTGAGCATTGGTTGTGCCAAGCACACCATTGCCTGCCAGATATGCTGCATTGTTTCCTGAGTTAGCTGAGATACTTGCTGTTGGCGTTCCTCCACTGATGTTCGTAACTGCAAATTTCGCTGAACCCGTAGATGATCCGCCGAGGAGCAAATCAAGTGACATATTTCCTGTGTAGATCGCACCGTTGTTGATCTCCCATTGTTCACTCCCCAACTGACATGTACCAAATCCTGTGACGATACCATTGGTCGTTGTCACACAACTTGCAGAACCTTGTGTGATACCAGAAATGCCATTTGATTGGTAAGCTCCTCCTGTGAGATTTAAATTGCCATTATTCGAAAGTGTCAATCGTGTCGTCCCGGATGAGGAAGCACTGAAGATATCACCCGATGCATTTTGCTGATTGATGACTAATTTGCCATTGCCGATCGCGTTGGATCCGACACCAAGTCCATTGACTCCAGCAAAGAGTGTTGAGGACTGAGCAAACGATCCAGAGCCGTTTGCATACAGAAGTCCTCCATCAGTTACAAAACTTGCAAGTGTCATCCCCGCAAAGGTTGGAGATGCACCAGTATGAATATCCTGTGGCAAACTTAGCGTCACTCCGCCTGTACTTCCTGAGACATTGACTTGATTGGTTGTGCCAGTCAATGAAGTAACGCCATTATTTGTGAATGTAACAGCACCAGTGGAAGCGTTGATACCGATCCCTGATCCTGCGACTGCAGATGTCACGCCATTGTTGGTAATCGTTATATCTCCAGTTGCTGCATTGATTTGAATTCCTGATCCAGCAGTCGCAGAAGTAACTCCAGCATTTTGGAGTGAAACCGATCCTCCCAAACTTACCACTCCTCCACCAGACAAACCTGTCCCTGCTGTCACGGTCACCGATGAATTTGCAAGGTTTGCATTGGTGATTCCTGCGGATCCTGAGAGGTTAGAATTGGTCAAACCTGTTATCGTGTTGGATCCTGCAGCAATGGTTTTATTGGTCAAGGTATCATTGCTATTTCTGCCAACCAATGTGTCATTTGCAGATGGAAAAGTAAATGCAGTCCCGTCAGTTCCAGAAAGCGTGAGAGAACTATTAAGCGTGATTGTCTTTCCAGTAGCAATGTTTAACGTGTTTGAGCCATTTGCAGTCACCGTCAAACCATTCAATGTCGTAGCAGTTAGAGCTGTAAATGCACCTGTGTTTGGTGTTGATGAACCGATTGCACCTGGTGCAATCCATGTCGCATTTTGCAAAGACGAAGCATTAATCGTACCACTCCCTGTGAAACCCAAACTCGCACCAGTTCCAACGATCATATTGGCTGTCGTGTTTGTTCCATCGGTAAGAAAATCAAATGGCAAATACCCAAGTACTGTTCCTGGTGCAACCCATTCTGGTGGCGTCCCAGGTCCTGTGGATTTGAGGATGAAACCATTTGCACCAGCGTTTGTGGATGTGGCGGTTGTTGCTGAAGTTGCATAAAGAACTCCATTAGTGGTCAATCCAGATAAGACTCCAGCAGCATTACTTGTGATTGTCACAGTCTTATTTCCAGAGTCAGGAGACAATGTAATTCCTGCTCCTGCGGAAATGGTGAAAGTGTCAGTATTTGAACCTGCAGAAATATCCGTTGAGCCAACTCGGATTGTACCGAAAATCTTCTGAGCTGAGCCAGGATCAGTATTGGTGATGGTCAAGCCGGACAAACCAATACCTGAGCCGGATGAAAATGCTACGTCGCCATTTTCACCTTGCAGAGAAAGCACACCGGTATTGGCAATTTCCAAACCTTCCAAATCAATTCCATTTCCTGATGTGAAAGCGATTGTACCAGTCAAGCCCTGAACAGAATTAACTCCGCCAAGGGCTGCGATAACCGGATTCTGAGGATCGCCAGTGATTGAGATATTTGTACCGGCAAGTACTGAATAGACTATGTTTGATGCAATTACTCGACCAGTTCCAGCGTCAATGTCTTTGTTATTTGTTTTAATTCCTCCAAACAAATTCGATGCTTCGTTAACCGTCAAACTATTCTTGATCTCAAAAGCATCGAGAAAGGTCACTTTCTTGGTAAACAGAGCTGGCACGCCGATCTGCAGTTGCATCGCAGAGATCCTATCTTCTGCGGCCAAGACACTTTGTCCACCGACTTGCTCTACTTTTTCACCTGGTTTAAGAAACGAGATAAATGCTTGTCTTTTTTCATCAAGCCCTTGTGCATTGGAGAATCCTATAACTATTAATGTCGTCAGAAGAAGTAATGCTATCACTGCACCGAAGGTCATGACCGCTTGAGGCTTGTGAAGTTTTGGCTCAGGCTTTTGGGAATGATGCAGTGGAGCTGCTGAAGTTTCTGTATGAACCGGCGTTGATTGAATAGGCATTGGAGTTGGCTGGGAGATTGATGCTTTCTGAGGAACGTGCTGCGGTTGCGATTGGAATCCAAAAGGCTTTGCAGTAGAAGCAGGCTCTGAAACTTGGACATCAGCCTCATCATCTTTTACAGCAGCTCCAAGTAATTGAGATAATTGGGCTTTACTGTAACGACGCTGATTACCGAAAGTCCTATGCGAAGTAAGATAACCCTTTTCCTCCCATCGACGAAGAGTCCTCGTCGAAACGCGGAAAAAAGTTGCAGCTTCTTGAATTGTTAGATACTCGTTGTTCATTGGGCAGTAATGAAATTGAGCTCAAATACTAGACTTTGTCACCTTTTGTCCAATATTTTCACATAATATAATTACTACATATATTAATAAGGCTGTCAAGGATGAGAATAATCTTATCGTATACTTATCATACTTTATCGATTGTGCTCGACAATTTCGTGAAAAGTTTCGGGGAATTATTGATGAGAGAATCCAGTAAATTCTAATAATCTTATACGTGCGATTTTGGAGAATTTCATTAGTTGCAAAAACGTGTTTTTAGAAATTGAGTCAGTTTAAAAAAAGTCTTATAATAATCATTATCCGTCAGGGACAGAGATATATCCTTCCCTTTTTACGAAAAAATTAAAGATATCAATAGTTATATTAATGCATCAAAGTGGTGGTCTATTCTTTGTTCTATTGAGGAATTAATTTGTTAAGAGCATCTTGTTCTGCGGCTGCTGATGCAATCTCGATATCTGGTTCTGTAGAAGCTGATGTTGTCCCCGCAACTGCTGAGGATTCAAATGGAATTGATGTAGGCTCTAGATAATTGAGTTTGGACTTACTGATAATTTTTTTTAATGATGGTCTATATAAATAGACTTCTTTACTCTTTTTGTAAAGGAGAATCTTATCTCCGTTCTCTGCCTTTTTAAAGAAAGGTTGTGTATCGAGTGATTGCTTATCTGAAACTGTTGCCACAGTTGGGACTTCATCTTTTGGAAGTGCCAATTGTTTCTTTGCATTGCCCATCATCTCATTCCAATCTTCTTCGTATGTCTTTGCCTCTCTCTGAAACACTGCTTCAGGGCTATGAAAGTACTGCCAATAACGGAAACCACCATAACTGCCCACGAGAACTCCTGCAACAATTCCAACAGCAATGAGTGTCGATGCAACTGGATGATTCTTATGAAATGTTTTAATTTTTTGCATGGCACTTAGCATAAAATAAAGCGAGTAAAATGTAAAGAAATCTCAATACTCATCTTTGCATAAAACCCTTTGCCATTTCGCATTTGATGACCTTTGGCGACATGTGTAAAAATGCTTAGAAAACAAATGGTTGTTCAGCAGCACGTCCATCAAAGAATTTCCCATGTCGCATTAATTCCTCATTTGTTGGAGCATAGATTTTCGTTTCTTCTGATCCCACGGATGAGAAAGTTCCTGGTGCTACTTGATTATTATATTCAGTCTCAATCCATGCAGCGGAACGCACGGTATTGGACATACGGACCTCATCAATCCTTCCGTCAAAGCACCACGCAAAATTAGAAGAACAAACTGCATTGATATCTGCTTGCCCAATGGATGAAGCCTGTGTAGTGTAGTCTCGAGGGTTTCCGGTATAGGTGACACTATTTCTGAATATTCCATCAACGTAGAGACTATTTACCTTAGTTGCTGTATTAACTGTCTGTACCACATATCTAAAGGCTCCTATTGCAAATGGTGTTGTACTTGCTCCAAAAGCTGTACCTCCGGTATTATAGACCGTAGAGAACCATGTACTACTACTCGCGAAACGGATACCTGTATGCTGGCCCCTTTTCCCCACAACAAAGTAATCGTTATTTCCTGTAGCATTTGGGTTTGTATCAGGACTAGCCCATGCACTATAAGTGAAATTTGATTCAGTTATATCTTGCAGACTTGCTGAATTTGGGATAGTGACTTTATCATTTCCAGCTGTTCCCCCATCAAAGTTTTGTGAGTTACCTACCTGACCTGTATTTGTACTGAGGGTAAATCCACTGGCGGTTCCATTATTTGCATTAGACGTGGAGTCATTGACTGTCGTCCCTGAGGTTTCTGCCATATGATACACGGCTTTATAGTTGCTATCCCAAACGCTTGTTGCACTTTGCTGACTGGCGGCTGATGGATTGCCATAATACATATAGATCGTCGTGTCATTAACCGAAGACAAGCTTGGAATCTTAACCCACGCCACGAGCGTACCGGATGCATACGATTCGATTTGATGCGAGAGTTTGGTTCTGCCATCATTCGAGGTAAAGAGGATGTCATTACCATTTGCTAGTGCTTTCGTTGAAAGATCACTGTCACTCGTCCGTGTTATAACTACAGGAAAATCAGTAAGGGCTGAGTCTGCAGACGTGTAAGCCATAATTACACCTGCCTCCAATAAGGATATAGTCGCGGTATTCGTACAGGATTGCATACCAATCGTAGCCGCATTGGACGGGTACGTCGAGCTCGTGGTAATTGGTGAGACATAAGTCTCTTCAAAATTACCTAGGGTGATTGTCGTATCTGTACCATTAAATGTAATTCTGGATCCGGTACATGAAGTTGCGTTCCTCCTTCCATAAATCCATCCCTGACTTGCAATAAGTCTTTGAGACGAAATATCAACATCGCCTGTAGCAGCATTTTCAATACCAAAATTCTCTCTTTGATTGGCCACGTTTCGACTCCAGCCGTTTGTCCCACTAACAGGACGCTCATTAATCTGAGGAGCATGTCCACTTCCATAGCCACTGCCCCCTGATCCAACTTGTGTTGTGAACTGGTTTGCTGCACCGTTTGCATTTGGACGCTTAGCTGTGACATGAACTTCTCCAGGATCGGAAAGATCGCTGCCATTGTCTATATAGATATCATCCATATGCTGTACCTTGTTTGCTCCATTCGCGTCAGCGATAAGCCCCATACGAATATAATTAGAACCAGTAGCACTAAGGAATACATTGGAACTTGTGTATTCAAGATTTCCATTGAGATAAACTCTGAATTGATTCACAGATGTTGATGTAATAGTGTATGCCATAGAAATTCGATACCAGACACCAGCCTGCAAAGCTGTACTGCCCTGATTACCGCTACCATCCTCCAATATATGCCCTGGTCCCATCGTCAGAGGACTACCAATAAATGTAGAGTCATCACTCTGATAAAGTTCGATAATACCTTGTTCTCCACTATTGGTGAAGTTATCAAATTTCATATAGAAACTAATTCTTGTACCCGTATCACTCGCAACACCACCCTGGTGGAACATAGAATATGTCGCACCTGCACCGGTATTGAGTCGTAATGAACACGGGCCAGTCACGGAGGTAGTGCAATCAGAAGTTACGGTTGAGTCAGGATTTTCATAGAATTCTACGTTCTGAGTACTATCCGTTCCAGGTTCCATAAAGGTAACAGTTGGAGATGAAGTAACCACTTCTGTATGGTCAATGGTAATCGGCTTACGATATATCCACGAATAGTCGTACCAATCTGTACCCACAGCATCGGCTGCAAGTTGCCACTTTCTTGTGTCGTCGTAGATCATCGTTTTGGAAGAGTCAAAGAGTTTTGCAGAACCTAATAAGTAAAACTGTGGACTTACTTGTGGAGCTCGATATGCATAACTCAATGTTGTCTTCTCCCCTTTCTTCAATGAGACTTGCCATTTAATAACTTTCACCTTTTCAGTCACACTACTCTCAGAATCTGCAACTTCCGTTTGGATTTCCTGACTAAGGACGGTAAATGGCTGTGCTTTCACCGAATTCGTAGCAGCAGACGATGTTGCTACCGATGGCTGAGGCGTTTCAAGCGTAGGCTCAGGTTCTGTTGAAGGAACGGCTGATGAAGTGGCTGGATTTGCTTCGGATCCTCCAGGTGTATCATGCTGATGTTCTTCCGCAGCTGATGTCGTCGCAGAGAGAACTCCAGTTGAATTAATAGCATTCTCAAGTGCGGGCGGCATGATGCCATTACCTGCAAGGTTAAGATATGGCAGCGGATCAATCTTTCCTGCATAACCATTTTCCATATCGGGATTCTCGGGTTTCATACCAAAATGCAAATGGGGTCCTGTCGATTCACCTGTATTACCTGAGTAGCCGATAAGCATACCTTTGGTGACATGCGTTTCTGTTGGGACATCTGTCTTACTCAGATGGCCGTAGTAACTCTTTCCCCACGCGTGTTGAATAATGATCGTAATACCATAATCCCCTGGCCCAGAAAAAACCACATTGCCTTCATCCACTGCATATAACGGAGTACCCATTGGCAGAGCAAAGTCTATCCCATCATGACCAGAAAGACCGTATTTGGAATAGAAATTTCGCAGTTCTCCATCGGTTAAGTAGCCACCAAAACCTTGTGAGATTGAGTAGCTTCCATCAAAAGGCATTTGGAGAGAAGCGGTACTTGCACCAAGCACTTTCGTTTCAGGATCTTGTCCATCTAAGTACACTGTCTTTACACCATCATACGAAGATTTTTCATCCGTTGGTGTAATGACAAAACTCTCAGGTACAGTTTCAGTAACAGTTCCTTCGAAATCCTGATTTGCTGTGACCTCAATATTCATCGGATACGTAAGCGGCGGATACAAACGTGTAGCACTAGTTCTTTTGATTTCAAATGGCGTTTGTGTTTTTACTTCAAATGAATCTGTGATTGAAAATTCTCCATTCAAACTTATCGCATGCAGTTCCATCGTATATGTTCCTTCGTCTGCAACAGTATATTGTGCTTCGTAATCAGGTTTTAGAGTAAAGTTCTTTGATGAACATTCTTTATTCACTTTAATTTTGTTATTTGCAGTTGAGAGAATATCTGTAGTATTTGCTTTCACATTGGTGATCTTGAGAGAGACGCTTGCATCACAGACCATCTCTCCTTTTTCATCAAGAACTGCCATTGAAATTGCAGCTGTTTCTTTTGGCTTATATGTGGCTTTGTCAGTATTGATGGCAAGTACACCCCACGTGAAGTCTTGCTTAGAAATATTTCCTTTGGCATCTGTTACTTCAAGCGTAAATTGGCCAGGAACGAATTGATTGGTCCCCGCCAGAAGTACTTCTGTTTGATTACCATGCTCAACAGTACGGGTTTCAACTGGAATTACCTCACCTTCCGAATCAATAACTTTGGTCGTAAACGCATCTTTGTCGGGATTATTTACAGTCATGCTGACAACTTCATCTGCCTTAAAGTCATCTTTGGGAAGCTCTTGTACCGAAACCGGAATTGGTCTTTTGGCTGAAGTATTTGAAGCAGAATCATCTGCAAGAGTCAGCTTATTGATATCTTCAGCAACACCTACCATATTACGTTTGATCACATCCGTATGTGGATCTGTAAGTGTTGGCTGCTCGACACGTACATCCTTAGCCCAAACCTGTGCAGGATAAGCAAGATGGCCCAAGCCGAGCGTAAGAATATTGATAATTGCGACAGTTCTTTTAAGATGAGTGAAATGCAATTTTCTGAAATGAGAAAAGGCAGTATGCATATATTTTGGGCCGTTTTTACTCGGCAACCCTCCTTATATTCATAGTAAATCAATTCCTGTACAGTTGCAAATTAGACGCTATACTCCCCTGGTATTACTTATTGGATCTGTAATTGAGGACGATATCTCCAACCTGAGTGTAGTTATTATCTTTGGAATATAGCTTCAAGTAGATGATAGCAGTCTCACCAGCGGCATCCAAATCTCGTGTATTACCGGCATCCAGTTCCGAGTCATCGATGCTTATGACGTTCCATTGTCGTTGGCTTGCAGACGTCTGATTGACTCTCATTGCTACTGGCGTCGAGGCTTGTGCAGCACTCAAACTAATATCCGAATTATAGACTCTCACATCAAGCTTATTTCCAGTATTTGTAGTTAATTCTGTATTGTAATAAATCTGAAGGGCATTACTTGTTTCCCATGCAGCAAAATCATCAGGTAATGTAACTCTTACTGCCACTGTGTAATCTTGTATTGCTGTCTGGCTTGAATTCCATTCATAGTAACTCATAAAGTTGGACAAATTCTGACTTGCTGAACTGGAAGCATCTGACGTCATAAATCCGTTGGTTGTACCTGAGTTAGAAGCAGTGAGTATAGCTCCTGGGTATTCAGCACTAAGCGTAACCTTTCTTACTGGTCTTGCTGTGCCGTAATACGTTGGTCCCGCTGCAGGATCAAATTGAATACCATTTGTGGTACTACCGATTGTAACAATTCCATCCACTTCAAGTTCATCCTGGATATACAGATCATTATCACCATCAGCAGTATTGTTGTTGACCACAGAATCACCAATGACGTTGAATGCTGATCCTCCACCATAGCCACCGACATTGAGTGTGTCGTTATCAGCAATGATGATATCTGAGCCAGCTGCATTGAGGGTGATATCACCTGATGAAGAGGTAAAGGTATTTCCAGTTACATTTCCTGTTAGATTACCTGTTACATTACCAAATATCGTGCCTAATGTTTGGAGATCCCCTTCTATAAAGAGATCATCATCTGATCCCATATTACCGTTCGCTCCAGTAATCGTATCGCCAATAATGTTATATGCAACGTCCGAAGCATTTCCTCCAATGTTCAACGTCGTAGCATCATTAAAGATCACATCGCCACCATTTGGTGCAAGTGTGAGGTCCCCTGTTGTTGTATCTAAAGTATTGTTATCAAGTCGAAGATTATCCACTGTTAACTGTCCAAGTCCAGTAATACTTTGAGTATTTCCAGTTATAGTTCCGGTCAATGTTAATGCACCCAATCGAAGCACACCCACTGAGGCTGTAATGTCATGATTACCTGTACCTGAGAATGTTAAGCCGGCACCATTACCGGTAGATGCATATCCAGTGGTACCTGCTGCTGTAATATTACCTCCAGCAATATTATCTGATCCTACATCAATTGCCCCAAATCCAGTATTGATTGAACCTGAATTCAAGACACCCACTGTTGTGAGTGAAGATGTCACAACACTCGAACCAAGTGTCGAAGCACTCAAGATACTTGCTCCATTGATCTGGAATTCTTTACCTGAAGAAAGATTTAAGTTACCTGTTGAAGTAACAGTGCCTGAACCTGCTTGAGGTGATAAGGTAATATTTCCTGTGGTATTTCCACCAATGGTCAATGTATTATTTCGAAGTGATTGGATAACTGCGTCTCCACCAAGTGAAAGTCCGTTTCCTGTAGCTGTTGCTGAAACAGATGCTGTTGGCGTCCCTGAATTCATATTAAGTACTGCAAATTTTGCTGAACTTGAAGCTGTGCCTCCGATAAGGATATCCGCGGTACTGTTTACTGGAGAGAATGCTCCATTAGCCAAGTTCCAGTAATTCGCTCCGCCACAAGAACCCCACGTTGGAGCCGCTGCACCATTCGATTTGAAACAATCACCGTTTGTGCCTGCTGACGTGAAGGCAAATGCTGTACCGGTACCGTACGCTACACCACCATTAGTCGGAGTTGCTGTTGAATTTGTACCACCGTTTGCAATTGGTAATGTACCTGTAATTTGCGTCGTCAAATCAACTGCTCCCCATGATGGCGTTGTTCCTGAGTGAAGGAGTTGGTTACCTGTACCTGCAGCCAATCGAGTCCAATCAGTTCCGTTGTAATACATTAAATCTCCGGTCGCATCTGAACCTAACGCAATATCTGTACCATCAACAGAGTTGTCCGCAATTGTTGTTCCAAATGATCCTGTACCTGTTCCAGTTACATCACCTGTGAGTGTAATTGTCTGGTCCCCAGTGTTTGTACCCGAAGTTGAACCAGAGAAGTTCGATCCAGCCAAAGTTCCATTACATGCAAAGTTACCGTTAGAGTTGGTAACTGTACAGCCAGTCCCACCAAATCCGCCACCAAGAAGGACATTGCCTGTTCCTGTGCCATTCAATCGGAGTTCACCTGTTCCCTTTGCATCGATAGCAAATGGAATGTTAGAATCGCCACCTGTTGCTGCGAGTGTGACTGCACCAGCTGCGGCGGCATTGGTCAAGGTTAACTCATTAATAGCTGAAGCTGTTGTACCGAAGATGAGCTGTTCATTACCATTTGCATCAGCGATAAATCCACCATTTACAAATCGTGGAGCAGTAAGTGTCTTACCACTTAAGGTTTCAGTTCCTGCCAAAGTTGCCAATGTACCTGTTGTAGGCAAAGTCACATTCGTCGTACCTGTTGTTGTAAGCGTCAACGCATTTGCACCTGAGGTAGTAAAGTCACCAGCCAACGCAAGAGCACCAGTTGTCCATGTTGGAGCACCTGTGCCACCTGAAAGTAATGCTTGTCCAGATGTACCTTGAGCTGAAGCTGCAACTGGACTTGTTCCGTTTCCGTATAAGATACCACCTTGGGTCAATGTCGTTGCACCGGTACCACCGTTGCCTACTGGAAGTGTTCCGGTAACATCAGCTGTCGCCAAACCAATTGCTGAACTGGAAAGAACACCGGATGCGTTGGTCTTTACAACGCCAGCTGTGAATCCATTCAAGACAATGTTGCCAGTTGTATTGTTCCCCAAGGTCAAAGACTGTCGAGCGGTTGTACCGAGAACGCCTGTCGCAGTGAGTGATGCTCCACCAGCTGATCCTGCTGAGACTGATGCCGTTGGTGTACCTGAATTAACATTCAAGATTGCAAACTTTGCGGATGATGATGATGTGCCTCCAATGAGAAGATCGACAGTACTGTTTACTGGAGCCAATGTGCCTTGGTTAAGATTCCAGAAGTTTTGTACTCCACCACTTTCATCAGTTCCACAAGAGAGTACTCCATTTGCATCAGTATCAATCGTGTTACAGTTTGCCAAACCGGTAATTCGTGCTCCACCAACTACATGTAAATTAGTAGTAGGATCAAGCGTTCCGATACCCAAATTGCCACCATTTTCGAATACAAATTGTTGCGTACCTGATCCTCCAGTTCGGATAGCCAAACCACCTCCAAAACCTTCAATACGAGCATCGAAATCTTCAGCTGTTGAGGTCTTAAAGTCAATAAAGGCATCATCCGATGTACGAGCAAGTTCAATACTTCCGGTATCTGTTAATAATGACTGTTGCGTACCGTTCAGTGCTTCAATATTTCCAGCAACTGTAAGGCGGTTAGTTGGAGTTGCTGTGCCGATACCTACAAAGTTATTGCCATCACTGTTCAACACGATATTGCCTGTTGTATTACCACCAAGGCTCAATGTTTGATTGACAGTGGTCTGTAATGCACCTGCTGCAGTTAAGTATGCCGCTCCAGCTGATCCAGCTGATACTGATGCTGTTGGGGTTCCTGAGTTGACGTTAAGGACTGCGAACTTTGCTGAATTACTTGCTTGTCCTCCGATCAAGAGATCAAGAGTATTGTTCACTGGTGAGAGTGATCCGTTTGCCAAGTTCCAGTAATTTGTTCCAAGAGCTGCCGCATTGGACCATGTCGGATTTTGTCCTGCTCCATTGGTAGTCAAAACATATCCTGCAGTTCCAGGAGCCAAAGCACTCATTACACCCGTAGCTGAGAAGTATGGAACTGCACCTTGATTAGCCGCTGAAAGATTTGCTCCAGTACCACCATTTGCGGAGCCAAGAACACCCGTAATATCAGCTGTAAGAGAAACTGCTCCCCATGATGGAGTCGTTCCTGAATGCAAAAGCTGTGTACTTGTACCAGCAGCCAATCGTACCCAATCAGTGCCGTTGTAGTACATCAAATCTCCTGTCGCATCTGATCCAAGTGCAATGTCAGTTCCATCGACTGAGTTATCTGCAATTACTGTTGCGAATGATCCTGTACCTGATCCAGTAACATCACCTGTAAGGGTAATTGTCTGGTCACCGGTATTGGTACCTGAAGTTGTTCCAGAGATGTTTGAACCAGTAACTGCACCATTACATGCAAATGCCCCAGTAGAGTTGGTAACTGTACAGCCAGTGCCACCGAAACCACCACCAAGGAGAACATTTCCTGTACCAGTGCCGTTCAATCGAAGCTCTCCAGTGCCTTTAGCATCGATAGCAAATGGAATATTAGAATCACCACCGGTTGCTGCAAGTGTGACCGTGCCGCCAGCAGCTGCATTGGTTAAAGTTAACTCATTAATAGCTGAAGCTGTTGTACCGAAGATCAATTGCTCGTTACCATTTGCATCAGCGATGAAACCACCATTTACAAATCGTGGAGCTGTAAGTGTCTTGCCACTCAAGGTTTCAGTTCCAGCCAAGGTTGCAAGTGTTCCAGTTGTTGGCAAGGTGACGTTGGTTGCACCTGTTGTGGTTAAGGTCAATGCATTCGCCCCTGAGGTTGAGAAATTACCAGCCAACGCAAGTGTCCCCGTTGTCCAAGTTGGAGCACCTGTACCACCAGAGAGCAAAGCTTGCCCAGCTGTACCTTGAGCTGAAGCCGCAACTGGACTTGTTCCATTTCCATAGAGTACGCCACCTTGAGTCAATGTAGTTGCACCAGTACCACCGTTACCAACTGGGAGTGTTCCTGTCACATCAGCCGTTGCCAAACCAATTGCTGAGCTCGAGAGTACACCTGATGCATTTGTCTTTACAACACCAGCGGTAAATCCATTCAAGACAATATTTCCTGTGGTACTGTTCCCCAAAGTCAATGATTGACGTGCTGTTGTACCAAGTACACCATCTGCAGTAAGTGACGCTCCACCAGCTGATCCTGCGGAGACTGATGCCGTTGGTGTACCTGAATTAACATTCAAGATTGCAAACTTCGCTGAGGCTGAAGATTGACCACCCACGAGCAAATCAACAGTTGAATTCATAGCAGAGAGTGCTCCATTATTTTGATTCCAGTAATTAGCCAAAGATCCAGTACATGAACCCCAAGTTGGTGCTCCACCTGCATTGGATTGGAGACATTGGCCGGATGTTCCTTGTGCTGTTTGGGCTACGACTCCTGATCCGTTGGTGTAAAGCAAACCGCCATCAGTTGTGAAGCTTCCAAAAGTAACTGTGCCTGTTGTGCCGAGATTCGCAACGCCAGTTATATTCTGGCTATTTCCGGTGATTGCACCTGTTAATGTGGTTGCACCCAATCGGAGTACCCCTGAAGATGCTGAGATGTCATGATTTCCTGTACCTGAGAATGCTAGACCAGCTCCGTTACCTGAAGCAGTAAATCCGGTTGTTCCAGTGGAAGTGATATTGCCTCCAGAGATTGCATCTGTACCTGTATCTATTGAACCAAAGCCCGAGGTAATTGAACCTGCGTTCAATGCTCCGACGGTTGTAAGTGATGAGGTAACGACACTTGATCCAAGTGTTGTTGCATTCAAAACTGATGCTCCATTAATCTGGAATTCTTTGCCACTTGCCAAGTTCAAACTTCCAGTCAAGTTGACAATTCCTGCACCAGCCAAAGGTGAGAGTGTAATGTTGCCAGTCGTATTGCCACCAATGGTAAGTGTTTGATTCGCTGTTGTCTGCAATGTACCTGCTGCAGTCAAGTATGCTGCACCTGCTGATCCTGCTGATACTGATGCCGTTGGTGTTCCAGTATTAACATTAAGTACTGCAAACTTTGCAGAGTTACTTGCTTGTCCTCCAACTAAGAAGTCAACGGTTGAATTCATTGGGGTGATAACACCATTTGCTTGGTTCCAGTAATTAGCTAAACCGCCAGTACAATTACCCCAAGTTGGTGCACCACCGCCATTGGACATCAAACATTGTCCCCCAGTTCCTGCAGCTGTTTGTGCGACAACACCTGAGCCGTTGGTGTATAAGAGTCCGCCATCAGTTGTAAGACCACCAAAGGTGATTGAACCGGATGCTGCAAGATTTGCTAAGCCTGTGAGGTTTTGTCCATTACCGGTAATTGCTCCAGTTAATGTTGTTGCACCCAATCGGAGTACGCCACCTGAGGCGGAAATGTCATGATTTCCTGTACCTGAGAATGTTAATCCAGCACCATTTCCTGAACCTGTAAATCCTGTTGTGCCAGTTGCTGTGATGTTACCTCCGGAGATATTATCTGCACCTGTATCGATTGCACCAAAGCCTGAAGTGATCGAACCTGCATTCAAAGCACCGACGCTTGTCAGAGATGAATTGATGATACCCGAACCAAGCGTATTACTACTCAAAACACTTGTGCCACCAATCATATATGCACCACCAACGATATTCAAATCGCCATTACTACTTAACGTCAATCGTGTCGTACCAGAAGATGATGCTGTGAAGATATCACCTGTTCCCTGCTTGTTGACGATCAATGCGGAGTTACCACCAGCATTTGGAGCAACAACGACGCCACCTGTGCCAGCGTTGGTTCCAAGTGTCAGATTAAATCCACCCAATGCTATCTGTGTTGCAGCATCAAGACTCAAACTGTCAGCAAGTTCTGTGAAGTTGATGACATCATCAGCGATTGAAACATTTGCTTCATTTGCAGGTGAAGCTGTTACTAAGAAGTCTGTTCCGAAATCAATCGTATCAACATCAGTACCGACACCACTATCGTTATTCTCAACATTTACGACACCTGCTGGTCCACCAGTACCGCCAGCATCAGATCCACACGCCCAGACTTTTGTTGTATCATTCCATTTAAGAATCTGTCCGTCATTACAACCTCGAAGGATCGACAAACCGTTTGCAGTACTGAACTCCAAGCCTGAATTGGAGGAAGTATTGACTGTATCTCCAGAAGAAGTCAATGCAATTGTAGCCACACCAGTATTGCTCAATGTTATGCCTCCTGAAATTGATGTAAAGGTTGGGACGCCTGAACCGTTACCCAAAAGGACTTGACCACCAGTTGGAGCTGATGTTACAGATAAGGCACTTCCTCCATTTCCATAAACAACGCCATTGGTTGTAAAGCTTGTTTGACCTGTACCACCATTTGCAACAGGTAATGTTCCGGTCACATCAGCTGTTGCCAAACCGATTGCTGAACTTGAAAGTACACCTGATGCATTTGTTTTAACGATGCCAGCTCCAAATCCGTTCAAGACAACATTACCGGTTGTACTATTACCAATAGTTAAGGATTGTCTGTCAGTTGTGCCGATTGTTCCATTTGCTGCAAGTGAAATACCACCCGTAGATCCTGCAGAAACGGATGCTATTGGTGTGCCTGAATTGACATTTAAGACTGCAAACTTCGCAGAATTGGATGCTTGTCCACCAATCAAGAAGTCAACAGTTGAGTTCACTGGAGTTAACACGCCATTTGCCTGATTCCAATAGTTTGCGAGGCCACCCGCACATGAACCCCATGTTGGTGCACCACCACCATTAGAAATGAGACATTGGCCTGAGCCACCCGCTGTCGTCTGAGCTACAACGCCTGATCCATCTGTATATAAGAGTCCACCATTATTGGTAAAGTTAGCAAAGGTAATCGAACCTGATGAAGACAAACCAGTCAATCCGGTCAATGTACCGGTCGCTGTCATATTTCCATTACTTGCAAGAGTAAATCGTGTGGTCCCAGCTGCACTTGCAGTAAAGATGTCACCTGTTCCCTGCTTGTTGATGATCAAAGCTGAATTGCCTCCAGCATTTGGGGCAACGACGATACCACCTATACCAGAGTTCGTACCCAAAGTTAAATCAAAGTTCGATAATGCAATGCTTGTCGCTGCATCCAATGTCAGCGAGTCTGCAATTTCAGTGAAATTGATGATGTCGTCCGCAATTGAAACATTTGCCTCTGTTGATGGTGAAGCTGTTACTAAGAAGTCAGAACTAAAGTCAATCGTGTCGACACTACTCCCAACAGGTGAATCATTGTTCTGGATATTCACAATACCAGCACCACCTCCGCCACCAGCATCACTTCCACAAATTAAATTACCACTTGCATCAGTATCGATGGAATCACAGTTAGCCAATCCATTAATTCGGACATTTCCACTACCGTTCAATGGATTCAAAACGATATTCCCCGTGGTATTACCTCCGAGAGTTAAGGTGTTGTTGTTTGTTGTCTGAATTACACCAAGTCCATTGAATGTCAAATTGCCTGAAGTAGTAGCATTTCCTGTACCAGAGAATACTTGGAACTTCGCTGAAGCAGTACTTGTCCCGCCAATCAACAAATCATCCGTAATACTTAATGGAGAAAGAGCTCCAGCAATTCTCTGCCAGTAATTTGTTCCTACACTTGCGGCATCAGTCCAACTTGGTGCTCCTGAACCATTTGATATGAGAACTTGACCATTACTGCCAACGCCTGTGAATGCATATGATGAGCCATTTGAATAGGCAACTGAACCCGCAGATCCAACCGATGTTACACCTGTGCCACCATTACCTACAGCTAATGTTCCGGTAACATCACCTGAAGCCAAATCAATTGCACTTGATGAAAGGACACCTGAGCCATTGCTCTTGACGATTCCTGTAGAAAGTCCACTAAAGGTGATTGTCCCAGCGGCAGACAAATTATTCAATCCAGTAATGTTTTGAGAATTACCTGTTATTGCACCAATCAATGTTGTCGCACCCAATTGTAATGTTCCTCCTGATGCTGTGATCGTATGATTACCTGTTCCAGAGAATGTTAAATCAGCATCATTTCCTGAAGCTGTAAATCCAGTTGCTCCAGAAGCAGTAATATCAGTACCTTGGATCGTACTACTTGTAAAGATACTGCCAAAACCATTTGCGATTGATCCTGAAGCCAAAGCACCTACACTTGTCAAAGATGAATTGACGACACCAGCACCAAGTGTTGAGCCGGTGAGAACACTTGTTCCATTGATCTGGAATTCTTTACCGGATGCCAAGTTAAGATGGCCTGTGGAAGTAACTGTACCAGCACCAGCCAATGGAGCAAGCAGGATATTTCCTGTGGTGTTGCCTCCGATTGTAAGTGTTTGATTATTCGTTGTCTGCAATGTACCTGCAGCTGTTAGATATGTTGCTCCGGTTGCACCAGCTGATACAGATGCTGTTGGTGTTCCCGAATTGACATTTAAGACTGCAAACTTTGCAGAATTACTTGCTGATCCTCCAATAAGGAAATCAACTGTCGAATTCATTGGAGAAAGTGCACCATTTGCTTGGTTCCAGTAATTGATAGAACCTGCAGCACATGATCCCCAAACCGGTGCTCCTCCGCCATTGGATTGGAGACATTGACCAGCTGTGCCTTGAGCTGTTTGTGCCACGACTCCTGATCCGTTGGTGTAAAGCAAACCTCCATCGGTTGTAAATCCTCCAAAGGTGACAGTTCCTGAAGCTGAAAGATTGCCCAAACCTGTGATATTTTGTCCGTTGCCGGTAATAGCTCCAGTAAGTGTTGCGGCACCAAGTTGGAGTGTGCCTGCTGAAGCTGAGATCAAGTGGTTACCAGTTCCTGAGAACAAGAGGTCCGCGTCATTGCCTGTAACAGCCAAACCGGTTGTTCCTGTAGAAGTAATATCTCCACCAGAAATAGCATCAGCTCCTGTATCGATTGCACCGAAACCTGAAGTAATTGAACCTGCATTCAATGCCCCAACTGTTGTCAAAGATGAATTTGTAACACCTGATCCGAGAGTGTTACTACTTAAGACAGTTGTTCCACCAATTTGATAATTACCACCAGTAATATTCAAGTCGCCTGAGTTACTCAAGGTCAATCGAGTTGTACCTGATGCTGAAGCCGTGAAGATATCACCTGTCCCTTGCTTGTTGACGATCAATGCGGAATTACCTCCAGCGTTTGGTGAAACAACGACACCACCAGTTCCAGCATTTGTTCCAAGAGTTAAATTAAAGTTGGAAGTTGCGATACTTGTCGCTGCATCCAATGTCATGTTGTCGATGAACTCAGAGAAGTCCAAAATATCATCAGCGATTGAGACATTTGCTTCATTGGATGGAGATGCTGTCACTGTGAAATCTGTACTGAAATCAACTGTATCTACGTTTGAACCGACTCCAATATCATTATTCTGGACATTAATAGTACCTGCAGATCCAGATCCACCAGCATCGGTCGCACAAACCCAAGCCTTTGTTGAATCATTCCACTTAAGAATTTCATCATTTGCACAACCTCGAAGCAATGATAATCCATCAGTTGTATTGAACTCCAAACCAGAATTGGAACTTGTATTGGCTGTATCTCCAGATGAAGATAACGCAATTGTTGCAACTCCGGTATTACTAATGGTTACTCCACCTGAAATTGTCGTGAATGTTGGAACTCCAGAACCATTGCCCAAAAGCACTTGACCACCAGTTGGTGCGGAAGTTACAGACAAAGCACTTGCACCATTGCCGTAGACAACACCATTGGTAGTAAAGCTTGTCTGTCCTGTACCACCGTTGCCAACTGGTAATGTACTCGTCACATCACCAGAACTCAAGTCAACTGCACTCGATGAAAGCACTCCAGATCCATTGCTCTTGACGATTCCTGTAGAAAGTCCACCAAATGTGATCGTTCCGGCAGCTGATAAGTTGTTCAAACCAGTGATACTCTGGCTATTTCCAGTGATTGCACCAGTTAATGTGGCTGCACCGATTTGGAGTGTTCCAGATGATGCACTTACGATATGATTACCCGAGCCTGAGAAGGTTAATCCTGCTCCAGTACCAGTCGCTGTAAATCCTGTAGTTCCAGATGCTGTAATATCTGATCCTTGAATCGTGCTTCCAGTTAAAATACTACCGAAGCCACTTGCGATTGAACCGGACGTCAATGCACCAACACTTGTCAAAGATGAATTGATAACACTTGAACCAAGCGTTGAAGCACTCAAGATACTGACGCCATTGATCTGGAATTCATTTCCAGTTGTGAGATTCAAGTTGTCGTTCACTGTAAGTGTATTCTGTGATAGATCCGAAAGTTGGCCTTCGATTGCAAGATTTCCGTTTCGGCTAAGAACAAATTGTGTTGTTCCCGACGCTGAAGCCGTGATGATGTCTTGATTTCCGGTTTCATCGAAGACAGCCAATGCTTTTCCTGCTGCTGCACCAGAAACTGTCAATTTACCTGTTGGTGTATCTGTACCAATTCCGAGTTTTTTGGTGAGAGCATCCCATGAGAATCCTGAAGTTTCAGATGATAATGATCCTGTCCCATCGAAGAATGCAATTTGTCCCGCAGTACCTGATCCAACCAAGCCTCCACCTGATCCTGCACAATTACCAGAATCAAGACAAATCTCGCCGCTTTCATCAGGCAATGTATATGTTCGAGGTGCTGTAAGGTTTGCGATGGTTAACTGACCACGTCCATCTGTATCATAAAAGTACAAAGACGTTCCTTGTGTACCACCAGCAGTGAACGCTGCACCTGAGATGACATCACCAATCGCAGTGATGTCTCCTGCACCACCAACTGATGTCACATTCTTCCAACTTAATCCGCCAGTACTATTAGTAGTCAAAACATAATCGCTCGAACCATCAGAACCTGGCCATGTGTATGTAACACCATTGAATTGTGTTGTTCCAATATTTACCAAATTACCATTTGTATCTACTCTTTGTGTTCCACTACCTGCTCCCGTGTTAAGACCTGTCGTTCCATTTATAGTAGTACCAGTAATAGTACTCGTTGTAGCGATTGTTCCAAAACCATTTGCGATCGATCCTCCGGTCAATGCACCAACATTTGTCAAAGATGAATTAACAACGCCTGTTCCAAGGGTTGTCGCGGTGAGAACATTTATTCCGTTAATCTGGTAGTTATTCCCTGACGCAAGATTCATAGTACCGTTAACTAATACTGTCCCTGCACCATTTAATGGTGAGAAGATTATATTGCCAGTACTATTGCCACCAACTGTTAAGGTTTGATTATTTGTGGTTTGGATGTTGCCAGCTGCATTGAATGTGAGTGAACCTGAGGTTGAAGCATTGCCTGTATTACCAAAGATTTGGAACTTGGCTGAAGCTGTACTCGTACCACCAATTGCAAGATCATCGGCAATATTAAGAGGAGCAAGAAGTCCTGCGTTTCTCTGCCAATAGTTGGTACCGAGACTTGAAGGACTTGCCCAAGTTGGAGCACCGGAACCATTGGAAATAAGTACTTCTCCATTACTACCAACACCTGTGAATGCAAATGTCGAACCGTTGGAGTAAGCGACCCCACCAGCAGAACCGACTGAAGTGATACCTGTTCCTCCATTGCCAGTTGCCAATGTTCCAGTAATATCACCTGAAGCCAAATTAACTGCACTTGATGAAAGGACGCCTGAGCCATTGCTCTTGACGATTCCAGTGGAAAGCCCACCAAAGGTAATTGTTCCTGATGCAGAGAGATTATTAACTCCGACAATACTTTGACTGTTTCCGGTTAAGTCACCAGTTAAAGTAGCTGCTCCTATCTGAAGTGTCCCAGATGATGCACTTATGCTATGATTTCCTGAGCCTGAGAAGGTCAGTCCAGCTCCGTTTCCTGTTGCCGTAAATCCTGTTGTACCGGATGCAGTAATATCACTTCCCTGAATTGTATTTGACGTAAAGATACTTCCGAAGCCATTTGCGATCGATCCTGAAGTCAAAGCTCCAACACTGGTCAAAGATGAATTGATAACTCCTGAGCCAAGCGTTGATGCACTTAAGACACTTGTACCATTGATTTGGAACATGTTGCCTGAAATCAAATTCAAACTATCATTTACTGTTAATGCATTCTGGGTAAGATCTGAAAGCATGCCTTCGATTGCTAAGTCACCATTGCGTGCTAAGCGTAGTTGTGTGATACCGGATGCTGAAGCTGAGAAGATATCTTGATTACCAAGTTCATCAAAAATTGCTAATGCCTTGCCTGCTGCTGCACCAGAAACGCTCAGCTTACCTGTTGGAGTGTCTGTGCCTATGCCAAGTTTCTTGTTAATTGCATCCCAGGCAAAGCCAGAAGTCTCGGATGAAATTGTGCCTGTATCTGTGAAGAATGCTAATTGACCAGCCGTACCCGTACCAACAATTCCACCACCAGCTCCAGCACAGTTACCA
Organism: uncultured Gammaproteobacteria bacterium; assembly: GCA_964507055.1. Classification (GTDB taxonomy): domain Bacteria; phylum Patescibacteriota; class Microgenomatia; order Levybacterales; family UBA12049; genus JACDET01. Next base: position 37,233 of record CAZDOJ010000003.1, read on the forward strand.
GAATCAAGACAAATTTCACCTGATGCATCTGGCAATGTGTATGTTCGAGGTGAAGTGAGGTTTGCTATAGTAAGTTGTCCTCGCCCATCTGTATCATAAAAGTACAAAGAGGTTCCTTGTGTGCCACCAGCAGTAAATGCCGCACCAGAGATCACGTCTCCAATGGCAGTAATATCTCCAACTCCAGGAAGCGTTGCTGGATCATTCCAAGTCAAATCTCCACTGCCATCAGTTGTGAGGACGTAGTTATTCGAACCTGCAGAACCCGGCCAGCTATAAGTAATGCCATTGAACTGGGTTGTTCCGATGTTGGTTAGATTTCCGGTAGTGTCAATTCGTTGTGTGCCAGCCCCAGCACCCGTATTTACACCGATTGTACCGTTAAGGGTTGTACCAGTAATCGTATTGTTGTTATTAATCGTGCCAAAACCCATTGTGATGGAGCCAGCACTCAATGCTCCAACTGAAGTCAAAGATGAATTTGTAACGCCTGATCCTAGTGTTGTTTCGGTCAAAACATTTGAACCATTAATCTGGTAAGCCTTACCTGAAACAAGGTTGAGATTACCAGTCGAAGTTACCGTCCCATTCCCATTTTGAGGAGAAAGTGTAATATTTCCAGTTGTTCCACCACCAATCGTTAATCCTTGATTATTGGTACTTTGGATTACGCCTGCGGTATTGAACGTAAATGTACCTGAAGTACTCGCATTACCTGAGATACCAAAGACTTGGAACTTCGCTGAGTTTGTGGCAACTCCACCAACGAGTAAATCATCTGAGATGTTTAATGGAGCAAGCGTACCTGCACCTCGTTGCCAATAGTTAAGTGTGCCCGAAGATATCCATGTAGGTGTTCCTGCACCAGAGACCGCAAGCACTTGTCCTTCCGTCCCTATTGGAAGTGCAGCTAATGTATTACCAGCTGAAGCATAAACCAAATCACCTGTATTGAATGAGTTTAAGCCAGTACCGCCATTCGTCACAGGAAGAACACCTGTTACATATGAAGTTCCTCCCGCAAGATTGAGTGCAGAACTTGAGAGGAGACCTGAGCCATTACTTTGAACTACACCAGTTCCAAGAGCACCAAATGTGACTGTGCCAGAAGCAGAAAGATTATTGAAACCTGTCGCGTTCTGACCATTTCCAGTCAAAGCCCCAGTCAAAGTAACTGCTCCCAATCGAAGGACACCCGATGACGCAGTCACATCATGATTACCTGTGCCTGAGAAGTTCAATCCGGCACCGTTACCTGTTGAAATAAAGCCAACTGAACCAGTGGAAGTAATATCCCCACCACTAATTGCATCGGCTCCAACATCAATATTCCCAAATCCAGAAGTGATAGAACCTGAATTAAGAGCACCAACTGAAGTAAGAGATGAACTCACAACGCCAGAACCCAAACTAGTACTTGTGAGGACAGGCGTTCCACCAATCTGATAGGAACCACCGATGATGTTGAGATCTCCACTGCTATTGAGGGTAAGTCTTGTCGTCCCCGACGCGGATGCAGTCAAAATATTCTGACCAGATCCAGTGTAATTAAAGACAGCAAGAGCCTTACCTGCAGGACCCCCAGAAACAGTTAAAAGCCCTTCCGGGCTTGTGGTGCCTATACCAACTCTTCCATTGTCGTATATGCTCGAGTCAGATATCCCACTCGAACTCGTAAACTTGGCTATGTAATTGGTGGTACCGGAACCGGAAATGCCTCCTCCTCCACCTCCACTACAATTTCCCGAAGTCAAACAAACAGTTCCACTTGCATCAGGGAAGGTATACGTTCGACCGGTTGTTAGTGGATCCATACTGATTGTTCCAGTCAAGCCAGATCCAAATACAATCTGATTCGCACTATTGGTCAAGTTCAAAGTTGCAAAAGTTGGTGAAGCTGCAGTATGAATATCCTGTGGTGTAGAGAATGTAATCGAACCAGCACCGTTGCTTATAGTAATTTGATTGACCGTACCTGTCAGGTTGCCCAATGTATAGTCAGTTCCATTTCCTATAAGAAGTTGGCCATTTGTAGGTATTGAGGCTAACCCTGTTCCTCCGTTTGCTACAGGGAGAACGCCAGTTACTTCAAGAGCTCCGCCTGATAAGTTCAACGCACTTGTTGAGAGCAAACCATTACTGTCAGCCTTTACGATACCTGTACTCAAACCGGAAACAGTCAAACTACCTGAGAATCTTCCATTACCTGTGACATCCAAAGTAGCACCAGGTGCTGTGTTTCCTATGCCTACATTACCGAGGTTGTAATATATATCGGATCCTGTAGTTGTCCACTGACTTGTGGCTGACCCATTCGCTGAAATAGTCAAAGTTTTGTCTGTAGTATTTGTGCTGAGCGTAATTCCGCTTCCAGCAGCGAAATTAAATGTGTCTGTATTCGAACCAGCGGAGACTGGAGTGCCATCGATATTGAACGTGCTAAATATCTTTTGTCCTGAACCAGGATCGCTGTTGGTTATAGTAAGATTATTAAGCGTAATTCCAGCTCCCTGAGTAAAGTTAAGAGCTCCTGTCTGACCCTGAAGCGAAAGTACACCAGTGTTGGTGATAGTTAATCCATCAAGTCCTATTCCTGATCCCTGAGCTAAAGCTACTTCGCCTGTTTGACCTTGGAATGATCTGACTAACCCACTACCCAAGTTAGCTGAGATTGTAGGATTCTGGGGATCACCCGTGACTGAAATGTTTGTACCAGCAAGAACAGAATAGACCACGTTTGATGCTGTCAATCGACCTGTGCCCGCATCAATATCAGAATTATTTGTAACGATGCCTCCACTTGTTGTGGCAATCCCATCAACAGTCAAGCCTTTGCGTATACCAACGCTATCAAGAAAAGTCGCCTGCTTCCCAAAGACAGAAGGGATATTCACCCTGAGCACAAAGACCGGAGTATTATCATTTGCTGCTAATACCTCCCGAGCACTTGCACCTTCACGCAGTAATCCTTTCCCAAATCTATCTAAACTTTCTCCCCAGGTAGGAGCCAAATTCGCAACGAGGACAAATCCTACAAACAGAACTAAGACAGCAAACACGCCAGCCATGGGCGAAACATCTTTCATATCCCGAAGTCTTGATGGCATCTTATATCCACCAAATACATCTTGTCTCGGCTGACTAACTAGATCAGAAACTTGGACATTAGCTTCGGTTTGAGTTTGAGGCACGACTACGGGGTTAGTTGGAGTTTGTGGGGCTGTAAGCTTTTCGATTGAAGCCTCGGCCTCATGTGTTGGAGTAACAATTGGTTCCTCACTTTGAACTGGCTCTGAAGCGACTACAACCGGTGCTGCAGGAGTTGTAGTTGAGCTTGCTGGGGCTGATTGAACAGGCTTGAATCCGTTTTGCTTGAAAGCAAGAAGTTGCTCCTTCGAATACCTTCGCTGGTTACCAGCGGTTCGATAAGGCAGAAGAACCTTTCGTTCCTCCCAGCGGCGAAGCGTTGTAGGAGAAACTCCTAAAAGCGTCGCTGCTTCTTGTATTGTGAGCAGTGATTCGTTCATTGGGCAGCACCGGTAAGTTTTAAGCACAAATGGATAAGTTTGCTTAACTTTTCACCAGTATATTAATTACTACATATATTAATATAGCTTGTCAAGGCTGAGTATTATCTTATCTTAATCTTATCATAATTCATCCTCTAGAAGCTAAATGGATAAGTTTGTCTTTAGAAAAAAATCTACTGAGAAAAGATCAATTTCATGACAAAAAAAGTCCTGTGAAAACATCAAAAAATCAACTAATGTAATCGATATCATACTGATGCTTTAAAAAATCATTTGAAGTTCTGATACCTTGACGGCTTTTGCAGATTTTGGTACTTTTTGCTTATGCTCGATATAGTCTACGCAATCTCACCATACATGCTCCGGTTTCTGGAAAAAGCAGAAATTGCCAGAAAGCAGATACTCCTCTACCCTATGGAACCAAAGAAAGAACTGACAGTGCAGTTTGCAGCAACAATGGATCGAATCTACTTTGGTCTTACCGAGACAGAAATTCCTGTTTTGAGGGAAAAAATAAAGTCAATTTTATCCAATCAAATTGTTTTTGCGATGCAAAAAAATCCGCAGAAAAGGGATCTGATACAAAATACTGTTTTAGGGTACAAACAGTCTCTTGACTATATCAAAAGAGATTGGACATTAAACCCTGAGACAGTACAGGCTAAACATATCTTACAAATCTATGATTACATCGGCGGAGAGAAATCAGCAACAATAGAAAAGCATCTTCAGGAAATCACAACATATCTCCAAGTCAGTTCCGACAATCCATATGTCCAAGCAGCGATCGCAAAACTCCTCTACAGAAGCCTCTTGCCGCCAGGAACAAAGGCAGATATGTTCTCAACGCTTTGTAGCTATCTATTTCTCTACAAGGGAGGTATCGATTGCCGAGGACTTTTGGTTTTAGAGAAGCCATGGGCTGAAGAAAACAAGATTTTCTTGGGACATTACCAAACAGCTATCGCCAAGGCAAATGTCACAAGCTGGGTTGAATATTACGTCAAAACCCTTTCCCAAACTCTCGAGCTAACATATTCGCAACTTTCCCAAACAACAAAATTGCCAGTACAAGATAACATCGGAAAGTTAAACGAACGACAGAAAACGATTATGACTCTTTTGGACGACCCAAAGACAGTTATAACAAATCGAACAGTTCAAAAAATCTTCCACATTTCGCAAATCACTGCATCACGAGATCTTGCAAAATTAACATCATTGGGATTACTCTTCACTCAAGGCAAAGGGAGATCAGTTCGATATACTAGGATATAGATTGATATTTAAGTACTCGATTACGTTGTCGTTTAGTTGAACCATAAAGAACCGCTTCGTTACCTTGACATCCCTTCCAATTCCTGGGTACTATAGAATTAGGAGGAACTATGCTTAGAAAAGGTATTCTTGCCACGATTGTAGGATTGCTGTTTGTGACAGCTATTTCCCCTGTGGCAGCATCAGATTTATCAAACGGAACTGCCATAGGTGTTACAGTCTCAGACAAAGACATTCAGGACGGTGATATTATTAGCTCAACGCAAGAAGGTTACAAAAGAACTGTTTCAGCGTATGATCCACAAATCTTTGGAGTCATCAGTAAAAGACCAGCGGTATATTTAAGTGACACAACTTCCCCAACAGATCTTCCTGTCATCAGTGTCGGACAAGCTCGCGTCCGAGTTACTACACAAAATGGAAATATCCAGCGAGGAGATTTTATAACTTCTTCAACAATACCGGGCGTTGGTCAGAAAGCGAGAGATAACGGCTATGTTATAGGTACAGCAGATCAAGATTACAGTAACAATGACACGAAGAAAGTTGGGATAATTCTTGTAACACTCCATCCTCATTTCGCAAAACTATCAAACGATATCACAAGGAATCTTTGGAATACAGCAACATTAGGATTTACGGCTGCACTTGAAACACCTCTTGGATTTGTGAGATATGTGGTTTCCGGTACGATCGCATTACTTTCATTCTTCTTTGGATTTAGATTCTTCGCAAGATCATCCAATCGAGGTGTTGAAGCAATTGGACGTAACCCTCTTGCAAAGCAAGCAATCCTCTTAAGTGTGTTCATCAACAGTATGGTTACTATTGCAATTATGTTCTTTGGTGTTGCTATCGCGTATTTGATTCTAGTACTATAAAATCATGGTTATCGAACCGATTACATTAATATTTCTTGCAGTTACAATAGCTGTCCTTGCGGCAGTACTTCTTGTCTTGGCTATTTCCTACACCAAAAATGGACAAAAATTGCATCAGACAGAAGAACTTAATAGGCATCTTCAAAACCAAATGTCTGAGAAACCAATCAAGCTTTTAGAAGAAGCACATGGAAAGGCACAAGAAATTATTGACCAAGCGAACAAACACGCCAATGATATCCTCGCAAGCAGCAAGGCGTATGAAGATAATTCTAATTCTGCCTTGAAAGAAAAGCTTGTACAGCTTGAGCAAGAACAAGCAGAAGTCTTTAATCAAGCCTCTGAAGAAATGAAAACAGCATATCAGGATATGATGACCCAGATCCAAGAGCAGGACATTAATTCTCTGAAGTCGATGACCAAAGATATCCAATCCGATGTACTGGCAGACTTTAAGGAGTTTAGAGAGACGCTTGAAAAGGAAACTATAAACAGTGAAAAAGTAGTGAAAGAGAAGATTGATGAAGAGTACTTGATGATTGAAAAGGAACTACAGGATTACAAGAAACAAAAGTATCAGAAAATGGATGAAGATATTTACAAGATTCTATATAGAGTTTCTGAAATGGTACTTAGTCAAGGAATCACTTTTGATAAGCATAAGCAATTAGTTCTTGAAGCTCTTGAGACAGCGAAGAAAGAGCAAGTCTTTAAATAAGACATCCTATCCATATTATGTTAGACACTGCCCTATTTGAACAAATAATTAGCAAGCTTCGTTTAAAGTCAGAAATGACTGCAGTCCTTATATGTCTTGATGAATTTTCAAATGACTTTTTCGCTCCTAAAGGTGATGAAGAAATACAAAGGGTTTTCGATAATCTCCCACCCGAGCTTGGACAAATCCTTAAAGATCATCTGCTCAAGCAAGAGATAACTCACGAAAACCATGGACTGATGACCAAAGCAATTGATGAACTGAAAGAAAGACTTCGGACACTGAATGTTATCCAGCTTACGCTTGCCTTCCAACCAGATGAAGATGCCATTTCTATCTTTTCAGATTGGGTAAAAAAGAATGTCGGACCAACAGCAATTATTGATTTACAGTTTGATAAGACAATCGTTGGTGGTGCACTCATTATTTCAAGCGGGCAATACAAAGATTATTCTGTACGCAAGAAATTAGGAGGACGGTTCCAGATTCAAAGAGAAGAAATCATGGGACTGCTAACATGAAAAATTTCCAACATTATTTAAGCACAAGTGAAGAAGTGGGTTTTGTCGAAGCCTCGAACCAATCTATCGTCTATGTCAACGGATTACCACAGGCGACACTGCAGGAAATTGTGATGTTTGAGACAGGTGAATTTGGCGTTGTGCTTTCGATGAGTAAAGACCAAGTAGAGATTTTGTTATTCTCAAAGTATTCAATCAAGGCTGGAACACGCGTGACAAGGACTGGCTCCAAGCAAGAAATGCCTGTAGGTTTTGAATTACTTGGACAAACAGTTGATCCTTTTGGACATCCATTGGAAGTTGGTAAAACAATCGAAAAGCCCAAGGTTTCACGGCCGATTGATATTAATCCGAGTGGCATTAATACAAGAAAACGTATCGCCACACCACTCGAAACAGGCGTAACAATGGTCGATCTTCTTGTCCCGCTGGGTAAAGGCCAACGTCAGCTTGTCATCGGTAACCGTAAGACTGGTAAAACAAGTTTTCTTTACCAAACTATCTTGAAACAAGCACGTCTTGGAACGATTTGTATTTACGCAGGTATTGGACGAAAGAAGACTGATATTAAGAAGATTGAAACATACTTTAAGAACTCCGGAATCATTGATAATACCGTTATCATTGCCTCAAGTTCTGAAGATCCATCAGGCATTACTTACCTTACTCCTTTTGCGGCAATGACACTCGCTGAATACTTCCGCGACGAAGGCCATGACGTACTTCTCGTACTTGACGATCTTTTCACTCATGCAAAAGTCTATCGCGAGATTATGCTTATTGGACGACGTTTCCCAGGACGTAATGCCTACCCTGCTGATATCTTCTATACACATGCACGGCTCCTTGAACGAGCGGGCAACTTTGTCTTGGCCAATGGAAGTGAGCATTCGATTACATGCCTTCCTGTTGTTGAATCAGTTGAAGGTGATATTGCGGGATTCATCCAAACCAATCTTATGTCTATGACTGACGGACACATTTACTTTGACGTTGAAATGTTCACCAAAGGAAATCGTCCAGCGATCAATCCGTTCCTTTCTGTAAGTCGTGTTGGCCGTCAAACGCAAACTCCGCTCCGTTTGAGTATCCACCGTGAGCTAATAAGTTTCTTGACGCTTCATCAACGCCTTGAGAACTTCAGCCACTTTACAGCAGAAGCTGGTGCAGGTATTAAGAAAACAATGGCTGTTGCAGATCGTATCTTTGCATACTTCACACAAGGTGCGACTGATGTAAAAAGCCTTGATCTACAGATTGTGATCTTTGGACTTTTATGGATGGAATACTGGGAAGATCATGCCAAGATGGAACAAGATATCCAGACAATTACCCACACCTATGAGAACAATATCGAAGCACAAGCCTTGGTGAAAGAAATTATTACCAGTGCTCCAAACCTTAATGACATGTTACAAGATATCAGGAGACGTCAAGAAAAGCTTATGCATGTCTTCGGAGTCCAAAGGACACCACTCGTTAATATATAAAAATACCATGAACTATATCAAAAATATCTTAATTCAAATTGAAGATCTTACTGGTATCAAAGAAATCGTAGGAGCATCCGAAGAAATCGCCAGTATGAAGATGCGTAGCATCCGTGGACAAGTGTTGGAAAGCCGAGACCTGAATGCAGAACTTGCTGACATCTACCGTGAAGTTACTATCTCCTACAAAAACCAGATTATGAACCTTGTAGCTGAGAAACATGGACTCCTTCCAGGATCTAAGCCGGCTGACTCTCTGTCCCTTAAACGAGGTAATGGAAAAACCGCTTGTGTTTTCCTTTCCGCGAACTCAGGTTTCTTCAGTAAGATTTTGCAGAAAACATACAAAGAATTTGTAGCATATCTTGAGGAACATCCCGCAGAACCAATCATCATCGGTGAGTTTGGAAAGAAGCTTTTTACGGAAGAATTCCCAGGAAGACAATTTACATTCTATGCATTCTCCGAGAAAGAAGCTACTGAGCAAGGATTAGAGCAAGTTACAAAGGAACTTGTTAAGTATGAAAATGTCATTATCTTTTATCCTCGATTTGAGAGTCTTGCATCCCAAACAGTTGCATCACTGGATGTATCAGGACATGAAAAAGCACCAGCGGGAGAATCAGCTTTGATGGTGCATTATTTGTTTGAGCCATCATTGGAAAAAATCCTTGCCTTCTTTGAGGGTGAAATCTTTGCCGGGATTATCCATCAAACAGTGACAGAATCGGAACTTGCACGATATGCTTCCCGTATTACCACTTTGGATATCGCACGAGAAAATATCAGTAATAAGCTCAGAGCCATCAATCTGGAAAAGCGTTTCGCAACCCACAGAATGATGAATAAGAAACAAACAGAAGCATTAAATGGTTTGTCGCTTTGGAAGCTCGCTTAGAATGATTGTCTCTGGCGTTTTTATACTCATTTCGACTAAACTGATAAAAGGAAATAAAATATGAGTCTTGTAACAGGAAGAGTTATTGCGATAAGAGGACAAGTTGTAGAAGTAACCTTTAGTGGTGAAAAACCTTCTGTGCACGACATTCTTGTGCTCGAAAAGGATCCGCTTACCAAAATGGAAGTCTACGCTTCTACAGGATCTGACAGTTACTATTGCTTGCTCCTGACAGCAAGTACAACTATTTCCCGTGGTTCCAATGTTATAAACACACGCAAACCTGTAACCATTCCAGTCGGTCCTGAAATGCTTGGACGTGTGTTGGATTTGTTTGGAAATCCTCGTGATAAAGGCCCACAAATACAGACCAAAGACTCATGGCCAATCTACCGAGATGCACCTATGTATACGGATGTCAGTGTGCCAAAAGAAATTCTTGTGACCGGTGTCAAAGGTATTGATCTCTTCTGCCCAATCTTGAAAGGTGGAAAGATCGGACTCTTTGGGGGAGCCGGCGTAGGAAAGACAATCTTACTTACCGAAATCATCCATAACGTCATCCAGCTTTCACCAAACGGAAGTGATTCTTCTACCCTATCTGTTTTCGCTGGTATTGGAGAGCGTACTCGTGAAGGACAAGAATTGGTTGAATCACTTGAAGCAGGCGGAGTACTTCCTTATGCAAGTTTGGTCTTCGGACACATGGGCGAAAACCCTGCCATTCGCTTCTTGACTGGAGCAACAGCAATCACTCTTTCAGAATACTACCGTGATGTGATGAAGAAAGACGTGTTGTTCTTTGCTGATAATGTTTTCCGCTTGGCTCAAGCTGGAAACGAACTTTCCCTTTTGATGAACACAATCCCTTCCGAAGATAGTTATCAAGCCACCTTAAGCTCTGAGATGGCGATGTTTCATGAAAGACTCTCAAGTACCAAGGAAAACTCAATCACATCCATTGAAGCGATCTACATCCCCAATGACGATATCTTGGATCAGGGAGTACAATCAATTTTGCCGTACCTTGACTCTACTATTATTCTTTCCCGTGACATTTACCAGGAAGGCAAGCTTCCTGCTATTGATTTCATCGCATCGACCTCATCTGCTTTGGCACCTGAATTTGTCAGTAAAGAGCACTATAAAACGGCCCTTCATGCACAAAGTGTTTTGAAGAAAGCTGTGTCACTTGAACGTATCGTTTCTCTTATTGGTGAAGGTGAATTGAATGCTGAAGACCAACTCCTCTATCGACGTGCAAAGATGCTCCGAGCATACTTCACCCAGAGTTTCTTCACCACAGAAAAGCAAACCGGACGTCCTGGAAAATTCGTCCCACTTGAAACAACCATCAAGGATACACAGGATCTTCTCAACGGTGTGTATGACAATCTCACAGAAGATAAATTTATGTTCATCGGCGAAGCAAAAGAAGCTCAACAGCAATAATGTATGGAAGATCCAAATCAACCACCACAACCAGCACCTGTGCAACCGACGCAAAGTAATACACCTCCGGAAGCTCCAGTGGAGCATGTCGCACTTGATAAAATTCACGTTATGATCCGTAATCGACGCCAGTTACTTTTTGATGATGACGTGAAAGCGGTAACTTCCAAGAATGACACAGGAATATTCGATGTGTTGCCAGAGCATTCTAACTTTATTTCAGTTCTAAAAGAAGCAATCACACTACATAAGATTGATGGAACAGAAGAAGTTATTCCTTTGAAGAATGGTGTTATGAAAGTCAAAGACAGTGGTGTGAAGTGTTATATCGATCTTTTGACAACAGTGATTACTCCTGAAAATCAACCTACACAAGCTTCCCATCCAACTGAGCAAGCGAAGTAGTTATTGTCTACGATTCCGAGATGCTGTAAAGACTGTTCGAGCTACAGAAACACCTGCCTCAAGTGTAGCTCCGCCTAAACGCTTTCCTAATTCAAAACTTCCTCTTGCAACGATTGATGTGGCATAAACTGAACCGACAAATGATGTGCCGATTGGTCCTTTGGTAAGTTCTCTTGTGAATGAATCTGTTGCAGCACTCAAATGTCCTCGCATAGAGATTCTTTCGATATCTTCTGTATGTGATGTTCGCTCTGTCATAAATAAAAACAACGACAACCACTAATAAGATTACTGGAATATAAACCAATAAGAGGAAGCCTACTTCTTACGCTCTTCTTCGAGGTAAACGTGGATGTTGTCTACTTTTTCCCAATCAAATATATCTGATGCATCAAACATGATTGCTCGTTCTCTTGCAGCTGCTTCAGGACTTTCTGATGCGTGAATGAGGTTGTATTGCTGACTCATTGCGAAATCTCCTCTGATTGTACCTGGAGCTGCTTCTCGAGCTTTGGTAATGCCAATCATTGTTCGGACTGTTGTTGCAGCGTCGATACCTTCCCAAAGCATTGCTACAACTGGGTAGGATTTCATATAAGATTTGAGACCTGGGAAGAAAGGCTTATCTTTGTGGTGAACGTACCATTCTTCAAGAAGAGAATCACTGAGTGAAATCATTTTAAGTGCAGAAAGTTTCAATCCTTTACGCTCAAAACGCTGGATGATTTCTCCGATAAGTCCTCTTTGGACGCCATCTGGTTTGACTAATACAACTGTTTGTTCCATAAGTTAGATTATAATTTTAACAGAGCTTCGAGTTTCTGTCCATCTTCAAAATTTCCAATCAAAGCTAAATTTAACCTTTTCTCGACAAAGAATTCTTTTCCGACTGCTTCGATGTCTTCTTTGGTTACTTTATCAATCTCTGTAATGACATCAGAAGGATTCTCGATATGATCTTCAAGTAGTTCTTGGTGGGCGTAGAATCCTGCTACAGAACGACTATCCTCCAAATCCAGTACTAAGTGACCTTTCAAAAATTCCTTGGCTTTTACGAGCTCCTCATCTGTTAATCCCATTTCTCCACGAGAAACTTTTCCGTACTCAGCAACCATGACTTCAACTGCTTCACTTACCCGCTTTGGATCGATTCCCGCTGTTGAGACAAATGACCCGACATCAGCATATTCATCTGAACTTGAACGTACGTAATACGCAAGCCCCCGCTTCTCGCGAACTTCATGGAAGAGGCGTGAAGACATACCTCCACCAAGGATTGCAGAAAGTACTGATAATGGATATCGCTTGTCTGATTGGATTGAAACAGTACGGACGCCAAGTGCAATATGAATTTGCTCAGTTTGTTTTTGCTTGATCAGAACAGCCGGCTTATCTTGAGCATCAGAGACAGAATCATACTTGATCGTTTCAAACTGCTTCATAACTCCAAAATACTTTTCTATCATTGCAAAAGTGTCATTTTCATCAATTCCTCCTGCCACGACAACTGTGAGGTTACTTGCACTATACAGTTCTCCCATATACTTGACGAAATCATCTCGAGTTACGGCTTTGATAACTTCTTTATTTCCAGCAATGTCCCATCCCATTGGCGTATCACCATAAAGAAGCTGCTCATAGATATCGCCAAGCTTTCGGGCTGGCATATCCTCATACAGGTTTATTTCTTCAGCAATAACACCTTTTTCCTTCTCGATCTCTGTTGGGTCAAATTTCGAATGCATCAACATATCTGAGAGTAAATCGATTGAGGTTTCGATCCTAGACTTTGCAGATTTGATGTAGTAGCCTGTGGTTTCTTTGCCGGTAAAAGCATTGAATTCGCCTCCCATACCATCAATCAATGATGATATTGCCATAGCATCAGGGCGTTTTTCTGTACCTTTAAAAGCCATATGCTCAAGGAAATGTGAGATGCCGCTATTTTTTGCTGTCTCATATCGTGAGCCTGCTCCGGCCATGACAAGCACTGTTGCACTTTCCATTGCTGGCATTGGGATAAGGAGAACTCGAAGACCGTTTGGTAAAACTTTTCTGGTAAATTGCATAACCTAGATAAAAAACTATTCTAGCACCTTCCCTTAAGATCACAAGACCTAGAAGAATCCTAATGCTTTAATGCTTCTGCTACAGCAGTCGCAGCATCAAAATTGACTGTATCATCAAGTGCTGTAGCTTCTGCTTGTGGTCCCATGATGACTGGTTCAAGATGTCCTGGACTGGGTGCTTCCACTGGAGCTGCCGGTGGAACAAATTTACCAGGAGCTTCACTATGCCCTTGAAGCGATGCCACACCAGTTAAGGCAACCATTATGCTTGAAATTGGTATAGGAGGTGTATCTGGATATCGTCTTATCGGAGGCTCCATGCGATGTCTACCTTGAGCGACTCGCCTTGGAACAGTGGCTAACTGATCATCATGTTCGACCAGTGCGTGCCTTCCGTATGAAGAATCAATAGATTCAGCCATGGTATTTTATTGTCCTCCGAGATTTGTTAACTCACGGATGAAGAGGTTGTAATCAAATTGATTTACTTTACCGTCATCTGTCAAATCAGCTCGGAGCTTATTGATATCTGTGCAACTAACTGGAGGAAGCAAATCACTATAGCAACCAACAATGATATTGTAGTCAACGATGTTGATCTGATTATCATTATTGATATCTCCTGTAACCAATGTCGCACTTGGAAGATTTGTAACTTGGCCTTGAGTAATTGTTTGAATACCACCAATAAGACCTCGAAGGTTTTGCTCTGTCTTTACCTTCACTGTGTAGATACCAGTTGCAAATTGTGAGCCAAGTTCTACATTTCCTGTGAAGTTACCGTTGGTTGCATTAAAGCTGACAGTGCCTGTCTTGGAAATGACCAATTGATTTTGGACATCATAGACATCAACCGTGACTGGTTTTTGTGGGTGTAATGGACTCATGTTCCCTGTTGAGCCAGCATTGACTGAATCGCCACCTTTACCCAATCCATGAAGAAGCAAAGCGACATTAACGTATGTATTGCCAGGTACGACAGTTGCTGTAGGGATAGGAGTTTGAGCAATGACTGTTGGAACAGCTGTAGGAATTGCGGTTGGGAATGGTGTTGCAGTCATCAAGGCTGTTGTCGGAGTAGCTGTTGGACCAACCAATGTAAATGTAGGACTCTCTGCAATAACATTGTTGGTGTCATTGGAATGCAATCGGAGTTCAAGTGTTCCCGCTGGAGCAGTTGCTGGCAATGGGAATGTACAATTACCAGCTGCTACAGGAGTTGTCGATGTTTGCGTACAGTTAGTATAGATCCAACCGATCTCATCTCCATTTGCAGCACTTGGAGTGTAGAGTCCAATCCAATCTTTCGCAGTTGCACCCGAAATGTTTGTCCAGTAAACAGTTACATTCTCCCCTGGTGTATATGATGATTTGTTAATAGTCATAATTGTTGGCCCTGAAGTTGGAGTTGCACCAGATGTTGGAGCAGATGTTGCAGTTGGAGGAACTGCTGTTGGAGCTTGTGTAGGGACTTTGGTAGCTGTAGGAACCAAAGTTGGAGTTGGCTGTATTGGAGTTGGTGTTGCAAGATTAATGCTGCTTCCCTGAACGAAAACCATATCATCAATATAGAAAGATTGGCCAGAAGATGCACTTTCTTGGACTACATAATAATCAAGACTCGTACGGCCTGTGCTCTGCACAGTAAATGTGTTTTGCACAAGCTGCCAATTGGTTGAAAGATATACTGGAGCACCATATGCACTTCTGTTACCGGTACTACCACCTGATTCTCGAAGAGACAAATAAACTGGCTTTCCAGTATTTGAATCTGCTCGTACCCAAGCTGCTCCAGAGAATGTCTGACCTTTTTGAGGATTTGGGGAAGATTGGAAGGTTTCCATGTCATAGTATGAGCTTGAAGTAGAAACCATTTTACATGAAGAATTTCCTGAACGCTTAACACCTGTCGCCAAAGAAAGCGTTCCCTGATAGCCTTTATACTGTGCAGTTGTCCCTTCACATCCGGGATTAGAAAGTAAGTTGGAAACACTTGTTCCATTATCGGTTGCGACGGATGCACCACTTCCATTCCCTTGATAGAAGGCAACATCATCAACCCAATAAGTGCCTGTTGCTCTTGCCAACTGGAATGCAACCATACCGGATGATACTGTCTGTGGAGCTGTAAACGTATATGTATAAGTCTGCCATGATGTATTCAAGGTAATAGTTTTGCGGAGATAATCTGTGTATGGACTACTAGCATTTTGGACTACTGCGTCAATTGATTTTGAGCCAGATGCCTTTGCTTTAAACGTAAACGTATAGGTCTGACCTGCAGTGAGAGCTTTTCCGTACTGTGCAAGTTCTGCATCATATACTTGGGATGATGCGGCAGTCACATTTACCTGACCTGCTGCTGCACCCTCCACTTTGTCCGAAGTTGTTGTAGTTAATGATCCGGCTGCACTCCCACGTTTCTGAAGCTGCCAAGGACTTGTTCCTGATTCAAATCCAGGGTTGAGAACCATGTTATTTGCAACCGATGCTTTACTACGATTATCTTGTTGTTGCTGCATTGCATTATTGATTGTCAAATATGCTGCACCTACTAAAAGCACCATTCCAGCAAGCGGAAGTGAGATTTTGAGGTAATTTTTTCTTGGATTAATTGGCTTAATCTCCTGAATATTAACTGGTTTTGGTTGATTCTCTTCCATGATAAAGGCAGCTTTTGCACTTGAGGCAATACGACCTATTTCTAGTAGAGCAGAATTTTGAAGAGTTTGTCAACTGTGAAAAGTGGTGATGAAAAGTAATTGAACAACTTTTTACTGTCCGCCAAGGTTGGTCAATTCTCGGATGAAGAGGTTGTAATCAAATTGATTCACATTTCCATCATCGTTAAGATCAGTTTTGACATTATCCCCCGCATTGCAACTCACCGGTGGGAGCAAATCACTATAGCAACCAACAAGCAAATTGTAGTCAACAATGTTGATCTGATTGTCATTATTTACATCTCCTGAAACCAATGTCAAACTTGGAAGTGTCTTTGTTTGTCCGGCAGTCAGCATTTGAATACCAGAAACAATTCCTCGAAGATACTGATCTCCTTTAATTCGAATCGTGTGAGCTCCAGTCGTAATTGTTGATCCAAGACTGATATTTCCTTTGAAGTTACCGTCGGTTGGATTAAAGATGACTGTACCTTGTTTACTGACAACGAGCTGATTGTTTGCATCGTACACATCAACTGTCACAACTCGATTTGGATGTAAAGGATTCATATTGCCTTGTGCTGTAGGATTGACGCTGTCTCCGCCTTTGCCAACGCCATGAAGAAGTAGACTGACAGCAACAAGTGTACTATTAGGCTCAGGAGTTGCAGTTGGTCCGGTAGTTGCTGTCGGTTGAGTCGCTGTAGGTGTTGGTGTAATAGTCACAGTTTGGCTTGGTGTCGGAGTTGGAGTTTTGGTTGCAGTAGGAATAGCTGTTGGCACTAAAGTTAATCCTGGAGTAACACCTTGTGTAGGAGTCGGAGTCTTTGTCGGAGTTGGGGTTGGAGTTTTCGTCGGTGAAGGTGTTGGTGATTTAGTCATAGTTGGTGCAGTCGTTGGGCTTGGAATCGCAGTTGGTGCTGGAGTTGGGGTGCCACTAAGACAAGGTCCTCCGCCAGATCCGAGTGCAACGATGTTCCCTGATCCAGTCACAGTTCCTGAGACTCTCCCACCAATAATATTACTATTGCCTCGAACACATCCTGCGACATTGCCTGAAACCGTATTACTATTCCCAATAACATCTCCTGTGACACCACCATTGATGATATTGCTACTGCTTTGCAATGTTCCGTTGTACGTCCCATTGACGATGGCTGCTCTACTTCGGTTTTCTTGACTCGTCTGTGAACCGATCACTGCAATATACAATCCGATCATCAACCCAAAAACGCTCATAACCACAAGTGGTGAATAATGTGTTAGCCTTTTATGTTCTGATGGGTGCATAGCAAAAAGATCTCTGTGAAAAGAGTCAGTGAAAATAGTACATCAGATTTTGAAAGGATCTGTCAAGAAGAAAATGAAGATTACATCTTTTGTGGAACCTGAATGCCAAGAAGTGAAATTCCCTGTTTTATTGTTTTGCCGACAGATGATGTAATCATAAGTCGAAATTGCATATTTGACTCATCTCCTTTGAGGATTGGATGCTTTTGATAGAACAGATTAAATGCTTGAGCAAGCTCAAAGAGATATGTAGCAACTGTACTTGGAGAGAACTTTACAGATGCTTCAACGACTATTTCATCAAATCGGGTAAGCAAACGCAACAAGTCACGTTCCTCAGTATTTGTTTCACCAGAATATGTGAATTCAAACGCAGAGACGCCCATTTCCTTTGCTTTGTCTAAAATGCTTTTTGTACGGACATATGTATATTGCATGTACGGACCAGAATTCCCTTGCATATTCAGAACTTCATCCCACTCAAATGCAATATCTTGCTCTGGAGTTCGCTTCAAATCATTCCATTTAATAGCACCGAAGGCAACAAGATCCGAAACTTCTTCTCCTTCTTTCGATAATTCTCCTGCACGCTTTTTAGCTTCTTCCAACACATCTTCAAGCCAAATCACATTGCCTTTTCGGGTCGACATCTTGCCTTCTTTGAACCGATACAATCCATGCTTGATATGAACTCGTTGTCCAGGTTGAAACCAGCCAAGCAGCTCTTCGAGCTTATATAACTGTCTAAAATACAAGGCTTGTTCTGCTCCCACTTCATTGATTACTAGTAAATTGTCATCGTTGTATGTGTCCATTCTGAACTTGTCTGTTGCTAAATCTCTTGTCGCATACAAAGATGCACCATCTTTCTTCAAAATCATCAACGGTGGAAGCTTGGTTTCGTCAGCATATTCCACAATACGTGCTCCTTCTTTTCCTTCTTTCATAAGATGCTTCTCTTCGAGTTCTGAAACGATGGCATCCATCTTATTCTCAAAGAATGCTTCACCATAGCCTCTACCATTATTTTCAGTAAATGTGACACCCAATTGCTGATAGATCGCATCAAATTCTTTCCATGACCAATCAATGCATTTCTGCCACAATGCTCGTGCTTCTTTGTCACCATCTTCAAGCTTTTTAAACCATTCACGAGCTTCATCTTCTAGTGTCGGATTCTTTTCAGCTTCTTCATGGAATTTTACATACAAAGCAACCAATTCTTTCACCGGACGTTCTGATTTTTCGATATCGGATTCGTTCCCCCAAGCTTTAATTGCATAGATCTGCTTACCAAATTGTGTTCCCCAATCTCCCACATGATTGTCCCTTTTGACATCCCACCCTGTTGCAGAAAGAAGATTTGCTACAGCATCACCAATGATTGTTGATCGCAAATGACCTATTGTGAATGGTTTTGCAATATTTGGAGAGGAGTATTCAACGACAACTTTTCGATTCTTTCCAACATCGGGAAGACTCTCATTTTCAATTTCTGAGATTAACGTATTAACCTTGAGAGAAAAATTAATAAAGCCAGGTTTTGCAATTTCGATCTTCTCAAACATATCTGAATGGAGAGCTTCTAACTCTTTCTTCAAATCCTCGGCAAACTCCATTGGATTCTTCCCCACCTTTTTTGCAGCAATGAGAGCTACATTGGATGAATAATCTCCATGCTTTGGGTCCGCAGGATAATCAACGATTATCTTTACATCAGTAATCTCTTTCTTTTCTAAGACTTCATGAATGAGCTTTGTTATCTCTTTTTTTAGCATGTGTATAGTATAGCAAACACAAAATGAATATTCATATATAGTGTAAATTGTTTTTGCTGTATCATCAGTCCACAAATCACTAATGCACACACTAATACAACGATCGTTGTAACAAATTTGTAAAGAACTCTATTTGCTTATTGCATTTCTGTGAAAATATTGATAGCGTGAAAAGTAGCTATGAAAGTCCTTATTGTCGACGACGATCAATTGACAGCTGCCACATGGTCCATGGGGTTAAAAAGTGCCGGATTTGAAGTGGTTACGGCAAGTAATGGACGTGATGGAATTGATCAAGTCAAATCACAAAAACCTGATATGGTACTCCTCGACCAGATCATGCCAGATATGTTAGGCAATGCAGTTTTAACGGCACTAAAGGCAGATCCTACTACATCAAGTATTCCTGTCATGCTTATTTCAAATTATAACGAGAACCAAATGATGAAAGAAGCTATTGAAAAAGGAGCTGTTGATTACATATTGAAATATCAAATCGAAACAAAGGATCTTGTTGAGAAGGTAAAAAATCTTTTAACAGATCTTCAAGGTGCTCCTGCTACCACACCAGCTGCACCTGCCGATCCGACAGCAACTCCACCATCTCAGACTGCTCCACCAGCACCAGTACAAAACCCACAGCAGCCAAATCCACAACAACCAAACCCACCGGCTGACCCTACCCAAAACAATAATACAGGGTAGGACGTACTTCCTATGAGTGATACTGCCCTGAATTACCAACAATTACTGACTGAAACTCTGCAAAGCCAGATGGTTATTCTCGGTCCCGCAATTACCCTTGCAAAAGCAAAGAATGTCCCAGGACTCCATGTGAATAATGATGGCCGCGTAACTGAGATTGATGGAAATCCACAAGAAGTAAGCATCAAACTGCTTGAGCAATTTCGTGAGCTCTCCCCACTTATGGTTAAGAAAACCATGCGGCCACTTTTGAATGCAATTCTTACAGCATATCCAACAATGGATACCAATCAAACCCCTGCAACAACAGAACAGGCAAAGACGGCAGAAGATCAAAACGATCAGAAAGAAAATGATGACCATCCACAAGAAATGAAACATGAAGAGAGCAAATCTATTGAAGAGCATCGAACACAAGAAGCAGACCAGAAACATGAAGATGCACAAGAACACCACGAGGAAAATCATGAAGCGCCGCAGCAAGCCGCTGCAAACTAATAAATATGGATCTTGGAATGTACATAATCATAGGAGTCGCAATACTAGCTACAATTGTCTTTGGCATCGTGGCGATCTTCTTCTCGATGAAAGAAGAAAAAGCGATTCAAAAGTTGGTCGAGAACGAGAAGAAGCAAAAGCAACGACTGTACGAGATTACAATGCTTAAAGAAGTACAAGATCGCATTGGATATTCTTTGGACGTTGAAAAAGTTGTGGATGTCATCACCGGAAGTCTTGATACGCTTTTGAGTTACTCTACTGTTTCAGCTTTAATTCTAGAGAATGATAAATTCATTTTCAAAACACACATCAAAGAAGGCGTAAGTAAAAATTATCTCGAGAATATCAAATCAAGTATGCAACAATCCTTCATCGCCATGGAAGGCAATAGCATCCCAGACAGAATCGAACCAAACATTTCAGGTGTTGCAGTAGATGATTTGAATCATGCAGAGCCTGCATCATTCTTCCATATTCCCTTAATCATCAACGACCGAGTTGTTGCCCTAATGAACGTCGCGTCCACAAAAGAAAATTTATACAGCGAAGAAGAAATGACTACTTTATACAAGATTGCGGCAATGGCATCAGAAACATTGTCTCGACTTGAGAATATTCTCCAACTTGAAAAAGGCAAACTCATGGCGATGATCGGAAGTCTCGCCGATGGTCTCTTTATGGTCGATATCAATGGACAGTTGAACGTCATTAACGATGCTGCAAAAGATTTCCTCGATATTCCAAAAGAAAATCCAACCACAATTGATCTCTTAAGTGCTCTTCCAAATACCTACGACTTTAGTGCAAAAATTCAAAGGGCAATCAATCACAAACGAGTCATCGAAGAGAAAGAAGTTAATATCGATGAAAAGGTATTCCAGATCTTCATCACTCCTGTATTTGATGAAAGTATCACAACTGAAAGAAAAGTTATCGGTGCATCAGTGCTCCTCCATGACATCACTCTTGAAAAGTCCGTTGCAAAGATGAAGGAAGACTTTACCAATATTATGGTTCACGAATTAAGAAGTCCATTGACTGCGATTAAAGCAAGTTCAGAACTATTGATGAACCCACCCGCTCCACTTGCTGACGAAGAAAAGAATAAGATCATCGGACTCATCTCAGGACAGTCACGCAAGATGCTTGATGAAGTATCCCTTATCCTTGATGCTGCGAAACTCGAAGCAGGACTCTTTACCATCTCAAAGATTCCTGGGGACTTGAAGAAACTGATTCAAGAACGAGCTGCAGTATTTGCACCACAAGCCCATGAGCGATTTATTAATCTTGATATTGAGATTGACCCATCAGTGCCTGCATTTAAATTCGATCCAATTCATATCGGTCAAGTGGTCAACAATTTGATCTCTAATTCACTTAAATTCACCTCATCCGGTGGCACAGTTAAACTTACTGCGAAACCTGCGATTGGAAGCGTGGTCGTCTCAGTATCAGATACCGGGGCAGGTATTCCTAAAGACAAGCAACACTTACTCTTCTCCAAGTTTACGCAACTAGGAGGAACACAAAACGGTGTTGTCGGAACAGGTTTGGGACTTTATATCGTGAAGGGTGTTGTCGAAGCTCATGGCGGACAGGTTTCTCTCGAATCTGAAGAAGGTCGTGGAACCACAATTACATTTACATTACCTCTTGATTCTGCTGCAAAGACAGATGCTCCAGCAGCCACCGCAGCACCAGTTACGACTGCAACACAGGGCCAAAAACTTGTGAACTAATTATTATTTCATCCACCAATTTTCTCCATCACTCACAATTTCAATATCGCCTTTCTGATCAGTTCTGAGAACTTCAATTTGCAGAGATTGCAAAATACTCATGATACGTGGATGAGGATGATTGTAGCGATTCTCAGCCCCTACAGAGATAACTGCAAGACTCGGTCCGATATCTTCTAAAATCTTTTCATCCAAACCTGTCCCCGACCCATGATGTGGAACATGCAGCACATCGATTGGGAGTTCTAATTGGGACCTTGAGTCCGTTAGACCAACCACCTGACTATCCCCAGTTAAAAGTACAGAGAACTCTCCATAAATGACATTGAGAACCAAAGATGCAAACTCTTTACTCTCACCAATTGTCCCTCCTGGACTTGTCTGAGAGAGGTAACTTTGTGTCGGACCAGCGACTCGTATCTCCACAGTTCCAATATCCCATTGATCACCCGCCAGTGCATATAAAGTTGGAATGCTTTTTGCATCCAATATCTTTAGCAGCTCTTTATAGGCAGCAGTCTTGTTGATTAAATTTTCTGTTGCAAAAGTCCTTACATGATGGCGTTCGAGTACATAGTACATGCCAAAGAAATGATCAGCATGTGGATGAGTCAGCACCATGAGATCAATTGTCCGATTCCAAAATGGCATGTGTTTTGCTAGGCAATTGACGACACTTCGATCAGGACCACCATCAACCAAAATATATTTATTGTCTGGAGTCTTTATCAAGATGGCATCACCTTGTCCTACATCACAGAATACGACATGCATTTTTGCATCATTGAACTTACTCAATTGCCAAAATGTCAAAAGTCCAAGGCTAAAAATTGTCAAACTGATAATTATCCAAATCTTATTCATAAATCAGACAGTATTGATGGCTTAGCATTAGACTTTAATCGAGGTTTGTTTTTAAGCACAATTATGGTTAAAAATAGATAGTAGACTAACCACAATACAATTGGAATTTGAGGAATCTCTAACACACCACTTTTCCCAAAGAACGAAACTGTCTGTTCAAAGAAAAACAAAAACGGCAATGTCAGAATAAGAAGTATCTGAGCTAGAGGTGGGATAACAAATCCAAGAATCACAGCAATACTCCCCAACAACATCACGATTGGAATGATCCACAAGACAAGTGCGTTGACCAATAACGATAGTAACCCTATTTGTCCAAAAACTCCCAGCAACAAAGGCAATGTTCCGATCTGTGCTGCAAGTGTTGTCGTGATCGTTTCAGTGAAAAAATTCTGTGGAATTGAAAGCAAGGGTTTAACGAATATAATTCCAAGCGTCGCAAAAAATGACAATTGGAAACCAAGATCAAATAAAAAACCTGGCTGCCACAAAAGTATCAAGAAAGCACTGAACAATAACGCGTATGCGGCAATGTGTTGTCTCCCAAAAAGATTTGCACCAAATGCAAGCACACCCATGATAGAAGCCCGAAGAATGGATGGTTCAAAGCCAACTAAAAATAAATAAAACACAATTCCAAGACAACCCAAAACTAAGGCAAGCTGCCTTCTCATGAAATAGCCAAAACTATAAAGCAATGCGGCTGAAATAAAAGTAACATTCATGCCTGAGGCTGCAATAACGTGCAGTACTCCGGTCGATTGCAATGCATCAAAGAAGTCATCAGGAAAATGTTCCTTGGCACCAAAAACGATCCCCATAAGAAGACTTGCAGAGATGGGAGGCAATGTACTTTCAAAGAGATTTTTGCTTTGTTCCCGAATAGCTTTTGCATATGCAGAGAGACCATCGTGAGCAGCCGCTTTTACCGTGATTCGTGGATAATATGTGCTAAATAAAATCCTTCCATCATCCAACCTTCGTTCATCAAGATTCCCTTGAACTTGAATGACCTCCCCATAATACAATCTTGGAAAGGCCGCAGCTGTTACATAAATCGTTTGATTATGTGCATCAGTAATCGCAAAACGCTGACCTTTATTACTAAGTTCAGGTTCTTCATGCAAAGTGACCTCAATCGAAAACTGTTGTCCATCAGTGTAGACAGGTTTGGTTTGAGAGAATTCTTGGAATCGCCAAGCGAGAAGAATTAGCAAGACAACCACAAAAACAATCTTCATATTTAGGCTAATAAACACTAATTTGATCTTTTATTTTTTCAAATGTTGCCTGTCCCACAGCCTTCTTTTCAACCAATTCTTCAGGCGAAGCATATGGCCGATTTTCGATAATCTTATTTGCAGTCACTTCACCAACTCCAGGAAGTGCATCCAATTCATCTTCGGTCACAGCATTGATATTAATGATTGCATTGGTAGCTGATTGGACAGATGGAGAACTGTTATTAGAACTACCACCAGATGTCACTATCTGCTCTCCAGCAACTGGAATATATAATTTGGCACCATCAGTGAGAGGTGCTGCTAAATTGAGGGTTTGAGCGACTTTTTGCTGATCAACTGACGATGACAAACCACCAGCTTTAACAATTGCATCCTGGACACGACTTTGTGCAGCAATCATATAAACCCCAGGCTTATTGACTGCACCAGAAACGTCCACCATAATCATTTTTTCTTCAACATTTTTTTGCTTGAGCGAAGTCGAAGGCTTAGCATTCGCAGTAAATGTAATTTCTTGCTTGGGAGAGCTTACATAATAAAAGCTGACAAAACCATAAATAAGAAAAATTAAACCTGAGAAACCAATAAGCAGTGCTACAAAATGTTCTTTGCCAAATTCGAGCAACCATTCTTTGAATGAATCCATAAACATAGATTACAAACTCTTTAGTAAAATGTAAAGAGATTAGTTTCTATTATTACTAGATAACAAAGTTGAGGATTTTACCTGGCACGTAAATAACTTTTCTCACAGATCCTTGGAGGAATTTTGCAACTTCTTCTTTCTCGCGTGCTTGTGCTTCAATCATATCTTTTTTATCCTTATCCCCTGTTGCAATTTCAAGCGTACTACGCAATTTTCCATTTACCTGAATGGCTACAGTCAACGTATCCCGCTTCAAATGCTTTTCATCAAAAGAAGGCCAAACACTCTTGTGAATTGAGAATGGATTACCCAATTCTTCCCACAACTCTTCCGTAAGATGCGGAGCAAATGGTGCGAACAATTGCAAATACGTAGCTAACTCTTCTTTGCTCACAATTTGCTGCTTTGATAAGAAGTTATACCACGTCATGAGCTTGGCAATTGCAGTATTAAACCGTAGTTCATGCAAGTCTTCAGTTACACCTTTGACAGCTTCATGCATGAACTTTAATCCCTCGGCTGATGCTTCTCCACTTCCTTTGCCTTGCTCTTTGAACAAGTTCCAGACACGCTTAACGAATCGATTCATTCCTTCAATTCCCGTGTCACGGAAATCTCCTCCTTGATTGAACGGTCCAAGGAACAATAGATAGGTCCGTAAAGTGTCTGCACCATACTTGCCAATGTAGTCATCAGGATTGATGATATTGCCTTTACTCTTACTCATTTTTGCACCGTCTTTGATGATCAATCCATGGGCATAGAATCTCGTAAAAGGTTCCTCGAAATCAACATAGCCCATGTCATGTAATGCCATTGTGACAAATCGTGCATAAAGCAAATGCAACACAGAATGTTCTGCACCACCGATATACATAGTCACTGGAAGCCAAGGTTTGCGTTTTACTGCCTCTAAGATTTCTTCTTTCGTTGCACCATCGAATTCTTTGGCCTTCTCTTCATTCATTGGAAATGGAATATGCTTCAAATCCGTAGCCAAATAGCGAAGGAAATACCACGCTGAGTCCAAAAATGTATCTGATACATCTGTCTCACGCTTTGCTGTACTACCACATTCTGGACAGGAAACCTCGTAGAAACTTGGATGATTTGCCAAAGGTGATTTGCCAGTACCCATTGGCTTGAAGTCTTTAATATATGGGAGTTCCACTGGTAGGCTTTCTTCAGGATACCACCCTCTCATTTCTTCAGCAGTTGTTGTTTTGCTTCTCTTCTTTCCTTCTGTCGTCGTAAACCATGACTTACCCTTTTTGGCACAATCTTCGCAGTAAATCATTGGAATTGGCGGGCCCCAATATCGTTGTCGAGAGATTAACCAGTCTCGCAAATGATACGTTGTTTCAACCTTTCCGACTTGTTCTGCTTCTATTAGTTGTTCAAGCTTCTTCTTTGCTTCTGAGCTTGAAAGGCCATCGAACTTTCCTGAATTAACCATTTCAGAGTCATTTTTGAACAATGTCTTAATTTCCTTATATTCCCAAAAACCATCTTTTTCGACATGTGCATCTTTCGTACCCGATTTAGGTTTTACAACCGGTTTTATTTTCAATTTATATTTTTTAGCAAATGCATAATCCCTCGCATCATGTCCCGGGACTCCCATCACAGCACCAGTACCATATCCCATCAAGACATAATCAGCAATCCATAATGGAACCTTATCGCCATTCAATGGATTTATTACATAAATTCCACTAAAGACTCCAGATTTAGCCTTACCTTCTCCTGTACGCTCTACTTCAGATTTATGTTGTGCTTCTTTAATATAAGCTTGGATCTCATCTCGTTTAACCTTATCCTTAGTACTTTCTAGGATATTTTTTACTAAAGAGTGCTCTGGAGAGATGACCATAAAGGTCACGCCAAATACAGTATCAATAGCCGTGGTAAATACGGGTATTGTATCCTTGTACGCTGGCAAACATTCTACTTTGAACTCCAAACGAACACCTTCACTTTTGCCTATCCAATTCCTTTGAGCAATTCTGACCTTATCAGTCCAATCAAGATCTTCTATGTTATTGAGTAATCTTTCTGCATAATCTGTAATTTTAAAGAACCATTGCTCCAATTCTTTCTTTTCAACTACTGATCCACACCGTTCACAGGCTCCATCGATAACTTGTTCATCAGATAAGACAGTCATACACGAAGGACAAAAATTAACCGCAGAACTTTTCCTATAAGCCAAACCTGATTTAAATAGTTGCACAAAAATCCACTGCGTCCAGCGATAATATTCAGGATTGTAGGTTTCAACTTTATTATCCCACGCATAAGAGTTACCAATTGCATGCAATTGACGATAGAAATTTTCTTCAGTCCTCTTTGCGTGATCTACAGGATGTGACTTAGTTTTAATAGCATGATTCTCAGAATGGATACCATACCCATCTAATCCAATTGGCTCGAAAACTTCATACCCCATCATTCGCTTAAATCGACCATAAACATCCACTCCACCAAAAGTATAGATACTTCCGACGTGCAAACCCTCGGCTGAAGGATACGGAAACATCATCAAGTTATAAAATGGCGTCCCTATAGCAGGACGTGAGGCTAAA
The DNA here is from genome assembly GCA_964507055.1 of uncultured Gammaproteobacteria bacterium. Taxonomy (GTDB): domain Bacteria; phylum Patescibacteriota; class Microgenomatia; order Levybacterales; family UBA12049; genus JACDET01. Next base: position 64,493 of record CAZDOJ010000003.1, read on the forward strand.
TCCTCTTTATTATTTGAGGCTAATTTGTGGCTGGTTTGAGATTTAGCAGAACCCAATTGAGGCTGATAGACTTTCGCCTGTTGCCATTTAGATTGCCATTTCAATTCAATCGAATTTGGGCTATATTTATTATTCTCTGATTTAGTTATTTTAGCTTCAGTTTTACTCATACCCTGGAGTATAACATAGATATTTAAAGCAGAAAAGTGGAAGGTAAAGTTATCAAATTACTATAACAAAATACTATCCTCTACAACACATGTAGCCTTAAAACCTTCAACAATTGTCTTTTAACAATAAATGGATTACGATTGAGGTACATGTTATCTAAAAAATTAATGCCACAAACTAAAAAAAGATATTTTATGCCTGTCGTAGTTATATTTGCTTCGGTTTTAGCCTTAAGTTGCCCTATTTCTCCTGTTTACGCTGCGGTTTCATCAAGTGGAGACTATTCAATTGAGTTTGAAGAAATAGATACTGCAGTGCCTGAAGCAACAAAACCTCCACCGATAATTAAACCGACATCTTCATTACCGAATCTGCCTGTAGTTCCAAAAATTGTGCCTGAAACTACCCCAACCTACACAATAAAAGGAAGTAATGATTATTTCAGCTTTGCAATTTCTCAAAATGCTATCGACTTTGGAGCACTCACGGCCACAAACCCCGTCATAAGAACTTCCGATTTAGCATTTACGTCCCCACTTTATGGTGGCCAAATATTTGCATACGAAAATCATCCGTTTCTTAATACAGAGAATACATTTCTTCCAGATACAACCTGCGATAATGGGACATGCACTCAAACAATTCCAGCAAATTGGGAGAATTCACTAACATATGGGTTTGGTTTTCGATGCGATAGTGAGGCTACAGAAGTCTGTGGAAGCGATTTTTCAAACACAAATAGCTTCAAGCAGTTCTCTGACATCTCTGCCAAGGAAACTTTACAGTCAATTATATTAAATCAACAAGCTAAACCAGAAACAAAAATGAAGATTACTTATAAGGTAAATATTTCTGGCACTCAGCCTGTCAGTGGCTATAGTAATACTATAACATTTATAGCTATTCCTAACTTTTAATTATGACTCAAATAAGACTTACTACATCATATAAAAAAATACTTGTTCTATCTCTTAGTACAGTTTCATTAATATCCAGTTCAATATTCCCTTTCCAGGCACACGCCGAAGGAATTGGATTAAAAATCACCCCATCAACAATCAAAATAAAGGCTCAAACTCCATCCGACCTGAGAGCTCCTTTTGTGCTAGAGAACCAAAGCGACCAATCGATTAGGCTCAAACTTGCCTACAAATTATTTGATCCGGCAATGTCCCAAGAAGGAAAAGTAACTTTCCTGGATAATCCAGCTTCAGCAAATGACATTTTTAGCTATGTTTATGTTATCGATACAGACAATACAAGAGTTACAACGCTTGATTTAGGGCCAAAACAACAGAAGCAACTACAGCTCCGTGTACAATTGCCTCAAAATCAAACCGCAAGAGACTACTACTTTTCCCTTATTTTCTTTCACGATCTAACACCTCAAACAGATCAAAACAGCACAATACGTGACAAAAAAGATCAACATTCAATTACAACTATACAAGGAGGACTTGGGACAAATGTCCTTTTATCAGTTGGTACTCCTGAAACCGCTCAAGGATATATTGAGGAATTCTCCACTCCTTGGTATAAGCAATCGGGTCCCGTTCCATTCAGTGTGAAGGTTAAAAATACTGGAATTCATTACATAGCCCCTAAAGGCAATATTCTCATAAAAAATGTCTTTGGTCAGGCAGTCGGTAGAGTCGATATTCCTGAAACTCCGATCCTAGCTGGAACAACCCGCTCGCTCTTTGATGAATCTCAGATAGCTCGAACTATTCAAGAGACTACTGAACCAAAAGTTGAATGGAAAGAAAAATTCTTGCTTGGCATCTATAGTGCACAGATCAATCTCGCAATGTCAGACGAGGGACCGATTAATACTCAGACAATAAGATTTATGGTATTTCCTACGCACTTACTTCTGGGTTTCATATTCCTACTAGCCTTAGTATTCTTTATCTATAAGCGAGTCAAAAAGAAACTTAGTTAAAAAAGATATCAAAAGACATCATTAAGAGTCATACGTCGTGGTAAAGAAAATGGATAGTCACACAGAACCTTTCTTTACCATGCCTTAAAACGCAACTGAGAGAGTTCAATTTTGTAAATTTCTTCAATCAGGCATTTAGACTGTCTACTCAATCTAACTGAATCATGTCACTCTATCCATATGTCTGCTAACTTCCTGTTCCTATAGTTTTCTATTCTTGCAGTGAAGATTTACTATTATGAAATTAGCGGTTATAGATTTAAACTGACAAGCAGATAGCTAAGATGACTCTTCACTTTACTCTCACTTGAGAACGGCTTACGACACTAGTATGGCCAATGCAAGTAAAATATTTTATAGAGTTATAGTCCTAACACTATAAATATTTATATTTTTAGCCTTACTACTATTACATCGTAAGATATACTATTGGATCAATTTATGTCTTATAATTTTAAGTGCTTAAAATGTATCCAATAACAATATCACTCTAAGACTCTACTATGCATTAGATATTACATACTATAGAACATATGTACGATATTAGCCTTATTTTTAACTATTTACTGCATCTTCGTGGATAAGCCTACTTATGAAATTAAAGTTGTAATAGGATGACAAATTATACGTCTCAAATATTTCGTCTGCCTTCTAGCGGATTTGAGAGCCTTGCTATTGCAAGGCTAAATTTTGAAATATTTCCATACTATAAAATGTCATTATTAATATTGAAGTATCCCCTTATACATATAAGATATATAAATATAACCATTTAGGTATCGTTTATTAAAACTATATACACAGGATTAAATCAAACAATCTCTTAGTGCCAATATTTTAACCATTTAGTACTAATCCATATGAAAAGTTGTTTTCATATGACAATTAGCCTCAGAATGCACAGTTACTAATATCCGATATTCCTTTACAAATGTCTCAGACGTACTGTTAACTCAATGAATAAGTCTACAGAATAGCGAATATATAGTAATATATTACCGATATTTCTATAAGGGTTTTCAATAATTAATATCAATCTATTATTTCCTAGACATATGTTGCTGATCATATCAGAAAGCTATCTATCATTTTCGGTAAATATAAACTTTATACTGATATATCAATATAAATAACTATTTATGAAAGCTATCACTATGCCTTATCTTCTGCTAGAAATGTTATTATTCTCCGAAATAATAAGATAACGTGATTAAAACGATTACTATTAAAGCAATTTACTTAAATTTAAATCGTTAATAAAAAAGTCCCATATTAAATGCTGTTTTTGACGTTTTTTGGGTTTTTGAGGATGGATTCTTAAGATATCTTTTCAATTTTAGCAGTCAGCGACTTCGAGGCTAAATAGCCTTATCATAACTATAAAAGTACGAAATTTATTCGTATTTTACCTATTTTTAACAATTTCTGATAGTCTACTTGTTCAAAATCTGAATAAAGCCTAGTAATCTCAAAGAGAACTATAACAAATACCATCTAAGGACATCAATATTATTGAGATCTATTGACATCCAAATAACATTTTATATATCCTAGTTTAAGAACTCATTTTTACACAGGATAATCGGTATAATCAGTATAATTTCGTAGCTAAACACCAAATTTCGTATTTTATTAAATAATAAGTTTTCACAATAAACTGCCATGGATATAGTAAACAATTTTAAATCTCACCTTTTCACAGACAGAAATAAACCTAGTAAGGTTACCGTGAAAAACTACATCTCTGACGTAAGGAAGTTTATTCAGTGGTTTGAAAGGACTGAGAAAGTAACCTTTTCTCCTTCCGGCCTTACAACTGAGGTAGTCAAGAGATATAAAGATAGCCTTTATGAAAACACTCAAGGATCTCCTATTGCTACTCGTTCTGCAAAAAGGTATATTTCATCACTGAGAAAATTTTGTCGCTTCCTACGCGATTCTGGAGCGATTGAGGCAAATCCGTTTGATGGAATAATTACCGATTTACCTAAGATAGAAGCAGACCCTTGGCAAATAAAATCATACAAGAATTCACTTGTCTCCTCTGGTGCTAGCAAATTAACGATCAAGAATTATTTGCACGACATACAACAATTCTTATTATGGTTTGAGAAGGTTACAGTTAGTGATGTAACATCAAGGAGTGATCGCTTCATAAAAATAGATACATCTACGGTCGAACATTACAAAGAACGACTTATGGGTGATTCGAAATTCTCACCTACTTCTATTAATAGAAAACTTTCATCTCTCAGACGATATCTCCGATGGTTAAGTGATCAAGGACTTGTAAAAAAGGAAGAAGCAGTCGTTGTTGAATCAACACCAGTCGTGACTGAAGAAACAATAGTCGAAAAGATTATACCAGCACCTGAACCGATGCCCCTTGAAGCCCTTAAAGAAATTGATTATGAGGAGGAATTACCGAAAGAAACTAAATATTCAAACTTTGCTCCAATCCGACTTGGTCAGAAAACAAGCAAGTTTATAAGTCACTGTTTTGATTCGCTATTATTCAACCCAATCGCTAAAGTAGCTGAAGCTATTCAATACTCCGTCTGGAAGAGTTCTGGTAAGAATGTATTTACTCCAGTAAACACTATTCTAGAGAATGCTGGACACAAACTACCGGTCACCCCTATTGAGATAATTAAGCCTAAAAAGATCAATACTATAACTAGACTAACTACTCGAACTGCTGCTGTAGTCGGAGATTTAGTCCGAATTAAAACAAAGGCAAAGCCTTATATAGTACGTAACATATCCAAGTCATTTTATGCTCCACTCGATATCTCATTAAGAAATCTACCTTGGTATAAAAAGGTATGGCACCATATGAGACATACAAGACCTGCTTGGTATCGAAAATATCATTCGTATCCTATCGCACATCATATCCATCTTGCAGTACTTATGTTCGCAATGGCAGTAGCAGGAGTTGCAAGCTATCAAGTTGCCACAGAACCACCAAGTAAAAACACCGCAGCACTGGCATCACAACCAATATCGCCTCCGAGGACACTCGCCTTCCAAGGAAGATTAATGGACAAAACAAATACACCAATCACCGCAGAGACGAATCTGCGGTTCGCCCTATATAATAGTCCAAGTGCTTCAGGAGCAGCACTGCTCTGGCAAGAGACTCAAACAGTTACCCCTGACCAAGACGGCTACTTTACAACGGCATTAGGCAAGAAGGCTACACTTTCACAGCAATTGCTTACTTCTAACCCTAACCTTTATGTAGGACTAACTGTGGGTAAAGAAACTGAATTACAGCCTCGAAGACAGATCGCAACCACAGGATTAGCAAGCAATTCTCAATCACTACAGGGTCTGAAGCCTATAACTAATAGTGCTGCCACAGAGAATGTTATATTAGCACTAGATTCTTCAGGTGATTTAACTATAGGTGGAAATGCAAGTCCTACATTTCAAGCTACTGGTGGTCAATTCGCAATATCTGGACAGACGCTATTGCTTACTACAAACCCTGACTCAAACGGTAATATTCAATTAACGACTAACGGTTCGGGTATTATAGATATGCAAGCTCCTATCCAAAATACTACAAGCAACAATACAATTGCAGGCATACCAGGTGCTGTAACAATTACCGACATTGTTGCTATCCTCGGGAATACCTCTGGAAGATCAGCCCTTACTGTCAAGCAAAATTCTGGTGACGATATCATTAGCGGTTTTAGCAATGAAGTTGCTAAATTCCGTGTGAACGCTGCTGGAGATGGAATGTTCGCTGGAAATATTGCTATAAACGGAAATACTATAGCAACAAACAATACCACATTCGGTATTGCTAATACAAACGTGATCAATCTATCTATTGGTGATAATGCAACTTCCCTTTCTCTTGGAGGGAAGTCTGGTGTAACGACTATTAATAATAGTATAGAGGTAAAAGGAGAAAGCAAATTAAATGGGACAGTAACTGCTAGTGGAGTGATCAATGCCAATGAAGGAATAACAGTTGCATCGGGGAAGAATTTTACTTTAACAGGATTCACTCCAGGAGCACTACCTTTCATTGGTGAAAATGCTCAATTGATACAGGATCCATCAATTGCATGGAATCAATCATTGAAAGCATTTAATGTAGCGGGATCAGTTTGTGTCAGAGCAACTGCTGGTGCATGTGCAGGATCAACACCGGGAACCATCTATGCAGCCAATACAACAGTTCAAGCGGCTGACTTGGCAGAGAACTATGTTTCAGCACAACAATTAGAACCAGGTGATGTTGTCATCCCTGAAAGCCTTCAGAACAACCAGGCAATTGTAAAGTCAACTACGGCTTATCAACAACAAGTCATTGGTATTATTTCAACCAAGCCAGGATTCACACTTAATTCAGATGCTGCACCTGACGCGGATCATCCGAATGTATACCCTTTGGCATTACAGGGAAGAGTCCCTGTTAAGGTTACGACAAGTAATGGAACTATAAAAGCTGGCGATCCACTCACCTCTTCAAACATTCCGGGCGTAGCAATGAAAGCAACAAAACCAGGTCAAATCATCGCAAGAGCATTAGAAAGTTATGAGAATACCGATCAATCAGCAATTGGAAAGGTCATGTCCTTCGTAAATATCTCATATCAGGCTCCACAATCTCAGGTAACTGATGCTGGTAATTTGAATTTGGCTGTCAATGCAGGCATTGCAACCATATCTGATCAAAAGACCGCAACTGACGAAAATGGCTTTATTGCATCAATAGTTAAAGTAACGGAGATTACTACAAAAAATTTGAACATTACTACTTCTGATTTTTTCATTAATGGACAACACATTGATGACTACATTACAGGAATCGTTCGAGGAATGACCGGAGCAAACAACACACAATTACCTTCTCCAGACGCACTTGATGGTTTAAGCATTAATGCCACAGCTTCGGCAGAAATTACACTTGCAGAACCAAGGGCAACAACCGCTGCAATGGAAGCAATTCAGGCTTCATCGAGTGCAGTTGCAACGATTGCAGCGGAAAGAGTAGCAACTCCAGCAGCAACAATCATACCTATATATAATAGTATACCAACGCCGACAAGAGCATTGATCTTACCAACTTCAACCGTTACACCAACAGCGAGTCCATCAGTAACGCCAAGCGATACAGCTTCTCCCGCTGCAGAGTTCAACTCTGAAGTTACTGAAATGTTTAAACAGGAGCCGCAAAGTTTTATGGATATGCTTAGCACTCCATCAGAGCTTGGACTAGAAAAGTTAGATACAAAGAATGCAACGGTTTCGGATACCCTTTCTGTTCTTGGAAGAACTACCCTCTCTGATGTCGGAATCACTGGAAAAGTTACAATCGGATTAATGAACATCAATGGACTCGATGATGAAGGAACCGCAACAATCAATACAGCGTCTGGTCCATTGAGAATTCAGTCCGACGGATTCAATGGTGTCGACTTCTTAAATGGTAAAGTTGCGATTGATACCCAAGGCAATCTTAAAGTAAATGGAAATGCATTCTTTGCAAAGGATGTTACTGTTAAAGGTAAATTAGCTGCAAATGTCATTGCTCCAGTACCTGGTTCTGACCTGACAGTAGAAAACAATCAAGGAAAAGACGTTGTCCGAGTAAGTCAAAAGGGTGATGTCGAAGCTTCAGGAGCAGGAAAATTTGCAAACATTAATATTGTCCGAGGTGTACAAGCTGATACATCAGCAATTGAAACCCAATCAAACAATTCTGCCGGCAAAGGTGTCATTAAAGCAAAGCAAAAAGAAAGAACAATTGTCACTCCTTATGTAACGAAAGATTCATTGATTTATGTCACTGCTACATCCGATACGCAGAAAATGACGCTTTATGTCGCAAGACAAACAGCTCAAGACGTCAAATTGGGTAATAAGGGATCTTTCAGCATCCAAATACCTAGTAATGCAACGAAAGATATCAGCTTCAACTGGTGGATCGTAAACTAGAATAACGATATACATTAATAATAGTATAGAGAGAATTAAATAGTTAAGGCTAAAGGAATAAAAAATGAGGCCACATTTATATAGTAAAGTCAAACTTGACAATAGGTAAATTAACTTGGTAGAGTTTATGTAGATCTATTTTTTAATTCTATGCCCGGAACAAAAAGAGGAATCACATCTTATTTTGAAAATGCAAGTTTATTCGTAGTTGCGATACTTCTTGTGGTCTTCCCCCTTCTTTTCTTAAGCTCTACAACGGATGCTTTTGTATTACCAAAACAGCTATTATTAATTGGACTTACTTCGTTAGCACTTGTGGTTTTTGGACTAAAAACCATTTTCGAAGGAAAATTAAAACTACGTACTTCCCCATTTGATCTTCCAGTGGGAATTTTTGCAATTGTGACATTGTTGTCAGCCGTCTTTAGTATTAATAGATACGATGCTTTAATTGCATTCACACCATTACTTTTTGTATTACTTCTCTACTTTGTAGTCGTAAACACCGTTCGAACTGAAAAACACTTACTTTTCCTTCTTGGAGCCTTAACTCTGGGAGCTTCAATTTCAGCTGTTTTGACAATTTTCTCCTTCTTTAATATCCATTTATTACCGTTTGAATACGCTAAATCTCAAGCATTTACAACCTTTGGTTCATTGCTTGATCAGGCATTATACTTAGCAATTGTGCTTCCAATCGCGGGCTATTTCGGATACAACTATCTTAACTCTGTTAACGGAGGAAAGAGTGCAAATAATCCTCTCGTGTCTGAAGGTACACACGCTCGAAAGGATGCAAAAGGTTCAATGGCCGGCTTCGCAGTCGGATTTGCAGTAATTGCTATCGCGTTGAGCTTAACAATTTATATGCTTTTCACCTCTCAAAAGCCTCTTATCCTTCCATTTGATACAGGGTTGCAAACTGCTATGTCAGCTATTTCGCAAGGTGCTTCAAACATCTTTAAGAGTCTCTTGCTTGGAAGTGGATTTGGAACATATATCAATGATTTCACTCAATTTAAACCTGCTGTTTACAATACTAACCCTACTCTTTGGGCATTCACATTTTTCCGATCAAGCTCATTTGTACTCGAATTGCTTGCAACAACAGGACTTTTGGGAGTCATTGCATTTGGATTCATAATATTCAGAGTCTTAAAGCAGAAAACATTCTTCCTTCCATTAGTACTTGCAATAATCGCAGCTATCGCCTTACCGTTCTCATTCACATTGGTAGCTCTCTTTTTTATATTGCTGGCCCTGTTCGCTGTAGTTTGTATCCACAACAATCCAAACAAATTCGGTGAAGCTGAAATGTACTTGGTTGCATTCAAAAAAGGATTCTTAGCAGTCACTCCAGAAAGTGACCGAGTTGAGCAAAGTGCTTCTGAGCGAAGATTCAGTAAAATTCTTCCAATTATATTCTTAGTATTCGTAGTTATTGTCGTCGGTGCACCACTCTATTTCGTGGCTCGATTCACTCTTTCAGACTTATTATTCCAACGATCACTGGTTGCTGCATCACAAAATGATGGTATCCAAACATATGAATTACAAGCAGCTTCTATTAATACATTCCCGTACAGAGATATCTACTACCGATCATTCTCTCAAACAAACCTCGCTTTGGCTAACGCTCTTGCTGTAAATCAGCAAGGTGCTTCACCAAGTGCACAAACTCAGCAGAATATCTTAACTTTGATTCAGCAATCAATTAATGCAGGTCGAACAGCAGTTACAGTCTCACCAATGACTTCATTCAACTGGAATAATTTATCATCAATCTATCGAAGTTTGATCGGATTTGGTGAAAATGCTGATCAATTTACTGTCCTCACATTGCAACAAGCAATCGCTCTTGACCAAAATAACCCACAACAATATATCGATTTAGGTGGCGTATACTACCAATTGGGTAAGTACGATGATGCTATTCGACAATTCCAAATTGCAATCAGTTTGAAGCAAGACTATGCAAATGCTTACTACAACTTAGGCCACGCTCTTGAGGAGAAAGGCGAATACGCACAAGCTTTGAGTGCATACAACATAGTTAAGCAATTGGTTGCTGACAATAAAGATAACGTAGCAAAGATTGATGCTGATATCGCAAACTTAAATAAGAGACAGCAAGGCAATGAACAAGAGAATCAAGGCACAAAACAACCTACAGCAAGTCAATCAGCAACACCTACTACAGAAGAAGAGGCACAACAGCAGATCGATGTAAATCGACCACAAACAACCTTGCCTGAGAGAAATCCAAGAGAGCAAATCCCAGCTCCAACGATTCCTGCAACAAATCCATCTCCAAGTCAGGCAGCAGAACAGCAACCAGCTAACTAGGCTGGTCTTTCTGCAACAGATATTCATCACATCGAATTAAACTATGCGTTTATTGCACAAAAAAAACGCAGAGTTTTCACCCTGCGTTTTTGATTCCGTTTAGTTAACTTCTAGTTATTCACCTTTCTGTTTTCTAAAACAGTTTCTACAAAGAACAGCCTTGTCACCTCTTGGTTTAAAAGGAACTGTATCTTTTGCACCACATTCAGCACAAGTGATTTCGAAAGATTGTCTCTCTCCTCGATCACCTCCGCCTCGGTTGCCGTCAAAGTTTGCACGTGCTTTTGCACGACAATCTTTGCAACGTAATGGTGCATTGAAACCTTTTTGTTGATAGAATTCTTGCTCTTCTGCAGTCCAAGTAAATTGGTTACCGCAGTCTTTGCATTGAATTGTTTGATCTTGATTTGCCACTTAGGATTCACCCCCTTTCGATTCGAGTTCCGTAACTCTCCTAAGTGACTTTTGAGGTCTTAACCTGAAGTTGAATACCTAGAATACCGGAATTACTCTTATTGCTCGCTTTCGCGAGTTAAGACATAGTCTTGATGCCATTATATCACAAATTCATTATCGACCGAGGTAAACTGCGATATCAGCGTTTGAGGGTTTGGTTTCTCCTGCTGGAAGTGAACCCACTTCTCCACCAAGAGCTTGAGCAATTTGTGAGGCTCCTACTGCTTGCTTTCCGGTGAGATCTACCACAATAGTTTTGGTATAGGTAGATTTTACTGCATTAGCTTTTTCAACGACTGTAACTGTCGATATTTTGCCTTTCAACTCTCTTTCTGTCGTACTGGACAACCCTGTTACTTTCGTCCCATTGTAGAGTGCTACACGCAGTTGTGAAGGCGTTGCAGCTGAGCTTGGCATAGCAGCAGTAGATGGAGCTGTATCGGCAAGATTAATAGGTCCAACTTCAACAAGCTTCTTTTGGACTGGATCATAGAGAATTGCCTTCTTTGCCTGTGTATAGATCAGGACAATATCACCATTTTTTGCTTGAGCGAAGAATGATTGCTGTTTGAGCTTATTTACATCAGAAACTGTAGCAACTTGTGGAGCTTCGCCTTGAGGAAGAACCATAAGCTTACCAACCTCTTCAACCAACAGTTTTGATTTCTCCGCTGTCGCTTTCTGAGGATCTTTTAAGAGAGCCTGCGTATTCTGATATTGCATGAAGTAATAAATAGCACCACCAAGTGCTCCAGCAACTACAATCCCGAAGAGAACGGTAAGGATCAGCGACTTAGTAGTAAATTTCTTCGCTTGCTTTTCTTTAGCTTCAGTAGACATATGTTCATTATGAGATAGTTACGCTTACCTGTCAAGAAAGCACTACTTAGCGACTGTGGAGACATACCTGTAGACTTTTACAGAAACATCCTTCATCCGTGCCTGAGCAGTTGCTTCATCGCCTTTTGAGAACATACAAAGGATATATGGCCTTCGTGGTACGTACACAATTCCACAATCACGAAATCCCTGATCAACTTCTCCTGCACTAAAGTCACCAATCTTATGGGCAACTGTAATACCTTCTGGAACACCTGCAACAATCTTATCTTTAAACTGTGTCTCAGAAAGCATCTTAAGAATCTCTTCAGAGTCAGCCTTATTCAGAACGGATGAATAATGAAGAGCTTTCAATATGGATGCATATGTTCTCGCTGATATAAGTGCCCCATTATTGTCTGCATGTAAATCAATATCCAGGCCGGAATAAACAGGTACAAAATCCTCCTGTTCGATAATTGGGAGTAAAGCTTTAATCGCTGTATTATCTGATTCGACAAGTGATAATCGAACTAATTCAGAAGCTTTCATCTTCGTACCTGCACCTTTTTGCCAAAGACTACCAAACTCTTTATCGATATGTTCAGGCTTTATCTCAATTTCAGGATCATCTGTCATTCCTTTGCGTTCACGACCGTGATAATATGCCATAACAACAGGAACTTTAAACAACGAAGCAGCATAGAATTCATCATTTGAATTTACACTAATCGATGTACCTGTCGGAAGGTATTCGAAATAAAAGCCAAAATCTTCACCATACGGTGCTACTGTTTCACGTAACTCTGTTCGTAGCGGATAGAAATTAATCAAGACATCCCGAGGGAGATCATGCAGAATATCGGCAGATAACAGTGGATATTTACCCTCCACAGAATTAGAATTTACTACATTCTGTGGTTCTTCCCCACGAAATACATACCAATACAGAAATGCTGCATTACCAATCAAACTCACGCTAAGAACAAAAATTAAAATTCTTTTGCTCACCGCATAAGTATACGAGATACTGAATTTATAACGCAAGCTGAACTATTCGTGCTTGTTAAGGTAAAGATACTCTTTGAGGGTGCATTCAGCTGTGGACCTGCCAGAGGCTGAATGACTTATTGAGGAGAAACCTATTGATACCTTTGTGGGAATACACTCCTCAAAGAGTAAGCCAAACCAAATCTTTAACTGGGAAAGATGCAGTCTAATAGACAGGCGCTAGGAATAAAATCCTAATGTCGTCGAGCATATGCTGCACGCGTGAGCGTATAACTACCATATTATTTATCACCTCCTTTCACAAGTTCTTCTGCCTGAATCACCGCAAGCGCACTCCATGAGAACGTAAGATCTTGGGTGGCAGGTTGGGAAAGTAAAATAGTAAAGCCTTCATTGGATCGAGAGCCAATGACATACGGCATAGATTCTTCAATTGCTTCCTGAGTTACTATTTGTTCACACATTTCTCGGCCTTTATCTTCTTCACAGGTATCATTTTCAACAAACTTCTTGAACGCTTCATCGGAGAGTTTGGTCGCAACAACACTTGCATTGACAACAGGTTCACTCTTGTACGGCTTACTGAATGTAATTTCAGCTTTATCCGAACCCTTTGTGATAGTTACATAACCAGCAGTATCTTTATTGAAGTAAGGAGTGCCTCGGAAAAACACATCGCTATGGAAGATAACGTCAGCAAAGAAGTTTGCTGTTTTATTAACGATAAAGTTACTTACAGTAAGCGTATCGACGACGTTAAGGATACCTTCAATCAAACCATTTCCTTGGACTCTCAAATTCGCTGAAACTGTGGCAAGCCCAGCAACTGAGAGATTATCCGTTTTCACAAGTTCTGTCGTTTCTGCAGAGTTTGATGACATTTCTGATGGCAATACTGTTGCGGACGGACTTGCGATTGCGACACCTAGTTTTGCTTCCATAGAAGCAATTTTATTTTCAAGATCAGAAATTCTTCCCTTCAAAGGATCGAGTCCTGCGAGCAATTCACCTGTCGTTCCATCTGCAACTGTCGCTTCATCACTGAGCTCATCTTGTGCGAGTGTACTCATCACAACATCATGTGTATCAAGTGTTGCAGATTCGGAAGCTGTTTCATCAAAGGTTAAGGCATCAGGTGCAGACGCTGTGAGCCCGTCAGTCATCGGAGCATCGTCTTGCCAGGTTCGATAGAAATCTAAATCTAAATTGGAAGCGGCTCCACCAGTACGCTCTTGCCAGTGAATTTGTGGAGCTAGATTACTTGTATAGATATTTGTTGTACTTCCAGCTCCACATTCAGTCAAATTAACGCCATTTGAGACATCATTATCCATAAAAAATCGAACGCTTGTTGAAGAGCGAACTTCCACTACAAGAAGGGCAAACTGTGTAGTCGATACTGTTTGGCCTGTACAAGTAAGTGTAGTTGAGGTGCCTCCAGATCGAGTAATACCTCTCCATGTATTACCTAGAGTTCCAGCATTATCATTTGAGAAACCAATGAAGTTTGTTGGGGCTGTAACGATACCATCGGTTGAATCACCCAATCCCGCATAGACACCACTGGTTGCATCGGCTTGAGACGGACGAATCTTCATAACAATGACAGGTAGATTTGATACGTTATACATTAATTTCGCATTATTCAATGAATCATCAATCATAGTCATACAACCTCGATTTGCAGTACTTGCAGCGATACGAGTAATGCCATTTACGGTGTCTGCTAGTGTTGAGAATGTACAGTTAGCACCGTTTCCATACACGCCCCAACCGCCACCATTACCAAAAGCACCACCCTGTCCACCTGTTGTATCTGTGCCTGCATTTGTAACGGTAGTACGAGTTCTATTAAATTCTTCAGCTACCATACTATTAAAGTTAATGAATGCTCCAGCATAAAGTGCAGCACCGAAGTTTGTACTCATGTCTCGCATTCTTAGGAGAGTATTTGAAGCAGAATCGGTAAAAGTCAGATCCGCTGTATTATCTGTCGCACTTAGCTTAATATTAGGAGTACTATCTGCCAACTCCATCTCATTGTCCCAGCCAGAACCAAGCCTTAGAGCGGATTCAGTAACAGTAGATCCAGCCCCACTTAAGTCGTCTATATCGATACCATAGACAGTATCAGCATCGCCCGTAGAAGCAGATGTAACGCTGACCGTTAAGCCTGTTAATCCATCAGCATCAGAATCATTTCCGACTACCATAGAAAGATTTTGTAGTGATCCGGTATTTGTTACCGTTCCACCTACGTCAAGCTTGCTATTTGGAGTTGTATCCCCAATTCCAACATTGCCGTTTGCATCAATTCTCATTCGTTCAAATCCATAGGATGTATCTGTGCCGGTTGCAAAAATCAAACCTTGTCGACCACCTAATTCAAGCTGATCACTATCCCCTGTTGTTGCTTCTTTAATATATGCGTTGGAATCATTTCCGACGTCACCAAAGTGCATTATTGCATTGCTTCCAAAGGTACCATTTCCCCAAAGATGTAATTGATCCTTTGGTGTGGTAGAGAGTGAGGCTCTGGTAAACGCACCTATCGCAAGTGTTCCAGCATTTGTAATTGCAACTTTTGTCGCACCACCCTTGCTTGCAGTTAAGAGATCACCCGTACCATCATTATCAACAACCAGTCCTGCAGTAGTAGTTGTAGCGGAAAATGATGCTGCTGGTGTAGAACCTGATGTCCCTCGTACATCTAATGTCGCTAATGCTGTATTTGTATTTATAGCCAAGTTCCCTCCACTTGTTAATCGCATTTGTGTCCCTGCTGCATGGTGAAAGATCATATCTCCTCCAAATGGTCTGTTGATATACAAGTTTGCATCTCCCGGTCCGCTTGCAAATGTATAGGTGCTTGAGGCGAGTGTCCCACTTAACCCGATTCCTGCGTAGTTCCCTCCAAACCCTGGATCTCCCATGAGGACTGTTCCTGTCCCTGCCCCTGCTACGGCTAACCGTGCCGCTGGAAGAATCGTGCCGATTCCCACATTTCCACTATTTGCAATCACAAACTTGGTCGCCCCACTCTTTGACGCTGTGAACAAATCTCCTACGCCATTGTTATTTACAACTAATGAAGCCATTGAAGTAAGTCCAGAAACTGAAGCGACTGGAACTGTTCCCGCAGCTGCTCCACTCGATCTGACATCAAGAGCAGCAAGAGGTGCTGTTGTACCCATACCGATTCTTC
>CAZDOJ010000004.1:0-26503 GCA_964507055.1 uncultured Gammaproteobacteria bacterium
CGCTTGATCGAAGACTTACTGATCCAACCAAACCGGCAGCATCACTTATGGTCCCTGTTCCATAGTGCTGAACGTCTCCGACTGATCCCTGTGCATAATTTACATTTCCCGTTATACCGACCGATGTAGATGCTTGAGAATACGCACCTCGCAAGATTGTCAATGTTCCTGAACCATAGAAAGTACCATAGCTGGTAGATCCATCCAACTCCCCAAGGTTGAAGGAATCTCCATAGAGTGCCTGCAAATGCATACCCTTATATGCATTACTACTATTTCCTGTCTGACTGAAGGTTGGATTCACGTAGAGACCTGCATAATTACTTGCTGCATTTGCATATGTTCCACCTATGGTTAATTTACCACTAGATACATCTGAAGTACCAATGCTAGCACTTCCATTTGAGGCAAGATAAAGACTATTTCCAGAAGCTACTCCACCTGGTCTAAAGGTAATATCTCCGGTTGTGCTCCCTCCAATCGTTAAGGTATTTCTTCGAAGCGATTGGATCGTTCCATCCCCTCCAAGTGAAACACCATTGCCTGTCCCAGTTGCAGAAATTGAAGCGGTTGGAGTTCCTGTGTTCATTCCAAGAACTGCAAACTTTGCTGAAGCACTTGCTGTCCCACCAACTAATAAATCTAAAGTTGTATTTACTGGAGCGAGAGTGCCACTTGCAAGGTTCCAATAGTTTGTTCCACCTGCTGGTGCAGAACTACATGTAAGTACTGTCCCAACGGTGGTCAACATACCACAGTTGTTGTAGTTGGCCATTGAAATATTGCCATTATTCAAAACTGCGAATTTAGTAGCACCACTCTTTGATGCAACAAAAAGATCTCCTACTCCTGATTGATCAACGACGAATGCTGACCGTGCAGTTTGGCCTGAAACAGATGTTACAGGTTCTGTACCTGATTCTCCTCGAACATCAAGCTTAGCAAGTGCATCCTGAGAACTTCCGAGCGATCCAAGCAAAATTCTTCCTCCATTTGGTTGTATAGCAAGTGTTCGGTAACTAGGGTTTGCCAAACCGCCTGCATTCGAGACTTGTAAGACGCCGTAGTCAGTAAATCCTGTTGTACCATAGGCATTTAATACAGCATTACTATTTGAGGACTTAATGGAGAATGTGCTATCAGCTGTTGCTACTCCAATACCTACATTACCTGAATTGTTAATTACAAACTTAGTCGCACCACTCTTCGATGCTGTGAAGATATCTCCGACTCCATTATTATCTACGACCATTGCAGCCCTTGCAGTTACCCCAGAGACTGAAGAGACTGGAGTTGTCCCCGAATTCCCTCGCACATCAAATGTAGCAAGTGGGGTCGTAGCACCCACACCAACTGATCCATTTCTCGCGACTCTGAAAACAGTATTTGTATCATTTGCCAATTGGAGAATATCTCCGGTACTTGATGCATGCGATTGGGTTACGGTCAATGCGACATTGCTATCTGCTACGTTTCTACTAATATTAGTACCTGTAGCATCAACAGATACTTGTGCATTTGAACTATCCGAAAGATTATTAAGAGCTGTTGCATAAATATTCCCATCGTTTTCGACAAGGAAATTTGGTGCCGTAATATTAAATCCAGTAGAGACCGCAGAACCAGCAAGGCCAATTTGACCTGAGTTATTAATTACAAATTTCCTTGCACCACTCTTTGATGCAGCAAAAAGATCTCCAACGCCATTGTTATCAACCATCAATGCTGGTCGTGCTGTCGTACCTGAGAATGATGCAACGGGTGAGGTTCCTGTATTGCCACGAACATCAAGTGTTGCAGTTTGTGAAACGGCATTAATACCAACAGAACCATTGTTTGTCAGAGTGAAAATAGGAGCTTGTACTGCATTTCCTGGTCGGAAGTTGAAGTTGGCATTCTCGCTGGTCAAGGTCCAATCTGAAGTAACAGAACAACAAGAAGATCCTGCATTATCTGCAAATTGAATAAATGGTACTGCATTATTTGCTTCTGCTGCGACCAAAAATCCTGCATACGATGAGTTTTGTCCAAAGTATTCAGCCACATATTGATCGGATGTATTGGTAGTGCGAACAGATAACGCGGCTCCAAGTCGATCAAAGGTGGCACCAATTGCTGCTCCACCGTTCACAGTTAATCTTTCATGAGCCGTTCCAGTACCGATTCCCACATTGCCACCATTTGGATTCAAACTGAGTGTTCGATTAAGCGTTGTTGTGAGCACTCCATCTCCATTGAGGGATGCTGCATATCCGGCAACGCTTCCTGAAACACTCGCTGTTGGGGTTCCAGAATTAACATTGAGGAATGCAAACTTTGCTGAGGCTGATGATGTGTTTCCGATAAGAAAATCAGCCGTGTCGTTCACTAATGAGAAAGCACCGTTGTTTAATCGAACATATTGTGTCCCCGCAGATGGAGCAGATGAGCAAGTTAAGGTCGTTCCTGAAGTCGTTAACATACCACAGTTGTTGTATCCAGGAAGTGCTATGTTCTGCCCTGATCGACCAAGAGTTAAGGTGGTAGCGTTACCAGTACCGATACCGAGAGTACCAGTTGTAAGCGTATCCATGATCTGGTTTGCTGCGACGTAAACATCTCCATTGTTTCGAACAACAAACTTAGTTGCACCGGATACTGAGGCGGTAAGTACATCCTGGTTTCCCGTTTCATTAAAGATTGCTAAAGCTTTGCCAGTGTATCCCCCTGTCACGTTTAACTTACCTGTGTCTGGAGCACCAATACCGATTCTTAAATTGGCTGACTCATCAAAAGCAGCTCCGACGACACCAAAGCTAGGATTGTAACGTGCAAGGTCACCAACTTGCCCATTCATACCGGTTGTATCAAAGCCGATATCATTGACATCAATTGTTTGAATTCTCAACTGCGTACCTGAACTTCCGCTTGTACCAATACCTGCATATCTGGCTACTGTTAGCCCATTTGAGATATATGCACCTCCAAATTGGTCAATGGTAAACATGGGAGTACTACTGCTATCTTCAATCAGGAATGGACTTGTACTTTGAGAGGCATGCTGAGTCAATCGGATTCCAGCTTGCCCTGCAGTGCCATTTACAACATGAAGCATCCCTGTTGGACTGGTCAACCCAATACCGACGTTACCGTTATCTTCTATAACAAAAGGGGTCGAATCAGTAAGTGTCCCATCGTCATTTACCCGAAGGGCATATCCAGTTCCTGCTGTTGTGACGTTTAAAGCTGCACCTGTATTTGCAGTATAGTTTTGAGAGATCGCGAGGACATCAGCTGAACTATTCAATGTGCCTGAAGTTTGTGTTGCAGAATCAGAAAGAGTCATTAACGCACCAGAGATCGTATGTGTCTGAGCAGCATTCAAGGTAATAGCCCGAGATAGATCCATCACATTACCTGTATGGTTGAGGCCAACTCCTCCATTGAATGTTTGTGAATATGCCACATTTGCGATGTCTCCAGTAAAGGCAGTTGATCCAGAAGCTCCTGTCTTTGATATATTAAGCATCCTTCCTGAGCCCAACGCTGTGGCAGTCGATGTAACTGAAACTGCATTTCCATTGGTTAAACCATTTGCTGTCAATCCAAGACCAGTGCCAGTGTTGACTGAATTACCAACCAATGAGAAAGCCGTTCCTGATGTTGCGGATGAAGTAAAAGTTTGAGCAGAGGTTCCTGATGTAAATGCGAGAGCACTCGCCCCTGTGTTATTGCCGATCGTAATGGTACGTGCTGTAGCATCGGTACCAATAACGATATTACCTGTGGATGCTTGACCTAACGTAAGCGTTTGCTTGTTCGTTGTCGATAGAATACCTGTACCCATAAGATACGTGGCATTATTTCCAGAATTAGCCGAGATTGACGCTGTAGGAGTTCCACCATTAGCGACATTGAGGAAACCAAACTTTGCAGAAGCAGATGCGGCGTTACCGATAAGCAGATCGGCAGTATCATTAACAGGAGAAAATGCACCATTTGCTATTCTCCAGTAATTTGCCATACCACCAGTACATCCAGTACAAGAATTGACTGTAAGGTCACCGGAGCGACTAACCTTCCATGTCCCACCAGATCCAACTATATCATTTGTGTTGGACCCAGTTGCTCCAGACAAGTTGAATGAGAGCCCTGTCTGATCAAAAGCTCCAGTTCCAGACATGTTTATGGCTAATCCTGTAGTTGCACCAGTTATGTTTGTTGCATCTGTCAAGCCAAGAATCGTGCCTGAGGTTTGAGTCGATGTTACCGTTTGGTTTGATGTAGCAGTGTTAGTGAGTAGTGTACCAGTTGTTGGCAAAGTAATACTTGTACTGCCAGTCGTGGCCAATATTAAGGCATTTCCGCCTGTAGTAGTGAATGAGTCAGCAAATTGGATAGTCTTGCCATTTGGTATAGTAAGTGTTCCAGTGGTATTTGTGACGGTTAATCCAGCCACTTTTTGTGCGTTAAAGGCATATGGGACAGCAGCGAAACGAATACGCGGAGTCATTTCAGCATCAGCCCCCACTTTGATGCCTAAGTAGAGATTATCAGTGTTGAAATCGACGTTACCAAGCGAAGTATCTATTGAACCTAATTGAACTTGAAAAATACCATCTGTGGTTGAAACGCTTTGCGTTTCATCCCAAAGATTTGTGCCACCTGAACTTGCATCATAGAGCGTGAATACCACTGAGTAGGTTGAATCAGCCACATTAAGCCCAGTTGGTCCAACAAGTTTGCCTTGGAAGTTGATCTGACTGTTAATTCCCGTGGCAGCAAAGGCGGGCTTAATAGCCATGAATACTCCGCCCGAGACTAGTACAACGCAAAGAGCGAGGCTAGTTAGCCTCAAAAATGATTTTCGTCGCAATACGGGCAAGATATTATTCATGTTTCTAGGAATACAGGTACCTTTATTAATATAAGAAGAGCTCATGTGTAAAGTCAAATTTTCACAAAACTTGTATAAAATTGCATACTATTGTTACAAAATGTATACTTTTAGCGGAGATTTTAAAGTGACTCTTTACTCTCAATCAAATACGATTTACTCTATATATGTATGAACAATCTCTTGAGCGTCAAACAGGTAGCATTCATCCTTCGGGTACATCCCCTTACAGTGAGACGCTACATAAAGAATAAACGACTGAAAGCTGTAAAGGTTGGGGGCAACATTCGTGTGGAAGAAGATTCGTTACAAGATTTTCACAAAGAGGTTTCAGCAGCAGAACAACAACCAAGAATTTTCAAAAGCAATCGTTTATTGGACAAACAATTTACACAGGACGATCCACTCCTTAGATTACAGGGACGAGGGGCAGGATTAGTGTTAAAGGAGAATAAATAGTTATGCAAAGTAGAAAAGTGTATATTGCACCCGACACATTTATGGCATTCATTGACCGGGCACATCCCAAGCATGTGCAAGCTTCCGCTTACTTCAGATATTTTGGACAAGAAAAATACCAACTCTATACAAGTATCATGACACTCAACGACACATATACCACAATATATAATACGATAAGCCCTTCTCTAGCTCGAGATTATCTACGAGCTATGTCTTTAAGTTCTGTAAATGTCATCTTTCCTGAGTCTGCTGAAATGAAGCAAGCTATTCGTACAGTGGAATCCAGTGATTCAGTCGACCTTACATTCTCCAAGGCACTTATGTCAGTTGTGTGTAACAAAAAAAGTATTCCTCAGATAGCCACATTTGAATATCTTCATGCCCTATTTGGATTACAAGTCTTTTACCTACCTATTTAAACATTGGCAGTCTCCTGAGAAAAAAGTTATAGTAGATATATGCACAATAAACTACTTGCCATCTTCGCATGCACTCTTGTAACGTCCTTACTAGCTACACAAGCATACGCAGCGTATCCAGCCAGTACTAATTATAGAATTCAAGAATACTCATTTGGGGCAGGTGGAACAAATAATAGTACGTCAGCTAACTATGGACTCTATGGTGTTGCGGGACAGGTAGAGTTTGGACGTCCCTCAAGTACCAATTTCCAAATGGGTTCAGGACTAACTTATATTATGAAAGCTCACGTCCCAGATGCTCCAATTTTTACAAACCCTTCCAACAATTATGACCGCTTACAATTTATACTCAATACAAGCAATAATGCCGCTGATGCTGAATATGCCATTTCCATAAGTTCTGATAATTTCGCGAGTGACGTTCGCTATATCAAAAATGACAATACCATTGGAACCTCGTTAACAAATGCTGATTTCCAAACTTATACGGACTGGGGTGGAGCTAGTGGAGAGTACATAACAGGTCTACTACAAGGGACAACATATACTATTAAAGTAAAGGCTAGACAAGGAGATTATACAGAAAGCGAATACGGACCAACTGCTCAAGCAGCTACCACAACTCCATCTCTTACCTTTAGTGTCAGCTCAAACAGCGTAGCATTTGATAATTTGAATTCAGGGAATTCATACACGGATAGCAGTAAAACTACGGTCCTTACGACATCGACAAATGCATATAACGGATACGTCGTTAATGCACGATCAACTGGTCCGCTTACCGCTGCAGGCTTTGGAACAATTGCAGACTACGCAAGCCCGAACTCATCACCGACGACATGGTCAGGGAATGGATTTGGGTATACTACTGATGATACTAGCTTGACTGGAGGAACAGCGAATAGATTCACCAATGGCGGAGCTAAATATGCAGGATTTAATACATCCACACCAGGTGATCCTGTGGCTGATCATGCTGGACCAGTAACAACAGCAATCGTTAATGAACAATTCACTATTTCATATAGAGTGCAGACAGATGCTACGCAAAAAGCTGCTAGATACAGTAGTACCGTATTATATATAGTTGTACCTAGTTATTAATAGTTCACGGCTGAATATGAAACTTAATATATCAAAATATATAAACAGAATATGCCTTCTAGCCTTGGTACTCTTTGTTGGAACATGTATTATGCCACTGCAAGCGAATGCTGCGGAGCAAACACTTCGCGTATCGCCTGTCATTATCAATCTCTCACTATCTCCTGGAAAAACACATACACACGAAGTGACGATAGAAAATATGACATCTTCCCCTCTTCCATTAAGAGCAACATTAAATGATTTCATAACGAGTGGCGAAGAAGGTGGATATATCTTCGAGGAATCAAAAACAAATCCACTCCTGTCATGGATTACATTAAATGAAAACGAATTTATTCTCGGACCTAAAGAGAAGAAAACCCTTCAGATGACAATTCATACACCGAAATCAATTCCTGTTGGAGGATATTATGGTGTACTCTTTTTCGAACCAGTTCTTATGGGGGCACCAACAGAATCAACAAGAGTGAATGCAAAGGTTGGAATTCTCATGCTAGCAAATATTGGAGTCATAGATCCAAATGCAAGAAGAGCCGAAATTCTGGATTTCTCATTACCATCTTTTAATCAAGAAAGTACCGTACCTGTACTGCTACGCGTCAAGAATATCGCACTTAACTTTTTTTCTGCAAAACCGACGATTACTATCCAACCACTCATTCCATATTCAGGGAGACAGACAATTGAACTTGAAGAAAAGATTATCTTCCCAAGTAATGTGAGACGCTGGACAGAAGAATCAAGAGTAAAGGATTTAAGCCCAAATATCTATAAAGCGAACCTCAGTGTTTCTACCGGCAATGGACAAACAATTACTTCAGAGAAATATTTTGTTGTCTTTCCCTTTGCTCAAGCATTTGGTGTCATTGCTGTAATTCTTATACTATTATTTTTATTTACAAGGCGTAAGCGTGTTGTGGAGGCTATACGAGCGTTAATTCGTCCTTGACATTGTCCAGTTTTTTAATCTATTCTTAATATACTAATAGTTTTCTTTTGCCCTATGTCTGCTCAAAAATTAAGAAATCTTACAAAAACACAAATAAAGATTACTTCCAGTTTTCTTTTAATTCTGCTCTTGCTTCTTCCTCCTGTTGTAAATTTTTACGCTGCAGTCGCAAATGCAGGGACACTCACCAATTACAAAGTTACTATCAATAATTCACAAGCCGCAGCATCCAATGTTACCTATGGCTTTAACTGGACAACAACTGCTACGACATCAATTAAACAAATAGATATTCAAATTTGTACAACCGCATCTGGAACTTGTAATGCTCCTTCTGGATTTAATTCAGGTACGCCAACTATCCAAACAGATAATATCGCAGGTACTGGTAGAACCAATTCTGCTCCTTCAGCTAACGCATTTAGAATTGTAGTCACTACTCCATCAACACAATCAACCCAAGCTATGTTCGTTAACTTCACTGGTGTGACAAACCCAACTGCAGCAAATACAACATACTATGCTCGAACAACAACCTATTCTGATACTGGTTCAACTGTTATTGACGGACCAACGACCGCAGCATTTGCGGTATTAGATACAACATCAATCGCCGTTTCAGCTACTGTTGATCCAAGCTTCTCATTCAGTGTGGCTGGAGTTTCAACGGGAGGTAATTTCAATGGTGGCTCAGGAAACGTCAATGTCACCTCAACTGCAACAACTATTCCTTTTGGGACATTAGCAAATGGTGCTCCAAAAATCGCAGCCCACGATGTAACTATTAGTACCAATGCTGCAAATGGATATACTGTTACAGCATCTCATTCAGCAAACGCACAATCAGGTAATCCTCCATTGATTTCAGGTGCTACAAACAATATTGATACGTGGTCAGGAACAAATGCTTCGCCTACAACATGGAGTTCACCTGCAGGTACAGCTGCCAATACAAATACCGGTTACTTTGGTTATTCAAGTGAAGACGCAACACTTTGTACAGGAACAGCTGCAAGATTTACAACAGGTGGAGCCAAATGGGCAGGATCGACGACAGCTGGAGGAGAAGTTATCTGTAGTGCAGCTGGGGTTACAAACGAAACAGTTCGATTAGGTTGGGAAGCTGAAGTTAATGGTATACAACCTGCAGGGGCATACACTGGAACAGTTATACTTGTAGCTACACCAACTTACTAATGAAGCACACACTTTTGAACAAGTTCCAAGGAATGAATAGAGCGTCCTGGGCATTGCTCAGTGTTTTGCTTGTTGTTGGAGGAACAGTTCTCTCCTATTCAATCCATGACTATGTAACAGCACAAGTGCCAGGACAAGGGCTTGAAGTTTCACCACCGTCTCAAGAAATAAATATAGATCCAGGTAAAACGACAACTGTCAAAGCAACCCTCCGAAATAGAAGTAACACAGCAGTTCCAATAAATGTGCGGATAGAAGATTTCACTGCCAAAGGTGACGAAGGACAAATTGAATTAACCGCAGATAGCCCGTACAGCGTTGCGTCCTGGACAAATGTCACACCTGCATCATTTACACTCCAACCCGGGGAAGAACAAGAAGTAACAGCAACCATCAATGCTCCTTCTGATGCAGCTGGTGGTAGATTTGGTTCATTTGTCTTCGGTGTCAAACCTGAAACGAGTAATCCAAGCGATACAGCACTTTCACAGGAAATTGCTTCTCTTTTCTTAGTCAAAGTCAGTGGTCCT
Organism: uncultured Gammaproteobacteria bacterium; assembly: GCA_964507055.1. Taxonomy (GTDB): domain Bacteria; phylum Patescibacteriota; class Microgenomatia; order Levybacterales; family UBA12049; genus JACDET01. The sequence goes on from CAZDOJ010000004.1 coordinate 9,544, forward strand.
GTTGATGAGAAACTTGAAATAACGTCATTTGAGGCACCAGCGTTTTCCGAATTTGGACCAATACCATTTAATGTAACTTTTGCGAACAGTGGAAATGTCCACGTTAAGACATTTGGTTTGATCAATGTCACAGACATGTTTGGACGTAAAGTTGCTGATATTGTTGTTCCAGGAACAAACGTATTTCCAGCTGCAGAACGTGTCGTCCGTTCTGAGCTCAGTAACCAATTCCTTATTGGAAGTTATAAAGCAACCGCACTAATGTACTATGGTTCACAAAATCAAAGTCTTTCGGCTACGACAACCTTTTATGTCTTCCCAGTTAAGATTGCTGTCGGTGCATTAATCGTATTATTCCTCATATACCTCATGAGAAAGCGTCTCGGCAAAGCTCTAAAGGCATTGTTTAGATAACCTCATTATGAAAAAAAATATATTCCTGAGCATAGTATTTTTTGCTGCAGGCTTTTTGGTGCATGCATTTTTCTTCCCAGAAGTCCTACAAAATGGCTTTACAGATGTCAAACAAATAGTTATACCTGAACCAACAACAACAAATGGCACACCAAATGATCCATTGATTACCAAAGTAACATTTGATGGAAAGACGTTTAGCAAACATTCCGTTACGATAGGATTCACCAGATATATTCAGATTGTGAATACAAATGAGACGGAGTTAATGTCTTTGATAGCAACTACTCCAGAGTTAACAACCCCACGCGGCTACGGGCATATGGAAGCCGTACAGATGCAGTTTAATAAGAAGGGTACATTTGCTGTCGCAGATAGAAATAATCCCAATGAGAAGTTAATTATTACAGTAAAATAATATCCAATTCTTGCTCCGACTTCCAGGATTCTGTATGCTGGAAGTAGAATGAAATATAGCCTGAAATCAAAATTCATATTTATCTCAACAGTTGTCCTAACATTTCTGTTATTTCCACCACTGCAAAGTCATTTATATGCACAGGTTCAGGAACGAAGAGATTTTGCTGTCACAGCAGTGGTACCACCAAACCAATCGGATTTTGATTTCAATTTCACTTCTGACGGCCAAACAACAGTTCCACAACGAACAATCCTTAACTATGAAGTTACCTATGGTGCACAAGCTTCTGCAGGTGTATCTACCGAGACCACAATTACAATAGATTTCAGTGATGATGAAGCTCTTGGAGGCAGCCATGTTTTGGATTATGTAATTGGTTCAGCAAGTAATGCGTATAATGGGACACCTCCAGTTATTGACCTGCTCAATCGCACAATTACGTGGACAATCCCAACATTACCAGCAGGAACAACAAATCAAAGTCTTACATTGCAACTCCGTACAAACGAAAACTATACCGACGCAGATCCAGTTAACTTCACAACGAAGGCAAAACTAAGCAACCCATATATAACTTTTCCTGAGCAGACAATCACTCAGACATACCAATTTGATCTTGGCTTGGTAACACCCACGCCAACCCAATCTCCAACACCTACAATAACACCAACTCCAACAATTACACCTACAGCACTACCAGGACCGAGTGGGACGCCTGTCCCACAGCAAACTATAACACCTGCACCCACAGCAGTAACGACACCAACACCAGGGACAGGTCCAAATGCAAATACACCACAAATAACGGATATTACCTTTGATACGATCACAGATTCTTCGGCAGAGATCACAGTAAATACTAGTCGACCAACGCAAGTTACGATAGTGTACGGAACGAATAGATCGTCATTAACGAAAACAGTAATCTCTTCCAACTTTTCAAGAATAAATACTTTAAGGTTGTCTGGACTCAATGCAACAACACCATATTATTTCCAGGTAGTTGCAATCGATGCTACAGGAAGAAGCAGTCGGTCCGAAATATTCACTTTTACAACAGCCGAACCATCAGTTGCTCCAGAAGTCAAAAATGATGCTTTGGTTATTAAAAGTGGCGAAAAAGTTCTGCTTTCAAGCGTATTGAACGATCAATCAGGTAACACAAACTTCGTGCTTATGCCAACACAAACTCGTTATCAATTGTTCTATACCTTTGGAGCTCCACAATCATTGACCAACCTTGAAATTGTAATCGCGAATGAAAACGGTGTGGATCGTAGGATAAAAATGACATCGCAAGACGCCCTAACGTATGTAGCAGATTTACGCTCAGGAAATATAGGAACCTATAATATTAATGTAGTTCAAACTGACTCAAAAGGTAACTTAACGAGTACGAAGATATCTACATTAAAAAGTCTTTCAGCATTTCGAGTCCTAGAGTCTGAGCTCAATACTCCTCTTACTGATGCAAGAATTTCAATCGCTTATTTCAATCCTGCTACAAACCAATTTGAACTACTGAATACTCCTTTCTATACAAATGCTTTTGGTGAAACTTCTCCACTCCTTTCTCCTGGAAAATACAAAGCGGAAATCAGTGCTTGGGGATATCAACAGTCTACCGTGGAATTCACTCTGGGGAGAGCTCTAGGCGAAGATTACCCAACAGTCAGATTACAAAAGAATCCATTTGACCTGACATACTTGACTAACTCGTTTATAGACTGGTTCAAAGGTTCATTGAACGATATTACTACCCTTTTCAAAGATCTTTCAAGTTCGGTGCGATTATTCTATTTCATAGGTACTACTTCCCTTTTGTCTGTGACTGGCCTTGGATTACTTCTGTTCCAACTCAGAACAGATATACGTTGGAAAGAATTTCTCCTGTATTTTTTCTTTGGACTCGCAGTGGCTACAAAGAAACATCATGAGGCATATATTTATGGATTTATACTCGATGAGCAGAAGAATCCCATCACGGGAGTTCGAATCGAAGTTACCGACATTAAAACGGGACAAGCTCTCACACATGGAATTACCAATAAAGCTGGTAGATTTGTTTTCAAGAATACTTTTGATAAACCTTATTTGAAGCTGAGTATTACCAAAGAAGGCTTCGTTAAAAAGGAATTAATTGCTACAACTGATACAAAAAAGGAAACCATTATCACTCTCTTCAGTCACGCAAAGAATGCAGAACCAACCATCGCAGGATTCAAGCATATAGCTGGAGAACTTTTTGAGTTAACACTTTTTGCATCATTCATCTTGGAACTGATGTTCTTATTTTCATTCGGAATTGCGATGACTATACCATTCTTCCTTGTTTCTACATTTAACCTCATCTTGTGGCTCCTCTATGCAAAAGAAAAGAGCTTACTTCGATAGAATCCACTAAGTCAATATATTTTGTGATGCAGCTTTATTGGATATAGCCCAGAGGATTTACGTAACTTCCACCAGACTTCATTTCAAAGTGGACGTGAGGACCAGTTGTTCTTCCAGTCATACCGATAGCTCCAACTTGTGTTGAACCTCCCACAACTCGCTGCCCAACAGAAACATTTACAGTACTCATATGAGCATAATGTGATTCAATACCGTTGCCATTACTGATCCAGACGTTATTACCGTATCCACCATCATATGTTCCAAGACTGACTCGAGTTACAGTACCACTGTGGGCCGCAAAAATAGGTGTACCAATTGGTGAAGTAATATCCAAACCAGGATGATACCAACTATAGAACTGACTAATGCCACCGTGAATTGGATAGGTATAACCACCAGAAGCAACAGGGATAGGTCCACGTGCAATTTGTACTTGCTGTCTGATAACTGGTCGTTCGGAAGGCTTAATACCATCAGGAACAATAAGAATTTGGCCAGTTACCAAAGCTAAAGTTTCGCCATTTCCAGCAAATTCATTAAATGGAAAATCAGCAATTTTCTGCGGTTCAGTATTGTATTTTTTTGCTACTGTGTAGATAGTTTCACCAGATTCCACCTTGTGAGATATACCTGAAACAGGGAGAATCTTGAGCTCGTCACCAATACTTAACTCATCTCCACGAAGATCATTTGCCCACGTGATGGTATCTTCAGAGATAGCAAACTTTTTGGCAATTGTAGAAAGTGTATCTCCACGCTCAACACGATACATAATTATCTTGTCTCTTGGCTTTTGTGAAACTTCTGTTTGAAAAACTTCCTCACCAACAAGTACTGATTGTTTTTCAGCTGATGATGCGGCGAGATTAAGGTTTTGTTGTTGAGAAGCGAATATAGGATATGTATCTGCCAAAAACGGAGCTATAGTAACACCAATTCCGAGCACACCCATGGTAGTAAGGTGCAGAAATGGACGGTTGTATCTTCCACGTTTCATAAGGAAGAATTTAACCATCTGATTTTTGTTCTTTTCAAACCTAACTGAGGATGTAACAACCTTCTTTTTAAAGTAGTAAAAAACAAAGTCCAAAAAGGCTTTGGTCTCGACAGTGATACTTTTAATTCGCAAAGCCAGTCTATGTTGTGTCCGTTTGTGCATACGAGTAAGGGCGGCAGACCCCGCTTCTGAGGTTAGATAGTACCAAATTTAGGGTTTGTCGTCAAATTTTTATCTATATTATAGCGAGAGAAGATAAGCCTTTTTCTACTTTAATTATCGCTCTATAGGTTTTAGCTGAGCCAATGTCCGAGAATAGCCTTCGATGTTCTCTTGAGGATTAGCATGCTTTTGAAGTTCGCCACCTATAAGAAGCGTTTGTATTGTGTTTCCAAAAATCCCCTCTAATCGTGGTTGTGAACGAGAGATATCAACAACTTGATCTCTTGATGGATCTTCTGTTCGTAAATAGATAAACTTCCCTCCGTCTTCGCGTAATTTGGAGGCAACGATTTCAAGATTTGAACTATCTTTTGAAGCCTCTACTTGAGAATAAATCAGCGGTGGACGTGCTGTCCCTGCATGGAAAACATCTCCATTATATGACAAAGCATTTAGTCCCATTGTTAAAAGAGGATCATTCCCAAGTGGATATATCTCCGATAGAAACTGTTCTGCTCTAGGATTGTGTCCATAACCAGATTCTGGAGGGGTCGAATCACCAAAAACATATTTTACTTTATACGGTGATAAGATACCTTTACCAGATTCAATAACTTGCCCTACAATATGAGGTCCAATACTATGACCATAAAAAGAAAATGTGTTTATTCCAAAGGTATCCTGAAGCTTTTTCATCTCTGCAACAAAAGAAGCAGGGTCAGTAGAATTCTCTGCATAAATCCCATTCCCAATTGGACCAATATCTAATCGTTCTAAGGTTGGGGTCAGTGGATCCGTAATTTCACTCGCATCTTTTACAGTTAATCCTCCCAAGACAATAGTAGCCTGACGTTCCCCTTTTTTCATAGATTCCTGCAATAGACTTGCTTGCTGGCGTCCTGTAAATTCTAATTCAGATTTAAATGGAATTGCTTTTACTCCCTCAAACCCAACATACGTTCCAACATACGCAACAGCAGCACCATCACGTAAACTTCGGAGGAAACCGCGACGGTTCATATCTGGGCCTTTAAATGATTCTCTTTCTGACATAAAGTGGGATTATAGTTGAGCTTGAGGAAAATATCAAACAAGCTTAGGCACCTTTACCGAGGACTTCGAGGAAATCTGCATTGGTTTTTGCTTTGCTCAATTGTTCGACTAATCTCATTGTACGTTCATCATCATTAAGCATATCCATCATACGACGCATAGTAACAATCTTTTGATATGCTGCTTCGGGAAGAATTCTCTCTTCTCCGCGAGTTCCTGATCGTTCAATATTAATTGATGGGAAGATACGACGCTCTGCCAATTTGCGATCCAGGTGTAATTCCATATTACCTGTACCTTTGAATTCTTCATAGATCAAATCGTCCATACGTGAACCTGTTTCAACAAGTGCTGTACCGATGATTGTGAGTGATCCACCTTCTTGGCAATTTCGAGCTGCACCAAAGAACTTCTTTGCCGGATGCAAAGCCGCTGGATCAAAACCTCCAGACAATGTACGTCCTGATGGCTCAACAGAGAGGTTGTATGCCCGAGCAAGACGTGTGATTGAGTCAAGGAGAATCACAACGTCTTTTCCAAGCTCTACCATACGCTTAGCACGTTCTATGGTAATCTCAGCAACTCGTGTTTGATTTTCTGGTGGTTCATCAAAGTGACTAGCCACAACTTCACCTTTAACGGACATACTAATATCAGTAACTTCTTCTGGACGTTCACCGATAAGTGCAGCCATCAAATGGACTTCTGGGAAATTAGCTGTAATACCTGCGGCAATCTGCTTAAGAATTGTTGTTTTACCAGCCTTTGGTGGAGAAACAATCATGCCTCTTTGTCCAAAACCAATTGGAGCAATAAGGTCAATCATACGCGTTGATAATGGTGTTGATTCAGTTGCGAGTACTAATTGTTTGTTTGGATAAATTGGAGTTAAGTCATCAAAATATGGTCGCTTCATAGCTTCTTCAGCTGCCATATCATTTACCTTTTCAACTTTAAGTAATCCGTAATATCGTTCTGTATCTTTTGGTGGTCGAGCAACACCTTCAACTAAATCTCCTGGACGAAGCATGAATCTTCGAATCTGTGACTGAGAGATATAGATGTCTCGACTTGAATGGATGAACTTTGGACGAAGGAATCCATGTCCTTCAGGTTGTGTATCCAAAAATCCTTTTACTTCTTCTGTTGGACCTTGTTCTTCTTCTCGACGATCTCTTTGCTGATAGTTGTTAGTACGTTGTTGATAATGACCACCACTGCCTCGATTATCACGACCGTGATAGTCATTTCTGTCACCACGATCACCACCGATATGAATTCGTTGTGGGCGTGGAGCTTCCGCTGGTGCACTCGGTGCAGGTGCTGAAGCTACTGGTTGAGATACTTGTTCTTCTTTTGCAGCCGGAGCTTTAGATTCGATTTCTTTCTCTGGTGTACTTTCTGGTTTTCCGACGAGATCGTCCACTGCGAGAGGTTGTGTTGTTTTTTTGTTTACCATATTAATTGTTAGGAATTTGTGCCGTACTCGATTGAAACATGAGTATGAAAAGATTTCAAATAAACGGAATTACTGAAGATTCAGTGCGTATATTAGAATTCATTTTCCCATATCTTCTCAACTTTGTCAATATTTAAATCTATATTAGACATGATCAATCTTGCTAATCCTATAGAATGATGGTATGATAACGCCAAGCAATTTAGCCACGCATGAAATCAATAATTTTATTCATTTTTACAACAATTATTTCCCTCTCCGTTTTCGTGGCACCAACCTTTGCTGCACAAACTCCTAACTGTGAACAAATCTTTGGCGGCGGCATAACATGTGAACAAAACGAACCTATTACCGTGAATAAGCAGATTCAAAACCCGGCTAATCAACAATATGTCGACAGTCTCCCACCTGACGCACCAGCATTTAAACCTGGAGAAACCGTCCGATTTAAATTAACCGTAGCAAATACAGGAAACAACTCAGTTAGTAATATTGCGGTAAGTGATATCTTGCCTGTATACCTCGACTACGCAAAAGGTTCAGGAAAGTATGATGCAAAGACACGCACCTTTAGCTTTACTATAGACGAGCTTGCTGGTAAATCCAATAAAGTCTATTTTGTAGAAGCAAAAGTATCCTCTGCAGATAAATTACCCAATTCTCCACAAATAAGTTGTGTCATCAATCAAGCACGAGTAGTGGCAAATAGAAAAACGAGCCAAGATAACGTAAAAGCATGTGTTACAAAAGCAACGACACCAGCCACAATTTCAGTAACCAGTAAAGGTGGGCTTCCGATCTACCCCCCTACTCAATCGAAGTCAACGCCAGAAACTGGTCCTGAAGCTCTTGCACTTATAGGGTTAGCACCTCTTGGAGCATTAGGTTTTTATCTCAGATCCAAGGCTAAAACTTGACAAAGACTCTAATCTTTGTTAGTCTTTACCCCTCTTCTGCCCCAGTATACGTCTGCCTATTACTGCGTATAAAGAATCCATATGAAATTCAAGGACTCAGTTGTTACCGTTATTCTGCCTGTTTATAACGCAGGGAAGTTCTTGCCAGAATGTTTGGCAAGTCTTCAGGAACAAACGTACCAAGATTTGCAAATCATCGCCATCGATGACCATTCTCGTGATGATTCTCTTGCCATCCTCAAGCACTACAAGAAAGAATTTAACAACCTTGAAATCTATACTAATAAGAAGCGTTATGGATTAGCTATCTGTTATAACCGAGCTATGAAGAAGGCACAGGGTAGATTCATAGCCTTCATGAATCCAAATGATATTAACGCGATCAGTAGATTCAAAAGACAAGTAAATTTCCTTGTAAGCCATCCAAAAACAGTTGCTGTCGGAACTCAGTTCACAAGTATCAACGATGATAATAAAAAGCTTGAGAGAAGTAGTCTTCCTGAGACACCTGAAGAGATCTATGATAACTTACTTCCAGCATCTCCACTTCATCCAGAAACAGTCATGGTTGACCGGATGATGCTTCCAAAAGATTTACTGTACTTTAAGCACAACAAATATCCTTTTGTTTTTACTGAAGTTTTTGTGAAGTTCTTCCAATATGGAAAAGTGGCAAATATTAAACAGTCTTTGTATTTCCATCGAGAAGGAATTAAGCGTGGCGTTCGCAATAGATCACGTGTGAAACAATTTGTCTCAATGATGCGACTTTGGCTCTCATCACGGGCAAATCATGAATACAGACCAAGCATCAGAACAACCCTCCCAGCAATTCTTCGTAACGCCTAATGGCATATTAAGCGACAGTAACGTCTTCACCTTTATTATATGTCTTTGCTTCAGCCTTTCCAGTATACTTAGCACTTATATGCAAGACTCCTGATTCTGCTTTGGTTAGTGTGACAGAATGTAAAGATGTTGGCTCAGTAGGAGCAGTAACTCTCATTCCAGTAACTCGAGATACTGTCTGTCCAATTCCATCTTTGTAGCCTGTAGAACATGATTCAAAAAGCCAAGGTGCTCCAGGAACACAATACTTATTAGCTTTCCTGAATCTTTCTCCATGGTCACTGGACTCTTCAAGATGAGACTTTATCAATGATGTTGGATTATCTGCTGTCCAATTACGTCCAAAATGGATGCCATTTGGAGAACCATGTGCGGCGATTAAACCAAATTTAATCAAATTGTTCCCATCCTGACCATATCTACTATCGGCATCTTCAAGAGCATCCTCAGCATCAGGGACAGAACCCACCTCGTAGACACGCAATCCATATCCCAATTCTTTCGCCTGTCTATAGAGGCTAAATACTTGCGGTAGTGCCTCGTAAAAAGCGGCATTGCCACGAGCTTTTTCGTCCTCATGATCTGCTTGTGCGTATAATGCTATACCATATGGGACATCTGCGTCATTTCTCTTATCAAAGAGATCAAGCAAAAGCTCTTCAGGATAACGAGCAAAATTCTGTACTCCAAAAGTATCAATAAGTGTCTTTGTAATGTTTTGATTTGGACGTTGCTGCTCCATGGAATAAATACGCACAAGATTCTGAATATGATACTTTTCCAAAGTACCAGCACCTTCCTCCCAAGCACCGTAAAGACGATCATAATCAATACCAAATCTTTCAATAGAAGGCTTTTCAACGGCATCTCTAATAAAAGAAGCCACTTCCCAAGCATCTCGTGCTTGATCTTTAGTCAGCTCCTTTGTGTTTGCAAATTTACTTTGAAGATTTACCATTACTCTAAGGGTATTGTCGTGTGTATTAGGATCTGCAAACCTATCTTGCAGTAATCTAACAGCACGGTAGTACTCTGGCTTAGATTTATGCGTTCGCAATATTGCTTCTAGAGAAGCAGTTGCATCTCTAAATTTAATATGCCCCAACATATCCCCTTCATGCATAGAGAAGGCTAAGTTCATTGATACATTATCCAAAGACTCTCCGACCTCTTCACTCGTAGTTGGAACTGGCTTCCATTCCAAAGCCTTATCTAATAGAGATGCCGGATGTAATCCTTGATCGTATAACTCCGGCCACCCTTTAGAAGAGTCTACCTCATATTGTTCGAATGCCTTCACATCTAATGCTTGAAAATATTCCTCCGCTTGTTTGAATCGATCGGTATTGGAAAGCATAAGATTACTCGCGATCTCTCTTCCACGGCGGAGTATGGAAGAATCTTCTGCTGGATCATCCGGTGGTAGGATAAGCATTTTTAAACCTTCTGAAGCTGCAACAATGTACTCGGGATTATTAAGCCCATCTATGAGGATATTCTTATTTAAATTAATAAAAGCAAGTGCATCCTCACCAACTGTAGGAGTGTCTCGGAGACTGGCAATTTTTCCAAGGACTCCTTCAAAATGCTCCTTTGTAAAACCTTGATGTTCGATAGCAGCTCCACCAAACTCATGTCTTGTTTCAGAAGTTAAATCATTTAAAGCAGTCATTTGTTCCGTGAGTTCGCTTTCTTCTGCGTCAACTACACCAGCTGGAGCGGAAGCTTTTACGGATCTAAACATTCCTGTTAATCTATCTACTCTACCTTTAATTTTTGCAGCAATACCCTCAAATCGTTTTTTATCAGTATCTCCTTCACCTTCTTTAGAAGGATCATCCACCCCTTCCGTTGATGGCAATTTGGATCCTTTTTCATTGCCTATTTGGGGATTAACTCGTTTGTTTTCTCCAGTATCGGATAATTCTGTAGCCATAATTACAGTCTATAAATTATTTAAACTTCTCAATTGCCTTTCTATACGCCTCATCGTCTACTTTCCTTTGAGCTCGAATGATTATTTGCATCATTTTCTGCAATATTTTTTCACTTTTCTCTTCATAGTTTTGTACCCTATCTTCTTGTTTTTGCTTTGCTGTACCCATAAGTCAACTATACCATATAGGAAGAAATCTACTTCAATCTTTTAGGAAATTTACTGTGTTGATAACTCTTTATCTTATACAAAAGTTATCCACACAAATGTTAATAAGTTATAAATGTTGATATATCAATCTAAATTTATATACATTTATTATAGGTTATATACTTTTTTGTGTACATAATATTATAGGTTGACAAGTATTTTGGGTTATGCTACTATTGTGTTGTTTTATGGAATGGTTAACCGTTTTTCTAAGTAGAAAGAAAGAAGTTTCAATAAAGACGGTTGACGATCATCAACGCGAGGCTTTGGTAGAACAAGGTCGAGAACAATTTCAAAAGTTGATGGAAAAAGGGTTAACCGTTCCAGTAGCACATTTATAAAGCAAGATTTAAAGGTAGAGGTTCAGAGCTTTGTGACTGAAAAGAGTATTTGGGTAAAGTATTCTTTGAAGAAGTTGCAGAAGAGAAAGCTTTGGGATCTTTATCTATAAATTGAAAACAAAAAAAAGAGCATCACTTTCGTTACTCAAAATGATAAGTTCAGGTACGATAAGCAATGCTCTTAGGGTAAATGACATTTAGTCCTTCAGGCAGGAATAAAACTAACTGTCAAAGAAAATATATCTGAAAGTATAGTAAGTTGTCAAGAAAATTTCTGAAGCCAAAAATATGAAATTTGATTGACAGATCAACACTTTTCATGAATAGTTTTCACGGCTAGGCTCATCTTTTTAGATGAGGTAGGAGTCTTGGGCAGGGACTCCTACTTCTTTCAAGGAGATGAGCTTTTTTTGTGAGATCAATCTAAAATAGCAGCAATTGAGGCTATATTCGCTTTGCAAAGAGGATACGTCCAGTGGCTGTTTGAATGATTCTAGCTACGACAACATCAAGTGCTTTTCCTATTTCTCCACTTCCCTCTTCCACGACAATCATTGTTCCATCATCAAGATAGCCAACACCTTGTGTGGGGTCTTTTCCTTGATGACTGACTTTAACATGCAACGACTCTCCAGGAACAGCAATAACTTTCAAACTATTTGCGAGAGCATTCATATTAATAACCGTTACGCCATCAATACTGGCTTTCTTTTCGAGATTGTAGTCACAAGTGATAATTTTTCCTTTATGGAATTTAGCAATTTTGGTGAGTTGCTCATCAACTTCAGTATTTGCTCGATATGGCTTTTCTTGTTCTTCAGGAAGTACCATGACTTTAATCTTTTTAGACTTACGAAGATTTTCGAGAGACTCTAAACCCTTTCGGCCACGCATACGCTTTACCGTATCTTGCGTATCCGCGAGATGTTTCAGTTCCAAAAGAATGTTTGGTGTAAGAATGATTGTCCCATTCAAAAGTCCACTGTAGATCACATCGAAGATTCTCCCATCAATAATAGCTGAGGTATCAAGAAAGATTCCATTTTCAATCTTGGTAGCTTTCTTTACTTTCTTTTTACGAGGACGACTCACCATCTTTGGGAAACGGTTCAACAGTGTCTTGGAAACTTCATCTGCAATTGCACCGATAAGATTCTGAGAGAAGGCTGGAGCTTTTTTATCTTCATCTTTCTTCTCTTCAAGTATTTCTTTGGTTACTTCTTTTACTGGATCTTCTTTTGGCATACTATTTCACTCCTAATTCTCCAAGCACTTGGATCAATGATCGATACTTCTTTGCTGTTATTATACTCGTAAATCCCATTTTTTCAGCCTCACGTGTGCGTTTTTCTAAACCTGTCACTGCACGAAGTTCACCTAAGAGACCCACTTCGGCAATTCCCACTGTTTGCTGTACAGAGACATTTTTTATGCTTGAGTACACAGCCAAACAGATTCCTAAATCAATGCCAGGATCAGAAAGTTTCATTCCCCCAGCCACGTTTACAAACACATCCATTGTGTCTACTGGTAGTCTACAATGTTTTTGCAAAACTGCAAGTAACAATTCGACTCTTCGCGAGTCAACTCCGGAGACAACACGACGTGGCATAGGAAGTCGTGTAGTGACCGCCAGGGCTTGTAATTCCACTAGGAAAGCTCGTGATCCCTCCAATGTTGCAACAAGAACTGTTCCAGGCACGTTATCCTGCTTTTGAGTTAAGAAAAGTTGTTCGGGATTGGTTGCTTCTTGCATTCCTTCCTCTTCCATAAGGAAAATACCGACCTCATCTACTGGTCCAAATCTGTTTTTTAAGCTGCGGAGAATTCGAGTCTTGGCAAATTTCTCACCTTCAAGAAAAAGCACGGTATCGACCATATGAGACAAAACCATTGGTCCAGCCACCATGCCTTCCTTGGTCACATGCCCAACAATGATAATCGGAATATTATGCTGCTTAGCCACTCGGACAAATTGCAATGCACCATACCGAACCTGGCCAACTGAACCTGATAAGCCTTGAACATTTTGGGATTCGATAGTTTGGATTGAATCAATAACTACAAGATCTGGTTTCATCGCTTCAATCTGCTCAACGATAAGATCAGCATCAGTCAAAGCAAGCAGGAATAAATTATCCTCTTCAGCCTTATTTTTGACCTTTTCTTTTGTGCCTTCAAGATGCGAAGCAATACGAACAGCTCGCATTTTAACCTGCTCAACTGATTCTTCCCCACTAATATACAGGACTTTTTGAGCATCTTTTCCACGAGACAAACTTAATGCTAATTGTAAAAGCAATGTGGACTTCCCAACACCCGGATCACCGGCAATAAGACTGACAGAACCGCGGACAATTCCCCCTCCCAAAACAGTATTCAATTCCTGATATTTGGTTTGTATCCTAGACTTTTCCTGATAAACAATATCATTAAGTTTTTGTGGTTTTATTTCGGTTCTGGGAGCTGAATTGATAGAAGTTGTTTGACCTTTTTCTCTTGAGAAACGCACCTCTTTCAGGGTGTTCCACATGCCGCATTCGGGACATTTCCCATACCATTGAGGTGTATCATATCCGCATTCCTGACAGACAAAATTAGTAACTGTTTTCTTCATATCTTCATTATACTCTTAGGCAGAACTGAGTTGAAGCGGGTATCAAATGGTACTGTCTGTACGCGATGTACTTTATCGGTATCCCATTGGCTTTTCGAGCAGAATCGGAGCCACAATGATGCGGTGTTTTCTCTTATCGTAGTCTGAGATTGTTAAGTTAACTTTTTGTCCAATTGTATAGGATGTTGTTGGGGGAATTTTATCCTTCTTAATAACACCTTCAACCGCTTCATCGCCATTGATTGTCAGTACAACATCGCCATCTTCAAGCCGAACAACTTCACCTGCAACCTTTTTCTCTACAGGATAGGTTTCCATAAGTTCTTCAAATGGATCAGCTGTAAGTCGTTTAATTGAAAGACTAACTCTTCGAGTCTCAGCATCAAACCGTGTAAGTACAGCTTCAAGTTTCTCTCCAGCTGAGTATGTACCAGTTATGTCAGCAACTTTATCCCATGAGGTTTCAGAAATATGGATAAATCCTTCAAGATCATTACCATCAGACTCAGCCTTAGGTACTGGCAATGCCACAAAGATACCAAATGGAGTTACGTTCGTAATCGTTACACTGACTTTCTCTCCAACTTTGAATTGTTTAACAAGTTTTCCAAAGTCTTCAGCACTGAGAGATTTTTTCTGAGAGAATATAGCCTTATTATCTTTTCGATTGAGTTCAAGTACTGTTACCTGTAATTGTTGTCCTGGTGCAATTCCTTCTGATGAGTGAGAGATATGAGACTGTGGAAGAAAACCTGAGATACCAAATGCAGTATCTACCAAATATCCAGCCTTAGTTGTATCCTTTACAGTAACTTCAACTTTTTCAGATTTCTTTTGAAGCTCTTCCAATTTACCCCAAGCCATGTCACCGAGATATCTTCGCAAAGATACGATTGGCTGACCACTTTCAGATTCAGGGTTGAGGACGTTTACCTCTACAGTATCTCCAACCTTAAAGGTAGAGAGAATTGTATTGATGATCCGCTTATCACGTTCAAGGACATGTGCTTCAGTCTTTGCACCAGCATCGACAAGAATTTCACTCGAAGTTAATTTAGTTAGCTTGGCCTTAACTGTTTCGCCTTTTTTCAAAGTTACGACTTTATTCTGATGTGCAGCCATTAATTTGGCCATCGCACTTTGAGCGTTTGAGGGACTAGTGTGTGAAGTTTTTGACATTCATAAATTACCTTTCTTACAAAGATAGTGCAAGTATAGCATCAACTGAGAATTGTCGCAAGGCTTACTTCTATATTTTTACGATTCTTAGAAGAATAGTATTTCTACAATAATTGAAAATATATTGAACAATCTTTCAGAGTAAAAATATTCCCTATGATACGTTTCTCAAATTTTCTATCATTTATAAATTTATACATCGAGTTGACTAAATGTATTCATTATCCAAACATTCTTATTAAAACTTTCCTCATACGTAGGAAATATGTACTCATACCCTTTTATTACAACCTCCCTCTTGACAAATGAAAGATCATGTGTATAATATAGGACATAGTTTATTTTCCTATTTGAATATAAATAGGCGTAAAAATAAATAACTACAAGACTATGACATTTTTAAAAATAACTGGGATAATAACATTGACGGCAGCACTTCTCGTAAGTGGCGGTCTTTACTTTGCTTCAAATAAAGCAATAAAGCAACAACAGCAGGCTACAAAGGCTGACTCTACAGTGACACCAAATGAATCCCCTGCATCTGAAGATTGGGAGAACTTTGAAGCACCATTACAGCAACCAGAAGATGCTCCTACCGAAGACAATAATGCAAATAAAGACACAAAAGTAGCAACAACTGCAGATATCGCAGCTCTTACAGATAGAATCAATCGTCTCCAACAGCATATGTATGTACAAATGCGTACATGTTCTATGAATGCCCAAACATTGCGAGGTTCTTTGAATGGATTAGAAGCACAAGTAGATAGACTTGATGCACAACGCCAATCTATTAATGAACAATTGAGAAATGTCGATTCTTCAACTCCAGAAGGCCAAAACCGACGACGTGATCTTATTGCACAACGAGATCGAATCGAAGATCAAAAAACAAATGTCCGACGTGCGATCGCACAGGTACGAAAGCAATTCTTCACATTACAATCAGATTGTCGAAAAGCAATTAATGATACTCGAGCACAAAAGAGAGATGCAGAATCACAATTACAACGAGCGTACGCAAGTTCAATGTCATTCCGACTTAGATAAATCCTTTTTACCCATTCACTTAAAAAGAACCGCTTCTTGAACATCACAATGTCGCTAGCGATACAGTAACGATCGAATAGTATTAACTTCCCAATAGATACAACATGAAGCTTACATATATCTTGTAGGCACGAATTTTCCCTCTTTTGTAGAGTATTTTTCGCTTCACTCGAGTGTATAGTTCAATTACTTTTGGAGGGGAAAAGATATCAGGATTGAGACGTTGTCCTAAGACTTTTCTTTCATGTTTATTAAATGGCATTGGGATATTCCAATCTTTGGTTTGTAGAGGCTCACTTTCTTTTCGCGGCATGTACTAAATGTATCAATTATAGATGAACTTTCCCACCAAAAAACCGCCCTTACTGGCGGTTTGTTTGGATATTGCTTTAATAACAAAAATATTCTGGCGACGACCTATTTTCCCACCGAAGGTAGTATCGTGAGCGCTATTACGTTTCACTTCTCTGTTCGGAATGGGAAGAGGTGGTGCCATAATGCTTCAATCACCAGAAAATTTTTGTTATTAAAGTTCTGAGCTGCTCCTTTCGAAGCTCCTCAAAGAGTGAAGAGAAAAACTATGTCTTAAAAAATAATTTACTGTCAACCATTAGTAAGGGTAAGCTTAACACATTACTGCGCTTCTACTGCCCTCCTATCAACCTGGTAGTCTTCCAGGGGTCTTTCAGATCTTGCGATCCATCGAAATCTTATCTCGGAAACGGTTTCCCACTTAGATGCTTTCAGCGGTTATCCGATGGGAATCTAGCTATCCGGCAGTGCTCACTTTCGTGAAACAACCGGCACACCAGGGATTCCCTCATCCCAGTCCTCTCGTACTAGGGACAAACTTCCTCAAATTTCAAACGGGTATACAGGATAGAGACCGAACTGGCTCACGCCGTTCTGAACCCAGCTCGCGTACCACTTTAACCGGCGAACAGCCGGACCCTTGGGA
>CAZDOJ010000005.1:0-6795 GCA_964507055.1 uncultured Gammaproteobacteria bacterium
CGTCCGGTATCGGGTTGGTAACGGACCTTCCTGACAAAGACCTCCGAGACGCAATCTTCAGTTCCTCCACAGCGCGCCACCACAAGCCCGAAGTCAGCCTTGTTGGCGAAGTGGGAAGAGTCGCTGATGTCGTATAGCGTGACCTCGGCAGGAGCCTTATTGGCTGCGTATTTCGTCGGGTGGGCTACGATTACCACCATGACCTCAAATTCCCTACCAAATCGCTTGAGAGCGCGAATAGCGCGACCTGTATATTCGGTCAGCATCTCGCCACGACGCATGGCGTGTTCGACCTCATTCCATGGGTCAATCACCAGAACGCGGATGCCATGCCGGATGACGGCAATCGTCGCCCGCTCGATCAGCCAGTCAATATCGAAGGAATCGTCCTCTTCGGACGGCTCTGGAGCGATAAAGACGAAGTTGGACTCCAGCCAGTCTTGCGCCTTTTCCTTTGTTCCTCCACGCAGGCCATAGGTTTGCATGTAAGTGTTTACCAGAACATCGGTGATAAACGGCTGAATCCTCATTTCGAATGAGGCAATAGCCGCTGGCCAGCCGTGCCGGAGGGAAAGCTGCGCAACAAGCTGGGTTGTCATCGAGCTTTTCCCGCTACCGGCGAAACCAGTAACGACAAGCAGAGAGGGATAAAACGGTTTGAAAAATGGGTCCAGCCTCGCCCAACCAGTTGATACTGGCCTCAGTTCAGGCTCTGGCGGTAGCTGGCTGATTGAGTAAACGCCGCTCACTGGATAGGGTTTCGCCCTGACGATAGTATCCACTACCGCCGCCGAACCGTGCTGCATAAGGACCTCGTTCAGGTCCTTACATCCCTCTGGATAGGTGATGAATGAGCAACGGGCTCGCCCAAGTCGGCGCACCAATTCCTCCCCAAGCTGACGGCCCGGAGCATCATCATCCACGGCAATGACGATTCGCTTTATCTTCTTGAGTGAGTCCCAATCATTGAGGATGAAGCGGTATTTGTCGTCATGGGCGACTTCAAGCGAGTCGAAGTCGTCGTCATGCCTCGGCGGCGGCGCGCCGTCAGGCACCGACACCACAAACGGGTTGCCGGACTGGATCACCGAGAGAGCGTCCATTTCGCCCTCAGTGATGACAAGAGCGGCCCTCCCCTCATGGAGGGCCGGGTCATCCAGAATATCGGCGTTCCAGAACAGCTTCTTGCCGCCGGGCTTCTGGTAGAATTTTTTGCCAGCTGCCCGGTATTTCTCGTTGAGAACGGTGCCCTTCCGGGAGAATGGGAAAACAATAACATTCCCCTCAGCGTGAGGCCGGACCTCGAAGCTATCTCCAGTTTGGTGATGCTGCCCGGAGCATATCCCCATATTTAAGACCGTCTCCACGTCGATCCCCCGGCTTTCGAACCAGTTCACCACCTTTGGATTTACGTCCATCTCCCATTCCCTTCTTCCACCCGCAATGGTGGCAAAACACAACGAATCCATCGCGCTCTACGGTCACTGTCAGGCAGCGATCCCGCTTCTTCTTCCGCTTACTGGAACACTGTGGGCATGTTGTATGATTGACGCCAAGCCGGAGCCTGTCGGTTGGAACCCCAAGTTTCTTCAGTTCGCCAAGCCGGTCCATCAGGCCCACCCCCCGCCGGGGATATGAACCCCACGCCGGGGCTCTCGTTTCCGACGAAGATTTTCATTGGCTCTGGCCAGCCAGCACGACACCGGGAAAAACCATTTACCGTCAGGCAATGGGTTCTGGGTGTAATAGTCGTCAGCCTTCTGGAGTTCAGGAATCAAATCCTCGATCATGGGATAGGCAATCCGCCATCGCTTCAAGCCATATTCCGTCAGCCGGATCACATTGCCTTCGAAGGCATATTTCAGTTCTTCCTCGCTCACCTGTTTCATTGGAATCTCCAGAATTGAACTCTTAGTTCTTAGTCCCTGTCCGATGGTGAGGGATGGCTTCGGCGGCCAACACCCCCCTTACCCCCCATAGAAAACCATGGGAAGGCACGGGAGAGTCGGCCTATTCTGTCCGACGGAGCCGGGACGGAACGACGGCCTTACTCGGCATTATCCCCAAGAGCGCATCCGAAGAAGGGCAAGCCCTCACACCCTGCGCTTCCGCCCTGCTTGGGAGAGCCATAGGCATACCGAGCGCCTACAGCCTTCTGGCGGCCTTTCGCGGCTTATCAAGGGGTTATCCCGAGATGGCTGGATGGAGAGGTTGACTGAGGCGGGGTTCGATATTAGAACTGGCCTTAATCAAGATCGGATTCCAGCCTTGAAGCCTTCCGATCAGCCCGCCCACGGTTTGCGTCGTGAGGCGGGCAACCTTTTTATGGGCCGCCGCCGTCGCTTTGTAAAGCCACTACTAATAGTGGGTCACGGTGACGCGAGCCCCTAGGGGTGCTACCTCGGCGGTGCCCCACTGAAGCGTGATTTTTTCGCTCAGATTGTCGTCGTCAATAATCCCGACGAGATGCAAGAAATCGCTGATGACCTTTTCGTAGTTACCAAGGTCACGCCTGCGCTTATCTGGACGGCACAAAGTAATGTCCAATGTATAGCGCCCTTCTATTCTTTTGGGTGACTTAGATGGCCGCTGAAGAAGCCATTGTGACTCGGCTTCTTTCAGCCATTTTATGTATTTCGGGATTCGGTAGACTGAGTGTTTACTGTTCCCGCGCCAAATCGCGTTGACGGAAATAGGAAATGGAAGATCAATCTGAAGGCTTGCCACACGGCACCCCTTCCGTAAGAAGAGTCAGGATGTTGTTTACGGGAAATTTATTCAAATCCGCAGCAACTTTATCCCTCGCATACGCACAGCTTGAGCGGTCGAATCCGAACACCTTGCCGACTTCTGTTGGCGTCAGGGCAAGCTGGTTGCTCATGAGATAGATGGCGACCTGCCGAGGATGGCTAATCTCCCAGCGGCGGGAGCGGCCCAAGAGGTCCTTCTCCCCTATGCCGTAGTGCCGCGAGACAGCCCCTAGGATGCCAGAAACGGTCGTGGGGTGGCCCTTGATAGGGGGCGGGGTAGATAGAGCGACTGGCAGCCTTCTCTGGCCTTCTGTGGCCACTTTATCTGGCACAGCATTAGGCGGGTTGCGGAGCCGCTCTCGTATTTCCTTGGCGCGGCGGATCATCTCTTCGGCTGACATCAACGGGTCCTTCGCGGCGCGTGGTAGATGGAAGCATGGCGCTGGCAATAAGCCTGCCCTTCTACCTTGGGGAGTCCGCAGAATACCGCAAGGCCGTCTTGCCCACTTTCGTCGAGTACAGCCCGGCAATGCTTGGCAGAGAGCCTCATGAATGGAATCTTGAGTGGAACAGCCTCAGCTACCGGGGCCTCTGGCGCGGCGGCCGGAATTTCAGGCTTTTTGGCCGCTCTCTTCGGGGTCCTTACCGCACCATTCGGTGCCTTGCGGCCGTTCTTTGTGCGAGGCGGCAGGCCAAGCCTGTGGACCTGCCCAATAACCGCATTGCGCGTGAAATTGCGGCCAGTCCGTGAGGATATGACTTCGGCTATCTTGCGCGTCGTATCCCCCGCCGCCCAAAGCTCACGCAGGGTTCTAATGTCCTCGTCAAACCAAGTCCGGGGCCACCACGGCTGCATGTCAGTACCAATCTCCCGCTTTGACATAGCCCCTTGTCACCCTGTCGATCTTGGCGACCATGGGTGCGCGGGGGATTCTGGTCCCCTGCCTCCACTTGCGGACGGCATGAACTGAAGCGCCCTTCAGGCGCTTGGCAAATTCATGAGACGTGATGTTGGCATCACGCAAATATCTGTCGAGTTTCATGGCGGCGACAATATACCCCAATTTGGGTCTGTCAAGCCGCTTGACATGATGCCCCATCTTGGGCTAGAACCATTCGGAAACGGGAGAGTCGATGTCAAACGCAGATCGGATTGAGCATCTTGTCACCATGGCGAATGCCGTGGTCCAGAATGCCGCTTTTCATCTGAACTCTATCTCCGGCTACCTGACCAAACTTGAGGAAGTCGCTAATGATGGTGGCTTTGTTTCCGCCGAAACGCTTGAGTACCAGCGGCTATGCAACTGCGCGGTTTCTTTAAGGGAGACGGCGGCTCATATGGAATCTGTGGCCGAGAAGCTTCTTGAAAACCACACTCATTAAAACGTTTATTGAGGCAGCAGCCTCTCTTCTTCACTTCCTTCCTCTTCGAGGAAGTGAAGAAGAGAGAATCATATAACGGGAGACGACGAACGATGGCACGAGAGCCAAAGCTTGTTCCGGGGCGCGACACGACGCTTGAGCAGATTCGCCCCTCGGAAATGAACGTTGATTTCGCTTATCAGCGGGACCCGAAGCGCCGCAGGACGAAGATCAGGCTGATCGGCGAAAAGTATGACCGCCGACTGCTTGGCGTCTTTCATGTGGTGCGCCGCAAGGATGGCAGCATTTGGGTGCTCGACGGTGCGGGGCGCAAACTGGTGATGGAGCGCGTCGGAGACGACGAGCCGGTGACTTGCGTTGTCCACCACCACGTCCAGACGGTCGAGCAGGAGGCCGATTGGTTCCTCCGCCTTAACCCTGACGAAGTGGCGAAAGTCACGCCTTCCCAGAAGTTCCGGGCACGGCTGATTTCAAATGACCCCGAAGCCATTCTTATGAACGCGGAAGCCCAAAAGGGCGGCCTCACCATCGGTGGCATCGGCAAGAACGGCATCAGTGTCCAGACGGCGGGGGCGCTCCTCGCTATGGGGAATCTGGCCCGCGTCGGCTTCATCAAGAAGGCTGGATGGGAGACATACAAGCCGACTGGCATCCAGTATATCGCTCTCGGCGCGATGATGCTGGCTTGCCCAAATATTCATGAAGGACGGCTGCGCCAGATTTTGCGGGAGAACCCGCCGAACGTCCTTCATGCGGCGGCAATGGCGGAATACGGGGCGGGTCAGCTCAACCACGCGCGAGAGACTGGTCCGCGTATGGCTCGCGCTCTGTTGAAAATCTACAACCACCACGCTTCGGCTCATCGCGTTCAAGCCAACTGGAAACGAGTCGATGTCGCTATGGAGCATCATTACGACCAGTGGCGTCCGATGATTGACTAACAACGGGAGAAAGCGATGAACTCGGTATCTTGGTTTCTATATGCGGCAGACGTTCTGAGTGCTCTTGGGGTTTTCGGCACTGTATGTATGTTGGGGACCCTTGTTACGATGGTCTTTGTAACAGCATTTCAAATATGCGAACGAGAGGAAAGTCCTCGGTTCTTACGGTGGGCTCTGCCGCTGTGGATTTTCGCCGGGGTGATTATTTGTCTTATCCCTTCCAAGAACACCATGTACGCTATCGCGGCCAGCGAAGTTGGAGAGAAAATTGTGAAGAGCGAAACCGTGCAGGGAATCGCAAGCGACGCTACCAAGGCGCTCCAGCAATGGATCAAAAAGCAGATCGAGCCGGGAAAGAAGTAATGAATATACTTTGGGGAGCCATCTTCGCGATATGGTGTTTGTATCTTCTGGGATACGGCTTGGCCACCAACGGGCTGATAAGCATAGTATGCCTTCTTGTGGCCACTCTGGATGCTGTTGTCGCACTTGGCTTCTTCATCGGATATTTCGATGACCCAACGACTTGAGATCGGGGGCAACAATCCTCCGGGGATGATCGAGGCCATCAATGATACGGCCTCTGATCTCAATGAATGGATGAAGGAAAATCCTGTCATCCAGTCCGAAGAGGCGGCTCGTGAAGCCAAGCTTCTGCTGGATCGCGCTCGCCTATGCGTGAAGGACATGGAGGACGAAAGGGATGGCAAGGTCAGGCCGCTCAACGAGCAGGTCAAAAAGATCAACGAAACCTATCGCGGCCCGCGAGAACTTATGGAGGTTGTGGGTCGAGAACTCGGGAACCGACTGGCCGCTTTCATCCGATCAGAAGAGAAAAAACGAGAGGAAGCCGCTCAAGAGGCTCAGAAGCGCGCTGCGGAAGCTGAACGAATCGCACGAGAGGCCGAGCGCCTTGAACGTGAAGCTATTGGATCAGCTGACAGTGGAGAGCTTGGCGTTGACGTTAAGGCTGCTGTGGTGGCGGCCGACGACTCCTTCAAAGACTTCCAGCGAGCCGCAAGAGAGGCCGCCCTCGCCGAAAGAGAGACGAGGGTTAAAGTAGGCGGCGGATTTGGCAGAGCCTTGGGTCTACGGACACAAAAAACTCTACTGGTCCTTGATTGTGTCAAAGCCGTTACCGAACTAGGGATGACTGGCCCCATCGAAGAGGCGGTCATAAAATCCGCCCGGGCCTTCCACAAGCTGCACCGTAGATACCCGCAGGGTGTCGTTGTTGACGAAGAAAGAGGACTCTGATGCCGAATGCAACTATCATTGCCGCCAAGGTTTTCCCTCCCAAGGCAGGCAAGAAGCGCGGGACTATCGTAACGCCAGACGAAGTTCTGTACGGCGCTATGCCGCCCATCCTCAATAAGGTCCAGCCCGGAGGAGCCTACGACATCGAATACAAGGAAGACCACTTTCAGGGGAAGACCTACCTTGTCATCGAGCAAATCTCCCCAGCTAAGAATCAACCGCAAGCCCCGGCCCCTAGCGCCGGGCCGTCTCAGCAGGCCCGCTATGGCGTTACTGATGACAAGAAGAGCGAGCAGATTTTTGTATGCGGCGCAATCAATGCGACACTTGGTAACGCCGCCGTCGATCCAAAAAATGTGAGTGCTGGCGAATTGCTAGAACTGGTAAACCGTCTACGCTATGCGTGGGCCAATTCATTCGGCAAGCCGAAGTCACCTGATATGGGTGGGGACGAAATCCCTTTT
>CAZDOJ010000006.1:0-5888 GCA_964507055.1 uncultured Gammaproteobacteria bacterium
TCGGCGCCCCGGAGAGCGCCGAAACGTCCACCTTGAGAACAGCCGACTCGCCGGTGCCGTCAGAAATGTTGGTGAACTTCATCACCACGTTTTTCTTGCCATCGACGAGCGTCTGAGAGGCTACGGCATCAGCCATGATCAGCGCTCCGCGATGATCGTGATGTAATCCAGCGAAAGGATGTCCGCGCCGGTATCCGTGCACTCGATGCCGAAGCCGACCGTCATTTCGGTGTCCGGCAGCAGGTCGCCGGCCGTCGATGACGTGACGCTGGCCGAGCCCGAGGCCGTGATCGTGCCGTCCGCCGACTCGCGCCAGGCATAGACCTTGTTCGCGCCGTCGTAATAGGCCGTCAGGATGACCCAGGTGTCATCGGCCATCGTGCCGAGAGCAATGGACACCTCGGTTGAAGCCGTCTTGCCGGCGACGAATTGCAGCGTGTCAGGAGTCGCGAGCGCGCCCCGGAACATGAACTGATCACTCGGCTCTGTGGCCGTAGCGTCATCCGCCGCGATGTGCATGCCGACGTGAAAGGCGTCCTTGTCGGCGTCCTCGGTCTTCATCCGCACGCGCATCCAGCATTTCTTACCGGCTTGCAGCTTGAACGGCTCGTGGACCGTTGTGTTGGTTCCCCACTGGTAGTTCGACGAGTCGTTGGCGCTCGAACCCGTCTCGGTCGTGGCAACGCCGCCGTTGGCATCGGTCACGGCAAGCGCAACAGCCGTGCCTGTGGCGTCGGCATGCCAGCCGGTGACGCCGGAAGCGGCGATGGTTGCCTTGAGAAAGTCCTCGTGGAAAACGATGTGCTTGGTCGGGTCCGGCACCGGCAGCGAGGCGAGAACATGATCAGCCGCGCGATTGGTGACACCGGAGGGATAGCGAACGGGAGCTGGCATAGCGTTGAGCCTTTCTGAGAGCGTTCTGAGAAGAACGGCCCGTGAGGGCCGCTCTCAGGGGTGAAGCGCTTACGCGCCGGGCGTGCCGAACATGCCGCGCCAGTCCGTCCAGCCGACAGAGAAGCGCACGGACGACTTCGCCTTGGCGTTCTCGGTGTCGAAATCGTTGTCCTGGCGGAACTCGGTCGCGCGGCGATTGAACCGCGTCAGGCCGTTCGGCGCATTGGTCTGCAAGAACCAAGCGTCGGAGTCGGTGAGGTAGTGGTTGACCACTGCGCCGCCCTTGATGAGGCCCATCGACTTCACCGCATTGAGGTCGTTGTTGGCGGTGCCCGACTGAAGCGACGAGTTGATGATCCGCTCGGCATCGAAGGCGAGAGCCGGCGGAACGATCAGCTTCTTCGGCATCAGCGAGATGCGCAGGCCGCGCGAGTTCTTGGCCTCCATGATCTGGATGATCAGATCTTCGAGGCTGGCCTCGCTCAGGTCCGCCGCCGTCGACAGCTCGTTCGACTGCGTTCCGTCCACGGTCGGGTGATCGGTGGCGCACAGCTCCTTGGAATCGCCGCCCGTGTAGGACGAGTTGAACGCGCGATTGAGGACGTTGGCGCCGACGATCTCCTCAGTTTGACGGATCGAGAAGGCCAGGGCCTTGATGCGGCGCTTGGAGACGACCTCATAGAGGTTGTCGTCCATCTCGTCGCGGGTCACGATGTAGCCGAGCGCATAGGTAACGTGAGTGTAGCGCTTGGTCTGACCCTGCGTTTCGGTATCGTAGGAGACCGCGCCGCCCTGGGTCTTGATCGGAGCCAGGCCGAAGCCCGTGACCTCGGCATCCTCCTCATAAGCCTTCTCGCTCGATTCGGTGTCGAAGATCTGCGACCACTCTTGCGGGTGCTCGGAATACTGCCGGCCCCAGAACGCGCGCATGCCCGGCCACAGCGCTTTAGGATGGTTGCCGGTGGTGATGACGCCTGCCATATCAGGGTGCTCCTCTTAGATGCCCGCGACCTGATTGGCGCGCTGATGACGATTGATGCGAACGAGCCACTTGGCGTGCTCGCCGACCTCGTTGTCGATGCGGTTCTGGAAACCGACGATCTGAAGGTCGAGCGTGTTGGTCGTGGCCTCGGTGGCGTTGTTCAACTCGACGCCGCTCTTGCCGGTCGTGGCGTTGCCCGCCGCAACCACAAAGTCGGCATTGAGGCCGATCGCCGCCGCCGTGAGCGCCGTGCCGCCCGAGACTTCCTGAATCTCGAACAGGAGGTTCGGGTCGTCGGCGACGTAGACGATGCGCTGCGTCGAAGCGAGGCGATGAACGGCCGAGTCACGACCGCCGGCGCCCGTACCGAGCACAGGATCGACGGACACGACCACGCCGACGATCACGTCGCCGGTCGCCGCCTGGTCCACGTCCTGGTAGATCACGCCTTCGATGGTCTGCGCAGTGCCGGAGATGATGACGGGATCGCCGACGAAGATCGCCGTCGCGTCACCTGCCGCCGTCGAGTAAGCGTTGACAGCCCCGTTGTAAGGCGCCCCGCTCATGTACCGAACGGGCTTGAGCCCGAACGGAGTGTCAGAGTTTGCCATTGTCAGTCCTTTTGAGGATTAGGTTCGCCCACCGGCATTGATCGAAATGCCGCCGGCAGGCACATACGCGGCCGGGCCGGAAAGACCTTCCGGGGACCGTGATTCACCGCGCTTGATGGACTTCTCGGTTTCGTCGATCTGGGCCTGTTCCTTGGCCTTGTCCTCGACGTAGTAGTGTTTTGGCTTCCTCAGAAGGACCGCCTTGCGGCCACGCCGGTCCACGATACGCTCGACACCCGTCCCAAGGGCTTTGTCCTTGGCCTCACGGTTGCCGTCACCCGCAACGACTTCCCAATCGTCGTTGACCGTCAGAGCGTGGATGCGGCCCGGCTCGTCGTTCACCCATCGATAGGTGAAGTTCGGGTCTTTCTCCATGCTCAGGCCGAGATTACGGCGCCGGCCTTGGCCCAACTCCTCACGACGGCGCCGCTGTTGCCTCTCGGCCTGCTGCCGGTTGGAGTGGGGACGGTCGTTGACGATCTGATTCATGATCAAGCGCCTTCCTGCTCGAAATAGACTTTCGCGTAATCATCCATGGACTTGTAGAGGCCCTGCTTGATGAAGCGCTCGGCCGCCTGCTTGGCCTCGGGCGGGAGCCTAGACGCGCCCATGCGCCGACCATCGCCGGACGACACGCGACTTCCGCCTTCCACCTGTGCGCCGCGCTGTGCGCCGCCGAAGCGGTCCGCATAGCGCTGTTCCTTGATGTAGCGCTCGGTCGCTGCAAGGTTCTCGTGCAGCGTCAGGTGCGGGCGTTCCCTTTCGATCTTGCGCGAATACGCGGCGGCAGCAGCCTGCAACTCGTCATCGCGGTTGAACCACGGGTTGCGCTCGATCCACTCATGAACCTCGGGCGGCAACGGGCGCTGTTGGCCCTGCTGCTGCGGCGCCTGATACTGCTGTTGCTGGCGCGGGTCGTTGTCGCCTTCGATAGCGACACGGACGCGCTGGTCGTGATTGTAGATGGCCTGCCGCTTGTCGCGTGTGAGCTGGTCGAAGCGCTCCACATCGCCACTGGCCGTTGCCTGCCTCATGGCGTTGTCGTATGCGGCCTCGAGTTCTTCCCGCTGCCGCTGCAAGGCCACCGCGCTGGTCTTGGTCAGCATGGTGATGCGGCTGTCGAAGTCGCGCTTCATGCTCTCGATTTCGCGGGTCATGGCGCGGGTGCGCTCCCGCAAGATCGGAAGCTCCTCCTCGCCGCGCCTCACGAACTCGTCGGCATCGCGCCAGTTCTCGGCCGGGCCCCGGAACTGCTCTTTCGGCACCCAGCCCATGGCACGGGCACGGGATTGAACGTCGTCGTGATCGCCGCCAGTTGCCTCGGTCGTGGTGCGCTCGACGGTGCCGCCGGTATTGGCCGGCTGCGTCGTCTCGCCTGGGATGACGACGCCTTGGTTGAGATCGTCGCTCATGTGCGCACCGCCACGACGTCCTTGTCGTTCATCAGGCGGTATTCGATACCGTCCTTGCCCTTGATGTTGAGCCCGGAATAGCGGGCGAACACCACGGCATCACCGACCTCGGGCTTGCGCGCATCAGCCGGCCAGGTCTCATAGGTGAAGGCCAGCGGGCTCATGCGGACGAGCATGCCCTCCATGGTGGCGTGCTGATCGCGTTCCTTGGTCTCGTCGGGCTTGTAGAGCTTGTAACCGCCCTTCAACTCGATGTGGCCGGTTTCCGTGTTCGGCCGCACCAGCACCTTGTATTCGACGGGCTCGATCCCTGACGGGTTCGGGTCCACCTTTCTCAGCGTTGCTGTCTTGGTCATTCGGTTGCTTCCTCGATCTCCTCGGGCGAGATGTTCCTAATCCGCTCGAGCGTTCTGGCTTGCTCACGCAGCCGGGCGAGCGTGACGGCGTCTGTCTGGCCGGCACCCCACGAGGCGTTTACCCAAAGCGTTTTGGCCTGCTGTTCCCACCGCGCGCACGTCTGCATCAGCGCTTCGGTGAGAGGGTTGGCCATCCATTCTTCAAAGGACTCGGGATCGATTTTCACTGCGGAAACGGCATCCCATCGCCGGGCATGGCGTCACCGGTCGCGGCCATCTCTGCGGCGATCTGGTCCAGCACTTCAGGCGGCGGCATTCCGCCATCCATGGGCATCGGTCCATCCGGCCCCATGGGTATCGGACCGCCTTCCGGCATCATCGGTGGCGCGCCGCCCATTTCCATAGGGTTCATAGGGGGCATAGGGCTACCGGGCGTTAGCCCGCCCATCTGAGGCCCACCAAACAGCGGTTGCGCCACTTGGATCGGCATGCCGAGCGGCTGCATGATCTGCGCCCGCGCGACTTCGGCCTCGACCACGGTCTTGACCGTCTGCGCTTTCTTGAGGTCGATGCCGGCCTTGGCGTCTTCCTCGGCCGCGATGGCCTGGGGATTCGGAGCCGGCGGGACCAACAGCTCCTCGATCTGATCGACGCGCGCCGCCTCGAGCGCCCGCTTCGTCGCGGCAAACCCGTTGATGTGCGGGTTGCCGGCCTTGAACTCCTCCATGACGAGCTGAGCCTTGGCCATGCGCTGCATGTCGGTCAGCGTGGCCGGGTCGGCAGTCGGCATCACGTCCAGCTCGCCCATGTAGTCCTGGGCCGAGACTTGAACGGGAGCGTCGAGCAGCGCCACGTACTTGGGCACGTTGAGCGAGGTCTTGTTGATCTCGAACACCAGCTTGTATTCCTGGCGCAGCGCCCGGAAAATGCGCTTGTAGATCGCGGTAAAGACCTTGAGGCCCTGCTCGATCATGGCCATCGTCGCCGTGGCCGTCTGGTTGCGCGGCATGTCACCGACGAGGATGTCCTGAATCGCCGCGATGTCCTTGCCGGCGTCGATCATCAGCGACAGCAGCTCGAACAGCGTCTTGCTCGGGCCCGGGTGCTCCATGTTGTAAATGCCGGCGCGAAGATCTGAGGCCGCTGTCTGCACCGTCTTGAACTGTCCCGGCCTGAAGGTGATCGTCGACTTGCCGCGCCCGAGGTCAACGCCAGACGAGATGAAGCCACCGCCCGCGTTCTGAAGCGTGCCGGCGTCCATCATCTGGTTAATGGTCGTGTCGATCACGTCCGACAGGGGCTCGAGCAGCTTGCCAAAGCCGATGTCATAGAAGCCGCCCTCGGGATCGGGAATGAACGGGATCTTGACGAAGTATTTCTTGCGCGGAATCGAGACGATGCGACCGCGCATCTCATCGACCTTGATCTCTTCAGGCCGAAACCCGACCGTCATGCGCACCACGGCCTGGGTCTTCTCGTGGACGGTGACGATCCACGGCTCTACAACGCCGTCCTCGTCGCTGTCCCAATAGCGATACTGCTCAAGGAACGTGTGCGGGGCGTCGTCGTCGCCAGTATCGTCGCCACTGCCCTTGATGGCCACGTCCTCGAGGTAGCGCCCGTCGCGCTGGCG
>CAZDOJ010000007.1:0-3265 GCA_964507055.1 uncultured Gammaproteobacteria bacterium
CGGGACTTTTAATCCCGCCGCAAGTGGATCGTAACCACCCGGGTTCGCCATTCTTTAATCTGGGCCACTAGCATCAACGGCAGTGCGCGGGACTCTTAATCCCTGAGGTCGGAGTTCGAATCTCCGGTGGCCTACCAATACCGTTCTATAGCTCACCAATACGGCCCTATAGCTCAATGGGAGAGCACCCGGTTGTCAACCGGATGACGGGGGATCGAAACCCCCTAGGGTCGCCATATTTGATACAGTGTAGTTTATGAAAAGAGAAAACCGCGCAGATCGCCATAAGAATATGTTGGGGATGCCTTATGGCACCGCATTTGCGCGATTACGCAAATCCTTGATGTTCGATCTGGCAATGCGCTGCGGCGCATGTAGGTGTCATCGGTGCGGGCTTGATATTGAATCTGTCGAGCATTTTTCCATTGAACATAAGTCCGCTTGGGAAAACGCGGCTAATCCAAGAGATGCCTTCTTCTCTCTCGAAAACATCGCCTTCTCTCACCTGAGATGTAACATCAGGGCTGCGAGCAAGCCGAACAAGAAATACAAGGATAAACTAGAATACTACCGAGTAAACTTCTCTCTTTATTATGAGAGGCATGGCGCTCGATGGAATAAAATACGGAGAGAGCGCCGACGCAAAAAGAAACAGGGTGTAGCTCAGTAGGAAGAGTGCCCGCTTCGGAAGCGGGAGGCCGGTGGATCGTGCCCACCCACCCTGACCAATAAGGGCGTCAGCACTGGTTGTGCGGCTGGGCCTTATAAACCCGGAGCGGCAGATAACCGTAGACGGCCGGGTTCAACTCCCGGGACGCCCACCAACAGGAGAGCGAGATGCGGGTTCTGGTCAAATACTTTCCAACTGAACACCCGCCCCTTCTCCAGCTTCACATTCATGATGCCCCGCATCGCAGGATGCATGTCGCAACGATCCAGAAGTACCGGGACGAAATCAAGAAGGCCTGCCTAGCCGCCGGTATCGGAATCCCGATTTCGGAGCCAGTCGATCTTTCTGTGCTGTTCGTAAACCCGGCCAGCCCTGACTTGGACAACTTGCTGACGGCGCTTTATCAGGCACTCGATGGAGCGACCCTTAAGGGCTGCGGTGTCTTGGCTGATGACGGCCTGATCTCAAAGGCCACCATCTCCAAATACTTTCCGGGAGCGGCAAAGAAATAGCTTTGTGGGCGCGGCCATCAAGGGACGCCCTCGGCTGGTTGGAACTCTTGTATAATGGCCTACCGACCTGCCATAACGTCACCTAGCTTAACTGAATAGAGCGCCGCCCTCCGAAGGCGGGAGGTAGGGGTTTGAATCCTCTGGTGACGACCAATACGGAGTGTTAATCGGCCGGGCGGCCGAGCCTGCCTTGAAAACAGTGCGTTCCTTCGGGAATGGGGATCAATACCTCAGCACTCCGCCAAATATGGAAGGTTAAGCGGGCAGGGCCCGTCATCGCTTGGAAAGCGAATGGTAGGGGCAACCCTATGAGAATCGTGTTCTCAGCCTTCCGCCATTATGGAAAGTCAACCCGGCAGGGCCGGGCGTCCGCTCGAAATGGAATGGACCGAGCAATCGGTTGGGGATCAAGACCTCGGCTTTCCGCCAATTTCTCGTTATGCCGGATGTACGCAAACGAAGCCGATGAGATGCAAAGCTCGGCGCAGTTATCGCGGGTTGGAGGAGCAGTTCCTTGCATGGCTCATAACCATGAGACGCCGGTGCAAGTCCGGCACCCGCAACCAGTTAAGGGCAGGCGTTCGCGCATTGGTGAGCGGAGCCGACTGTAAATCGGTGCCTTAGGTCTGGGGGTTCGAATCCCTCCCTGCCCACCAATACGCGGGTAAATGATTACGGCAGTCGCCTAGTGTGCCACACTAGGAGCCGGGGTTCGACTCCCCGTGCCCGCGCCAGTTCAATGGGAGAGTGTTATGCTTGTTGTGAGAGTAGAGCTTTGGCCCGGCGGCAATTATCGGACAGCCAGAACCATCGCCAGCATGGTGATTGGTAATCAGTCCCAGCTTGCTGAGGAGAGCGATTATCACATCAGGCGTCACACTGATGGCTCAACCCTCCTTGGTGTTGCCGAGGAAGAAGTTGAGTTCGAGATAAAGCAGCACAAGCGGAGCCAATCAGTTTGGGCTCTTGTCGCTAAGGCTGCTGGGTATATGCCTAGGTAGCTCAGTGGTAGAGCGCGGGTCTGAAAAGCCCGGCGTCGGTTGTTCGATTCAACCTCTAGGCACCAATACGGGGAACGCGCCGGGGCGCAGCGATGCCTTGCAAGCAACGCGGGCCGGGATCAACACCCGGGTTCTCCACCAATTTTGGCAAGTAGATCAGCGGTAGATCAGGTGGCTGTTAACCATCCCGTCGCAGGTTCGATCCCTGCCTTGCCAGCCAATATGGAGCCTTCGTCTATCGGCTAGGACACCTGATTCTCAATCAGGAAAGACGGGATCGACACCCGTAGGCTCTGCCAATACGGTCGCGTAGCACAACTGGATAATGCGCCAGACTACGAATCTGGGAGGTGCGGGTTCGACTCCTGCCGTGACCACCAAGTTGCCGTACCACACAGCGGACAAGGCTTTGGCCAACAGGCGTCTAGGCGTCGAACAGAGGATGGGAAGCGCGTGGCTGACCAGTGGTACGGCTTTTATTACCGGAGTGTAGCTCAGTCTGGTAGAGCTTCCCGTTTGGGGCGGGAAGGTCGCGGGTTCAAATCCTGCCACTCCGACCAATTTTGCGGATACTCAGGGAGTAAGCCCGGCTCTGAACCGGGTGAAGAGTGTTCGAATCACTCGTCCGCAGCCAATACGGTGAGGTGGCGAAATGGGAACGCCGCCGTCTGCAAAACGGCTATGAGCGGGTTCGATCCCCGCCCTCACCTCCAATACGGTCTGGTATTTAACTGGATAAAGCCGCGTTACCCGGCATAGCCGAGGCGATCTTCTAAATCGCTAATCGTAATTGGATGCTGAAAATGGGGGTTCGAATCCTCCTGCCGGGGCCATTGACGTGCTCTATCCAGAGGCGGTATGCTCTATCCATGAAGTATCAGGCAGACTGGGGGCGTATTTCTAAATGCGGAAAGTATATGAGCGTGTTCTGTCCGACTCACCCGCGCGCTTGGGCTACTGGATATATTCACATCCACAGGCTTGTCGCGGAGTTTAAGATAGGCCGCTTGTTATTGGACGGGGAAATTGTCCATCACAAAGACCATGACAGCTATAACAATTCACCTGAGAATCTTCAGGTG